>NZ_MCUV01000031.1:0-460 GCF_002873395.1 Vibrio sp. 10N.286.49.B3 | reverse complement strand
GGGAACCCCTCCAGGGGTGTATTATCTTACTCATTTAAAAGTAAGCTTAATTGAGGTTTTCCCAACGCATCAATCAAGTGGTCCCAATGTCATGCGACATTAAGTAAATATGGTGGAGGGGGACGGATTCGAACCATCGAAGGCGGAGCCGGCAGATTTACAGTCTGCTCCCTTTGGCCACTCGGGAACCCCTCCAGGGGTGTACTATCTTACTCATTTAAAAGTAAGCTTAATTGAGGTTTTCCCAACACATCAATCAAGTGGTCTCAATGTCATACGACACTAAGTAAAATATGGTGGAGGGGGACGGATTCGAACCATCGAAGGCGGAGCCGGCAGATTTACAGTCTGCTCCCTTTGGCCACTCGGGAACCCCTCCAGGGTTGTACTATCTTACTCATTTAAAAGTAAGCTTAATTGAGGTTTTCCCAACACATCAATCAAGTGGTCTCAATGTCAT
>NZ_MCUV01000030.1:22880-56544 GCF_002873395.1 Vibrio sp. 10N.286.49.B3 | reverse complement strand
TACCTAAAGCTGGAGTGGATACTCAAGAAGACTTAGATAAAGTTATTGAGATATTTTCAAAAATATAATTATTATGAATAAAACGATTGCTGCTTGCTTTTCAAAGGGAATGTTAAAAATTAGTAACTTAGGTGTTTTTTACCCTGAGTTAGATATAGGTAATGATATAAATCACCGTAATACAGCACAAGCCGTTGTAGGTTGGGGGTTTAAATCAACAGCTAAGAAAGCGAGAGATTATGCTCGTCATCATGGTTTACCTTATATTGCTTTGGAAGATGGTTTTTTACGTTCTGTAGGGCTTGGTGTTAATGGTGCTCCTCCTGCCAGCCTCATTATGGATAATGAAGGCATTTACTATGACTCCCGCCAACCTTCGCGTTTAGAGTCATTAATAGTAGACTCTAATGCGTTAACTTCGGCAGAATTAGCGCGTGCCTCTTCTTGTATTGGAGCGATTAAGCAGTATCGTTTATCTAAATATAACAGTAATACTTTAAGCGCTCTTGAGAGTAAGCCTAAAATAGTTGTCATTGACCAAACTCAAGGTGATGCGTCTGTTGAGGGGGCTCAAGCCGACGCCTCTACTTTCGTTCGAATGTTGGAAGATGCGCTGAATTTACATCCAAATGATGATGTGTGGCTAAAAGTTCATCCTGATGTACTAGCAGGGAAGAAAAAAGGCTTTCTTTACCCTGTACCGGTAGAAAATAGCCGTATCCGTGTTTGCTCAGAAAGTGTCAACCCATGGGATTTTCTTGAATCGGTTAGTGACCTGTATACCGTTTCTAGCCTGATGGGATTTGAAGCGTTGTTAGGTAGCGTTTCAGTTCATTGCTATGGGCTGCCGTTTTATGCAGGCTGGGGGTTAACAAATGATAAACAGTCATGCTCTCGTCGAGGTCTTTCTCGAACTCTGGAGCAGGTTTTTTATGCTGCGTATATTCAATATTCGCGTTATGTCGATCCTGTTTTAGGCATCCAATGCGAGTTGGAAGATATAATTAACCTCTTTTCTGACATACTGAATAAAGTTTCCTTACAATCTCTTTATGTGAATCACTCCCATCTTTCTTTTGTGCGAAATTTTCTTATACGTCCTTACCTTAATTTATGGCAATTGATGGATTCAAAGCATTCAGATGTTTCTATTTTATGGGGCAAAAAACAAGCGACTGATGCGATTGAGTGGCGGATTGAAGATGGTTTTATCCGTTCTTGTGGATTAGGAGTTCAACTATCTAAACCAGCTTCTTTAGTTCTCGATAAGTCTGGTATTTATTTTGACTCAACACAAGTTAGTGATCTTGAGTCTTTTTATAATCGTATACAGTTAACGGAGTGGGAGAATGTTAGAGCCTCTAGGTTAATCAAATTACTTAGAGAATCAAAAGTAACTAAATATAACGTAGGAACTCAGGGTTCACTTATATTACCTTGTGTTCAACGAATACTTTTAGTACCAGGTCAAGTTGAAAGTGATGCTTCTATCCGGTACGGCTCAGAAAAAATAAAAACTAACGATGAGTTGCTAGAGCTTGTTCGCAATGAAAATCCAGATGCTTTTATTATTTATAAGCCTCACCCGGATGTTATTGCTGGAGAGAGAGATAAAAGCGTAACTATTAGCCACGCTTTTGCTGATATGGTTGTTAATAATATTGATATGGATTATTTACTTGAGGTTGTTGATGAAGTTCATACGATGACGTCATTGACAGGCTTTGAAGCTTTACTAAGAAGTAAGCAAGTATATACGTATGGTATGCCATTTTATGCAGGGTGGGGACTAACCATTGATCGAGAATTTTGTAGCAGGAGAACTCGTACTCTAAGTTTAGAAGAGTTAGTTTATGGTTCCCTGATTTATTACCCAACGTATATTGATACGTTTACTAACATGGCTTGTACTGTGGAGCAGACCATTCAGCGCATTCATCAACAGAGGGAAGGTAACATATCTGTAAATTTTAGTTTATATTTATTTATTTTACTTCAAATAAGGCGACTTAGAGATAGGATTAGATAGTGATACGACTTGAAAATTTAACGAAATACTATCCTTCAAAACTGGGTAATCAATATATTTTTAAAAATATAAATTTCACTCTACCGGAAGGGCATAATATAGCAATATTAGGCTCAAACGGTGCGGGTAAGTCGACTCTATTCCGTATCCTTGCTGGTAGTGAGTATCCTAATAAAGGGAAAGTTATTACTGACAGAGATATATCTTGGCCGGTTGCTTTAGCTACGGGGATTCACCCTCAGATGACGGGGCGTGAGAATACGCGCTTTATTGGTCGAGTCAACGGCATTGCTGACCTTGATGAATATGAAGAGAAGGTGAAAAATTTTGCTGAGTTAGGTGTTAAGTATGACCTTCCTGTAAAAACTTACTCGAGTGGTATGCGCTCACGTTTAGCATTTGGTTGTTGTATCGCGATTGATTTTGAAATCTATTTAATAGATGAAGCAACCTCTGTTGGCGACCAAAAGTTTCGTAAAAAAGCGAAACAAGCATTACTTGATAAAAGTAAATCAGCTAGCGTTATAATGGTTAGTCATGATATGAAAGAATTACGTGAATTTTGTGATAGTGCGGTGATTTTACATAAAGGGACTTTGACTTTTTATGATGATCTTGAAGAAGCCTTAACCATTTATAAGGAACTTTAGTCGTTCCGTTTAACACAATGCTAATAGAGGGTATTCGTGTATACTTGACGGCAGAAAAGGAACTTAACGCATATATTCGTAAAAAATCCCCTAGATGGGCTGTGAAGAGGTTTAAGGCCTCTTTTAGTCTTTTTACTATTATGTTTGATAAATGGAGTAGCTTCGGCTGCTCTTTTTTTGCAACATACAGGGAATTCGTTAATACTCTTACCATAAATAAAATAAAATCCGGCTTTCAATGCACATTTATCTTTATATGTTTTTAGCAACATTTGTATCAGCGCTCTCTTTAACGCTACTGAGGAGGGTTGCAATTTCGGCCGGCTTAGTCGATATCCCTTCGGATCGTAAGTGTCATAATGGTAATGTTCCTCTTGTCGGCGGTATCAGCATATTGCTTGGTGTTGGCTCTGTCATCATGTTATTACCTCATCTTATGGTGCACCAATATAAATACCTTCTGTTTAGTAGTGCTTTGGTTTTTATCGGCATGCTAGATGATAAGCTCGACATCAGAGCTACTTATCGTTTAGGTGTTCTCATCCTTATCTCATTTTGGTTAGTCAAGCAGGAGAATATCCATTTTTTTCATTTAGGTGATCTATTTGGACAAGGAAATATAGACCTTGATGATGGTGCATTACTTTTCACAACTCTTGCTATTATTGGCTGTATTACGGCTTTTAATATGCTTGATGGTATTGATGGGTTATTAGGGGTGCTCGCGATGGGAACGATAGGTAGCTTAGGTATACTATTTGGCTTATCGGGTAATTATGACTTTATGTTGTTTTGTCTTATTTTTATTGCAGCGATGTGTCCCTATATATTACTCAACCTCGATTTGAAATCAGGCTCTCGATATAAAGTTTTTATGGGGGATGCGGGCAGTTTTCTTGTGGGTTTCACCGTTATCTGGCTACTGATGTTTGCGACTCAACCTATTAATAAATCAACTTTATTGGAGGTGATGCACCCTGTCACTGCATTGTGGTTAATGGCCGTTCCTTTAATGGATATGACGCTGGTTATTGTAAAGAGGCTGTATAATAAACAGTCGCCACTCAAGGCCGATCGCAGACATATTCATCATGTCTTAATGAATTTTGGTCTTTCCGCAAGAAAGTCTTTGATTGTTATTGGTACCTTTTCTTTGAGTACTGCTGTTATTGGTTTGTTTCTGCAGTTAAGTGGAAGTGCTGAATCTACAATATTACTACTGTTTTTTCAGCTTTTTATACTCTATTGCGCAGCTAACCTGTGGTTAGAAAAGAAGATACAATTAAAATCAGTAGATAGCATTGCTAGTCACTAGAGTGTATAAGAAAAAGGGTATTCAAGCTGAATACCCACTGTTGCTTTATTGCTATTGAGTACGTCTAGTTTCTAAGTAGTTCTAAAATTGATAATTCCAATGCATCCAAGTTGCGAAGTAGCTATCGTTACCTCGCTTATCGCGATATTGAATGTAGCTATACTCCGCCCCTACTTCAACTTCTCCTCGCGCTATTGGGAAAATATAGTTGATGTCCATATTCCAGGTATCTTCGCCATCCGGTGAGACCTTATTCCCCCCACCATGCTCTACATTTTTATTGGTACCATTTTTATTGAGCTGTAGGTAACGAAGGTTGGCTTTCCAGTTATGTGCTGATCTATTATTAAAGCCAACAAACCCTAATGTAAAAGTTTGGGCATCATTATCATAAGTTGAAGCCAGCACTCGATCGTGGTAGCGATAACCACTACGATAGGTATTATGCTCATAGGCACAGTTGCCATTAATGCCTAAGCAATGGGGAGCGGTTTCGGAGTACTCAAAGAAGGTGGTGATGGTTTGGCTTGCTAGGTTATAAGAGGCATCTGCGCCATAAAGGTAGCTTTTTGCTTGAAAAGGAGGAAAGCGATCTAAACGCACCGCATCTTCGCCCATCGATTCCCAGTAAATACTGTATGGTACGCCGCGATAGGTATCCCCCCAGCGCATATCCACCGAAGCCAGTTGATTGGCTGGATTCTCTTCACCTTGGACATTAGTATCACCGATTAATACTCGCCAAAACGTATCTAAATCACAGCTTTTTTCAACCCCGCTTTGCGAGTGCGAGCCACATAGTTGAGCCGCGCGTGACACTCCAAACTCAAAATTCGGGTGTGGCTTGATTGTGCCTCGGAACGTCCATAATAAAGTGTCATCCATAAAGCGTTCGTCATTCATCCAGCCAAAGCCTGTGGTGAGTGTCCATGGTCCGAACCACTTCAATACAGGGGCACTAAAGGGCTCAGCGCTGTTACGAGTTAAGTTGAGAGAAGGTAACGGTCGAGCGTTGGTGCTCATGGTTAAAGCGCTATCCCAACCAGGGCCATACCACTGCTGCTGATAGCCTGCGCTAATCACCCAGCTGCCTAACATGAGAGCAAGGTAACTCCCATCAAGGCGGCTATCTTCACCATCTTGCGCGTCATGTGAATAGGTTGCTTCAAGGTTTACTGACCACTGGTTACCGCTGTTGCTATAAGCTGCGGTGACTTCATTGCTTTCCCGCATTGGCGTACCAAAGTGTTGAAAGCGAGCCGCTTCTGAGGCAAGACCGGCAGCGAGTTTTACCTGTTGACTCTGTGATGCTTTAAACGCGCGTTGTACACGTTGTATAGCGTTGGCTTCCATGCCGGATTGTGCTTGTTCACTGTGCTGGTTGATGCTGGTCATTACCTCTTTCCACATTAATGGGTAGGTGGTGATCGGCACAGTAATAATTCCAGCGTTAGCTAAAAGTTGTAAATCAGCGCGAAGATGCAAATCGGTAGGTTCAATCCAAGGTTTAGCCTGAGCTAGGGTAGAAAGAAAAAGTGCAGAAAGCGCCAATCCTTTAGTGAAGGAAGGCATAGATTTATCCGAGTTATTTATCAATATAGGCAGTAAGCGCGCGATCATACAGCAATTGCGATATAATAAATAACCAAATGCCTATCTATCTAGCATGATCAGTTAATAGACGTTAATCAGTAATCTTGTGTTATCAACCCTAGTATCTGTTAGAGTCGTGTGCGTTTATGCGGCGACTTGTGACTCGCGATATTATCTTTATTTCAAGGAAGCAAATGAAGTACCGAGTTTCTCTTTTTAATCGGGCGCTATTTTTTTTAGCCTCCAGTTCCAGTTTTTTGACGCTACCTACTTTCGCTCAGCCTGTTGAGCCACTGTTTGCCACCCCTGAGTATCTAGAGCGTACTTGGATCGATGATCTGCTCGATAGGGTGGGCGCTGATGGTGAATTCGATACCAGTAAGTCGATCGATATGAGCTACCTGCCTACCGCCTATTACACCCCGGAAAAGAAGTTTGGGGTTGGTCTATTGATGGTTGGGCTCTATCACACAGAATATGCTGATAAGAGTGAGCAACCTTCTTCTTTGGTGGTGAATTCGTTTGTATCAATGAATCGCTCTTATGGGCTTTCGATTGAAAATATGACCTACTTTAATCAAGGCAAGCAACGTTTGTTGTTGGATTTAGAGCTGCATAATGAAGCGTCGGTCTATTATGGCAAGGGGATCGCGGCGGGCGATGCCGATCAAAATAAGCATGAGTTTGATGAGCAGTTGTATTCGTTTCAGCCTGTATGGATGACGGCGTTTAGTAACCATTACTTTTTAGGTGTTGGCGCGGATCTGACGCATGCGAGAGCTGATAACTTACAACACATCGCTGACAATGGGCGCTCGCTCGCTAGGGTTTCATTACCAAGTAGCACCAGTGCCGGCGTTGTGTTATCTAGCCTTTATGATTCACGTGACTATCGCTTAAATGCCAGCGATGGTTGGTTGTTTCAGCTTGAGGCTGGGCTTTATCGTAACTTTGAAAGTGATCAGAGTTATCAGTTATATGGTATGGAGCTGGCAAATTATATCAATTTAACCCCTTTACCGGGCGTGTTTGCTTGGCAGGTACAGGGTCAGTTTAGTGAAGGGGATGTGCCTTGGTATCAAGTGCCAGATTTGGGCGGTTCGAGTGCGATGCGTGGCTATATTAAGGGGCGCTATCGTGATGACCATATGCTGATGGGGCAAATGGAGTATCGTTTACCGATTGTTCAGCGCTTAGGGATGGTGTTTTGGGCAGCGGCGGGCAGTGTTGCGCCTTCGCTGTCTCAGCTAAATGATGATGTGTTGACTTCTTATGGAACGGGCTTTCGTTTTCGGGTTAAAGATAAAATTAATTTGCGCGCTGATGTTGGCGTAGGACAAAATGAGACGGCGTTTTATCTTAATGTTAATGAAGTCTTTTAAGGTGACGGTGACGAGAGTGTTGCTATGGCTAAGTGGTGTTTATTGGCTGGCGAGTGCAGATCTTATTGCGAGTACTGATGCTTCGCCTCTTTTTCAGCAGTGTGAAAAGAAAACGTATTATCAAATCTATCTTAGTGGTATTCGCACTGGGTATATGCAGCGCGATGAGTTATGGCAAGGCAATCAAGCTACTGTGACTTCGCAAAGTAAGGCGAGCATTTTAGGTATTGGTACTCAGTATGATCAAAAGGCGACACTCGTTTGGTCTCATGAGCAGAAAAGCTGGCTGACGACCTCATTTCATCAAGTGGTGTCTGGGTTTAGAAATCGTGATATGACGGTACGTTTTTCTCCAGATGGTAGTGATTCGGTTGTCGATTTAGATGGTCAAATAACGGCGTATCATCATGAGGGTGGACCGCTGCGCGATGTCGATACGCTTTCGATTCAAATTCGTCAGCATGTGCTCGATGGTGATGAGCAGTTTTTTTTGACTCGCCAGGCGACCGATGGTCCCGAGCCGTATGCCTATCAAGTGCAACCCACCGAGATGATCACCTTAAAGCCTTGGGGAGAGTTAGAGGTAATTCCTGTCAAGCAAACGGGTGAAGAGCGCGTGACATATTGGCTGGCACTTAAGTTGGATTATCAACTTGTTAAGGTGCGTTATCATGGTTTTATTTTCAGCGCTAATGCAGAATTGCAGCGTTATGAAAATGATTGTCGCTAGCGTTATAAAAAGGCGGTGATTTATTTGCTATGATAGTGAAAGTAGCTTACACGGCTGCTTGGTCTATTTGATGAGAGTAAGGTATTTATGAAGACGCGCGATAAAATTGTTTATGCTGGATTGACGCTGTTTAATGAGCAGGGTGAACGTAATGTAACCACTAACCATATTGCTGCCCATCTGGATATGAGCCCGGGCAATCTTTACTATCACTTCGATAATAAGCAAGAGATTGTGCGTGATATTTTTGGTCTTTATTCCAATGAATTGTTAGCGCGTTTTGTGCCAATTGAAGAGCAGATGGGCAGTCTGTCGATGTTGCGCCACTATCTTGATTCTCTCTTCACTCTGATGTGGAAATACCGTTTCTTTTACGCTGATTTACCTGAGATTCTATCGCGTGATGAAGCGCTGCATGGTGATTACTTAGCGGTGCAAGAGAAGCTGCAAACCAACTTAATTAATATCATGCGCTCGTTTGTGGCGATGGATTTATTACGCGTGAGTGATGAGGCGTTGAAACCTTTGATCACCACGCTGCATTTAATTGCCACCAGTTGGCTTAGCTATCAGTCATCAATGTCGCCAAATACTAGCATTACTCAAGCGATCGTTTATCAAGGCATGGCACAGATGATTTCGGTCGTGAAGCCAATTGCCACTGAACAAGGCTATGAGCAGCTATCGTTATTAGAGCGTGGCTTGTTGGTGGGTAAGGAATCGGAAGGGCAAGATCGGAAAGACGCGGAACCGGCGCAACCCACAGCGGGAAAACCCAATGCACTATGATGTCTTTAATGGCGATGCCGATGGTATTATTGCTCTGCTGCAACTGCGTTTAGCTCATCCTAAAGCCTCACACTTGGTGACTGGGGTAAAGCGCGACATTCAACTGTTGGCGCAGCTTGAGCAAGCAAAGCGTGTTGACAGCGTGACGGTGCTGGATATTTCTCTGGATAAAAACCGCGCGGCGTTAGAGACATTACTTAAACAAGGCGCACAAGTCTGGTATGCCGACCATCATTTTGCCGGTGAAGATCGATCGGATCTGGCAACGGCTAGGCTTGAAACCCACATTGATACCGATGCTAATACTTGTACCGGTTTGATTGTCGATATGTATCTTGATGGCGCTTATCATCACTGGGCGATTACGGCGGCCTATGGTGATAATTTAATGGCGAAAGCCGATGAGTTGGCAATGGCGGCTGGGCTTGATGCTCATCAGCGCGCACAACTGCAAGAACTGGGTACTCTGCTGAATTATAATGGTTATGGACGCACGGTTTATGACCTGCATTTTCATCCTGCCGATCTCTATCAAGCGCTGCTGGCTTATCCGTCTCCGTTTGATGTGATTGCCGATCGCACTTCCCCTTTTTATCAGTTGCAAAGCGCCTATCAGCAAGACATGGCGCAAGCTCAAGCGATAACGCCGCGTTACCAAAGTGAGACGTTGGCACTGTTTGAATTACCTAATGCGCCTTGGTCACATAGGGTCAGTGGCGTTTATGGTAACTGGCTTGCGAATCAAACTCCTCAGCGCGCTCATGCTGTGCTGACGCCTAATGCGTGTTTATCGACTTTTACGCTATCACTGCGCGCGCCATTGAATAATAAACAAGGTGCGGTGGATATTTGTCGTCAGTTTGAAACGGGAGGAGGGCGCGCAGCGGCAGCAGGGATAAATCAACTTCCTCACACCGATATTGAAAAACTCATCGCACTGGTCGAAACTACTTATTCGATCTAGCTATTCGATCTAGCTATTCGATCTATTTATTCGCTCTAATTACCGAGCCAAATTCAAATGACTTGGAAGGAACAGCACATGTCAGCAAATCCACAACGTTGGAAGCAGCGTTTACAAAACCTTAAAAAAGCACAACAAAGGTTGTTCAGAGCCTGCTCACAAGAAAGCTATAATGAATTAGAGCTCGCTGGTCTGGTGCAAACATTCGAATTTTCTTTTGAGTTAACGTGGAAAACATTAAAAGATTTACTGGAGTTTGAAGGGTTTGATGTTGCGTCGCCGCGCAGTGTTATTCGTACGGCTTTAGAAGCTAATCATATATCTTCAGAGCAGTGTGAAGTGATGCTTGAGGCGTTGATTAAGCGTAATTTATTATCTCATACTTACGATGAAGAAAATGTCTTAGAAGCACAGTCTCTTATTTTGGAAAAATTCTCACCAGTGATTGCTGCCATTACGGCTTATTTAGAAGTACAAAGCAATGAATAGTTTGCAGTTTGGTCTTAAGCCTCATCACCTACAATTGATTTGTGATGTGATTGAGCGTCAATCTGCCGTGACGTCTGCCTGCTTTTTTGGTTCACGCGCATTAGGGACGTATAAAGATCGTTCTGATATTGATATTGCTTTAGAGGGGGACGCATTAACCTTGAATGATTTGGCTGCGATGCTTGAAAAATTCGAGCAATCCACTCTACCTTATAAAGTGGATTTGGTGGTGAAGCATCAGATCACTTCGCCTGAGTTATTAGATCATATTACTCGTTATGGCGTGACGATTACCCCATAACCCAAAGCGTTACATATTTAATCGCGCCTTTTATAGCCCACATTTATATAGATAGCATCTCCTACATCCGACTATGCTGTGCTGACGCCGAATGCGTCTTATTAATAGTTAATCTGTCAAACATAAAGCCTCGGTATTTATATCGGGGCTTTTTTTATGCTTTTTAAATAGATTAATCTGTAACATTCCCTTACAAACAAGAGGGATTAATTAATTGCTATATATACAGTATTTACGGAGACTTATGATGTAAGTTATCAATAAGTTGCAGTATGATTTTTGCACGGATCATCTGTGTCATGCACTATTTGAAGTACAAAATATAGCTATGAATAATAAAATAACGCTTTCATTTGTTTTTTTAATGACCCTATCGGGATGCTCCAATAATCAGCAGCACACACAGATCATTGAGCAAACCAATAATTCAACTGTCGTTCTTAATCATCAGCCTGAAAATAATATCTCCGAAGTTATCAATGCAGCGTCATTAATTAATGAAGTCTCTATTAATGAGCAGTTAGATCATATTGAGCCCGGTCGTTACTTCGCCAAAGACAGCGGTGATAATGCTTATCATATTTTTGATAGTGAGAATATTGATGACCCAAGTCTCGAGTTAACTCAGCTTATTGAACAGACTCGCTTAGCCAGCGATGACGGCTATGTTGGTGCTTATAACGCTATTGATACGGCTGGATTTATGGTCAGTAGTTCAACATTGAACCCGAATATTACTCCGGCGTTAAACTCGATTAAAAATTTATATCATAACCATTTGAAATTTAATGATGAGAGGTTGTTCATCATTATTACCGGTCATACCGATTCTTCAGGTTCGTGGCAATACAATAAGCAGTTGTCACGCGATCGCGCTGACTCAGCGGCGCGCTACTTGATGGCGCAAGGCGTACCGAATGAAGCGTTATTACGTATGGCAGCAGGGCCTGATTACCCGATTGCTAAAAACGATAGTGTAGAAAACAAAGCGAAGAACCGTCGTGTGGAGTTCTTTATTACTCATGATGTGAATTTTGTTAGTGATTACTATCGTTCAGCACCTTGCTTTTCTAATGGCTGTGAATCAAGAGAGCTTCAGGCTGTTGGTTATACGCGTGATGGTAAGGTCACGACAAACTCTCGTTACATTCCAACCGAGCTGAAAACGATTCGAGTGGTGAAAGAGCCAGTAGAAGAAGTTCGCAGTGTTAATGCTGATGAGTTACAGCAAGAGCGTGCTCAGGCAGAAAAAACCATTCGTTATCGTTCTTTGTCGCTGCCGCCAACGCGTGGCTAAATGGCACTTCGTTACATTATAGGAAAAGCCAAGATATAAGGATTGATCTTAGGCTTCGTAATTTTGGCTCTCAGTATGGATAGTTATTGGGCATGAATAAGCAGTATTTTTATTATTTACTTTTAATATTGGCGCTATCAGGCTGCTCTTCTCCTGAGCATGTTGTTTATATAGATAAAGAAATTCAACCAACCGAAGTTATCAAAGAGACCGCTTTAACCCGCAAAGAAGAGACGCTTTCTGAGGTTGAGAAGGATTTTTCTTGGGTTGCTGAAGTGGGTAATGATGAGCGGTACTTTCCCGTTGAGAAGGCGGGGGGCTATGTGCATTTTTACCCAAACCAGCAGGCAGGGGAACCGCTTGATGAGTTGGGAGAGGGGATTGCAATTTTACGTAATTTATCGGCCAGTTCTGGCTTTGCCGTTAATAGCGATAAGTTGAATAGTGAAATAAAAACCCAGCTAGCCGAGGTCGCGGTCACTTATCATGAAAGGCAAGCTGCGCGTGATAATCAGCTTTTAGTGATTACCGGTCATACTGATGCGTCTGGCTCATGGGCACATAATATTGATTTATCACTAAGGCGAGCACTTTCAACCGCTCGTTATCTAGAGCAGCAAGGTGTGCCGCATAATGCACTCGTTTTGATCGCGGGTGGTCCTGATTATCCTATCGCAAAAAATAACAGTCAAAGCAATAAAGCCCGCAATCGCCGTGTGGAGATCTTGATGACTGAAAATGAGCAGTTTGCTTCTCACTTATACCGTCATTACCGCTGCGCCGGGCAATCTTGTAATGCTCGTTCTATGGAAGTGTGGGCTTATTCCCGTGATAAGAAAGTGAGTAGTGATTTACGTGGCTTTGAGTTCTTTAGTGAGCTTCGTTCGGATTTGGAGCTATCAGCAAAAGAGCGCACGGGGCCACAAGTGAGAAGAACTTTTAGAAAGGCACCATTTTCGGCGTTTATATACCGAGAGTTCGATATAACAAAATACATTAGCAAATAGAATTAGAAGATTTTACTACTTTAATATTTAATCATTTTGATACGTTAGGGCGAGAAATAGACATGCAACAGATGAAAACGGATATTGAAAAATTTATGGTGCAGCGACCGCTTGAAAGTGCGGTGATAGCCAAGGATCTTAGCCAGGATATTCAGCGTAAGGTTCGTGAGGAAGTGGAAGTTGCAGAGCAAACGAATTTGGTTGTTACTGACCATAATTCACACACCAATGGAATGCTATCTGTTATTCGCGATCCTCTTGAGCATTTGGGGCGTTGGTTTTCTGATTTTTCGCAATTGCAAACTCGCTTACGTAAGCATGCCGATGAGTCATCATACACAAAGAAAGATACTGAATATCAGCAAGTTTGTAACACGAAAGCCGATGCTGTAGCGGCGAAAAAAACCAGCTATGTTCAGGAAAGTGGCTATCAAGATGCGAAAGATGAGTTAGAAAAAACCAAAACGCGTTACGATAAAATGTTTAATTCTGCCGGTGGTAAGCCGCCAAGAAAAGTGAATCCGCTGATTTATGCGCTGGGTCTGCTTATTCCTAGTGTGCCTGAGTTTTGGATGAACTATGAAACGTTAGGTGAACTGCTGAATATTCCTCTGTTTGCTTTAGCGTTAGCGTTTGTGAGTGCCATCGTTACGGCGGCTGCGGCTCACTTTCATGGTAAGTTCTTAAAGCAACGTTTAGAGCTGATGGGACCGGATGTTGAGTCTCGTGAAAAACGACAACACTACCGAGTGCAGGCTTTTGCTTGGTTGGCGTTAATTTCGATTACGGTCGGTATCTTAATGGTTCGTTATCAAGCGATTGCTCGTGAATTAGCCGCGGTTGATATGGGCATGTGGGGCGATGCATCGGCATCTCAAGAGTCAGCAATGATGCTGTTATTCCCGTTCATCATTTTCTCTATTGCACCTTGGTTTATCAGCATGTTCTGTGCCTATGCGTTAAATGATGCTAAACCATCGTACCAGGAAGCACAAAAAGATTTCACCAGTGCTCGTGAGCGTTTTAACCGTTTGGATAAAGGTTTGAATAAAGAGTTAAACCAGGTTGAAGCGAAATTTTCTAAGCAGATCGCTGAGCTAGCGAATGCGCAAGAAGCTGAATTGATGGAATTGAAAAAGATTGAGCGTTTGCAAGAAGAGTTGACCAATCATGCTGATGGTATTCTTGGTCAGGTGCATAAAGAGGTCAATCGCAACTTACGCACTTACCACAATAATTTAGTGATGCAGCTTCGTGCTAAGCAGCTTGAAGAGGTAAAAATTGGTGCGGAGATGAAGAGTTTAGATGCTTACTACAAGCTTGATATTGCGATTAGTAAAGATCAGTTACTGGATATGGTTGCGTAATTCGATGAAAAATATGATGAATAAAATTAAATCTGCCGCGCTACTGACTGCGCTGTGTGCGCCACAGGCTTTTGCTTCTGGGATGATTAATACCGGTGGCTTTGATGCTGCTAAGTACTGTCTTAGTGAGGGGGCGCCTCGTCAAACTTATTTGGTGATTGATACGACGTCGATTCCAAATAATAGTACCAGTTGGGCGCAAGATATCATGCAAACTCTGCCGCCGTCATACTTGCCAAGTGAAGAGATTGGTATCTACTACCTTTCTCCTAATGGCAATATGTCTCATGCCTTTACGACTTGTTTTCCTAATGTGAATGCATTAGAAAGCGGCGGCTTATTGCGAGCGGCTCCTGAGCGTGTTATCCGTGATGATATGCCAAAGCTGACGCGTTTAATGCAACGTGGATTAGGTGAAGCGATGCAGGCGAGTACGCATACTGCACAACCGGATTATGGCAGCGCCGTGCCTGAAAAGGATTTAGCGCGCAGTTTGTTCCAAGTGACGAATGATATCCGTTTGAACTCAACGCCAATTCGTTTGGTGGTTTATTCTGATGGCATTCAAAATAGCCCAGATGTTGCGTTAACTGACTTAAGTGATAGCGATGCAGCAAAAGAAGCGGGTCTTGTTCTCGCGGATAAGCACAGTGCTAACTTTAATAATGCGACGGTGTATTTCCACGGTATTGATTCAACGGGCGTGCGTAATGCTCACTTACCTGCGTTTTGGGAAAGCTACTTGCAAGCGAGTACGGGTCACTTGAAGAGTTTTTCTTCGAACTTACCAGGTATGAATCGCACGCAATATAATATGCCGGCTATTTCTGATAGTTACTCTGGTGTGATGAAGTCTCAGGGCTTTGAAACGCTGTTTAACTTGCGTATTGAACGTCCGGAAGGTTTGTCTCGTGGTGAAATTAATCAAGCGTTTGCGAGTATTAATGGCTACGGCATGATGCTAAATGGCAGCTTTGAAACGAAAGGTAACAAGGTTGAGTATAAGCTGGAGATTGTTCAGCATCACTCGGGGCTTGATTTTGAATCGGGTGATAGCATTGTTTTGACTGAGAGTGGCCAAAAGGCGTCGGGCTTTATTGGTGATTTGAACCCATCGACGATGCAAGCGGATACCAACAATAAGTTCCAGTTCGATCTTGTGTTGGAAAAAGATAATTTCTTAATGTTCTAAATCTTGCCAGTGCTTTTCATTTCGAAAGCGCTTTAAGGCATGACAAGCAGCCTAACTCATACCTCCAACGTTCGATGTTGAAGTGTATGGGTTAGGCTTTTTTTTATTCGAAAAATGTTGCACCTGAAACAATAATGAGTACAATGTCGCCTGAAATTTGTTACAGGTGAAACATTATGATGAACAAAGCTTATCAATGGGTGCTCTATTTTATTCTTGGCCTAAGTGCGTTATTTGCGGCATTTTTGGTGACAAGCGACAATCTAGCGCCTTTTACCACTCAAGCCCAACTGCATATTCCAACCAGTCGAATTGCGGCAGAGGTCTCTGCGCCGGTCGTGGAGTTGATGGTTAAAAATGGTCAACAGGTCAAGAAAGGTGAATTATTGGTTCGCTTAGATGCGACTCGCTACCAACTGGCATTTACACAGGCGAAAGCGGCTTTAGTTGAAGCCGAGCAAAATTATCAAGCGAATAAGCAGCACCTAAATAGCGCGCGAGCAACCCTTCACCAACGTGAACAAGAAGCGATGAATGCGGAGCGCAAGGTTAAGCGTAACGATCAGTTGATTACTCGCAAGCTCATCAGTCAAGAGGCGTTAGATGATAGTCGTGCCAATTTAATTGTTGGCCAACAGGCAGTGGTTTCCGCGCGTGCATCCGTCGCACAAATTGAAGCGGAGTTAGCACAAAGTAGTGAAAGTGGCGCACTTGCGATAGCCCGCGCGAACGTTGAACTGACACAACTTGATTTACAAAAAACAACCATTGTGGCACCCGTCGATGGTGTGATCAGCAATCTTAATCTTAACGCTGGTACGTATGTGAATGCAGGCAGCCCAGTGCTCTTTTTGGTTGATAGAAAACACGCATGGATAAACGCGGACTTCAATGAAAAAGGCATCACTCAGTTAGCCCAAGGGACTGACGTTCGTATCGTATTTGATGCACTACCAGGTGAAATCTATCAAGGTAAGATTCAAGGTAAAGATCTGGCAATTTACGATGCAAGTAGTGATAATAGTGGGTTAGCTCGGGTGGTTAATGATGATCGTTGGATTCGTGACCAACAAAAGGTACGGACTCAAGTGACCTTGCCACAGATCGATGATTCTCTATTTTCTGGCTCAAAAGTCAGTGTGATGGTGATCTCTGATTCTTCAATCTGGGGCACTTTAGGTAATGTATGGATGAATATCCTAGCTCGTCTACGTTACCTAGTTTAATCATTGTTGGTTTGGTAGAATTATGATGAATAACTCAATGCGTGCTGATATCAATTGGTCTGAAGTGTCATGGATGGTGTCCATTGTCTCTTTGGGAATGCTGGCTCAATTGTGGTTGCAATTAGATGTCGCTGCTTACTTAGCTTTGTATCCAGTGATGGCAGCAACCAAACTCAATAATTACTCTATCGCTGGTATGCTAAAAGCCTTCTTACCAATATTGCTGGTGGCGTGCGTTGCGCTATTGGTTGATCAAATTTTTGGCTCGCATCCCGCCGTTGTTTGGTGCATTAGTTTATGGGTGTTTGATTGGGCAAGACGTTGGGCTGATACCCCAGCAAAACAGGGGATGATCTACATTCCATTACTGAACTGGTTTTTAGTCATTGTGTTTGCGCAGCATACGCCGATGCCAATGACGGACTGGATCCGAGATATGGCAGTGAGCATGTTGACGACTTTAGTTGTCGTTCGTTTTGTTATGTTGTTTATTTCTCCTCCTAAAGTGCAAGCTCCACCACCGATGCCCGCAAAAAAGGTGAGCTACCAACAGCGCGTTATTTATGTGGCGATATTGGGTGCTGGTCTCTCTTTTTTGATGATGGTCAATCTCGTTGCCGCTACATTTTGTATGATGCCAGTGATTATTGCTGCGGCGCAGAGTGAACGTGCTCACTATCAGATGGTCGTTAAAAATTGTTTGCAAGCGCATGTCGGCGGTTGTGCGTTAGCCATGATCTTTGTGTCTCTAATGGCTGGGCAACATGCCCATAACTTGGTCTATATGCTGGGGTTAACGCTGTTAGTGTTAATGATAGCGATTTGGATCAATGGGAGTAAAGGCGTGGCTAGGGCTTTGCACACTGAAGCCATGCTAGGAACCATGTTACCTTTACAACTTTATGTATCGGCAACCGATCTTGGTTTGCAAGATACCTATTTTCGAGGCGAGATGATGCTGATTGTGTTGGCATTGTTAGCCGTCTTACAAGGAATTATCTATGGAAAATCCCACAGCCTTATCAATAACGGGAATTGATAAGTTGGACTCTAATCCTATGTTTTTGATGGGTTTTACGTATAAGCAGTTTCGAGCTAAGGTGGCGCATGAGCTTGCGAAAGTTTCGGGGATTTCTCTGGAAATGTTTGGCGCACTCAAGGTGCTCAATGCCCATGGCAAGATAACTCAGCAAGAGCTTTCTAATCTATTATTGCGTAATCGTTCTGTGACGAAAAGATTGGTGGATAACGCGATTAAACTCAACTTGATTGAACCGAGCAAGAGTGAAACGAATAAAAAGGTTAAGTTGTTAGCGCTGACTCTTGAGGGGCAAAAAGCGGTGGTGGATTGCACTCCTATCGTGGATAAAATGACTCGCCAACACCAGAGTTCGTTAACGGAGGCAGAGTCACTGCAGATTACCCAGTTGCTTGCCAAGCTAGTAAAAAAAGATGAGTTTGTTGATTAAAAAGAGAGAACATAACATTTGCTGATCGGAACAGCGCGAGCGATTCGTTGGGTCATCACCTACATCCGCCCATGCTCAGCAGCCTTGGCCTCTGCGAGTCTATGGTTGGCTTCGATGTCGTATTTGACCATCTCTTTTTTGGTGTACAGCTCGCGGCACAATCGATAGGTATCTTTGAGTAGCTCACGTACGTCACGGCCGTTGTGTTCCGATGGCCACGCGACGGTGAGGTACTTGATGATATTCATGTTGGTTTCTCGGATGTACTTATTGGTGGCTTTAATCGCAATTAAAGTATCGAGTGCAACGGTCGCATCACCTTCTGCGACGGCATCATCAAACTCTGCATATTTCTTAGTAATATAATTGCTTTTATCTTGATGATTTTTATTGATCGAGTTGATCAATTCCAACTGCGATTTGAGCAGCATCGGGCTACTGTCATCTTGCTTATCTAAAATCTCTTTTGATAGCGCTAAGTTTTCATTAAATTCTTTATTAAACGACAGCAGCGACAGCAGATAACTGTAGTGGTAGTTGGCATAAAAGCTGGTGGCCAATTTATTGCTGTAGATGTGTTTTAAAATCGTGATCCCTTCAGATACCTTACCTTCAATGATCGAAAAATGGCACATCAATAACTCTTTATCGATATCCACCGCTTCAGCCATCTCTTGTCTTTTTAAGGTTGGCGCTTCTTCCTGCTTTTTTTCATGAATAAACGTCATGTGACGAAACTCATTGAGCGCTTCCAGTTTTAGCTTTTTCGGGTTTTCGACGAGCTCATCATCATCGCTGTATTTTGCGTTGTAGTTTTCCAGCGCATCGTAGATAAACAATACACAGCGAATGTAGTTATAACGGCACTCAAAACTGTCACGGTAGGTGTCGATATTGAGTTCGTAGTAGGTCATGAAACGTGAAGCGGCGGTGCGAAAATCCCCTTGCGATAGACACAGGTTGGCAATCACCAATTCACGCTCTGGGTTGCCGGGTGCCAGTTCTGAAATCATAGTGAACTGTTTGATGGCATTGGGGATGTCACCGTTATAGATGTCATATTTGGCATTAAGGGATAAGCCGCTCACCGAGTTAGGCGCTTTCTCAAGCATCTTACTGACTATGTCTTGTGCGCGCGAGTATTCGCCCAGTTCAATCAGTGAATCCGCCAGACCGACATTGGCCCACTCGACATCCTTCTCAACCACAATCGAGTCGTACAAATCTTTTGCTTCGTTAAACATGTTTAGCAGCGAATAGAACTCACCACGAAACTTTTGAATCAGGTAGTGGTATTGCGGAAAGTCACACAATAGTTCATCGCAGGTCTCGAGCCCAACTTCATATTTTTTGGTGTGTTTGGCTTGGTAGAGTCGATACAGCGCCGCTTTACGTTTCAGGGCACTTTTAAGCTTGGTGATAAAAAACTGCGAGTTGAACGGCTTTAAAATGTATTCATCTGGCGCGAGTTCGATAATCGAGCGCACGATCTTAGACAATGACTCACCGGTGATAATAACAAAGACACTTTCTGGGCTGAGCAGGTTGTAGTGTTTGAGCTCTTCGAAGACTTGTTTACCGTTGAGGCGAGTGAAAAAGTTGTAGTCGCAGATCACGAGATCAAACTTCACTTTACGGCAGTGCCAGATTGCGGCTTTGGGATCTTTTGCGTGGTAAACCAGCTTATCGTTGAGACCCATGTTGAGCAACATACGACGGATACTAGATAAAATGATCGGCGAATCATCGATGATCAAAGCAGAAATATGTCTAGATTCTTTCATTCAGTATCAACTCGGCTGGAAGGGCACATTAACGTTCTTGTTTTTACGGTATTCTAATCGAATTGTTGACTAAATAGGCGGTTTTTTTTACGCTTTACCGTCATTCCTCTTATATGATGTAGTAAAACTTACCTAATACGGTAAGACTTATCAAATACTTTAAAATCTAACGAGTCTCATTAAAGCTTATCACTGACTTGTTTACTTACTTTTTTACTTACTTTTTTATTGCAAATAAGAGCAGATCTCATCCTTATGTTTAAACCGCTTGAAAATATACTGAAGTCTCTTCATAACCTAAAAGCATTCCATCAGATAGAACAGAAGGCGAGTCAGATCCCTAAAATTATATTGGGCTTTGCGATTGTGCTTAGTCTGCTGGTGGCGGTTGGCTTGCGCACCTGGCAAGGGGTTAATAAGATGATTGATACCTTTGATCGTTATGCTCAGCGAGGGGAGTTGTTAACAGCGCTGGATAGGGCGCGTTTGCATGAGTTGACCTATGCCAAAGATATGCAGCCTTTAACGGCAAAGAAAGTGGAAGAGAGTGTTGATTTAGCCATTGAGCTTGCCAATGATTTGTCTCACTCTCAGCAGCAAAGTATTTTACAGCGATTGGAAAATTATCGTTATCACTTCCTGAATTATCGCCGACTGGCAGAATCGCATCAAATTATCTCCCAAGATGTACTCATTAAGTCTGCTCAAGCGATTGAGAGTGTTAATGAATTGCTCCACGCTCAGTCGGATCAAATTTCACAATACCGTATCTCGATGCTGGAGTTGCAAGATAGAAGTGTAGACAGTGTTAAGCCGCGTCAACAGCTTGTCGATGATAAAGCACAACTGCTGACTCTGTTGCAGTCGTTGGAAGATTCTTTAGAGGCAGCACGTCAGTGGTCTCGTGACTTTTTATTAAGTGGCGATAGGTATAAAAAGCGTGATTATCAAACGAAGGCACTGGACAGTTTAGATATTGCGCTCAAATTGAGTGAAGAGGTTGGGCGACACTTATTAAAGTCTGATGATCACCTGGCGTTCAAGGTTGCCGATCTGAATGTTCACACTTATGTTGATGCGTTTAAGAACCTTAAAGAGTTGGATGAAAAACTCGAATTGACCGCCCATCACATGGTGAGTTCTGCCAAGCAAGCCGATAAGTTGCTGCTGGATGTTAAACAAGAAATCGTCAATGACTTTAACCAAGTGCGCTCTGAATCGGTGTTTATCTCGTTTTTGTTGGCGGTATTTTTTATCTCTTTGACTGTGCTGGGTTATTTGATTTATCAGTCGATGTCTAACCTGATCAAATACATTATGTTATCGCGTGAGTCGCGGGATAAGGCGTTGGAAGCGAGTAAGGTGAAGTCGAAGTTCCTGGCTAATATGAGTCATGAAATTCGTACGCCAATGAATGCGATTATTGGCATGAGTCAGTTGGCGCTTAATTCCGACCTTGATCCTAAGCAGAAGAAATACATCACTAATATTCATAGTGCTTCGAACTCGTTGCTTAATATTACCAATGATATTTTGGATTTATCTAAGCTTGAATCGGGGACGTTTACTATTGAGTCGATTGATTTTTCTCTGCGTGATTTGCTCGATAATGTCAGCAATTTAATGTCGTTCTCGGCGCAGCAAAAAGGGCTTAAATTCAATGCGGTGATCCCACTTGAGTTACCCGATCATATTCAAGGCGATCCGACGCGTATTAATCAGGTGTTGATGAACTTGATTGGTAATGCGGTTAAGTTTACTCAAGAGGGGTCGGTGACCTTATCGGTGACGCATCACTGTGAAAAGGACGGTACGCTGATTTTGTACTTCTCGGTCACGGATACGGGCATTGGTATTAAAGCGCAGGATTTGACGCGTCTGTTCCAACCTTTTAGTCAGCTCGATGGCTCAACCAGTCGTATTTATGGCGGGACTGGGCTGGGTCTTGTCATTAGTAAGCAGTTGATTGAGATGATGGGCGGTACGATCAATGTGATGAGTACCCCGCAGATGGGCAGCCGTTTTGAGTTTGATATTACTTCGCGTTTAGTGGTGCGCCAACCGGCAGCGAAGCCGATGGCAGAGGTTGAGGCGAAGTCACTCAATCAACGTCTTGATATCTTGAAAGATAAGCGTATTTTGTTGGCGGAAGATAATGATATTAACCAGCAACTGGTCGAGGCTTTGATTGGTGATAAGCTCCATTTGACTTTGTGTAGTAACGGGCAAGAAGCGCTTACTCTGATCGCTCAATACTATAATACTGAGCAAGCTTTTGATGGCGTATTGATGGATTGTCAAATGCCGGTGATGGATGGTTATACTGCCACGCAAGCGATCCGCCAAGAGTTGGGGCTGACGTTGCCAATACTTGCCATGACGGCTAATGTGATGAAAGAAGATCATCAGCAAGCGTTAGACAGTGGCATGAATGATGTGATTGGTAAACCGATTGATACCTCTGAAATGTTCAATAAGATGCTGCGCTGGTTTGCTGATGAGTCAGAAGGTGCGATGGATGATCAAGCGGCAGTGCTCGACCAAGCGGATGAAACGACCGATTTAAGCCCTTATTTGCAGAGGTTATCGGGGGCATGCTGTGGGGTGGATGTTCCTGGCGGTTTAACCTTGGTCGGCAATGATCAAAATCTATGCGAGCGTTTGGTGCGTCAGTTTGCCGAAGAGTACCGCGAGTTTGAGGTGGAGAATAAGGCGAGCTTTGTCCATCGCCTCAAGGGAACGGCGGGCAATTTAAGCTTTATGACTCTTTATCAAGCGTGTTTGCAGTATGAAAGTGCGCCAAGTGATGAAGAATTTACGCTTTTAATCAATGAAATTAATTATATGGTTGCTACGATAGATAAAGTGAGTGCAGCCAATGATGCGGATGCAAGTGAGTCGTTTGATGATGTGATCAACGGCTCTTTTATGGAGCTAGAAAAAGATATGGATAGTGAGCTGAGTAACTTAGTTGGGCATGTGCTGATTGTTGAAGATGATCTTATCAATCAGATGTTATTGAAGAATATGCTGCAAGACTTTGGCGTGACAACCGATGTGGCGAGTGATGGACTGATCGCGTTGGAGAAGATTGCGGCGAGCAAAGCCGGTTACGATCTGGTGATGACCGATTTCTTTATGCCAAATTTGAATGGCAGTGAATTTGCTGAGCATTTGCGTACTAATATAGCGCGTTATGGTTATCTAAATATTATCGGCATGACCGGTGAATCGAGCTTGCCAGAGAAAGAGACTCAGCACATGGATATCATCTTACATAAGCCGTTTAACCGCGCTGAAATTCATGCGGCTTTGAGTAAGTATCTGTTGGTATCGAGTCAGAATTACATCAGTCGCAGCTTAAATGAGAAGTTCTCGAGCTACAGTGTTGAGAGCCGCTTGGAAGTGTTTAATATTATCGTGACGACTTTAAGTGCTGATATTGTGACGGTGCGTAAGGCGCAAGGTGATAGTCTGGCGGCGATTTCGCATAAGATTAAGGGCAGCAGTAATATGCTCGGCTTAACGGATATGGCGAATTTGGCGCGTGATCTGCAAAATGAGCAAGATCAGGGGGTGATTGATGATATTAAATCTCAGCTTGAAAAAGAGATGTTGAAGGTGATTGATGAGACCAGCACGATGATCGATGAATTGGGCTTTGAAGGTTAGCTTGTAGGTTAGGTTTTAATCATCGGTGAGCGTCGAGAATAAGAATGTGAGGTTTGCTTTTCCTTTGCACCAAGAAGGGAGTATTATCAACGGTTAGTCTCTCTTTTTGAACTGAGTATTTTGCATGTCGATACCTTCTTTACACACAGCTGTTGATGAATGGTGGCTGGCTAGCGTTGATGGTGTAGCGCCGTCTTTGTTAGCGTCCGATCTTTCATCACAGCCTGTCCCATCTCAACTGCCAGCCTTGCCTGAGCATCCGTTGACAGCGCGCCACTTTGATGTGAGTTATGTGCAGCAGCGTGGCTACCTTGAACACCTGCGCTTGTCGGGTATCTCTTTTACTCAACTGTTTGATTTGGCGCTGTTAAGTGTGCTGGATGCGACCTTGATGGGCGAAGAGAAGTTAGGCATTAATCAATTTTTATCTGATGACACTAGTTTAGCATCGAGTGATTTATCTCAGTGGCAAGCGAGTGTGGCTTTTATTACTGGCAGCGATGAGGCGTTAGGTCGCTATTTCGCGAGTCCAGAACAGTGGCTGCAGTCTCTTGTCAAAAACACAGCACAGACGATCGATTGGTCGCGTCTGTTACTCGATTGTATTTTAGCTTATCGCCTGCGTGATGATACTGAGCGTTGGATTGGGCTGATGGTCTCGCCTAAATACGCTATTTATCAGCAAATCTTAGCCAGTCGTGATGATTCGGTGATTGCTCATGTTGCTAAGCATGCTCTGCAAGGTTTGACTAACCAAGATGCGCCTTTGATTACCATTACTTCGGTGTGGCAGCAGTGGCTTAAGCGTACGGATTCGCCATCAACAATGGGCATCGCTAAGAAAGAACGTCTGATTTGGCAGCTTGATGAACTCGCAGGTCGCGTGGAAATTAAGGTGCAAGCAAAGGGCAAAAGTGGCTGGAGCAAAGGACGTAAGGTGTCGCTTGAGCAGCTAAAAGAGAAGCACGATGGTCTACTAAGCAGTAGCGATCGCGCCATTTTATTAGCGATTGAGACGGCTAATGCAGAGGGCGATGGCGCTTTACCCACCGATCGCAGTGCTGAGGTGCGCAAGAGTGTTGCGCTGGCGTTGTGTGATGCGGATAACTTGTATGGCTTTGATAGCGATCAGGTGTCGTTTTATAAAGAAATTCCGCTGCTGGTTTGGCGTCATGAAGCTGAGACTAACGCTGAAACCCAACTAACTGAGCAGTTTGAGTTGTATCCTTTCTATGCCGAGCGTACGTGTGCTGCGCCTTGGCTCTATCACGCGCAAGATTCGATTTATCGTTTTGTTGATGTGCCAAATTCCATCGAAACGCAATTGACGCGCTGGCAAGATACGCTGGTGACGGTGGAGCGTAAAGATCAGCTGATTGAACTGTTATCTGAGCATGTGGATTGGTTTGATGTCGACAATGACCAAGGCTCGGTAACGCGTGGTGATTGGAGTGATACGCCGAATGTTTGGCTCTCTTGGAATGGTACGTCGCTGGATTTATCCATTGAGCACTCTTCTCATAATGGCTTGGTGGGCAGTGCGTCAGGTAGGGGCAGTGAGTGGTTACATGGCTCTGATGGTTTGTGGTATCAGCGTGATTTGGATAAAGAGTATCGCCAAGCGCAAGAGTTAGTGCTGGCGCTCGATCTTAATGATCATAGTTCAATGAAATGGCAGTTAGCGGGGAAAGAGGCGCTGTCATTAATGGCGTTGGTGGAAGCGCAGTCAGATCTGCCTTTGCATTGGAAAGCCAATAGTCAGCAGTTAAAAGTGGTCGGTGTGGATGATTTTTCTATGTCGATCAATAAGAATCAAAACTGGTTTGAAGTGGATGGTCGCGTCGAGATTGATAGTGGTCTGGAGATGGATTTACGTCAGTTGTTGGCACACCATCGCACCGGTTATGTTAATGCCGAAGATGAGTCAGTCACGTTGTTGATCACTGATGAACTGCGTCGTCAGTTAAGTTTACTTGATAGTTTGGTCGATGATGAGCAGCATGTTGATCATCGTATGGCGTTTCCGTTGCAGCAGTTGATCGATTCGATGTCAGCCAGCAGTGATGATGCGTGGCAGGCGTTGGTGGAATCGTGGCAGGCGCAACCTGTGCTTGCTGATGATCTGCTTGAACCGTTACGTGATTATCAAAAAGAGAGTGTGCTGTGGGCGGCGCATTTAACCGAGCATGGTTTTGGCGCTTGTCTTGCCGATGATATGGGCTTGGGTAAAACCTTGCAGGCGTTGACGTTGATGACGCACTATCAATCGCAGGGACCAAGTTTAGTGGTGTGTCCTAAGTCGGTATTGAGTAACTGGCAAGAAGAGTCGCAACGTTTCACGCCAAGTTTGAATATTATTGATTTAGAGGCGTGCCAAGACCGTATTCAAGCGATCGATCGTGCTGGCGTCAATGATGTGATCTTGCTGAGCTATGGCTTGGTGACGCGTTTATCGGATGCGTTAAATGAAGTGACTTGGAACTGTGCGGTGCTCGATGAAGCGCAGCAGATCAAGAACCCGCAAGCGAAACGTTCGAAAGTGGTGTTTGGTTTGCAAGCTCAGCGTCGTTTTGCGCTTTCGGGTACGCCGGTTGAGAATCACTTGGTTGAGCTGTGGAGTTTGTTTTCGTTCTTAAACCCTGGCTTATTGGGTGATTTGAAAACTTTCCGCAGTAAGTACGCGCAAGCGAGTAAGCAAGAGCAAGATATGTGGCGCTTAAAGGCGTTGGTGAGTCCGTTCATTATGCGTCGTACTAAAGGCGAAGTGTTAACTGAACTGCCAGCGAAGACGGAAATTATCCACCATATTGAGCTATCGAATAAAGAGCGTACGGCGTATGAAGCGGTGCGTAAAGAGTCGCTGGTGGCATTGAAAAGTGCCAATAGCCGTGGCGTGGTTGAGGTGTTTGCTGCGTTAACTAAGCTGCGTCAAATTTGTTGTGATGTCGGCTTGGTGTTTGATCATCTGCAAGGGCAAAGTACCAAGCTGCTTGAGGCGCAACTGTTGATAGAAGAGGCGCTGGATGGCGATCACAACGTGCTGGTGTTTAGTCAGTTTGTTGGGGTGTTGAAGCGTTTTTCTGCTCAGCTTGATAAAGATAATATTGCTTACAGTTACTTAGATGGCAAGTTGTCGACTAAGCAGCGTCAGCAAGCGGTGGATTCGTTTAAAGATGGTACACACCGTGTCTTTTTGATCAGTTTGAAAGCGGGTGGTACCGGGCTGAACTTAACCGAAGCGGATACGGTGATTCATATTGATCCGTGGTGGAACCCTGCGGTGGAAGATCAAGCCAGTGACCGTGCTTATCGTATGGGTCAGCAAAAGCCCGTGACGGTTTATCGTTTGGTGACGCGTGAGACGATTGAAGAGAAGATTATTGCGCTGCACCATGATAAGCGGGATTTGGCGGATCAGGTTTTGTCGGCAAGTTCTGAGAGTCGCACGCTAGATCCACAACAGTTACTTGGCTTGTTAGAAAACGATTAATGATTTAATAGCCTTAGCTTGGTTACCGAGTTAAGGCTTCCCTTCTTTCCTATGCCGCTGTTTGATGTTTTATACGGGCAATATCACGCTTTTCTCTTATTTGTGTCATTGATTTTTCTTTCTTTTGTCTTACCTGCGATTCTTTCCTATATACTCTTTCTTTAATCTGTTTATTTTTTGTCTTCTTTTCGTTTTCCCTTAGGTTGGTCTATGCGATTTCGTGGTGCTTTCTATTTGGTTTTATCTTTATGTTTGATGGCGTTAGTGCCAACTCAAGCTGCAACGGATAAGGATTTAAAAGACGTAAAGAGTCATATTTCTCGTCAAAAGCAATCGTTATCGAAACAGCAAAAGGCGTTGGATAAGTTGCAAGATCAGCTGAAAAAACAAGAGTTGGCCATTGCTGATGTGGAGAAGAAGATTCATACCACGCGCAGTCAGTTGAAAACCTCAAAAGGCAACATGTCGCAGATTGAAGGTAACATTGCCCAACTTGAGCAGCAGAAGGCATCGCAAGCCACTCATTTAGAGCAGTTGCTGCAAACGTATTACATTACTCAGCGTGCTAAATCGACCACGAATCTGCTCCATACTGGGGTGGAAGAGGATCGTATTAGTCAGTATTTTCAGCATTTAGCCAAGTCTCGTGCTAAGGCGATTGATGCGCTGTCGAAAACCCAAGAACAGTTATCGGGTCAAGAGACGCAGCGTACTTTGGAACAAGCGCAGATTTCACAGTTGTTGGCGAGTCAAACCGCCGAGCGTGATACGTTGCGTAAGGCGCAGTCGCAGCGTCAGGGTACATTGGCGAAGTTGCGTGGCGGTATTGCCAGTGATCAAGCGAATTTGGCAGAGTTGCAGCGTAATGAGGCGCGTTTGGTGGCGGAGATTGCGAAGGCGGCGAAGCGTAATGCGGTGTTGATGGATGGGTTGGCGAAGCGTCGTGGTAAGTTGCCGTGGCCGATTAAGGGTAAGGTGTTGCATCGCTATGGTACGCCGCAGTCTGGTCAGATTGATTGGAAGGGGATGGTGATTAAGGCGAATTATGGTCAGGAAGTGAAGGCAGTTTATTCAGGCACGGTGGTGTTTGCGGAGTATTTGCGTGGCTATGGTTTGTTGGTGTTGCTCGACCATGGTAAGGGTGACATGACCTTGTATGGATATAACCAGGCGTTGACTAAGCAAGAAGGCGATAAGGTGTTGGCTGGTGAGACGATTGCGTTGGCTGGTGATACGGGTGGTCAGTCGCAGGCGTCGCTGTATTTTGAGATCCGCCGTAATAGTCGCGAGCAGAATCCATTGAGTTGGTTGAAGAAGTAACAGTAAGAGCAGGAAAAAGCAGGGAAGAGAAGATAAAAGTTATAAGTTAGAAAGTAAGAGCGAAGAGCAGAGGAAGAGCAGAGGAAAGTTACAAGTTAGAAAGTAAGAGCGAAAAGCAGGAAAGAGCAGATAAAAGTTATAAGTAAGAGCGAAGAGCAGAAAAAAGCAGATAAAAGTAAGAGCGAAGAGCAGAAAAAAAGCAGATAAAAGTAAGAGCGAAGAGGAAAGTAAAAGATAAGAGCTGGGTTCATTTCGATCCCCTCACTTGATCTTGCTCTTGGCTCTTGATCTTACTTTTCTCTTTCTAACTTTCCTCTGCTCTTAAACTTTCTCTTTGACTGGTTATGTCAGGTGATCTTTATTTAAAAAGAATGTCGCCTGTCATGTCAGCTGGGATTTCAGTACCCGTTAGTGCTAGCATTGTTGGTGCTAGGTCAGATAGTTTACCACCTGACTTAAGTTCTAGCTCTTTGTTACCAACATAGATAAGTGGCACTGGTAGGTTAGTGTGTGCAGTGTGGATGCCGCCCGTTTCTGGGTTTACCATCATTTCTGCGTTACCGTGGTCAGCGGTGATTAGCATTTGGCCATCAACTTCTTTGATCGCTTC
Organism: Vibrio sp. 10N.286.49.B3; assembly: GCF_002873395.1. GTDB lineage: Bacteria > Pseudomonadota > Gammaproteobacteria > Enterobacterales > Vibrionaceae > Vibrio. The sequence continues at coordinate 27,868 of NZ_MCUV01000030.1, read as the reverse complement.
TACTACTTTACCGATACACTCATCAAGCGCTTCACTTGCTTTAACTGCTGCATCGTAAACGCCAGTGTGGCCAACCATGTCACAGTTAGGGAAGTTACATACGATAGCGTCGTACTTACCTGATTTGATTGCTGCAACTAGCTTTTCAGTTAGCTCTGGTGCGCTCATTTCTGGTTGTAGGTCGTAAGTTGCTACTTTTGGAGAAGCAACAAGTTGACGCTCTTCGCCAGCGAACTCAGATTCCATACCGCCATTGAAGAAGAAAGTCACGTGTGCGTATTTTTCAGTTTCAGAAATACGTAGCTGCGTTTGACCTTGCTTAGATAGCCATTCGCCGTACGTGTTCTCTAGAGAAGCTGGTGGGAATGCACAAAGTAGTGGGATATCTGCTGCGTATTGAGTCAGCATCACAAAGTCGATTGCTGGGAATGCTTTACGCTCGAACTCGCTAAATGCAGGAACGAATGTACGAGTGATTTCACGCGCACGGTCAGCACGGTAGTTCATGAAGATTACCGCGTCGCCATCAACGATAGCGGCAGACTCTTCACCCGCTTTCTTAAGCTCTGTTGCTTGTACGAATTCATCGTTTTCTTCACGAGCGTAAGCTGCTTCTAGACCTTCAACCGCTGTTTCGAATGTGAATTCAGCGCTTGCTTGAGTTAGAAGATCGTAACATTTCTCTACGCGATCCCAGTTGTTATCACGATCCATTGCGTAGTAACGACCGATAAGTGACGCAACGCGACCTTTACCTAGTTTAGCGAATAGATCTTGGAATTTTTGTAGTGAGTTTTCTGCGCTACGTGGCGGAGTATCACGGCCATCTAGGAAAGCGTGTAGGTAGATTTTCTCTGCGCCACGCTCTGCTGCCATTTCAACGGCTGCGTAGATGTGATCTTCGTGAGAGTGTACGCCACCTGGAGACATAAGACCCATGATGTGTACTGCTTTGTCAGCTTTAACCGCTTTGTCGATCGCGTTTGCTAGTGCTTCTGTGTGAGCGAATTCACCGTCAGCAATCGATTTAGTGATGCGAGTTAAGTCTTGGTATACAACGCGACCAGCACCGATGTTGGTGTGACCTACTTCAGAGTTACCCATTTGACCATCTGGCAAACCTACATCTAAGCCAGAAGCTGAGATTAGTGTGCTTGGTTGATTAGCGATTAGGCCATCAAGTACTGGAGTGTTTGCGTTTGCGATTGCGTTGTCTTGATTGTCTTCACGGTAACCGTAACCATCAAGGATCACTAGAGCCATTGGCTTCTTAGCTGACATAGGACTGACCTCGTTAATTTCTAAATCAAAAAATAGTTAAAAATTGTAACCATTGACGCTTTTATATCATCATCGATAAATAGGCAAGCGACACAGTTTGAAATATTTCAATATAAATTAGCGTAACTTTACTACAGTTTATAGCGTTAATTGTAGTGGAAGATCAATATATGTGGTTGGAATGTGAAAGTAGCCTACAAGATCGTATCTTAGCGGGAAGATAAGCGGGTGTGATAAATGAGATTTTCTGTGTGTTTTGCCGATCTTATCGTATACGTAGCTTGATCTTGGTCGCGATTTTTTATCTCACCGGTTGCGCTTTGTGCTTAGATCCTTTCTCTTGTATGACTAAATCGCTATACTCCGAGCCTAACTATTTTTCGCCACAACATCGTGAGTTCAGAATAATGCAAGAGTACATTGAGTTTTTTCAACAGAACATGATTTTAGGGATTGTTTGGATTGGTTTAGTAGTTGGTGTCATTATGACGACTATTAAAGCAGCAACTGCCGCATATAAAGAGATTACTGCTGCACAAACCACTCAACTGATGAACCGTGAAAATGGTGTCGTGGTTGATATCCGCACCAAAGATGAGTTCCAAAAAGGTCACATTACTGACGCACTTCACATTTTACCGTCTGAAATTAAAGAGGGTAACTTTGGTAGCCTTGAAAATCACAAAGCTGACCCAATCATTGTTGTATGTAAGACGGGTCAAACCGCTCAAGACAATGCAAATTTATTAGCAAAAGCCGGCTTTGAAAACGTAAATGTATTAAAAAGTGGCTTAATTGGCTGGAGTGAAGCAAAAATGCCACTTATTCGTGGTAAAAAGTAACTCAGCGAATTTTAGTGACCATCAAATCACTATCATTGCATGAATTTTATATAAGTAAGAATTTTTAAGGATTAAGAAAATGGCTGAAGCAGCACAACAAGAAGCACAACAATTTGCTATCCAACGTATCTTCCTAAAAGATGTTTCTTTTGAAGCGCCTAACTCTCCAGATATGTTCCAAAAAGAATGGCAGCCAGATGTTAAACTGGATCTTGATACTCAAAGCCGTGAACTAGGCGAAGGCGTTTACGAAGTTATCCTACGTCTTACTGTTACTGTTAAGAACGCTGACGATGTTGCTTTCCTTTGTGAAGTTCAACAAGGCGGTATCTTTACTGCTGGTCAAATGGAAGCGGGTCAACTAGCTCATTGTCTAGGTGCATTCTGCCCGAACATCCTATTCCCATACGCTCGTGAAACGATTTCTAGCCTAGTAGTTAAAGGTACGTTCCCACAACTGAACCTTGCGCCAGTTAACTTTGACGCATTGTTCATGAACTACCTACAAAACCAAGCTCAATCTGCAGAGCAAACAGAACAGGCATAAGCGATAAGCTAACCTTTTTGTTACGATAAGAATGCACACACCTTTCGTTTGCGAACGATAATTAGGGTGATGTGCATTTTTTATTTATACTAGCCAATAAATGACGATTCTCATTAAAATACAGGTTTTCACGATATGACAGATACTCATAATGCTTACGGTAAAGAGATTGCCATGACGGTGATCGGTGCTGGCTCTTACGGCACATCTTTAGCGATTTCTTTAGCTCGTAATGGCGCAAATGTGGTGATTTGGGGTCACGAACCTGAGCATATGGCGCGTTTAGAAGCGGACCGTGCGAACCATGAGTTTCTACCTGGGATTGATTTTCCTGCTTCGCTGATTGTTGAGTCTGACTTAAACAAGGCGGTGCAAGCGAGTCGTGATTTATTGGTTGTGGTACCGAGTCATGTGTTTGGTCTAGTACTTAATAATATCAAACCGCATTTACGTGCTGATACGCGTTTATGTTGGGCCACCAAAGGACTTGAGCCTGAAACCGGTCGCCTGCTAAAAGAAGTGGCGGATGATGTATTAGGTGATAGCTACTCATTGGCGGTTTTGTCTGGTCCAACGTTTGCTAAAGAATTGGCAATGGGCATGCCGACAGCGATTTCGGTTGCGTCTCCTGATGCGCAGTTTGTGACGGATTTACAAGAGAAAGTGCACTGCAGCAAAACGCTACGAGTGTACGCGAACGATGATTTCATTGGCATGCAACTTGGCGGCGCAGTGAAGAACGTGATTGCGATTGGCGCAGGTATGTCGGATGGTATCGGTTTTGGTGCCAATGCGCGTACGGCTTTAATCACGCGTGGTTTAGCGGAAATGACACGTCTCGGCGCTGCACTGGGCGCACAACCTGAAACCTTTATGGGTATGGCTGGTTTAGGCGATCTAGTGCTAACTTGTACCGATAATCAATCTCGTAACCGCCGCTTTGGTTTGGCGCTTGGTCACGGTAAAGATGTGGATACCGCGCAAGAAGAGATAGGTCAAGTTGTTGAAGGTTACCGCAACACCAAGGAAGTGTGGTTGCTGGCAGGTCGCATGGGCGTTGAAATGCCGATTGTTGATCAAATCTATCAGGTTCTATACCAAGGTAAAGATGCTATGCAAGCGGCGCAAGACTTACTTGGTCGTGAGAAAAAGTCAGAAAAAGCCTAAATAATAAAACAGTAAAATCGTTTAAGAATAATGAGCCATGGATGGTGATTGGAGTGATGAATGAAGAAGTGTGAAAAAGAAAAAGTGTGGGCATCTATTGTCCGTGAAGCCCGTGAGCAAGCGGAACAAGAGCCGATGCTGGCAAGCTTTTATCATTCGACCTTAATCAACCATGAAAGCTTAGGTGCCGCGCTGAGCTACATCTTAGCCAATAAACTCAAGACCGCTTCCATGCCGGCAATGGCTGTTCGTGAAGTGATTGAGCAAGCGTTCAATGAAGACCCGACCATTACCGAAGCCGCAGCGTGTGATATCTGTGCGACGGTTAATCGTGACCCAGCTGTATCCATGTTCTCGATGCCGCTACTTTACCTCAAGGGCTATCATGCTCTACAAGGTTATCGTGTGGCGAACTGGCTGTGGAATCAAGGTCGTGTCGCGCTGGCTACTTACCTGCAAAATCAAATATCAGTGGCGTGTCAGGTGGATATCCACCCTGCAGCGAACATTGGTCGTGGCATCATGCTCGATCACGCCACTGGCATTGTGATTGGTGAAACGGCTATCGTAGAAAATGATGTATCGATTCTGCAAGACGTGACGCTCGGTGGTACTGGTAAAGAGTGTGGCGATCGTCACCCGAAAATTCGTGAAGGCGTGATGATTGGTGCTGGGGCAAAAATCCTCGGCAACATTGAAGTCGGCGTCGGCGCAAAAATCGGCTCATGCTCCGTCGTACTCAACCCCGTCCCACCACACACCACGGTTGCAGGCGTACCGGCAAAAATCGTCGGCCGCCCAAAAAGTGAAATGCCATCACTCGACATGGATCAGCAATTCAACGGCAAGTCACAAAGCTTCATCGGTGGCGACGGAATCTAACTCAACCGGTCTGCTCCCTCATCCCACCCACTTCTCCGATAATAGGCGAGATTACATTGAGTCCGATATATCGGATTGTGGTATTTGAAGTGATTCAGTTATGTGGTTGTGATGGAGCAGACATCAATGGGCATGGATGCCCATTACTAAGCGAACAGGGAAGTCTTGAGCGGTCTGCGTAATCATCTCCACATTCAGTGCAGGTTTACTTATCTTTTCTCTTTTCTCTTTTCTCTTTCCGCTTTATCTTCTAACTTTCTAACTTTCTA
>NZ_MCUV01000030.1:997-22090 GCF_002873395.1 Vibrio sp. 10N.286.49.B3 | reverse complement strand
TTCTAACTTTCTAACTTTCTACCCTGAAAAACCCTTCTCGCATATACCACCCCACTTAATCCACCAACAATATTCCCCACCGCAATACCAACAAACAACCCCTCAATCCCATTCCACTGACTCCCGATCCAAGCACACGGCAACATAAACACAAACAAACGCATAAAACTCCAAACAAACGCCTGCAACGGTTTATGCATCGCATTCAACGCACTGGTCAGCATCATCAAAATCCCCAACAAACCATAACTAAACGGTACAAACAGCAAATAGTGCCACAGCAGACTTTGCACCTCTTGCTCCTGAGAAAAAAGCGCCGCCAGAGGAATACTCAACGGCACCATCACCAGAAAAACCAACAGCTGAAAACCCACCGAAAAACGCATACACAAAAACAGAGCATCAAAACTACGTTGAGGATTCTTAGCACCAAAATTCTGCGCCATAAACGGAGACAGCACCGACGTTAACGACATCAACACCAACAATAAAATCGATTCAACCCGTTGTGCTGCACCATAGGCCGCAACCGCAGCGGTGCCATGCGACGCCAACATCATCATCAAAATCGCACCAGATAACGGACTCATCGCATTAGAAAGCGCTGCTGGTGTACCGATGTGCAAGATAGGCTTCCAGTCGCTGATCATCTTTTTCAGATCAGGTAGGGCGATCAACTTCTCACGAATACGCACCACATAAATCGACGCCATCAGAGCGCCTAACCAACTAACGCCACTGGCAATCGCTGCGCCTTGAATACCAAGTTCAGGGAAAGGTCCGTAACCGAAGATCAATAAGGGATCGAGAATGCCGTTGATCAGCCCCGATAACATCATAATTTTCGCCGGCGTTGCGGTGTCTCCCGTGGCTCGGATGGCGCTGTTGCTGGTCATGGGGATCACCAGCAGAGGAATCGTCAGATACCACACCACCATGTATTGGTTGATCAAAGGTAATAGCTCATCACTAGCACCGAGTAATCGAAACAGGGGATCGATAGTGGCAAGTCCAATACTCGAAGCGATGATCACTAGCAACAGTGCGAGAATTAACCCATGCGTGGTCATACGTGCGGCTTCGGGACCTTTTTTTTGTCCGAGTAGACGCCCTATGCAGGTGGAGATACCGACGCCTATGCCCATGGTGATGCAGTTGACGGCAAAGGTGACAGGGAAGGTGAAGCTGATGGCGGCGAGGGCGTGGGTTCCGAGCAGTGAGATGAAGAAGGTGTCGACGAGGTTAAACATTAAGATGGCGACCATGCCGATGACCATTGGGATGGTTTTTTGGCGTAGTACTTGGCCAATCGGGGCGGTTAATAAGCCATGTTTGTCGTCCATCTAACACCTTATCGAGTCGAAGTATGCCACTTGATATTCAGCATACTCCATATCTGATATGACGCCTATTTTTTATGTCTAACTAAGTGGTTTGTTAATTTAATTAGTTAGTTAGAGTCTATGCTTCATGATGCTGGGTCGTTATCAATATGGAGGTGATTACGCAGACCGCTCAAGACGTCCCTGTTCGCTTAGTAATGGGCATCCATGCCCATTGATGTCTGCTCCATTACATCCATATTGTTAGCTCACTGAGTTTGGAGTTTGGAATTTATATTTGCTTGGGAAGTTTTGTGCGATGTCAGTGCAGATGCCATCGACGCCCCAGTTGAAGAGTTGGTTGGCGCGGGCGAGGTTGTTGACGGTGTAGACGTTGACTTTGTAGCCTGCGTTTTTGAAGGCTTGGACTTGCTCGCGAGTTAAGGTGCTATTTTCTGGGTGGATATAGTCGGCTTGGCAAGCTTGTAGGATAGAGAGCCAATCATCGTGCAGTGCGCCACGTTCAAATAGGCAGGCGACGGCGATGTGTGGGCAGCGGCGTTTGAATTCAGCCAGTGCTAGGTGGTTAAAGCTTGAGACGATCAGTTTGCGTTGTGGATCGAGTTGTTCGATGGCGCTGATGACGTTGTTGATCAGAGCGTCGGTCATTGCCCAGCCCGCGGTGCAGGATTTGATTTCGATGTTGAGGTTGATCTGCTCTGCGTTGGCAAGGGCGATGGTTTGTTCTAGGGTTGGGACTTTTTCGCCAATGAAGTCATCGCTAAACCATGAGCCAGCGTCAATGTTGTCGAGATCGTTTTTGTTGGCTACGTATAAACTGCCGCTGTGGTCGGTGCAGCGATCGAAGGTGTCATCGTGCGACATAACGACGGTGCCATCAGCCAGAATATCGACATCACACTCAAGCCATTTGATGCCATGTGAACGGCAAAGTTTGAAGGCAGCGAGGGTGTTTTCTGGAGCAAGTGACGACATGCCACGGTGGGCAAACACGGTTTTTTCAGTTGCGTTGGTCATAGTAATCTGGCTCATAACGACAGCTCTTTTATGATGAATACCAATCTAAATCACTTTTGAACAACAATATGGAGGTGATTACGCAGACCGCTCAAGACGTCCCTGTTCGCTTAGCAATGGGCATCCATGCCCATTGATGTCTGCTCCATCGCATCCATATTGCTAATCAGTCCGCTTTTTGACTGATATAACTTAAAGGTTTGGCAAAATGTACCGGCATCATAAACGCGCTAGATGACAATTTTTAAACGTTTTGATGACAGATTGATTGACTGAAATTATCACGGCTCTCTAACAGTGTAGATCTTTGTTCAAAGCTTGGTATTTTTCCGATTTTCGTTAAATTAATCACACTTTTTAGCCGCTTGCCCCTTGGGATTGTCATGATGATCCCCAACATATGTATAACAAGCCGAGCGATCGGTATTTATCAAATTTATGGATTAACCTAATCAGGAGAGACGACCCAATGAACATTCGTCCTTTACACGACCGAGTAATTGTTGAACGCCAAGAAGTTGAATCAAAATCGGCAGGTGGCATTGTGCTAACTGGCTCTGCTGCTGAGAAATCTACTCGCGGCATTATTCTAGCTGTTGGCAAAGGCCGCATCTTAGAAAATGGTTCTGTTCAGCCGTTAGACGTTAAAGTTGGCGACACGGTTATCTTTGCCGAAGGTTACGGTACTAAGACTGAAAAAATCGACGGTAAAGAAGTCCTAATCATGTCTGAAAATGACATCATGGCTATTGTTGAGTAATCAAGCACTCGTTGAGTAATTCGTTTTAACTCGAACTAAAAAAGAATTTTAAAGGGAAAATAAAGATGGCTGCTAAAGACGTTAAATTTGGTAATGACGCACGTATTAAGATGCTAGAAGGTGTAAACGTTCTGGCTGACGCAGTAAAAGTAACATTAGGTCCTAAAGGTCGTAACGTTGTTTTAGATAAATCATTTGGCGCACCAACCATTACTAAAGATGGTGTTTCTGTTGCACGTGAGATTGAGCTTGAAGACAAGTTCCAAAACATGGGCGCACAAATGGTTAAAGAAGTCGCTTCGCAAGCAAATGATGCAGCGGGCGACGGTACAACAACAGCGACAGTTCTTGCTCAAGCTATCATCACTGAAGGCCTAAAAGCCGTTGCTGCTGGTATGAACCCAATGGATCTTAAGCGCGGTATCGACAAAGCGGTTATCGCTGCAGTTGAAGAGCTTAAAGCGCTATCTGTTCCATGTGCTGATACTAAAGCTATCGCACAAGTCGGTACTATCTCTGCGAACTCTGATTCAACGGTTGGTAACCTAATTGCTGAAGCGATGGATAAAGTTGGCCGTGATGGTGTTATCACTGTTGAAGAAGGTCAGGCTCTACAAGATGAGCTAGACGTTGTTGAAGGTATGCAGTTTGACCGTGGTTACCTGTCTCCTTACTTCATCAACAACCAAGAAGCGGGTTCTGTTGATCTAGAAAGCCCATTCATTCTGCTTATCGACAAGAAAGTATCGAACATCCGTGAACTACTTCCTACGCTAGAAGCAGTAGCAAAAGCCTCTCGTCCACTGCTTATCATTGCAGAAGACGTAGAAGGCGAAGCGCTTGCAACTCTTGTTGTGAACAACATGCGTGGCATCGTTAAAGTGGCAGCGGTTAAAGCTCCTGGTTTTGGTGACCGTCGTAAGTCTATGCTACAAGATATCGCTATCCTAACTGGCGGTACGGTTATTTCTGAAGAGATCGGTCTAGACCTTGAGAAAGTAACGCTAGAAGACCTAGGTCAAGCTAAGCGTATTTCTATCACTAAAGAGAACTCGACTATCATCGATGGTGCGGGTGAAGAAGTGATGATTCAAGGTCGTGTTGCTCAAATTCGTCAACAAATCGAAGATGCAACGTCTGACTACGATAAAGAGAAACTTCAAGAGCGTGTCGCTAAACTGGCTGGCGGCGTTGCGGTCATTAAAGTTGGCGCAGCAACTGAAGTTGAAATGAAAGAGAAGAAAGACCGCGTTGAAGATGCACTACACGCAACTCGCGCAGCGGTTGAAGAAGGTGTGGTTGCTGGTGGTGGTGTTGCACTTATCCGCGCGGCTTCTAAAGTTGCTGGTCTTGAAGGTGACAACGAAGAGCAAAACGTGGGTATCCGTGTTGCGCTACGTGCGATGGAATCTCCAATTCGTCAAATCACTAAGAACGCGGGCGATGAAGAGTCTGTTGTTGCTAACAATGTTCGCGCTGGCGAAGGTAACTACGGTTACAACGCTGCGACTGGCGAATACGGCGACATGATTGCTATGGGTATCCTAGATCCAACTAAGGTAACTCGTAGCGCACTTCAGTTCGCAGCATCGGTAGCGGGTCTTATGATCACAACTGAAGCGATGATCACTGACAAGCCTCAAGATTCTGCTCCTTCTATGCCTGATATGGGTGGCATGGGCGGTATGGGTGGAATGGGAGGGATGATGTGATAATTTGTCACATTATCTAGCTGAACATTTCTGTTCCCAAAGATAGTTATCAAAGAGCCGAAGATATGATGTCTTCGGCTTTTTTTGTGCCTGTGGGTTTTGGTGTTATCGATGAGAATATGAGGCAATATCACAAAATTAGTTAATTTATTTAATGGGTTATTACTATAATCAGTCAGTCAAAACTAAAAAAATAATGGAGCTTTAAATGAAAAAATTACTATCAGTGTTAGCGGTTACGGCAACAATGGCTTCTCCACTTGCGTTGGCTGCATCTGCGCCAGTGATGTTCTCTTCTATCGATAATTTTAATGCACCGAACAATAGCAGTGTTGCTGGTCTGCGTGTTTCTGCGCTGCACGGTCAAGTATCGGAAGTGAAGGGTGTGGATCTTTCTCTTATTGGTTTGTCGGAAACGGATAGAACAACGGGGGTTAACTTTGGTCTGTTCTTAGGTGCTTCGAAAGTAAACCAAGAAATGAAGGGTGCTTCGCTAGGGCTATTGAACTGGAATACGGGTCTAACAACGGGGGTTAACTTCGGTGCGGTGAACCTGACGAATGACGTTAATGGTCTGAACTGGAGTATGGTTAACTACTCGGAAGGCTACACGATGGCTGATGTCGGTGTGGTCAGCTTCTCGGAAAAGTCGAACTTCCAATTCGGTCTATTTAACAAGACTAGCCACATTGATGGTGTGCAAATTGGTCTTATTAACTGTGCTGATAATGGTTTCTTTAAGTGTTTCCCATTGGTGAATTTCGCGAAGTAGTTCATTACTCGCTTTAATAGTGTGATTCAAAATGGTTTAGTAGAGTCACCCTAATTCGTAAACGCCTCGGTTGGTTTTGTCAGCTGAGGCGTTTTTATTTGTCCGATACATTCGTCACAGGGCGTGATTAGCTAAGCAATGTAGAGGTGCTGAAGCAGACATTAAAGAACATGGATGTTCTTTATTGAGCGAACAGGGATGTCTTGAGCGGTCTGTGTAAGTACCTCTATGTTGCGCCTATCAACCTATCAAACTATCAAACTATAAACGCATCAACCTATGATTCGCCAAACCTCAATAAACCGTTACTCAAGATGCAGGTCGAGTGGGGTTTTGCTTTTTCTACCACCGATTTCACGAGTCAGTTTCGGTACTAAATAGCCCGAGGTTTGCTCCATCACGCCGGCCATAATCGCTTTCGCTTCTTGGTCACTAATATAGAAATGCGCCGCGCCCTGTACCTTATCCAATACGTGTAAATAGTAAGGCAAAACGCCAGCCGCAAATAAAGCTTCATTAAGATCAACTTGCGCCGCGACGCTATCATTCACCCCTTTCAAAAAGACGCCCTGATTAAGCAAAGTCACATTGATTATACGCAAGCGGTGCAGACTATCGCGCAATGGCTGGTGGATCTCATTGGCATGATTGATGTGGGTGACGAGCACCACTTGTAGACGTGTTTGATCAAGCATAGTGACCAACTCATCGGTGATACGATCGGGGATCACCACCGGTAGTCGGCTATGAATACGCAGACGTTTAATGTGTGGAATCGCACTGATTGCCTCGATTAACCAGGCAAGCTCACTGTCTTTGGCCATCAGTGGATCGCCGCCCGATAAGATCACTTCATTGATATCGGGTTGCTCGGCAATGTAATCGAGAGAGATTTGCCATGCACTTTTGCTGCCCTTGTGCTCTTGATACGGAAAATGGCGACGGAAGCAGTAACGACAATTGACCGCACAGCCACCTTTGACGATCATCAGTGCGCGGTTTTTGTATTTGTGCAGTAGACCAGGCAGGGCGTTATCTTGCTCTTCTAGCGGATCATGATTATAGCCCTCGTGAACCTCAAACTCTTCGCTTAACGGCAAGACCTGACGTAATAGTGGGTCGTGTGGGTTGCCTTTTTCCATTCTATCAACAAAACTTTGTGGCACACGTTGAGCGAATAGACGCTTAGCTGCAAAGCCTGCTTGCCATGGTGTAGCATCGATTTCTAACCATTCAAGCAGTTTTATCGGGTCGGAGGTCGCATTCGATAGTTGTTTGAGCCAGTTTTGCTCAACAGATTCGACTTTTCGGGTTATGATAGATGGCATTAAAATTAACTCAAGATCTGTAAGAGGACATCATGGCGACAGTAAGCACCAATGAATTCAAGGGCGGTTTAAAATTCATGCTAGATAACGAGCCTTGCTCAATTCTAGAAAACGAATACGTTAAGCCTGGTAAAGGCCAAGCGTTTAACCGTGTTAAACTTCGTAAACTGCTGTCAGGCAAAACGTTAGAGAAAACATTCAAATCAGGCGAAAGCTTCGAACTGGCTGACGTTATTGATATTGAACTGGCTTACCTATACAACGATGGTGAATTCTACCACTTCATGAACAATGAAACATTTGATCAAATCGCTGCTGATACTAAAGCGGTCGGTGATATGAGCAAATGGCTTATTGAAAATGACGTTTGTACTTTAACGTTATGGAATGATAACCCTATCACAGTGACTCCGCCAAACTTTGTTGAGATCGAAGTGACGGATACGGATCCTGGCCTTAAGGGTGACACGCAAGGTACTGGTGGTAAACCTGCAACATTAGCAACGGGCGCGGTAGTACGTGTACCACTATTCATCACAATCGGTGAAGTTGTTAAAGTTGATACACGCTCTGGCGAATACGTTGGTCGTGTAAAGTAATTACATCTGCATTATTGATGTAGCTAGGTTGCAGCGCTGACAAAAGAGTGAATGCTAACCGATAAAAAAACCACTGACTTAATCAGTGGTTTTTTTGTGTCTGCTTTATCATGGGCATCGATTGATACCCATAACCATTCGTTATCTTGATGATTAGCGTTGGTTTAGTTCAAGCAGTTTTGCGCCAATGCCTTGAGAGTAAGCACGGTTGTAGTACTCATCCCAGTTGATTGACCAGTACATCACACCACCGAAGTTGTCGTAGTTATACTCGGGTGCAACGGTGTCGCAGTTGGTGCCTAAGATCAGGCAATCCAATGCTTTGTTGGTGTTTTCAATGGTTGCTTGACCGCTACCTGCCGCTTTTGCTCCTGATGGTAGACCAATAGAAACTTGGCTATCAGGTAAACCTTCGAAGAATGGACCTTGACCGTAAGCCGTTTCAAATCCTTCCACTAGCATTTTCTGCGCTGCCACCATCATATCAACGCTGCCCACTGGCGCTGTTCCGCCGTATGGGTGTTCTAGACCGCCATTGTTGTACAGTTGTACGTGCAGTAGGTCTAGCATGTCACGCGTATCATCGATAAGTGGTAAGTAAGCGCCCCAAACCGTACCGTTCGCCATACTGACATAGCCGCCTTGCACGTATGGGTGCTCTGGTGCCATGGTGAGGTAAAGATCACGACCTAGTTTGTCTTGGATTTGACGTAAAGCGACAGGCAGACGTTGTTGGATTTCAGAGCCGTTAACCAGACCTGAACCACTTTCGTAATCAACATCTAGACCATCAAAGCCCCATTCGATAACGATGTCCGTTAAGCTATCAACGAAGGCTTGTTGTGAAGCATCGTCGTTGAGGATGATTGTCCCTTCTGCGCCGCCAAGAGAGAGAACGATTTTCTTACCGTCAGCTTGCAGTTGTTTGATGTCTTGCTTGAAGCGATCGCCATCAAGACCTGGGCATTTTGAATCACCGGCAAAGAGGTTAAATTCGTTATGACCTGGCTGGAAGATAGTGGTGTCGGCAAAGGCAATATCGATAACATCCCACTCATTTGGGATCTCGCTTAGGTTCATTGGGCAGGTTGAACCGTTTTCAAAGTTGTGCCAGTAACCCACTAGTTTGTGTGGGTTTTCTTCCACTAACTGCACGCTAACTGGAATCGCACTCGATAGCTCTTCATCGCCACTGTTGTCGATAACTTTCGCTTGGATTTGGTAATCGCCAGCGGCTTCTGTTGTCCATGCTGCGCTAAATGGGGCTTCAGTTGCGCTTGCTACCACAAGACCATTGATGAGGAATTCAACTTTCTCAATGTCTGCGCTAAATGATTTCACATCCGCTTCTAAGCCAACTGTTGCACCGACGCTAAAACGTGAGCCTGCTGCTGGTTTTGTGATATCAACCACTAACGCTTGGTCAGTGACTGATACTTGCTGAGTGGCTGTGCTTTTATCATCTTCATTGTCGGTTGCGATGGCTGTTAATGTGATGCTGCCAGTCTCAAACGGTGTCCATTCGATTTGGTAGTTATCACCACTTGCTACGCCATCACCGATAAGCTCATCGTTAGCAAAGAACTGTACGCTGTTGATGCCAAAGTCACCTTCAACGGCATTCACCACGATATCGGTCGGCGTGCCCGCTAAGAGTGTTTCGCCGTTACCTGGAGAAGTGAAGCTTAGTTCTGGTGCTGCGCCACAATCGCCTTCATGTTGCCATGCGCTGTCCCAATGTGCGCCAACACCTGGTTCGTATGCCCATGCTGCGCTTGAACACCAGCCTGGAATTTGACAGCTGTATTGGTTGTCTTGGTTTACCACAACTTCGCCTTGCCCGTAACTATCACCTTCGTTGTAGCTTGGTAATGTTTTACAGCTGCCACCTGGTGCATTGCCACTCACGGTAAAGCGAATAGATTGGGTGCGTGCGCTTTGCTCATCGTGGTCGAAAGCTTGTGCGTAAACGGCATGAGAGCCCGCAGTTGATGTCCAACGGTACTCGTAAGGCTCGCTGTTGTCGCTGCCGATAAGTGCGTCGTTTAGGTAGAAATCAACACGTTCGATGCTGTTGTCTTCGCTGCTCGCATCGGCGGTAATCGCCACGATATCGCCTTCACTAAAGCTTTCGCCTGATGTTGGTGATGTTAGGGTGACTTCTGGTGGTAAGCTTTCTTCTGAATCGATAACGCTGATGGTTACTTGGCTCTCTTCACTCATCTCATCGCGATTGGTCGCTTTGATGGTGATGAGCTTGCTGCCTTCTTGTGTTGGAGTCCACTCTAGTGAGTATGGCGCTTGTTCGATGCTACCTACCGATTGACCATCAACAAGGAATTCAACGTGGCTGATTTCTGAGTTTTTGCTCTCAACATTGGCAGCCAACAGAATCGGTTTCGCTAGGGCAAATTGACCGCCATGTGTTGGTGAGGTAATGGTGATTACTGGTGGTTGTGGCTCGACGTTGCCATCATCACATGCGCCAAGGTGTGACCATTCTTGCCACTGACCTGAGTTAGCATCTGGCGCTGAACCTTGTGACCACCAATTTGCTTGGTAGGCGTTATTTTGGTGTTCTACGGTTGCGCCACCATTGTATGTGTCGCTGTTATTCCAGGTGTTTAAGTTTGTGCAATCGTAGTGACTTGCCATTGCACTGGCAGATAGCATGCTGGTGATCAGCAGGGTGAGTTGGGTCTTTTTCACAATGTTATTCTCTTTTTAAAGGGGGTGTTGAGCTAGACTTATCTTTTTATTAAACAAGAAATAAGTGCGTCTCCCAACTCTAAATTTGTGATCTTGACCCAAGCAAAAAATTTATTACGGAGTGATGTTCCATAAATGATCTTGGTCTGTTTCATTTATATCAAGTGAGTATTCATTGAGTGGATTAGCGGGGATATAGCAAGAAATAAAAAGGTCGATACTGAGTACCGACCTTGAGGGTTTTCTACTGGTTTATCGCTCGTTTAAATCATGAAAACGAAGATGATAGCCAGTGAGCTAATTAATGCTGCGATGAAGTAGCAGACAATTTTTCCAGCCACACCAACGTGGATTTTGATGTCGTGCAAACCATGATGAACACGGTGCATGGCATGCCACATTGGTAGTGCGAGCGACCCGATAACAAACAGTGCACCAATAAAGCTGGTGGCAAAGTCTGCAACGCGATCGTAGCTCATTGCTTCAGGTGAAATAATCCCTAGCGGCACTAAAATACCCAGCACAAAGATAGTCACAGGGGTGATCATGGCAAACCAGCTACCACCTGCGCCAAACAGTCCCCACCATACTGGCTCGTCGGAACGTTTTGGATTTCTGTTGACCTTAAAACTGTTATTCGACACGAGGATCTCCTTAAACCACAATCAGTACGATAAGTGAGATAAATGCCACGGCAGCCCACTGAGATAGAACAATGATCTTCTTATCAACAAGTTTGCCTTTTAAACGAATCGGCATGACTTGTGGCATCATGTTAAAGAAGGTATGTGCGTGTAATAAACTGCCGGCAAGTGCGACTAGGTTAATGGCAATCACGATTGGACTTGCCATGAAACATAGCCAGCTTTCCCACGCTTCAGGACCTTTTACTAGACTGCCCAAACCTATGGTAAGGAACAGAGTAAATAGGATTAGCGGCAGTACAGTTGCTTCACGTAGCATGTAAAAACGGTAGAAAGGGTTCGACTTCCACCAAGTGCGCGAGACGCTACGGACGTAAGGTTTACGGTTGCTCATTCTTAGCTCTCCACTTTCTTTGGTGAACCATCAGGTTTTAGCATGGCAATGACAAAGTCCATCGATGATTCGATTTTTCCTTGGTTAACCGCGCCAGCAGGATCGACATTTTTCGGACAAACTTCAGAACAGTAACCGACAAAGGTACAACCCCATGCGCCATTGTCACCGTTGATGATTGCCATACGTTCAGCTTTACCATTGTCACGACTGTCGAGGTTGTAACGATGCGCCATGGTTAGGGCAGCAGGACCGATAAATTCAGGATTGAGACCAAACTGAGGACAAGCGGCGTAGCATAAGCCACAGTTGATACAGCCAGCGAACTGTTTGTATTTTGCCATTTGTGCTGGCGTTTGGTTGTTTGGTCCATCTTCTGGCGTGCGGTCGTTACCAATGATGTAAGGCTTAACCGCTTCTAAACGCTCGATAAATGGCGTCATATCAACAATTAAATCTTTTTCGATTGGGAAGTTAGCCAGTGGTTCTATCGTAAGCCCATCTGGGTAGTCACGTAGGAAACTTTTACACGCCAGTTTCGGTACGTTATTCACCACGATGCCGCACGAACCACAGATAGCCATACGACATGACCAGCGGTAAGACAGGTCTTTATCTAAGTGATCTTTGATGTAACCAATCGCATCGAGTACCGACATCGTGTCATCAAATGGCACTTCAAATGATTGGATGTATGGCTGCTCATCTTTTGCTGGGTCATAGCGCAGAATGTCGACTTTTTGAATTCGGGTGGTAGACATTATTTCTGCTCCTCTGCTGAGTTTGAACTTTCTGTCGCCTCTTGTGCTGCGCTTGCTTCCGCCTCTGCTTCGGCTGCCGCTGCTTTCTCTGCCGCTTCACCATATAGACGCGCTTTTGGCTGTGACTTGGTGATTTTTACTGGGCTGTAGTCGATGCTTGGTGCGGCATCTTCTTGGTAGAAAGCCAGAGAGTGCTTGAGGAAGTTCTCATCATCACGAGCTTGGCAACCTTCATCAAGACGTTGGTGTGCGCCACGAGATTCTTTACGTAGGATAGCTGAGTGCGCCATCGCTTCAGCCACTTCTAGACCGTAACCAATTTCAATCGCGTAAAGTAGGTCCGTGTTGAAGACCTTGCCTTTATCTTTGATGCTAATGCGCTTGTAGCGTTCTTTTAGTTCCGTGATCTTATCGATAGTGACTTGCATGAGGTCTTCACGGCGGTAGATACCACAACCTGCTTCCATGGTTTTACCCATTTCAGTACGGATATCAGACCAGCTTTCATCACCTTCTTGAGCCAGCAATGCTTGGATGCGATCTTCAACAGCTTTTACTTGCTTGTCGATGGACTCATCATTCCAACCGGTAAATTCTTCGGCACGTTTCACGGCATGTTCACCGGCAACGCGACCAAATACCACAAACTCTGCCAGTGAATTTGAGCCTAAACGGTTTGCACCATGTAAACCAACAGAGGCACATTCACCCACCGCAAAGAGACCTTTAATGCGTGTTTCACATTCGCCGTTCGTTTCAATACCACCCATGGTGTAGTGCACCGTTGGACGAATTGGGATTGGCTCTTTCGCCGGGTCAACGTTAACGTACGCTTTTGCCAGTTCACAGATAAACGGCAGACGCTCTTGTAGGTACTCTTCACCTAAGTGGCGCAGGTCAAGGTGAACCACATCGCCAAGTGGGTGGTCGATGGTGTTGCCTTTTTGCTGCTCGTGCCAGAAGGCTTGGGATACTTTGTCACGAGGACCCAGTTCCATGTATTTGTTTTTCGGCTCACCGACCGGCGTTTCAGGACCCATGCCGTAATCTTGTAGGTAACGGTAGCCATTTTTGTTGACGATAATGCCGCCTTCACCACGACAACCTTCTGTCATCAAGATGCCCGTACCTGGTAGACCTGTTGGGTGGTATTGAACGAACTCCATGTCACGCAGTGGGATACCATGACGATACGCCATTGCCATACCATCGCCTGTTACGATGCCGCCATTGGTGTTGGTGTTGTAAACGCGACCCGCGCCGCCTGTCGCAAGAACCACCGACTTGGCTTTAATGGTGATCAGCTCACCTTCTGCCATATGAATAGCAATCAGACCTTGAACTTCGCCATCTTCAACTAATAGGTCAACCACGAAATACTCATCAAAACGGTTGATTTGGCTGTACTTCATTGAGGTTTGGAATAGGGTGTGCAGCATGTGGAAGCCGGTTTTATCTGCTGCGAACCAGGTACGTTCGACCTTCATACCACCGAAACGACGCACGTTAACGTCGCCATTTTCTTTACGGCTCCATGGGCAGCCCCACTGTTCCATTTGAATCATTTCACGCGTTGAGTTTTTTACAAAGTATTCAACGACGTCTTGTTCACATAACCAGTCACCACCACCAACGGTATCGTTGAAGTGATTGTCTAAGCTATCTTCTTCTTTGATCACTGCTGCCGAGCCACCTTCAGCGGCTACGGTGTGCGAGCGCATTGGGTAAACTTTTGAGATCAGAGCAACTTCTAAATCAGGATTCGCTTCAGCTGCTGCAATAGCAGTACGAAGACCAGCGCCGCCAGCGCCGATGACCGCGATATCTGTGGTTATTGTTTTCACAGTTATCCTCCAGTTGGTGTGGGTGCGGAGTGTTCCGCTAAAAAATAATTAAGCGCAGTCAGCGATGGTATAACTGACCGTCAACTACGACTTAAGTAGTATGCTTTCATATTACCAACAGGGCTGTATATAAAAAATTGATATGACTAAGCTTTTCTTATCTATTTCGTTAGTGAATGTTTTTTATTCTATTTAATGTGATAAAAATCACGCTCCATTTTGGTTTTTTTAGCCAGCAAGGTAGAATCCTTTTACATTTTCTAACGCCTGAATTTTTATGAACCCTATTGTATGGCAACCAGCCGCTTCGATTGCTGAGATTAAGCAACGTGCCACATTGATCCGCACCATCCGTCAGTTCTTTTTTGAGCGTGATGTTCTTGAAGTTGAAACGCCAGCGATGAGCCATGCAACGGTGACGGATATTCATCTGCATACTTTCCAAAGTGAATTTGTTGGACCGGAATACGCGCAAGGTAAGCAGGTCTACTTTATGACTAGCCCTGAATTTCACATGAAGCGTTTATTGGCAGCAGGCAGCGGTTGTATCTATCAAATCGCGAAGGCATTTCGTAATGAGGAGAACGGTCGCTACCATAATCCGGAGTTCACGATGTTGGAGTGGTATCGTGTCGGTTTTGATCACCATGCGCTGATGGATGAGATGGATCAGTTGCTACAGTTGGTGATGCAGTGTGGGCAAGCACAGCGCATGACTTATCAGCAGGCGTTTATTGAGGTGCTGGCGGTTTGTCCGTTAGAAGCGTCGATGGCGGAGTTAAAAGCGGTGGCTGCTACGTTAGGGTTGAGTGATATTGCTGAGCCTGAAACGGATCGTGATACGTTATTGCAGCTGCTGTTTAGTGTGGGTGTTGAAGCGAAGATTGGTCAGCAAGTGCCTGCCTTTGTTTATGATTTCCCTGCCTCTCAAGCGGCACTGGCGAAGATCAATAGTGATGATCCCCGCGTTGCTGATCGCTTTGAGGTGTATTTTAAAGGCATCGAACTTGCTAATGGTTTCCATGAACTTGATAACCCGCAAGAGCAGTTAGCCCGTTTTGAGCAAGATAATGACAAACGCTTAGCAATGGGCTTGAGTGCGCAGCCCATTGATCACCATTTAATTGCGGCATTGGAAGCAGGTTTGCCAACTTGTGCTGGGGTTGCGTTGGGGATTGATCGCTTGGTGATGCTGGCGTTAGGTTGCGATCATATTGATCAGGTGACGGCGTTTCCTTTTCCGCGTGCTTAGTTTTTTTTATATAAAATGGATTATTGATAATGGGCTATGAATGGCTAGCGTTGGCGTCGGCGTTTATTTGGGGCGTGACGAGTTTGATGTCGGTGACGTTGGCACGTCATTTAGGGACGTTTGCTTATAGTCGCTGGCGTATGGGTTGTACGGCGTTGATATTGAGTACGATGGCGTGGATCACGGGTGGTTGGTCGACGGTTGAATCTGCCTTGGTGATGCCGATGGTGTTGTCGGGCTTGGTGGGGATTTTCATTGGTGATACGGCGCTGTTTGCCTGTATGAATCGTATGGGGCCACGTCAGGCGGGTTTGCTGTTTTCTTGTCATGCTGTGTTTTCGGTGTTGCTCGGTTACTTGTTGTTTAGTGAAACGTTGTCGGGCATGGAGTTTATTGGCTCGATTCTGGTGTTTGCAGGCGTGGTGACGGCGATTTTCTTTGGACGTAAATCGAATGCGAATCAAGCGCTTGAGAAGGTGAGTGGTAAGGTATGGATTGGCGTGGGCTTTGGTTTGTTGGCAGCGTTATGTCAGGCGATGGGCGGGATTATTGCTAAGCCGGTGATGTTGACGTCGATAGACCCTGTTGCGGCTTCTGCGATTCGTATGATTGGTGCTTTTGTGGCTCACTCATTGTTGCGCTGTACTGGGGCGAAAGTCTCTTTGCCGACCAAGAAGATTAACCTGCGTATCTTTTTGCTAACGGGATTGAATGGCTTTCTTGCGATGGCAGTGGGGATGACGTTGATTTTGTATGCTCTGCAGGAAGGGAATGTGGGGATGGTGGCACTCTTGTCTTCCACGACACCGATTATGCTTCTGCCGTTATTGTGGATTTATACTAAGCAAAGACCGAATCGTTATGCATGGCTGGGCGCGATATTGGCGGTCAGTGGTGTGGCGTTTTTAGTTTAGATTTATTGATGGAGCAGGCATCGATGTTTATTGATGTCTGCTCCATTGCATCCCTATTGTGAATGCAGATATACCGAAACCCTTAAGCTCTTATTAAGAACATATGTAATTAAGAAACTTAGAGTTACGCGTTTGCAAAACTTAGAGTTACGCATTTACGTCATAAACCACAGGGCGATGTAGACGATGATAAGCCCGATGATACCCATGATTAAGCCAGTTTTCGCCATGTCTTTACTCTCAATTAAACCTGTTGAGTAGGCGAGAGAGTTCGGTGGTGTCGAGACAGGTAAAATCATACCGAGCGATGCCGAGAACGCGACAACGACCAGTAATCCTTGTAGACCCCCGACAACGGCGAGGCTTTCCATTGAAGCACCAATAGCTGCAGCGATAGGCATCAATAAGTTCGCTGTTGCTGTGTTGGACATAAAGTTAGCCATTAACCAGCAGACAATAGAGAGGGTGAGCACCACCGACAGAGGCGAAAGTGCTTCGTAGTTGATAGCGTGCGCCAGAGCTAAGGCTAAACCGGTTTTATCTAAGCCAATACCAATCGCAATACCACCGGCAACCAGCCATAACACATCCCAGTTAATGAGCTTTAATTCTTCCTTTCTCATGATGCCGGTTAAGGTGAAAACCGCCAGTGGGATCACGGCGACCACATAGGTGTTCATGCCGTGTATTTGGGTTGTCATCCACAATAAAATGGTTATGCCGAAGGTGATGTATACCACGATCGCGCGCCAATTCTTTTGAAACTCGCCACCTAATTTTAGCGTCATCTCTTTTTGTGTTGCTGGGAAAAGCTTCTGTAGTAAGAACCAAGCGATGGTCAATTGGATCATCACAAACGGTAAGCCCATCATCATCCAAGAAAGAAAGTCGATGCTGTTTTCACCGGTTAAATATTGTAGAGCAATCGCATTGGGTGGCGTACCAATTGGCGTGGCGATCCCCCCGGTGTTGGCCGCGATGGGAATACATAACACCAGCGCTTTGATACCTAAATCGCCTTTAGGTGCGGAGGCTACGATTGGTCCTAGCAGTGCCAGCATCATGACGGTGGTGGCAGTATTTGACATGAACATCGAGAAAACGGCAGTGATTAGCATTAATCCGAGCATGATAAATCGTGGCTGGTGGCCAAAGGGTCTAAGTAGCACCCGAGCTAAGTTGTTATCGAGTTCATACTTGGAAGCGGCAATCGCAAGGGCAAAGCCACCCATGAATAATATGATGATCGGAGACGAAAAGGCACTGAAAATGTCGGTATAAAGCATCATCTCGCCAAAATCATGACCAGATTGCGGTGCGCGGAAAAAGTGGAGGCCTTTGTCGGATATCATGATCAGTTGCAAGGTGATGATCAAAATGGAGGTAGCAAAAACGGGTACGGGTTCCAGCACCCACAACAGAGCAGCGAGTAAAAAGATGGCTAATAAACGATGCTGAATTACGGTGAGATCGTCAATGGGCATAAGGTCGATAGGTACAAATAAAACCGCCAAGGGGATGGCAAAACTGATAAACAACCGAATGATAAGTCCGGTATTGATGTTATGCATAACGTAACTACCTCATGATTAAATCGGATCGAACAGACGATTTGAATAGCATAAAATAGAAATGAAATAAGTACTTAGAGAGGGGTTTGAATTTTGATATCTCGCAGGGATTTATCGGGGAAACTTGAACTTGGTTTGTTTTTAATCAATAAAGCAGGGGAGGTGAATGGGCATCGCTGTAAATGGGCATAGCAGGTATGCCCATTACTGAGTCACTCGAGGTTATTCTGCTGAT
This sequence comes from Vibrio sp. 10N.286.49.B3, assembly GCF_002873395.1. Classification (GTDB taxonomy): domain Bacteria; phylum Pseudomonadota; class Gammaproteobacteria; order Enterobacterales; family Vibrionaceae; genus Vibrio. Next base: position 4,235 of record NZ_MCUV01000030.1, on the reverse strand, counting down.
TCTTCTTTTGTCGACTCAGTGATAACTTTTTTATGTGCGTAAGCGGTACCCATTACGGTATCAATGCCATTTTGCATGCTGCTATCAAATTCAACGGCATCTTTAGCAAATAGGTTAATGACGGTAGAGCCCAGTTTAAAGCGACCCATTTCTTCGCCTTTTTGTAAGATAACCGCTTTGTCACCTTCAGCAGGGTAGTTCCACTTATAAACCGTATTACCACGTGGCGGTGTGACAGTGCCAGCCCAAACTTGTTCGATGCTACCCACGATGGTTGCGCCAACTAAAACTTGTGCCATTGGACCAAACTCGGTATCGAAAATCGACACAACACGCTCGTTACGTGCAAATAGGTTCGGAACATTTTCAGCGGTCAGTGGGTTTACTGAGAACAGGTCACCTGGTACGTAAATCATCTGACGTAGAGTACCTGTGCATGGCATGTGTACGCGATGGTAGTCACTTGGCGATAGGTAAAGTGTTGCAAATTCACCGTCTTGGAATTCTTCTGCTAGTGCTGCGTCGCCACCAAGTAGGTCTTGTGCTGTGTAGCTATGACCTTTTGCTTGGATCAGGCAACCGTCTTTAATCGCACCAAACTGGCTAGTACAAGCGTCAGCAGGGTGAGTGATGATGGTCTCTTCCTGTGCGATTGGGCGTGCGCCTTCTTTCAATTCACGTACAAAGAAGTCGTTGAATGTTTTGAAGTGAGCAGGATCAGAGTGCAGTGCTTCGTTCATATTGATCTTGTACTGCTTGATAAACAAACGGATAACCGCAGTAGTTAGACGACCAGCTTTCGCAGCGGCAAATTTACCTGCTAAACGAGTAAGTCCGTGTTGTGGAATACAGTATTGCAGGGCAATTTTAATTTTATCCATGAGTGTCAATTCCGATTCTTCGCTATAAGTTCATAAAATGAGGGCGCGGATGGTACTGAAAACTATCTCGATTGTCAGCTTTTCTTACCTTTGGCGCGATTTTTTTGTGCGATAAAGCCAATAGTTATCATAGACAAGCAAGTTAGTTTGAACAATATGAAGGTAATTACACAGAGCGCTCAAGACATCCCTGTTCGCTTAGTAATGGGCATCCATGCCCATTAATCTCTGCTTCATCACATTCATATTGCTACCAGCCACTTAACTTACTCAGCATTAATCGCTATTGGCTTATTGATATTTTTACGGTCGCGTTAAAGATCCGCTTTTTTGTTGCGTGAATATTGTCGATTCGCTTTGTTTTCTACCATGCTTTCAATGATGCGGTGGTAGTTATCAAAACGGGTACGACTGATATCCCCTTTTTCTACCGCTTCACGTAAAATACAGCCTGGATCGTCGATGTGTTTGCAATCTCTAAAGCGGCAACCACCTAGGTAAGGGCGAAATTCTGTGAAGGCTTCTGTCACTTCATCAGGTTCTAAGTGCCACAAACCAAACTCACGTACGCCAGGTGAGTCAATTAAATCACCGCCTGATGGGAAGTGATATAAACGCGCAGCCGTTGTGGTGTGTTTACCTAGCCCTGAAGTTTCAGAAACAATCCCTTCTTCAATTTCTAAGCTTGGCATCAATGCATTCACGAGACTTGATTTGCCTACGCCCGATTGTCCAACAAAGATATTGATACGATCTTTTAGCTCTTTCTCTAGCTCTGGAATGCCTGCGCCAGACTCTTTACTCACAAGCAGTACTTTGTAGCCAATCTTTTCGTAGACTTTCAGGCGTTGCTGATACTCTTCGATTTGCTCTGGCGTGAGTAAGTCGACTTTGTTGAGCACAACCAGTGGGGCAATTTCTACCGTTTCTGAGGCAATAAGGTAACGGTCAATGATATTGAGTGACAGTTCAGGCAAGACAGCAGAGACGATCACCATTTGGTCTACGTTCGCTGCTACCGCTTTTAGACCGTCATAGTAATCAGGACGAGTTAGCATTGAAGTGCGAGGCTCTACCGCTTCAACGACACCAGAAATGCCAGTCATAGACTCAAGACCGACGCGCCAAATAACGCGATCGCCAGAAACGAGGCTTTCAATCCCACGACGCAGATTACAGCGTTGAACTTCACCGGTCTCTAGATCTTCGATATCGGCATGTTGACCGAAACGAGTGATGACTAGCCCTTTCTTCGTTTCACCGAGCATGGCTTCATCCCACTGCACGGTTTCTTCTTTTTTCAGTCGTTTGCTTTGGTTGCTACGAACGCGTCGTACCTGACCTTTAGTTAGCTTCTTTTTTTTAGCCACAATAGTATTTTTAACCTTAAAACGTCAAACCACTTTGGTTGGATTCGCTATTTTGGGTATAGTACCTCTTTTAGCGACAAACAAATAGGCAGCGTAAATTATGTCTTCATCTTCTTGTGATAATACCTCTTTTAACGACCAAAATTTAATTTGGGTCGATTTAGAGATGACAGGCCTAGATCCTGAGACGCATAAAATTATCGAAATTGCCTCTATCGTTACTGATAGTGAGCTGAATATTTTAGCTGAAGGACCGGTTTTAGCCATTCATCAACCAGAAAGTGAACTGGAAAAAATGGATGATTGGTGTACTACAACCCATACTAACAGTGGTTTAGTGAAACGCATTCGCGAAAGTGAAGTGACTGAGCAAATGGCGATTGAGCAAACCATCGCATTTTTAGAGCAGTGGGTTCCTAAAGGTAAATCTCCAATTTGTGGTAATAGTATTGGTCAAGACCGCCGTTTTCTCTACAAGCATATGCCTGAGTTAGAAGAATACTTCCATTACCGTTATGTTGATGTCAGCACATTAAAAGAATTAACTCGTCGTTGGAAGCCAGAAGTATTAGATGGTTTTGAGAAAAGTGGCACACATTTGGCTTTAGATGATATTCGCGAGTCAATTGCTGAGCTAAAATACTACCGCCAGACGATCTTTACTATTTAATTGATCCATAACGTCAATTTGCGCCTGTGTTGTTATTGAGCGCATTGTTAGTTTAAATGATGTTTTTTGTGCGTTTTTTCATCGATCGAAAGAAAAGATCAAGTTTTTTATAATAATGACTTGCATCACAAAAAAATGCTCTTATAATTCGCACCCCTAAACGGCGAAAGACGATTTAGATTGCGACACTAGCTCAGCTGGTAGAGCGCAACCTTGCCAAGGTTGAGGTCACGAGTTCGAACCTCGTGTGTCGCTCCAATTTTTTTGTTAAGATTCGGTCTTAAAGAAAAGTTGGCAATAAGTTTCTATTGTACTTT
>NZ_MCUV01000030.1:0-263 GCF_002873395.1 Vibrio sp. 10N.286.49.B3 | reverse complement strand
CTATTGTACTTTAAACAATGGCATCCGGACGCGGGATGGAGCAGTTTGGTAGCTCGTCGGGCTCATAACCCGAAGGTCGTTGGTTCAAATCCAGCTCCCGCAACCACATTAAGATGAATGGCTCGTTAGAGCGGTTTATTATGCGACACTAGCTCAGCTGGTAGAGCGCAACCTTGCCAAGGTTGAGGTCACGAGTTCGAACCTCGTGTGTCGCTCCATATTTTCTTCTTAAGACTAAGTCTTAAAAGAAGTTGGAATAAGTT
>NZ_MCUV01000029.1:18949-33995 GCF_002873395.1 Vibrio sp. 10N.286.49.B3 | reverse complement strand
ACGCACATCGTTGGTACGAGACTGATAATGCCATAACTATCGAAAATAGAAAGGATTAATTTAATATTAAGTGTTTGTTTGCTTTAATTTTGTTCGTATTGATGTTTTATAAGGCGTATCGTTGGTATTCTCATCATCAATAATGCCAGCCTAATTGATAGCTAGGCTGGCAATTAGACTGGCAATAGAGATAACCGATTTGCGTCATAGATTAGTTAAAAACTTGTCCGCCAACCACGGTTGCTTTCACCGCTATATCTACAATTTTTTCAGGGCTGACAGCTAACGGATTCGCATCTAATACTGCAAAATCAGCGTATTTTCCTGCCTCTATACTGCCAACCGCGTGATCAAGGCGTAGCGTATAAGCTGCGTTGAGCGTTACCATAGCAAGTGCTTCTAGTGGAGTAACTTTCTCGTAATCACCCAAAACATCCCCCGATGAGGTTTGACGATTAACCGCGCACCACATTGAAAATAGAGGGCCAAGTGGAGTAACAGGAGCATCACTGTGTATTGCTGTCACAATGCCATTATTTAATGACGATTGTAGGGGCTCTAAACGCTGTGCTCGCTCATAACCAATCGTTTTGCTTTTATGAACATCACCCCAGTAATAGATATGATTGGCAAAGATATTTAAGCAAATATTCGCTTTTGCAACTCGCTTCATTTGTGCATGGTTAATGATCTGGCAGTGTTGCATGGTATGGCGATGATCGCTTCTTGGAGATTGAATTAATGCCTGTTCAATACTTTCTAAAACCACTTGTACCGCTTCATCACCATTAGTATGGACATGAATATCAGCCCCAGCCTGATGGTATTGGTTAATCATGGTGTCTAAGTGATCTAATTCGACATTCCAAATACCATTGTCATGACCATCATGATAGCCAGGCTCCATCAATCTTGCGGTGTAACCTTGAATACTGCCATCGGTCATCATCTTAACTAAACCGAAATGAAGCTTATCTTCACTTTGTTCTTTAAGTGATTGAATGTGCGCAACGCCATCACTGATTGACCAATCATGTGCGCTCATTGCAGGAACTAAGCGTACCGGGTAATCCTCTTCACGAGAAACGGCTAATAATGTTTCAACGGCTTTCGGTTTAAGCGGGTTAAGTAGATCGGTGATAGTGGTAATACCCGCATTTTTGGCTGATTGACCAAACTGGCGTAAAGACTCCGGATCACTCGTCGCATTAAAGACACATTCACCGAGTAGTTCAAACACCAATCCCATGGCTGCCATTTCGAGTAATTCACCCGTTGGGTAGCCATCATCACCAATTGTGACACCCTCTGTCGATGTTAGCTTTTGAGCATCAATAGACTCAATCATTGCGCTATTAATAGTCATAACATGAAAACTGGCATGTATAACCACAACCGAGTGACGAATACCTGCTGTATCTAAAGTAGTGCGATTTAAAGCATCACCGGAAAAATAGATAGGGTCAAATCCCCAGCAAATAATCGGCTCATCAATAGGTGTTGATAACGCTTTTTCCTGTATGCGGCTAATGAGTGCATCGTAAGACTCAACACCAGACCAGAAGGTTTTATTTGGGTCATAGCGAGGGAAGAACCCGCAGTAAAGGTATTTCCAGATCGACCCTTCCATAGCATGGCAGTGTGCTTCAACAAATCCTGGGACTAAAATATCGTCAGCAAAAGTATCCTCAATGCGAGCACCAGGATAAGCATCAATAATACTTTCAGGACCTGCGCAAACTATTCTGCCTTGTTTTACGACCACACATTCAGCTCTAGGCATGGATGGGTTCATCGTAATAATTTCTTTTGCTTTAAAAATTGTTAGTTCATTAACCATGTGCAACAACCTCTGGTGTAATACGGCGTGAAGATTGTGTGTAAATTAACCCTAGGATCATAAGTAAAGACATGACCACACCACTACTTAATAAACCAATATAACCGAGCAATGATAGGGATGGAGCGATTGGGCTAAATACCATTAATATCGGGAAGTTCACCATAACGATAGCCACATTAAAGAAGGCTAACTCTTTGGCAACAGCAGTATCAAAGTTTGAATCTAGCATTCTTAATAACAGTAACCCGGTACCCGTTGAGCCACAGCAACAACCAAATGCGGTAACGATACGTTCAGGACCTAAATAGCCACTGAATCTCCCAATGATCATACAGGTAATGAAAGTTGATAAAGCTGTTAATATAGTGACGAGTAAAATTGGTACGATAAGAACAGCAAGTACAGAAACTTGGATGCTCATAATGGTGCCAGCAACCATGAAATCGACCGATGAACCGGTAATGCGCTTTAAGGTTTCATCATCTACGGTGCGACATAGGCCGAGCTTGTTCATGGTTGTACGCATAATTAAACAAGTAACAAAGCCATGAATGAAGAACATATTAAAGCTAAATAGAACCGTGAAATCGATTCCCCATATAGAGAGGCCTGCGATAGCACTTTGTACGTAGCCTAACCATAAATAAGTTAAAACATAGGCTGAACCTAATAAGCCGATATGGTAAGCCAGTGAGTCTAAGTTAGCAGAGTGGGTAACCAACTTACCACTTTCTGGTTTTGATTCGTGTTCATATAAGCCATTGATGTAATTATTATCAATCTTTGACTTTTCGTTGCTGTTCATGCCTTTGTTTAAAAAATGTTTAGCGAGAGGGATACCAACGACAAAAGCAACAACAAAACCCAGTGAAGCATAGATCACACCAACTTGTGCAGCATCAATAATGCCGTATTTTTGTTCCCATATCGTGCCATAAGTTAATGCTTGTCCAGGACCTTGAGTAAAGCCGTGTGTAATAATTGAGCCTAAAAAGTAGCTTAACTCCCCGCCAGTAAAAGCGTTGAAAGCAAGGATAGCACCAATACCAATGAGTCCTTGTAGCCCTAAACTTAATGACCATGCAGACGTTAACCACATTCCGCCACGAACAACATTTTTAGAACCATTTGAAGCGGTTTTTTTCTTACGTAAACCACCACAAAGGCACAGTGACATGAAGCTTAGTGTGAAACAGTGAAAGGTGATTGCAACAAAATCAGCTGAAGTAAATTGAGGTAGCAAACCAAGGTTGAGTAAGCCGAACCCAAGTATACCGCCTATTAAACTGGATGGGATAAGATTGCGTTTCAAAAAGCTGATTTTATTTCTTAAAACGTTACCTAATATGAGCATCATTGATAATAATGCAAATGCAATTATTCCGTGAAATGTACTTTCCATGTAGCCTCCACTTATGTATGAGTAATATAACCACATTCAGAATAAGGTTTTGTAAACATATGGATAGGGACAGATTAAATAATCTATTGGTCCAATGGTTGCTCATTGTTGGTGCATCTTGCACTTGCCGATTTATAATGCATTGATAGTAAAGATTAAAGTACATTTATAGTGTTATATTAGGTAGTGGTTAAACATTTTACTCATGCAGGAAAGAATAGGTTATTAATAAATAAGGGAGTTTCACTGATGCCAAATCAAGCGGAAAAGAAAACATCAATACTAATAACAGGATGCAGCAGTGGTATTGGTCGCTATTGTGCTGAGCAGTTACATGCAGCAGGTTATCAAGTGATTGCAAGCTGTCGAAAGCGAGAAGATGTCGCTCAATTGAAAGAACAAGGCTTAGTATGCGTTCAGCTTGATGTGACAGATGCTCGCTCCATAAAGGCAGCCCTTGAGGAGGTGTTAGTGATAACTGGCGGCACCATTGATGTATTATTTAACAATGCTGGTTATGGTCAGGGTGGGGCTATTGAAGATCTGCCTACTCATGCATTACGTGCACAGTTTGAAACGAATGTGTTTGGTTTACATGAATTAACTCACGCAGTTATCCCAATCATGCTTAAACAAGGGCAAGGTAAAATCGTTCAAAATAGTTCGGTATTAGGTTTAGTTGGGATGAAGTATCGTGGTGCTTATAATGCCAGTAAGTTTGCTTTAGAAGGCTACACTGACACATTACGCTTAGAGTTAATGGATACCAATATCACGGTAAGTTTAATAGAGCCTGGCCCTATTGTCAGTCAGTTCAGAGCGAATTCATTACGTGCGGTACAAAAAGAAATTGATATCGATGGTTCACGCCATAAGAGTCGTTACCAACAAACATTAGCGCGATTAGGTGCAGCAGAATCCACGAATGGTTTTACACTTGGACCAGAAGCTGTACTTAAACCCTTACAACATATTTTAGATAATGCCCAACCCAAACCACGCTACTATGTAACGAAATCAACGTATATTTTTGGCTATCTACGTCGTTTTTTATCGACAAAATGGTTAGATAGAATTTTAGTAAAAGGCAATTAGCACGGGTCTAGTAGATTGGGAAATAGAGTAGGGAGTAACCATTTGATTACTCCCTTTAGTTAGTGCTCTATATTAGGTTCACTATTGATAATCGCTGAACGGTGCCATTACTGCATTGATTGGACTTGTTGCTGCAATTGATCAATTTGGTTTAGTTTCATTTTAAGGTGAAGAGAATCAGCACTGATCATACCAGGGTTCATGTTCATCCCTTTTTGCATTGGATAATCAGATAACGTATTAAAGAATTCACCTAAGACATCTTGTGCTGGGACAAAAAGCCACATGTTATCAGCCATCCAGCGCATATACATCCCTGATTCATGTGGTGCTTTTTCAAATGGGTCAGCGCGTAGGTGTATGATTTGAGGCCAGTTTGGCGAGAATCTGATGGCGTTAGAAATATCGCCTTCCATAACGGCAAAATTGAGTTTAAAGTCATTCCAGCGCACAGCATTTAGCTCACCATTGGCAGAAAAGTACAGTAAAGATTCTCTTGGTCCTTTCTTTTCTTTACCTTCAAAGTAGGGCATGAAGTTATTACCATCGATATGCGTTTTCCATTCTTTACCATTTGCTGTGTAGCCTTGTGCTAATTTTTCTTTAATATCAGGGACACCAGCAGCAGATAGAAGAGTTGGTAGCCAATCCTGGTGTGCCATCATATCGTTAATTTTAGAACCAGGTTCAATGACACTCGGCCAACGAACAAGTTGTGGGACGCGCATTCCTCCTTCCCATGTGGTGCCTTTTTCTCCATGGAAGGGTGTAGCACCACCATCAGGCCAAGTCGCTGTTTCTGCGCCATTATCCGTTGAATAGATAACGATGGTATTATCGGTAATACCTAGCTCATCAATTTTATCAAGTAGAATACCTACATGGTCATCATGTTCCATCATCCCATCGGCGTAAATACTCACACCTGATACACCTTGATATTTTTCTTGTAGACGAGTCCAGACGTGCATGCGTGTTGTGTTATGCCAAATAAAGAACGGTTTATCATCTTTAACGGCTTTTTCCATGAAGGCAAGTGATGACTCTAAAAACTCTTCATCAGCATGCTCCATTCTTTTGCGTGTCATTGGACCCGTATCTTCGATTTTACCATCGGCGTAGGATTTAATTACACCGCGTGGACCGTACTGCTTGGCAAATTCTGGATCTTTAGGGTAGTAGTAAGTTTCCGGTTCTTCTTCAGCATTCAAGTGATAAAGGTTGCCAAAAAACTCATCAAATCCATGCTCTGTTGGTAAGTGCTTATCTTGATCACCTAAGTGGTTTTTACCAAACTGAGCCGTAACGTAACCTTGTTCTTTCAGTAAGTCTGCAGTGGTTGGTGCCCAATCGGGAATGCCGTGATTAGACCCAGGCATACCAATCGTCAACAAACCAGTACGAAAAGGTTCAGTACCCGTAATGAAAGCTGCACGCCCAGCGGTACAAGATTGCTGACCGTAATGATCGGTAAAGAGTGCACCTTCATTGGCTATGCGATCGATATTTGGGGTGTCATACCCCATCATACCTTGGTTGTAAGCACTGATGTTCCAGTAGCCAACATCATCACCAAAGATGGCTAAAATATTCGGTTTATCCGCAGCATTCACCGCACCAGAAAGGGCAATCATACCAAGTGTTGCGCTAACGTGACTTAAATTAGACGCCATAATAGCTCCATTTATTTTTGTCGAAGTTGGATTTAAGAGCAATACCAATGGGCTAAATCAATAGTTAATTTGGGAAAGGCGTCGCTCTGCTTAACGAATAAATTAACGTCAAATTAAAGTACTGTCGCTTTATAGGAGTTATAACCTTTAGTTATGAGGCGCTGTCGTATGATGCAAACGAGTTCATCTTTTTGAACAATACCTGCCGCTGAAAACTAAAGAGAGGATCCTATGGCTCATTTTGCTATGAACACGACTCAATCCGCGATTGATCGGCTGATTGAACAGGTTGAACTTGAAGTGATTGGACAAAACCATGTAGTAAGATCCTTGGTCATCGGGTTGTTGACGAATGGGCATATATTATTAGAAGGTTTACCTGGGACGGCCAAAACACGCTCTGTAAAAGCAATTGCGAATGCATTAAATGCACGTTTTGGGCGAGTTCAATTTACACCTGATTTACTACCTTCTGATGTAACAGGAACTGAAATTTATCAAGAAATATCAGGTACCTCACAATTGAAATTTCAACCAGGTCCGATATTTAACAGCATTGTATTAGCCGATGAAATTAACCGCGCACCGGCTAAAGTACAAGCTGCTTTATTAGAGGCAATGGCAGAAGGTGCTATTACCGTCGGTGATAAAACGCATGTATTGCCTGATCTATTTATGGTATTGGCAACTCAAAATCCTGTAGAGCAAGAAGGTACTTATCCATTACCTGAGGCACAGATGGATCGTTTCATGATGAAGGTCATGGTTGATTATCCAGATGATATTGCCGAAGGTGAGATTATTCGTTTGGTGCGTTGTGAAGAAGGTACTGCGACTTCTATGGAAACACATAAAGCCTCACCAGAGTCAGATTTGCAGGTTAATTCTTCAGAGTCAAAACAGCCAATCTCACCAGATATTATCTTTACGGCAAGAGCACAAATACGGCTAGTTGAAGTTTCGGAATTAGTTGAGAAGTATATTGTCTCTTTAGTGATAGCAACGCGTAAACCTACACGATATCCATCTTCAAAGATTGCAGCGTGGATTGCCGTTGGTGCGAGCCCAAGAGCATCCATTGCACTGGATAAGTGTGCACGTGCTAATGCATGGCTCGAAGGGCGAGATTATGTCACCTTTGATGATGTTAGAGCGGTGGCTTATTCAGTGTTAGGTCATAGGTTTACTTTAACTTATGACGCTTTGGCTGAGGAAGTGACTCATCATGCTGTTGTTTCAGAGTTACTTGATCATGTGGAAGTCGGTTAGGTTTTAATATGAAAACAACAAGCATATCAGATAAAAATGTTGAACTGGACTCGAGGTTGCACCTTGATTATAAACGCTTAGTCAAATTACAACTGCAAGCCAATAAGGTTAGCTTACTTCCAAAGATTAAAGCGAATACAACCATGTCAGGTCGCCATCGCTCGCATTTCAGAGGGCGTGGGCTTAATTTTGAGGAGTTAAGGCATTATCAAGTGGGCGATGATATTCGCAATTTTGATTGGAAGGTAACTAAGCGTACCGGAAAGCCACATGTACGTAGTTATACCGAAGAAAAAGATCGGAATATTATTGTCTGTGTTGATCAGCGCAGCAGTATGTTTTTCTCATCAGTTGATACGATGAAATCGGTCGTTGCCGGTGACATTGCTGCCATAGCGGCTTGGTGTTCCCTCAACGATAATGATCGTGTTGGGCTGTCAATTGCTGCACATACACAGATACACACTCGTAAGCCGCAACGTTCTCCGCATCAATTATTAGGACAACTAAGGCAGTTAGCCGAAATAAATCAGTCGCTCAGCGCTTACAGTTCAGATTCTAGTTCTGTGAGGTTTGCGGACTGGATTCGCTCATTGCTGCGATTGAACTTACGTGGTGCAACGCTGATTATGATCAGTGATTGGCATGATTGTAGTGCTGCACAATTGCAACAATTAATTCAACTTCAGCAGTCAAATGATCTATTAGCGGTTGTTATTACTGATCCTTTAGAGCACGCACTCCCTGCACCTTTGAGCCAAGATAGTTGGGTACTAAGTGATGGTACTTATCAACTTAGTATTGATAAAAGAAATCAAGTAGAACGTATTAATACTTCACTTATCTCCAGACAGGCAGAGCAGCGCGTAAAGCTTGAAAAACTAATGGCAGTAAAGACATTGCCTTATGTCGAGATAACAACCTCAGGTGATCATATTCAGCAATTTATTCGTGCTGTTGGAGGGAGGTGATGATACATACACTCCCGAGTACCTATATTTTACGCGATATTATAGATATCGATGTCTTTGAACCTGTTCGTTGGGTACCACAAACCATCGGTTGGCAAGTTGTTGCGTTATTTGGTCTTATTTTTCTGCTTATTAATCTCTTTATCACGGTAAGAAAGTTCTGGAGTAACCGTTATCGAAATGAAGCAAGGCAAGCACTACAACAACTTGAAATCGATGATCCACGATTTGAATATCGACTATTTTGCCTGATGAAAATAGTGGTGACTTATATTGATCCTAAAAGTGCCAAGCTTGATGGTGAATGCTTTCTGCAAAGGTTAGATAGTTTAATAGGTAGGAAGCATGCTCCACCTCATCAATTTCAAATGGAAGTCGGTACTCGTTGGCTACAAGCACTAGTAACCCGTCAGGTCGTTTTATCTCGAGATGAAAAAGCGCGATTGCGAGCGATGTGTAGCCATTGGTTATCATATCATACTGCTCCAATAGCGCCCCCAAAGGTGGTGTCATCATGCTAACAACAATTGAGTTTACTTATCCATTATGGTTTTTAGTGCTGCCGTTGCCAATGATTATTTATATGGTGATTCCTGCGTATGGTACGAAGCAGCAAGCGATTAAAGTCCCTTTTTTTTCTGTTCTGGTGGAATCATTAGGAGAGTCTCCATCCACTACTGCTGGTCAATTAACCCCTACTTACTGGCAACGAATTGCGTTAATTATATCTTGGCTTTTAGTCGTCGCAGCGCTTGCTAAACCGACTATGTTAGGTACACCTCAAGTACGAGAATTGGTGGGGCGAGATGTTATGGTGGTGGTTGACCTCTCAGGTTCAATGTCAGAAAAAGATTTCATATCTACGAATGGCAAACAAATAACACGGCTAGAGGCTGCAAAAGAAGTATTAACCGAGTTTGCTAAAACGCGAGAAGGTGATCGACTCGGTTTGATTTTATTTGGTAATGCGGCTTTTTTACAAACGCCTTTCACTTCTGATCAGCAAGTTTGGCTTGAGTTATTAAATCAAACAGAAGTAGCAATGGCAGGGAAGAGCACGCATCTTGGTGATGCTTTAGGGCTTGCGATTAAGGTGTTTGATGAAGATACAAGTAGGCATCAGGCTGAAGATTTACGGCCAACTGAAAAGGTCGTGATTGCGCTTACCGATGGGAATGATAATGGAAGCTTTGTTGAACCCATAGTTGCTGCAAAAGTTGCTGCAGTAAAAGGTGTTAGAATCCATACCATTGCACTTGGCGATCCAACCACACTTGGTGAAACGGCATTAGATATGGAAGTGATTACTCGTGTCGCATATGAATCTGGAGGGCAAGCTTTTGAAGCATTAGACCGTGAGCAATTAAGTCAAGCTTATGAAGCTATCGGTAAGTTGGAACCGCAGCTTTATAAAAGTACTCACTATCAACCAACGCAATCTTTGCACCATTATTTAATTGCTATAAGTGTCTTATTTTATTGCTGTGCATTTACCCTGGTAACAGTTCAAAGAGGCTGGAAGAAAAAAGAGGAGAAGCATCATGCTTGATGGACAAGTCTGGTCTTATGTTTTCAGCCAGTTTCATTTTTTGCGCCCTTTATGGTTGCTGATTTTCTTACCGATGGCTGGGCTCGTTTATTTGCGCTGGAAGCTCGATGCGACGCAACCATTGATTGAACAGTTGCCTAAACACCTTCATCAAGCACTCACTATCGGCGAGCAAGGTTGGCGTAAAAATTTACCGTTAAAAATATTGGCTATTATCATCACCATTGCCATTGTGATTTGTGCTGGACCAACCTGGCAACGTGAAGCAGCGCCTTTTGGGGAAGATAGAGCGAATTTAATGATAGTTCTCGATAACAGTGCCAGTATGTTAGAAGAGGACCTTTCACCGAATCGATTAGTGCGAGGTAAACAAAAAATATATGATTTGCTTGTTAAGCGCGAAGGAGGGAGTACGGGGCTGATTGTCTTTGCAGGATCAGCTCATATTGCTTTGCCTTTAACACAAGATATCAATGTATTTAATCCGATTCTTGCTGCAATATCACCCGATATTATGCCCCAAGATGGCAAGTTAGCAGCCAGTGCATTAACGCTACTTGATGACCATTTAGGGCAAGATTTAGGCTCTACTATCTTGTTGGTTTCTGATGGCATTGATCCGCATTCACTGCAAGCTTATCAAACGTATTTTGCTCAGCATGAACACCAACTACTAATCCTTGCAACAGGCAATAACCACGCAGCAAGCAATAACCCAATGGATTTGCACTCACTGCAGAAGCTAGCAAAGGTAACTGGTGGAAAACTCATTGAACTGACCGTTGATCAGTACGATATTGAGAGGCTAGATCGTTATATAGAACGTAATATGCATATCAATGGCGATTTATCGATGCCGTGGCAAGATATGGGGTACAACTTAATTATTTTATTGGCTGTGATGCAACTGCTTTGGTTTCGCCGTGGTTGGTTGGTTAAGTGGTGTGTGACAGGCATATTATTGGTTTCATTTAGTCACGCTCCTTTAGCACAAGCTGAAAATGACGTTAAGACAGCAGAATATCAGCGAAGCAGTATGACTATATGGGAGAGCGCTCAACAACGTTGGTGGGATTTATGGTTAACGCCTGATCAACAGGGGCAGCGTTGGTTTAATCAAAAACAGTACTTAGAAGCGGGCATTCACTTTTCTGATCCATTACGTAAAGGAACCGCCTATTATTACGCAGGTCAATATCAGCTCGCTTATCAATATTTTTTACAGGTGAATAGCCCCAAAGGTCAATTATATGCTGGTAACGCTCTAGCAAGGCAGAGGGAATATATTGCTGCGCGTACAGTTTATGAGACGTTATTAACGACCCCATTAGAAGCCGATTTTAGATGGTTAGTTGAGAATAACCTGCAAGTGATTCAAGGTATTATTGCTGAGGTGAATCGAACCAGTGCCGATCAAAGCGGTACAACAGATGGACCGGAAGAGTCATTTGAACTAGGAGATAATCCGCTAACTGGCGAGGGCACTGAAGAAAACATTGCGAGTGGTTTAATGTTAACAGAGAGCTTGAATGAAAATGAGATTTTAGGCAGTGCAGAATTAGCTGATAAATGGTTAAAAAAAGTGGCGGCTGATCCTAAATATTTTTTACAGGCTAAGTTTCAATTACAAGCTCTTGAGCAAAGTCGATTAAATCTAAACAATGGGGATGCTGCTGATGATTAAACGTATACTAGTGATCCTCAATATGATGTTTTGTTCTGTAATACAAGCAGACTCATTACAGACAGAAGGCGCAGGCTTAGACAATCAAGCGGATGTTTATATTTCAGCTTGGGTTGGCGATAAGCCGATAATGAGTAAAAGTACCCCTGAATCATCGGTGAATGAGTTTGTTGTAAATGAGCAAGTTATATTGACAATAGAGGTTGCGACATCGGGGTGGTTTACTCAAGGTACTCGCATTGGATATGTAGAGACTAATAATGCGATTGCTATGCAAAGAAATCCATTAGCGATCAACTATACTCAACGAGAAAATGGAAAAACGTGGGCTAAGCAGCGCTGGGAGGTGACATTATACCCACAAGCTGAAGGTCAGGTATCTGTGCCTTCTATTCCCGTTCAAGTGGCAATTGCTTCTCCCAAAGGAGGCCAACGTGATGAGACGTTATATACCAACCCAATTAATTTTGACGTTAAATGGCCCTTAGGTATCGAAAATGGTGAAGCTTGGTTTGCTGCAAGTGAGGCAATATTAGATCAGCAGTGGACACTATCGAATGATTCATTGAATGTTGGCGATACGATTACGCGCACCATCTCATTACAAGCACAAGATGCATTATCAGTACTTTTGCCGTCCGTGCTGTTATCTCATGAAACCCAAACGCCTTCACAGTACCAGCCTTATCCATCTCCTCGTTCATTGCATGACAGCCAGTTTAGAGGGAAGTATTTATCAAAACAAATTGAGCAGGTCACGTATGTCTTACAAGAGGGTGGTGAAATCTGGTTACCGACTTATCAAGTTCATTGGTGGAATAGTGAAACGCAAGCTATGGTAACGATGATGGTTGAAGGGCAGACGTTTACGATTAAGCACACTTGGAAATCATGGCTAAAAAGTTATGGCGTTTGGTTAGCGATAATGATGTTGAGTACTGTAGTTATTATCTTATTAATGGTGGCAATACATCGCTATTATCAGCATAACTCAAAGCCTCAATGGTACACTTTCAGGCAACAACTGAATAATAAACAATGGTCGCAAGCAAGGGCATTACTCTATAAAAAGCAACGTCAAGTTACAGGGAGTATAATATTGAGTGACGATGCACAATCATCGATTAAACAAGATATTAACGATCTCATACAAGGTAAACAATGCAAGCGTCAATATCAGCGGGTTTGGCGAACAATAAGTGAAAAATACTTGTTTGAGCGTATAAAATCTCGATTGAAAATACCTAAAGTATTGCCAGCATTGAAGACAGTAAGCAAGGAATAGATATGGTCAAAAGCACGGAGTTTAATCTTATCCCTATTTTTGTGGCGATTTATGAGGAAAAAAGCTTATCGAAGGCGGCACAGAGGTTAGATATTAGTCAACCAGCAGTCAGCAAAGCATTAGCAAGGTTACGTGAAACCTACGATGAGCCGCTTTTTCATCGTAGTCCATCGGGTGTCGTTCCCACCAGTTTTGCTAGTGACATTTATCCTGCGTTATTGACAGCCTATAAAAACTTCACGTCAACATTAAGTGCTTCGCATCAGTTTAACCCGAAAATTTCATCAAGAGTTTTTTCTATTGCGTGTATTTCAAGTGTAGGGCAATGGTTAATGCCTCAGGTTTTAAAACAGATACGCCAACTTGCACCTAAAATATCTCTTGAAGTACACCCACTATTTACCGAAGACTATGAGATGGATTTAAGGTTGCAGCGCTATGACTTGGTGATAGATATACCACCTAAAGTGGCAACGTCATTAAAAGTGGAGGCGATTTATGAAGAGCATTTACAGGTTGCATGCAGTGAAAGCCATCCAAGAATTAAAGAAAGTATTACATTAGAAGAGTATTTAAGTGAGGAGCATATTGTTTTATCACAGTGGCAGGCTCGGAGAAGTCTGTTAAGTGATGAGGATATTTTGGAATTAGATAAACGAAAAGTGGCTTATAGAGCACCAGGTGTTTTTGAAATGTTACCAGCAATTGGTGAAACAGACTTAATCGCGTTATTGCCGGAATCAGTGATTAAATTGTTTGGTGAACAATACCAAATAAAGGCTCTTGATCTGCCTTTTAATGATGCACCGCATAAAATAAATATGATTTGGCATCCTAGTCGTCATCAAGAAAATGCACACCAATGGTTGAGAAAGCAAATTAAACGTGCAGCAAAGTAAAATAATACAACCAATCCCGTTTCACTATGATGTTAATGAAACGGGATTATATCTTCTCTAGTTTGTCACTTCAGGCAGAACTTCACCGATAGAGCCACTAGGTTGAGTGATACCTAAGATGTTCGATAGAGTCGGTGCTATCGCATAAGGCGTGACCTCACGAGAAATGTTTTTACTATTAATGCTATAACCAGAAAATATTATTGGCACATGAGTATCATATCGCCATGGTGAGCCGTGCATTGAAGCAATGGTTAAGCCTTCCATATCATTAATATAGCTTCTAGGTTCATAGATAATATAAATATCGCCAGATCGTTTAGGGTGATAATTGTTTTTTACCATTGTCATTATTTGAGTGTCAGGTACACGGTTCTTTTCGATACTTGTACTTGTTACCGCATAAGCAATCCCTTTTACTTTCATCAATTCTTCAGCCATCATATTTTGCAATTTTTCAAGCTCAACGCCTTTATCCTTTATCACTGTATGATTTAGATAAATATATGGGTGGGCATACAGGCGAATAGCATCTTTATTGAGGCCAAACTCTTTATCCATCCGAGTTAATAGGTCCGAAGAAATCAATGTATCTTGTTGGAAATATTGTGCTTGTGGTGATCCCAGTTGATTGACTGTTGCAGGCGCTTCAGGTACACCGTGAT
Source organism: Vibrio sp. 10N.286.49.B3 (assembly GCF_002873395.1). Classification (GTDB taxonomy): domain Bacteria; phylum Pseudomonadota; class Gammaproteobacteria; order Enterobacterales; family Vibrionaceae; genus Vibrio. The sequence goes on along the minus strand of NZ_MCUV01000029.1, from coordinate 19,660 downwards.
CAGCAGAAAGAACGATGAGCGTATTATCTAACCCAACTTTTTGATCAATGTTATCCAGCAGGTCTGCAATCGTGCGATCAAGGCGAATTAAGTTATCTTCTGTTTCTAAACTTGCAGGGCCGTACATATGTATAACGTAATCATTTGAAGAAAAACTGATCGCAAGGTAATCCGTTGCTTTGCCTTGCCCTAATGCTTCATGCTCTAGCAGCGATGAAGCAAAATCAGCGGTAATCTCATCACCAGCAGGGCTTAAGGTTAACATTGTCGAAAAGTATGGATAACTTGATGGACCATAAGGGTGTGGGAAAGTACGCTTGAATCCGCCTAGATCGACTTTAAAATGCTGTTGAGTTTCTTGTAGGGTGTATTTTTCAGCAGGTAAAGACAGTTGCCAGCGAGTACTTGAATACTTTTCTGTTACCCCCTTTTGGTTCCAGTCGTTAACCCAAGTTGGGTATTGGTCATAGTAATAATCACTGGTGACAAACTCAGATTGGAATTTTGAAAACCAAAATGCTTTGCCTGAGTGACCCGCTAATGAGATGGCACCTCTGTCTTTGATGGAGACAGAAAATATTTTAGATTCCCCACCACTTGAAATCGCTAATTCGTCACTGAAAGTTGTCGCTAAAATAGGGCTAGGCGAGCGTCCATCTTGCGTGGCTACTCTTTGGGTAGGATCGATCTCAGTTGACTGGTCTACTCCCG
>NZ_MCUV01000029.1:8907-18215 GCF_002873395.1 Vibrio sp. 10N.286.49.B3 | reverse complement strand
GGTCTACTCCCGATCCTGCGGTTAACATATTATAGTTACCGTCTTCGACGTTATATACCAGTCTTTCTTGACTGCGATCATACCAAACATTGCCAATCATCCCATGTACACTCGGTGGTGCGCCCGTCGCGAGGGAAACATGGCCAACAATGGTCTCTGTATTGCCATGCTGGAAGTGAGCATTGTTGTAGTATGTGCCTTGATCCATTAAATAATTAAACCCACCTTGTCCAAAATTGGATTTATAACGTTCAAGTAAATCTCCTCGTAAGCCATCAACGGTAATTTGAACGATAAGTTTTGGCTTTTGAGTCGTTGTTGCGAATGAATCTGTCGGCAATAAGACTGCCGTTGAGAATGCTAAATATAATAAAGGTGCTTTATGCATAATCCAGCCTATAAAATTGATTTGATTGGTTACAATGAAATGGTTCGGTGCGGGATTAATTTACGTTACGCGCTAAGCGTAGCCCCATATCAGACATAGTAATAGATTGACTAGCAAAGTCGCGGCGATAGTTTTTTGAATCACTTGCATCGTACGCAAAGTTGCCACCACGTACTGATTTATGCATTAACCCGATATCACTATGTTGCGAATTACTTGGGTTATGATTGGGTGCATAGCGGTAAAAACTATCATCAAATGCATCGCTGACAAACTCACCAACATTGCCAGTCATATCAAAAAGACCGAGTTCATTGGGCTGTTTTAGCCCGACAGGGTGCGCTTGATTACTCGAGTTACTTGCATACCAAGCGACATCATCAATGTTATTTGACCCAGAGTAGGCATAGTGTTGACTTAAAGTGCCACCTTGTGCAGCAAACTCCCACTCTGCTTCTGTTGGTAAGCGATATTGTTCATTAGTTAATTCGTTGAGTTTTTTAATAAAGTAATTAGCTTGCTGCCAACTCAGGTTATTCACTGGAATATTGGGATCGGGGAAATAACTGTATGAAGGCCCCATTACAGACTCAAAGAGCTCTTGCGTGACTTCAAACTTTGAAAGATAAAAACCATCCACAGTCACTTCTCGGGCTGGTGTTTCAGATCGATGAGCATCGTCACTATTCGAGCCCATATCGAAAGCCCCCCCTTGTATTAAAACCATATCTTTTTCTATCGACATCGCGATGGGGTGAGGTGCTAAAGAAGCACATCCAGTAATAGAGAATATGAGAGAAATAATGGCAGCTTTAGAGAATATTGTTGGTAACTGAATAGCATTGAAATATGTGTTGGTAAGTGCATGCATTGGGTCGACCTCTGTGTATATGACAAGCACAATAATACCGTTTTAGGGTATACCTTAAGGTTATATTGGATATAAGGCGAAGCGAAGAATCGCGGGATATATAATCACCATCGAACTCGCAATAAACGCATAGGTGATGAATGAATATTACTCAAGGTCCTCAATTTAATGGTAAAGCATCAAAACGTCTGCATGTTATGGCAAAGCCTATTGGTGCTGTATGTAATATTGATTGCACTTACTGTTATTACCTAAGCAAACAAGACTTATTAGAGTACCAAGCTGGAAAATCGCCGAAAATGGACGACTTAACATTAGAAAGCTATATCCGTCAGTACATAGAAGCTCAAAATACTCCAGAAATTATTTTCTCTTGGCAAGGGGGGGAACCGACAATGCTGGGGCTGGCGTATTTTAAAAAGATTGTGGCATTACAAAAAAAATACCAGCCACCAGGTATCGTTATTTCAAATGATTTGCAAACTAATGGCCTATTACTTAATGAAGAGTGGTGTGAGTTTTTAAATCATAATCATTTTTTAGTTGGGTTGAGTATTGATGGACCCGAGCTACTGCATAACACCTATCGAACAAATAAAGCAGGTCGCGGAACATTTCGACAAGTGATGAAGGCCGTTGATTTATTACACAAGCACCAAGTTAAATTTGCTACTTTGACTTGTGTAAATAATTTAACGAGCCAAACCCCACTCGAGGTATATCGTTTTTTACGAGATGTCGTTAAATCACCACAGATGCAGTTCATTCCTATTGTTGAGCAAAAGACGTTTAGAACCGATGCTCCGCAGTGTGGTGCATATGGTAAAGTGCTTGCTAACTCTCTGATTAGTCAAGCAGTTCAGCAAGGTGATAAGCGATTAATTCCTGGGAATAAAAATGCCATTGTTGAGTCTTGGTGTGTCTCAGACCAAGCTTGGGGCGACTTTCTGATAGCGATATTTGATGAGTGGAGTCAAAACGACCTTGGTAAAGTATTCGTTCAATATTTTGAAGCGAGCTTAGAAACATGGATGGGGCATAAAAACCCACTATGCACATTAGGTGAAGTATGTGGTAAAGGGTTAGCCATTGAGCCTTCTGGTGATGTTTTTGCCTGCGATCATTATGTATATCCTGAATATAAAATTGGCAATATACATCATGATAAATTAGATGATATGGCGTATAGCTCTGAGCAACAAGCATTTGGTTTTGCAAAGTCTAAGTCTTTACCTACGGACTGTAGAGAGTGTGAATATCAATTTGCATGCTTTGGAGAATGTCCTAAAAATCGTTTTATAACTACTCGCAATGGTGAGTCAGGATTAAATTATTTATGCGCAGGATGGAAGAAATTCTTTAATCATGCTGATTTGAAAATGGCATATATTCTACGATCTGTTGGACATAAAGTGGTACATGGCAAGTATAACGATGCTGTAATTTGGGATCTAATGGCAAAAGATCGTAAGTTTAATCGAGGGAAATAAAATGAATGCAGTTTTCAGAATACTATTTTCTTTTTGCTCAACATTGATGGTGTCATACAGTTTTGCTGGAGAGATCGAATTAATGCCAGATCATTTTATTGGTGCAGAAGTAGATTTTTCTCAAGAGCATATTTCATCATTAGCATATCGGGCTCAAAACCAGCAATTATCAACGAATGAACGAGCTGAATCTTTAAATCAGTTGAGCTTGTATCCTAATCAAAACTCTTTAGTGGCAATAGCTAGAGCATTGAAAGAGGATAATGAAGATATTCAACTTGCCGCTATAAATGGCGCTAAGCCTTATTCGTTAGACTATCGATGGCGTTTATTCGAGCCATTATTTGACCATGCAAGTATTGAGATACGTCGAGCGATTACGTATGACCTTTTAAGAGGGTATACAAAAATGACTCAAAAGAAAAAAATTGAGCTAGAGCCAATGATTGATGAGTTAGCTTTCTATCTATCTACACAGTCGAGCATTGAATTAAAAAGAAAATTAGCCAATCTATATCGCTGGTATGGGCAATGGGAGAGTGCTGAAAATATCTTTATCTCATTATTTGCAATAGGTCAAAATGATCCACAGTTGTGGCTTGATTATGCTGATAATTTTAGGGTTAGTGGTCATGATCAACGAACGAATGCCGCTTTAATTGAAGCGATAAGATTACACCCTAATTATGCCCCATTATATTACTCAAAAGCATTAACGCAGGTGCGTATGAAAAAAATGAAACAGGCAGCAGAAGATATGGAAAAGGCAGCGAAGTTAGCCGATACAAATAGCTATTACTGGTACTTAACAGGCGTGCTACAAGAAGAGTTTAGTGTGGAAAAAGCAACACAATCTCTTGAGCGTTCATATTATATCTCAGGGTCACCAGAACAACTTTATGCTGTGTGTGATATTTATAAACGCCATAATCATAGCCGCACAGAAAGTTGCATAACTGAGCTAGAAAGCAAGGTACCAGAGAGTGTGATTAAAAAGGTAAGAGACTGATAACCCCCTATCTACCACTGGAATAGATAAAGGTTAGTTATTGGTAAAAACATGGTAACCATTACGGCCATTTCTTTTCGTTTGGTACATGGCATTATCTGCATTTCTGACAATTTCTTCATCATCATCGGCATCATCTGGGAAAATGCAGATACCAATACTGACCGTTAGAGTGAGCGTGTGGCCATTAATCGTGATGGGTTTATTAATGCAATGAATGATTTTTTCAGCAATAACTTGTGCGTTATTATTTTCAGTAATCTTAGTCAAAATAATAGCAAACTCATCACCACCAACACGAGCGACAGTATCTTCGGATCGCACAGAATCTTTTAGTCTTTGTGCGATAACTTTTAATAGTTCATCGCCAAAGTAGTGCCCGAGATCGTCATTAATAGGCTTAAATTCATCTAAATCAATATAGAGTAGTGCCGTTTTGTGTTTATTACGGGTGGCACTTTGAATCGCATGCTCTAAATTTGCATCAAAACCCAACCGATTGTTAACACGCGTTAAAAAATCATGATGTGCGGAATGAGCATATATTTCCTGTGATAGCTTTAGTTCTTCTGCTTTTTTTCTATCACTAATATCCTGGTTAGTTCCAAATATTCGTATGACATCCTCATTACTATCTAATTCAACTTCTATGGTCGAGGAAATATAGCGAATAGAGCCATCTGATTGGATTATTTTAAACTCTTCACTTTGTGGTTTTTTAGTTGTGATTGCCCGTTGCTTTGCTTCATTGACCTTGTTGAGATCATCAGGATACACCCGTGAAGACCATAATGGGTAGGTTACAGGGTTGCTATTCGGCATTGCGTATATGGTGAAAAGCTGATCACTCCAATAAGTTGCCTTTGTTTTTATATCCCAACTCCAATGACCGACATTGACAGTCGCTTGCAATTTTTTTAATTCATCTATATTGCGCTTATGTGTGCGATTCACTCGGCTAGAGGCAAAAAGCAACCCTAGAGCAATGATGAGCATCAACCCCATAAGTAATATAATTAAATACAATGCATTAGAAGAAAGTGAGTGTATAAATGGCAAGAGCATCAACCTATTCAGTATTCATTTTTATTTATACTAGTCTAAATTCCCCAAGAGGAGCAACTAAACGCATATTCAACTTCATTGTAAAAGTGTTATTGCTACTCTAGACTAGTTGCATAGAAAGTATTCGATCTTTGGTTTGTCAATATATTGACGTCTCGATGTTGAGACATAATAAATTTTAAAACTAGATTAAGTAAGGGGGTGTGTTATGACAGAAGGAAGGTTAGCTTATTCAGATGCCTTAAATCAGACTCAATCTCGCGTTGAGACGAAGGTTTCCTTAAATCATGACTCTTACTCTCACTACATCTCTGATGTTCTGGATATTAATTTATTGTCGGCTGAAGAAGAGCGTTATTATACGAACCAGTGCCGTCAAGGGGATAGAAAAGCAAGAGATATAATGATTGAGGCCAATCTTAGGTTAGTTGTGAAAATTTCAAGAACGTATTTGAAAAGACACAATCACCATTTTTCTTTACTTGATTTGATAGAAGAAGGAAATATAGGTTTAATAAAAGCAATTGATAAATTTGACCCAGCACTGGGTTATCGATTCTCCACTTATGCCGTTTGGTGGATAAAAGAGAGTATCGAATCAGGTTTAATGAACCATGGTAGAACCGTTCGCTTACCGGTACATATACATAAAGAAATTAACCGATTAGCCGTTTCTAATCATAAAGCTAGAAATTTAGTATCACGTGAAATGTCGATGACAGAATTAGCAAAGCAAATAGACTTACCGATTGGCAAGGTAAGTGATTTAGTTCGGTTGAGTGGCTTCATCGAAACTTCAACGACGGTTGATTTAGCTCAACCAACTCTAGGCCTTGATCAATATGAAAGTGAGTCAATACGTGACCCTCAAGAAGAGTTTCAACATGAACAATTTACGCTAGCTTTAGAGAAAGTGATTAAGACTTTACCCGAAAAAATTCAAGCCGTGCTGGTGGCACGATATGGGTTATTTAATCAACCAGTTCAGACATTAACAGAACTCGCTAAGTGTATGGATTTGTCGACTGAAAGGGTTAGGCAACTACATTGTGAAGCAATCAAAAGAGTTCAAAAAAGATTAAAGTTTGACGAATGGATCTAACTTAACGATATAGGTATTGTTGAAATAATTCTTGTTGTACTCGATGAAACTACGTTTTTGGGTGACTGTTTTTGGATCACTAGTGCTGTTCCCCCTGTGCTTCGGAGATATAAAGTAGACCTTTTATATGTGCAAACGCAGCACTGTCTCTATCCCATTGAGTCAGAATTCTTGATAATGAGGCGTGATAAGCTTTATTCTTGAGTAAAAATAGTAGCGTTGAATCATATCTACTAATCACTTGTTGGTGTTTCTCTATTGATTTTTTATTAATATCAATATCCGAACTTTCGAGCCTATCTAAGTGCTGGAAGCCTTTTTCATACCAGCAACTCACCACCTCTCTTATCTCTAACTCTTCTTCTGGAATATCATTCAATGTTAAGTTGTCACCATTTGGTATTGGGGATTTATAAGTTAAGTCCATCTTATTACTTACATATTTATACATAAGTTACCCCAAACTATTTAAGTATTTATCGGTGAGGCCAAAGTACTTTAAGTTACCATCAGCCTCTAAGACTAGACTGAAGTTTGATGTCGCGATTAGACTCGGGTCATTGGAAGAAAAAATAACGGTTTTGTCTAATAGTTTGTCGCTAAAGAGGCGATTGAAGTACAGAGTATTTTCACTTTCACTGCCATTAAAAGGTTCATCAATAATAATCACTTGCTGTTCACATGCACCTAACCCAATCGCTAAGCGTATTTTTTGTTGTACACCATTAGGTAAGTTATTATATTTATCAACACTAAGTATCGTATCTAGACCATCTGGTAACCAGTGGTTAAGATCGAAAAACTCCAGGATTTCATTCATTTTACCCTTTGCTATCAAACCATTATGCAATATAAAGTTGGTTTCTACGCTACCTTCAAAAATATGCATTTCAAAGGGGATATAGTTAATTGATTTTCGAAAACGGAAACTATTAAACTGCTTTATATTATAGCCATCCATAAATACAGCACCTTGGTAGCGATCTTCTAGCCCTGCGATGACCGATATGAGTGTTGTTTTTCCACAACCCGTTGGACCAGAGATAACGACTTTACCACCAGGTGCTATCTTGAAGCCTAAATTAGTTAAACCGGTAGGTGACCCGTTATAACGATGGGTCACGCCACTACCAATAATATGACCTTTAAATTTTCGGATAGGTGGGCTTTTTTGTAAGCTGAGTTTGTCATCATTAAGAGACATTAGATTATTGATTTGCGCTGCAGATGACTTAATGGATTGGAATTTTGAAATAGAATTATAGATACCCATAATAGGACCAAGTGCCTTCCAAACAAGTATCACCGTTGCCAGCATTGCCCCTGCATCAGAGGTACCATCCATGACGCCTATAACGGCAGTGACAATACTTGCTGTCCCGATAACTTGAATTATCCCACCACCGGCGGCCTGGACTTTACTATTAGTAACCCCAACATTTTCAGCATCTTGAGTACTTTGTTCATGCGATGCACTAAAGCGAGATTGAATAACTCTTAGTAGCGGCAGACCTTGAACCGTTTTTATTCCGCGTAAAATCTCATTCCATTGGTACGATACCATGGCATTAGCCCGTGAGCTTTTTGAGGTGGCTTGGGTATAAAGGTAGCGAGAATAAATACAAAAGAGCAGCATGAAGATAAGACCAGCGAGTACAACAAGTGCTGCCATACCGGACATTAAGGTGATCGCGAGGATAAAAACGATCACAAATGGCATATCAAAATAACTTAGAGTCGACTCTGCTGTAACCAGTTTTCGAAAGTTATCAATATCCTTCAATCGTGCTAACTGTGAAGAAACCCCAGCACTTGATGTCATGGAGTAGGGTAACCATAGAAGTTTTGCCATGACGTTTTGTGAAATATGTACAGCAAGATCTTTACCAGAAGTAGATATGATCCTTACACGAAGTTGCTTAAAAAAGTACTCACCGAAAGCGACAATAATAGCGAATAGTGTTAACCAATATAAAGTGGTTTCTGAGCTAGATGCGAGAGCAAAGTTGTACACGCTCATAATAAAGAAGGGTTGTAATGCACCAAGCACACTGATCATAAAGCTAAGAATAACTAAGCTTTTTAATTCACTGTTATAGCGATAAAAGGCGTATTTTATCCAATTACTTCTATCTTGAGACTCTGGTGGTGGTTCACGGAATAATCGAGAGTATTCACTAATAGTCACTAGAGTGCAGGGGGTATCTGTTATCGGGTATTCAATAGTATTGTTATTGGAGTAATCAAATAAGATCAGCTTATCCTCATTAACTCCCATAAAAATAGCATTGAGGTTCTTAATGCTTATAAAACAAGGGTGAGGGTAATTATGGATGTTTTTTAAACTTTTCAATTGCTGATGTAAGCATTGATAACCCAAACGTTCAAGCGTAGCGGAAAAGCTAAGATAATCCTCATCTTTTGGGATAAAAGCATCACTTAGAATTGCAGGTGTACCTTCCCACTCAACGGCAATGAGTGTATAGGCTAAGCCTTTTATCAGTGGTGAGTTTTGGTAGCGCTCAGTATAGCTATCTGCTTCAAAATCTTGTAGACGTTGAGTCATGTCATTAAAGTCAACTAAAATGCTCATAGATCCCCTCCGTTTAATTTGATTTTTTTAAGGCGATGGCTAATCTTATCCATTTTGTTACTGATAATAATAAGTGTTTTATTGCTTGCTCGGTAAGCGGTACTCGTTAGCACAACTTGGGCAAAAGTACTGTCATAAACGGAGTCTAGATCATCAAAAATAAGCAATTTTTTATCAGCAATCAGTGCTCTTACAATAAAGAGCGCGTAGGTAACTTGGCGTGAGAAAGGCAAGCGCAGATGACCCTTAATCTCGGTATAAAACCCAGCGGGGAGGCTATCAATTTGGCTCTTGATATTGAGGGTTTCACACAGTGCAAATGCAGCGTTATTTAAGCTAGGGCGAAAACAGGTGAGGTTATCAATAATGGTCCCTTCAACAAATGAGCTCGATTTATCAATAACTAAGACACTATTTCGCCAGACGTTATAATTAATATCAGCGAGTGGCAAATCGTCGACTTTAATGTCAAGACGGTTATCTGTAATTTGACGCGTAATACAAGCGGCTAAGTGTGTTTTGCCAGAGCCACTTAAGCCGGTGAGTAGATAAGCTTGACCAATTTCAAATTCAATTCGTTTTTTGTCCGAGTAGCGCACGTTAATTTTATTGATATCAGTGTGTTCATTTTGTTGTTCAATAGACGCTGCTAAATCAAGCAGTTCAGCAATCCTTTGAATGTGCATTTTATGCAGTTTCCAGCGACTGGCCGTTCTTACCACTTGCTGATATGGGGCAAAGTAGCGGTTAGTTAACATGATGATTGCCGCCATTATCCCTTGACTGGATT
>NZ_MCUV01000029.1:1060-8201 GCF_002873395.1 Vibrio sp. 10N.286.49.B3 | reverse complement strand
TCCCTTGACTGGATTCTAAATTAATAACAGCAGTAGCAAGAAGTACAACAACACATGAAATAGACAGTTGCTGAATTAACGATAGAATTAAGCCAAAGTTAGACTCTATCCGTTCATAGGCTACATTTTGAGCTTCACGCTCCTCAATCATTTGTGTCATCAAACTTTCAACGCGATACTCCATATTGCGAGCTTTAATATCAAGAGGGCTAGAGATTATCTCTATAATCTTGGATGTGGTTAAGCCTTCAATATCGGACTTACTTAATAAACTGTTTATTTTTTGCGATGAAATTCGCATTGCTGTTATTGCTAAAATTAATGAGGCAACGACAAGAGTGATACCAGCACCAAGGTTGATTAATCCAATGATTAAAATTGTAATAATACTAACGGCAAGGTTGATGAGTGCGCGGACAGACTCCCCGCCAAAGAAAGCTTTAATTTCTGGAATAGTAGCAATACGTTCGAGGTATTCCCCTGGTTCTAGGCGGCGAAATTTTGAAATATCCGCCAAACAGATAGATTGAAAGACTTTATTGGTTAAATTAGTTTCAAATTGACGCATGATAACGGAGGTAATTCGTTCTTCCTGTCCTTTTAATAAATAGTCTAAATAGATAGTAATTAAAATTAGGGCGAAGAGAAGAAATAATGTATCCGTTGCTTGATTTGGTAACACTCGGTCAAAAATAATTAAGATTGAGAAGGGCAAAACCAAGCCAAACAGGGTTGAGATAACCGTTGAAAAGGTTAGGTAACACTTATCAGCAAAGTTTATTTTTTGAGAGAATTGTTCTGTTTGCATAAAACCTCCGTCACTTTATGATGTTGGAGGCGATAAAAGATGCTTAGGCACTAATTCATCGTCTGTTTGGTTAGAAATATCACCCATTAAGCTCATCGTACTTTCAATTGATTGGATGGTTAATAGCCCTTTGATTTGTTCTAAATTAATAATCTCTATTATGTAATCATAGCGAGCACTTTCATAATCACGTAGCGCACTGAATAGCTTACTTTCTGCCGCAAGTAAATCCGTGATAGTTCGAGTGCCTAACTGGTAAGCTCGTTGGATGCCTCTATATGATGAGTAATTGGCTCTAATAATATTTTCATAAATTAGAATAGAACTAGAGTAATCATTAATATTGAGTATGCTTGTATTGATGGTGCTTTTTGTGGTAGCGAGCGTATCTTTCAATAGAATTTCATTTCGTTCTATTCCCAGTGCAGATTTTTGATAGTCATAATAGTTAGAACCACCAGAGTAAATAGGAACAGAAAGGGTAAGACCAACGCTGGTAGAGTTACTATCACCCGTTGCTGTCGGATCGGTTCTATCGAAGTTATTAGCATCATCAAAGCGATAACTTGCAGACATTGAAACACTTGGTAAGAAGTTTGCACTGCTCTCTTTTAGCTCCCTGCGACTTTTTTCAAGATTTTTATTTGCTACCATGATGTCATTATTTAGTTTAATCGCTTCACTAATAATATTATTCTTATCATTGTCACTAATCGGCTCTAAAGGGACACTATCAAAAATATCTTGTGATGGAGTAATAGGGTATTGCACTAAAGCCGCGAGATCATTGAGAGTTACCGTTTGATCTTTATGTAGCGTACGAAGTCGATTGTTAATACCTTCTTTTTGGGCAATAACTTCATAGATTTCACTTGCAGCTGTGTTGCCCAACTGAATATTACGTTTCATTTGGGCTTCACGAGAGAATGAGGATTTTAACTCGGCTTCCGTTGCTCTTATTTGAGCACTACTTTTTAGGTATTCAAAGTATTTACTTGCTACATCAGAAATGGTTGTTTGAATCTTATTATCATGACTCAATTGTTCAATGCTAAAATCCAACTTAGCGGTTCCATATTGGTATATATCTTTCATATTAAAAATAGATTGCGACAAAGATATACTGTAGTCATTAGAGTTATAATTAGATTTAGTATTGGGTGTTTGGTTCAGTATCGTTTCATTTTTATTGTAGGTGGTGCTTGCACTTGCTGATAGCGAGGGCAAGAATTTCGAGCGACTCACACCTATGTTGTATTCACTTTGCTCAATACCTAGTTGGCTAGCTTGCAGTGAAAGATTGTTTTCTAAACTTAGATTTACCGCTTCCAATAAGCTCGTTGCCGCTAAGTGACTAGAGGTTAAGGTACATAGGGTATAGAAACTCGTTCTAATTAAGCTTTTGAACTGCCACATACTTATTTATCACCTTAATGATTTCATCGCTTTTGTATGGCTTGCTAATAACGTAATCCATACCAGCTTCAATGCATGCTTGATGTTCACTACGGCTTGTCAGTGCAGTAGCGCCAATGATTGTGCATGGGAATTGTTCATTATCGACTTCAAACTGCCTAATTAATTGTGTCGCTTCAATGCCTCCCATTCCGGGCATGATGCAGTCCATAAAAATAATATCAATGCGGTTTTGCTTGAATTTTTCGACGGCATCAGCACCATCGCCAACCGTTTCAGCTTCATATTCTTGTTTAGATAAAATACGTTTAAGGAGTATTTGTTGAACCTTATCATCTTCAACAATCATAAATGAGCAACTAGCTAAGCTATCATCACTTGCTTCGGATTCTAATGCTGTGATTAGGCTAGGGATGAATTCAGACGGTAAATAGGGCGTATGGAATATCTTATCAACAAACGTATGGCTTTCTTGTGCCAATTGACTGTTTGCAACAGAGAGTAGTAGTTTGGTGTCAGGAGCGGCTTTGAGTTGTGACTTAATGGTTTTAGCCAATGAGGGCAGCTTATCGCTATCGAATGTATCGGTTAACATAATGCCATCAAAGTTTTTAAACTCTTTCACCATTTTAAACAGTTCGTTAGGTGAATTAATAGTTGTTATTGTTAAGCCCAAATCTCCGAATAATTTGTTAAAAATATCAATACGCAACTGGTTGCTAGCACATAAAAGTAAGTGCTTATCATCTAAGCGATTAGCTTGTTGCTGAAAGCTTTTAGCATTAATATCCAACTGGATTTCAAATCGTTCTTGATTTCCAGATTGATACCAATGGGTTTGAAAATAGTTGTTATCCGTTAAAATTGTTTTTGCCATATCATCCGTTGAATTGATTTGGCTTTGATGTTTACTCCAATGCAACTTATCAAGCTTATCTAACTTAACATCAAAACTGGTTAAGAAATTAAGTGCGATAGTGAGACGGGTTCTTTCAATATCTTCGGCAGCACTCGACTTTACGGAAATAAATAGTTTTTTTCCTGACTTCAGTTGAATAGCATTTGATAGCTGTAAAAATAAAACCCAGAATAAGCTTGTTGAATGCCCCTCAACTCTATTAGGTAAATCATCAGCTATATAGCACTCCATCTCTCCATCATTGCGCTGCACTTTTGAGCTGAGGTGAACCATTAACTCAGAAATGAGAGTGAGTAGAGAAAAATCTTTACTTTTATTTTCAGTGCCCTGTGAGATTAATCGATTATAATTCTCAGCAAGCTCAGAAAGAGTATTAGCAGCAGAAGTAATATCTCGTGCCATTAATACGCCATTTTCATCGGCATCTTGAACTAAATATTGAACACCGCCATTAATTGTCGTTGTGATACCTCTAATCTCATAACCAATGAGAGCATAAAGTTGTTTATATAAGTCATTAGTGCGTTTTTGTTCCTCAATACCAGAGAATAAAGCCTTTAAGTAGGAGTATATTTTGCGTAATTGTGGATCGATATTTACATCATTAAGTAAGTTAGTGATATTAGTCGAATTCATGGATTTAAGTTGATTCGATAATTTAGCCATCTCATCATCAACATGGCGTTCATTTTTATTAAAATGCTTAAGCTTTAAAAGAGCGCTAGCATTCGAGATAATAAGGATGAAGAGAGTAAATGCAGTGATTGAAAATAGTTGTAGATAATAACCGTTTTTTTCAGAAACTAGCTCGTTTGTGCGTATTTCAAATAAATTGCGATAATTATCATTAATAACTAAATAGTTGGTTATCAGTGAAATATAAAGGCTAAGAAGAGACTCTTTATTGTGTTCAACTTGAGTGAATTTTTGCAGTGCTAAGGAGAGTTTTGAATACTCGACAGCTCCTACCAAACTAAATTTTTGCTTTTCTATTGATGCATGCCCTTTGAATTCAATAATTTGTACCTGAAGACTATTTACTTGGGTAAGTATATCACTGCAACTCTCACTCACCATCGACTTAGCTTCGATACTGTATAAACATATTTCAAGTTGCTGGATGGTAAATTGAATGCTCTGGTTTAGTTTTTGAGCTTCAATGATCAATGTCGTAGTTCGAAGCTGACTAATTGTATCTGCTTTATACCATCGAAATAAGTGGTAAGAAATGGTCATAAATAAGATGAGCGCAATCGCAATACTAATTTTTAGTACTGGAAGTGAAATATTGCTTCGTTTCACCATACCCGTCATTGAAGCATTCTCATTAAACGGGTACGAATAAAGTTATCTTTCATCAAATGCATCTTCTATTGCTGACATAACAGGCTTGGCAGCATATTCGATAACTCGTCTCGATCCTGTTTTAACATCGGCAGTAAACTCCATATACGGCGATAAGTTGAACTTTGTTCCAGCACGCTCTAGGTAATTACGATCTATTTGAATCTCTGCAAGATAAAATTGAGTATCTTCTTCTTCATAAGATGATCGGCTAATTGAGCTTATCGTACCTTCAAGAAAACCATACTTAGCAAAATTGTAAGTATCAAATTTGACTTTAACTTTTTGACCAACTTCAACAAACCCCATCTCTTTACGAGGGATTTTCGCTTCACCATGTAGTGTATTATTCAACGGTGCAATATCTGCAATACTCTCGCCTGGAGGGATGACGGCTGAATGGAAATTGAAGTGTACTTTATCAATCACACCATCGATAGGTGAATAAACAACTAACCTTTCCACTTTATCAGAGTGCTGAGGCTGTTGAATGCTTTTGATTTTTAGGTCTTTATTTGCTTGAATTATTTGAGCCTGATACTCGGAATTTCTATTTTCAAGCAAATCTTGCAGCTGCTTCTTTAATTTCCTTAGTTGAAAATCTTCATTCATTAGAGACTCATCTAGATTTTCGATTTCTCTTACCATGTTTGATTCTTGAACTTGCATATTCAAAACATCGACGAAGGAGGCCATTTCTTCCTTGTATAGCGTTTGTTTAATAGTTAATTGTTTTTTGATAAGAGAAAGCTGGTATTTAGAGCTTTTTTTTCTATTTTTCATTGATTTAATCAGAGAAAGCTTATGCTGTATATCATGGCGAATAAGCTCTTCATTGGATTTGTTTTTATTGAACTCTTGTTGCCAGGTATTTTGGTTAGTTAGAACAATATCAGGGTAGTGCTCGCTGTAAGCTGAAAAATCTGGCTTTTTCATATCTTTTAAACTTTGATAGCGAATGCGATCAAGTTCAAGCTGGATAATTTCGGTATTCAAAGTATCAAGTTGACTATTACGATCGAGAGATCGAATTTTGGCGATAGGTTGACCTTTATAAACCGTTTGCCCTTTTCTTATGAGTAGTTCTTCAAGAATACCACCCTCTAAGTGTTGTACTTTTTCAATATCAGATTCTAAAAGTAACTCTCCTCTTACTGATACAACGATATCTATCCTGGCTTGAGAGGCGACAGCTAGAGCAATAATGACCACAGCAAAAATAGCAAGCAAAGTCTTATGCACACTACTCATAGCACTAGCCAGTACAACATTGTCATCAATAGCGACATCAGAAGTTGAACCATTAGATATAAGTGCTTTCTTGAGGTGTTGCTCAATTTGGTTTTTGCTCATTTACTTATCCTACAACTCGAACACTGATGAAGATTTTCCCAGTGGGAGGCTATTTATTTCAATAAAATGGCTTAAAGAGGTGAATCATAACCCCACAGAAAACTTGATTCATACCCTATTTATATAGCTAAGTAGTAATTTATTTAAATTCAATATTTCTTTTACAGTATCCGTTTTTTTTGTTTAATTTCAAGGCTTGATTGTTGCTTGTGTGTTTCGTGATGTAAAAGTAAGCAAAAAACTTGTTACCTAGTGGTTATGTACTTTAATGCATATATAGCTATTAATTTTTTTTGTAAGCATCGGAGGCTACAATGGCTGACAATAACCAAAATAATGATCAAGACAACAAACTTAATGATGCCGTAGAACAGGTCGAAACGTCAGACTCGGGTACTCCCTCACAGCAGCAGAACCAGCAGAATCAACAAAATACGATCGCAACGACGATCGCAACGGGTGCTGAAAGTGCTGATGCTGTCGATAATGCTAATCAAGCAATGGAATCAGGCGCTAGCGGAGCTGGTTCTAGTGATGATGCAGATGAAGCATCAGGTGCCGCCGTTGCTTCCGAAAGCTCAGATAGTGATTCTTCATCTAGTGCAACTCAGTCAAGTACAGTAGCAAGCTCAGCAACGGATGGAGAAGATACAAATATAGATTCTAGCGCTGGTTCAGAATCTGGTGCGGGCGCTCAATCTGTTGGTGGTGATGTTGAAGGCTCTGATGGTGGGCAAGATGCTGAAGGTCAAACAGAAGCGGCTCAAGCCGGTGCGCAAACTTCAGCTACGCCTTCCGGAACAGCAGCGGAATCTTCTGGCGATGACTTTGATTCGGAAACAAGCAGCGAAGATTTTGCCGTTAATGTTGAAGATAGCAGTGCTGAAACCGTTGCTCAGACAGAAGATGACTTTGACTCAGAGACAACGAGTGAAACCTTCAATATTAAGGTAGAAAACACTAACGACGGTCCTGAAGCTGAAGATAAAGCCTTTACTATTGAAGAAGATGGGACATTATTATTCACAGATGAACAACTGCTAGCTAATGCTGTCGATATCGATGGTGATGATTTAAGTGTTGCAGGTGTTAGTTATGGAGGTAATGATGGTGTATTACAGAATAATGGTAACGGCACTTATACTTTTTCACCGAATGAAAACTTTAACGGTGATGTAGATCTTAATTTTAATGTGACAGATGGTACTGACACGGTACCTGCAAATATTGATATATCCGTTACTCCTACCAATGATGCGCCAGTACCTGGCACGACAGCTTACACCATGGATGAAGATGGT
>NZ_MCUV01000029.1:0-337 GCF_002873395.1 Vibrio sp. 10N.286.49.B3 | reverse complement strand
CACCATGGATGAAGATGGTGTTTTAGTCATGAATGAGTCTCAAATCCTTAATAATGCTACCGATGCAGAAGGGGATGACCTGCATATAGTCTCTATGGATTATGATGGCGCAGAAGGCGAGCTTGTTTTTAATGATGATGGTACTTGCTCATTCATCCCTAATGAGAATTTCTTTGGAGAAGTTTCCTTTGATACGGTAATTAGTGATGGTGAAAATGAGGTTATAGCGACTACTACAATTGATGTCCTACCCGTTAACGATGCCCCTGAGCCAGAAGACAAGTCTTTTAGTGTTGAAGAGGACGGTATTCTAACTTTCACCGATGCAGACCTACTC
>NZ_MCUV01000028.1 GCF_002873395.1 Vibrio sp. 10N.286.49.B3 | reverse complement strand
AACCTCGTGTGTCGCTCCAATTTCTTTTTCGAAAGTTGTTGGTAATAAGTTCCTATTGTACTTTAAACAATGGCATCCGGACGCGGGATGGAGCAGTTTGGTAGCTCGTCGGGCTCATAACCCGAAGGTCGTTGGTTCAAATCCAGCTCCCGCAACCACATTAAGATGAATGGCTCATTAGAGCGGTTTGTTATGCGACACTAGCTCAGCTGGTAGAGCGCAACCTTGCCAAGGTTGAGGTCACGAGTTCGAACCTCGTGTGTCGCTCCACTTTCTTTTATAGAAAATGGGGAAAGCAACACCCGCTCGTAAGAGTGCAACCTTACCAAGGTTGAGGTCACGCCTTTTTGTTTTAAGAATTAGGGAACCTCGTGTGTCGCTCCAATCAATTACCTAGCATCTAGCCTTGCTCTTAAGGTTGTATGCTAGTTTTTTGTATTTAAGGCTTTTAACTATTCTCCAGTTAACCTTAAACGGTAGTAATATCGCTCTTTCTAATGCTGAGAAGCATGAACCCCCAAAAAAATAAAGCAACGTCACCATTCGTGGTGATTTTTTCGTTTGCCTTAAATAAATAGCAGCAGGATGCTTGTATTAATACACGACTTAGGTTTTTACCAGTTGTGGTTTTTTCATGCCTATTAACAGAGTTATCCACATATTTTTAATGTGGATAAGTTGGTTGATAAAGTCTTTTGCTATGCTTTTTTTAGGGTAAAACTAGAAGATCTTTCAGTTTTGTACTAGCTGTTTTCAAACAGCAATTTTCTGTAAGTTGTTGTTTTTAAATCTTATAATCTTATAATTAATCCTATCCCCACAGTGTAATAAAGATCATTAAGTGCTTGTTTTTTGATCCTAGTCATTTATTGCTGCTGTGTTTAACTTTTAGAACTTCATAGGTTTGATTGGTTATATATTATTTTGTCCACATTTATTTTTTTCGTTTATTCACCGCTTATTTGTTTTTGCACAATTATCGTAGTGAGTTGTTATTTCTTGTGGATAACCTGATTTTTATGCATCAAGTGTAAGCTTATGCGTCTCTTGGTAAGCCTTTTTGCACAATACGAATCAAACGACTCTTCTTGCTGTCTCTTTTCTTATCTCTTTCTTTATCTAAGGCTAGTGATTCTGATGCTGCTTGTTCTGATGCTGCTTGTTCTGATAGGGCAAGATCACCTGGCAGTTGCTGGTATTGCTGTTCTAGCGCCCACTGTATGTGAGTATCTAGCACATCACTTATCCCCATGCGACTTTGCAACGCAGCAACGATCTCTGCGCTGTAGGGAGCGTTACCCATCGCAATACTAATATTACGTAGCCACTGGGTATGACCAATACGGCGAATCGCTGAGCCTTCCATATTTTTTAGAAATAGTGCTTCATCCCAAGCAAATAATTGAACTAGGTCTGCTTGCTCTAAAGTCGAACGGCGGTGAAAGTCTGTTTGTGGGCTTAGTGGGGCAAAGCGGTTCCATGGGCAAACGAGTTGGCAGTCATCACAACCATAAATACGATTACCAATAGCAGAACGGAACTCTTCTGGGATCACGCCGTCATATTCAATCGTCAGATAAGAGATACAACGTCTAGCGTCAACGACCTTTTCATCAATGATGGCATTGGTTGGGCAAGAGGTCATGCAAGCGGTACATTTTCCACAGGCATCTTCGCTTGGGGTATCGACTGGTAAAGGTAGATCGATAAGCAGTTCACCTAAGAAAAACCACGAACCGCTCTCTTTATCTAAAATAAGGGAATGTTTGCCTGTCCAACCAAGACCAGCCTTTTGTGCCAGTGGGCGTTCTAAGATTGGCGCAGAATCAACAAAAGGACGATAGCCTAACTGTCCGACTTCTTGTTCTATTTTTTGTGCGAGCTTCTTCAATTGGTTGCGCACTAGTTTGTGGTAATCACGACCTAATGCATAACGACTAATATAGCCCTGGGTAGGATCGCTAAGATTACTGGCAAATTGCGCTTCTGGTGGTAGGTAATCAATACGTACACTGATAACGCGCAGAGTCCCTGGCAGTAGCTCTTCAGGGCGTGCACGCATCATTCCGTGACGTGCCATCCAGTCCATATCGCCATGGTGACCGGCATCGATCCACTGCTGTAGAGGGGCTTCGTGCTCCGCTAAATCTATATCGCAGATGCCGACTTTTTGAAAACCAAGCTCAGCAGCCCAGCGTTTAATTTCTTGTGCGAGTTGGTCGTAATTCATAACGGCATCACTTTATGGATAAATAGAAAAAGGGAGAAAAAAATGGGCTCGGATCTTAACGGATCTTCCTAGTAGAAGCTAGAATTGTGATCAGGAATGGTGTTTTTTCTTTGTACAGCTACAATCAAAGTCAATATCGGGCTAATTCATTTAATTAAATGATGATTTTTCTCCATTCTGACCGATGATCGCTTGTCTCATAAAACCAAGACAGTTTACTATTCCTATTCTTTTAATTTTTATACAGTCGCTAATCGATATTTAGAGCATATTTCCTATGACCAAAGCAGAGTTTACCCTTAAAGATGAGCAAGCTACGATTCAACTTGGCACTCAATTAGCGCAAAGTTGCTTGCAGCAGACGACCATTTATTTGCATGGCGATCTGGGGGCGGGTAAGACAACCTTTAGCCGTGGTTTTGTTCGTGCTCTTGGCCATCAAGGAAATGTAAAAAGCCCAACGTATACTTTAGTTGAACCGTATCAATTAGCCGATTGGCAGGTGTATCACTTTGACCTTTATCGTCTTGCTGATCCTGAAGAGTTAGAGTTTATGGGTATTCGTGACTACTTTACTGATGATGCGATTTGCTTAGTGGAATGGCCAGAAAAGGGTGAAGGTCTATTACCACAACCTGATTTAGATATTGATATACGTTACGACGGTGAGCAGCGTATAGCGACGTTAACGGCTAATAATGACTATGGACAAACGCTGCTGAGTCAGCTGAGGTGATATTAAGCATGAAGCGTTTTTTAGCGGTCATATGGATAGCCGTGTCTTGGAGTGTGATTTTTCCGTCCGTAGTATGGGCTAATACGATAGAAGGTATTCGTGTTGGACCAACTGCAGAGAAAACCCGTATTGTGATTGATGTAGCATCGGCGGTGAAGCATGAAGACTTTATGCTGACTACGCCCGATCGCTTGGTGCTCGACCTGCGCAATACCACGCTTAAAGCCGCGCTGCCTATGAGCGTGTCTAAGAGTAAAGTGCTGACCAAGATCCGAAAAAGTACTCCGCCAGAGAAAACCACCACGCGTTTGGTGTTTGAGTTAAAGGGCAAGGTTGAGTTTAAGATTTTTAGTTTAGCGCCAAATGCTGCTCAGAAGGTAGGTCATCGTTTGGTGATTGATCTTATTCATCCCAAAGGCAATGTGACTCCAACGGTAGCGGCTAAATCGACGGCAAGCAAACCGACCGTGACCAAATCGGTGAAAACCCAGCGCCAAGACGTATTGATTGTGATTGACCCAGGGCATGGTGGTTCGGATCCTGGTTCCATTGGTCCAACTCGCAAGTATGAAAAAAATGTCAACTTGATGATTTCGAAAAGGCTGGTCGCAGAGATCAATGCGCGCCCAGGTTTTAAAGCGATGCTAACGCGTAACGGGGATTACTTTGTCAACCTTAACCGCCGTGTTGCCATTGCGGATGAGAATAGAGCGCACCTGTTAGTTTCGATTCATGCCGATGCCTTTACGACGCCACAGCCACGTGGTGGTTCGGTGTTTGTATTGAATACTCGCCGTGCGAATACAGAAATTTCTCGCTGGGTAGAAAACCATGAGAAACAATCTGAAATGCTCGGTGGTACGGGAACGGTATTAATCAAAGACTTTAACGATCGCAACGTCAACCAAACTTTGCTCGATTTACAATTCAGTCACTCGCAAAAAGAAGGTTATAAGTTAGCGACTGCTATTTTGGGTGAGATGGGGAAGGTGACGCGTCTACATAACAGTAAACCGATTAATACCAGTTTGGCCGTTTTGCGTTCGCCACAGATCCCATCGGTATTGATTGAAACCGGCTTTATCTCTAATCCGACGGAAGAGAAGTTATTGTTCCAGCGTGATCACCAAAGTAAGTTAGCCCGTTCCATTGCGAAGGCGATCATCAGTTATGTGGAAGCGAATCCGCCGGAAGACACTATGGTTGCTCACCGTGTGCAAGGGCAAAAACACAAGGTCGCCCGTGGTGATTACTTAGGTAAAATTGCGGCTAAATATGGCGTAAGCGTGTCGGCAATTCGTAAGGCGAATAACTTAAAATCAGACAGCTTAAGAGTCGGGCAAGAGTTAACGATTCCGGGTGGTTCATCGAGTGCTTCTTCGTCTGCAAGCTCGTCTTCATCTTCAAGCAGTGCAGCGGCAACGACCAGTACTAAGCAGATCACGCACGTTGTGGCACGTGGCGACTACTTAGGTAAGATTGCCAGTCGTTATAAAGTCTCTGTGGCAAGTATTAAACGTGAGAATAACCTACGTTCTGATACGTTACGTCTAGGTCAAAAGCTGAAAATCACCATGCAAGTGAAAGACATACCATTAAGAAAACATAAAGTGGTACGTGGTGACTTCTTAGGTAAGATTGCAGCTAAGTATGGTGTGACGGTGGATGCGATTCGTAAGGCGAATAACTTGCGCTCTGATGGACTCGCCGTTGGACAAGTGTTGGTTATTCCACACAAATAAGCTGAGTAGATTATGACGATTAAGATCCTTCCTGCCCGTTTGGCTAACCAAATAGCTGCGGGTGAAGTAGTAGAAAGACCTGCATCGGTAGTCAAAGAGCTCGTGGAAAACAGCTTAGACTCTGGCGCGACTCGTATTGATGTGGATATTGAGAAAGGTGGCGCTAAGCTTATCCGTGTGCGTGACAATGGTAAGGGCATCGTTAAAGATGAACTTGGCTTGGCACTGAGTCGTCATGCTACCTCTAAGATCCACAGTTTAGATGATCTGGAAGCGATCGTTAGCTTAGGTTTTCGTGGTGAGGCGCTGGCGAGTATTAGTTCGGTGGCGCGTTTAACCATGACTTCACGCCCAGCAACGCAAGAGCAAGCATGGGCTGCCTACAGTGAAGGTCGTGATATGACCGTGAAGCTTGAGCCAACAGCCCATCCGATTGGTACGTCGGTTGAGGTGCTGGACCTGTTTTTTAATACTCCTGCTCGACGTAAATTCCTGCGCACCGAAAAGACTGAATTTAACCATATTGATGAACTGCTTAAGCGCATTGCGTTGAGTCGCTTTGATGTGACGATTAACCTGCGTCATAACGGCAAAATGATCCGTCAATATCGCGCATCAAAAACTCAAGTTCAGGCTGAAAAGCGTATTGCTGCTGTCTGTGGGAGTGGCTTTGTGCGTCACATGCTCAATATTGAATTGGAGCATCAGGGACTGCGCTTACACGGTTGGGTGACGACGCCAGAAGGGGCTCGTCAGCAAAACGATCTGCAATACTGTTATGTTAATGGGCGTATGATGCGCGATAAATTGATCAATCATGCTATCCGCCAAAGTTATGCAAATACCCTGCGCCCAGAGCAATTTGCTACTTATATTCTATTTATTGAAATTGACCCGCATCAGGTCGATGTGAATGTTCATCCTGCTAAACATGAAGTGCGTTTTCATCAAGCTCGCTTAGTGCATGACTTTATTTATCAAGCGTTAAGCAGTGCATTGGCGCAAAGTGAACATGTTGATTTGCCTAAAGTGAGTGAATCGGCTTTTCATACTGAAGACCAAGACCAAGACCAAGACCAAGACCAAGACCAAGACCAGGACCAAGACTCGGTTCCTTTGCGCGTTTTCTCTGCGATAGACAATACGCCCGATTATCCCCGAAAGTCTCCATCGACTTCGTCATCATCACCTTCGACGTCTGCTGGATCTCGTCAGGTCAATGATAGTTACTCTCGCTCAGCAGCCAGTAATTATCAGCCAACGCCGCCACCTTCTGCACGTGAAGTGGCCGCTTATCAATCGCTGATGCAAACCCCTCATGAGCAAATTGATATTGGTAAGGCGATCTGTATTGTTGATCAACGCTTTGTCATGCTCGGCGCGAAAACCGGCTGCATGTTGATGTCATTGCAGCGTGGTGAGTTTTTACGTGTTTTAGCTCAATTAGACTGCCAGAACCAAGCGTTAAAAAGTCAGCCATTATTGGTGCCACAATCGATAAAACTGGGTAAAGAACTCACTCAAGAACTTGAACATTATCAAGAGGTTTTGCAGAGGTTAGGGATTCAGCTTAAAGTGCGAAATCCGCAAGCTGTTATGATCATGGGAGTTCCTATGCCCTTGAGAAAGCAAAACTTAGAAAAATTGATAGCGGATCTGTTATCTTATTTACATTCGATCTCGTCTTCGCAAGCAGAAGAAGGTGTGAATGCGGCGCAATTGCAAAATTGGTTGGCAATTCATACGACTCAAGTAAAAAGCAGCTACACTTTATCTGAAGCAATTCAAATTGTTGCGGAACTTGAGCAGCTTTGGCAAGGTCAACTCCCTTTACATGATAAACAGTTTGTCACTCCGGTTGATTTTTCGGCCTCGATAGCGACGCTGTTGGCATAAATAAAAACGACTATTATGAACCAGAAATTACCTTTAGCGCTCTTTTTAATGGGCCCAACGGCATCAGGCAAAACGGATTTAGCCATACGTCTACGTCAAAAGTACCCTGTTGAGATAATCAGTGTCGATTCAGCATTGATTTATAAAGGAATGGACATTGGTACAGCAAAGCCAAACGCCGAGGAATTAGCGCAAGCCCCTCACCGTTTAATTGATATTTTAGATCCGAGTCAAGCGTACTCGGCGGCGGATTTTCGTCGTGATGCATTAGAACAAATGAATGAAATTGTAGCACAGGGTAAAATTCCACTACTCGTTGGTGGAACCATGTTGTATTACAAAGCATTATTAGAAGGTTTATCACCATTGCCAGCTGCCGATGTGCAGATTCGTGAACAGATAGAGCAAGAGGCACAAACGCTCGGTTGGCAAGCGATGCACGATCAGTTAGCAGAGATCGACCCTGTATCAGCAGCAAGAATTCACCCTAATGATCCACAAAGATTATCTAGGGCATTGGAAGTTTTCCGAATTTCAGGTAAAACTTTAACAGAGCTAACAAAAACGAAGGGTGAAGCACTGCCATTTAATGTGAAGCAATTTGCTATCGCACCAAAAGAAAGAGCAGAGCTTCATCGTCGTATTGAACTGCGCTACGAGAAAATGATTGAAGCAGGTTTTGAAGATGAAATGAAGGCGCTCTATGCCCGAGACGATCTTCACCCTGATCTTCCTTCTATCCGTTGCGTTGGTTACCGTCAGATGTGGGACTATTTGGATGGCAAGTGCGATATTAACGAAGCGGTATTTCGTGGTGTTTGTGCGACCCGTCAATTAGCCAAGCGACAAATCACCTGGTTACGCAGCTGGGATGATTTAACTTGGTTGGATAGCGAAAACATTGAACAAGCAGTCGAAACTCTTTCAGCGGCAATAGCATCTGAATAGATTTGCTGTGTATAATGTGATCGCTTTTGCGTAATTATGCTCTGAAATTAAGTTGTTAGATCAATATGCTTTATATAAGCTGTAGTAATAACGATGATTATTAGAGTGTTTTTTCATTTAGCTTGAAGCAAAGGCAGTGCCTATTGGTGGTGACATGGTTTGTCATACCGGCTAAATAATTACAATTAGAAAATCAAATAAGGAAAAATAAAAATGGCTAAGGGGCAATCTTTACAAGACCCGTTTTTAAATGCACTACGACGTGAGCGCATTCCGGTGTCTATTTACTTAGTGAATGGTATTAAACTACAGGGTCAAATCGAGTCATTTGATCAATTTGTAATCCTACTGAAAAACACCGTTAACCAAATGGTGTACAAGCATGCAATTTCTACTGTTGTTCCTGCTCGTGCCGTTAGTCACCACAATACAGAACGTTCAGCAGGTCAAGACCGTACTCAAGAGAAAACCGAAGATTAATTATTGTCACTACACAGTGAAAGCTATCGTAAGGAGTAGGTTGATTGTTTGACCGTTACGAAGGTGGTGAGCAGGCCATACTTGTTCATATTAATTTCTCGCAAGAGGGTGAGTGGGACGACTTAAGCGAATGTCAAATGCTGGTCTCTTCTGCTGGGGTGTCGACACTACAGGTTATTACGGGTAGTCGTCAGGCACCGCACTCTAAATATTATGTTGGAGAGGGGAAAGCTCAAGAGATTGCGCAGGCTGTGCAATTGACGGGTGCTGAGATTGTGATTTTTAATCATGCCCTTTCACCTGCCCAAGAGCGTAACCTTGAAGGGCTGTGCCAATGCCGAGTGTTAGACCGTACTGGTTTGATCCTCGATATATTTGCGCAGCGCGCTCGAACTCACGAAGGTAAGTTGCAAGTAGAACTGGCTCAATTGCGCCATCTATCAACACGCCTTATTCGTGGTTGGACTCACCTTGAAAGACAAAAAGGTGGGATAGGTTTACGTGGTCCAGGTGAGACTCAGTTAGAAACCGACCGACGTTTATTACGCGATAGAATTAAAGCCATTTTGCGCCGTCTAGCGAAGGTAGCAAAACAGCGAGAACAAGGTAGGCGAGCTCGAAATCGCGCTGAGATCCCAACCATTTCATTGGTCGGGTATACCAACGCAGGCAAATCAACGCTATTTAACCAAATTACACGCGCAGGTGTTTATGCAGCCGACCAGTTGTTTGCAACACTTGACCCAACGCTACGTAAAATTGAATTAGATGATGTTGGGACGGCAATACTAGCGGATACCGTTGGTTTTATTCGTCATTTGCCTCATGATTTAGTAGCGGCATTTAAAGCAACACTACAAGAAACGCAAGAAGCTGACATTTTGTTACATGTTGTAGATGCTAGTGATGAGCGTTTTCGTGAGAACATTCAAGCTGTTCATGATGTACTTGAAGAGATAGACGCGCATGAAGTGCCTACTCTTGTTGTTATGAATAAGATTGATAATTTGGAAGGTCAACAGCCTCGCATCGAAAGAGATGAAGAAGGTATGCCTCGCACCGTCTGGGTTTCAGCAATGGACGGGCGTGGAATCGATCTGTTATTTGAGGCGTTAACTGAACGCCTCGTAACTCAAATCGTCGAATATCAACTGAAGGTTTCGCCATTACATCAAGGGCGGATCCGCAGTACATTTTTCCAAATGAATTGTATTCAACATGAAGAATATGATGAAGATGGTAACTTGTTGATCGATATTCGTATGCAGCTGACAGATTGGTCTAGACTTGAAAAAAAAGAAGGGGCAGTTTTACGTGACTTTATCGTTACTTAAAGGACTGCTACAGTATAACGTCATATCAAATGATGGAGCTTTCTAATGGCGTGGAATGAGCCTGGAAATAACAACGGCAACAATGGCCGCGATAATGACCCTTGGGGTAAGCAAGATAATCGTGGCGGCCGAGAACAAGGTCCACCAGATCTAGACGAAGTGTTTAGTAAACTGAGTCAAAAGCTGGGTGGTAAGTTTGGTAAGGGTGGTAAAGGCCCTTCGATCGGTGGTAGTGGCGGAGCTGCTGGTATCGGTGTCATTGCTGTTATCGCAGCGGCAATTTGGTTCTTTGCTGGTTTCTATACCATTGGCGAAGCTGAGCGAGGTGTTGTACTTCGTTTAGGTAAATACGACCACATTGTAGACCCGGGTCTTAACTGGCGTCCTCGTTTCATTGATGAATATGAAGCAGTGAACGTGGAAGCCATTCGTTCATTACGTGCATCTGGCACCATGCTAACTAAAGATGAAAACGTAGTAACGGTTGAGATGGGTGTTCAATACCGTGTCTCTGATCCATACAAGTACCTATACCGTGTGACTAATGCGGATGACAGTTTACGTCAAGCGACTGATTCAGCGCTACGTGCTGTTATTGGTGACTCTTTGATGGACAGCATCCTAACTAGCGGTCGTCAACAAATCCGTCAAAGCACGGAAGTTACGCTAAACAGTATCATTGATAACTATGATATGGGTCTAGCGATTGTTGATGTCAACTTCCAATCATCACGTCCACCTGAGCAAGTAAAAGACTCATTTGATGATGCAATCTCAGCACGAGAAGATGAAGAGCGTTTCATCCGTGAAGCAGAAGCGTACAAAAATGAAATTCTTCCAAAAGCAACAGGTCGAGCTGAGCGTTTGAAGAAAGAAGCACAAGGTTATACTGAGCGTACAATCAATGGTGCACTGGGTGAAGTGGCTCAATTTGAGAAACTACTACCAGAATATCAAGCAGCGCCAGAAGTAACACGTAATCGTCTATACCTGGATACGATGGAAGAAGTTTACAGCAATACGTCGAAAGTATTGATTGATTCTGAGTCGAGCGGCAACTTGCTTTATCTACCAATCGATAAACTAGCAGGTCAAGACAGCGGCACGAAATCAACGCGTCAGTCGTCTTCATCTTCATCAGTTTATGATGGCATTGAGCTTGAGTCTCAACGCACTGATATTTCGCCAAGCAGTTCAACCGATGATCGTTCAAGCACTACTCGTCAAGGGAGATTTTAAACATGCGTAAGTTAGCAATCCCTCTACTTGTTGTTACGTTAGCGATTATGCTGATGTCCGTCTTTGTTATTCCTGAAGGCGAACGTGGCATCGTAATCCGTTTCGGTCGTGTATTGAAAGATAACAACGACATGTCTCGTATCTACGAACCAGGTCTGCACTTCAAAATGCCATTATTTGATGGTGTGAAGACATTAGATGCACGTATCCAAACTATGGATGGTACTTCTGACCGTTTCGTTACCTCTGAGAAAAAAGATGTAATCATCGATTCTTACGTGAAATGGCGTATCGAAGATTTCGGTCAATACTACCTAGCAACCGGTGGTGGTAACGCATTAACGGCACAAGCGCTTCTTGAGCGTAAAGTGACAGATGTACTGCGTTCTGAAATCGGTTCTCGTGAAATCAAACAGATTGTATCCGGTCCTCGTAATAAAGACATTCTGCCTGATGATATCGCTGATGTTGATCTTGTCTCTGAAGTGACAAAAGAAGCATTGGAGATCGATGGTGAGCGTGACAAGATCATGGATAATGTTCTTGAAGATACACGCAAGAGTGCGATGAATGATTTAGGTGTTCATGTTGTTGACTTCCGTATGAAGAAAATCAACTTACCGGACGAAATCAGTGAATCAATCTACCGTCGTATGCGTGCAGAGCGTGAGTCAGTTGCTCGTAAGCACCGTTCTCAAGGTCGTGAAAAAGCAGAAGTTATCCGCGCACAAGCTGAGCTAGAAGTAGCAACAGTATTAGCAGAAGCAGACAAAACAGCACGTGTAACGCGTGGTGATGCAGATGCAAAAGCAGCGGCTATCTACTCTGAAGCATACAGCAAAGATCCTGAGTTCTACGGTTTCCTACGTTCATTAACGGCGTACGAATCATCGTTCTCTTCGAAAAGCGATATGCTAGTACTTGATCCTAAGAGTGATTTCTTCAAGTACATGAACGACGCAAATGGTGCTCCAACGAAGTAAGCGCAATAAAGTTCAATTTGATGCATAACTATGTGGTTGATAGTGCATAGTTAAATTATTGGATTGTAAGCTATTGTTATTTAGTTGAAGGCAAAGTTTGCCCGAATATAAAGGCTCCGTAAGGAGCCTTTTGTTTATCTGTTATTAATATTTGTTAATAATTTACGGTTCATTATTTTCCAGTAGTGCTTAAAAAATACCTGCAAAAACTCTCGTTCGGTGCTAGAATCCTTTTTTAACTATCAGGCAGAATTGGAAAGATGGGAAATAACGTAGTCGTTCTAGGCACCCAATGGGGTGACGAAGGAAAAGGTAAAATTGTTGACCTTTTAACTGAAGATGCAAAATATGTGGTTCGCTACCAAGGCGGTCACAATGCAGGTCATACACTAGTTATTGACGGTGAAAAGACTGTTCTTCACTTAATACCATCAGGTATTCTTCGCGATAATGTTGAGTGCATTATCGGCAATGGTGTCGTTCTGTCACCAGATGCTCTACTTAAAGAAATGAAACCTTTAGAAGAGCGCGGCATCCCAGTTCGCGAGCGTCTTTTCATTTCAGAAGCATGTCCACTGATCCTTCCATACCACATTGCTATCGACCAAGCGCGCGAAGTTGCTCGTGGTAAAAAAGCAATTGGTACAACAGGTCGTGGTATCGGTCCTGCTTACGAAGATAAAGTTGCTCGTCGCGGTCTACGCGTTGGTGACCTTTTCGATAAAGCAGCATTCGCTGAGAAACTAAAAGAAGTAATGGCATTCCATAACTTCCAACTAGAGCATTTCTACAAAGCAGAAACAGTAAGCTACGAAGAAGTTCTAGAGCAAGTAATGGGTTACGCAGACATGCTAACGTCAATGGTTGTTGACGTAACTGATCTTCTTGATGCAGCGCGTAAGCGTGGCGACAAGATCATGTTTGAAGGTGCTCAAGGTACTCTTCTTGACATCGACCACGGTACTTACCCATACGTAACGTCTTCTAACACTACTGCTGGTGGCGTTGCTGCTGGTTCTGGTTTTGGTCCACGTCACATCGGTTACATCTTAGGTATTACTAAAGCATACTGTACTCGTGTAGGTTCTGGTCCATTCCCGACTGAGCTATACGATGGTCTAGAAAAACAAGACCCAGTAGGTAAGCACCTAGGTGATGTTGGTCACGAATTCGGCGCAACAACTGGCCGTTTACGTCGTACTGGTTGGTTTGATGCTGTCGCTATGCGTCGTGCGGTTCAAATTAACTCTCTATCTGGTATGTGTCTAACTAAACTAGACGTTCTAGATGGCCTAGAAGAGCTAAAAATCTGTACTGGTTACAAGATGAAAGATGGCTCTATCCTAGAAGTTTCTCCAATGGCTGCTGAGTCATTTGAAGAAGCAACGCCAATCTACGAAACAATGCCTGGTTGGTCTGAAAATACTTTCGGTGCACAATCTATCGACGCGCTTCCACAAGCTGCTCTAGATTACATCAAGCGTATTGAAGATCTAACTGGCGTGCCAATTGATATCGTATCAACAGGCCCAGATCGTAACGAAACAATCATCAAGGTTCACCCATTTAGCGCATAAGCGTTGATGATGAACATTTGATAGATAAAAACCGGCTCTTAGTAGTCGGTTTTTTTGTGCGCATTAATTGATAATTCTCCTAAAGACTTCACTCTATTTGCCGATACGTTAAATAGCCTCGAAATACCAAATATCGCCCTATTTCGAATAAGCCTAGTTAAGCCAAGAGTATTGACATGAAGTTACCCACGATAGCGATCTCGTTATTATTGACATTCAAAGCGACCTTTAGCTACGCTGATATTATGGCGGATATTGGTGCGCCGGTAGCAATATATACGGAAGTTGAACTGATTAAGATGATTGAACAAAACCAGCACCTAAAGCAGGTGAGGGCGGATAATTGTCAATTGGTTGAAGATATCGTGGCGCGTGCAACTCGCATTAGTTTACCTTCTTATGAGTTTCTTTACGGTGATATGCTGGCGTGGGGCGTGTGTGTCGAGAAAGATGTTGAGCTGGGTTTATACTATATGGAAAATGCCGCTCATCAGGGTTTACCAACGGCACTTGAACAGCTTGGTCGTTACTATTCTCGTGGGACGTTAGTGCAGCAAGATAAAGAGCGTGCGATCCCTTATTTACGAGAAGCAGCCGCGATGGGTAACATCAAAGCGCAGATCCATTTAGCCGAATTACTGCTACGTGATTACGGTAGTCCACTCGATTATGAAGATGCCTATCGCTGGCTGTATAACTCGGTCACTTCCGATAAGCGTTTGCACAAGCGTATTGCCGTATTAAGGCAGGGGCTTGAGATGCGTATGCCGCAAAATATCATTGCCCGAGCTAAACGCCGACAAACCTTCTGGTAGTTAATGCTGGATTGGTCACACCGGTAGTATTAAGGTTCTTTGTTTTGAACAATATGGAGGCAACTCCACAGAACGCTCAAGACATCCCTGTTCGCTCAATAATGGGCATCCATGCCCATTGATGTCTGCTCCATCGCATCCATATTATTGTTCCGCGAAACCTATAGCACTTCCGTGAAGTCATATAGCTATTCAGTTAAGCCATATAACGGTTAGCTACTCGGTCTTTTGCAGCCATTAATCGACCAATTCCTACTGCCTTTTTTCAAATAGCTTACTTTGTAGGGCTGTTTTGTTTTATATTCCTTTATATTCGAAGCATATCTGTAGCTTATCTACGGACTCAGATATACTAGACTTATACCTCACTTGCTTAAGCAGGCCTGCCTATGTCAGATAATACACACGATAAAAATAGTAATGATCCTTTTGCTGCTCGCGAAGCACAAAACTACGAGAACCCTGTTCCTAGCCGAGAATTCATCTTAGAGTTTTTGACTGGCGCGAATGTGCCAATGAACCGTAACGACATCTTTGAAACGTTAGGTTTATCCGGTGAAGAACAATACGAAGGGCTGCGTCGTCGTTTACGTGCAATGGAGCGTGATGGGCAACTTGTCTTTACTCGTCGTCAATGTTACGCCCTGCCTGATAAATTAGAGATGATCAAAGGCTACGTGATTGGTCACAAAGATGGTTACGGTTGGGTAAGACCAGAAGGTAGCATCGGCAAAGATAACGATGTTGTACTGGCTCACCACCAAATGAAAACCTTGATCCATGGTGATCTCGTGTTAGTTCAACCTTCAGGTACCGATAAACGTGGTCGTAAAGAAGGGCGTTTAGTTCGTATTTTAGAAGCGCGTGAAACCAAATTAGTGGGTCGTTTCTTCATGGAATTTGGCTACTCTTATGTGGTTGCCGATGACTCGCGTATTAGCCAAGATATTCTGATCCCAGACGAGCACAAAGGCGGTGCGCGCATGGGGAATGTCGTGGTCATTGAGGTCACCGATCGCGGTTCGCGTTCACGAGGCATGACAGGTAAAGTTGTTGAAGTACTTGGTGAAAATATGGCACCAGGTATGGAAACTCAAATCGCTATCCGCAGCCATCAAATTCCGTGCGAATGGCCAAGTGAAGTGGATAAACAGATTGAAAACTTAGGCGAAGAAGTGCCTGAGGAAGCGAAACAAGGGCGCGTAGATCTACGTGATTTACCATTAGTGACTATCGATGGTGAAGATGCACGTGACTTTGATGATGCCGTTCACTGTCAAGCGTTGCCAGAAGGTGGTTGGCGTTTATGGGTGGCTATTGCCGACGTAAGTTACTATGTACGCCCAAAAACAGCCCTTGATAACGAAGCGATTAAACGTGGTAACTCGGTTTACTTCCCATCGCAAGTGGTTCCTATGCTGCCGGAAGTTTTATCAAATGGCTTGTGTTCATTGAACCCACAAGTTGATCGTCTGTGTATGGTGTGTGAAATGACCATCTCAGCGCACGGAAAGCTAGCGGGCTACAAGCATTACGAAGCGGTAATGAACTCTCATGCTCGCTTAACTTACAACAAAGTGCATGACATTTTAGAAGGTGATCAAGAGCTGCGTACACGTTATGAAGCGCAAGTACCGCATCTTGAAGAACTGCATAAAATGTACAAAGTGCTGAAGAAAACCCGTGACGCACGTGGTGCTATTGAGTTTGAAACCATAGAAACCAAGTTTATCTTCAATGCTGAGCGCAAGATTGACCGCATTGAGCCTGTGATCCGTAATGACGCGCACAAACTGATTGAAGAGTGCATGATCTTAGCGAATATCGCCTCTGCTTCACTGGTAGAAAAAGCCAAAGAAGCTGCGCTATACCGTATTCATGAAACGCCAAGTGAAGAGCGCTTAACGGGTTTCCGTTCGTTCTTAGGTGAGCTAGGCTTACCGCTAGGTGGTGGACTTGAGCCGTCGCCAACAGACTACGCTGACTTAATGAAAGTGGTCGCGCAGCGTGAAGATAAAGAGCTGATTCAAACGATGCTGCTACGCTCAATGAAGCAAGCGGTTTATAATCCTCATAATGCGGGTCACTTTGGCTTAGCTCTTGAGCGTTATGCACACTTTACCTCGCCAATTCGTCGTTACCCTGACTTGCTGCTACACCGTGCAATTAAGTATCTGATTGCTAAAGAGACTGGCAATGTTATCGACAACGGCAGTGCGACCGGTGGTCACCATTACTCATTTGAGGATATGGATTTCTACGGCGAGCAGTGTTCTATGACTGAGCGTCGTGCTGATGATGCAACGCGTGAAGTGAATGATTGGCTTAAATGTGAGTACATGCAAGATCACGTCGGCGACGAGCTTGATGGGGTTATTGCTAACGTAACTGGTTTTGGTTTCTTTGTACGCCTAACTGACTTACACATTGATGGTCTTGTGCATATTTCATCACTGGCGAATGACTACTACCAATTTGACCCTATCGGCCAGCGCCTAGTAGGTGAAAGCTTTGGTAATGTCTACCGTCTTGGTGATGTCGTTAAAGTGAAAGTATTAGCGGTTAATCTTGATGATCGTCAAATCGATTTTGAAATAAGCGGCACAAATCGTAAGAAACGTGGCGAAGGTAAAACCTCGAAAAAACGTGCGATTGAAGCGCAACTGAAAGCGAAGAATCGTAAGCGTTCATCATCAAAAGAGGGTAAGAAACCTGCAGGTCGCGCTGTTCCATTAGTGGAGCCAACTAAGCGTCCTGATGGCAGCAGTGAAGCGCCAAAAAATAAAGCTAAGCCAAAAGCTAAATCTGGCAAACCAAAAACGAAGGATAAAGCGAAACCGGCGGGCAAGAAAAAAGTTCGAGCAAAGAAAAAACCGGCAGCTGCTAAGAAACAATAATGCTTCGTCGCTAGCGATGACATTAAAGAACTCGAATAACCAGAGTAACCTGACAGGGTAAATGATGAGTAACGAATTTATTTACGGCATTCACGCGGTGAAGGCGGTATTAGAAAAAGATCCAATCCGTTTTATTGAAGCGTACGTGCTAAAAGGTCGTCAAGATGACCGCCTGATGCCACTACTGAATCAACTTCAGCAATACGGTGTATCTATCCAGCAGATGGGACGCAAGCCGTTAGATGAGAAAGCAAACGGTGCTAACCACCAAGGTATCATTGCACGTGTTAAGCCAGCGAAACAGCTTAATGAGCAAGACCTTGACGATATCCTAGCGACGCAAGAGCAACCATTGCTGTTGGTGCTTGATGGCGTAACGGATCCGCATAACCTAGGTGCTTGCCTGCGTAATGCTGATGCGGCAGGTGTCGCTGCGGTTATCGTACCAAAAGATCGCGCATCACCATTAACGGCGATCGTAAGTAAAGTCGCGTGTGGTGCTGCTGAAACCGTACCACTCGTGCGCGTAACAAACTTGGCGCGTACCATGCGTGCATTGCAAGAAAAAGGCGTATGGTTTGTTGGTACTGCGGGTGAAGCGACTCACGACATCTACCAAGCGAAACTGGATGGTCCATTAGCGATTGTGATGGGTGCTGAAGGTGACGGTATGCGTCGTTTAACGCGTGAAACGTGTGATGATCTAATCAAGATTCCAATGGCAGGTTCAGTGTCTAGCTTGAACGTGTCTGTGGCCTCTGGTATCTGCTTATTTGAAGCAGTAAGACAACGTCTCGCTAAAGCGTAATCTGATTCATTTTGATTTTTATCTTGCGCTTTTCGACGGTTTTCTATACTATCTGCCGTCCGTAATTCTCGGTCATTTATCTTTAGTTCCTTGCTTCCTCTGGACGACCGGGCCACTCGTGGAAGCTAATAATCCGTAAGGAGCAACCTAATGCGTCATTACGAAATCGTATTCATGGTTCACCCTGATCAAAGCGAGCAAGTTGCTGGCATGATCGAACGTTACACTGGTTCTATCACAGAAGCTGGTGGTACTATCCACCGTCTAGAAGACTGGGGCCGCCGTCAAATGGCTTACCCAATCAACAAGCTTCACAAAGCTCACTACGTTCTTATGAACGTTGAAGCTGGTCAAGAAGTGATGGATGAACTAGAAACTGCTTTCCGTTTTAACGATGCAGTTCTACGTAACATGATCATGCGCACTAAAGGCGCTGTGACTGAGCAATCTATCATGCTTAAGCAACGCGAAGAACGTGCAGAACGCGCTCCTCGTCGTGAAGAGCGTACAGAAGCTAAGCCAGAAGCTGCAGCTGAGTAATTAATTGATGACCAATCGAATGGAGCTTGATGGCACTGTCATTAAAGATCCAATTCGAAGCCTCAGTCCTGCAGGTGTTGCCCATTGCCGTTTTTGGCTTGAGCATCGCTCTACAGTTCTGGAAGCGAACTATCCGAGGCAAGTTTATTGCCGTATGCCGGTTATAGTGAGCGGGCAAGGTCTGAATGACGTTACCAAACAACTCGTTTTAGGCAGTAATGTTAAGGTAAGTGGCTTTGTCGCTTATCAGACCGGCCGTAATGGTGTGGGAAAATTAGTGTTACATGCTGAAAATATAATAAATATTTAAGATCAGGAGATAGCCCATGGCTCGTTTCTTCCGTCGTCGTAAATTCTGCCGTTTCACTGCAGAAGGCGTACAAGAGATTGACTACAAAGACGTAGCAACTCTTAAAAACTACATCACTGAAGCTGGTAAAATCGTACCTAGCCGTATTACTGGTACTAGCGCTAAATATCAGCGTCAACTAGCTCGCGCTATCAAGCGTTCTCGTTACCTAGCACTTCTTCCGTACACTGATAAGCATCAGTAAGCGTTAGAGTTTAATTTAAGTTAATAGAGGACTAAGATAATGCAAGTTATTCTACTTGATAAGATCGGTAACCTAGGTAGCCTTGGCGACCAAGTAAACGTTAAATCTGGCTACGCTCGTAACTTCCTTATCCCACAGGGTAAAGCGGTTATGGCTACTAAAGCTAACGTTGAAATGTTCGAAACTCGTCGCGCTGAACTAGAAGCTAAAGTTGCTGAGCAACTAGCTGCTTCTGAAGCACGTGCTGAGTCTGTAAACGCTCTTGAAGCAGTTGTTATTGCTTCTAAAGCGGGTGACGAAGGTAAACTATTCGGTTCTATCGGCACACGTGACATCGCTGACGCTATTACAGCGGCTGGCGTTGCAGTTGCTAAGAGCGAAGTTCGCCTTCCTGAAGGTGCACTACGTAACGTAGGCGACTTCGAAGTAAGCATCCAACTTCACTCTGAAGTTTTTGCTACTGCGAAAGTACAAGTTGTTGCTGCTGAATAATATTCAGTTTCAAAAATGACTTTAAACACCAGCTTAGGCTGGTGTTTTTTTTTGCCTTAAAAAACAAACAACAAGTTTACTGATACCATACTGTCAGACTGACTTAAGCCATCGGGTACTTTATCGTGATGTTGACGATTGTAAGCCAGCTTAAGCGCAATCGACTCAGTAATATCATTAATCATACTCAAATCGTAATCCATTCTGCGGTTACTCTGCCCCGAAACCACCGTGATATCTGCCGATAGCTTTAAGCTTGGTAGTGCTTGCCATACGGTATTTACATTGCCACGATAGATCGCTTCTTTAACGATTTCAGGGAAGATAATATCATCGTCATCTATTTCCTCTAAATTAGGTTCTTGATAACGAAAACCTGGGCCCAATTCGAACTCTAAAATAAAGGTATCGGTATTGGAAAACTGATAACCCAATCCACCCGAGAATGTGTGATCTTTAAAGTAAGCCGTATAGCGAGAATCGACGCCTTTATAACTGCCGTAAAGATAGGTTTTAGGGCCTAACTTATAGTCACTTTGTGTATCATAAGTCGATTGTCTTTTATCTTCTTCACCATCTTTGTATAGATTGTAAAATCGCCACTCAGCGCTAGAACGGTAACGCCCTGACGTATAACCGCCAGCGATACGTGCATTGATCGCGCGCGAGTCACTGTTACCAGTATAAGCAAGGTAGCCAAATTCAATCTCAGATGAGAAAGGGGAGGGAAGAGTAATGCTCGGTGCCGTATCTTCAGGTTCGGCTTCGCTAAGGATGACACTATTAATGTCAACCTCTTGAGATGCCGTGGGTAATGTCATTATCTTCTCAATATCTTGAGCAAAAGCAGTCGGTGCCATCACTACGCCGAAACTGAGAAGCAAATATTTTGACACAATGACCTCGCTGTAGATAATTTTTATGGGTGCGTATTTTATGAGCATTTATGGGTTTATTCGTCAGTAAACGGTAAATTATTGCGAAGTTAAAAACAAACTGTCGCTAACTTGATTACAATTTCTCGCTATCCGTTATAATAAACGGTCATTATCAAATATTGAGTATAACCATCGTGGATTCTAGAAACCGTAAACCTGCTGATCATCAAGTTGACGCCATTAAAGTTCCTCCGCATTCATTAGAAGCTGAACAGTCAGTGATTGGTGGACTACTGTTAGACAATGAGCGTTGGGATACCGTTGCAGAACGTGTATTGAGCAAAGACTTCTATAGCCGCCCTCATCGCTTAATCTTTGATGCAGCTAAGACCATTCTAGAAGCAAGTAAACCGCTTGATTTAATCACTCTATCTGAGTACTTAGAGCAGCGAGAGCAACTTGAAGATGTGGGTGGTTTTGCTTATTTAACCGATCTGGCTAAGAATACCCCAAGTGCAGCGAATATCAATGCCTATGCTGAGATTGTCAGCGAGCGCGCACTGGTACGTAGCCTGATTGGTGTTGCCAACGAAATTGCTGATGCAGGTTATGATCCACAAGGTCGTAACTCTGAAGACCTGCTTGATTTAGCGGAAAGTAAAGTTTTTGCTATTGCTGAAGCGCGTACCAATGAAAACGAAGGTCCGCAAAACGTTGATAGCATTTTAGAAAAAACTTTAGAGCGTATCGAGAAGCTATACCAAAGCCCGCAAAATGGGGTAACGGGTGTCGATACCGGTTTTGATTTACTCAATAAGAAAACGGCTGGCTTACAAGGATCGGATTTGATCATTGTCGCTGCGCGTCCTGCGATGGGTAAAACCACCTTTGCGATGAACCTTTGTGAAAATGCCGCAATGGAGCAAGAAAAGCCCGTACTCATCTTTTCACTAGAGATGCCAGCTGAACAGCTAATGATGCGTATGTTGGCGTCCCTGTCTCGTGTTGACCAAACCAAAATCCGTACCGGTCAATTAGATGATGAAGACTGGGCTCGCATCTCATCATCGATGGGTATCTTGATGAACAAGAAAAACATGTACATCGATGATAGTTCAGGTCTAACACCAACCGAAATCCGTTCTCGTGCTCGTCGTGTTGCGCGTGATAGTGGCGGTTTATCTATGATCATGATCGATTACCTGCAATTAATGCGTGTCCCGTCATTATCGGATAACCGTACATTAGAAATTGCCGAAATCTCACGTTCATTAAAAGCGCTGGCTAAAGAGTTAAACGTACCGGTTGTGGCACTATCTCAGCTTAACCGTTCCCTAGAGCAGCGTGCCGATAAACGCCCAGTTAACTCAGACTTGCGTGAATCGGGTTCTATCGAGCAAGATGCCGACTTAATCATGTTTATCTACCGTGATGAAGTTTATAACCCAGATAGCCAATACAAAGGCACCGCAGAAATTATCCTTGGTAAGCAGCGTAACGGCCCTATCGGTTCAGTGCGTTTGGTCTTCCAAGGTCAACACTCTCGCTTTGATAACTACGCAGGTCCTGCGTTCGACTTAGACGATGAGTAATCTTTAACATGAGTTCTGTTACGATGAATCATATGAAAGCGGCTCAAGCTTATATCGACCTTTCTGCACTCAAGCACAACCTGGCTTTAATTCGCCAGCAAGCACCGCAAAGTAAGGTACTTGCCGTGGTGAAGGCGAATGGTTATGGGCATGGTTTATTGCCGGTTGCTCAGCATGCTCAAGGGGCGGATGCCTTTGGTGTGGCGCGTATTGAAGAGGCGTTGCAACTGCGAGCGGGTGGGATTGTTAAACCGATCCTATTACTGGAAGGGTTTTACTCTTTCAATGATTTACCTGTGTTAGTCGCCAATAACATCCAAACCGTGGTTCATTGTGAAGAACAACTGGCCGCACTTGAGCAAGCGCAGTTGGAGTCGCCTGTTGTCGTGTGGCTAAAAGTCGACAGCGGCATGCATCGTTTAGGTATTGACCCTGAAGATTATGATGACTTTGTTGCTCGTTTAGAAGCGTGTGATAATGTCGTGAAACCGCTGCGCTTTATGAGTCATTTTGGCAGTGCTGATGAACTTGAAAGTAGCACGACAACGAAGCAGATTGAACGCTTTTTAACGCTGACCGATGGCTGTAAAGGCGAACGTTCTCTGGCGGCATCGGCTGGATTACTCGAGTGGCAACCAAGTCAACTCGATTGGGTTCGTCCGGGCATCATTATGTATGGTGTTTCTCCTTTTGCTCAGCGTACGGGCAAGGCGATGGGCTATAAACCAGTAATGACCTTAAAGTCGCACCTGATTGCCATTCGTCATGTTAAAGCGGGTGAGAGCATTGGTTATGGCGGTATCTGGACTGCTCAGCAAGATACGAAAGTAGGAGTTATTGCGATAGGTTATGGTGATGGCTACCCACGTACTGCACCCAATGGCACGCCAGTCATGGTCAATGGACGTAAAGTGGTGATTGCTGGGCGCGTATCGATGGATATGTTAACCGTTGATTTAGGACCGGATGCTACGGACAGTGTGGGCGATCCTGCTACTTTGTGGGGCGCTGATCTTCCTGCTGAAGAAGTGGCTGAACACATCGGCACGATTGCTTATGAGTTAGTGACTAAGCTGACATCTCGCGTTGCTATGTCTTATCAAGCCTGTTCAGAGTGATGATATGAGTACTCGTCTATTGCGTTTATCCAGCAAGCTTGTCTCTAGAGAATCGATATTGCAGCCGATAGGCAGGGCATTAGTGTGTGCCAGTCTTCTTATGACGAGTCATGTGAGTCACGCTGATGGTTGGCCAGCATGGATACCCGATAGCGCTGTGGTCCCCTTTGCTTTTTCAACCGATAGTCTTGGCACGACCATTGGTATTGCTGGTGTTATTAAAGGGGTAGGGCAAGAGCATGCTGCATTATTTGGCGCGGGCTTATACTCGGCGAAAGGCAGTCACATGGGCTACTTATCCGCCAATAACTACCAATTAGGCGATAACTGGTTATGGGGCGTTGAAGCCTATCAAGCCAAGTTTGTTGAATTTGATTACTACCTTGGTGAGCAGGCAGGCAACAGCAGTGATGGTACTTTTACCCTTGCTGATGGCGATGAAGCGCAATATCGCATGTCTTTTCGCTATATTTTACCTTGGGGCGCTGCGAAAGAGTCCGGTTCGCTGGCGGCATTGATTCCTCGCCGTCAATTGCAAGGTAGCACGCCATTTTCTAGTGGTGTCTCCAGTATTGAGCTGCAA
Source organism: Vibrio sp. 10N.286.49.B3 (assembly GCF_002873395.1). GTDB lineage: Bacteria > Pseudomonadota > Gammaproteobacteria > Enterobacterales > Vibrionaceae > Vibrio. Next base: position 14,266 of record NZ_MCUV01000028.1, on the reverse strand, counting down.
CCTTTCTATACTTCTCGAGTGCTTAAAAATAGCGATGCTAATCAAAGCCATGAAAGTACCGGTATTGCGTTAAAGCTTGATTGGGATAATCGTGATGATATGCGCAACCCCACTCAAGGCAGTCGTACTCGACTCGATTTTACCTATGCCAATGAAAGCTGGGGTAATGAAACGGATTGGGCGAAGGTAGAGTTTCAAACCAGTCAATATTGGGATCTGGGTCCGCTCGGTGATCTCTTTGATAAGCAGGTGCTTGCCTTTAACTTCTATACCGCTGATACGCCCACTTGGAATCACTGTTCGAGTGGTCAGCAATGCCAGCGACCTCCCGAGCAAGATGCGGTAAGGCTGGGCGGTATTTATCGTCTGCGCAGTTTTTCGGGAGGACGCTTTCATGGTCGCTCCGCCATTGCCTATTCGGGTGAATATCGAGTGCTACCTGACTGGCAACCTTTAGATGATATGCCGGTGATTGGCAATTATGATATTCCATGGTGGCAGTGGGTGGTATTTGCTGATGTTGGTCGTGTGGCTGATGAATACAACTTATCCACCTTACATAACGACATGCAGTGGAGTGCCGGTGGCGCGGTACGCTTCCAGGTTGAAGGCATTGTCGTTCGTGCAGAAATAGCACGAGGTGATGAAGGTAATCTATTTCGAATCATGATCAATCAACCCTTTTAGCGCGTAAATATGGCGACCTGTAATAAAAACACAGCCTTAGTTTATGCAATAGAATATGTTGTTTAGTTTCATCAGTTAAAAATATAAATGTGCGCTACATTCAGCTTCCATTAACGTGATGTACCTCAAAGTGAGAGCAGGGCGTCTGAGTCATAATTGAGACTGAAAAAAAATTACAAGATTATCGTCAATTTTATTTAGTGTTGCTCTTGTTTTGAGTGACCAGGTTTATACTTTTTATATTAATCGGGGATTCTAAGGATAAAGGACTCTATCCATTTAGAATTAAACCAACTGTATATCGGGATACTATCATGTTGAAAAATATCAACCCAACACAAACGGCAGCGTGGAAAGCGCTAACAGAACATTTTGAATCAGCTCAAGATATGGATCTTAAAGCGTTATTTGCTCAAGATAGCCAACGTTTTGATAAGTTCTCAACCACTCTTGGTTCAGATATTTTAGTCGATTACTCAAAAAACCTTATCGATCAAGAGACACTAACTCACCTGTTAAGCCTTGCTGAGCAAACGGAAGTTAAGTCAGCGATTGAAGCGATGTTCAGCGGTGAAGCGATCAATAAAACAGAAGGTCGTGCTGTGCTTCATACGGCTCTACGTAATCGTAGCGATAAGCCTGTGATGGTTGATGGTGAAGATGTGATGCCAGCGGTAAATGCTGTGCTAGCAAAAATGGAACTGTTTACTCACCGCATCGTATCGGGTGAGTGGAAAGGTTACACAGGTAAGGCAATCACTGACGTTGTTAACATCGGTATCGGTGGCTCTGACCTTGGTCCTTACATGGTCGCTGAAGCGTTAGCACCATATAAAACCCACCTAAACATGCACTTTGTTTCTAACGTCGATGGTACGCATATCGTTGAAACATTGAAGAAAGTGGACCCTGAAACCACGCTATTCTTAATTGCTTCTAAGACTTTTACTACGCAAGAAACCATGACTAACGCGCACAGTGCTCGCGATTGGTTCTTGGCGACAGCTGGTGATGACGCGCACGTGGCTAAACACTTCGCAGCGCTATCAACCAATGCTAAATCCGTCTCTGAGTTTGGTATTGATACTGATAACATGTTTGAATTCTGGGATTGGGTTGGCGGTCGTTACTCACTATGGTCGGCGATCGGTCTGTCTATCTCGCTAGCGGTTGGCTTTGATAACTTTGCTGAGTTACTTGAAGGTGCGCATGAGGTGGATAACCATTTCTCAACCACTGAATTTGAGAATAACGTGCCAGTTTTACTTGCGCTTATCGGTCTATGGTACAACAACTTCCACGGCGCTGAGTCAGAAGCTATCTTGCCATACGATCAATACATGCACCGTTTCCCTGCTTACTTCCAGCAAGGCAACATGGAATCGAATGGTAAGTACACTGACCGTAACGGTAACCCAGTTGACTACCAAACGGGTCCTATCATTTGGGGCGAACCAGGTACTAATGGTCAGCACGCATTCTACCAGTTGATCCACCAAGGGACTAAGATGGTGCCATGTGACTTTATCGCACCAGCACTAAGCCACAACCCTGCTAGCGATCACCATCAAAAACTGATGTCGAACTTCTTTGCTCAAACAGAAGCTCTGGCTTTTGGTAAAACACAAGAGACAGTGGAAGCGGAATTTATTGCAGCCGGTAAGACAGCGGAAGAAGTGAAAGATTTAGTCGCGTTTAAAGTGTTTGAAGGTAACCGCCCAACCAACTCAATTTTGGTTAAGCAAATCACGCCAAAAACACTGGGTAACTTGATTGCAATGTACGAGCACAAAATCTTCGTACAAGGTGTTATCTTAAACATCTTTAGTTTCGATCAGTGGGGCGTAGAGCTTGGTAAGCAACTGGCAAACCAAATTCTTCCAGAGCTGGCTGATGATGCGAAAATCGATTCTCACGATGCATCAACGAATGGTCTAATCAATGCATTTAAAGCGTTTAAAGCGTAACTTTCTACGTTTAACTTAATCTTTAAAGCATAAAAAAAGAGCTGGCAGATGCCGGCTCTTTTTATGTCTATCAATTATATTTTTTCTATCAATCATCGATGGGCGATTATTCGAAAGAGATTTCGATGAAAGCGTTGCCCCACAAAGAGACGAAAGGCATGATAATAATTGCCCCTTCACATTTATGACGAATCGTATGACCGCGACCTGATACTACGACGGGTGTAGCCATATCAAAGTCAAAACCTTGATCAGCTAAGATGCGTTTTGCGCCACCGGTTACCATGTTAGTGATTTCACCAACCATATCGGTAACTTCTTCATCCAGTCCATTTGGTTGCTCGCCAAGCATTTTTTCCATGATTTTTAAAGCCAATTTCTCATCGAAGGTGATCGACATCGAGCCACGAGAATCCGTGCCTATCATACCGATCAATCCAGATACATCTCCGCGAGCAATTTCGTCTTTCTTAATACGAGGCTTTTGAGGTTTTAATTCTAATTCTGCCATCGTCTTGATTACATTAAGAAGAGAGGCAAGAAAAGGGTTTACAAATTCGGCGCGCATAACGTTTTATCTCTACTACTTTTCTTTCTGGGTACAAGCGTGACAAGTACCGTGTGATTCAATGACATGGTTCATTATCTGAAAGCCGTGCTCTTGTGCATTGGTGGCTAATAATGAAATTAATGCTTCATTTTGTAGCTCGGTCACATCACCACATTGATCGCAGACTAATAACTGAGAGAAGTGCTGATGAGCATTGCATGAACAACATGAAATAAAGCTATTGGTTGATTCAACTCGATGAATGAACCCTTGTGCGAGGAGAAACTCAAGCGCTCGATACACCGTCGGAGGCTTAGCTTGAGGCTCACTTTGTTTCAGTTGTTCGAGTAAATCATAAGCGCTTGATGATTTGCTATTTGCGCTGATGAGTTCGAATACACGCTTGCGTTGTGGTGTTAATCGTACCCCACGGTTTGCGCATATTTTTTCGATCTGTTGTATTTGTGTCACTACCGTATTGTTCAAACTATTCACCATCATTATCGAACTTTTTATAATAAACTATTTCTTAGTCAAAATTATAGATAAAGCCATAAAATTGTCGTGTGAGTAGTTATTTAAGGTCATGGTTTTTATTATGAGTGCGTATAGTAACACACTGCTTATTTTAACAGTTTGATCTTGATTGACGATATTTTTTTTATTACAAAAATAAGACATTGTCTGGTTCTGAATAAATATTGGCTTTGGTTGCTGTTATGTGTCGATATTGTAATTGGTTATTAACCGTCATTTCTCAAGCCTATCGGTTTGGCTTTATTATTCACTCGGTGTATTACTGTTTGTCTTAAGTGATTGTTTGAACTTGTTTTTATTTGCTTTTCTGGGTTATTGATAAACCTCACATTAATTAGGTGGTAATAGTATTAAAATAATACTTAATACTATTATAGGAATGAAGAAATGAGTAACTTTAAGCGTACTGTTGTTGCCTTATCAATGGTGGGACTTTTTGCAGGCTTTAATGCGGTCGCAAATGATGTAGTACAAACCAGTGTAATTAATACTGCAACAGCAGAAGTAAACAGCAAGGTATCGATTCTTTCTGAATCACTACTACCTGCTGATGCACAAGCTTTTAAAAAGCAGCTCCAAGAACTCAAGGATGGTGAAACTTTAGTTGTCCCTGCTGGTAAGTATGCCGATATGGGCGTATTTGAAATCAAAGCAAATAACGTGACAATTAAAGCTGAAAAACCAGGTACGGTTTGGTTTACCGGTCTTGTACAAGTACGAGTAATGGGTAGCAACAACACGATCGATGGTGTTGTTTTCACTGAAGGCGGTCCTGCTGAGCGTATGGGTGGCGTGATCCTTAAAGGTGCGCATAACACACTACAAAACTCTACTTTCTACTTCTTCAATGATGGCTATGAGTACCTACCAGATGAGCGTCGCTCTGAATACCCTAAATATTTATGGGTTGGTATGTACGGTAAGCACAACGCATTGCTAAACAACACTTTTGAAGGTAAGCATAAACGCGGTACTTTGATTGGTGTACAAAAAGAGCAAGGTGACACGACTGCCGATCATCACGTAATTAAAGGTAACCTTTTCTACAATCAAAAACACAACCAAAACGGTGAGTTTGATATTGCAGAAGCGAAGCGTTACAACTCAAACAGCTGGGAAGCGATTCGTTTAGGTGACTCTAAGAGCTCTATCTACAACTCAAGTTCATTAGTTGAAGGTAACTTATTCCTACAAACGGATGGTGAGACTGAGCTAATTTCACTTAAGTCGGGCGATAACGTGGTACGTGGCAACACTATTATTGATTCTGCATCGATGATTTCTATGCGTCACGGTAAAAACAACACGGTTGAAGATAACGTTATTATCGGCAACGGCAAGCGCATGAGTGGCGGTATTCGTTTCTACGATGAAGGTCACACGATCCGTAATAACTACATTGAACGCGTAATGGGCACCAGCGATGTTCGTGGCGGTCTAGTGGTTAATACGGGTATTACTGATGTGATGAAGGGCGAGCAGCTAGATCAATCAGTAAAAGGTAAAGAACTGAATAAGCAAGCAACGGTAAACAACGTATTAGTTGAGAATAATACCGTTATTGACTCTGCACAGAATATTCTTTACTCAGACAAAATGCACCGCGTTAGCCTATACGATAGCGCAAGTGTAAGCACGGTTTACGCTGGTCACAACCTGACTTTCCGTAACAACATCTCTTACGCACAAGCACCGAAAACATTCGCACTTAGAGGCGATGACTCTGTTGCTCCTCTAGTGAATCCAACGTTTGAAAACAACGTTTACTTTGGCGAAGTAACGGGTACAACGCTACCTGAAGCGGGTGTTGAAGTGAAAGATCCTAAGTTCAAGCGTGCTGAAAACGGCCTATTAGAAGCAACGGCTGTTGAAGGCGGAGCAAAAGGTCTAACGGTTCTAACGATGCAAGATGTTGGTGCTGACTACCGTATCCAAAAATAATTAATTCAAACGCATTGATAGTGCGGTCGAGTTAAACAGCATAAGGGCTGACGCGTTAATTCGTGTCAGCCTTTTTTTGTAGACGACACTCATGGGACATTCTGTAAAAGTGTGATCTTGACCCAAATAAATAAAATACCATTCTATTTAATCAATATCCTGATTGTTTTCTGACTAAGTTGTTTTATATTGCAGCCGCGTTTTTATGGTATGAAATTCAAGCTCAGCTCACGAGCATATTTGAGTTTCTTACTAGATAAATTCAGCCTATAAAAATAATGAATACAAAATAAGAAACACCCAATAAAAACGATAAAGTTAGTCAATAAAGGAAGTCACACAGTGAAGAAACCAGTATTAAAAGTATCAGCATTATTTGCTGCTATGTATATCATCGCACCAACATCGGCTATGGCACACGGATGGGTTGAATTCCCAGAAGCGCGTCAATCTATCTGTTATGAGCAAGGCGGTTTTTGGACGGGTAACCTACCGAATGCAGCATGTGCCGCAGCATTTGAAGAGTCGGGTGCTTACCAATTTGTTCAGCGTAATGAGGTGGCAATTAACATCAAAGCCCCTGATTACTTAGATATGGATAAAGTGAAGGCTGCGATCCCAGACGGTACACTATGTTATGCCAACGATTCACAAAAAAGCGGTCTAGGCATTGCTCATACAGAGTGGACAAGAACCGAAATCGCACCGGGCACTTTTGAATTTGTTTTCAATGCAACAGCGCCACATAACCCATCATACTGGGAGTTTTACCTAACAAAACCAGGTGTGGATGCAGGCAAATCACTTAACTGGGATGATTTTGACCTAATTGAAGAGTACGGTGATGTGCCAGTTGGTGCGGATAGAAAGTACCGTATGAACATTACGATTCCTGCTGACCGTTCAGGCGATGCTGTGCTTTATACGCGCTGGCAGCGTGATGATACCGTTGGTGAAGGCTTCTATAACTGTAGTGATATTACCATCACGGGTGATGCGGTTGATCCTATCGATCCAGAAGGTCCATACCTACACCAAGGCGACTTGTTTGTACCAAGTGATGTGACTTTAGCGACGCCAGAAATTGGTGAAGCGGTTAAGTACGATGTCTTTAATCAACACGGTCAACTGCACACTTCATTTAGCCTAACGATCACAGAAGATAACCACAATGATTGGGATCGTCTACTAGCTTCACAGGTATCGGGCTACTATGAAACGAACCATGGCGGCAATGTCTTCATTGGTGCTTGGCATGAAGCGATGGATCACTACATGTACTTCCGTAATGATCTCACGGCGAACTACTTTAACTCGAAAAGTGAGCTAGCTTCTGGTGAGTTTAGTATCGTACCTCAAGATGAAAATTCAGATCTAGCAGCCATCATTACGCCACAAACCTTGCAAGAGATGGAAGTGGCAAGTGTGGCTTACGGCGCTTCAGTGGTACTTCACCCAAATCAATCAGAGGGTGATTTTGATGACGTTGAATGGGTTCAAGTGAGTGGTGATTTCGTTGAGACAGAGCAAGGTCTTTACAATGAATTACTGGTTAAAACGGATCGCTTAGCGGCTGATATTGATCATGAACTTACTTTTAAGCTAACGATTTCAAACTCTGAAGGCACAGATAGCAGCCTATACAGTTTTGACGTTCTAGCGACGGAAGGTGAGAACCCGGGCGAAAATCCTGGTGAGAATCCTGGTGAGAATCCAGGCGAAAACCCAGGTGGTTCAACTTGGAGTGCAAGTGATGTTTACAACCAAGGCGATGTTGTGACACACGGCGATAGAACATGGACAGCTCAGTGGTGGACACAAGGTGAAGAACCTGGCACAACGGGCCAATGGGGTGTGTGGCACTAATTTTAGCGCGTTTATTACGATTGCTATGATGTAAGTGAGTGACTTATCTCAATCAATAAACCGCCTTGGTTAGCGTTAGCCAAGGCGGTTTTTTATGCGCGGATAAATGTTTGCTAGTCTTAGTTGGTTGCTATCGATTTATCTTGCTAACCAGCCGCCATCGACAGCAATGGTATAGCCATTTACATACGCTGCAGCATCAGAGGCTAAGAATACACAAGGACCGGCGATATCTTCCGGTGTGCCCCAGCGCTCTGCAGGAATACGTTCAAGGATCGCTGCATTACGGTTTTCATCAGCACGTAAAGCTTCGGTATTATTGGTTGCCATATAGCCAGGAGCAATCGCATTGACGTTGATGTTATGACGTGCCCATTCGTTCGCCATAGCACGAGTGACTCCCATAATGGCACTCTTTGATGCAGTGTAAGACGGCACTCGAATACCCCCCTGGAACGATAGCATTGAAGCAATATTAATGATCTTACCGCCTTTTCCTTGCGCGATGAATTGCTTCGCTACCGCTTGAGATAAGAAGAAGACGGTTTTTGAGTTAATGTTCATCACATCATCCCAATCTTGCTCGGTAAAGTCGATCGCATCTTGACGGCGAATGATGCCAGCGTTGTTGACCAGTATGTCCACCTTGCCAAATTCAGCGATGGTTTGCTCTATGATATTGTCGATGCCATCTTGTTGAATTAAATCACAGCGCACATCTAAAAAGGCATAGCCACTGTCTTGCATTTTTTGCATGGTTTCCGTTGGCGCCGAGCGATTTACGCCAACAATCTTACAGCCAGCTTGAGCTAAACCAAGTGCGATGGCTTGACCTAATCCTGTATTGCATCCTGTAACAATCGCAACCTTACCATCGAGATTAAATGCTTCTAATACCATCTTACTATCCTTTGTCATTATTGATTATTTGTCATGGTTTAGCGAAAAAGTTTAGCGAAAAACCCGAGTCTTAAAGTATGACAAATAAGCCCGACCTTTCAACAGGTAAACCGTCAGAATGCGGGGTAGGTAATAGTTATCGTATTTGGGGTAACAATGGGCTTGAAAGCGCTTTGGTGGTAAGAGAAATCATCATCAAACGCTTTCCTTTTGAAAATCCCTGCCTCTCTGTGTATCATTGCCTGCTTTTTCTTCACTCTCTTAATCGCTTTATATTAAAATACACTAAAGCAAAACAGAGCAAAATTTCCTGAAGTTCAAAATGGATTTGAATGGTTAAAATGTAGGTAAAACAATGACAAAAACCAATAATACAAGTGAATTCCATTCAAGTCGCCTTTCCGTAGCCCCGATGCTCGATTGGACTGACTTAACTGAAAAATACTAGATATTTCAAGGGTTTATCTAGGGGGTTATTGTGTCTGGGGGTCAATGTGGGGGTTAAAAAGAATTTTTTTAAAAATAATTTTATTTTAAGTTATTGTTTTTGCACGTTTTTATTTATTCTTGCATATTGTGACATATTTTACCATCGCTTCTACAAATTTTAACCAATATCGGTTCAATAGATTCTTTGAGGTCATCTGGGGTCAACCCGTTTTTCAAGTAAAAAAAAAGCTGAACCTGCCGAAGCAGGAACAACTTTCCTTGCCAGAATTATCATCCAATTTGAAAGCTTTTCCATAAGCTTTTCTCCTCTTCAATTCTTCTGTCGATAAATTCGACTAAATCGCTCAATGCTACAACGTAAGGAGACTTTTGCGTATCACCGACCCTGAAGCAAGGAAAAGGCAAAGAATGCGTTTTAGCCCTGTTTAAAGCGGTTCTACGTGCAAGATTCAAATACGGTTCAGCAAGTTCTTCAACTGGGATTAAAGCCCTGTAGTTAAACTGCTGAAGTAGAATCATGTGAGTTAGCGTTGGTTCATCACTTTTTTTCATTTTAATTGCCCCTTTGTAGTTGGGGCGCAAGCTCTTTCGAGCAATGCAAAATTCCGTTCTTGCACAAAAGAGATAATACTAAACGGCTGCTCTATTGACAATAAATCTATCTATTTTGGTCTCATAACCGACTCAAATTAACATTTATGGTTTTCAGTATATTAACGTATAATCAGGCATTTAATTTTAACAATTACATATGGCTGGGTTACTTGTGGCGAATGAAAGAATTACCGAAAACTTTGTGAGAGAGAAGCTAAGAGAGAGTAATTACTTTCAAGCTGACAATGGCATAGTTATAGAAGAACAAAAATCTCAAATTAAACGAGTTCAAAACCTTTTAAAAACGGCAAGTAAAGCTAAGACAGGTAAAGGTGGTTATCCTGAGTTCATCATAACTTGGGAATCTGATCCTAACTTTTTGATAGTAGTTGAATGTAAAGCAGATACGAAATTTCACGAAAGTCCAGATCTAGACAAAGCCAAAGATTACGCTGTCGATGGTGTTTTACATTATGCAAAGCATTTATCTAAAGATTACACCGTGTTAGCTCTTGCGGTAAGTGGAACATCAGAAGATTACACTAAAATCTCTAATTATCTGATCCCTTGTGGAACGAAAGAGCATAAAGTTCTAACTAACGAAGATGGTTTAGAAGTTAAAGATATTCTTTCTTTTGAAGATTATTACCGTCTAGCGTCATTTGATCCATTAGTTGAAAGAAAGAGACATAGTGATTTATTAGCTTTTGCTAAAGACTTACATGAACTCATTTGGACTGCTGCAAAGGTATCAGAAGAAGATAAACCTCTTTTAGTTAGTGGGACGTTAATCGCTTTAATGAACCAACCATTTCTTAACTCTTTTAAGTTCTATAATGCTGAAGATATGCCTAGAAAATGGCTAGAAGCAATCAAGGATGAACTTGATAGGGCTGATATACCACAAGCTAAAAAAGATACAATGCTTCAACCTTATGCGGGTGTTGCTGGACAACCAAATTTAGGTAAGCCTGACGCAAAAATGTCTAAAAAATACCCCAAAGGTGTTTTGTTCGAAGTCATAAAAGAGATTAATGATAATGTATGGCCGTTTATCAGTGTTTACCATAACTTTGACGTTGTAGGTCATTTCTATGGCGAATTTTTAAAATATACCGCTGGTGATAAAAAGGCATTAGGCATTGTTTTAACCCCTCGACATATTACAGAGCTATTTTGTGATATTGCTAATATAACGAAGAAAGATACAGTTATTGATATCTGTGCAGGAACAGGTGGTTTCTTGATTTCAGCTATGCACAAAATGCTGAAAACTGCCATGACGGAAGAAGAAAGGTTAGACATTAAGAAAAATCGTTTAATCGGTATAGAGAACAGCCCTAAAATGTTTGCTCTAGCGGCAAGTAACATGATCTTACGGGGTGATGGTAAAGCCAACCTTCATCAAAGTAGTTGCTTTGAACCAACTTTAAAGACTGCAATTATAAACCCAGATCCTGCTCGTGGTGTAAAAAGACCTAATATTGGTTTATTAAACCCTCCATATGCACAATCGAAAAGTGATGCAGAGTTACATGAACTCTATTTTGTTAAAGAAATGCTAGATCTTCTTGAGAAAGGTGGTTTGGGCATTGCAATTATTCCCGTTAGCTGTGTGATTAGCCCTAATAAAGCCAAGAGCGAAATTTTAGAAAAACATACACTAAAAGCCGTTATGTCTATGTCTAGCGAGCTGTTTTATCCAGTAGGGACGGTTACTTGTATCGTTGTATTTGAAGCGCATAAACCACATGCAGAAACAAACAAAAAAACTTGGTTTGGCTATTGGCGTGATGATGGTTATATCAAAACAAAACATATGGGACGTATTGATTTAAATCATCAATGGCAAGATATTAAATCTCGTTGGTTAGAAGCATATAACAATAATGAGGTTCATGCTGGTGAGTCTGTTACTGCTTATGTTGATGCTGATAGTGAATGGATTGCCGAAGCATATATGGAGACTGATTACTCTACCTTGAAGAAAAGTGACTTTGAGGAAGTTGTTAAAAGTTATGCCATATTCAAACTAATGAGTAAGGTTTGATTATGGTTGATCTACAAGATATTTTCGATATTTATTATGGAAACAGTCTAGATTTAAATAAACTTGATAAGTCAGACTCTGGTGTAAATTTTGTTTCAAGAACAGCAAAAAACAATGGTGTATCAGCGATAGTTTCCGAAATAAGTGGAATGAAAAAAATACCAAAAGGGACTATTACAGTTTCTCTTGGTGGTTCTGTATTAGAAGCGTTTTTACAACCAGAAGATTATTACACGGGGTATCATATATTTTGTCTAGAGGTTAAAAAAACTATAAATCTAAGCGATGCCGAAAAGCTATATTATTGTTCTTGTATAAGGGCTAATAAGTATAGATATAGTTATGGTAGGCAAGCAAATAGGACTTTAAGAGCTTTAAAAGTACCGCATTTTAAGGACTTTCCTGATTGGGTTAATAAAGTAGACTTGTCAGTTTTTGATTATGCAGAAAATCCTAAATTTACTGGTTCAGTCAAAAGCTTATATGAAGATAAGTATTGGGAAACCTATACTTTGGGTCAACTTTTCGAACTAAAGAAAGGGAAGCGGTTAACAAAAGCAAATATGACTAAAGGTGATACGCCATTCATAGGTTCAACTGATAGTAATAATGGTTTAACTAATACCGTAGGGCAAGAATCTATTCATAAAGGGAATGTGATCGCTGTTAATTATAACGGTTCAGTAGGTGAAGCATTTTATCAACCTATTGATTTTTGGGCTTCTGATGATGTCAATGTGCTTTATCCTAGAGATGAATATTTTGCTAAATTTAACCAATTCATAGCTTTGTTTATTATTCCAATAATTAGACAAAATAAATTTAAATTTAGTTATGGTAGAAAATGGCATATGGATAGAATGAAAGAAACTAAGATTTCATTACCTACAAAAAATGGTAAGCTAGATTTAGATTATATGGAGAAGTATATCTCTTCTTTACCTTACAGCTCGAATATTTAAATGGTATTTCAAGACGATTTATATATAAGCCTATCTAATTAGATAGGCTTTTCATTTAATTGGCTAAAATGGATTTTAAACCCTCACTCGCAAGCTCATTCGAAAAATCAGACAAATTTTTATGCTTTGGCCTGAGGCCGATAAAAAGAATAAATAAACTTATCTTCACTATGATCTTATATATATTCTTTCTTAAATATCTTAATTAGTTTTAATTGTGATCTTATTAGGGTGGCAAGTAGCTAGGTGATTGGGTGGTAACTAGTTAAGTTTATAGGTGGTGAATGGTTAAGTTTTTGGGTGGTGACTGGTTAGGCTTGACTAATTAGAAATAAATGGTCTACTGAAATCAAGACGAAAAAAAAGCCACTTAGCAGGTGGCTGTCTTTAACTAAACTTCTCATTCCAAAGAGATATAAATATTAATAGCATAAAATTACCTTTAGTAAAGTGTGTTTTATGAAAATATTATAATAATCCCTTAATTTTAGAGGTTTAACTAACAACAAAAATTAAAATAAAGGATTATTACAATGGAAAACAACAAAATATTTTTAAGGCTACCCAACACAATCATGAGCACTAAACACAACCTACATAGAGAATTATTTAACTTTAACACAAGCATGGAACAAAAAGTTTTTATGGCTGTGTTAGCTTATGCAAGTGCTATTTTTGTCAAAAATAAAATGAAGGGAATACAACATTTTTCAACAGTTGGATTTCTTGCAGATAATAGATTTTTACCTGCTTCTTTAGTTTATTCAAAACTTGAAGAAATAATAAATAACATGAATAATCCATTCTTTGATACGTTGTCAATCAAAGATAAAAAAGTATCTTTTGAGTTTTCAAAACGCTACAAAAGAGAAGTAATCAAAAAAGGATTTCAACAAATAAATTTAATGAGTTTAAAGTCTTGTATTACTTTAAGAGCTACACAAATAGCTATAATGACAATGATGAAACCAAACGCTTATTTAAACTTAAATTACTTGCTTGATGTTTTAAATATAAATAAAAACCTAAAGCGAACAGGTCGAATTAGAGAGATTAAAAATGTGTTTAAATCACTTGAAATTCTGGGTTTAATAAGTGAGTGGGAATATAAACACCCTGCAACAAAAAGTGCTGAAGTTTTACCAAATCATTATAAGTTTCATTACAAAAACACACCTGTAAAGTCTAATGAAGAGTCAAAAGAGTTTATTGTTGAAGACCCACTAACAAAAGATGGTAATTACAACAATTTAAACTTACTCAAGGATTACAAAGAACAAACTGTTGAAGAAAATCTTAAAGAAAAAGAGAGATACAACGAACACATAAAAAATCTCAAAAAAATTGGTGTAGAAGATAAACAATTTATGATTAATGGATTAGATAGAGAACCGATTTCACCAATGGGACACACTGATTATTTAAATTATGTAGAAGAACCAAGGTCAGAAAAAGTGATAAACCCATCAAAATCTAACTTACCAAAATTTAAAAAATTAAGTTCTGACGATGAGTTAACTAACGAATTAAAAGATTTAAAGCTAGATGTTTAATTAATTTTCATCATCATCACGTTTAACAACTTTTCCGTTTGCGTCAATCTTATACTTAGATTTTTTCTTATAAGAATCATCTATTTTGTTAGAAGATTCTTTTAATTTTTGTTTTGTTTTTTCTTTTGATTTATCAAGCTTTGGTTTATATTCAAAGCTTTCTTTTAATGACATTCCTGATTTTAAATTTTTTTCTATATCTATAACAT
>NZ_MCUV01000027.1 GCF_002873395.1 Vibrio sp. 10N.286.49.B3 | reverse complement strand
GTAGCTAAAATCTTCGCTTAATTTCGAATGATTTTGCGATAACCGCATGATTAAAAAGGAAGCTTCGGCTTCCTTTTTTATTGCCTAAAATTTATAGCGATTATTTTTCACCCACCTATTGCATCCTAATCTGTGATCTGTATAATGCATCGCACTGGTTAAGCCAGTTGTGAACCAATAAGCATTGAGGAGCAGATAATCGTTAGATTATTCTGGTAATGTATACTCAGTTTATGTTCGCGGTTAATATTATTAGATTATATCTAATATAAGTTAACTGACAATGTGTCCTAATTTTGGACGCTACGGTTTCACATAAATCAATCGGCATTCTCTCGTCTTTTCGAGTTTGAGTGGCGATATTGTTTGTGTAATTTATTTAATTGGAGCTCTGTCTCATGCAGAACCAACGTATTCGAATCCGCCTTAAAGCGTTTGATTACAAGCTAATCGATGCTTCTACAGCGGAAATCGTTGAAACAGCAAAACGTACCGGCGCACAGGTTCGTGGTCCTATTCCACTGCCTACTCGTAAAGAGCGTTTCACTGTTCTTACTTCTCCTCACGTTAACAAAGACGCACGTGACCAGTACGAAATTCGTACTCACAAGCGCCTGATCGATATCGTTGAGCCAACAGATAAAACTGTTGATGCTCTAATGCGTCTTGATCTTGCAGCTGGCGTTGATGTTCAAATCAGCCTAGGTTAAGGGAGATTAGTAGAATGATTGGTCTAGTCGGACGTAAAGTGGGTATGACCCGCGTATTTACCGAAGAAGGCGTTTCTATCCCAGTAACTGTTGTTGAGGTTGAAGCTAACCGTATTTCTCAAGTTAAAACACTTGAAACAGACGGCTATGCAGCAATCCAAGTAACTGCTGGTACTAAGAAAGCTAACCGCGTATCTAAGCCAGAAGCTGGTCACTTTGCGAAAGCAGGTGTTGAAGCAGGCCGCGGTCTTTGGGAATTCCGTTTAGAAAACGGTGAAGAGTTTGAAGTTGGCGCTGAGCTAAACGTAGAACTTTTCAATGAAGTTAAAAAAGTAGACGTTACTGGTACTTCTAAAGGTAAGGGTTTCCAAGGCGCTGTTAAGCGTTGGAACTTCCGTACTCAAGATATGACTCACGGTAACTCTTTGTCTCACCGCGCACCAGGTTCAATTGGCCAATGTCAAACTCCAGGTCGCGTTTTTAAAGGCAAAAAAATGGCAGGTCACATGGGTGCTGAGCGTGTAACGACTCAAAACCTAGAGATCGTACGTGTTGACGCTGAGCGCAATCTGCTTCTTATTAAAGGTGCAGTACCAGGCTCAACAGGTGGCAACGTGATCGTAAAACCAGCTGTTAAAGCATAACGTCTAGGAGTAAGTAATGGAATTGATGGTTAAAGGTGCTGATGCGCTAACTGTTTCCGAGACTACTTTCGGACGTGACTTTAACGAAGCTCTTGTACATCAAGTAGTTGTTGCATATGCAGCAGGTGCTCGTCAAGGTACTCGTGCTCAAAAGACTCGTTCTGAAGTATCAGGCGGCGGTGCTAAGCCATGGCGCCAAAAAGGTACTGGCCGTGCACGTGCTGGTACAATTCGTAGCCCAATCTGGCGTTCAGGTGGTGTTACTTTTGCTGCGAAACCACAAGATCACAGCCAAAAAGTAAACAAGAAAATGTACCGCGGTGCTATGAAAAGCATTCTATCTGAGCTAGTTCGTCAAGAGCGTTTAATCGTTGTTGATAACTTCTCTGTAGAAGCACCAAAGACAAAAGAACTTGTAGCAAAACTTAACGAACTTGAGTTAAGCGACGTTCTGATTGTAACTGGCGAAGTAGATGAGAATCTATTCTTAGCTGCTCGTAACCTATACAAAGTTGATGCACGTGACGTTGCTGGTATTGATCCAGTAAGTCTAATCGCTTTCAACAAGGTTCTAATGACTGCTGAAGCAGTTAAGCAAGTTGAGGAGATGCTGGCATGATCAATGAAGAGCGTCTACTAAAAGTTCTACGTGCTCCGCACATCTCTGAAAAAGCAACTATGGCTGCTGAAAAAGCGAACACTATCGTTTTTAAAGTAGCAACTGATGCAACAAAAAGAGAAATCAAAGCAGCTGTAGAAAAGCTATTTGAAGTTGAAGTTAAGGCAGTAAATACCCTTGTTCTTAAGGGTAAGACTAAGCGTCAAGGTATGCGTGAAGGCCGTCGTTCAGACGTGAAAAAAGCCTACGTTACTTTGAAAGAAGGTCAAGATCTTGACTTCGTTGGCGGCGCGGAATAACAGGAGAGTTAAAAATGGCTATTGTTAAATGTAAGCCGACTTCCCCTGGTCGTCGTCACGTCGTTAAAGTTGTTAACGCTGACCTACACAAGGGTAAGCCATACGCACCACTTTTAGAGAAAAACTCTAAAAACGGTGGTCGTAACAACAACGGTCGTATTACAGTACGTCACATCGGTGGTGGTCACAAGCATCACTACCGTCTGATTGACTTCAAACGTACTAAAGACGGTATCCCAGCGAAAGTTGAGCGTCTAGAATACGATCCAAACCGTAGCGCTAACATCGCTCTAGTTCTGTACGCAGACGGTGAGCGTCGTTACATTATTGCACCAAAAGGCATTTCTGCTGGTGATACTGTACAATCTGGTGTAGATGCAGCAATTAAAGCAGGTAACACTCTGCCAATGCGCAACATCCCAGTTGGTTCTACAGTACACTGTGTTGAACTTAAGCCTGGTAAAGGTGCTCAACTAGCTCGTTCGGCTGGTGCTTACGCTCAAATCGTTGCTCGCGACGGTGCATACGTAACACTTCGTCTACGTTCTGGTGAAATGCGCAAAGTACTTTCTGAAGGTCGTGCAACGATCGGTGAAGTTGGTAACTCTGAGCATATGCTACGTGAACTTGGTAAAGCTGGTGCTTCACGCTGGCGCGGCGTACGTCCAACCGTACGTGGTGTAGTAATGAACCCGGTGGATCACCCACATGGTGGTGGTGAAGGCCGCACATCTGGTGGTCGTCACCCAGTTTCACCTTGGGGCATGCCTACTAAGGGCTTCAAGACTCGTAAGAACAAACGCACTGACAAGTACATCGTACGTCGTCGTAATAAATAATCTATTTTAAAGAGGATACGCCATGCCACGTTCTCTCAAGAAAGGTCCTTTTATTGACCTACACTTGCTGAAGAAGGTAGAGAAAGCGGTGGAAAGCGGAGACAAAAAGCCTATTAAGACTTGGTCCCGTCGCTCAATGATCATCCCAACAATGATTGGTTTGACCATCGCTGTCCATAATGGTCGTCAGCACGTACCAGTTTTCGTTACCGAAGAAATGATCGGTCACAAACTGGGCGAATTCGCACCAACTCGTACTTATCGCGGCCATGCTGCAGATAAGAAAGCTAAGAAGCGTTAAGGAGTAGATGATGGAAGCACTAGCTAAACATAACTTTGCTCGCATTTCGCCTCAGAAAGCTCGCTTAGTTGCAGACCAAATTCGCGGTAAATCTGTTGATCAGGCACTAGAAATTTTAACTTTCAGCAACAAAAAAGCTGCTGTGTTAATTAAGAAAGTTCTTGAATCAGCAATCGCTAACGCGGAACACAACGAAGGTGCAGATATTGATGATCTTAATGTCGCTAAAATCTTCGTAGATGAAGGCCCTATCATGAAGCGCATTATGCCTCGTGCTAAAGGTCGTGCGGATCGTATCTTGAAGCGTTCAAGCCACATCAGCATCGTTGTAGCTGATCGCTAGAGACTAGGAGAGTAAGCAATGGGTCAGAAAGTACATCCTAATGGTATTCGTCTTGGCATCGTTAAGCCTTGGAATGCTACATGGTTTGCTAATACCAAAGATTTCGCTGACAACCTAGACGGCGACTTCAAGGTACGTAAGTTCTTAACTAAAGAACTTCAAAAAGCGTCTCTATCACGCATCGTTATCGAGCGTCCTGCTAAGAGCATCCGTGTGACTATTCACACTGCTCGTCCAGGCGTTGTTATCGGTAAGAAAGGTGAAGACGTTGAGAAACTACGCGCAGCTGTAGCTAAAATTGCAGGTGTTCCAGCGCAAATCAACATCGCTGAAGTACGTAAACCTGAGTTAGATGGTCAGTTAGTAGCTGATAGCATCGCTTCTCAGCTTGAACGTCGCGTTATGTTCCGTCGTGCTATGAAGCGCGCGGTACAGAATGCTATGCGTTTAGGCGCTAAAGGTATCAAAGTAGAAGTAAGCGGTCGTCTAGGCGGCGCTGAAATTGCACGTTCTGAGTGGTATCGTGAAGGTCGTGTACCTCTACATACTCTACGTGCTGACATTGATTACGCAACTTCTTCGGCTCACACCCAATACGGTGTAATCGGCATTAAAGTTTGGATCTTCAAAGGTGAGATTCTAGGCGGAATGCCAGCTGCTAACGCAGTTGAGCCAAAGGCTGACAAGCCTAAGAAGCAGCGTAAAAGCCGTAAGTAAGGAGTCGAGAGATGCTACAACCTAAACGTACTAAGTTCCGTAAGGTTCAGACAGGTCGCAACCGTGGTCTAGCTAAAGGTACTGATGTAAGCTTCGGCGAATTCGGTCTTAAAGCTGTTGGCCGTGGTCGTTTGACTGCTCGTCAAATTGAAGCGGCACGTCGTGCAATGACACGTCACGTTAAGCGTCAAGGTCAAATCTGGATCCGTGTGTTCCCAGATAAGCCGATCACAGAAAAACCACTTGAAGTTCGTCAGGGTAAGGGTAAAGGTAACGTTGAGTACTGGGTAGCCCAAATCCAACCTGGAAAGGTAATGTACGAGATGGGTGGTGTTCCTGAAGAGTTGGCACGTGAAGCGTTCCGCTTAGCGGCACGTAAGCTGCCTTTCAAAACTACCTTTGTAACTAAGCAGGTGATGTGATGAAAGCACAAGATCTACGCGAAAAAAACGTTGAAGAGCTTAATACAGAACTATTGAATTTGCTACGTGAACAGTTCAACTTGCGCATGCAAGCTGCAACTGGTCAACTACAGCAAACTCATACTCTGAAAGCTGTACGTCGTGACATCGCACGTGTGAAAACTGTTTTGACTGAGAAGGCAGGCGCATAATGAGCGAACAAATTCGTACCCAACAAGGTCGTGTTGTTAGCAACAAGATGGACAAGTCTATCGTTGTTGCGATTGAGCGTGTTGTAAAGCACCCAATTTACGGTAAATACGTAAAACGCACTACTAAAGTACACGCACATGACGAAAACAACGAGTGTGGCCTAGGCGATACAGTTGAAATCCGTGAGTGTCGTCCACTGTCTAAGACTAAATCTTGGACATTGGTTCAAATCGTAGCAAAGGCGAAGATTTAATCTTCCTAACACTATGATTTTAAGCGGCTCCAAACTTTTTTTTGGAGCCGCTTGTTTTTTGACTACCCATTTTCAATAAAGGGTGGTAAGATTCGCGTCTCTTTTGAAGAGGCAGCCCGACCCGAGAGGGTCTAGTTTTAATATTTAGCGGAGCACTAACATGATCCAAATGCAAAGTACACTCGACGCTGCGGATAATTCCGGCGCTCGTAGAGTAATGTGTATTAAGGTTCTGGGTGGCTCTCACCGCCGTTATGCACATATCGGAGACATCATTAAAGTTACTGTTAAGGAAGCAATTCCTCGCGGTAAAGTTAAAAAAGGTGATGTTCTTAAGGCGGTTGTAGTGCGCACCCGTAAAGGCGTTCGTCGTCCAGACGGTTCTGTCATTCGCTTCGACCGTAATGCTTGCGTATTGTTGAACGACACTACTGAGCAACCAGTCGGCACACGTATCTTTGGTCCAGTGACTCGTGAACTTCGCAATGCGAAATTCATGAAGATTGTTTCACTGGCTCCAGAAGTTCTGTAAGGAGCGGCATAAAATGGCAGCTAAAATCCGTCGTAATGACGAAGTAATCATTCTTGCTGGTAAAGATAAAGGCAAGAAAGGTAAAGTAACTAAGGTTCTAGCAACCGGTAAAGTTATCGTTGAAGGTATTAACCTTGTTAAGAAGCACCAAAAGCCTGTACCGGCTCTAGGTCAACAAGGTGGCATCGTTGAACAAGAAGCAGCTATTGATGCTTCTAACGTTGCAATCTTTAACGCAGCTACTGGTAAAGCTGACCGTATCGGTTTCCGTTTTGAAGAAGGCAAGAAAGTGCGTTTCTTCAAGTCAAACGGTGAAACAATTAAGTAATTTGGAGTTCTACTATGGCGAAACTGCATGATTACTACAAGTCGTCTGTAGTCGCTGAACTTACCAAAGAGTTCAGCTACACAAGCGTCATGCAAGTCCCTAGGATTGATAAAATCACCCTAAACATGGGCGTTGGTGAAGCAATCAACGATAAGAAACTGCTAGAAAACGCAGCATCTGATATGGCAACGATCTCTGGTCAAAAGCCTCTTATCACGAAAGCGCGTAAATCTGTAGCTGGTTTCAAAATTCGTGAAGGCTACCCAATTGGTTGTAAAGTAACCTTGCGTGGTGAGCGCATGTGGGAATTTTTAGAGCGTTTAATCTCTATCGCACTTCCACGTGTACGTGATTTCCGTGGTGTTAGCGCTAAGTCTTTTGACGGACGCGGTAACTACAGCATGGGCGTTCGCGAGCAAATCATCTTTCCGGAAATCGACTACGATAAAGTCGATCGTGTCCGCGGTCTTGATATCACTATCACGACGACTGCTGGTTCCGATGAGGAAGGCCGAGCTCTGCTGGCTGCCTTTAACTTCCCATTCCGTAAGTAAGGTGAAGGGTTACTGTTATGGCTAAACAATCAATGAAAGCACGTGAAGCTAAACGTGCAAAACTAGTAGCAAAGTTCGCTGTAAAGCGTTCAGCGCTAAAAGTTATCATTAGCGATGCTAACGCATCAGAAGAAGACCGTTGGAACGCAGTGCTTAAATTGCAAGCTCTTCCACGTGATTCAAGTGCATCTCGTCAGCGCAACCGTTGCAACCAAACTGGTCGTCCACACGGTTACCTACGTAAGTTCGGTCTAAGCCGTATTAAGGTTCGTGAAGCTTGCATGAAAGGCGAGATTCCGGGTCTTCGTAAGGCTAGCTGGTAATTGCCACTTAATCATTTGGAGTAAATCTTATGAGCATGCAAGATCCGATTTCGGATATGCTGACCCGAGTTCGTAACGGTCAATCAGCAAATAAAGTTGCTGTGAAAATGCCTTCTTCAAAGCTTAAAGTTGCAATTGCTGCATTACTTAAAGCTGAAGGTTACATCGCAGACTTCGCTGTAGAAAGCGGAGCAAAACCAGAGCTAGAAGTTACACTTAAGTACTTCCAAGCTAAACCTGTAATCGAGCAAATCCAACGTGTATCACGTCCAGGTCTGCGCGTCTATAAGAAAAAAGACGCACTGCCTTCTGTGATGGGTGGTCTGGGTATTGCTGTAGTGTCCACTTCCAAGGGTCTGATGTCTGACCGTGCTGCTCGCAAAGCAGGTCTTGGTGGTGAAATCATCTGCTACGTAGCTTAATAGGAGTAGGATATGTCTCGTGTTGCTAAAGCACCTGTTGCAATTCCTGCCGGCGTAGAGGTGAAACTAAACGGCCAGGAAATTACCATCAAAGGTGGTAAAGGTGAACTAACTCGCGTTCTAAACAACGCTGTAGTAATTTCACAGGAAGATAACAACCTAACATTCGCACCACGTGAAGGCTTTGCTAAAGCGTGGGCACAAGCAGGTACTGCTCGTGCACTAGTGAACAACATGGTTGTTGGTGTTACTCAAGGCTTTACTAAGAAGCTTGTACTTAAGGGTGTAGGTTACCGTGCTGCTATGAAAGGCAACTCTGTAGCTCTAACTCTAGGCTTCTCACACCCAGTAGAGCACGCTCTACCAGAAGGTGTTAAAGCTGAATGCCCAAGCCAAACTGAGATCGTTATTACTGGTTGCGATAAGCAAGTAGTAGGTCAAGTTGCGGCTGACATTCGTTCTTACCGTGAGCCTGAGCCTTATAAAGGCAAAGGTGTTCGTTACGCAGATGAAAATGTGCGTACTAAAGAAGCTAAGAAGAAGTAAGGTAACACTATGGATAAGAAAGCATCTCGCATCCGTCGTGCTACACGTGCGCGTCGTAAGATTGCAGAACTTGGCGCTACACGCCTTGTAGTACACCGTACTCCTCGTCACGTGTACGCTCAGGTTATTGCATCAAATGGCTCTGAGGTTATCGCTGCCGCTTCTACCGTAGAAAAAGCGATCCGTGAGCAAGTTAAGAATACTGGTAACGTAGACGCTGCTAAAGCTGTAGGTAAAGCTATTGCTGAGCGCGCTATCGAAAAAGGCATTTCAAATGTTGCTTTCGATCGTTCTGGTTTCCAATACCACGGTCGAGTAGCGGCGCTAGCAGATTCTGCTCGCGAAGCTGGTCTGAAATTCTAAGGTAGGGTTGGAAGATGGCTAAAGAACAACAACAAGCTAGTGATTTGCAAGAAAAACTGATCGCTGTTAACCGTGTTTCTAAAACGGTTAAAGGCGGTCGAATCATGAGCTTCACTGCACTAACAGTAGTTGGTGACGGTAACGGTCGTGTTGGTTTCGGTTACGGTAAAGCCCGTGAAGTACCAGCTGCGATTCAAAAAGCAATGGAAAAAGCACGTCGTAACATGTTTACGATCGCGCTTAACGAAGGCACTCTACACCACGCGGTGAAAGGTCGTCATTCGGGTTCTAAAGTTTACATGCAGCCAGCTGCTGAAGGTACAGGTATCATCGCCGGTGGTGCGATGCGTGCAGTACTTGAAGTTGTTGGTGTACATAACGTATTAGCTAAAGCTTACGGTTCAACTAACCCAATCAACGTTGTTCGCGCAACTGTTGCTGGTCTAGTAGACGTTAAGTCACCAGAAATGGTAGCAGCTAAACGTGGTCTAACTGTTGAATCAATTTCGGAGTAAGAACCATGGCTAATACTATTAAAGTAACACAAACTAAGAGCTCAATTGGTCGCCTACCTAAGCATAAAGCTACTTTGCGTGGTCTAGGTCTTCGTCGTATCAACCACACAGTAGAACTTGAAGATACACCGTGTACACGCGGTATGATCAACAAGGTTTACTACATGGTTAAAGTAGAGGAGTAATCAGAATGCGTTTGAATACTCTATCGCCGGCTGCAGGTTCTAAGCCTTCTAAGAAGCGCGTAGGCCGTGGTATCGGTTCAGGCCTTGGTAAAACAGCAGGCCGCGGTCATAAAGGCCAAAAGTCACGTTCTGGCGGCTCTGTTCGTCCAGGTTTTGAAGGCGGTCAAATGCCTCTAAAACAACGTCTACCTAAATTCGGTTTCACTTCTCGTAAGAGCCTAGTGACTGCTGAAGTTCGTCTAGCGGAGCTAGCGAAAGTAACAGGTGACGTAGTTGATCTTAACAGCCTTAAAGCTGCTAACGTAATCACTAAGAACATCGAATTTGTTAAGATTGTTCTTTCTGGTGAAATTGGCAAAGCTGTGACTGTTAAAGGTCTACGCGTGTCTAAAGGCGCTAAAGCTGCAATCGAAACTGCAGGCGGAAAAATCGAGGAATAATCTCGAGGAACGAGGTACAGGATGGCTAAGAAACCAGGACAAGATTTTCGTAGTGCTCAGAGCGGCTTAAGTGAACTAAAGTCGCGCTTATTATTCGTAATTGGTGCGCTTTTAATATTCCGAGCCGGCTCTTTTGTGCCGATTCCTGGTATTGACGCTGCTGTACTTGCCGATTTGTTCGAACAGCAAAAAGGTACCATCGTAGAAATGTTTAACATGTTCTCCGGTGGTGCTCTTGAGCGTGCATCTATATTAGCATTGGGCATCATGCCGTATATTTCGGCTTCTATTGTTGTCCAATTGCTAACTGTAGTTCATCCAGCGTTAGCGGAACTCAAGAAAGAGGGTGAAGCAGGCCGTCGTAAGATAAGCCAATATACACGCTACGGCACGCTTGTACTTGCAACATTCCAAGCTATTGGTATTGCAACAGGCTTACCAAACATGGTCAGTAATCTGGTTGTTATCAACCAAACCATGTTTACGCTTATTGCTACCGTGAGTTTAGTAACTGGTACCATGTTCTTAATGTGGTTAGGTGAACAAATTACAGAGCGCGGAATTGGTAATGGTATTTCGATACTTATTTTTGCAGGTATTGTTGCTGGATTGCCATCGGCAATCGGTCAAACAATTGAGCAAGCGCGTCAAGGTGAATTGCACGTACTTCTTCTATTGTTAATTGCTGTATTATCTTTCGCTGTTATTTACTTCGTAGTTTTCATGGAGCGTGGTCAACGTCGTATCGTCGTTAACTATGCAAAGCGTCAACAAGGTCGTAAAGTTTTTGCAGCGCAAAGTTCTCACTTGCCACTTAAAATTAATATGGCAGGTGTAATACCAGCGATTTTTGCATCAAGCATTATTTTGTTCCCAGGAACTTTAGCACAATGGTTTGGTCAAAATGGTGAGAGCAGCGCATTCGGTTGGTTAACTGATGTGTCTTTAGCTCTTAGTCCGGGTCAACCGTTGTATGTTATGCTTTATGCAGCTGCAATTATTTTCTTCTGTTTCTTTTATACAGCGTTGGTGTTTAACCCACGTGAAACAGCAGATAATTTGAAGAAGTCAGGTGCTTTCGTACCCGGCATCCGCCCAGGTGAGCAGACAGCGAGATACATAGATAAAGTAATGACGAGACTAACCCTAGCGGGTGCTCTATATATTACCTTTATCTGTCTGATTCCCGAGTTTATGATGGTCGCGTGGAACGTACGTTTCTACTTCGGCGGTACATCACTACTAATCGTAGTTGTTGTCATCATGGACTTTATGGCACAGGTACAGACTCATCTGATGTCACAACAGTATGATTCTGTGTTGAAAAAAGCGAATCTGAAAGGCTACGGCCGTTAATTTCAGTTCCATTTACGGAGTTTAGCAATGAAAGTTCGTGCTTCCGTTAAAAAAATCTGTCGTAACTGTAAAGTTATCAAGCGCAACGGTGT
The DNA here is from genome assembly GCF_002873395.1 of Vibrio sp. 10N.286.49.B3. GTDB lineage: Bacteria > Pseudomonadota > Gammaproteobacteria > Enterobacterales > Vibrionaceae > Vibrio. The sequence goes on along the minus strand of NZ_MCUV01000027.1, from coordinate 60,448 downwards.
TGTGCGAGTAATTTGCAGCGAGCCAAAGCACAAACAGCGCCAAGGCTAATTAGCAGAAATTTTTACTTGAAATATAAAGGTAGGCAGAGTATAGTCCTTCGCCTACCTTTTGCGTGCAAAAGAAGTAGTATGCCGCAGCGTATCCTCGACGGGCTTTGCTGCGGATAATTCTTTATTAAAGTACTCTAGGAGTGAATAGTGGCCCGTATAGCAGGCATTAACATTCCTGATCATAAACATGCTGTAATTGCATTAACTGCAATCTTCGGCATCGGTAAGACCCGTTCTCAAGCTATTTTAGCTGAAGTGGGTATTGCTGAAAATGTTAAGATCAGTGAACTAACTGAAGAGCAGATCGATCAACTGCGTGATGGTGTAGCTAAGTACACTGTAGAAGGTGATCTACGTCGTGAAGTATCGATGAACATCAAGCGTCTTATGGACCTTGGCTGTTACCGCGGTCTTCGTCATCGTCGCAGTCTACCACTACGTGGACAGCGTACTAAAACCAACGCTCGCACCCGCAAGGGTCCGCGTAAGCCGATCAAGAAATAATCGGAAGGATATAGTACAATGGCAAAACAACCAACTCGCGCACGTAAACGCGTTCGCAAGCAAGTAGCTGATGGCGTAGCGCACATTCATGCTTCTTTTAACAACACTATCGTAACCATCACTGACCGTCAAGGTAACGCACTAGCTTGGGCTACTGCAGGTGGTTCTGGTTTCCGTGGTTCTCGTAAATCTACTCCGTTCGCAGCACAAGTTGCAGCTGAGCGTTGTGGTGAAATGGCTAAAGAATATGGCCTAAAGAACTTGGAAGTTATGGTTAAGGGTCCTGGTCCAGGTCGTGAATCTACTGTTCGCGCACTAAACGCCGCTGGTTTCCGTATTACTAACATTGTAGATGCGACTCCTATCCCTCATAACGGTTGTCGTCCACCTAAGAAACGCCGCGTATAACGTTTCTAGGAATATTGGAGAAGAATCATGGCAAGATATTTGGGTCCTAAGCTTAAGCTTAGCCGTCGCGAAGGCACAGACTTATTCCTTAAGTCTGGTGTACGTGCGATTGATACCAAGTGTAAAATTGATAACGCACCAGGTGTACACGGCGCTCGTCGCGGTCGTCTATCTGAGTACGGTGTTCAGCTTCGTGAGAAGCAAAAAGTTCGTCGTATCTACGGCGTTTTAGAAAAACAATTCCGTAACTACTACAAAGAAGCTGCGCGTCTTAAAGGCAACACAGGTGCAAACCTACTTCAGCTTCTTGAAGGTCGTCTTGATAACGTAGTTTACCGTATGGGCTTTGGCGCTACTCGTGCTGAATCTCGTCAACTAGTTAGCCACAAAGCTATCCTAGTTAACGGCAAGGTAGTTAACGTTCCTTCTTTCAAAGTAACGGCTAATGACGTTGTTTCTATCCGTGAGAAAGCTAAACAGCAATCTCGCATTAAAGCGGCTCTAGAAGTTGCAGAACAACGTGAAAAACCAACTTGGATTGAAGTAGATGGCGGCAAAATGGAAGGTACATTCAAGCGTATGCCTGAGCGTTCTGACCTATCTGCTGATATCAACGAACACTTGATCGTCGAACTTTACTCTAAGTAAGGTTAAACTAAAGAGAGGACACAATGCAGGGTTCTGTAACAGAATTTCTTAAGCCACGTCTTGTTGATATCGAACAGATAAACTCGACACACGCAAAAGTAACTCTTGAGCCATTAGAGCGTGGCTTTGGTCATACTCTAGGTAATGCACTTCGCCGTATTCTTCTATCTTCTATGCCGGGTTGTGCCGTAACAGAAGTAGAGATTGAAGGCGTATTACACGAGTACAGTACAAAAGAAGGCGTTCAAGAAGATATTCTTGAAATCCTTTTAAACCTTAAAGGTTTAGCTGTACACGTTGCCGAAGGCAAAGATGAAGTGTTTATTACGCTTAACAAATCAGGCTCGGGCCCTGTTGTTGCAGGTGACATCACCCACGATGGTGATGTAGAGATCGCTAACCCTGATCACGTAATTTGTCATCTTACAGATGATAACGCTGAGATCGCTATGCGTATCAAAGTTGAACGTGGTCGTGGTTACGTTCCAGCTTCAGCTCGTATCCATACTGAAGAAGATGAGCGTCCAATCGGTCGTCTACTTGTTGATGCTACATACAGCCCAGTCGATAAAATCGCCTATGCTGTTGAAGCAGCACGTGTAGAGCAACGTACTGATTTAGACAAGCTTGTTATCGATATGGAAACGAACGGTACTCTTGAACCTGAGGAAGCTATCCGTCGTGCAGCTACTATTTTAGCTGAACAGCTGGATGCATTCGTAGATCTTCGTGATGTACGTGTTCCTGAGGAGAAGGAAGAGAAGCCGGAATTCGATCCAATCCTCCTACGTCCTGTAGACGATCTTGAACTAACAGTTCGCTCTGCTAACTGTTTGAAAGCAGAAGCGATTCACTACATCGGTGATCTTGTACAGCGTACAGAGGTTGAGCTACTTAAAACGCCAAACCTTGGTAAGAAGTCTCTTACAGAGATTAAAGACGTACTTGCTTCACGTGGTCTTTCTCTGGGCATGCGCCTAGAAAACTGGCCACCAGCGTCTATCGCTGAAGATTAATCGAAAAAGTTAGAAGGATTAGGTCATGCGCCATCGTAAAAGTGGTCGTCAACTCAACCGCAACAGCAGTCATCGTAAAGCGATGTTCAGCAACATGGCTAGCTCTCTTGTTCGTCACGAAGTTATTAAAACTACCGTGCCAAAAGCAAAAGAACTACGTCGCGTAATTGAGCCTTTGATTACCCTAGCTAAGACAGACAGTGTTGCTAACCGTCGTCTTGCATTTGCTCGCACTCGTGATAACGAAGTTGTGGCAAAACTGTTTAACGAACTTGGTCCGCGTTTCGCGGCACGCCAAGGCGGTTACACTCGCATTCTTAAATGTGGTTTCCGTACTGGTGATAAAGCTCCAATGGCATACATTGAGCTTGTAGATCGCCCAGCTGCTGAAGAAGCTGCTGAGTAATCAGTTCGATAAAATAAAAAGCCGAGCATAAGCTCGGCTTTTTTGTATCTATAGAAAATGAAACTTATTGCCAAAGACTGGTTAGTGAACTTAGTAGACCGCTACTTGCCCCTTGTTCTGTCAAATAGCTTAAGATGACTGGAGCAAATTGACTAACCATACTAGAGTCTAATCCTAGTGTTTCAAATGTTTGATTTACAGTATCCATACTGCTTATCATTGACATTAATCCTCCAGCACTACCTCCTGTTAGACTATCCATCCCTGGAATGAGTGAAGAAAGTTCACTACTTTCGCTGCCAGATAGGCTACTACTTGCTAAAGATAGCAGAGCGCCGACCCCACCTGTTGCTTGTTCAGTTGAAACAGAAAGTTGATCAGTTAATAAAGATGATAGTGGAGATGCTTCGCTTTCTCCCATGACAGAGGTCATTAGTTGTGACACATCAGGTGTACTTTCTTCTTCATCATCTGAGCCGAATAGACCAAAAAAAGCATAGCTTGATTGGCTTGCTAAGAGAGTGATTAGAGCTAATGGAATTAGGCGAGACTTCATTTTTTTTCCTTTTGTTATGACATCCTTCTTTAAATGTAGACCAACAAAAAAACGACGCCACTAAGGCGTCGTTTTTTATTATATTTATCTATAAATTAATGAAAATTATAGAATAGCTAGAAGCTCAACTTCAAATACAAGAGCTGCAAATGGTGGGATTGCAGCGCCAGCGCCACGCTCACCGTATGCAAGATCTTGTGGGATGTATAGTTTCCACTTAGAACCAACAGGCATAAGTTGAAGAGCTTGTACCCAACCTTGGATTACGCCAGTTACTGGGAATTCAGCTGGTTGACCACGAGAAACAGAGCTGTCAAATACAGTACCGTCTGTTAGCTCACCGTGGTAATGAACACGAACTTGCTTATCTGAAGTTGGGATTTCACCAGTACCTTCAGTTAGGATTTCGTATTGTAGACCAGACTCAAGAACCGTTACTTCTGAACGAAGAGCGTTGTCTGTTAGGAAAACTTCACCGTCTGCAGCAGCTGCTTTTGCTGCTTCAGCGCGTGCAGATTCAGCACGAGTGTGAAGATCTTGTAATGCATTGTTGATCTCATCAACTTCGATTTCTGGCATGTCACCAGTTAGTGCAGTAGCGATGCCTTTAGCGATAGCATCAACATTAAGACCTTCTAAGCCACTACCAGCAAGTTGTTGACCCATTTGTAGACCAATACCGTAGCTTGCTTTTTGTTCTACTGTTTCTAATTTTACTTCAGACATGAATGTCACTCTTTATTTGATAAAAACAAAAGTAAAGAATACCAGTAATGGCGTAAGGAAGAAACGTCCAGTGCATAATCATCAAGAAAATCTAACAGCTTGTGAGCAGACTCTGATTGTAAAAGAACAAATTGTTATCGTTTCGTCATTACTAAAGTAAAGAGAACAATTTATCTATACTCTAAGGCGATAGCTTTTTATACTATTAGAAAGTGTGCAGGAAGATAATTGATATGAATCGTCGCCATAAGAAAAAAACACAAGTTAGTCCATTTGCTGCCTTAAAGCAAAAAATACAATCGCTGGATTTTAGCCAACTAAATGTATCTGATATCGGTAATACTTTAGTCAGTCGAATCATGGACGTGAAGCAGCTTTGGTATACTTTACCTAAGCTGCATCGTCGTGGGCTCACGGTATTGACGCCTCTTGTTATGCTTCTGCTTGTCTTTCCTTCACCTTCAGAGCCGAAGTTTTCGACGCAACCAAATACACGCGTTGGTATTGATATTAATACGCAGGGTTTAAGTCAGCAGCAGGTTACCTCTCTGCAAACGGGTAGTAATAACATCCAAAATATCAGTGGTAATAATAGTTCGGATCAACCGGTAGCTGAGGTCGATCAGTGGCTAGAATATACCGTTAAAAAAGGGGACACCTTATCGAAAGTTTTCAGAACAAATAAGCTATCTATGCCAGACTTAAATGCTTTGGTTAAAATTGAAGGTAATGATCAGCCTTTAAGCCAAATAAAAGCAGGTCAACTGATCCGTTTTAAATTAGCAACGGATGGTAAGCTAGATATTCTTCAATTAGAGAAAAAAGGAACTTCAGTGATGTTCTTCCGTTTATCTGATGGTGGTTTTGGGCGTAGTAAATAATAACTTTCTCTGATAGCGATGTTATTCGTTAAATTCTACGCATATCAATGTGTGGGATGCCATCTTCTAGGTATAGACTAGAGATTGCTTCAAATCCATGTTGTTGATAGAAAGCAACAAGGTGCTCTTGAGCGCCAATATCAATAGTACAATCAGGCCAAGATGATTGGCATTTAGTGATAGCTTGCTCTAGTAGTTGGTGACCTAACTTGCCTCCTCGCACACTTTTCTTAGTAACAACGCGCCCGATACTGACATGGGGGTAAGTGAGCCCTGCCGGTAGAAGTCTAGCGTAAGCGACAATCTCTTCATTATATTTACCAATTAAGTGGTAAACATCATTTTGAATATCATTATTATCCAATTCTGGATAAGGGCAATTTTGCTCAACAACAAAGACATCAACTCGTAATTTCATTAATTGATAGAGTTGTGCTGCGGAAAGTTCATCAAAAAGGTGGCATTGCCAAGTTAACATGTCGATTCTCTAATTTGTTAAAAGCTCATATTATCACATGAATTTTAACAAAGTCTTATTTCAAGTAACCTATTAATACCTATCATCTAAATCATTATGAGTAACGATAGTTAAGCATCTTTTACTCTGATTTCTTAGCTTGCTCTGATGCTTATATCTTGTTTGTATACCAGTATTTTTAAGCTACTTATCAGTTTTTCGAATAAAAAATGAAATTTTAGAATTTCAGGTCATATGCAGAAAAGGCCATACTAGGTTTATCAATTAAGCAAAGGACAGCACTGATGGCCGCTTCTCATTCATTCTCACCACCTAAGGCAACGAAACCTCACCTGGTTTCCACTGCAGCAAAACCGACTTATCAGCGTAGCTTGTTACAGGCTGGAGAGGTCGCTTTGGTTGGATCTGGTCCTGGTGATCCTGAGCTACTCACCATCAAAGCGTTAAATTTTTTACAGCAAGCTGATGTCGTTCTTTATGATTATTTAGTTTCTGATGAAATTATGGCACTCATACCCAACGACACCATTTTAGTTTGTGTAGGCAAGCGCGCTGGTAAGCATAGTGTTCCTCAAAATAAAACCAACCAACTACTCATCGACTTTGCTCAGCAAGGTCATAAGGTGGTGCGCATCAAAGGTGGTGATCCATTTATATTTGGTCGTGGTGGTGAGGAACTTGAGGTTTTATTTGAAGCTGGCATTCGCTTTCAGGTAGTCCCTGGTATTACTGCAGCAGCAGGAGCAACTGCTTATGCTGGTATCCCACTGACTCATCGTGATTATGCTCAATCGGCAATGTTTATTACCGGACATTTAAAAGCGGATAGCGATCAGATGGATTGGTCGACATTGGCTCGTGGTAACCAAACCTTAGTTATTTACATGGGACTAATGAAATCCAGCTATATCCAACAACAATTGATAGAGCATGGTCGTAGTGCGACAACACCAATCGCTATTATTGAGCGTGGTACTCAATCATGTCAGCAAGTATTTAAAGGGCAGTTAACGCAATTAGCTGAATTGGCAGAATATGCAGAGGCACCTTCACTTATCGTCGTTGGAGAAGTGGTTAATTTAGCGGAAAAGTTAGACTGGTTTATGCCAAATAGCGCTACTGAATCCGCAATAAAATACGCTTAATCCACCAGTATAGATAAATAGATAATGAGATATCTGCAAAGAGCTCCTAATAATGAGCCATAAAGGAAGTAAACAAATGGACCAACAACGTTTAACTCATTTACAGCAATTGGAAGCGGAAAGTATTCATATTATTCGTGAAGTTGCCGCTGAATTTGATAACCCAGTGATGATGTATTCAATAGGCAAAGATTCCTCTGTTATGTTGCATCTCGCTCGTAAAGCTTTCTACCCAGGAAAGATTCCATTCCCACTGTTACATGTTGATACGGATTGGAAGTTTCGTGAAATGATTGATTTTAGAGATAAAACAGCAGCTAAGTATGGTTTTGAATTACTCGTTCATAAAAATCCAGAAGGATTAGAGATGGGGATTAACCCTTTCGATCATGGCTCATCAAAACATACCGATATTATGAAAACTCAAGGTCTTAAACAAGCCCTTAACCATTATGGCTTCGATGCTGCTTTTGGTGGCGCACGTCGTGACGAAGAAAAATCTCGAGCTAAAGAACGAGTTTATTCATTCCGCGATAAAAATCATACGTGGGATCCAAAGAGCCAGCGACCTGAATTGTGGAAAACCTATAACGGGCAAGTCAATAAAGGTGAAAGTATTCGAGTATTTCCATTGTCCAATTGGACAGAGCTCGATATTTGGCAATATATCTATCTAGAAAATATCGAAATTGTTCCTCTTTATCTAGCAGATACACGTCCTGTTGTTGAGCGAGATGGCATGCTTATCATGGTAGATGATGAGCGTATGAAAATCGGAAAAGAAGAAACGGTTGAGCAAAAAAGTGTCCGCTTTCGAACTCTAGGTTGTTATCCGCTAACTGGCGCAGTGGAATCAAATGCTAAAACCTTAACCGAAATTATTGAAGAAATGTTGGTCGCCACCTCAAGTGAGCGACAAGGGCGAGCCATTGATCATGATCAGTCAGGATCAATGGAAATGAAAAAACGACAAGGCTACTTCTAAGGATAGAAAATGAATAGTGTAATTGAAGCAGAGTTAGCAGAGCTTGGTATAGAAGGCTACCTTAGTCAGCACCAACATAAATCATTACTACGTTTTTTAACCTGTGGTTCTGTTGATGATGGAAAAAGTACCTTAATAGGGCGATTACTCCATGATACAAAACAAATTTATGAAGACCAATTAGCGGCTGTTCATTCAGATAGTCAGCGTGTTGGCACTACGGGAGAAAAACCAGATCTTGCTTTGCTAGTCGATGGTTTACAGGCAGAGCGAGAGCAAGGTATTACCATTGATGTGGCTTACCGCTACTTCTCTACCCAAAAGCGTAAGTTCATTATTGCTGATACACCAGGGCATGAACAATACACGCGTAATATGGCAACGGGAGCATCTACTTGTGATCTTGCCGTGATCTTAATTGATGCGCGTAAAGGTGTATTGGATCAAACTCGTCGTCACTCTTTTATCTCAAATTTATTAGGGCTAAAAAACTTTGTTGTTGCTGTTAATAAAATGGATCTTGTTGATTATTCACAACAGCGTTTTAACGAAATTCGTGAAGAGTATCTAACTTTTTCAGAGAACTTACGAGGTCATACTAATATTCAAATTCTGCCTTTATCAGCGCTTGAAGGAGATAATGTTGCTGCACCGAGCGTTAAAATGCCATGGTATCAAGGTCCTTCATTACTCGATTTATTAGAGAATGTAGATATCGACGAAGGGCGTAATAGTGGTGATTTTCGTTTCCCTGTCCAGTATGTTAATCGACCAAACCTAGATTTTAGAGGCTTTTCTGGCACGGTAGCATCGGGCACAGTTAATGTAGGCGATACCATCAAAGCGTTACCATCAGGAAAAAGCTCTAAAGTTGCACGTATTGTTACTTTTGATGGTGACTTACCCACTGCACAATCTGGTCAAGCCGTGACGTTAACCTTAGAAGATGAAATTGATATCAGCCGAGGAGATTTGATCGTTCTAGAGCGTGCTAATGTTGAATTAACCCACCATATATTAGCCGATGTAGTATGGATGACAGAGCAGCCACTAACCCTAAATCGCCCTTATGATATTAAAATTGCAGGTAAGAAAACCACCGGTCAAATTGACACTATTCGTCACCAATATGACATTAATCAGCTAGAAACATTTGAGGTAACAGAGCTGCCTCTTAATGGTATTGGTTTATGTGAATGGTCGCTTAATGAAGCTATTGCGGTAGATAAGTATTTAGATTCGCCTGACACAGGTGGGTTTATCATTATTGATCGACTTTCTAATGTCACTGTTGGCGCTGGATTAATTCGTCAAGGGTTGACAGAGCAAGCACCTATTAAGGGGGAGTTTTCGGCTTTTGAAGTTGAACTAAATACTCTTATTCGCAAGCATTTCCCTCATTGGGATGCGAAAGATTTAAGTCTGCTATTAAAACGCTAGACTACTCTCAATTAAGGAAGTGTTATGTGGGAACAAGGATTTGTGTTAGCGCTTTTATTAGGCATTATTACCTGCCTATTAGCAACACGTATCAAGCCTAGTTATATTTTTGCCGGTGCCGCTTTTATTAGCTTTATGGCAGGTATGATCGAAATGTCTAGCTTGGCTGCTAACTTCACTAACTCTTCCTTATTAACACTAATTTTATTGATTTTATCGTCGGCAGCGTTAGAAAAAACCCGCTTGATCAGTTGGGTTAGCCGCAGTATCTCTGCAGGAAACCTCGCTTTCGTTGTCGCTAAATTAGGGGTATCTACTGCATTTTTATCGTCATTTACGAATAATACAGCAGTCGTTGTTTCCCTTATTAGTGCAATAAAACGTAACCAGACACATGCACCTTCTAAGCTACTTATTCCTTTATCTTATGCTGCTATTCTTGGTGGCACACTCACCTTGATTGGTACCTCAACGAATCTAATTATTAATAGCTTTGTTGAAGATGTCGGTTTGCCTAGTTTAGGTTTCTTCGCACCAACAACCATAGGACTATGCGTTCTGATTGGTGGTGGGATCATTTTGATCCCACTGAGTTATTTTTTACCAACGTATGAAGAGCAGGATAAAGATGACTTGCCCTACTTTTTAGAAGCAAGAGTAGAGCCAGGATCGCCTTTAGTTGCACGTAGTGTTAGTGAGAATAATTTACGAGCATTAAGAAAATTATTTTTAGCGGAAGTGATCCGTAATGATCAGCGAATTATATCCGTCGAACCTGACTTTATATTACAAGCCAAAGATCGATTATTGTTTTGTGGCGATCTTGAAAGTGTAGCGACATTACAAGAAATACAAGGTTTAACCTTATTTGGTCAACATCATTTAAATGGGCAAGGTTTTGTTGAAGTTGTAGTGAGTTCATCGGCTAGCTTCTGCAATAACACATTAAAAACTAGCCACTTTAGAGACCGCTTTGACGCTGTTGTTGTCGCTATTCGTCGTGGTCATGAACGCTTAGAGGGAGGACTTGGTAATATTCAGTTAATGGCTGGGGATATTCTGGTGCTTGTTCCTGGTAAGCGTTTTGAAGCGGAAAAAAAAGCACACCAACGAGAATTTTTGCAAATCCATGATCTTGATTCTAGTGCCAAGCTCGATGCTCAAAAATCAATGATGGTTATGATTGGTTTTATCGCGGTTATTGGTTTGTCATTGCTTGATATACTACCGATGATTAAAGGACTAGCGGGATACTTATTACTGCTACTGGCTTTTAGTGTCATTCAATTAGGTGATCTTCGCCGTCGTTTCCCTGTCGATATTGTTGTTATTGTTGGATCTGCGCTTTCTATTGCCCAGTTAATGTTGTCATCGGGGTTATCGATCAGAATGGGTGACATGTTTATGCAAGCTTTTAATGGGTGGGGAGTATTTGGTGCATTAGTTGCGACTTACTTAATGACTTTAATTTTGACTGAATTGATCACTAACAATGCTGCCGCTGCCCTCGCTTTTCCTATTGGTTACAGTATGTCAGTAGGGTATGGCGTTGATCCTATGCCTTTTATTATGGCGGTTCTTTTTGGTGCGAGTGCGAGCTTTGTTTCTCCTTACGGCTACCAAACCAATTTATTAGTTTATAGCGTGGGTAACTATAAAATGAAGGATTACTTACGTATAGGTATCCCCATTTCAATCGTGTATTCAGTGCTAGTTTTGAGCTTGATCCCTTATTTTTTCCCTTTCTAGTACTTACCAACAAGGATTATATATGAGCACTTCACCTGTTAATAATGATGAAAATATCGTTTGGCATCAACACAGTATAGATCAAGATTTTCGAGCCAACCTAAAGCATCAGAAGCCTGTTATATTATGGTTTACTGGCTTATCGGGCGCTGGAAAATCAACGGTTGCAGGTGCTCTAGAGTGCAGGCTTGCTGAACTTGGTTTCCATACTTATTTATTAGATGGTGATAATGTTCGACATGGATTATGTCGTGATCTTGGTTTTTCTGAGCTTGACCGTAAAGAAAATATTCGTCGAATAGGGGAGTTAGCAAAACTGATGCTAGATGCTGGTTTGATCGTACTTTCCGCTTTTATCTCTCCTCATCGTTCAGAGCGCCAAATGGTGAGAGATCTGGTGGGTAATGATGAGTTCTTAGAGGTATTTGTTAATGTACCCCTTGAGATATGTGAGCGACGAGATCCAAAGGGTCTGTATAAAAAAGCTCGAGCTGGGGAAATCAATAATTTCACAGGGATAGATTCTGTTTATGAGGCTCCGCTAGATGCTGAAATAGATCTTAAAGCAGGTGATAGTGCGCTTTCTGATCTTGTCTCTCAGTGTATTGATGAGCTTAAGAAAAGAGGCGTTATCAGTTAAGCGATATGATCGACCGTACTTTTGATTTCAGTTTGCAGGGTGAACTTTTGTGCGAGTAACGTCGTTAATTGGTCATAATAAGCCGAGTTTGGCTTGTTACCCAATAAATTACACAGCTCATTTCCTGTTGGACTGAAGCGATAATAGATCAGCTTTATACCTTTATTATGCGGTTTAATAGTAAGTGTTTTACCTTGGTATATCAAAGGTAAAGCGGGTTCAAGTTCTATATCTCCAGACTCCAGCTCCGTGCGGAGGATAATGCCTAATTCAACTAGCAGTAATAGGCTAGAGTAAGGCAGTTTGAATTGCCCTAAATTGATTGTTGAGTCCGTATCTCTTTTGGTAAAACTAAATAACCCATTGGCAGTTTTAAAGCCGAGTAATAGTTTTCGGCTGTGATCGCTACCAAAACTACAAGCAAGAGAGGCGGCTCTTTGTAGGTTCTGTGCTTCTTTAGGGCTCATCTCTTTTAAGGTATTTAACGCTTTCATTGAAGTTGAACCTGGGTTCGTCACTTCTTTTTTTAATACTTGCGCCCAGAGTCTTTGCATAGAAGGGTTATAGATATCTTGAGCCATATTAAAAAATCGGTGCAACCAATCAGGATCGGGTTCACCTGCTGCTTCATCGCTACAGCTAGAATGAGCAAGTTGCATGACATTTTCTAGATTATTTTGTTGTTGTTCACGCTGTTTTCTATCTCTCCATATCGCCCTTTCTAATAGCGTCTTATCACTTAGGGGGGATGATGGCTGTAACGTAGCATCCAAGCCAAATGCTTGCGCGATATTGATCATTTGCGTTGCGCTATCTTTTATATAACTTTTCTTTTCTTGCTTCTCTTTTTTGTTACTTGTTGATAGCTCAATGATTACCGGTTGTTTATCAGCCATGCTCGTTACCATTTACCATGTGAAATATGAAAACGTATTTAATGTACAAGGTCTAAAGAGGAAATTAAAGTCACAAATTCGAGACAGAAAGGAAAAAGATCTACCTAATGTAACTATTATCTGCTAATTTTGTTAGGTAAATGTAAACAAAGAGAAGGCGAGGGAACGACGTTGCGTGATTTAAAAAAGAAAATAACAAAGCTGCCAGTGAAGGCAACTTTGTTACTGTTTATCTATTTAGCGACATTAACTTATTTATCAAGATTTATTTTTTAATAAACAGAGTTACATATCATCATAAGGGGTGATTTCTAAGCCCTCTATTAAGTACCCAGTTTCTGCAAGTTCATGGCTTGTAGGTGCAGTTGAAAGCGTACCAGTTAGGTATATTACATCCCAAAGCTCCTGAATCGGCGCTCCTTTTTCAAATTTCACATAGATAATTTGGTTAGGTGGCGGCGGCGGAACATGAATACAAGCTCCAAAATAAGGTACTAATAAAAATTCAGTCACCACATTTTCATCCCCTTCTAATGGGATAACAAAGCCTGGAATTTTGACCATACTGCCATTTAGCTCTTGTCTTACACTGCCGACTTTTGACTGAACTATATTATCACTGTCGTGATCAATGGTTGGCATCCCCATAGGATCAAACTGATTGCGTTCATTTTCTGGGATTAAGTCTAACCAGTTAAGCGTTAATGTTGTGTTGTCATCACTTGCCCATACTGTGGAACTAAAACTCATCATACAAATGAGCATTACTATTATTTTTTTCATGTTATACCATTTTAAGAGTGCACTAAATACGTATGGTCATACCATCACTGAGGGATTGTCGGTAAGCTCTAAAGGCTGGCACGAAGCCAATAATGACCCCAGCTAATTGAACTAGTCCCAATAGCATCCATTCATGTGCACTAATACCAGTTAAGCCAAGGGTTATCCCGTAGGTATGCTGAATGATTGGTGCGGCAATAGCAAGTAAACCATACAAGCCAATAGTACCAAATAAAATACCGATAAAAGTCAGGGCACTAGCTTCAAAGATGAGTAAAGTGAAAATATGACGAGGTCTTGCCCCCATCGCTCGTAAAATAGCCATTTCTCGTCGACGCTCTTGTAAACTGGTTAAGAGGCTACTTAGCATTCCTAATAGACCAGCGATAACAACGAAACCAGACACGGCGATTAATGCTTGCTCTGCCACTGACATCATGCCCCAAAGCTCATGTAGCGCAATGCCAGGAAGGATCGCACTGAGTGGCTCTGAACGATAAGTATTAATTTGTCGCTGTAGAGCAAAGGTTTGAATTTTAGAATTCAGACCTAACATGAAAGCGGTTATCTGTTTAGGCTCAAATTGTAGCTGTTCTAATTGCTCTTTTGTTGGTGTATGACCGAGGTTAGCCCCTGACTCCCAACCCACATGGATTGCTTCAATTGCCTCTAAAGATACGTGGACGGTTTTATCTACAGGGGTGCCTGTCGGGCTTAAAATACCGACAACCTTAAAAGGAAGGTTATCATGACGGCTAAACGCAACATCACTGATCCCATGAGCTAAAGTAATTTCATCACCAATTTTATAGTCTAATGTTCTAGCAACATCTGAACCAATAACAGTTTCAAAAAGGTAATCAAATTCAACACCTTCAGATAAAGTTAGCGCTTGCTTACTGCCATACTTAAAGTGTTCAAAATAGCTGTGATTTGTCCCCATAACACGGAAACCTTTATGTGAGTCACCCAGTGATATTGGTATTGCCCATTTTACAGATCGGTGCTCACTAAATTCTTCAAAACTTTTCCAGTCGATGTTATTCGTCGCGTTACCGATTCTAAACACAGAATAGAGTAAGAGGTTTACTTGCCCTGAACGGCCACCAACAATTAAGTCGGTCCCTGAGATTGTGTTGGCAAAGCTACTTTTAGCTTGAGTACGGATTCGTTCGACGCCAAGCAGTAGAATGACAGAAATAGCCACAGTTAATACTGTAAGTAATGCGGTGGCTTTGCGGTTAGCGACACTTTTTAAAGCTAAATTTAATGTTGTATTCATGAGGAAAAGTCTGCTGTGTTGAGCTGCTCAAGGTTAATTGAACGCTCAAAAAGAGGTTCTAACGTTGGATCGTGACTAACAAAAATTAATGTAGAGTTAGCATGATTAGCTTGTTCCATGAGTAACTCAATAAAAGCAGTGCGGTTATCATGATCTAGAGCAGAGGTTGGTTCATCGGCAATAATGACTTCAGGCTCACCAATTAAAGCTCGGGCTGCAGCGACGCGTTGTTGCTGACCAATACTCAACTCAACAACCGGTTTATGTAAAGCGTCTGCTGGCAGATGTAAGCGGAGTAATAATTGTTCAGCCATTTGATGCAAACTACCTGAGACCTTGTCATTGCGGTATTTGGAAAACTGACAAGGGAGAACAACATTCTCAATAACAGAAAGGTAAGGTAGTAAGTTAAATTGTTGGAAGATATAACCAATATGATTGGATCTAAAACTATCTCTTTGGCTTGGCTTTAGTTTATTTAGTGGCTGCCCTAATATTGTTATTTCACCACTACCTGCTTGATTTATTCCGGTCAGCAAGCCGAGTAAGGTGGATTTACCACACCCACTTGGGCCTTTAATAAAGAGGTGTTCTCCCTTTTTAATCGAGAGTTCTTTGATGCTAAGAATTGGAGGTATTTCTGGTTTCCAGCTGAAATCAACGTTATGCATCGTAATGATGGGAAGCGCATTTAAGTCAGTCATGACGAAGTCCTAAATTCACCCACTCGTTTTCGATAAACGAGTGAGTGTTCTTGTAAAAATAATGGCGTAAATAATATTACTTTATATTGACGATAGTACTACTCGACGTTAATTCTACAGCGCTTTGTTGTGTGTCAGTTAGTAAATTGACACTAACCTTTTCTGTTGTTGTGAAGTGCTTAAACCATTGTGTATCAATGCTGGTTAGTTTGCTCATATCTTCACAAGTGTATTGGTACTCGATAGTAAATTCACCGTGAGCAGCATGTTCGTGTTCGTCATGATCGTGATGTTCGTGTCCGTCATGATCGTGATGTTTATGTTCGTCATGATCGTGTTCATCATGATCGTGATGTTTGTGTTCATCATGATTATGATCTTCGTGATCACAATGCTTGTGTTCGCCACTTTCTAAGGTATTAACGACAGTTTTATGTGTTAGTGTGCAGTTAGCAGGAGCAGATAAAGTAAAAAGGTTATTTGCTAACAATAATTTAGCCGTTACTTTTGAGATGGCTTCTTTTTCTGCATCCGTTTTTGGTGCATGCTCAAAACCCACGACATCAGCACCTGGTGCAGTGATCTCGACTAATAAGTCAGAGCCATCCTGAGCAATATTAAATTCAACTAAGCCATGAACATGAGCTGCATGATCTCGGTATTCTGCATGGCTAAAAGAAGCCGTTAATAAACAAGCAAGAGCTGATAGTTTTGTAGTGTATGTCACTATGTGTGCCTGAGTTTATAATGGATAATAAAAAGGGTATTGTTATAACATAACAGTACCCTATGTACATCTGATTACAAACTAATAAATAGTAAATTCTTAATAATGATTAATTATTTATAAAGTCGTACATCATAGATTGGTGTGGATTAACTCTAATACACTATTTATCTCACTTTCTGAGAGAGCACCCTCTTTAATAAACAATACCTTACCTTGTTTATCTTGTACTATAATAGCCGAGCTTTCTGGTTGTAGATCCCAAGTTGATGCTAATAAGCCAGTTTTATCGAGCACCATAGAGGACCATGGGAACTCTTTTTTGCTATCTTGAGCTGAAGACTTTACAAATGAGCCAGTGCCCCAAACTGCATCGTCTTGGTTGATGACTGTTGTTGTTTGATAATCTTCTGCTGAAAAGTTTGCTGCTGTTATTGCCGTCATTAATTCAGCGTTCATTTTTTTTGCGCCACTACGGCCAGCAATTGCTTGAATGACACGAACTTTGCCAAGCATCTGGGTATTGCTCCATTCTTGATAGCTTACTTTTTTTTCTTGCACCATGATTTCACCTTGATCAGAAATAGTGACAGGTGGCGTAGTTTGGCCAAGAGTTAGATTGTGAGCTGATGAGAGCATTGGAGTACATGCGAGAAGAGCAGTGAGAAGTGCTTTATTTGTCATTTTTATTATTCCATTAGTGAGTTAGCTTAACGAGTATAAAACACAATAGTAGGAATAATGAAGAAATAGACGAATCGATAAATAGCGATTGCAGCATGTTCGCTAGCGCGTATAATGTTGCATGTTTGTTAGCGCCTGTCGTTTGGTGCTAATTCTGTCAATGGAATCTGATAGAAAGCAGATGATCTTTTATTGAACTTTATTTAGCGTTTTCTCGTAATAAGTTTCAATTAAGATGACAAGGAACCACAAATGGATATTGAGGTATAATATGCTACGTAATTTTTCGACTTATCGACCACATCAAGTGGCGCGCTTTGTTAAGATCTTATTCAAAGGTCAGTTTTCAATTGAAGGCGTTGGTCAATTTCAATTTGATCAAGGTAAAGTGCTCCTGCCAGAAATTTCTGATAAGCAGAAGCTTATTATTTATAAAGAGGTTAACGGCCAAATAGAAGCGACATTCTAATCTATATAAGGCTGTAACATAAAAATATTAGGGTAGAAAACAGACGCCTGTACCGCCTAATCCGCAATACCCAGTAGGATTTTTGGCTAAATATTGTTGATGATAATCTTCTGCAAAATAGTACGTGGTCGCTTCTTCTATTTGTGTTGTGATCACGTCCTTTTCTTTTATATCTAAAGCTTGCTGATAATCTTGTTTCGTTTGCTGTGCAATGTCCATCTGTTCAGAATTGTAAGTGTATATGACCGATCGATATTGTGTACCAAGATCATTGCCTTGACGCATACCTTGGGTTGGATCATGACGCTGCCAAAATAGCTCTAGCAGTGATCTAAGTGAGATTCGCATGGGATCAAAGATAATTCTGACCACTTCCGCATGCCCAGTATGACCACTACAAACCTCTTCATAGTTTGGGTTTTTCGTAAAGCCACCAGCGTAGCCAACGCTCGTTGATATCACTCCATCAAGTGGCCAGAATAAGCGCTCAGCTCCCCAAAAGCAGCCCATACCGACTAAGATCTGTTGCTGTTCTGGCGTGGGTTGTGCGTTCAAATCACTTTGATTAACAAAATGCGGTGCAGTGATATGAATAGGTAATGAGCGCCCAGCAAGCGCTTGCTCTTCACTAACAATAACATTTTTATTAGTCATTTTAACGTTCCTCAATCAGCGTGAACAACACTTCTGCATATATTGCTCGAATAACAATAGAGGTAATGCAGACTTAATGGTGATTTAGCGTTATTATTTATATTAATTTGTTAACTTCCTCATAACCTTACCAGTCCTAAATAAGCATGATAAGAAAAACCTTACTAATATTATTAAGTTTCTTGCTCGCACCTATCGCTTTGGCTGCCAATGTCTCATTGAAAATCAATGGGATAGACGGTCAATTAAAGGATAATGTTGATGCATATTTATCGTCGATTGATGATGACGATTATTCAACCTCCTTACGTTTTCAATCACGATTAGAAACGACGATTACAGAAGCGCTGCAAGCTTTGGGTTACTACCATGCTGATATTCAGTTTTCTGTTTCTGATGATAAGCGCCGGTTAACGGTTAATGTTGAATCTGGTGCGCCTGTTGTTATTTATGAACTGGATATCATAATTAGAGGTGAAGCCGAAAAAGATATCGATTTTCTAAATTTGATTGCGACAACGCCCCTAAGAGTCGGAGCAGAGCTTAACCATAGCTATTACGATGCGTTGAAATCAGGGTTGCGTAATATCGCGCTACAAAAAGGCTACTTTGAAGGTAATTATACGATGAGTCGTTTGGAGGTCTCTCCAGATCTTAATCGTGCTTATGTTCGACTTCACTATGACAGTGGCATTCGATATCAATTTGGCGAGACAACTATCGTAGGTAGTCAAATTGAAGATGTTCGTGTTCGATCTCTGCAGTCCTATGAAGAAGGGGATGCTTATCTGTTAGCTGATGTTGGCGCGTATAACCAAGCACTCTCTAATACCGATTGGTTCTCTTCTGTTTTTGTATCGCCAGATTTAACTCAGTTAGGGAAAGGGCGTGAGTTGCCAATGACCGTTTCTCTTGCGCCACAAGCTAAAAATCAAATTGAAACGGGTTTAGGTTACTCGACGGATATTGGGGTGAAAGGGACGTTAAAGTGGAATAAGCCTTGGGTGAATAAATACGGTCATAGCTTTGACAGTAGTTTATCGCTCTCTATGCCTGAGCAGACTATTACCGCTGGTTACCAAATTCCTTTGGAAGATGTCGAAAATGATTTCTATCGTATTCAATATGGAATGAAAAATGTCGATAACCGAGATACTCAAAGTTTAGAGTCAAATCTAGCTTTGGAGCGCCATTGGAGGTTAGATAATGGTTGGCATCGAACGATATATATTCGTTATTTGCTAGAGAGCTATGAGCAGGGGATGCAAGACGATACAGGGCAATTCTTACTGCCTGGTATTGGTTTTTCTCGAACACGAACTCGTGGTGGTGTGATGGCTTCTTGGGGGGATAAGCAGAGTGTGAGTGCTGAATATGGTGATGATCTCGTTTTGTCGGAAGCTCGAGTGTTGCGTTTGCAAGGTCGAACATCTTGGGTGCGCAGTTTGCAGCAAAATCATCGAGGTCTATTTCGTTTAGAGGGGGGAGCAAATATCACCAAGAACTTAAGTGCCCTTTCTCCTTCGCTGCGATTTTTTGCTGGTGGTGATAGTAATTTACGTGGTTATAGCTATGAATCAATTTCACCAGAAGATAGCAGTGGCTCCTTAACAGGGGCAAAATACATTTTAACCAGTACACTAGAATATCAATATCGTGTCGTTGGTAACTGGTGGGGAGCAATGTTTGTTGATTACGGTGATGCCTTTAATAATACACCCGAATGGAAAACAGGTGCAGGGGTTGGGGTACGCTGGGCCTCACCAATTGGTCCTGTGAGCCTTGATTTTGCTTGGGGATTAGATGAAGAACCTGGTGATCAATTCCATATACATTTTCGTTTAGGGCCTGATTTATGATTAAAGTTATGTTGAAAATCAGTAAGTGGTTATTGATCACTTTATTTAGCCTGATACTTTTGCTCACTCTGCTCGTTGCAATATTGCTCTTTACCAATGCAGGGCTAAATGGTGCACTATGGGGAGCACAAAAAGCATTACCTCAACTATCGATTGAAGAAACTGAGGGGGCGCTTTTTCCTGATTTTACTTTAAAGGGGATCTCTTTCCGTGACTCTGAATTGGCTATTGATGCAAAACTATCAGAACTAAACATAGCGATTAATCCACACTGTTTTTTAGCACCTTCTGTTTGTATTGACGTGGTTAAAGTTGATGGGTTGCATTTTTCATTACCAAACCTTCCAGCAAGTACCGAAGAGCCAGAACCTTCTGATCCGATTGAATCGATCTCTATTCCGATTCCAATTACAGTAAGCCAACTGCAACTTGCCAATATCAACCTTGATATTTTGGGAAATCATATCCAATGGTCACTTTTCTCGACAGCACTCGCCATGGAGGAAGATCGTTTAACGATCAATCCAACAGTACTAAATAACATCATCATAGAGCTCGCTTCTCAAGAGGAGGGATCGCCTCAAGTAGAACCCCCCGCTCAAAGTCATAAAGAGCGTGTTGCGATCACATTACCAAGTGTCTGGATCCCATTGGATATTGATATTCAATCTATTGAGATCAGCGATGCAAGATTGCAGCAAGAAGAGCCTATTGTTATTGAGCGCTTAAAATTAATAGCGCAGGCAAAAGGGCATGAAGTGCAACTTGAAACCCTAGAGCTAGTCATGCCTCAGGTGGATGCAGCCTTATCGGCAGATGTTACCCTGGACGGTGACTATCCATTGATTTCAAAGCTAAATGCCACCTTAAAAGAAGATGATTTTAAAGGGCAACAATTGCAGTTGGAGACGCAGGGAAGTGTTGCGAATTTACAATTACAAGCGACTTTAGGTGGCGTGGTTGATAGCCGTTTATCTGGTCAGTTACAGCCTTTAGAGCCGACTTTGCCTTTTAGCATTGATATCCATCAGCTTGTAACTCAATGGCCATTAGTCGGTGACAGTGATTATCAAATTGAACGTGCAAATGCTCAGGCTTCAGGTTCATTAGACGGTTATAAGATAGCTTTATCAACTCAATTAAGTGGTAAAGCGATCCCAAGTTTAGGTGTCGATCTAGCGGGTGAAGGCACACTTAAGCAAATCGATTTATCCAGCATCACGGTAAAATCACTCGGTGGGGAGGTTTCAGGGCAGGTGATGGCTAATTGGCAGGAACCTATTAACTGGCAGGCAAACTTACAGTTAAGTGATATCCAACCGGGCTTACAGTGGGAAGAGGCGGAAGGAAAAATAAGTGGAACACTACAAACGACAGGTTCGTTAACTACCGCTGGTGGTTGGCAAGTGGATTTACCCTTGCTAAATATTGATGGGGTACTACGCGATTACCCACTTAATATTGATGGTCAGTTGCAAGCATCAGATAAAGCAGGTAAAGGCGATATTGTCGTGCGAACGACGGGTTTATCTTTAGCGCACGGTCCTAACTCATTAAAAGCTCAAGGTCAGTTAGATCAAAATTGGGATATGGGTATAGAGGTTGATTTCCCTAGTTTTGGGAAAAGCGTGCCCGACTTACAAGGGGAAATGCAAGGGCGCATTCAACTTAAAGGTAAACAGCAAGAACCTAATATTAACGTTGACCTTAATTTATCCTCAGTAACTTGGCAAGAGTTAGCATCGATAGAGTCCTTATCATTAGTTGGTGATGTCAGCCCACTTCCAGCACCGCAGGGCAATGTAAAACTGAAAGCGGCCAATCTTGCTTATGAAGAAAACATTATTGACTCTATCGAGCTATTAGCCTCTGGTGATGAAAGTGAGCACCAACTAACTTTAGATGTTATATCAAATGTGGCTTCAACCAGTTTAGCGATTCGTGGCGAATTTAAGCAAGCAACAATGCAGTGGTTAGGGCAGTTGGAACGCATGAATTTGCTGTCAGAGCAAGGTGAGTGGCTGCTTGATAAGCCAACAAGTATTGATGTCGATATTGATAAGCAACAAGCCAATATCCAAGCGCATTGCTGGCTGCAAAGTGATTCTAGCTTATGTTTGGAAGACGATATTTCTGTTGGGGAGTCAGGTGAGGCAAGGCTTACCATCAATAGTTTTAATTTCGATCAAGTTAAGCAATTTGCTCCAGAGGAAACCGAGTTAGAAGGCGAAGTAAATGCTAACTTATTAGCGAAGTGGTCCCCAGATAATACGCCAGAATTAAAAGTTAAAGTGGTTGTTCCTAAAGGTAAACTGACTAAGGCGCGTAATTCTCGAACAATTTTAGCTTGGCACTCTATGACATTAAATGCAGAGCTAAAGCAAGATCAATTAATTGCCGATTGGCTACTCGATATCGCCAACAATGGTGAGATATTGGGTCAACTAACTTTGCCAGATATTGTTGATGAGAATAAACCGGTTGATGGTAATGTTATTATTCGCGATATTAATTTAGCTTTCTTAAAGCCGCTCATTGGAGGCTTTAGCACCGTAAAAGCCGATATAAACTCGAATGTAGCGATAAAAGGTTCACTGGTTCACCCTCAGCTTGATGGTCAACTTGTCGTTGATAATATCAATGTTGAAGGGGATATATCACCAGTAGGGGTAAAGTCAGGTCGAGTAGATTTAGAGCTAAATGGTTACAGTGCAATTTTAAAGTCAGTGATTACAACGGATGATGGTGATTTACAGTTGAGTGGGCATGGTAACTGGGCCGACTTAGCTGACTGGTCAACAAACTTACGCATTTTTGCTGATGAGCTACAAGTTGATGTACCACCGATGGTAAAAATGAAAGTCATACCCGATATGACCATTCAAGTGAATCCTGAACTGGCAAGGGTGGATGGTAATATTAACCTGCCATGGGGGCGTATTTTTGTTGAATCATTACCACAAAGTGCTGTTGGTATTTCAGATGATCAGGTCATTGTTGATAAGGATTTAAAGCCTGTTGATGAGGCAACGATTCCTTTTGATATTGAAACCAATATTACTATCTCCATTGGTGATGATTTCAAACTAACCGCATTTGGTTTGGAAAGTTATCTTGAAGGTAAGTTAAATGTAACCCAAAAAGATAAGGGACCTTTTATTGCGGGTGAGGTAAATTTAGTTGATGGTACTTATACATCTTTTGGGCAAGATCTTCTGATTGAAGAAGGCAAAATCTTAATGAATGGTCCTGCCGATCAGCCGTATCTAGCAATTGAAGCCATCAGAAACCCAGATAATACTGAAGATGATGTTACCGCTGGCGTGCGTGTGACGGGGCCAGCCAGTGAGCCTGTTATCGAGATTTATTCAGATCCTGCAATGCCACAAGCCAATGCGCTTTCTTATCTTTTACGTGGCCAAGATATTGATGGTGAATCTGGTGGTAACGCGATGACCACCACTTTAATTGGTTTGAGTCTAGCTAAAAGTGGGCAAGTTGTTGGGCAGATAGGCGAAGCGTTTGGTGTTCAAGACTTACAGTTAGATACCGCAGGCTCTGGTGATGACTCTCAAGTGACAGTGAGTGGTTATATACTTCCAGGTTTACAGGTGAAGTATGGGGTCGGCATTTTTAATTCGCTTGGTGAATTTACGATTCGTTATCGCTTGTTGCAGGATCTGTATTTAGAAGTTGTTTCAGGGCTGGATAGTTCTGTTGATTTGCTTTATCAGTTTGAGTTTGATTAAAGTGATAGCTGTTTTATTTTACTAAAAACTAAAAACTAAAAACTAAAAAGCGCCTACTAAAAGTAAGCGCTTTTTTATATCAGGCATCTAATCAGTGATTACTCTGGGTTTTCAGCTAAGAATTGCTCAACTTTATGAACCATCTTAGGTGAGCCAACAAAGAAAGGTACACGTTGGTGTAGTTCTGTTGGTTTGATATCCATAATACGTTTGTCACCATCAGAGGCAATACCGCCTGCTTGCTCCATTAGGAAAGCAATTGGGTTGCATTCGTATAAAAGGCGTAACTTACCTTGTGGGTGGCTTTGTGTGCTCGGGTAAAGGTAGATACCACCTTTTAGTAAGTTTCTGTGGAAATCAGAAACTAAAGAACCGATATAACGAGAAGTATAAGGACGGTTATCTTCAGGTTCCGCTTCTTGGCAGTACTTAATGTACTTTTTCACACCCGTTGGGAAGCGAATGTAGTTACCTTCATTGATAGAGTAGATAGTGCCATTTTCAGGAACCATCATATTCTCGTGTGATAGACAGAAGGTGCCTAGAGAAGGATCGTAAGTGAAACCGTTAACACCTTTACCCGTTGTGTATACAAGCATGGTAGAAGAGCCGTAAATCACATAACCAGCAGCAACTTGCTTATGACCAGGCTGTAAGAAGTCTTCTTGTGTCGGTGGAGTACCGATAGGAGATACGCGGTGGTAAATTGAGAAAATAGTTCCGACAGAAACATTCACATCAATATTTGATGATCCATCAAGAGGATCCATCAATACCACGTATTTCGCGTTTTTATTTAGCTCTTTATTAAAAGCAACAGCTTCGTCTTCTTCTTCGCTTGCTACACCACAAACTTGATCACGAGCTTCCATTGCCGCTTTAAATTTGTCATTAGCATAAAGATCAAGTTTCTGTTGATCTTCGCCTTGAACGTTCTCAGTTCCAACGGCACCAGTAATGCTATCAACTAAGCCTGCTTTATTTATTTCTCTGTTTACAATTTTCGCCGCAAGACGAATTGAAGATAAAAGAGAAGAAAGATCACCACTTGCATGGGGAAAGTCATTTTGTTTTTCAACAATAAACTCACCCAGGGTGCGAATATTAGGCATGTTATTTCCTTAACGTACACTAATACCAGTAAAGTAAACCATTATTATGGTAACGATTGCGTAATCATTATAACCAAAATACTGACTTATTTAGGTTGGTATAAAAATTTGGGGGTATGGGTGAAAGACATAGGTACTCTTAGTGGCCCTTATTCATCTATGCACCTAATATTAGTGTAATTCCTAGAACTTAATTATGGTATCGAATAAACTGGTTAACTACGGACTTTGTGTAATATATGTATTTGTTTAGATTGTGACTCGCTTTTATTAGTCTATATATGTTAAGTAAAGGGCTTATCATATAGACAACAATTGGAAGTGACATATGCATATTCATATTTTAGGCATCTGTGGCACATTTATGGGTGGAGCAGCTGTTTTAGCACGCCAGCTTGGTCATAAAGTGACGGGTAGTGATGCGAATGTTTATCCGCCGATGAGTACTTTACTCGAATCGCAAGGTATTGATATTATTGAAGGATTTGATCCCGCTCAGTTAAGCCCAGAACCAGATTTGGTTGTGATTGGTAATGCGATGAGTCGCGGTAATCCATGCGTTGAATATGTACTGGATAATAATCTGAAATACACCTCTGGTCCGCAATGGCTACAAGAGTTTTTATTGCACGATCGTTGGGTATTGGCGGTTTCAGGAACTCACGGTAAAACAACCACTTCTAGTATGCTAGCGTGGATCTTGGAAGATTGTGGCTATGCGCCAGGTTTTCTGGTTGGTGGTGTGCTCGGCAACTTTGGTATTTCAGCTCGGTTGGGTGAAAGTATGTTCTTTGTTGTTGAAGCCGATGAATATGACAGTGCTTTTTTTGATAAACGATCGAAGTTTATTCACTATCAACCACGAACACTAGTGATGAATAATTTAGAGTTTGATCATGCGGATATTTTTGATGATTTAGAAGCGATAAAGCGCCAATTTCACCACCTTATTCGTACTGTACCGAGTAATGGGCGGATCTTTTCCCCACTTTCAGAAGATGCGATAGAGGATGTGCTTGATCGCGGTTGCTGGAGTGAAAGGGAGTCTATTGGTTTACAAGGTGATTGGCGTGCTGAGAAGCAGATCAAAGATGGATCTCAGTTTGATGTTTACCTTCACCAGCAATTGGTAGGAAGGGTAACATGGGATCTTGTTGGCGATCATAATGTGAGTAATGCTCTTATGGCGATAGCTGCTGCTCGTCACGTTGGCGTTATCCCAGATCTTGCCTGCCAGTCTCTCGCTCGCTTTATTAATACTAAACGTCGCTTAGAGCTAAAAGGAGAAGTGAATCGTATCAAGGTTTACGATGACTTTGCCCACCACCCAACCGCGATTCAATTAACGCTAGATGGATTACGTAATAAAGTTGGAGAGAGCAAAATTATTGCTGTTCTTGAGCCTCGCTCGGCAACCATGAAGCGCGGTGTACATAAAGAGACATTAGCAGCCTCACTATCTGATGCGGATTCGGTTTATCTATATCAGCCAAGCGAAATTGATTGGTCGGTACAAGCCGTTGCTGATCAATGCTCACAACCCGCTCACGTAGCGAGTGATTTAACCCAGTTAGTTAAAGTGATTGTGAAAGAAGCTCAACCAGGCGATCAAATTTTAGTAATGAGCAATGGTGGCTTTGGCGGTATTCACATGAAATTATTAGCAGAACTCGCCGAGCATTAATTTATTTATAGTTAAGTTTATAGCATGAAGAAAAAAGCAATTACTTTGGCTTGGACAGGTGCATCCGGTGCACCTTATGGTCTACGTTTACTTGAATGTCTCCTGGCAGCAGACTATCAAGTTTATTTATTAATATCTTCAGCTGCCCGTGTTGTACTGGCGACGGAGCATGGATTGAAGTTGCCCGGTGGAGCGGAAGGGGCGCATAAAGCGTTAATTCAATATTTAGGTTGTCAACCAGATAACCTTATCGTGTGCTCAAAAGAAGACTGGTTCTCACCGGTAGCCTCTGGATCGGCAGCACCGAAGCAGATGGTCGTTTGTCCTTGCTCTGTTGGTAGTGTCGCAGCAATTGCTCATGGCATGTCGGATAATTTAATCGAACGTGCTGCTGATGTGGTTATGAAGGAGCGTGGTCAATTACTGCTGGTGGTACGAGAAACCCCATTTTCAACACTGCATTTAGAAAATATGCATAAGCTCTCGACGATGGGAGTCACGATAATGCCGGCTGCCCCTGGTTTTTATCATCAACCTAAAACCATTGATGACTTAGTCGATTTTATGGTGGCAAGAATTTTAGATCACCTCGGTATCGAGCAAGGGTTAGTGCCTCGCTGGGGTTATGATCAGCGTGAATAGATGTTCTATTGAATCTCTGCGAAGTTAAAATGAATAGATTGGTCGTGATTTTTATTGCGACCTTTTTTATGCGTGTAGAAAAGCTTACAGAGCATTTAGCCTACTATGTTCTAAAAGCTATTTAAGAGTGGAGTGTTTATTTTTTTATATTTAATATCAGTCGTTTACTTTGTGTTTGCTCGTTGTGGTTAATGTGTATATTTAGCTTTTAGATCATAGGTGTCCTTTTGCTTGTAGTGCCAATTTAGGAGCGTTGAATTCATTTGGTTCACATCACTATTCTTTACCATATAACCAATTAAGAATAATTAGGAGTAAGGAGATCATTAATCAGCAGGCATAAAAAAACCAACCGAGATCAGGTTGGTTTTTTTAGACTAATACCAACGACAGTCCGTTGGCATAAAGCTTTTTAAAATGAAAAATTAAGCTTCTTCATTTAGCTCTTTTAAAATCTGGAAGATTTCGCGAGATGCTTTTGGTGCTTTGTTCGCTTTTTTCTCTTTATTTGCTTGGCGTACTAATTGACGTAGACGCTGACGATCGGTTGATGGATGTAGTGCCATCACTTTTTCGATCTCAACATCACCTTCAGCAATTAGACGGTCACGCGTTTGCTCTAGCTTATGTAGTTCAGCTGTCGCTTGAGAGTGCTTATTGCGAATTTTATCTAGAGCGGCTTGGATTGGCTCTGGATCGGTATAGCGCATTAGCTTACCAATAAATTGCAGTTGGCGGCGTTTTGCTTCATTTTTAAAGCGTTGAGCATTGGTTATTGCTTCAGCAAGTTCTTCCGATAACGGAATTTTTGCAAGAGCAGAAGGTTTAAGAGCAACTAACTCTTCTCCTAGAACTTGGAGCGCTTCCATGTCGTTTTTCATTTCTGTACGACTTACCCAGATGATTTCTTCTTCTGGTTCCCAAGGCGCTTTTTGATTTTTACGAGCCATCTTTTCTGCCTATATCACTATCTTGAATCTAATATAACCTATTTTAGCAAGAATCGTGGGGAGAAAGCGAAATTCTTGTTATCCTAATAGTATTGATTGCTAATAATTAGATGAGATATGGACGTAAAACAACAAGTCGCTCAGCAACGTGTTGAGCTAGAAGCTGCTGTCGCAAGAGCTCTTGATTTAGCCTCTGTTAGTGCTGATGCCGCTGAAGTTGCCATCTCGAAGAGCACTGGATTAAGTGTTTCAACTCGTATGTGTGAGGTTGAGAATGTTGAATTTAACAGTGATGGTGCTTTAGGGATAACGGTCTACCGTGGTCAACGCAAAGGCAGTGCATCAACTTCTGATCTTAGTGAAAAGGCGATCGCTCAGACGGTTGCTGCTGCACTCGATATTGCTCAATACACATCAGAAGATCCTTTTGCCGGTCCTGCACCAAAAGAGTTCATGGTAAAAGCGATCCCTGATTTGGATCTTTTCCACCCTGATGAACCAAACCCAGATGTTGCCGCTCAAATTGCCATTGCAGCAGAGCAACAAGCACTCGCTTATAGCGATAAGATAAAACAAAGTGATGGTGCGAGTTATGACAGTCACTATGGGGTGAAGGTTTATGGAAATAGCCATGGATTGTTAGCGAGTTATGCTTCTAGTCGTCATAGTATTAGTTGCTGCGTTATCGGTGAAGGTAGTAACGGCGAAATGGAGCGTGATTACAGTTACACTCTAGCTCGTCACCGTGATGATATGTGGTCTCCTGAACTTGTTGGTCAAGAGGCGGCAGAAAAAACAGTAAGTCGCTTGGATGCACGAAAGCTGCCAACAGGTAAATACCCTGTGATGTTTGCACCAGATGTAGCAACGGGATTAATCGGTCACCTTACAATGGCAATTAGTGGTGGCAACTTATACCGTAAGTCATCATTCCTATTAGATCATTTAGGTAAAAAGATCCTACCTGATTGGTTTAATATTTCAGAAAAACCTCATGTGCTACGTGGTTTAGCTTCAAGCCCATTTGATAGTGAAGGCGTTTTCACCCAAGATCGTGAGATCATTACTGATGGCGTACTTGCGACGTACTTACTAACGAGTTACGCCGCTAGAAAGATGGACATGACTCCAACCGGTCATGCTGGTGGTATTCACAACTGGTTTGTTCAATCAACCGGGCAAAACTTTGAGCAAATGCTTAAAGAGCTTGGCACTGGACTGTTAGTGACAGAAGTCATGGGGCAGGGAGTGAACACAGTGACGGGTGATTATTCTCGTGGTGCGGCTGGTTTTTGGGTTGAGAATGGAGAGATCCAATATCCAGTTTCTGAAATCACTATTGCGGGTAATCTTAAAGATATGTTCAATCAAATTGTTGCCGTTGGTAATGATGTTGAAACTCGCTCACAGATCCAAACGGGTTCTATTTTATTAGAATCATTAAAAATTGCCGGTGAGTAATCGAGCTTAATATCAATCACAGTCGGTGAGCAGAAATAGCCGCGAGCCTGGATATTGATTGGTATCATTGCACAATTACCGCAGATAAGAAAAAAGCTTGGTATTGAAGACCAAGCTTTTTTTATGAGTAGAGAATAGGACGCTAAATACTAAATAAGCAAGGTAGCTAGTCCTAAGAATACGGATAAACCAACAATATCGGTGATGGTTGTTAGAGCCATACTGCCAGCTAATGCAGGGTCTATATTCATCTTCTTAAGCATTAGTGGAATGGTTACCCCTGCTACGCCTGCGATAAATAAGTTCGCCATCATTGCGGCAGAAATAATACCACCTAGCATCCAGCTATCTTTCCAAAGAACAACGATACCACCTATGGTTGCTGCCCATAACACACCGTTTAAGAAGCCGATTGATGCCTCTTTTAGAAGCAGTTCTCGTTTATTACTATCGCCAATATGACCTAATGCCAAACCTCGAATAACCAATGCAATAGTTTGGTTACCCGCAACGCCACCCATTGATGGAACAATGGTCATCAATACCGCAATCGCAGCCATTTGATTGAGCGTTTCTTCAAACATATTGGAAACAGAAGCAGCGGCAAGGGCTGCCAGTACGTTGACAGCGAGCCATACACTACGTCTACGCGCTGACTTAACGACGGGAGCGAAGGTATCTTCATCATCGTCCATACCCGCCATACTCATCATGGAGTGCTCTGCATCCTCGCGGATAACATCAACCACATCATCGATAGTAATACGACCAACAAGGTGCTGCTTCTCATCAACAACAGGCGCTGAAACCCAATTGCGTCGTTCAAATAAGCTCGCAATATCGGTAGCGGAGGTGTTGACAGAAATCGCTTCATCAGCATCTTCCATCACCTCGGACACTTGGGTATCAGGCTGTGTGGTAATCAGTGTCGTTAATGATAGGTTGCCAATCAGGCGATCTTCATCATCAATAACATACAAAGCATCGGTTGTTTCAGGAAGCTCACCACGCATCCGTAGATAGCGAAGAACCACATCGACATCAACGTCACCACGAATCGTGATAACGTCGGTATTCATTAAACCACCAGCGGAATCCTCTGGGTAAGATAGTGCCGTTTCAACACGAGCACGATCTTCACTGTCCATTTGCGACAGAACCTCACGAGAGACCTTATCAGGAAGGCTTCGTAAGACATAAGCAACATCATCGGTATCCATACCCTCGGTTGCTTCGGCAAGCGTCTCTGAGTCCATCTGAGAGACTAAGCCATCTTTTACGTCTTCATTCAACTCATCGAGAATTTCACCATAATCTTCAGGATCGGTGAGTTGCCACAGCACATCACGGCTTTTACGTGGAGAAGCTTCCAATAGATGAGCGATATCTTCTGGCTCCATGTCCTGCAATTGACGACGGACATGAACAAAGCGGCCATTTTCTAAAGATTCACTAACTTCTTGGAGGGTTTGGTGAGCTTGATCGAATTCATTTTGCTCTGCCATTGTTTCCCCCTAACTAGGAATATGGATAATACGTTGAATAGTAACTTAAATTTTAGGCTAATTTAAAGGTTAGTTAGCCGAGTAAAGGAATTAATATGAGTTGATGGTTTTTACTCATAATTGCACAAGGTTAATTGATGCGCTATTTACTCGTGTTCTTCAAATTTATCTTCAATTAGATGACAAACCGCATCTAAAGCTTGCTGGGCTTGTGATCCTTTAGCGTGAATCGAAATCAGCTGACCTTGAGCAGACTCCAGCATGAGTAACCCCATAACGCTATCAGCAGTCGCTACTTTATTCTCTTCATTGTGAATGCTAACAACGGCATCAAAACTCTGTGCGAGTTCGACAAGCTTTACAGCTGCGCGAGCATGTAAGCCTAATCGGTTTTGTATTAAAACGGCGCGAATTAGTTCCATAAAACCCTATTTGTTTTTTTCTAAAGAGGAGTGACGGATTTGAACCTGATGACCAAGCTCTGAAAAGTATTCACCAATCTTTTGAGTTAAATAGACAGAGCGATGTTTGCCACCAGTACAGCCAATCGCAACGGTAAGGTAACTGCGATTGTTTTTTTCTAGCATTGGTAGCCAATTGACAATAAATTGCTGAACTTGTTCTTTGAGCTCTAGCACTTCAGAGTGTGACTCTAAGAAGGTGTGAATAGGAGCATCTAATCCGGTATGAGGACGTAATTCTGGTACCCAATGAGGATTAGGTAAAAAGCGAACATCGAAGACGTAATCGGCATCAGTAGGAAGGCCGTATTTAAAGCCAAAAGATTGAAATACCATGACGAGGCTTTTTCTTTCTCGACCTTGAACCCGGGTGCGGACGGCTTCAGATAGCTCGTGCAGTGATTGATTGCTGCTATCTAAAATAAGATCAGCATTTCCTTTTAAGGGGGCAAGAATTTTTTTTTCAAGTTCAATTGCTTGAGCTAAAGAGACTTTCTTGCCGCTCATTGAAAGTGGGTGGATACGACGGGTTTCACTGTATCTTTTTAACAATGTGTCAGGGTGAGCATCAAGAAAGAAGACGCTAACATCATTATTTTTTTTCAGGCTAGCAAGTGTTGTTTCGACTAACCCTGGCTCACTTGGTAAGTTGCGTATATCAATGCTAACAGCAACATTTTGTTTGCTGCCTTTGACTGATGCAATGAATGGGTCAAGTAAATTAACTGGCAGGTTGTCAACGCAGTAATACTCTAAATCTTCTAGAACTTTCAGAGCAACACTTTTGCCAGCTCCTGATTGGCCGCTAATTACGATTAAGCGCATTGGAGATCCTGTCGATTACTGGTTAGTCATTATATTGTATAGCTCTTCATCGCTTTGAGCTTTGCGTAACTGTTTTAGTGTTTGTTTATCGTGCAATCTTTCAGCCATGCAAGAGAGTGTCTTTAGGTGCTCTTTGCATTGGTCTTCAGGAACCAGTAGTGCGAATAATAGATCAACAGGGCGGTTATCAATCGCATCAAATTCAATCGGTTCTTGGCATTGCAGCAGTACAGCAATGGCATGATCGCTTTTTGTCATTCGTGCATGAGGTATAGCGATACCATTGCCGATACCTGTACTCCCCATTTTTTCTCGGCTGAGCATACATTCAAAAAGTGCCGTTGGATCTTGACCCGTATGTTGAGCAACCATATTGCTAATGAGTTCAAGCGCTCTTTTTTTGCTCGTGCACTGGACAGCACTTTTGGTGCAGTCCAGTGAAAGTACTTCGTTTAATTGCATGATTAGTGACTACTTAATTTTTCTTTGTGCTTATTGAGCTGTCGAACTAACTTATCGACAAGGGCATCTATAGCAGCATACATATTTTCATCATTAGCCGTAGCGTGTATTTCACCTTGGTTAATGTGTAATGTGGCTTCAGCGATTTGTTGTACTTTTTCAACCTTTAATACCACATGGATATTATTGATGTGATCAAAAAAACGCTCAAGCTTCTTAAATTTATTTTCAACATAGTCTTGCATCGAGTCGGTAAGGTCAAGGTGGTGGCCAGTAATATTAATTTGCATAGACTTTCCTTTCAGTTATTAGCCTTATAACAGGCGTTTACGCTGACTAGAAGGGGCGATGCCTAATGATTCACGGTACTTGGCAATTGTCCGTCTTGCTACCTGAATCCCTTGGTCAGCTAAATGAGCTGCAATCTTGCTATCACTTAATGGCTTTGCTGTGTTCTCAGCAGCAACCAACTTCTTAATTAAAGCTCGTATTGCAGTTGATGAGCATTCTCCACCATTATCAGTACTGACATGACTGGAGAAGAAATACTTCAATTCAAATATACCACGAGGTGTATGCATGTATTTTTGTGTCGTTACCCTTGAGATTGTTGATTCATGCATCTCGACAGCTAAAGCCACATCATTGAGTACCATTGGCTTCATTGCTTCTGGACCATACTCAAAGAAATCATGCTGATGTTCAACAATGCATCGCGCCACCTTTAATAGTGTTTCATTTCTATTTTCAAGGCTGCTGATTAGCCACTTTGCTTCTTGCAAATTAGTGCGAATGTATTGGCTATCAGGACTGTTACCTTTACTTAGCTGAGCATATTGTTGATTCACTTTGAGCTTCGGTGCGCTGTCTGGATTAATGGTTACCATCCACTTACCATGATCTTTAAACACCGATACGTCAGGTACAACATACTCAGTTTCATCTGGCGTTATCTTGCTACCAGGTCTTGGGTTCAGTTGCTGAATTAATTGTAAAACGTCACGTAATTCTGCTTCTTTTAACTTTGTTTCTTTAATGACCAGCTTGTAATCGCGATTACCAAGTTGATCAATATGATTAGATAAAACCATTCTAGCTTCATTTAACCATAGTGTATCTTCTGGGTAGGTTGCCAGTTGTAAGAGCAAACAATCTTGTAAGTTTATGGATGCAACACCAAGAGGATCAAATTGCTGAATACGTTTACGTACCGCTTCAACTTCATCAAGCTCTATTTCTTCGTTATCACAACTACTTAAAATATCTTCAAGTGAAGAGTTAAGATAACCCGCATTATCAATCGAATCGATAATGGCTAGGGCTATGGCGCGATCAGTTTCGCTGAAAGGAGTCAGTTCAAGTTGCCAAAGTAAATAGTCTTGTAACGATTCAGTGGTTTCACCTTGATATACTGGCATTTCATCATCAAGAGAGATACCAGTGTTACCTGTGTTAGCGCTATAGACGTCATCCCAGGTGGTGTCCATTTCCAGTTCATTTGCTATTTCTGACTTTTCGATCACTTCAGAGCTGTCTGCAGGATCGGGCTCATGAGAAACGTCATCGAGCGTGTTGTCTGTACTCTCAACATTTTTTTCTTTTGGTTCATCAGAGGTTTTATCATCATGAGTCCCTCCATCTTCAGAGCCTTCTTCAATATCAAGAAGAGGGTTAGATTCAAGCGCTTCTTGGATTTCTTGTTGTAAATCCAACGTAGACAGTTGCAACAAGCGTATGGCTTGCTGTAACTGTGGTGTCATGGCTAATTGTTGACCTAGCTTGAGTTGTAATGAAGGCTTCATTCAGTCCTTTTTACCTTTATTATTGTCCTGTGATTCGTTTACTTTAATCATAGACGGAATTGTTCACCGAGATAAACCTGCTTCACTTGCTCATTATTAAGCACATCTTCTGGTGTTCCCTCTGCAATTAAGTGACCTTGACTTACGATATAAGCTTTTTCACATACATCCAAAGTTTCTCGAACATTGTGGTCTGTAATTAATACACCTAAACCGCGGTCACGTAAATGCTCAATAATTCTTTTTATATCAATAACCGAAATCGGGTCAACACCAGCAAATGGTTCATCTAGCAAGATAAATTTAGGATTAGCGGCTAAAGCTCGGGCTATTTCAACCCTGCGGCGCTCACCGCCTGACAGAGCCATACCGGCACTTGTACGAATATGCTGAATGTGGAACTCATCAAGTAGATCTTCTAATCTATCTTGGCGTTCTTCTCGCGTCAGTTCTTCTCGAGTCTGCAATACTGCCATAATGTTATCTTCGACAGAAAGCTTACGGAAAATAGAAGCCTCCTGAGGAAGGTAGCCAATGCCCATTCGAGAACGGTTATGCATAGGTAGAATACTAATATCTTCATCATCGATACTGATCGCTCCTTCATCTCGAGGAACAAGGCCGACGATCATATAAAATGACGTTGTTTTACCAGCACCATTAGGACCAAGTAGACCAACGATTTGTCCCGACTTAACTTGCAAGCTAACATCGGTCACGACTTTTTTCTTGTTATAACTCTTGGCTAGGTGTTCTGCTTTTAATACTGCCATAATTATTTATTTGTCGCTTGAGTAGGTTGTAGCACTGTGGTAACTCTCTGATTTTCAGTGCTATTAGCAATTAGTTTTTGCGATGTTATTTGATAAGTGATCGATGAACCACGAATAACGTTACCATCTTGGGAAAGCATAGCACTGCCTTTCATATGTAAACTGTCCTCAGCCATACGATAGTCTAACTCGTTCCCTTCACCCTCTAATGTTTTACCATCATCGGTTAACTGAGAAAAAGTAGCAGGCTTACCCATACTCTGAACTTGCTTAATGGAGCCATCAGTAGAGTTGCGAGTCACAACAATTTTATCAGCACTGATATTGATGCTGCCCTGTTTTAACTTTACATCACCGCTAAATGTGACTTGATTCGATTTCATATCAAGATTTTGACTGTCAGAATCAATATAGATCGGCTGCTCAGTATCTGACGATAAAGCGAGAGCTTGTGGTGCCGCTAGCATGAAAGTAAGTAAACTAAGGGGTAAGAGTTTCATATTTACCTTGGACCTTATTAAATAGAGTCGAAACATTGTCTTTAAAGTTTCCCATCATTGCTTGCCCTGTTGTTGTAAATTGGGGGCCAACTAATGTCACAGGGGTTGTGGTGCTAAAGTTTCGGCTTGTGAGTTCAATTTCGAGTTTGTCAGTTGTCATCGTATTGAAACTAGAATCAGGTAATAAATTGTTTGCTAAGACATTATCATAAAGAGTTAATACTTGATTATCATCTAAAACTGCACGATGAGATGATATTTGCCATTCGATATTTTGACCATCTTGATAAATGGAAAGAATAGGGTACTGAAAAATGGTTTCACCACTGCTCGCATAGTGATCAAGACTGTCTGAGGTGATGACATAACTGCGCATACCGTTACTATTAAATGATGTGTTGTTTAAGCCTTTACCACTGAACATTGGCAATTCTTGATTGGCTGATATCTGTACGACGTCTGAGTTTTCATTGTCATATAAATAGTAAGCAGCCCAAGATGCAATAAAAAACAGCAAGACATAGAGAATACGAGATAGACTCATATACTTAAACCTTTATGTGTATCTAACTCATTACGTGCTTGTAGGATTAAGTCGCACACCTCTCGCACAGCGCCATAACCACCTTTAATCTGAGTGACATAATTCGCGCGTTTTACCAGTAGTGGGTGCCCATCAGCAACACAGACTTTAAGAGCCACTTTATCCATCACTGGCCAGTCAATAAGATCATCGCCAATGTAACCTGTGTGTTGTGAGTCGATATTGAGCTTAGAGCAAATGTCCTCATACGCTTTTATTTTATCATCTTGACCTTGATAAATAAGCGTAATGCCAAGCGCTGTCATGCGGTTTTCAACGATCTTTGATTGTCGACCAGTAATGATGGCAACTTCAATGCCAGCATTCATCAGCGACTTTACGCCATAGCCATCACGGGTGTGGAATGTTTTTAGTTCTTCCCCATCATTACCCATGTAGACTAAACCATCAGAAAACACACCATCAACATCACAAATGAGTAGCTTTATCTGTTTAGCAATTGCGACGATTTCGCTTGCCACTGGGCCATATAACGTTTCAGTTGTCGGCATTACATTACCCCTGCTTTTAATAAATCGTGCATGTTTAAAGCACCAACTAATTGACCATCCTGGCACAGCATAAGACCATTGATGCTCTTTTCTTGCATTAAGTTTAGACCTTCAACCGCTAACATGTTTGGATTTGCAACGGTTGGACTCGGTGTCATGACATCACCAATGGTTGCCGTGTGGATATCAATTCGTTTATCGAGTAATCGACGTAGATCACCATCAGTAAAGATACCGAGCATCTGGTTATCATCACTAATCACCGCTGTCATACCGAGCCCTTTTTCCGTGATCTCTAATAAAGCATCACGAACCAGTGCGTCAGGTTTGACGGTCGGTAAAGCGTCGCCAGTATGCATAATATCATCGAGTTTCAATAGTAACTTACGACCTAAAGCACCACCAGGGTGAGATAGTGCAAAGTCTTCAGCGGTAAAGCCTCTTGCTTGTAATAGAGCCACCGCTAAAGCATCTCCCATAACCAAAGTTGCAGTCGTGCTCGTTGTTGGAGCAAGACCAAGTGGGCAGGCTTCTTCCGGTACCGTAATTTGCAGGTGTATGTCTGCAAGCTTAGCCATATTAGAGAGAGGGTTACCTGTCATGCTAATAATGCGAATGTTGAGGCGCTTTAGAACGGGGAATAAGCCAAGAATTTCAGACGACTCACCAGAATTGGAAATAGCGATAACGATATCACCAGGCTCAATCATGCCAAGGTCGCCGTGCGCTGCTTCTCCTGGGTGAACAAAAAATGCAGAAGTTCCGGTACTTGCGAGTGTCGCTGCGATTTTATTTCCAATATGACCTGATTTGCCCATCCCCATGACAACCACTTTACCTTGGTTGTTCATGATGGTTTCACATGCTTGAGTAAACTGCTCATCAAAATAGCGTTCAAGTTGTAGTAAACCTTTAACTTCAGTAGCTAACACTTGCTTTGCAGCATTGCAATAATCGAAGGTGGTAGACATATATGAGAATTCCTAATTTTATTATGATGAGAATGTGTTAGGCAGAAAGGTGCATGAGTAGATAACCTTGGTAAGCGAAGAAGCCACAGCAAAGCAATCCACCTTCAATACGGCTGATTTTACGTGATTTTCCTAATGCCATAACGACAAGCAATAGCGATACGGCAAGCATGATCCAATAATCACGCCCCATCACTAAGTGACTCAAAATCGAAGGATTAAGCAGACCAGGGATCCCCATAACGGCCAAAATATTAAAAACATTTGAGCCGATAATGTTACCAACAGCCATATCATCTTCCCCCTTCATCACGCCAGCAATCGATGCGGCAAGCTCAGGTAGGCTAGTACCAAGCGCAATAATTGTTAAGCCGATAACTAAATCGCTCATACCAAAGTACTTTGCGATAATAACCGCGTTATCAACGAGTAAAGTGGCAGATAAAGGCAGGATGATTAATCCAACAACAACCCACATTGCCGCTTTTGGGTTGCTAACACCTTCAGGGATTTCGGATTCTTGCTCACTGAGAAGAGCATCGTTATTTTTTTGCTCTTTGCGGCTGATATTTAGCATGGCTAATAAGAAACTGACAAACAGAACGATCAGTAATATACCTTCACCACGACCTAAATAGCTATCCCATAATATAGCGCCAGCAATGAGGGTTACAACGATCATCAGAGGTAATTCTCTGCGGATTATCGTTGAGCTAATAATTAACGGCTTAATTAAAGCGGTTAAACCAAGAATCAGTGCGATGTTAGCAATATTTGAGCCCAGAATATTACCGACCGCAGTATCGGTTTTGCCGTCCAAGGCTGCCGTTGCTGAAACCATCATCTCAGGTGCTGAGGAGCCCATCGCAAGGATAGTCATACCGATAACTAGAGGGGATATACCAAAATTGCGAGCAATGGCTGCAGAACCAAAGACTAATTTATCAGCACTCCAGACTAAAAAAACTAGACCAATAATCAGTAATATAATGGCTTCAAGCATTAGGCGGTTCCAAATGATAAAAAATAGATAATTAACTGCTAATTTTGAACGGTTGCTTGCAAAAAGGAAAGGCGAAGTTGCTATTTATTGTGATTGAAAAGGCAAATTAGCGCGTTTATATTATGAGCTGTTAACTTAAGTGTTTATTTTGAAAGTAAAAAAACACTAAATCTAAGAGGGTGAGTGTATAACTTAGCTTTAACTTGTCACTATTTATGCTTATGATTGTTGCATGATAGATGGATTTATAAGTCGCAGGTATGAATAAACAGACATTACCAACATCTGACCTCGTTACTATTAATGGACTTACGTTCTCGCGTGGAAGTCGGCGAATATTTGATGATATTAGCCTGCAAGTGCCGCGAGGGAAGACGACGGCAATCATGGGACCTTCCGGTATTGGTAAGACGACATTATTGCGTTTAATTGGTGGTCAACTTGCCCCTCAGTCTGGAGAGATCTGGTTTGATGGCGATAATATTCCTACCTTAAGTCGCAAGCGTTTATACCAAGCTCGTAAAAAAATGAGCATGCTATTTCAATCAGGTGCGCTTTTTACCGATTTAAATATCTTCGATAATGTCGCTTTTCCGCTGCGAGAGCATACGGCTTTAGATGAGAGCTTTATACGAACGATTGTCTTGCTTAAGCTTGAAGCGGTCGGTTTGCGTGGTGCAGCTGAACTCATGCCTAGTGAGTTGTCTGGAGGAATGGCAAGGCGTGCAGCATTAGCCCGTTCTATTGCCCTCGATCCTGAGTTGATTATGTATGATGAGCCTTTTGTTGGACAAGATCCTATCACTATGGGTGTATTGGTTGAGTTGATCCGGAGTTTAAATCAAGCGCTTGGCGTGACTTCTATTGTTGTTTCGCATGATGTCCCAGAAGTGATGAGTATCGCAGATTTAGTTTATCTCTTAGCGGACGGTCGTATTATTGCAAAAGGTACGCCAGAGGAACTGAGCCAAAACCCTGACCCTATGGTACAACAGTTTTTAAATGGTGACGCTGACGGACCCGTTCCCTTTCGTTTCCCTGCCGATACATTAGAAAAGGATCTTTTTAATCATGGGCTTTAGTTTTATTGCTCGCTTGGGGCAAAGAACCTTGGCTATTAGCGAGTCAATTGGTCGCGCAAGTTTAATGCTTGTTGGGGCGATCTTTCATCGACCACAATTAAAAAACGTACCGTTACTCATCCAACAAATATACAGCGTAGGTGTTCAATCTATGGCTATTATTATGGTTTCGGGTTTATTCATTGGTATGGTTTTAAGCTTGCAGGGCTATGTGGTTCTTGTCGATTATGGCGCTGAAGGCAGTTTAGGTCAGATGGTGGCGCTCTCTTTATTGCGTGAACTCGGACCGGTTGTGACGGCTTTGCTATTTGCTGGTCGAGCTGGTTCGGCGTTAACGGCAGAAATCGGCTTAATGAAAGCAACCGAACAGCTATCAAGTTTAGAAATGATGGCGATTGATCCTTTAAAACGAATTATCGCTCCTCGCTTATGGGCAGGGGTTATCTCAATGCCTTTGCTCGCGATGATCTTCATGGCCGTTGGTATTTGGGGGGCACAAATTGTTGGCGTTGATTGGAAAGGGGTTGATCACGGTAGTTTTTGGTCTGCGATGCAATCTTCTGTCGAACTTGGTCAAGATATTGGTAATAGCGTTATTAAGTGTATTGTTTTTGCCATCACAGTTACTTGGGTTGCTCTTTTTAATGGGTACGACGCTGTACCAACATCGGAAGGGATAAGCCGCGCAACGACTCGTACTGTCGTGCATTCATCTTTAGCCGTATTAGGGCTAGATTTTATACTCACCGCTTTGATGTTTGGGAATTAGCATGCAACAGACACGTAAACTAGAATTATGGGTAGGCAGTTTTGTCTTAGTTGGAATTTGCGCTATTTTAGTGATGATTTTTCAAGTTGCTGACGTAACGAAACTTGGTTCGGGTAATACTTACACCCTAAAAGCAACGTTCGATAATATTGGTAGTTTAAAAGTTCGCTCTCCAGTTAAGGTTGGCGGCGTTGTTATTGGTCGAGTCAGCTCTATTACTTTAGATGAAGAGAGCTATTTGCCAGTAGTCAAATTAGCTATCGATAGTAAGTACTCACAATTTCCAGATACATCCAGTGTTAAAATACTTACATCAGGTTTGATCGGCGAGCAGTACATTGGTTTAACTCCGGGCTTTATCTTTGATGATGAAGAAATGCTCACTGATGGAGGCGTGATAGAAGATACTAAATCAGCGCTAGTTTTAGAGGACCTGATTGGTCAAGTCTTGTATAGCGTAGGAGGTTCTAGTGATGAATAAGCTGCATAGTTTAGCAATGAATAGTTTAATGGTTAGACAAACCGCGATACGTTTTTACTCACTACTTGTCAGTTTTTTACTGTCAACGTCAGTGCTTGCTCAGTCAGCAGTGGATGCGACTGATCCTAATAAGATGATGAAGCAAGTCGCCGAGCTGGCTTTTGACCGACTAAAATCAGAGCAAGAGAGTATTAAAAGTGATCCTGAGCGATTAAAACTTATCGTTGAAGAAGAGTTAATGCCTTATGTTAACTACCGTTACGCAGCACTTAAATTATTAGGCTCTAATGTGAAAGGTGCTAAGCGAGAAGATGTTGGCGTATTTTTTACGGCTTTTCGTAATTATCTTGTCACTTCTTACGCCCAGGTATTGACGCAGTACACCAATCAAAAAATTGAATTCCCAGCAACACGTAATGTGAGTGATGAACAGACGATTACAGGGGTTAAGGTTGCTATTATTGATGCTCCACGGGCTAACATAAACCTTGAATTTAAACTGCGTAAAGATAAAAAAAGCGGTGAATGGAAAGCTTTTGATATGAGTGCTGAAGGGATCAGTTTGCTCTCAAGTAAACAATCGGAGTGGAATACTAAAATCCGTCAGGAGGGAGTGCTCAGTGTAGCGAAAGAGCTACAGCAACTTTCAGAACAGCCGATTGTTTATAAGAGCATTCAATGATGGCGC
Organism: Vibrio sp. 10N.286.49.B3; assembly: GCF_002873395.1. Classification (GTDB taxonomy): domain Bacteria; phylum Pseudomonadota; class Gammaproteobacteria; order Enterobacterales; family Vibrionaceae; genus Vibrio. The sequence goes on along the minus strand of NZ_MCUV01000027.1, from coordinate 18,742 downwards.
ATGCTCAATGGCGTGAAGTCAGCACGAGTCAGTATGCTCTCTCTCATCACTTAGATAGAGATTCAGTTCCTGAGTTGTGGCGGTTTTTACAAGAGTGGAAACCGCAACATTCTCAGGTAGAAATTGTGCTCAATGAGGTAAAAAGAATTGATTCTGCAGGCATGGTACTGCTAATTCACTTAATACAGCATGCAAAAAGACAAAACTGTCATATAATGCTCAGTTTCGTGCCTAATCAATTACGCACTTTGTTCCAACTAAGTAATATACAGCCATTAATGGTTGAACATATAAAAAATTAAACAGGGGTAGTTTGTGGATTGTGCACAAGTAAAAGAATTATTAGATACGGCTCTTAACTTAGAAGAAATTATGGTTAAAGGTGAAGGCAGTCACTATGAAGTAATTGCTGTCGATCTTTGCTTTGATGGTATGAGTCGTGTAAAGAAACAGCAACTTATTTATGCTCCGCTTATGGAGTACATTCAACGAAACGACATTCATGCCGTTTCTATTAAAGCTTACACTCCTGCAGAGTGGGCTCGTGATAAAAAACTGATGTCGTTGTAAGGTTTACTGATGGAAAAGTTTCGAGTTATTGGGTCTGATTCTCCGCTATGTGGTGAAGTGACCATTTCAGGTGCTAAAAATGCAGCCCTACCAATTTTGTTTGCCTCTATTCTTGCTGAAGAGCCAGTAGAAGTAACCAATGTCCCACATCTACGTGATATTGATACGACTATGGAGTTGCTAAAGCGTCTAGGCGCAGAGGTTAGCCGTAATGGTAGTGTTCACGTTGATGGTCGTAAAATCAATGAGTTTTGCGCTCCTTATGATTTAGTAAAAACAATGCGAGCTTCTATTTGGGCACTTGGTCCTTTAGTGGCGCGCTTTGGTCAAGGTCAAGTATCGTTACCTGGTGGTTGTGCTATTGGTGCTCGACCGGTTGATTTACACATTCACGGTTTAGAGCAGTTAGGTGCGACGATTACTCTTGAAGACGGCTATGTGAAAGCACAAGTTGATGGTCGTTTGAAAGGCGCACATATCGTGATGGACAAAGTGAGTGTAGGCGCAACGATTACCGTTATGTGCGCAGCAACACTGGCTGATGGCAAAACAGTACTAGATAACGCCGCTCGTGAGCCTGAAATTGTTGATACGGCAAATTTCCTTAATGCTCTAGGTGCTAAAGTTTCTGGTGCGGGTACTGATACTATTACGATTGAAGGTGTTGAGCGTTTAGGTGGTGGTAAGCATGCTGTTGTTGCTGACCGTATCGAAACCGGAACATTCTTAGTTGCCGCTGCTGTTTCTGGTGGCAAAGTCGTATGTAAAAATACCCAATCTTATTTACTTGAAGCAGTCTTAGCCAAGCTAGAAGAAGCTGGCGCTAAGGTTGAAACAGGTGATGACTGGATAAGTGTAGATATGACTGATCGCGAATTAAAAGCGGTTAAAGTCGTAACAGCGCCACACCCAGGTTTCCCTACCGACATGCAAGCGCAATTTACGCTATTGAACATGATGGCAAAAGGTGGTGGTGTTTTAACAGAAACGATTTTTGAAAACCGTTTTATGCATGTACCTGAATTGCAGCGTATGGGCGCTAAAGCGGAAATTGAAGGTAATACCGTAATTTGTGGTGATAGCGATCGCTTAAGTGGAACTCAAGTGATGGCGACGGATCTACGCGCTTCTGCAAGCCTAGTTATTGCTGGCTGTATAGCAAAAGGTGAAACCATCGTTGATCGTATCTATCACATCGATCGTGGTTATGACAAAATTGAAGATAAGTTGTCGGCCCTTGGTGCTAATATTGAACGATTTAGTGACTCTAATTAATGATTAGATAAGCTTAAAAAGCCGGAATCTTAGGGTTTCGGCTTTTTTATTGGTTTTATTTTAGGGTATGTAGAGGATAGTTAAGAACACTCTTTCCCTGTGCTGTTTCTATGGAGATTTAGGATGATTGCATTGCTACGTTTATTTGCACTCGCGATTTTTGCGATTGTGATGTTTGTCTTTGGTTGTGGATATTGCTTATTTAGCCCACGCAACCCAAAGCATGTATTTAGATTTGGACGCTACTTTGGCTATATGTCGAAAGTGTTTGGTATTGATTTAGAGCTACGCTTACCAAAAGATGCTTATGAGCGCGGTCAACATGTTTATATTGCCAATCACCAAAATACTTGGGATTTATTTACTGTCGCGTCAGCGGTAACACCCAATGTTGTGACGGTTGGTAAAAAAAGCTTAGCTTGGATGCCTCTTTTTGGTCAACTGTACTGGCTAACAGGTAACATTTTAATAGATAGAGCAAACCGTAGCAAAGCCGTAGGTACTATTGATCAAGTGGTTAACAGTATTAAAGACAGCAACTTGTCAGTATGGATGTTTCCAGAGGGGACGCGTTCTCGTGGTCGCGGGCTGTTACCTTTTAAGACCGGCGCTTTTCATGCTGCAATCGGTGCTGAAGTGCCAATCGTTCCTATTGTATGTAGCTCAACTGAAGGGCTAAAACTGAACCGTTGGAACAATGGTCGTGTCATTGTTGAAATGTTACCACCAGTGAGTGTCGAAGGCTATGATAAGAAAAATGTGCGTGAACTCGCCAATATCTGCCGTGAGCAAATGAAAGAAAAGTTGGTTGAGCTTGATCAAGAAGTGGAATTGATTAATTCCCAACAAGTGACATCAAAATAGTAATAATCAAGTTTAAAAAGACCGCCTTGCGGTCTTTTTTTTGCTAGAAATCTACACAGATTAATAACTATTTACGAACCGCAATGGCTTCAATTTCAATACCGACATCTTTAGGTAAACGCGCAACCTCAACACATGAACGTGCAGGGTAGTTAGCGACATTGTGCTCATCAAAAAACTTACCGTAGACGTCATTAACAGTACCAAAGTCATTAAGATCTTTTACAAAGACCGTCATTTTAACAATATCGGTAACGGTTAAGCCTGAAGATTCAACGACCGCTTTTACGTTCTCTAGAGATTGGCGCGCTTGCTCTGCAATGTTATCTGAAACTTCACCAGTAAGAGGGTTTACTGGGATTTGACCTGACGTTAATACCATATTACCCAGGTCAACACCTTGTATATATGGTCCAATCGCTGCAGGAGCGGCATCGGTATGAAGAACTTTTGTCATTATCTATACTCCATTATTATAAACTTATACAAGGCTTAGTGTGCCTCCAAAATAGAGTGGCGTAAAGAGTAAAATACCCCGCCATGGCAGGGTATAACTAGTTGTATTTACGAGTGGAGCCGATTACCTTTCTGTCATGATCTCACGAGAAAAGACCTTTTCGCAATATTTGCACTTCAGGCGAATGTCTTCTTTTTTCTCGATCACTTTAAAGCTGGTTTCTACTGGCTCATTATGGGTGATACAGTTGCTATTTGGGCATTCAAAAATGGCCGTAATTTGCGATGGCAATTCCAGAGCAAGCTTTTTGACAACTTGGTAATCTTCAATTTGATTTACCGTTGCATGCGGTGCATAGAGCGCCAATTTACTGGCTTGATCTTGATTAACAAAAACATTTTCAATCTTAATTAAATCTTTACTGCCGAGCGCTGATGAAGGCAGGTTTAAGCCAACTGTGACTCTTTGGTTTGATTTATCCATATCAAAAAGTTTTAAAACTTTAATACCAATCAGTGCTGGAATATGATCGATAACAGTACCGTTTTTAATCGCTTCAACTTGCAATTGAGTTTCTTTATTCATCATTATCTCCTCGATTACAGTGTTTCATTTAGGACTAGAGCAAGTAATGCTTGGCGAGCATAAACGCCATTCTCTGCCTGTTGGAAGTAATAAGCATGGGGTGTTTTATCAACATCAACGGTAATTTCATCGACGCGTGGTAGAGGGTGAAGTACTTTTAAGTTTTCGCGAGCTCCATTAAGCATGGCAGCCGTTAGGATATAAGCCGATTTAATATGCGCATACTCTGACTCATCGAAACGCTCTTTTTGTACGCGCGTCATGTAGAGAACATCTAACTCAGGAATAACGCTTTCCATATCAGTATGCAGGCTATATTGGATCCCTGCTTCATCCAACTCTTCACAGATATAATCAGGCATCGCTAGTGCTTCAGGTGCCACAAAATAAAAGCGCACGTTGGTAAACTTAGCTAAAGCTTGTGTTAAAGAGTGAACAGTACGACCGTATTTTAGGTCGCCAACAAACGCGACGTTTAAGTTATCTAAGCGGCCTTGTGTTTCAGCAATCGAAAACAGATCAAGTAGAGTTTGAGTTGGATGTTGGTTTGCTCCATCACCAGCATTGATCACCGGGATATTATGAGAAAACTCAGAAGCTAAGCGAGCAGCGCCTTCTTGAGGGTGGCGCATAACGAAGGCATCAACATAAGATGAAATAACTTGTACTGAATCTGCGAGTGTTTCTCCTTTATTGGCAAGAGAAGTGTTGCCCGCAGTATCAAAGCCGATAACACTGCCCCCAATGCGCTGAATAGCCGTCTCAAAAGAGAGGCGAGTACGTGTTGATGGTTCAAAGAAGCAACTAGCAATGACTTTATTTTTAATTAACTCAGGCTGTGGCTGAGCTTTTAACTGGCCAGCAGTGGATACGATTAACTCAAGTTCTTCGCGTGAAAGCTCTGGAATTGAGATGATGTGCTTTTTATAAAGCGTGTTTTCCATGATCTTCTTTCCTCTATAGGTAATCAGTTAGCAGATAGTATCTATAAAAAAGCCCCCCGTTAGGGAGGCCTTTAAAAATAAGATAAAGATGAGAGGCTGAAAGCCATAAAACCAAACTGGCAAGCATTGAATTGCGTAAAAAAGGGATTTTTATGCATAGCTAATACCAACCTTAGATCATCACCTTAAGACAAATTGCTGAGAATTATACGCTGAACAATTGTGAGCGCAAGCGATTACATCAAGGTTTTAGCTTAAATTATATTTATTATAATGCCGCTATTAAGAACCTAAAGTTGCCACCATTATCGCTTTGATTGTGTGCATACGGTTTTCTGCTTCATCAAAAACAATAGAGTACTCTGATTCAAACACCTCGTCAGTGACTTCAAGCCCTTTCATGCCATATTTCTCTGCGATTTCCTTACCTATAACGGTCTCATCATCATGAAAAGCAGGTAAGCAGTGCATGAATTTTACCTGTGGGTTTTCCGTCGCTTTCATGACGTCCATATTCACTTGGTATGGGGTCATTAAGGCAACGCGCTCATCCCAAGCTTGTGCAGATTCACCCATCGATACCCACACATCGGTATAAATGAAGTCACAGCCTTTTACGCCGTCAGAGACATTTTCAGTCAGAGTGATTGTTGCCCCTGTTGTGATTGCGATCGCTTCACATTGAGCGACAAGTTCTGCTTCAGGCCAGAAGGCTTTTGGCGCAACAAGGCGAATATCCATGCCCATTTTAGCAGCACCAACCAGTAAAGAGTTACCCATGTTGTTACGCGCATCACCTAAATAAGCAAAACTAATCTCATGAAGTTGTTTGCCGCGAGCGTGCTCTTGCATCGTTAGAAAATCAGCAAGAATTTGTGTTGGGTGAAATTCGTCAGTTAAGCCATTCCAAACTGGTACACCCGCGTAAGCCCCAAGCTCCTCTACAATCGCTTGACCGAAGCCACGATATTCAATGCCATCATACATGCGACCTAGAACGCGAGCGGTATCTTTCATCGACTCTTTGTTACCAATTTGAGAGCCTGATGGGCCAAGGTAAGAGACTTGAGCGCCTTGATCGAATGCCGCGACTTCAAAGGCACATCGGGTACGAGTCGATGCTTTCTCAAAGATAAGTGCGATATTTTTACCTACTAATCGTTTCTGTTCAGTACCGGTATATTTCGCTTTTTTAAGGTCAGCGGCTAAAGTGAGTAAAAAATCGATTTCTTTAGATGTGAAATCTAATAGTTTAAGAAAGTTACGATTACGTAAGTTAAAAGCCATAGGGTCATTCCTTGAGAGAGTCACTTAAAACATAGAAAACCAGTAAAGCATAAAGATGCTACAAATGTGAATTGTTATTTATATTTTTTCTGGTTTTTTCGTGATTTTTATTTTAAATCTGAATCGTTATATACCATCTCTTTCTAGCGGACAGCTCATACACCTTGCTCCACCTCTTCCTCTACCAAGCTCATTGCCAGGAATCGTGAGGACTTCAATACCCGCTTTATCATACTTTTCATTCGTATAAATATTGCGTTCATAGCCAATGACGACACCAGGTTTGACGGTTAGAACATTATTGGCATCATTCCATTGCTCACGCTCAGCCTCATAGTTATCGCCTCCGGTGGTAATGATTTTTAATGAATCAATCTCTAATGCAGCTTCAAGTGCTGGTATGTAACCACTTACTTGTTCTACATTCATGTCACCGTTAGCTTTTGGAGTGAGTCGCCAAGTATCAAGATCAGGGCGAACAATTTCAGGGTAGACAGAAAAAGTATCAATATCCATGTGAGTCATAACGGTATCTAAGTGCATACATGAGCGGTGTTTAGGTAGATCAATAGCGATAACCTGGTTTGCTTGCCCTGAGTTGAATAGACCTGCCGCTAGGTTCTCCACGCCTTGTGGTGTTGTACGCTCAGAGATCCCAATTAGTACCGCACCATTACCAACCACAAGTACATCACCACCTTCAATATTGGCATTGTCATAGTGCAAATCTTCATCGCCAAAGTATTTAATAAAATCTTCCCCTGCAAAAGTAGGGTGCCAGCGATAAATAGCTCTAAGGTGATTCGTTTCTCTTTGCCTAGCTGGTTTTGTCATAGGGTTAAGGGAGACGCCACCATAAACCCAGCATGAGGTATCTCGCGTAAACAAGTGGTTAGGTAAAGGCTCTATAACAAAGTCGAGAGGGCGACGCATTTTAGGTAGCATCGATGAAGATGAGAGTGATAGCTCAGAGTAAGCCAATCCACCAAGCAGAATCGTCGCGAGGTGTTCATTATCCATCTCGGCTAAATAGTGGCGAAGATCTTTGGCAAAGGTTGGTCCATAGCGAAAGTCAGAAATTTGAGTGGATAGTAACCAATGCTTTGCGTCAGGAATCGCTAATGTTTCGACAAGTAAATCGTGTAACAGTAAGACTTCGACACCCTGATTTTGTAATGTACTAGCAAAAATATCGTGCTCTTTTCCAGCAGCTTCAACCGCTAACACATCATCAAAAAGTAGCTCGTGACAGTTTGATGGGGTGAGGTGAGTGAGGGCGCGTTCCGGGCGGTTAAGTAAAACTCTGCGTAGTTGACCGACTTCGGATCCTACGTACAACTTCTTCATTTTGTATCCTTACAATCAATTCCGGCAGTATTTATGACAACCTTCAGAGTAAGATGCAAGCTTTGTTCGAGGCAATAGAGGAGCAAAAATAGGTGTTCGATAGTATATTATATCGATAATTAAGGTATTGTTTATCAATACTCTACACAAAGTCGTTTGACTATATTTATGCTTGTTTGCGTGATTATGCAGATAAAGAGAAAAACTACACTAGCCCATCTTTATTACAAGCCATAATTAAGCATAAACTGAAGTAATAGAGAGGTTTGATGACGATATTTTATGCTAAATTTATCGTAATTAACGATATTGATGAATAATATGAATATTTATCTTACTCTATAAAGTACTGAGTAAAAATAAAGTGAATTGGATGGTGGTTGCTGGTGGATTTTCCGTGCGATCCATGCCATATTCCGTGCCCACTAACTACGATCTTTCTCGTCAAAACTCTGGAGCAGAAACATGTCTCACGAAGATGAATATCTATCAGTAGAAGATTTAATTGAGATTCAAAAAGAAGATACTCGCGACATCATTGAAGCATTGATTGCTGATGGTAGCGATCCAGATGCACTGTATGATATCGAACATCATCTATTTGCTGAAAACTTTGAAGTACTTGAAAAAGCAGTTGTTGAAGCATTCAAAATGGGCTTTGAAGTATTAGAAGCAGAAGAGACAGAAGACGAAGATGGCAAGAAGCTACTTTGTTGTGATGCTACGATGCAGTCTGGCTTGAATGCTGAAGCGATTGACGAGCAGGTTGAGAAGCTAGTTAACCTTGCTGAAAAATACGACATTATCTACGACGGTTGGGGTACTTACTATGAAGGTGAAGATGCTCTGCACGCCGACGAAGATGACGATGAAGAGTAATTGCTACTGATTCATTGTTGAAAAAATGCCAGCCACAGTGCTGGTATTTTTTTATTAACATTTCACTATCTTTCTCTACGTTGTCGATTATAATGGGCGCAAACTTGATCTAGCTCAATTATTGTATGCGATTATCTCTTGCTGGTTTATGGCAAATATCACCTTTAACCAACCTTTCTATCCCTCAAAATGATCTCTTATTTCCTGCGCCATTAAGTCAGGCTTTACCTAATGATCTATCAGAACAAGAGATTGCAGAACAAGAGTGGCATTTGATGCATGATATTGAGGTGGATGATCTTATGCTCGCCTATCCTCTTATTGAGTTGATTATTGCAGGGATCGAACATTATGCTGAAGTTAGAGTCAATGGTGTTGCCGTCTTTGATTGTGATGGGCAAGAGTTGGTTTATCGTAAAGATATTCGTCCTTATTTGCAGTTAGGGCGTAATCGGTTTGAGATCCTCTTTATTGAAGAAGATGAACCCCTATTATTAGAAGAGGATAGGTTGGTTACGTGTGCGTTAAATCAACCTATAGTAAAACAGCATGATCAAAGGCTTGGTATTTGGGCTAAACCTTATTTGCAGTTTATTCGCCACGTCAGAATAGCGCATATAACCACGGAACAAATTTGGCACCATGCTGGAGGTTGTGAGCTTAAAGTGGTGCTTTATTATCAAGCATTGGTTGCAGGTCTAGTCTCTGCTGCAATTAAATTTAACGGTATGACTTATACCTTACCAATCGACATCCGTTCGGACCATGTCAGTGCGCTATTTCAAATAGAAGCTCCTAAGTATGCTGATCTCAACAGCCTCGACTTTAATGATCTTTATTTATTGGAAGTCGATGTTGATGGGCAAAGTGAAAGTATTAATATCGCATTAAGTGAGTCACTTTGCGTAACCCACTTTCCAACTTAAATGTTTTATTACCCACGTTGATATTGATAAGGTGAAAGATGAATCTTTTGCCATACTTTTTCGTGTAGATAGTAAGCGCCAGTATTAATTGTCGGCTCTAGCATCGCCATCACCCCACCAATGAAGGCATCACCAGTTAATAGAAAAGTAACGAAGAAGGCGACATTAAAATGAATGATAGCAAAGCTAGTCGTCTTAATTGTTGTCATATGTTGATGGTGTTTTAATGCAGGCAAGGTCTGCCAACCCTTCTCGTGAAAGTAGAAGGCGACGGTATTCACCGAAGGTTCAATCAGAGCAATCAAGCTGCCAAGGATAATATCGCCAGTCAATAAGTAAGCGACCGTAAACGCAATCGTAAAATGTAGTCCTGCAAAACTTAATGTCTTTTTCATCATTTATCCTTAACTGTATTTATTCTCAACCCTAAATACAGTATTGATAATCATTCGCATTAAGTAAAGGTGTTTTTTGATAATTATTCTCATTTGAGTTTACTGTGGTAAGTCGGCTTTAGCTTTGTCGTGGTAATTAATCTTGGCTAATTATGACGATAGGTGAAATGTGTGGGTTTGTTTTAGCCAATAAAAAAGGCTGATGAATTATCATCAGCCTTTGTTTTTCTTACTTCAGTGAGTAATGAATTTTATAGTGCAGCGATTGTTGCTTTTTGCTCTTCCAGTTTAACCAATGTTTCTTGGTAACCTTGTAGCTTTTCACGCTCTTTCGCGATAACAACTTCTGGTGCTTTAGCAACAAAACCTTCGTTACCTAGCTTGCCTTCGATGCGCTTGATTTCGCCCTGAGTTTTAGCGACTTCTTTATCAAGACGCGCTAGCTCAGCATCTTTATCAATAAGACCAGCCATTGGGATCATTAGTTCAGACTTACCAACCAGTTTGGTTGCACAAGCTGGAGTTACTTCACCTTCTGCCAGTACTTTAATATCATCTAGCTTAGCAAGAGAGTTAAGAACGATCTTGTTCGCTTCGATACGCGCTGCATCACTTTCATCTGCAACTTTGATCATTACTTCTAAGCCTTTGCTTGGAGCAATATCGTATTCCGCACGTAGGTTACGGATAGCAGTAATGAATGTTTTAACCCATTCGATATCTTCAACAATTTCAGCATTGAAGTTATCTTCATTAAACTGAGGAAGCGCTTGAGTCATAATTGTCTCGCCTTCGACACCGTCTACTAGCGGTTTAACACTCTGCCAGATAGATTCAGTGATGTAAGGAAGAACAGGGTGAGCAAGACGTAGTGTCTTCTCTAGAACCGTAATTAGCGTGTAACGAGTCGCTTGTTGTTGAGCTTCAGTACCTTTCCAAAGAACAGGTTTAGTTAGCTCTAAGTACCAGTCACAGAATTGGTTCCAGATGAATTCGTACAGCGTGTTTGCCGCCATGTCTAGACGGTAGTTGTCTAGGTGAGCGTTAAACTCTTTCGCTGCAACTTCAAACTGAGATTCAATCCACTTATCCGCTAGAGAGAATTCCATGTTTGCGCGCTCTTCAGCAGACAATGACATGCCACAATCGTGCTCTTCTGTATTCATTAGTACGTAACGGCTTGCGTTCCATAGCTTGTTACAGAAGTTACGGTAACCTTCAAGACGCTTCATGTCCCAGTTGATGTCACGGCCAGTTGAAGCCATAGCAGCAAGAGTGAAACGTAGTGCATCAGTACCGTATGGTTCGATACCACTTTCGAAAGTCTTACGTGTTGCTTTTTCGATCTTAGCCGCTAGCTTAGGTTGCATCATGTTGCCACAACGCTTCTCTACTAGTTCTTCAAGGCCGATGCCGTCAATCATGTCGATTGGATCAAGCACGTTACCTTTCGACTTAGACATCTTATCACCGTTTTCATCACGGATAAGACCCGTCATGTAAACCGTTTTGAAAGGAACTTGAGCTTTTCCATCTTCGTCTTTTACGAAGTGCATGGTCATCATGATCATACGAGCAACCCAGAAGAAGATAATATCAAAACCAGATACTAGTACTTCAGATGGGTGGAAAGTTTTTAGTGCTTCAGTGTCTTCAGGCCAACCTTGTGTGCCGAACGTCCAAAGTGCAGAAGAGAACCAAGTATCTAGAACGTCGTTGTCTTGTTTTAGTACAACAACAGGTGCTAGGTTGTTCTTTTCACGAACTTCTTCTTCAGTGCGACCTACGTAAACTTTACCATCGTTGTCGTACCATGCTGGGATACGGTGACCCCACCAAAGTTGACGAGAGATACACCAATCTTGTACGTCACGCATCCACGCAAAGTACATGTTTTCGTATTGCTTAGGAACAAATTGGATTTGACCATCTTCAACCGCTTTAACAGCAGGCTCAGCAAGAGGTGCAGTACGCACGTACCATTGGTCAGTTAGCATTGGTTCGATAACTACGCCACCACGGTCACCGTAAGGCACAGTTAGATCGTGATCTTTGATCTCTTCAAGCAGACCAAGCTCTTCAAACTCAGCAACGATAGCCTTACGAGCAGCAAAGCGCTCCATGCCATGGTATTTTGCTGGAAGTTCTGTTGAGTAAACATCGCTTTCTTCGCCATTGGTTGTGAAAACTTCTGCAGCATCACGGATATCAGCGTTGAACGTTAGGATGTTGATCATTGGTAGGTTGTTGCGCTTACCAACTTCGTAATCGTTAAAGTCATGAGCTGGTGTGATTTTCACACAACCCGTGCCTTTTTCCATATCAGCATGCTCATCACCAACAATAGGGATAAGACGGTTTACGATTGGAAGTAGGATGTCTTTACCGATAAGATCTTTGTAACGTGGATCTTCTGGGTTAACGGCTACGCCAGTATCGCCAAGCATGGTTTCTGGACGAGTCGTTGCCACAACGATGTAATCTTTGCCATCTGCTGTTTTAACGCCGTTCGCTAGTGGGTAGCGGAAGTGCCACATGAAACCTTTTTTGTCTTTGTTTTCAACTTCAAGATCAGAAATTGCAGTGTGCAGTTTAGGATCCCAGTTTACTAGACGCTTACCACGGTAGATTAGGTCTTCTTCGTATAAGCGAACAAACACTTCTTGAGTCGCAGCAGATAGACCGTCATCCATAGTGAATCGCTCACGATCCCAATCTACAGATGCGCCAAGACGACGAAGTTGTTGAGTGATCGTGCCACCCGATTCCGCTTTCCACTCCCAGATCTTGTCAATGAAAGCTTCACGACCGTAGTCGTGTTTTGTTTTGCCTTCTTCAGCCGCGATCTTACGCTCTACAACCATTTGAGTTGCGATACCTGCGTGGTCGGTGCCGACTTGCCATAGGGTATTCTTGCCCTTCATGCGTTGTGCACGGATCAGAGTATCCATAATGGTGTCTTGGAAGGCATGGCCCATGTGCAGGCTGCCAGTGACGTTCGGTGGCGGGATCATGATGCTGTAAGCTTCTTTTGATGTGTCACCGTGAGGCTTAAAGTAGCCTTTTTCTTCCCAAGCTTGATATAAAGCTTGTTCGATAGATTGTGGGTTATATGTCTTTTCCATAGCGCTCTTAATGGATACTTGATTAGGTAAACGAGTCAAACTTTATAGCTAACGCTTCTCACATTGGTATGAGAGAGCGATTTAGGTATAAGGTTTGACTATGGATATTCGATGTCGATAGTTTGCAACTGATAACCAGCATGTCGGTAAATTTTATACCTTTCTCTGGCGGGTTGCTTTGTTTTTTCATCACAAGGAACAAAGTCTACCACTTGAGCAAAGGTTCGGGCAAAGGTTGTCTGGCTATCCGCTACATTTATTACCAGTTGGCGGTTCCAGTTCGGCTTTACGCCCTCATAGCCAATCTCAATATTGGTTGAATACTTTGGACCTTCTCCCACTAAGTTGTGGGCAACAAATTGACTTGGTTCTGCTTGCCAAAAAATCTCAGCCATGTGTTCAGCATGACTTTTATCATTACAGTGTAAATAGACTTTAGCACCTTGTGTAGCAAAGTGGCGAGTCAGGAACAGCACATACTGCTCAAACCCAGTGGGCTTAGCTTGTGGGCTATCTGGATGAATAATGTAAAAGGTAGCCGTATTCATGGTGGGTTTTCTGTTCCTTTGTACTGTTCTCTACGCTATTTCTGAACACTTATTTTGATAGCTATAACAAAAAAGGACCCGAAGGCCCTTTTCATTATTTTGACGATTGGTCTTCTGTTTCTTGGCTGCTGCGATTCAATAAGAACTGTACCAACATTGAAACAGGGCGACCCGTTGAGCCTTTTGCTGCGCCTGACTTCCAAGCGGTACCGGCTATATCGATGTGAGCCCAGTTATATTTTTTAGCAAACTTAGATAAGAAGCACCCAGCAGTAATGGTTCCTGCTGGTCGACCACCAATATTTGCCATATCAGCAAATGGACTGTTTAGTTGCTCATGATACTCATCAGCCATAGGTAAGCGCCATGCACGATCGCTAGCTTGATCCGATGCGTTAATTAGCTCATGAGATAATGGATTGTGGTTAGAAACAACACCACTAATATGATGACCAAGAGCGATAACACAAGCACCCGTTAAGGTTGCTACATCAACAACGCATTCTGGTTCAAAGCGTTCGACATAAGTTAAAGCATCACATAAAACCAAGCGACCTTCAGCATCGGTATTTAAAACTTCAACCGTTTGACCTGACATGGTTGTTAAGATATCACCAGGGCGATAAGCATTACTACCTGGCATGTTTTCACAACCCGCTAAGATAGCAACGACATTGATAGGTAAGTTTAGCTTTGCTAGTGCTTTCATTGTGCCGAACACAGAAGCAGCACCACACATGTCATACTTCATCTCATCCATGCCATCACCAGGCTTGAGAGAGATACCGCCTGAATCAAAGGTAAGACCTTTACCAATAAGAACAATAGGCTTGTTGGTTGATTCTGGGTTACCTTTATACTCGATAACTGACATCATTGATTCGTTGCGAGAACCACGGCCAACAGCAAGGTATGAAGTCATACCCAGTTTTTCCATCTCTTCTTCGCCAATGATCTTCGTTTTAACCGTTTCAAAATCGTCAGCTAAACGACGAGCTTGTGAAGCTAAGTAAGCTGGGTTGGCAATGTTTGGTGGCATATTACCAAGGTCTTTTGATGCTTTAACGCCAGAAGAAATCGCTAACCCATGAGAAATTGCTTTTTCACCTAGGCTTAGCTCGCGACGTGTCGGTACGTTAAATACTAGCTTGCGTAATGGACGACGTGTTTCTGGTTTATTGCTCTTAAATTGATTAAAGGTATAAAGACCATCTTTAGTCGCTTCAACGGCTTGACGAACTTTCCAGTAAGTATCTCGACCTTTGACATGCAACTCAGTAAGGAAGCAAACAGCCTCCATTGAACCTGTTTCATTTAAGGTGCTAATCGTCTTTTGGATAATTTCCTTGTACTGACGCTCGCCGAGTTCGCGTTCCTTGCCACAACCGACAAGTAAAACACGCTCAGATAGGACTCCCGGTACTTGATGCAATAACAGCATTTGACCCGGTTTTCCTTCTAAGTCACCACGGCGCAGTAGCGAGCTAATATAGCCATCGCTGATTTTATCCAGCTGTTCTGCTACCGGAGAAAGACGGCGAGGTTCGAAGACCCCAACAACAATACATGCGCTACGTTGTTTCTCTGGACTGCCACTTTTTACACTGAACTCCATGCGTACTCCTACATCCTGAAGACAAATAGAACTAAATGTTAGATAATGCCTTATTACTTGTTGAATTGTAGATTAGTATTAATCTTAAGCAAGCGACTAACAGTTAGTAAAAATAGAAAAAAATAAAAGGTTCAACGGGAAATTATAGTGATTCCATCAAAAAAACAAGTTTTGTATAGGTAATTTCAGCGTGATTATTGTTAGATATTTGATCCGCGAGACACTCAAGAGCCAATTTGCGATTTTTTTCGTATTATTTCTAGTGTTTCTCAGCCAAAAATTCATCAGCGTATTAGCTGACGCTTCTGATGGCGATATACCAGCTAGCCTCATTATGTCTCTCGTTGGTTTAAACATGCCGGCGATGGGGTTGCTGATGCTACCTCTAAGTTTGTACATAGGTATTTTATTAACTTTCGGTCGATTATATGCCGAAAGTGAAATAGTTGTGATGAATGCGACAGGTATTGGTAATAAGTTTTTGATTCAAGCTGCATTATACTTGGCACTAATAACAGCAGGTGTAGCCGGTTTTAATTCATTATGGCTCTCTCCATGGAGTCAAGAGCGGGTTACACAACTTCTAGAGCAACTCGCTTCAGAAAATACCGTTGATCTATTACAAAAAGGACAGTTTCAAAGTACTCCTGATGGTTCTTCCGTCATATTTATTGATGATATTAGTAACAGCAAGTTATCGAATGTTTTTGTTGCTCAATTACTGCCGAAAGACTCAGTACTACCAAGTGTTATGTATTCTAAATCAGGGGTTGTTAAAGAGTTATCCGATGGTCGTCAAATGATCGTTATGGAGGAGGGGACTCGCTACGAAGGAGTACCAACTCAGCTCGATTATATGGTGACTCGCTTTAATGAATATGAAGGTGTGATAGGGCAAAGAGAAGTGAAAATAAAGGGGCGAGATTGGGATGCACTTCCTACTCTCGATCTTATTGGTCACCCAGATCCAAGAGCCAAAGCAGAGTTGCAATGGAGAATATCATTAGTGGTATGTATTCCATTATTAACTATGCTGGTGGTACCTCTATCAGCGGTTAACCCAAGACAGGGACGATTTGCTAAAATGGGACCAGCTATCCTGATCTATTTGGCTTATTTCTTATCAATTAGTGCAATGAAGTCAGCATTGGAGGATGGGTCAGTTCCTTCCGCTGTCGGTTTATGGCCGATGAATGCTACTTTATTGATTGCTGCAATTAGTGTGAACTTTATGGATAGCTTAACAGTGAGACGCATCAAAGAGTCATTTCGTAAGAAGAGGCTGAGTTAGCCAGTGTTTAAAATACTCGATTTATATATAGGGAAAACGATCATAGCGACAACCTCTTTGGTTCTGGCTACGTTTGTTGGTTTATCTGGCATCATTAAATATGTAGAACAGTTAAGGAAAGTAGGCAAAGGTAGCTATGAGCTATTGGAAGCATTTTACTTTGTTATCTTGAGTGTTCCTCGTGATATCGAGATGTTTTTCCCAATGGCAGCATTATTAGGTGCACTGATTGGCTTAGGTATGTTGGCATCTAGTTCAGAGCTGGTGGTGATGCAAGCTGCTGGCTTTTCAAAACTAGATATAGGCGTATCAGTATTAAAAACTGCGGTACCACTTATGATCGCCGTTATGCTACTAGGTCAATGGGGCGCACCACAAGCGCAAAAAATGGCTCGTGAATTACGCTCTGTTGCTGTATCTGGGGGCAGTATTTTATCGATTCGTAATGGGGTATGGGCGAAAGATGCCAATGACTTTATTTTTATCGGTAAAGTTGAAGAAGATAAGATCTATGGCTTAAACCTATGGCGCTTTAATAATGAGAAGAAATTAGAAGCCGTTATTTTTTCTGAAGAAGTGGATTATGACGACAATAACACTTGGTTGATGAAAGGTGTGCAGATCACTCATATGGATGATGATGTGGCACTTTCCAAGGAGTCATTAGAGAGTTACGAGTGGCATACATCACTGGCTCCTGACAAGTTAGCGATTGTAACGGTCAAACCAGAAGAGTTGGCTCTCAGTGGGTTATACGACTATGTCACTTACTTGAAGGCATCAGAACAAGACGCATCACGTTATGAGTTGGCATTTTGGCGTAAGCTAACCCAGCCATTTTCTATTGGTGTCATGATGCTAATGGCGCTCTCATTTGTGTTTGGACCATTACGAAGTGTTACGATGGGAGCTCGTATTTTATCTGGTGTGATTGCTGGCTTTAGTTTCTATATATCGAGTGAATTCTTTGGTCCACTGAGTTTGGTTTATAATATGCCGCCAGCACTCGGCGCAATTGCACCAAGCTTTGTTTTTCTTATCGTTGCAATTATGCTTTTGAGGCGTAAATTGTAACTTGATAAAGCAATAACTAAAAAGGAAGACATGTGTAGTGTCTTCCTTTTTTGTCTTTATATGGGGCGATTATTTGGCTTTAGATAATACGACAACCTGTGTTTTGGCCCAAATATCATGAAATCCTCTTTTCTCTGGATCAAAAGGCACAGTTAGATTCGCTAAACCAAACCCTGAGGTGCCTAAGCGAATGAGCGCCTGAGTAGGTGTAATTGATAACCCTTCCTTTGTTTGTATTTGTAGCTTCCAAGCTCGCATCCCCAACGTTTGACCTGCTTTAGTCCAAAAGTAGACAAAGAAGTAAATCCAAACAGCAGCTAAATAGAAAGTAAATAGAGGGCTCCATAATGGATGCTGAGTGAGCAAGTCACTGACATCACGGTAAATGCCATAGTTTAGAATGCCGATAGCAACAAGCGCTTCTAAAATAGCAATGACAATACCAGCGGCTATCATTTCAATGGCGATAATAATCAGCGCATCATATAAGAGAGCAGCACTGCGGCGGAAAAGCCCTGCAGCAGGTAAGGTAGATGAATGAGTCATAGTATTAAATTCTAAAAGTGATTTATACAACCAGAATATAGTTTTAAATCGAGACTGAAAAGAGAAGCGGCACACAACCTTTGCTTTTATGGTGAAATAATCAGCAAACAATAAGTTTTTCAATCTTTTGTTCTTGCACCATTAAAACACTTACGTATAATGCAAAGCATCAAAGGGTAATCCCTAAGATGCCGGTATGGTGAAATTGGTATACACGACGGATTCAAAATCCGTTGCCTTCGGGCGTGGCGGTTCAAGTCCGCCTACCGGTACCATATTTAAATGATAAAGCCTCGACTAATGTCGGGGCTTTGTTGTATTTGGCTTATCCTATCTCTATCTCTATCTCTATCTCTATCTCTATCTCTATCTCTATCTCAGCACCCGTTGTCTTTATATCTGTAGTGCACCGTTCTGGCATTCGTTTAAAGTACACTATTGTTCATTATCACTATATATAGCGGTATATAGGTAGTTCATCGTATTTCAGTACACCTATGATTTATGCATAAGCTGCAGATCATCTCAGTTTGTTAAAATACTCAATACCCATATTTGTTCTACGCGACTTTTGTTCGTTTACGTAGTGGAATTCGTTTCCTCTTTAGTTTGTTAGCCGAAAGAGCTTTGTTTTATTTAGGACTGAGTCCAGTTAATTGGTTATATGAATAGTTATCCACAGGAAAATGTGCGTATTGTGGTATTAAGTTGGGTGTAAATAAGGCTTTCGTTTGATTATTGTTCGAACGGCTTGTTTTATATATTTAATGAAAATAACACTTGCCAATATTCAGTCTATCTCTATAATGCGCATCCACTGACACGGCAAACCCCACAAGGGTTTAGCGAAGAATGTTGGTCTGGCTTCTAGCTTAGTGGATAGCTTACTTAACGTTGGCAACAACGAAATAAAAAAGTAAGAAAAGTGTTTGACACTGAAGAATATCTCGTTAGAATAGCCGCCTCTTCACAAGGAACATTAACGTTACTTAGTGAAAGCAAAGCTCTTTAACA
>NZ_MCUV01000026.1:46079-66320 GCF_002873395.1 Vibrio sp. 10N.286.49.B3 | reverse complement strand
TGTCGAGAATTAAGCGCTTACCAATTTGGGGACATGAACATTAAGGCAGATCTTGTCGAGAGCAAAGGCAAAACCTTTGTGGCGTTTAATGGGACAGATCAGAATGGGAAAGTGCTCAAACATGCGTTTGTTAATGGCACGCGTATTAATATGAATGGGAAGAAGTACCCTCTCAATTCATTTAAATCGATGCAAGCAGGCTTTAGTCCTCAATCAAGGGCTACAAACTTTAAGGGGGCAGGAGTTTTAACGTTTGTGGTGTCGGCTAGTATAGCGACTAGCGATTTAGCTTTTAAAGATGATTATCACTTAGTGGATTGGTTTGGTAATGTTGGCGCAGATATGTTTAAGGCTCTGATTCAGTTTGGGATTGGTGAGGCCGCTTTGTTTGCAGCAGCGACTCTGACTGGCTCGCTATTAATAGCAGGGGTTGTTTGTGCGTTAGCTTATCTAGCCATTGAATTTATGTGGGGAAAATATGATATTTCAAATTCAATTGTAACGGAGCTTGAAAATGCAGTCCAAAACTAGAGTTAGATTAGCTGTAATTTTTATGTGGGTGCTTGGGCTTGGTGCTTGGTGTTTGATATCTTATGACGTGCTTCAAAGCTACTTGGATCTGTTGAATCATGAGCGCGTTGTTACGTTTTCTCCAATAGCATTATGGCTTCCTATTGGTTGCTTTGGGTTGGTTCTCTATTTGATTTTTATGACACCAAAGGCGTTTTATTACGGGAAAACAATCGTCCAACTAGAGTCAAAGCAAACTAGAGCCAAGTGGGACAAGATAATACTGTTATTTACTCTTGTTGGTGTGGCGTTTGCATCCGGGTGGACGTACCATACTTTTGATTTAATTGATAAGTATGGCTACATGTATAGTGAAGAACTCAATAGAAATGCAGGTACAAGTATTTACCGAAAATGGGTAAGATCAATGTGACAGGTTTAGAAAATCCCATCGAAACCGAACGTTAGGATTACGGAAAAACGACTATAAATAGAGCCTATTTAGACTTGAATTCTTTAGTACGAACCTAAACTAATCTTTTTGCTAGTGTGACTTTACTCATCGTACTAGCTCTTTACAACTTTGCCATACATGTAGTTATTCATGAGTCGCTAATGTTCGATTTTCCGAAGTTCAATTTTGTCAAAAGCCTTCTTACGAAAGTAGGTTTCTGGTTCAGAACGGGACAAAAGCGCCTTAGTGTCAGATACTTACGTTTCGAGTATGTTGATGTGGATCGACACGTGCAGGGTTGATAAAGTACGGCATATTATTCAAGAACGACGTGACGGTTAATTAATGCGATTTTTTACTAAGAATAGAAGTTCGAAAAAAAGAATAATCGAAGAGTGGGTATATGAGCAAGTTGCCGACGAACTGGGTAATGGAGAAATACGCAAAGGTTTGTGGACTAAAGCTCGTGGACTATCTGAAGGTGATACAAATAAATGTGAGAGCATTTATATACAGCTTAGAGCCGAATCGATTGTTGATGAAGCTAAGGTTCTTAATGAAGCCTGTGAACTGGTTGCTCGGAATGAAGCGAAAAGAGCTGCAAAATCAGCGACGGAACAACAAGTGCAGGCTTCGAAAGCTGAAAAAGAACAGGTCTCAGATGCTTGGGAATCTCAATTGCTATTATCTATTCACAATGAAGATTACGACAAGGTACATGGTGTAATGCGCTCCGGCGTAACTATCCCGAATGAGGAATTTGCGGAAAAGTGCAGGTTTCTACTTACTAAGTGCAAGAGCCAAGATTTGGTTAACCTTGTCACCTTTTTTCTGAAACAGAGTAACTACTAGTGCAATGATGTGTCCCTACGGGACAATAGCGCCTTGGTGCTAACGGTCTAGAACACTTGAGTCGAAACCTGAAGATTTGGTTATGTTTATCTCTGCTGGCAAGCTGAAAAGACATCATCCTCAAATTAGAAGCTTAAGCTTTAAGAACAAAAATAGCCGCTAAATCTAGCGGCTATTTATTAAATATCAGTCCTTAGACTCCATCTTCTCTAGCGCTTCCATCAGAATCTTCGCGGTCTTTGCGTCGTCGTTATCCAGAGCTTCTTTTATCTGAGCTTTCAGTGCGGAAATCGCAGTATTGTCGTTCTCGATAGTGGTACGAACGGTCTGCCGAATCGCTTCTTCTTTAGCTATCTTACGAACCTTGTTCTTCTCGAGTTTATCTGTTACTTCTTTTCTTGTTTTACTAATTTTATTCACACTTGGCTTTACTACGTACTTCCAAATCCCACAACCACCACCAAACACCGCTATAGCTATCAGAATCAGTATTAACGCTCTTTCTTGGTTCTGTGCATCATACTTAGCATCGAACTCGGCTTTGGCTGCACCCTGAATAGCGTTGTAAGCATTATTGAAGCCTACCAACTTAACGGACTTTTTAACGCTGTATGTTGGGTACTTATCGTACTCACCGTGGAAAGTAGGTTTAAGCCCGTCAAGCTTAATCAGCTTATCATCAGGTATTTTTCCATAACCACTAACGCTAACTATAGGATCGGACTCACCTAACATGGACTGAATTAAGTCATTCTCTTTCTTGTAATCAATTCTGTTGAAATCGGTGTTCGTACGCACACCAAGTTTTCCATTAGAAACCGTTACGAAATAGCTGTGACCAAAACTAGTTCTCGAGTCGTTTGCCATAGTGCTACGAACATAGACTGAGTTGTTGCAGTAGCTTTCTTTGTAAGAAATGAAAATGCCCTTGTCCCATTTAGGGTCACAGTATCGAGATAAGGTAAATGTTGTATCCTCATCTATCTTCCAGATGTAGGACGATGGGTAATTTTGTTCTGAGACTATGTCGATAACATCAGTTTTAGCCATTGCCAAAGCTGGTAGTAACAATAAAAGCGAAGCAAGCTTGGTCTTATGGTTCGTCATTTTCTGTATATCTTTTGGAGCGGTTAGAGTGGCGCATATCATACAAGAAATGAGAAGTGGATGTCCTGTTGTTAATGTAAGAGGTTTTTAGTTTTTGATTTCCTACCTGTATAAAAGTTGACTGAATCACAAGGATGAGAATAGAACCATCCGGTTTGCAGTGGCAATCTTCACGATGGCGATATGACTAACATTACGTGATCAAGTCTATTCCTTGTTGTGAAAACGGTAACTCTTGCCATCAGGCAAATTGTTTGGGGACAGAAGCGCCCTACATTTGCTCAGCCACTATCCCCTCTACTTTGTGCTTTAGATTTGAACTAGGCACGCCTCATCGGCTTTGAGGTAAGTGGCGGTGAATCCAGCGAGGTCAAACGTCGCGCCGTAGAGACTTATACCATCGGTGTAGTTTGCGTTTCCATCGACATCAACACGCACGTTATCGCGACGCTTGAATGCTGTGATTAAGTTGCTGGGAATTGGCGAGATAGAATACTCAATTTCTTGGTTGTAGCGCCCTTGAAATGTAGTTTTAATGAGAACAACTTTCGCAGAAACTACGGCTATTAAACCTTTATCGGTAGAAAAGCGAAGAGGGAAATTTTTCCCGTAAATATCTACATGGTCGGCAAGATTAGCTTTAAGAGTTAGCGAGAGGGTTCGACTGTCACAATTATTTAGTCGCCTGAGTACGCCAAGGAAGCTGCCGTTCACTGAGTTTGTGGCGTTCATCATTACGTAGTCGTTAACTGAAGCTACGCGCCAAGCTTTGTGCTCCCAAGCTGAAACAACGAGTTTGCCCCTGTTTTCAGAGGTGCTGCTAGTTTTGTATGTTGTGGTGCGATTGGGAGTGATGCTAGTGGTTTCGATCTTAGATTTTGTTGTTGTCTGGGTTTGTGGTTGTTTAGCGTAATAGTCGGATATCAAGGTCGCTTGGTAGCCAACAATCACGGCACAAAGAATGATGAAATACCACTTTACTCGGCGTTTACTAGCTTCAATCCTTTTTGCTTTTCTAATGGCTTTGAGTTCGGCCTTACGTTGTTTCTCTAATCTTTGTTGCTCAAGGACTTCCTTGTACTGCTCAAGACTCATGTCGCTTGGTCTGCCAAAAAGCTTATTCGCAAGAGCAAACCCAATCGTCATTTCAATGACCGCAGCACCTGCAAAGATAAGTCCGAAAGCGGCAGATGAGATGATGAACGCGATCGCTGATATAGCCAAGGTACCCACTAGGATAGGGTGGTTAGCTTGATTAAATTCTATTTTTTCTTCTCGTAAAAAACACCAAAGGACCACACCAAGTGCGATCCCAAAGCAAAAGCGTTCTAGCATTTTGGATTGTCCTTAATCCGAATATTTCACTGTAAAACACTATAACCGAAGTAATGACGTTGTACTATTTACTTATATAATAAGTGCTTGCTGTGTCATCCTTTGTTTGCTGTGGCTAAAGTAAGTGGATAATTCGTTGGGTCTCGGGAGGGTAAATGAATAAATATTTTCAATACTCTACTCTAGTCTAGTTGTTATAAAGCTTGACAGTTTTTACTTATGGGTCAACTAAAGTCCAGTTGGGTAATCGCATTGGGACAAAAGCGCCTTAATGCAAACTGCTACATTGCAATACTCCTGTCTCCAGCGTTATGTACACGGACTTGTTTTAGACTTTTAGCTTTGCTCATATCATATTGATAATTAATCATATTTATAATACCGTGTGCTTTTATATGCAACAGGGAATGATAATGAGAAAAATATTAGCAGTTGGTTTGATTTTAATGACTCTAGGTGGCTGTGCAACAGTACCAATGGCTTCTAATGAGGAAGATGCAAAAGCTAAAGAGTTTGCAACACCACCAGATGGCAAATCTGGTTTATATATATTCAGAGATTCATTTGTAGGCAAAGCGCTTAAAAAGACGATTCGTGTCGATGAGCAAATTATTGGAGAATCGGCTCCTGACGTATATTTTTACAGGGTTATCGATGCTGGTAAGCACGTAATATCTACTGAGTCAGAGTTTAGCCCAAATGACCTAATAATTAAGACGGAACCTAAGAAAAACTACTTTGTTGAAAACTATATCAAAATGGGAGTTTTTGTGGGCGGAGCAGAATTAGAAGAAGTCAGTGAGTCAGAAGGTATGACCCGGGTGAGTAAGCTTAAGTTAGCGAAATAACCAGACATTAATGCAAACAGTACGAGTGGTGTTAACGCAGTCCTGTTTGCTTTTCAAGCCTATTTCAATACACTCTGGGACAAGAGCGACTAAGGTTGATTGATCCTAAGTTTCGGAGACTAGACAACGAGTTAATCAGTTATTGATAGCGAAATATCACCTTAAACCAAGCATCGACAGCATGAGCTACACCAAGATATAATTCGTTCGCGAATTGAGGATCGTTCTCTTTCTCAAACAACCACTTCAATTCTTCTTGATCAATAAAAGCCATTCCTTCGCCATCTGGATAGATAATCGACAGATCTTCATCACCATCAAACACCAATCTTGTACCGCAAGGACTTTCACACAGAATAAGCTTACCCGATTCCCATTCATCAACACACGGGGATCCGTTGAGATATCTAAAATAGTCACTGTAGGTTGGTATGAGGTGGTTGGGTATGTTCAAACTCTCAAGCTGTTCTTTTATGAGGCGGGTGATGGTATCTCGTAACTCCCAACCAGATAAATGAGGATAATCAACTCCGTGTGTTGAACCATCCATCCTATTCTTGATGTGCTTGTAGTTTTCCATAACAAATACCTTAATCCTATATACCAACATCATCCTAAATTTCGACAGACTAGACAATGCAATGCTTAACTATCCCATAATGAATGTATTCTCGTTAGACAGTAAGCGCCAATTACTCGCGTATATTGGATTTGAAAAAGTTATCTAACAGAGAAGGCTCTATCTCGTTGCAACACGGAAACGCCCAAAACCTTCTTATGCTCCCGAGTTTCAGGTTCGGATGGGACAAAAGCGACTCAGAGTTTGTTGTCAAAAGAATGGGGGGTCATCGATAGATACCCGCACCTAAGCCAAATCGATGAAAATTATCAATGATGTTTAAATGAGGGACCTAAATACCTACATTTGTTGTTATATTTCGCATTGCATGCCTTCCAAGCCTCGGCCTCGTTTTTGTAATAGCCATTGCTATCTTTGGTCGGTGCTGTTATTGAGCTGACGCAACTACCAAAAAATATGAGTACCCCAAAAAAGAGGATGGGAGCGAAGCATCCATTGAATAAACCGCTTGAGGGGGCAGTGAGCCTAGGGTTTGGTTGAGCTGTGGATTTGATAGTTGGCGATCTAGGGTTCGCTTTCTGAACAGTTTTTACTGGTAATTCAACTTTAGGTGCACGACCGTTTACGTTTCTTGCCAGCGCTATAGAGCTTGTAGGTATGCCAGTAAAATCGGCTGTCACAAATTTTACTGATACGGTTGAGGCATTGCACTCTATGACAAGCCCGTTACCCAAATCTGGTCGGGACTTATGAATCACAACATCGCCTTGCTTAAACATCGAACACCTTTACACCATCATTAAAAAGGGTCGGCACTTTCTCATGAAGGTTCGTTTAACTCCACTGATTTTTACTCTTCCTACATTTGTCTGCATCTAAAGCGTTAGCATAACCATCAGCGGTACCAGAGTTATACGAGGTGTAATATTCCCATCGGTTTAATTTCGCTTTGGTCAACAAAGAGCGTGTAGTTTGGGTTTACCACGGGTTCGTAACAAGGTTTTCCTCAAAATCGTTTACAGAGCCAAGAATTGGGACAAAAGCGCCTTAGTTCAATAACTCTAAACAAATTTTGGTGTGGGTGTATTCAATGAGGCGATAGAAATATGGTAACGGGTTAGAATGGTGGTAATTTTATCATGGTTCATTTCGTGATTAAGCCATCCTTAGCTTATGGGGTTAGTTCAGCACAGTCTTGTTTGTGACACATTACATAAAACATGGTGCTGTTATGTGCGATTTACCATGTTTAAATGTCTACTTAGGCTCAATATCTAGGTACAAGTTCGCTAACGCTTTGTTTTTACCCAATTACTATCGATTTTTATGCCTTTTGCCATATCGAGACGAGCTTCATTACGAAGGTTTTCATTTGACATCAATCGATTGAGAACCATCAGTGGCACCTTTTTCATTTCTTTACCGAAAGTACCGTTTGTAAACGCCTTGTGTAACTGGATGTGCTGGTAATGTGTAGTTTTAGAAATTCCAAGGTGTGACTTTGACCAAGCTAACCAAGAGGCAGTCGTGTCAAAGTGGATTTTTGCTGCTTCTATTAGCTCTCCGCGCTTCAAGTAAGCATCAATTTCAAGTTTTGCTAAATCGGATAACTCCCGACTGATATTCTTTAATTTCATTCATTTACCAATAGTTATAGTAATAATTAATACATAGGGGGAACAATTGATTTTCAATATCAACTTCCCATTATTATGAGCAAAATAATCGCTACGACGACTGCTGCACCCAAAGAAAATAAACACCCTAATACGCGGAAAACACCAAAAGTCAGACAAAGCCCTACAAACAATAAGATTTCTAACATTTACTTCCTATGCATCCGTAACGGCTTCATAACAAGAACTGAAAACAGCGTTGCTAAAATCTCTGATTTGACCTTCCTTTAGTGACTGAGAGGTATAATAGGGCGAATTATATGCTTCCTTTACCATTAAGGCACCGGGATCTTTCCCCCCAAGAATTTGCATAGCTTCAGACATTGGTAAATCATTTTGCCTTAGCGTCATTGCTTCTCGCGCAATAGATTCAAACTCTGCACAAAGCTCAACTGTCTCATCATGCTTTTTAGCAAAAGTCACTGTAGATATGGAAGCGCTCGTTATAAGAGCTATTAAGGACAAATTAAAAGTACACTTCATTAGGTAGTATGGGTTCAATGGAACTAGGGCTGGATTTATACCATATTTGCTGTGACCTAATTATTGATCTTTACCAATAACGCTAAAAGTTACTCGACCTTCCATACCTTTGGTTGTTCAGGGTGCCATAATTTAGAAAGGTTACTTACGCTTATGTCAAAATTATTGTTGCGTTTCTTGGTTTCGCACTTGTTCTGCACAGTTGTAACCGGATCTAAAGTTTTAGGTGAGTTCGGGACAAAAGCGCCTTAGCTGTTATGCTCTAACCCGTGTTTTAAGCGCTTACACAGTTATGATAAACCACTTCTTAATATTAGAGGGGGATCGCACTTAGAAATTGAATTTTCAGGTATGGTATGGGTTTTATCTATATGATTTTTAGAAAGATATTGGCTAGAGGCTAAAGTGAAAAGAATTTACATCATAGTAATGTTGACCTTACTTATGGGTTGTGCAGGAAGTCAAACTCATTTGAGAATATTAGAATCTGGAGGGGACATACGAACGGAATTATCGGATACAGATGAATATGATTACAAAGTTTATATAAAAAACACTATAGACTTTGGTTGGGATGGTGGTGACGAGAAAGATCGGTTAAACGCTGTTCAAATGATGTTTAAAGACTCGTGCCGTTCTGTAGATGTTCTAGAACAAACACCGATTCACCGAGGTGAGTACGGAATAGGCAAAGAAGCTATAACTTGGGTCATGAAAGTAAAATGTACAAGATGATTGAACACTAGAAGTACGGCTCGATAAATCGAAGTGTAATGGGGTAGTGAATTTAACCAATAAATCAAATACTCGTAAGTGATTGATTAATAAGGTTAATTTAAGTTTGGCAAAGTTACTGACTCACAATGGTTCAGAGGCGT
The DNA here is from genome assembly GCF_002873395.1 of Vibrio sp. 10N.286.49.B3. GTDB lineage: Bacteria > Pseudomonadota > Gammaproteobacteria > Enterobacterales > Vibrionaceae > Vibrio. The sequence goes on along the minus strand of NZ_MCUV01000026.1, from coordinate 57,597 downwards.
GTTATTACGCTATGCTTAGGGACCAACTAGGGAGGGAGAGCTTCCAACTCAGTTTTTAAGACCGATTTGAGTCAGTTCGAACAATAAAGGCTCTTACTTCCATCCTCTGGAATATTTCTCGTCATATTTAAATGGAAGTGACAATATGAAAAAGATTATTGGATTAATCACTCTTGCTTTGGCTCCATCAGGCTTCGCCAACACGAGCCTTGAAGGTGTGGTCATTATAGATTTTGACAACAAACGAGGCTCGCAGTTTGCCTCCGTCTACCCAAATCATAAGAGTCTCACGCTATTTGATTTTAGGGCTAAGCCAAGACAAGGCTCAAGCATGACCCTGAAGCCAAGAGCTAAAGGCGAAGATATAACCTACTTGACCTACATATCTCCTCACCCGCAGAAAAAGGCCAAAAGACCTTGATGATCATGCTGCCCGAACACTGTGATGACATTGAAGCTAACGGCCTATATGACGGAATGAGCATAAAAACAAATAATCAGAATGTTAGGTACTCGTACAATTGTCATGAGGATACCCCTTACTTGTGGCCTTTCTCTAATCAAGGTAATGAATTCGTGATAGATGCATTCAAAAAGAGCGCGAACGTTTCCTTTGAGTTCCCGCACCAGTTTTTGTTCTTCTCTGCGCATGGTTTCACCAAAGCTTGGGCTGAGTTTGGTGGTGATGCGCTCTAGATCGTCAAACCTCCAAACAAAAGGCGCTTGATGGTGGGGCTTTCAGTCCGTATTTTGTGAAATCTTAATTTAAGAGTTTGTGTAGCTCATTTAAGTCGAAAGACGTGCTTTTTCTCCCCAGTGATAGCCTTCCTTGGGGACAAAAGCGACTTAGGGCTTTCGCTCGCTTGATAAAGACTCATTGTCAAAGTATGGGCCATGAGCCAGCATGCCACGTAGGACTTCTCGCTCAATGATTATCATCATGTTGTAACCTAGCAACATAGCCGCTTCTGTCCTCAACTCCTCGCAAGCGAGTTGTGCATTAAGGTTTTTTGAACTTTTTAACCCCTCAAGATTTGAGAAGTATATAGTAGCTGCTGAGAAAAAACGCTGATTAACGGGCATACCTAAATAGGACGCAACATCTTCCGGCGTACCGTCGTTGATGGTGGATAGTAAACCATCAATAACAGTTTGATTCTCCATGTTCTTTTCTAGAGAGATTTCTGCCATGTACTTCAATGCTTTCTCACCCCCCTCTAGGCTTCGATCTATAAACCAAGATATTTGGTTGTGGTGATCAACCTGATTTTGTCGATACAATTGAAGACCTAAGAGCATAAATGTAAATAAAGATAGGATTGGAGTGTAAAGCCCTCCAATAGCACTGCCCATTTGACCCCAGTCATCATTGCTTTCCCAGATGCCAAAACCGAAGGTATAAATATAAAATGCAATAGGGCTAACTAATGTCCCCCAAAAAATCACAAGAATAGCTATGTGTTGCCAATTAAGTTTCATTTATCCCTATCTGGCAGGGTAGATGTCACTGTTAAAATTTAACCAGTTTGGGCGATAAAGAGTAATTGTGTCTCGTATCTCAGTAGAAAGAAAAGAAGCTATATTGAAGAAGCTATTACCTCCCTATTCAATGTCAGTTAAAGAAGTGTCGGAAGAGGAAGGAATTAGCACTGCGACCCTGTATCATTGGCGCCAGCAACTCAGACGTTCAGGAGCCGCCGTGCCAAATAGCAACACTTCATCAGAGCAGTGGTCAGCTCAAACTAAACTTGCCATTGTCGCTGAAACCTACTCAATGACCGAAAGTGAACTCAGCCAATATTGTCGTGAAAAAGGTCTTTTTCCAGAGCAAATCCAAAGCTGGCGCAGCGAATGTATGCAAGGGTTTAAGTCGAGTAAAGAGCAGGAAGCTGAAGCAAAGAAGCAGGCTAAAGCTGACAAACTTGAAATCAAAGAGTTGAAGAAAGATTTACGACTCAAAGAAAAAGCACTCGCTGAAACGGCCGCTCTCTTGGTATTAAGAAAAAAGCTGAGAGCCTTTTACGGGGAAGAGCCAGAGGACGACTAACCTCAACCGATGAAAGGCAGACCATAGTGACTCTTATCCTTGAAGCGAAGCAATGCGGGTGTCGTTTAGAGCCAGCTTGCCATGAAGTTCAAATCGACTTGAGAACGTATCGTCGCTGGTATCAGCAAGGTGAAGTTCAAGCTGACAAAAGGCCAATATGCCTCAGACCTGAGCCTGCTAACAAGCTGTCGCAGGAAGAGCGTGATGCGATAATCGAGGTGTGTAACCGCTCTGAGTTTGCAAGCTTGCCTCCAACTCAAATCGTCCCGACACTGCTTGATAGAGGTGAGTATATCGCCTCTGAGTCGAGCTACTACCGAGTGTTGAGTACGCAGGGGCAACTTCACAAACGAGGTCGTCAGCGGAGCAGACAGAAGCAAGCGAAGCCAACCAGTTACACAGCGACGGACTCGAACCAAGTCTATACGTGGGATATCACTTACTTACCTTCAAAAGTTCGAGGCCAACATTATTACCTGTATGTCATTGAGGACATCTACAGTCGAAAAATTGTTGGTTATGAAGTGTATGAGCATGAATGCGGTGAGCTGGCGTCACAACTTCTGCAACGAACGTTGATGCGAGAGCAGTGCTTCAATCAAGCTCTGGTTCTTCACTCCGATAATGGTGCGCCGATGAAGTCGTTGACGTTCAAAGCCAAAATGGAAGAGTTAGGTATTACTTCATCGTATAGTCGCCCAAGAGTCAGTGATGATAACCCGTATGTTGAGTCATTGTTCCGCACGGTAAAGTACATGCCAAGCTGGCCAACGAAAGGCTTTGAAACAATCGATAGTAGCCAAAGTTGGGTTGAAGCCTTCGTACGCTGGTACAACACCGAGCACAAGCACAGTCAGCTAAATTACGTCACGCCTTCAGAGCGTCACAATGGAAAAGATAAAGAGATCTTGAAGCGTCGTGTAGAGGTATTGCTCGCTGCAAAACAGCGAAAGCCTGAGCGGTGGTCTGGTGATATCAGGAACTGTGCGCCTGTTGGTGACGTTCACCTAAATCCAGAAAGAGAAGCTGCTTAATAAGTAAGCAAATGATGACAACTACCTTGAAAAACACCGTTATTTTCCAAATATATCCGGCTAGCCAGTGGCATTGATATTAATCGAGTTAAATTAGAAGCTTCTTGGTACAAAAGCGCCTTAGAATGACGTAGAAGAGGACTAAGTTTAGTCCTCTTCGGAAACGAATTATTAATTAGGGTGCCAGTCTTCACCGTATTACACTTATAAGTGTTTAGTCCACACCTCGTTCTTCATTCAACTCCATTTTCTGAGAAATCAAAAAAACGAGATGGTAAGGCTTTCCTAACTATATAGCTGAAAGCTCGTGAACGTTGAAATTTAAGTACACTTTTATAATCAAACTCTTGTCCACGAATATCATCTCTTGCAGCCCGACTAATAGAGGCTTTGTCCCTATGATTCTGTTCGTTAGCAATTAACTCTAAATTTGGGTAACAGCCGTCTAGCTTTGAGCGTATTATTATTATGCTTTGCGCTTCTTTTTGAAATGCATATAGTTCATGTAACGGCATCTCGAATTCTAGAACGAACATATTATTAGAGGGGCTACGACTAAGAATCAAAGTAGTTGAGAGTTTGCTACTTAAATTTCTGGCAATCTTAGAAATTTCGTAATAATTATCTCGCATAACTTGAAGATTTCCCCAGATTAACTCCCAAGTTATCTCGTCGATATCTTTTGGTCTTCTCTGCTGAAAATAATACCCTTTTTCAAATTCATTATAAGCGCGTTCGTCTTGAGCTTCCCGCTCCATTTTGTCATGCTGACGGTCAGTTCCTGTATATACCAAATTACTACTCCTTTACAAAGCTCCACATAACAACAATTCTAATTGATTTGTTAGTTTACTCTGTGCATACAGAAAACCATGGGATTGCCCGTGGATGAATGCTGATATCAAAGCACAGTGTTGGGACAAGAGCGCCTTAGTGCTATTGGTCTAAAACATTTCTGTCGGGTGGACGACACTTGTTACCAAGTGCCGTCTCCCTAAGAACCCAGCGTGCAACTTTCACTGCACTAGGCTCAAGCCTCCACAAAGGCATCAAATGATACCCAGCAACTTATAAAGCAGTCGGAGCAGGCTCTTTCCAAGAGTTACGAGCTTGCCGTTTGGACTTCCTTTTAGCCAAGTATTCTTGGTATTGAGGGTCAAATGGTGTCACTGCACTTCGGATTTTTACATGCCTTTCTATTGGCACTTTAGCTATTTGGAACAGATTGAACTGGCAATCCATATCCATGATCTTCTGCCAACCGTGAAACTGCCATTGGCCTTTTCGGTTGATGAAGTATTTTAGGGCAATCCAAGTTTTAGATTTTGTTGGATGACGCCTTTTAGCCCAGTGCCATAACGTATGGAATAGCTTGTGACCGACATATCCGAATACCTGTTTAGCCACGCAGTGTCGATAATAGTTCGACCATCCCCTGAGTTTCGGATTTATCAGTTTGATAAGATCATTCACTGGAAGAGTTACGTTCTTTTTAATGAGTTCACGCAGATTACTTAAGAACATCAACGTATTGGATTTGCTCGGCTTAATGAGCAATTTTCCTTTGTATTTTCTATGGTTGAACCCAAGAAAGTCAAAGCCATCGTTGATATGAGTGATGTGCGTTTTCTCTTCGGATAATGTTAAGCCTCTTTCCGCTAAGAAATCAGCAATCAACGGTTTGATATCGTTCTCCAGCACTTCCTTTGAAGCGCAAGTGACGACGAAATCGTCAGCGTATCCAATAAAGTTGGCTCTAGCACCCTTTTTGAGTGCCGTAGACTTAATGTGCTGTTCGAGACCAGAGAGTGTCATTAACATCAAGGTTGGGGATATAATCCCGCCTTGAGGCGTGCCTTCATCGGTGTCGTAAAATAGCCCTTTGTCTACAAAACCAGACTTTAGCCATTGCTTCAACATACGTTTATCAACAGCAACATTGTCCATAAGCCATTGATGCCCGATTTTGTCGAAACAGGCTTTTATGTCCCCTTCAAGAACCCATTGCGCTGACCGTTTCTGACTCAAGCAGATAAAACACTGGCCGATTGCATCAGCAGTGCTGCGCCTTGGTCTAAAACCGTAGCTGTTAGGGTCGGCAAGACTTTCTGACACAGGCTCTAATGCTAATAGGTGAAGTGCTTGTTGCGCTCTGTCTATCATGCATGGGATGCCCAGTGGCCTAAGTTTGCCATTCTTTTTGGGGATATATATACGCTTGAGCGGTTTGGCTTGATATGCCTTTCTACTCAATTGATTGACTGCTTTCATGCGGCGTGTATCTGTATTCCAGATAACACCATCTATTCCAGACGTTTTACTGCCTTTATTTTGAGATACTCGCTTAACAGCAAGAAGTTTTGCTGAACGAGAATGAGTCAGTAACCACTGCAAGGCTTTCGCCTTTCCGTGTTTACCGTCTCTAGTTGCCTTTGCGATACGCATCTGAAGTTTTAATACATGCGATTCAACGGATTTCCAGTCTATTGACTGCCATTGAACGCTGTCAGGAGAGGCACTAATCTCTTTTGAAATCATCATTTGCATTTCTCCTTGAATAAAGTTCTTCAAATTCTCTCGCAACGGGAGACCAGTCAGAAGTAGGCTCACTTTCGTGACCAGATATAAGTCTGTATCTGCATCGTTACAATGCAGCCTTCGCTTTTTCCAACCTCCTATACCTGCACCACTATCGGCCACATAGGCTTTCCCAGAGGGAGTGATACAGGCTTACCGTGTTCCGTATGTCGCGCAATATCAGGGTAGATGCCCGCTATGGTGCGAAGAGTTCAATGATCACGAAAGAGCATGGGGCAATCTCTTTCCGACTCTCATGCCTTTTGGCTACAGCGTATTAACCACTTCCGCTGTTTCATCGTATAACGCACCTTACGCGGATTCACTTATGTTCATCATACTGACTACCTAGCACTCACCCGATTGTGGTTATCAGGAGGATCGTCCTCTCACGATTTAGATCCCGACTGGTGCATGACCAATCTTCGTTACATTGTCAGACTCGCTACTTTATTCAGAGTCCTAGGTTCATCTGGTGATACAGATGGTTCACACATTAAGCGGTGAACAGCGCTTCATACGACCTCACGTCGCACGCCCCATTCAGTGTTAGCCTTGCAGTTTATACCTATCTTGGTTGCGGCTCTTTATCTAAACTAAAGTAATGTTATTGCTCACTGAGACCAAACATAACTCTCCATTGAAATGGAGTGATGCAAGATTGGACTTTCCAACATCGTAAGATTATCAGCGTCATCTTTTGCTCCCATAGCAATAACTAACGGCAAATAATGCTCAGAGGTAGGATGTGACTTCGCATAGTGAACAGACTTAACGTGAGGCTGTTTTGCCTCCGCTAAATTGCCTTCAAGAGCGATTTTCCGTGCCCAATTTTGGAATTTGTTTGCATAATCTGCGACGCGCTCGTGACTCATTCGAATGTCATATAAATTGTGCGTCAGGCTACCTGAGCAGATAACCGCAATATTCTGCTTACGCAATTGTTTCAAGGTATTACCGAGCTTTTCTAGTTCATCTGGTGACAGATCAACATTCAGCGACAATTGCACTATTGGCTTGTCTGCATTTGGGCGCAGGTGATACAGCGGTACCCAAACACCGTGATCCCAGCCTCGGTAATTGTCCGCCTTAGTTTCGAAACCATTGTTGGTTAATAAGTCGATGACTTTATTACCAACAATGTGTGAGCCCACAGCAGGATAGTTCAACTCGTACAATTCAGGTGGAAAGCCACCAAAGTCGTGAATGGTTTCTGGTTGGTCGTTGGTGATAACGACATTTCCGCGGGCAACCCAATGTGGTGATATCACTAATATAGCTTCCACATCATCAAATTTAGCTACTTGATGGGTTAAATTATCGGTCGCCTGTTGTTGAGCCTCGATGCTTGCGCCTAACGCAAACATCGGAGAACCGTGACCAACGAACATCAGAGGTGCTAGTTTCATACTCCCTCCGGTAAATATTTAAACCAATCCAAGTACGGCCCCTGAGGAATTATGCCAGATGGATTTAGCGCAGTTACCGAGTAATAGCCCGCTTTAATATGATCGACACGAGTGTTTTTCGCAAAGGCTTCGATTTGTAATAAGCGGTCCAAATACGCTGACAACGCAGGGTAGTCAGAGATGGCTTTGATGTTAGTTTTAAATAGGCCATGGTAGGCCACATCAAATCGGATCAAGGTAACGAATAACCGAATGTCGCTTTCGGTTAGTTGGTTGCCAACGGCAAAATCGTTATTCGCAAAATGTGTTTCCAGTTCTTCTAAGCGAGCGAAAATATCAACCATGGCTTCGTCGTAAGCTTTCTGGCTTGAAGCGAATCCTGCGCGATACACGCCATTGTTTAAGCTGTCGTAGATACTGGCATTAAACTCTTCAATTTGTGATTGCAACTCAGTCGGGTACAAATTGATGTTTGAATTATGAATCGGTCTTAAGTCTTCGTTCAAAATATGAAGAATATCAGCAGACTCGTTGTTGATGATTTTGTTATCACCACAATCCCAAAGTACAGGCACAGTCGCTCGACCAGTGTATTGGTCATCAGTCATCGTATAAAGATGGTGAGCGTATTCCACTCCCTCAATGCCACTCTCTGTAGAGCCTACCGTTGAATCAGATTCACCCCCAAATTGCCAACCGAAATCTGTTAGTACTGGGTCTAAGATTTTTACGTCAATTACATCTTCTAAGTTAAACAACGAGCGAGCAATTAATGTGCGTGTTGCCCAAGGACAAATGTAAGCAGCATAGAGTCGCAAACCTTTATCGACTGCTGACTGTGCATCGTCAATGCGATTTGTGAATGCGCTGCTTTGGCGGATGAAGCGGCCTTCACTGTCTTTCTCTTGAACGGGATCCCACTTGCGTTCCCACTTACCATTTACCAACATAATCTTTCCTTATTTCGAAGAGCCCCTTGCGAGCGTACGCCATGGGCGTCTGTTGTTTGTCTAATTTGTTTCGAGTCCAATAGCTTTTATTAAGCGGTTTTGGTTGCACCAAGTAAGCGGTTATCAATGGCAAACTTTCCGCCACCTTGAATGGCTAGCGCTAAAGTGGCAGCGAATAACGCCAAAGCAAACTCGTAACCGTTATTGCTGATAAATAAGCCATGGCTGATGTGAACGCTGAAGATTGCCACTAACATGGCAAATGCATTGACCAGTGCTGCTGGGCGAGTCAAAAGGCCAAATATCAAGGCTAAACCTCCGAAGAATTCTGCACTGCCAGCCATCAATGCCATTAGGTAACCGGGTGCTAGCCCAATGCTTGCCATCCATTGGCCAGTACCTTCAAGTCCATAGCCACCAAACCAGCCAAACAGCTTTTGCGCACCATGTGCAGCCAAAATGATTCCTACCGGAACTCTCAGTACTAGTGCCGCAAAGCCAGCATTGGATTGAATTACTTTGTTAAAAATGTGCTTGTTCATGGTATTTCCCTCAGAGTTGATTTATTCAAGTAAGTCTTAACTTGGGAATAAGATTAATCCTTCTCCTTTAGATGATAAATGGCATTATCATTGAATGATTTCCAATGTATTGTTGGTAATTGGCTTATTAAAAGGATTTGTTTAATGGATAGGATTGACACCATGAAGGCGTTTCTCACGGTCTCTAGAGAAGGCAGTTTTACCAAGGCAGCAGAGAAACTGGGAACGTCAAATCAGTTGGTCAGTAAGTACGTATCTCATTTGGAGGAACAACTCGGGGTACGCCTGCTTAACCGCACGACGAGAAAAGTACACCTTACAGAAGCGGGCGAGCGATGTGTGCAACACGTTCAGCACATTTTGGAAAGTATTCAAGACATGGAAGGGAGCATGGGGCAGTTAAAGAATGAGGCGCAAGGTTTACTGCGTATCAGTGCTCCTGTGACTTTTGCTACCAAGCATCTCGCTTCACTTATTCGGGATTTTAAGCAGCTCAATCCGGCTGTGGGTATCGATTTGCAACTCAACGATCGGAAAGTCGATGTGGTTGAGGAGGGCTTTGATTTAGCGTTACGGATCGGGCAATTAAAAAGCTCATCCTTAATTGCAAAGCGTGTTGCTCCGGTTCGGTTGGTTATGTGTGCTTCCCCAGACTATCTTGAACGGCATGGAACGCCAGAGCATCCGGAACAGCTTATTCCAGAGCATCTGCTAAGCTACAGCTACATGGATTACAGTCAATCCGAGTCCCCACTTATGAATGCGCTGAAGCGCTCGTCAAAAGAGGAGAGTTCCGGTATATCCTGCAACAACGGCGATATCCTCGTTGAGTCCGCTATAGCGGGAGAGGGTTATGTTTTTCAACCCACTTTTATCGTGTCTGACGCAGTAAAGAAGGGCCAACTTAACGTTATTCTAAAAGAGTTTGAGCCAGAACCCATGGCGCTATATGCGGTGTATCCGCACCGTAAGCTGATTGCGACTAAGTTGAGTGTTTTTATTGAGTTTCTCAGTGACTATTATGGTGATTTACCGTATTGGGATGATGTTTTTTAAGACTTGAACGGCTCCTGTAGTGGCTAAGTGAACTTGCCCACGTAGTTAGAGGTTTGCAATACCTGAGTTAATCCTTTAAATGCTAATTTAGCAGAATCACTGACTCATAAATGTCCAGAGACGTGTTATGCCGCCATGCTTTGGGACAAGAGCGCCTTAGTGCTATTGGTCTAAAACATTTCTGCCCCATTGCGTTTAGAACGCATGAAACCATCATGAGATTTATTTGGGCAACAAGCTGTTGCCCAATTATCCAACAGCCCGTTTCGTCAATTGTCTCTGCCCCATCCCAGTTTACGTATTTTCAAGAACGTATCAATTCGACTCCACCGTTAATAGGTAGAGACGATTCAACTACTAGCAAAAAGATTTTTCATTTTGTCTTTGAAATCTTTTTAGCAATTTTCCAAGCGAGTTCTTTTTGTTTGTTGGAGATTGGTTGCCTTGTTATTGCTCTATACGGCTGTATTAAAGGCTTTCATAGCAGCTTCCTATTTACCTCGACGTAACCCCAACCATCTTCTTCAGAATATGACCAGTGAACATCTGTGGCTCTGTTGTAGTTACGTGTTGCTGGTCTCTAGGCCCCATAAAACCATTTTGATCCAGTAGATTAGCTTTGTGAGCCAAAAAGATGAGTCAAAGACAGATTTTGTAAAATGTGAGTGGGATATATATCGCCAAGGCATCAAAACACCACATGTCAACATGAAAACAAATGAACCACCCGAATCACTCAGAAATAGACATTCCATTGGTCGAACAAATGAAGTTAGCTTACAATGAGGGCGGGTTTTTACTTGTATTACAGGGATTTGTAGCAATGGTTAGATTTTTTGCGTTTTTGTTTTTAATTTCAATTTCTTTAGGGGTGATAGCTTCGGGTGATGTCACTAAGATCTTTAACAAGGAGACAGGTGACATTGAGTGGTCAGTGGCTGACAGGCAGGTGTTTACCCTTGAGACTGATTGCTATCCCGATAGACTAATATTCCCATCAGGCATGTATGAATTGCTCGGATGGGAGGAGGAATATTACGTGTCCTGCCGCAAACCAAAGCTAACATCAAGAAACGTCTATGCGGACAAGGGATATAGTTATGGGTTTAACGGGGAAGATGTTAGCCTCTTCAATAAATTCTATGGCGATAAGAATTTAAACTTGTTTCTTAAGTCGGAACAACTTGGTAAGACGATTACTTTGCGCATGGAGAGCGAACAAACCAAGTGGACAGGCAAAGATATGGCTCCAATTCGAGTTATTGAGGCAATTATTGACCCTACTGGCATCCAAGAGGCTATTAGCATTCAAAAATCTCGCGTTGAGAAGTCCGCTGAAGAGATGAACATTTATGTTCGGGATGCGAACCGAAAAGCTCTGATTGCACGGGGACTGGGTGTGGCATTCACCCTCTTTGCGGCATTCTTGCTGCGTGGTCAAATACGCAGACTTTTTCTTGTTGTGAAACACACTATCGTTGGCATTGTTGCATTTGCAATTGCTATTGTTGTTGGTGCGCTTAGGTTGCCATTTGTACTTGTCGGGTTAATCCAACGCCATAGAATTCAAAGAATTATTATTGAAGAGGAAATCAGGGCGAAAGCTCGCGCTGATGCTGAAACAAGACATAGCAAGAGTCTCAGCAAATAATTTTGGGCTGATTTGAGCAGTAGACTGTTTCGCAATTGAAGTTCAGCAAATTAGCCTTAAATCATCGGTCAGAACAAACTAAAATTCAAATTGAGCTAACTAACTCCCAATTGCTAGCAGTGCAAGAGCAGAATAAGTTCACAAACTATTATCGTCATATAGAAGAGTTTGATAAGTATGTGTCTAATTTGAATAGCCCACTTAATCGTGGCCTGTTGGCTCGCATGAGCACCTAATAAATGGGTATTGGGA
>NZ_MCUV01000026.1:0-45266 GCF_002873395.1 Vibrio sp. 10N.286.49.B3 | reverse complement strand
TCATTCGAAGTGACAAGCCAATGTGGATCTGGTTTATCAATTGCGAGTCTCTCTAAATGGTTCTCTGCCTAGCTGGGTGCGATCAATCCTCACCACATACAATGCAGATCATATTCGAGTTACTTATGTGCTCGATAATCAAGAGCAGTTCAGCAGTATATTCCAGCGCTATTCTGCGCCACTATATCAATCGACTATAGCTCTCGATCTTCAGAAGAGCTAGCTCAGAATTGTCCAGAGACGTGTTATGCCGCCATGCTTTGGGACAAGATCGACTTAGTGCTACTACCCTAAAGCGTTTCCGCCCCAAACTTTGTTATCGAGTGGTTTACTGCGTTTTGCTAGTAACTCATAATGCTATACATGAGCTGAAAAGACAGGGTTATGTAAAGTGAGGATGAATGAAGAATACAACCCCACAATCTATCGTCCCTAATTTGGATAAGTGGCCTGTTGGCTCGCATGAGCGCCTAATAAATGGGTATTGGGAGTTGGGTATGATGAGGTTTCATACTTTCACCAATGACTGTGGAGAAGACCTCCAGAATACATACAATTGCATCAACAATGGATTAGGGGTTCAAACGATCTACATCGACCTTCTCTCACTTGCAGGTGAAGATTACAGAAACAAGTCGCAAATCATGGATATCATTCGAAGTGACAAGCCAACGTGGATCTGGTTTATCAATTGCGAGGCGCTTCTAAATGGTTCTCTGCCTAGCTGGCTGCGATCAATCCTCACCACATACAATGCAGATCATATTCGAGTTACTTTTGTGCTCGATAATCAAGAGCAGTTTAGCAGTATATTCCAGCGCTATTCCGCGCCACTATATCAATCGACTATAGCTCTCGATCTTCAGAAGAGCTAGCTCAGAATTGTCCAGAGACGTGCTTGACCTCTACGGTGAGATAGCACTCATTGGGACAAAAGCGCCTTAGAGTGTCAATCGCTTTTGCTTACTTAAGGTCTTCATTTTTGAGTTACTTGAGAGTTACAGTAAAACCGTTACCATCTGTAGATCGTTTTGCGACTGAACCGGGGTTATCTTTTGCAAATTGGAACGCTTGTTTTGCCGTTGCAAACCATTGTTCAGCCGCTTGATTTGTAGGTACTGATGAGTAACTTCGACTAGAATCCCCTCTGCCTAAAGGAGTGTCATACCCTCGTCTATCTGAAGAGCCATCATCACCAAAAACTTCTCTATTAATTTGTGGTCGACGGTATATACTTTCTGACCATTCTTGACCATCAGGGGCAACACACGGATCCATGCCCATTTCTATTGCATAAGCAGCCATTGAACTCATAACATTCTCTCCTGTTAAGTCGTTTTGTTGAAATATTTGAAAAAACCAAGCGGGGCTTTATATTGTTTGAGCCTTTCGATGCGATTGTAAACTAAGTTGTCACCAACAAATCTGACACCGATGACTTGCTGCCTTTTAAAGTAGGACAACAAATACTCTATTTCTTTCTTGATAAGAAAATACTTGAATTGTTCAAAATCTAAATTTGGTAATAGTTTCACGGATGAATAACCAAAGTATAAGTGATTCAAGTGTTCATCAGTGATGCCCATATTGTAATGGTTACTCCAAGCTAATGAAACTAAGTCGCTAGCTAAGTAATTATATTGCAACTGATCAAAATCTATAAGGCGAACTTTACTTTCTGACCAGATGGTGTTTTCTAAATGACAATCTCCGTGACATACGCCCATATCTAAAGATTTCAAATTACTTAAAGGATATTTTTCAAGTGTTTCAAGAGATTCTAACAACAAAAACTTGGATCCATTGCTCAACGAAAAGTTGACGATAGAGTCTTCTATTTCTTTGGAGTTTATGCCAGAAATGTCTGATGGGGCAATTGAGTTTATTAGGTGTAGGGACGCAATTTCTTTACCAAATTCATTGGCATATTGAGCATCTATGCTTTTAGAACCAACATCCTTAAACCAAGGATACAAAGCCCCAATTCTCTGACCCTCGGGATAATTCAAACTAACGCTAAGCGAGCCAGATGATGAACGTCTTAAATATTCATGTCCATACAAAGATGAAGCAACCTGCTCGATATGTAACAGGCGTTCGAATGACATGCTTTCTAATGAATATACTTTGAAGAGGTACGAACAGGTGTCTCCATATAACTTGTAGACATCATTTTCTCTTGACTGAATTAAGTCTGCATTGTTAATCGTCACATCATAGGAAGTATTTACCAATTCAATAATTGACTCAACATTTGCAATTGATCTTGCAATAATTGGGTTAGTTACTTCACTCATCAACAACCTCAACAGTCTTATGCTGAGCACCATAGTAAGTGCCCTCATCAATGATGTAACGCAGTGCCACACCACAACTTGGGCAATCAACCCCTTCGTTTGGCTCAATGCATTCGTCTTCAATCCAATCCCAGCCCAAGTGGTCTTCACATTCGGGGCATTGCATAACGGCTCCTCAAGTCTCACAACTCTCTGAAATCCTCAGTGCATCTTCAATCTCAACACCAAGGTATTCAATCGTGCTTTCTAACTTAGCATGACCAAGAAGTAATTGAATAGCTCTAAGATTCTTCGTTTTAGCGTAGATCAAAGAAGCCTTGGTTCTGCGCAGTGAATGCGTGCCGTATTGCGTTTTATCTGCCCGATATCAGTAACCCATCGGTTAACCAGTGTGGTGTAGTAATGGTACGAGATGGGCTGCCCCTCACGGAGTGGGCTTGGAAACAGATAGTCTGTTGGTAACAACGAGTTTTGAATGATCCATTGTGACAAGGTTTGCTGCGTCTTGGGCGTGATTTCGAAGTGTACTTCCTGTTGGGTCTTCTGTTGCTTAACGATTGTTCTCGACATTACGCAGCCACTGCGACTGACATCTTGCACTTTTAAGTTACGTAAATCACACGAACGCAACTTACAGTCGATGGCTAAATTGAACAGCGCCAGCTCAAACAAGCGCTCTTCCAATTCAAGTCGAATACGGATGCGCCAAATGTCTTCTAGTTTGAAGGCTTTCTTCTGACCTACACGCTTTCCTTTATTCCAAGCTTCCATAATGTGCTCCTTACTTCATAAAAATGCTCTTTAAGTAAGGCAGAAATCAAAGACAATGCTGCATCCAGTGGTATGATTGACGGAATATTTCTATAACAAGAAAACTCCTAATGAATCAAACAGAACAACAGTATTTGAAAGAGCTTGAAGGCAAGCTTTGGAACGCCGCAGACAAGCTACGCTCAACGCTAGACGCAGCGCAGTACAAACACGCAGTGTTAGGTCTAATTTTCGTTAAGTACGTCTCTGATGCGTTTAAGCTGCGTCAGGATGAGATCAAAGCTGACATTGCTAACCCTGAGCACGAATACTACTTGGATCCTGCTGATTACTCTGAAGATGAGCTAGCGGCAGAGATAGCCATTGAGCTTGAACAACGTGATTTCTACACAGAAAAAAACGTGTTCTGGCTACCGACTGAATCTCGTTGGCAGTTCCTGCAAGACAATGGCCCATTGGTTATTGGTGGTGCTGAACTTGATATTAATGGTAAGCCGAAAAAAATCACTTCTGTCGGTCATCTTATTGATAATGCCCTTGAAGGTATTGAACGCGACAACCCGAAACTGAAAGGCGTACTGAATAAGTCATACTCTTCATTGAAGATTGATCAAGCCAAGCTAAATGAGCTTATTAACCTGATTGCTACCATTCCGTTTGTTCATGCAGACCTAAACAGTAAAGATATCCTTGGTCATGTGTACGAATACATGCTTGGTCAGTTCGCATTGGCTGAAGGTAAAAAAGGTGGTCAGTTCTATACGCCAGCATCAATCGTAACGCTGATCGTTGAAATGATTGAACCATTTGAAGGTCGTGTCTATGACCCAGCAATGGGTTCTGGTGGTTTCTTTGTTCAGTCAGAGAAGTTCATCGAGCGTCATGCAAACGAGAAGAAGGTTGATGCTCTTACTCAGAAGCAGAAAATCTCAATCTACGGTCAAGAATATAACCATACAACGTGGCAACTAGCAGCGATGAACATGGCGATCCGTGGTCTTGATTACGACTTCGGTAAAGAGCCTGCAAGTACCTACACTAACGTGCAACACCCTGACCTTCGTGCTGATTTCATTATGGCTAACCCTCCATTCAACATGAAAGAGTGGAACACGGGTGTTGATGATAACGATCCTCGCTTCAAATACGGTCAACCACCATCAGGTAATGCGAACTTCGCATGGATGCAGCACATGCTTCATCACTTAGCACCTGAAGGCTCTCAGGCGCTTCTGTTGGCAAATGGTTCTATGAGTTCAACGACCAACAACGAAGGCACTATTCGTCAGGCATTAATCGAAAATGACTTGATTGAATGTATGGTAGCACTTCCCGGTCAACTGTTTACTAACACTCAGATCCCCGCATGTATTTGGTTCTTAACTAAGAATAAGAACCCTCGTGTAGATAAAGCGGGTCGTAAACTGCGTGGTCGTAAGGGTGAAGTGCTATTCATTGATGCGCGTAACCTTGGCTTCATGAAAGACCGTGTACTTCGTGATTTTAGTTTTGATGACATTAAGAAAGTAGCCGATCTATTTCACGCTTGGAAAACGGGTGAAGAAGTCCATGGTGTTGCTTATGAAGATCAAGCTGGTTTCTGCAAATCAGCAACGCTAGAAGAAATCACCAAGCATGATTTTGTACTGACACCGGGACGTTACGTTGGCGCTACTGAAGAGCTAGATGATGGCATTCCATTTGGCGAGAAGATGGCAACGTTAACGGCTAAATTGAGTGAGCAGTTTTCAGAATCAGCAACGCTAGAATCTGAGATCAAGAAGAATCTAGCGGGGTTAGGTTATGAGCTGTAATTGGCCTACTGTAGCCTTAGGGAAATATTGTTCAAAAATAGGTAGCGGAGCGACCCCAAGGGGGGGGAGTAGCGTTTATTTGGATAGCGGTGAAATTACACTGATTCGTAGTCAAAATATTTACAATGATGGTTTTAAAGCTGAAGGCTTGGTTTACATAACTTCAGAAGCTGCTCAAAAGCTGAAGAATGTCATAATCGAATCTAATGATATTTTGATTAATATTACTGGTGATTCCGTAGCTAGAGTTTGTCTTGCACCAAAGGAGTACCTTCCAGCACGTGTTAATCAACATGTGGCAATTCTTCGTGTAAAGCCAGACGAGTTTGATCACCGTTACCTTCGGTACTTTTTGACATCAACCAAGATGCAAAATTACCTTCTTACAATTGCAAGTACAGGGGCCACTCGAAATGCCCTAACTAAATCGATGCTTGAGTCATTGGAAATTTCAAAGCCTCCTTTGGATATACAGAGAAATATTGGGGATGTATTAGAGCAATTTGAGAATAAAATCCTACTCAATACAAAAACTAACCAAACTCTAGAAGAAATGGCGCAAGCCATCTTCAAGTCATGGTTTGTCGACTTCGATCCAGTCAAAGCCAAGATGAATGGCGAGCAACCAGAAGGGATGGATGCAGCTACTGCCTCGCTATTCCCAGAAAAGCTTGTTGAGTCTGAGTTGGGTTTGATACCAGAAGGTTGGGAAGTTGGCACTCTGAGCGACGTAGCTAAATACTGCTCAGCAAGAACAAACACCGACACGATTACACTTGAAAATTATATCTCGACAGAGAATATGCTCGCTGAAAAGAAAGGTGTAACCGCTGCATCTAAGCTTCCAACAGCTAAAACGGTCGCAGCATATAAGTCAGGAGACATCTTAGTTTCAAACATCCGTCCTTACTTTAAGAAGATCTGGTTGGCTGAGGGAAGTGGTGGTCGCTCCAATGATGTTCTTGGTTTTGAATCAGTTAGTGCAAACAGTGACTCATACCTGATGAATTTGCTTTATCAAGATACATTCTTCGAATACATGACTAGAACCTCGAAGGGCGCAAAAATGCCGCGTGGTGATAAGACTGCAATCATGAACTGGGAAATGGCTGTACCACCAGTTGAGCTACGTGAAACTTTCTCCGCTATCGTCGATAAGTTTTATCAGTTGATTCCTCAAAATAGAGCACAAAATGCAACTTTGGTATCGTTACGAGATACGCTACTTCCTAAATTGCTTTCCGGCGAAATCGAGTTAGACATCGCAGAGGTTAACCTGAATGACTGAGCAACTATTAACAGCTATTGAATCTGGTAATCTGGCGTTATTGAAGGATGTGATTGAACAGCAGCCTGAGCTGGTTAATACCGTGTTTGATGAGCAGGGAGCAACGCCATTTGAGTTGGCATTGAAATTTGGTTTCTCATCATTGGCTGAAGTGCTCATCGAAGTGGACGGTTTTGATATTAATCATGCAGGCCATAATCCACTTCGGTTAGCAGTCGAACTAGGTTTCTTGGACATTGCTAAAGCACTGTTACACAAAGGCGCAAACCCTAACTATCGACCACAACAAATGAGCAGCGCATTGTTGCTTTGTTTAGACAATGAATATTTTGAACTCGCTGAGTTGATGGTCGAAAAAGGCGCTGAAGTTAACATTCGTAACGACAAGGGCTGGACACCATTAATTTGGGCATCAATGAAAGGTCGAATCAAAGCGGTTGAGTTTCTACTTAAGCACGGAGCTGCCGTCGATGTTTGTAACAATGATGGTTGGAATGCGGTTACGGGCGCGTACTTTAAACAACGCTTAGAGGTGGTAGATAAGCTACTCGCTGAAGGAGCGGTGTTCAGCGCGAAGTATTCAGAAGCGGCGATGCTGTCAGCGTATCAAAATGGGCATGTCAACATCGCTAAGAAGCTACTCGCTGATGGCGTAAATCCAGATGTTGAAAATGAAGATAAAGAAACGATGCTGATTATCGCTGTTACTAAAGGTGATGACGAAATGATAAAAGCGCTCGTTACTGCTGGTGCGAATCCGAATGCAAGAAATAAAGATTCACATCCAGCGTTATCCTTATTAGCTCAAAATGGCAAAAATGAATTTATTTCGTTGCTTATAGACAAAGGTGCGGATGCCAACCTTCATAGTAAGTCTGGTAGAACGGCAGCAAATTGGGCGGCTACTTATAATCAAGCATCCACGTTAGAGTTGCTTAATAGTAATGGCGCTAACCTTAACTTTCGAAATAAAGACGGCTGGTCTCCATTGATGGTTGCAGCAGATAAAGGCTATTTAGAAACGGTTAATCAAGCGGTTCAATTAAATGTAAATTTAGAGTTTCGAACGTCAAATGGTAATACAGCTCAAGATCTTGCCAGAATAAGTGCCCCCAAAACTAAATATGGCGCTTTGAAGGAAACCAGCTTCTCACAAATTACTGAATTGCTAGAACAGACGCGCCAACAATGATTGCTCAAAGTTCCGTTTTTGATGCAGTCCGTCGTGGCTATAACGAGCTAGAGCTTGCAAGTAACGACGAGATCCTTGATTACTTTGCTGATGTTAACCCTGATGCTATGTCAGGGCATATCAGCAACATCAAAGGCATTGTTTTCGAACAAGAGGTTGTGGCTGCACTCAACGGGCAGGGTATGGATGCCATGCTCTTTGAAGCAACCAACCATCCTGTTTCTGATATTGCATTAATGAGTGATGGTGATATAGCGGCTGAAGTGCAATTAAAAGCGACCGACAGTGTTTCTTATATCAACGAGACACTTGCTGAAAACTCAGATATCCCAATTCTTGTTACGAGTGAAGTTGCCGATAGTTTTGATAACACATTGGTGATCGATTCAGGAATTGATAATGCAGCATTGACTGATACGGTGTCAGAAACATTAGCTGGTGAAATGGTTCACAGCGTAGGTGAATCTGTAGCAAGTGATGTTGCGAGCGAGGGCTTAGCAGAACTCGTAGCTGATGTAGCAATACCAGTTAGCCCGATTGGGTTCGGAATTGGCTTGTTATTTGGGCTGCCATTCTAAGTGTTGTGCTACGAGAATAATAAAAAAGACTTTCGAATTTGAGGGAATCATGTGATCACAGAAGACCAGTTAGAACAAGAATGTATTAGGTGGTTCACCGACCAAGGTTACCTCTATAAAAATGGCTATGACATCGCACCTGATGGCGACGATGCAGAGCGTGACGATTACCACCAAGTGGTATTAAAACAGAGGCTATTAAATCAGTTAACAATTATCAATCCAGAGCTTCCGATAGAGGCACTGAATGATGTGGTTAACACGGTATCTTCCCCCGATACGCCCATTCTCATTAAAAACAACCGTGCCTTCCACAAGTTTGTGATTGAAGGAGTGCCTGTCGAATACACGGATGTTGAAGATGGCGAATCGAAGACAAAGCATACTCACGCTCAGTTAATGGATTTTACGACGCCAGATAACAATGAGTTCCTTATCGTGAATCAGTTTACGATTACAGGTACAAAAGGTAATCGCCGTCCTGATGTTGTGGTGTTTATTAACGGCTTACCAATCTCAGTCATCGAGTTAAAAAATCCAGCCGATGACCATGCCGACATTTGGAATGCCTTCAATCAGCTTCAAACCTACAAAGATGAAATTTCAGATCTGTTTGTTTTCAATGAAGCGTTAATTGTCAGTGATGGTTGGACGGCTCGCGTTGGTTCATTAACGGCAAATAAAGAGCGATTCTTACCTTGGAAAACAGTCGCTACGGAGGACGATAGACCGTTATTGGAATTTCAATTAGAAACCATGGTTCGTGGCTTCTTCAAGCAAGATCTACTCCTCGACTATATTCGTTACTTTGTACTATTCGAAACCGACAACGACAAAATCATCAAGAAAATTGCAGGTTATCACCAGTTCCACGCAGTGAGAGCGGCTGTTGAGGCGACGGTTCGTGCCGCCAATACCTCTGGTAACTTCCTTGAGAGCACTATCCCTGCATTAGAAAAGATTAAGCAAGGCAGTGGTAAGGCTGGGGTTGTTTGGCATACTCAAGGTAGTGGCAAAAGCATCTCTATGGTTTGCTACGCGAGTAAACTGTTACAGCAAGCATCCATGAATAACCCAACGATTGTGGTGGTAACTGATCGAAATGATCTCGATGGTCAGCTTTACAACACCTTTGGGATGGCGCAAGAGACGTTAAAGCAAATACCTCAACAAGCGGACGACCGAGATGCGTTGCGTGAGCTGCTTTTAAATCGGCAGTCTGGCGGCATCATATTCACGACGATTCAAAAGTTCGCTTTATTAGATGAAGAGACAGAGCACCCTAGGCTGTCTGAGCGAAGTAATATTGTTGTCGTTTCTGATGAGGCGCACCGCAGCCAGTATGGCAACAAGTCAAAAATGGTGGAAGTGAAGGACAAAAACGGCACTGTAACGGGTCACAAGTACGTTTATGGTTATTCCAAGTACATGCGTGACGCACTGCCTAATGCTTCATTCATCGGCTTTACAGGCACGCCAATCGCGATGGATGATAAAGACACGCGTGGTGTATTTGGCGAATATGTTTCTATCTATGATATTCAAGATGCCGTTGACGATGGTGCAACGGTGCCTATCTACTACGAATCTCGCCTTGCAAAGCTTGATATTAACCAAGATGAAATTGAGCAGCTTAACGATAAAGTTGAAGGTGAAATCGGTGAAGATGAAGAAACGGCAGATCGTGAAAAAGTAAAATCAGAGTGGGCAACATTAGAAAAGCTGGTAGGTGCAGAGCCTCGCATTGAACAAGTTGCAAAAGATCTTGTTGAGCACTTCACTACTCGAACATCGACATTTCCCGGTAAAGCCATGATTGTCTCGATGAGCCGAGAGATATGTGTCGATCTCTACAATGCTATTGTTGCTATTAAACCAGAGTGGCATCACCCAGATACCGATAAAGGTGCAATTAAGATTGTGATGACTGGCTCTGCATCAGACAAAGAAAAGATGCAGCCTCACATCCACGATAAGAAAACCAAAAAGCTATTCGAGAAGCGTTACAAGGATACTGACGATGAGCTTCAGCTCGTCATCGTACGAGACATGTGGCTAACAGGATTCGATGCACCTTGTTGCCATACCATGTATATAGATAAACCAATGAAAGGGCATAACCTAATGCAGGCGATTGCTCGTGTAAACCGAGTCTTTAAAGATAAGCCCGGTGGCTTGGTTGTCGACTATATTGGTATCGCTAATGAGCTTAAAAATGCACTAAAAACCTACACTAATAGCCAAGGTAAGGGACAACCCACCGTCGATACGGCAGAAGCGTTTGCTGTACTAATGGAAAAGGTTGATATCATTCGAGGTATGTTCGCAACCCCCGTTGATACAAAGGTATTCAACTATCGTCCGGACTTTGAATCGGATGCATTGCGCTTGTTACCGGGAGCAGTTAACCATTTGTCAGGTTTATCTCATACTGACGCTAACGGAAAACAAGTCAGGGACGGAAAGAGGCGATTCCTCGATGTGATGGCGGCTTTGGCTAAAGCATATTCACTGTGTAGTACTATGGATGAAACTCACTGTTATAAGAACGAAATTGCCTTTTACTCTGCGATCAAGACAGCTTTTATCAAGCACTCAACGGTAGACAAGAAGCGCACTGATGAGGAGCGCAATACAGCATTGAAGCAAATTCTAAATAATGCAGTTGTAGCCGATGGTGTTGATGATATTTTCACTATGGTTGGGCTTGATAAGCCAAATATCGGGCTTCTCTCTGAAGAGTTCTTAGAAGATGTTAAGAACATGAAAGAGAAGAACCTTGCCGTAGAGCTGTTAGAAAAGCTGCTTCGTGATGAGGTTAAATCTCGCATGAAGAACGACGTCGTACAGGAGAAGAAATACTCTGAACGTATTATGTCGACGCTGCAAAAATACCATAACCGCAGCATTGAAACGGCTCAAGTTATCGAGGAGTTGATTCAATGGGCGAAAGAGATGCAAGAAGATGGAGAGTTATTAGATAAGCTGAACCTCTCTGTCGACGAAATAGCTTTCTATCGCGCATTGGTAGACAACGAATCCTCGGTTAGAGAACTGGGTGATGACAACTTACGTAAGCTTGCCATTGAGTTAACTCATCAACTGCGTAAGTCAGCAACGGTTGATTGGCAAAAGAGAGATAGTGTTCGTGCTCGTATGCGCAACCTCGTTCGTCGATTACTACGTAGATGGAAATACCCGCCAGATGCTGCTGAAGAGGCGATTAAGCTTGTGCTAGAGCAAGCTGAAGTGCTGGCAGATGGGTGGTATAAGTAAAGTAATCGAAGATGGCAGGCATAGTAGCTTGCCATCTTCACTTTTTTCACTTGATAATTATTTTTCCTGAAATAACTAAATTTCGGAAAGACGCATAGTCATGGGAATAGATGTACAAAAGATGTGGAGCTGTTTTTCCCCTCATAAACTCGCACATGGCAAGCTGCGTTTTTTGGGGTAGGCTAGTTGGGTCAACCACCTTGAATGGAGTGCTGTCATTGAGTATGAACTCTTTCAACTCCGGAACTGATAAGTCTATGTTAACCAAACTTACTTCTCCAATGTCTGTACGTTGGCTTGTTTCAAGATTTTCTTGGGAGCGGGCCCTTTTTCAACACATGGGATTGTGAATGCTTCATTAATATTCCCAGCGGATGTCATTGGAACTTTATTGCCATCACTATCTCTTCGATATCGAGCGACCCGGCGAACACTCACTTTATTACCTGAAACAGGGATGCCTAAATGCAGGTTCCACCCTTTAAAAATAGCTGATAACTTGCATAAAAGAGAGTAACTTGTTGACTCATGGACTAGTGATTGTAGGTAATTACGGACCTGATATTCAATGTCATCTTCAGACTCCAGCCCTAGGGAGGAAATAATCCGAGTGAGGTAGGTTTCTGGTGACAGGGGCAGTGTTTTGTTCAGTTCATAATCCTTTAGCTTTTGTTTAATCATGTAATGAGCGAAAGCGTAAATCGCCTCAGAGACTTGAGTCTCAAGTTTATGTCGTTTTACTATTTTAGAAATAAAATCAACAGATAATGCAAGCTCTTCGTTTTCTTCAACATATGCTAATATTTCAGAAGGTTGGAAAGATGTGCCTTGAGTACCTCTGAATGCATAAGGGTTAGACGTCATATCAAAGGCTTTTGATAGCATAGCTACACGAGATAGCACTTGAGCGTTCACTAGAACCCCAGCCATCTCTAATACCTGCGATCTAGAGCGCATATTACCCACATCAATATTTGCAAATGACAGATCGTCAGTTACATCGTAAATAACAGGAGCAATGAAACCTTCATTCGCTTCATATGAAGCTTCTAGGCGATGATGACCATTGAGAATCTCGCCCTCGACAGAAATGATAATTGGTTCACCAGTAAGGCACCATTTTCTTTTTTTCATTAATTCTACGTACTTCTTAACTCTTGCTCTGCTTATTTTTCGATTCTTATTATTAGGGTTAATTGCTCCACGTCGGGAAAACTTTAACATATCACGTGCAATCTGAGGGCTGATATAGATGACAGTATGCTTCAGTGTTGTTTTAACTGCTTTTACCCCTGAGTAATAGCGAGCCCTAGATTTAAAAATGCCTTCAAGCAGTTGAGGAGGTAGCGATTCTGCTGTTTTTAATAGTTCTTTTGAGCTAGCTAAATAGCTATTACTTTCTTTCTCATCGTATTTAATAAACAAACTATCAACGATAGAGCTTTCTAAGATCTCACCTGATATCTCATTATGATTATCGGTATTTTTGTCTTTCATGTTTTGACCTTTTATCTGTGGCATTATCGCTATTAGGAGCAATTTGCGCTTTAACTCTTTTGATTAGTATTGATCCGACATACATGTCGGATCAAGTTGTTTTTTTGAGTTAAAGTCCACTTTTTCAGTAACTGGATGAAAAGTTTTGAGTATTTCTGATAAAAAAATTAGTGGCATGTTGTTTCGTTCACATGGTCGGACGCAGCACACTTTGATTACCACAATGCCGATGGCTGAGGTCGCTTCATACTTTTCAACCAGTAACCTCTTGCCAGAATTGAGGTGGGCGATTGATGCTGCTGTGAATGCTAAAAATATTGAAAAAGTCGAACAGATACTGTCTGAACTACAAAAAAACGCTATTGAACATTCGGTAAGTGCGCCTTTGTCGCTAACATTTGCAGTTATCGATAAACCTACTCTTACTAATGCATCACACCAGTTACCGACCTTGATTTACAACACCTCTAATACATATGTCGTCGGTAACATTTTGGGCTTGACTGCTATCTGCAAGATCTTAGGGTTAAAAACCTTCTTATTTAGCTCTAGACTGACTGTTAAAGAAGCGAATCAACGAAGTGAGCAGAGACAACGTTTAGCAATGGAGGGGGTAGAAGTCCGCATTGTGTTTGATACTGAACAAGGTTTGAATACTGATAATGTCATTGAACTATTTAAAAAGAGCAGTATTTTCGAGTCATCACTAAGCCTTCCACATCTTCTTGGTGGAAAGAATTTGCTACCCGATGATGATTTTCCATTGAAGCCTTTTATTGATCAGTTGATACGAGACGCTGATATTGAATCTTATGGTGGTGTGAATTTTGACTCCAAACATGTGAAAACTTCAGAGCGTTATATCACCACGCAATACGTACTTTTTAAGTTTCTGGTTGGTGCTGTTGCCGGAGTGGGAACACAGGAGTACAGCAAAATGTCGAAAGACATTAAATTGCCTAATGGGACAAGTCTTACTTCTGTCTTGTCTGATGACTATATGGAGAAAATTACTTTCTTTTTGAGGGCATGGCTTGAATCATTGCAAGAGATCTTTCTCAAAGATCGTTCTGGGTATCACTTGTCGCCACAGGTCTGGCAGGCACTTGGTTTGACGATTCATGAATTAGTTAGCAATGGGGCGTCACTAAGTGAGTTGAAAGCGGCTGGTAAAGCATTAGGAAGGCTTGATTACAGTAAGAATGCCATACATTGGAATGATTGCTCAGTAATGGAGCTAGATGCTAAAGGGCGTATTTACAAGAATGCGGCCACATCGACTCGGTTGTTTAGGGTAGGGTTGTTTGAGTATTTTATGCGAGAAACTGAAGTGGTGAATAGTCTTAGGGTAAACGATAACTAACCAACCTTAGTAGTTTGTGTTGTACTTTTATTCATTTGAACCACTGAGCATAAATAAGCTAGCTTATCGATGTTCAGTGGAACTATTAATGTCTTTGCTGAAAGAATTAATTAATTCGTCCAACCCTTTTCTTAGGTCTGTGTTGCTTATTTCCCCTTTGTTTAATTGTTCCTTGAAGTATTCTAGCTGGCGCTCGACTAGCTTGACCGCATTTGATAATGAAACAGCACTATACACTTTTGCATAACCATTCAGTTCTGCAAATATGAGGTCAATGTAAATATCGAGGGAGTTTAAGGTTGAGTGTCCCGTCCATTGCTGCAACTGTTGCTTAAGCGTGTTTGTATGAAGTAATTTTGCTCGAAAGTCATCTTTGCTATTGAGCTCATCATCAGCAAGTATTAATTCCTTTAGTTTTTCGGTTACGAAAGCATGACGCCACCTATGAGGACTAATAGGAGTTTTTATCCCAAGTTTGTTTTGCCACTCTTTAATATAAGTTGTCCATGTGCCAGCACTCAATTGTTTTCCTGTTGTTAGGCTGATAAAAAGATAATCATGATTTACTTTTTTGCTTTTCGTCACCTTTTTCCTTACCTTTAAGTAATCAGAGATACTTGTAATAAAAATACTTGGTACGGGAACCATGCGGGTATATTCTTCAGTCCCCTTTCTTTTCAGAGTCACCAATTTCATTAAGCCAGTTTGCTTTGCATTCTCAAAATCTGTGAGGGTCATTAGACTGAGTTCTTTTACGCGAGCCCCCAGCTGTTCCATTGATGTGTAGAAAGCCATGTCACGCCTACGTTTGTCTTTTCCTTTTTGAGTTTTAATATACTGCCATACTGCGAGCGCGTCCTCTTCACCAACAGGGTGGCGTTTCTTTCTCTCGTCAGGATCTGGGAAAGAAGTGTGTTTCTTTGTAGTACCATATTTATAATTCTTGTATCCTTCGGGCTTAAACTTATACTCCTTTTCAGTAATAATTATTGAGCTGCTTTTGTCCGTACCAATGGAGTTATCTAAATCATGGAAAGACTTGACAAAACACAGAAAATCAAGACATTGAGCCCCAATAGTTATTACTGTATTTGTTTTTCTCAATTTTTCTCCATTTGTTTTAATTTCTCTTTGTAGGTTATGTATGAATAGTTTAAACAGTGAGTTATTCAGTTGTTCAAAGGAACTCAAAAGAGGTTGTTCTTCTACAAAACGTACTAGATGATAAATATTATAAACTTTAGTACGAATAGTACTGGATTTTTTGCCATTTAAAATTAACTGTTTAATGTATGCATTTACTTCCACACACGGAAGCCCGTTGCTGTACGTCACGAATTGTATATCAATAGGCTTTCTAAATTTTAGACTGTTATCAAGCCCAATATGTGTCCATTGTTTATGGTTCTCTAATTTAATTACTGGCATTTAGAAACCTTTGGTATTCTTCTTGGGAATTTTTATATGCTTGAAATTGATTAGTGTAATCCAGCTTCAGTCTGATCTCATAGTCTTGATCTTTATAGAGGTCATATCGTGCATCACTGGTTCCGTCATATACGGCAAGCTTTTTGGTAAACGAGCGTAGTTCATCAATAATATTCGTTAGGTTGAAACAAGCAAAACGAAGTGATTCCAGTTCACTATTTAGCTCATTGACCTTCAATCTCAATCCAGAGAGTGTTGCTTTGTTAGGTTTATCTACCTTGGGTTCCTGTTCTTTATCTTCAATGGCTGTTTTGGCATTGACTCTAAGGATATCGAGACCTTTGTACTTTCTTTTTAAAGTATCATTGCAATTGCTTTTTAGGGTATTGAGTGAACATGAAGTAATATTAAGGACTGGGTTATCATACTGCGCTAAAGCCCCTTGAGAGCGAAGTGCATGAATTAACTTATCATCATTTGTAAAATTATTGGGCTTGTTGATTACGTCAAGTAAAAGTTGTTCAGTCTTTATTGCTTTAATTTGGTTTACGCTTAACTTTTTCATTTAAATGTTCCTAATCGAGATCTTTGGTTTTTAGTATTAAAGTGAATGTTTGGATTTTTTTGCCACTTGCATCTGAGATGGAAAAAAAGTCGGGTTCTAGAGTAATTGAGCCATCCTTCAACATATTAAGAACTTCGTACTCGATCATTTGCTCGGTTTCAATCTGATCGATACTTGGGATAGTGTGATAAGACTCATCTTTAAAGCAGTCATAAGCCTCACTGAGTGAACTAACATCAATTGATCGAGAGTTATTACCTAATATTCTATTTGCTATAGTCTTTCTCAGGATCTCAATACTTTCTGTGTCATATAACTCAGACGATGGATCTATAAGACTACGAGTGATTGCTGTTGCTTTTACTCCTAAGAGAACGGCACCACTTTCCAGTTCTGAAATATAGTTATAGAGATGCTGCACATCAGAGTGGGCTAACATCCACCTAAGTGAATCCATTCCTTTAAATCGCTTTGACCAAAAAAAAGCCATTGCAAAGAAACGTCTAAGTTGATGTTGCCTTACATAAAGTCGCCTTAATTCTACGGTGCTATATTTTACCAACAGCGTCTCATGGTAATCGCAGGCATTATCAAGGTTAGTATTATAACTCTTGTGGTCTACGCAGCCGATCTTCCCAATGGTCGGATCTAGTGTATTAAATAATGACAACGTACCATAGCTCAAACCTCTTTTATTCATCCCAATATTAAATTGCTCTAATTGCCATATCATTTTTGCAATTGACCGTGGTATAGGTCTTTTAGCTAACTCTTTTTGCCCCTTTTTACCACCTACTCCTGTTTTTTTTACTTTGAATTTTAGATCGTATTGAGTGTTACCACCTTTCTCTGTAAATGGGTTTATATTGGGTACCAAATTACCATGCTCTTCTAGCTCAATTAGTTCATCTTGTCTTCTTGCCACTGTTGCTCCAACAAGGATTTGTATTGAACCTTGTAATACAGAAAATAGATCGAATAAACTTTCTCCAGATCGAATTTTTTTGTGTTTATCTAATTCATCTATACCTAAAGGAATAATTTGTTTAATCCCTTTTTTTATGTATTCAGTACTTAGTGTGTTTATTGCTTCATACTCAAACCACCAAGCTCGCTCTGTCGAAGGTAATTCTCGATGCAAAGATTCATTAAACTCTTTAGAGTTCAATTTGGGTCTTGTAGGGCTTGTGTCTGCTTTAGTGGATTTTGAGTTACCAGCTTCCAGTAGTTTAAGTACTTCAGATAGTAGAGTTGTAGTTTCATAAGGGGATGTCGGTTCTACTGGCAAATGTTCTTTAGTAAACTCATAACAATCTCGGAGAAGGTTAAATATGACCTCTGGTGGTACTGTTTTAGTCCTATTAGGGGTTTTCTCTATCGTCTGCTCATTCTGCATAACGTTAATCGCCAGTACTTTTTTACCAATAATATTAGGTTGAGCTGCATCAGTTCTTCCAATATTCGTATGAATTAATCTAATTACCTGTATATAGTTTTCAATAGCTGGTTTAGTAATTCCTTTGCTATAGTCTTTGGAATCAATACGAGGGTATTCGGTTTTTAATACAGGGGGGATGATGACTATTTCCGGGTATACAGGTATATTTAATTTATTAATATCTAACACTTTACCCTCAAACAGCGATGAAGCAAAAAAAGCTGAGTTGCCTGTATATCTTATCCCACCGTTAGACTGTTTATAGAAGCCGTTATTAAATAACCACTTACACGATTTTACACGATCATTTAATAGTAGTTTATTTTTATCTTCAGATAATTCTTCGAGTAAATAAGGATATTCTTTAGAGAAAGCTTCTGCATCTTCATCGGAAATAGTATTGGCGGCATTATCAAGGAGATTTTTAATTCGTGGCTCTATTCCATAAATACCCAATACATTACCACGTGCGCTAATAGAGGTAAGGATACTAAGCCAAAAGTCATCATTAAACTTCTGAAGATGGTTATTTGCGAGTTCTTTTTTGTGAGCGTTTATTAAAATGGAATTTATCATAGAAACGACACGGTTGAACTTGGCTCTAGCAGTAGTAGCCGTTATGAAATTTCCACCATTATCAAATGGGTTATCAACAGCTATAAGCCAGTACTTGAAAGCGTTTAAAAGTTGACGGTGTTTATTTGATGTAATAGGTTTACCATCATCAAGAATTATCGATGTCCAATCTATCTCACTAATTTTTTGTTTCGATTTTGCTATTTTTTTTTGTGTATCTGACTGGAAGTCGAAGATCCAGATATCATCTTCAAAATCACTGACCAACCACCAAGGTTTATCTTTTAAAGCGCTGTAAATACCAGTATATACGTTCGTTATTTGTTCTAGACTTGTAAAGTTACCATTTGAAATAGCTTGAGAAATCAGAGTTTCTAATTCCTCTTTACCTAAGTTGATAACTTTTTTATTACAGTCAATTATTGAACGCATAATATCATTTCCTTGAATTGTTGTGTATCCAACGGGTTGGATTTCGCCTCATGGAGCATGCGTGTTAGCTCTTTATCTGCGCTATATTGTTCTGACTCCAAGAGGTTAAGAATAAAAATAGAAGACTCATACCAGTTATTGATAATATCCGTTAACTCATTATATGAGTTTTCTTCGATAGTATTCCTAATCGCTATTAGTACCTG
Source organism: Vibrio sp. 10N.286.49.B3 (assembly GCF_002873395.1). Lineage (GTDB taxonomy): Bacteria > Pseudomonadota > Gammaproteobacteria > Enterobacterales > Vibrionaceae > Vibrio. The sequence continues at coordinate 26,545 of NZ_MCUV01000026.1, read as the reverse complement.
CAATAATGCGGTACCAATAGTGAATGTGGCTCCATCAAAGTCGTATTTATCGACGTAAATGTTCTGTGACCCAGTTGAAGCGGCTTCAAATTGAGAAAAGCTAGGAAGCTCTGAAAGAGCATGATTTTCGAGGAATTCATCTATTTCATCAGCAGTCATATCAACAGCTTCTAAACGATAATCTGAGCCTTTTAGAGCCTCAAGAAGTATGGCGTTTTGAAACTGCCTAATCCAGCGGTCGTTAAAGAAGTCCATTAAAGGTTTAGGTAGGTAACTGCACAACAGAGTGTAGTTCATTTCTTTGTGCCCAAGAGCTTCAGCTACGGCAGTCATGGAGTGCGTTTCCAAATAGGTTAGAAGAGCCTTATTTCTTCTAACTGAACGAAGGGACGCCATATCTGCAATGACAGCTGCTTCCTCTTGAGTAATAAGTATTTCATTGGAAAATAATGATTTATCAGTCATCCAACCAATAAATGTTGGCGACGTGTCGTAGCTTGTTAACCTGCTTGACTGACTAGCCTTGTTTACATTCGCAGTGAGTAACATTTTCCGCCAAGAGGTATCTTTTTTATTCCTGAGGTTGTCGCGAGCTATAGCGGTGTGCTCGATGAGGTATTCAACCACTTCCTTTGAAAATTCGTTTAAAATGATTGGTTGTTGAGCTTTTGATAGACCTCTACGACGTTTAACACTATCAATTAAGAATTGGTTTCCAGATTGGATAAAACCAGTTTGATCGCCATTCTTGTTAAATAGCTCCCACTTTTCGAGCCAAGATGGAGTAATTTGAGGATGCTGTTGAATCAATAAGTTACACATAATCGCTAGGCTAGCGACAGTTGGAAGATTCAATTCATAATTAAGATCCCGTGAGTTGCCTGCAAACCCCAAAAAACTAACGTAACCTGATTTCTTCCCTGCGATTCCATATGTATGGAATGTGGCAACTGTATTTGCAACATGCTTATCTCCTACAGGCACATCTGATCCATAGGCTCGTGTCAGTGGCTTTATTACGCCGCTGCAACGGTACAAGTCATTGCGCTTGTCAATTTTTTTAAACTCTTTGAATTTTGTATAACAAATGTGGTGAATGTGTTTTAAATCTCTCTCAACCCTTGATTGAATAATGGTTAAGGCTTCTTCATCCTTTATTCTCAAAGGGATATCTGCAAACCATCGATCTTTTTCGATTTTTGATGCTTGACCTCCGATCGAAAAAGTGAATATAGAATCTTTTGGTGACTTCCATATCGGAGTCACAAATGGCTTAATTGGAGGATCAAATATACCTGTTTGGATGAAGCATTTCTGAAAGTGCTCTACTGACCTTTTCCATGTTAGAAAAAAATGTTTGGGGTCGTTATTTTTAGCCAAACATTCAGCAAAAAGAAGGTTCATGATTTTGAGGAAAAACTGATGTAGGTTTTCGTGATTCAATTGGTCATTAATGTCTTTTTGTTTAGAGCAAACTATGGACATCGCTCTGAATAGATTATTGAAGTTATTAACTACAGTACGAGCTGAAGACTGAAGCATTTTTGAGGTGTAATCGTTGAGAGCATTATGTAACAACGTAGCAAATTCTTTGCCGTGCCCTGTGTAGATTGGATCAAGAAACAGCTCATACTCTTGACCATTTTTGCTAACCGCGCGCCACCCATTGAGATAATCGCGCTTGGTGTTATCAATGCTCAGGGCGTTATACCTATCGATACACCTGTGTAAATCATCTGTAATATAGTTAGTGGAGAGTTTAATTTTCTGAAGTTGCAGGCCTCTTTCTTTGGCTAGGAGGCTAAAGGCTATTCTGAATGGGTTAATTAGGCTATACGAGCAATCTCGCTTTACTTCTGATTCCTTATGTAGAAAACCGATAAATTGTTCAAAATGAAGATTCAGAGCAGAGGCATCATTCAGGATATCAATACCACTATACCCCTTTGACTTAACTAGGTAACAGAAGGATGCATAAATATTTAATTTTTTCTGTATTACAGCACCTTCTACCTTGCCTTTAACTATAGAAGATTGCGGGAAAATATCGTTGGAAAGGTGGTGAGAATAACAGGGTGATAGAGACGAAGTGATTTGAGATAGCTCTTTTAATATCGGGATTCTCATATGCGTACTGAATTATATAGTGTGTATAATCTTTAGCCTAGTAGACAATTGACAGTTGTCAATTAAAAAATCTAAAGTATTTGGCAATAAAATACAGTTTAATTATACGGTTACGAATTTATTGACAAGATTTGATATTGGGAGATTAAACTGGCGATCAAAGTAGATCATCATGCCGCCAAAGAAGTTAGACAGTAGATCCTTTGCCGCTAAACCAACAATTAAACCACCTACGCCACCAAAAGTCAGTAAGCCAGATAAGCTTAACCCAAAGGCTTGCATGATGGTCAGGGTACCGATGGTGATAAAAAGTAGGCGTGCGACTTTTGCGATGGCTTGAACGGTGGTTTCATCGCGCTTTGCCTGCGCTAATACATAAATTTCTATATTATTGATGAAGCGCAGCAGTGCCCAGATAAAAACACTAATGATGAGAATAGACTTTAAGGTTCCCAGTCCATTGATAACATCACTCGTTTGCCCTTCGAGGATAAAGCCAAGTGAGAGAGTGGCAGGCCATAGCCAAATAAAGCCACTTACCGGAGCCTTAAGCGACTCGAGTACAAGGTTATCCCAGTGAAAGTGCGTTTTTTCAGTCAGGGTATGTAATCGGCTATACACCACTCGCCATACTAACCAAGCAAACAAACTGCCGAGAGTGATTAAAAAGACGCTTAAGACCCATTCAGATTGATGGGTAGTGAGGTAGTTGTGTATTGTACTGATCAATTGATTCACAAGCCTTTATTGCTATATCAAACAAGTATGGTGTTGAAATTACCAGAAAAGAGACATTTTCTCTATGATCAATAGGTTGTTTATGCGGATTAGAAAGCTAAGGGAAGATGTTAGAAAAGCAATACTGGATAAAAACCAATCATAGGGTTCTTATCCAGTACTGTAGTAGGCTTGCTAAGAGTTAAGCAATACCTTGTTCTTTTGCCATCTGCTGCGCGATTTTAGGTGCAAACCACAATGATGGAAGTAAAACGAATGACACTGGTACTGCAGTAATAACAATGAATGATTGCAGAGCAGTAATACCACCCGCACCCATTGAGATTAACACGGCTGCAATCATACCCATGATCACACCCCAGAAAACACGAATTAATGGGTTTGGCTCTGTTGAACCTGTCATTACAACACTAATTGTATAGGTCATTGAGTCACCTGTAGTAACAATAAATGTTGTGGTTAAAATCAAGAACAGAATAGAAATCAACATTGGTAGTGGCAGTTGCTGTGTTATAGCAAGCAGTGCACCAGGTAGGTTGAAGCCTTCAAAACCGCTCGCGACCGAGTTTGGATTGATTAACTCAAACGCTAGACCAGTCCCACCAATAGCACTAAACCAGAAACAAGTGATTAATGGTGCAATGATACTAATTGATAGCACTAATTGACGAATCGTTCTGCCTCGTGAGATACGAGCAATAAAGATCGCCATCATTGGACCATAACCAATAAACCAGCCCCAGAAGAAGATAGTCCACCAGCTTAACCACTCAGTATCGGTGCGATATAGCGCCATTGGTACAAACTGATCAACCATCTGACCCATACCTTGTAGGTAGCCATCAAAGATAAATTGAGTTGGACCAAATACTAAAATGAATAAGATCAAAGCAGCCGATAAAATAATGTTGTAACGACTAACTAGTTGGATACCTCGATTCACACCGCTAAGTGCCGATAGGGTATACATAAGAATGGCACCAATAATTACCAAGCTTTGTGTCGTGAAAGTATCAGGTAAACCAAATAGGTCGTTTAATGCGTAGCTGATTTGCAAACCAAGGAAACCAATTGGTCCAATCGTGCCTGCAGCAACGGCAATAATACAACAAGCATCAACCACATTACCTAAATGACCGCTAATCACGCGCTGACCAAATACCGGGTACAGTAGTGTACGTGGCTTTAATGGTAGACCTTTATTGTAATGAAGGTGCATTAGAACAATAGAACTCAGGCAACCTAGGATCCCCCAAGCGAGGAAGCTCCAGTGCATGAACGATTGTGAAAGTGCATTGATAGCCAACTCTTTTTGCGAGCTTACTTCACCAAAAATTGGCGGAGCAGAAACATAGTGTGCAATTGGCTCAGCAGCAGCCCAGAAAACACCACCACCAGCAAGTAATGTACATAAAATGATGGATAACCACTTAAAGGTATCCATCTCTGGCATTTCAAGCCCACCAAGCTTTACATGGCCAGTACGACCAAACGCAAGAAAGAGACCGATAACAAAGTTCACCAGTAGAAGAACTTGCCAAAATGGACCAAAAACTGTCGTTGCCCAAGCAAACCCTGTATTCACCATACTGGATAGTAATGGTGTGTTGAGTATCGCCATTAAGACAAAGAAAACAAGAAAACTACCACTTAGCCAAAATACCGGGTTAGTCAGTTCTAAGGAGCGGCTAAGTTGGCTCAAAGACTTAGAAGAGAAAGATAAATTAGTTTTAGTTGCTGATTTCTCAGATTTTGCAGTCGTAAGGTTAGACATTAATGTCCCTTCATATCACTTCATAAGAAGTTTATGCATTTCACCTCGTTTACAATTTTAACAGGCTTAACTTAGTGTCAAAATTGTGAGGTACGTCAAAAAAAAGAAGCTATGCTAACATAAAGTAGGTGACTATTTCATGAAGTTTTAGAATTTGATTGTACTTTTCTTCGATATTTTATAGAGACAAAGACATTCATTTTGCATACTTTAAATGGTCGTCTAATCTATGCGTTTCTTTGTTTTATTCAATTTAATCAGTACTTAATGTTGAGGTGCCAGCAATAAGTTAGCGCATATTGTTGGTAGTTATGTTTGATTAGTGATTAATAATGTATTTAACATTCATCGGTGCAAATTTATGATTATTTACTTAAATAGCGTTAAATATTCCTCATATCCTTGCTTTTTGAGCTCATTTTTAGCAATAAAGGTCATTGCAGCAGAGTTCATGCAGTAACGAAGACCTGTTGGTTTTGGTCCATCCGTGAATAGATGCCCAAGGTGGGAATCACCAACTCGACTGCGTATTTCAGTTCTTGGGTAAAGCAGCTTGTAATCGGTTTTGGTTGTGATGAATGCTTCATTAATCGGTTGTGTGAAGCTTGGCCAGCCTGTGCCTGATTTATACTTATCCGTTGAAGAAAAAAGCGGTTCACCAGTCACTACATCAACATAAATACCTTCTTCTTTATTATCCCAATACTCGTTATCAAAAGGTCTTTCAGTTGCTTCATGCTGGGTGACATCGAACTGAAGGGCAGACAACTTGGCTTTAATGGCTGCAGCACTAGGTTTGGTATAGCGGCTTATCGACTGTTTGTGCTGAATTAAACTACGAATGGTTTGTGGCTGCTTATCTCTATCATCACCAAAAACCTCATCAAGATATTGATCTCGACCAGATGCGTGACGGTAGTAGCGGTAACGAATACTATTCTTCTTGTAATAATCTTGATGGTATTCTTCTGCAGGCCAAAATTGGCTAAATTCGATCAGTTCAGTTGCTAAGGGTTTGGGAAAAATATTGGCTTTATCAATTTCAGCCATAAATGAAGCTGCTACTTGCTGTTGAATATCATTATGATAAAAAATAGCAGGTCGATAGTGTCGACCTCGATCAACAAATGAGCCTTGGTTATCCGTAGGATCTATATGGCGAAAAAACTCATCAAGCAGTGCTTCATAACTAATTTTCTCAGGGTTATATGTCACCTGCACAACTTCAATATGCCCCGTTTTACCCGAAGAAACCGCTTTATAGGTAGGATTGTCCACATCACCACCGCTATAACCAGAGATCACGCTACTGACTCCAGATAGTTTTTCTAAATCGGATTCAACACACCAGAAGCATCCACCTGCCAGTGTTGCAACCGCACTATTCTCAGCAGGTGATGAATCCGCAAGGGCAAACTGAGCTGGTAATAGAAGGGCAAAAAAGGTACTAACGCCTCGTTTTGTCAGCCCGAGTTTTACCGATTTGCATTGCATGGATAAAGTCGTCAATGTCTGTCTAAGCATAATGCCCTCACTTATTTGGGGGATGTATTCAAATTATCATTGGTTATTACTATAGACATAGGTAAGTGGGATAAAATTTCATCACCTAGCGATATTATTGCTATTGAGTAGATTAATTATAGTGTAATCGCTGGAATTACGATTGCGCCTTTATTAAGAGAGTAGTAGGTTAGGCAAATAATGTATTGTGAATAACTAAGTAGGGTACAAGATGCAAGCTGAAGTAAAATGGGTCGAAGAATTTAAGTTTCTAGGGCATTCACAGTCTGGTCATTCTGTTGTTATGGATGGCAATGGTGGCGCGACAGCACCAAGCCCAATGGAAATGGTCTTAATGGCAGCGGGTGGTTGTAGTTCAGTTGATGTGGTTGATGGCTTAAAATCAGCAGGACAGGTTGTGACGGAATGCGTTGCTAAATTGACAACAGAACGTCGTGAAACGGCTCCACGTATATTTACTAAGGTTAATATTCATTTTGATGTGTCGGGTGAGAACTTAGATCCTAACGTTGTTGCTCAAGTTGCTGCCGACTCACTAGAGAAGTACTGTTCGGTATGTTTGATGCTAAGCGAAGGACTTGAGATGACGCATAGCTGGGATATCGTTTAAGTACCATAACTTCAAGGTATAAAAAAGCAGAAAGAGGTTCATCTCATTCTGCTTTAATTGAGTATGGTCTAATGGTAATCTCTGACTTTCTTACGGCCATGCTATTATGAATAGCAAGAGTGACAGTGTCACCTATGTTGACTATTCACAAGGTGGAGCAAGATGAATAATCGCAAGGCCACCCAATGATGTCTCACGGTATTTTTTATTCATATCTTTACCCGTCTGATACATAGTCGCGATAACACGATCCAGTGAGATAAGCGATTTGCTTGTACGCTTTAATGCCATGCGAGATGCATTAATGGCTTTCATTGCACCCATGGCATTACGTTCAATACAAGGGACCTGAACTAAGCCGCCAATAGGGTCGCAAGTCATACCCAAAGAGTGTTCCATTGCAATTTCTGCTGCGATACAAATTTGCTCGTTACTACCACCACGCAGTGACGTTAAGCCTGCTGCTGCCATAGAAGATGAAACACCAATCTCACCTTGGCAACCCACTTCTGCACCAGAAATAGAAGCATTCACTTTGTAAAGCATCCCAATCGCACCAGACACCGCTAAGAAATCACGGATCTGTTTTGTGTCTAATGGACGAATGAAACGATGGTAGTACATCAAAACGGCTGGAATAACGCCAGCAGCACCATTCGTTGGTGAGGTAACCACTTGACCACCAGCTGCATTTTCTTCACTAATCGCGAAGGCAAATACGTTAACCCAGTCCATGATCTCCATCGGATCATTTTCTAGGCTGCCATTAGACTCTAGCTTTTTAAGCAGGGCAGGGGCACGACGGGTGACATTTAATCCACCATCTAAGATCCCTTCTGTCTCAAAGCCTCGTTCCATACAAGAAGCCATTACTTGCCAGATTTGGTCTGCTTTGTGTGACAATTCATCTGTTGAGCGGTAAGCCGTTTCATTTTGCTGGATCAAAGCACTGATACTTAATCCGTTTTCTTCTGCCATATTAAGCAGTTGATCAGCGGTTTTAAATGGATAGTCCAGCGTTACTTTTTCAGCTTTGCTGCCGTGTTCTAATTCATCAGCGGTAACAATAAACCCACCACCAATAGAGTAGTAAGTCTCGATCGCTAGTTGCTTACCTTGTGCATCAAAGGCGGTAATGGTCATGCCATTTTCGTGCAAAGGCAGATTGTCTTCATGAAAAAGCATGTCGCTTTCCATATCAAAATCAATCATATGTGTACCAGACAATGGTAAGCGTTTTTCCTTAATGCTTGTGGCCATTTGTTGATTAGCTTCGATGATGTTGATCGCATCAGGCTTATTACCTAATAGACCAAGAATCGATGCTCTATCGGTATGGTGACCAATACCCGTTAACGATAAAGAACCATAGAGATCAACTTGAACTCTCTCTACATCCTGTAGAAAATCTTTGATGATTTGAGTAAAGTCAAAACCCGCGATCATCGGGCCGTTGGTGTGGGAGCTGGAAGGTCCAACGCCAATTTTGTAGATATCAAAGATAGACAACATAAATAATTACCTAGAAAAAAAAGTAAAAAGCCAATTGGGTAGGACAAAGCACAATGCAATGGTCATTACCGCAAAAACGAACAGTCCATATTGGTAAGCTGTTGGTTTGGCAAAAAGGTGTTTCTGTTTTTTAATAAAGTCGACTTGTTGTGGTGAATGAAACAATAAAGGTAGTGTAATTAAGTACATAATCCAAAGTTATACTATGGTATTTCAGATGCTTAATTATCATAATACAGGTATGGTAAGGCATCATTAATTTGAATAACTGATAGATATAGAAGGACTCGTACCCACAAACTAATATTGATTTGTGTATGGTTTCAACATTCTTAGTGGTCAGTGTACGTTGACCAGAGTTGATTAGACTCGTAGGCGCTAAAACACAATAAACTGACCAGTTCAAGTCGCCATTTCAATACCCAAATGAGACTAGAATTGACGATTATTAATGTATCTATTAAGTCTTCAGGTCACGCTTGGTTTTCTTGAATAAGGTTTATATACGATATTACAAAAATTGCAATACCGCTTATTAATAAAACTATAGATTACAACATATCCGTCCATATCACTGTCAAAATAATATCGTTAGATACAAAAAATTTAGTTAGGCCTATGAGCCCTGTGAATCTCGTTGAGCGTAAAATATTGCTATCGGTAGAGTAGTATTCTGATGTGAGTGCTGAAATGGCAAGTAGAGTGTTCGTTTAAAATACTAAATATCGGATTAATTTAACATTTTATTAATCCGATGCTTAGATAAAATGATCGTGTTTATTGCTTAATTTCCATGCCATCATCAGTATGATTGTTACGATAGAATTCCCACTGCTCGACACGTTCTTCATTTGGCAAGTTGCAGTATGTTACTCGACGCTTATTTTCACTAACCGTTTCTAATTTACCATCCTTTTGAGCACAGTAAACCGCTGCTGGGTTTGACATTTTTGTATAGTTTTTTATCTCTTCGTCTTGCTCATATTGAGCACAGCCTGTCAGTGTCATACCCATCACTACACCAATAAAAATGGAGACCTTTTTCATAGTTACCTCTTATCTAGCTGATACGTTATTCTTACTCTTTTCATTGTAGAGTAGTTTTAATACACTTGTAACGGATTGAGTTAAAAACTCGTGTACTATCATATTTATAAATACGCCCCGATCTTAGCAACACTATTCATTCAGATTTTAGCGAGCCTTTTCTATGCGCCACATTAAAACCATGATCCATCCAGAGGTTACCCATCTTGATAATCAGTCCATTTATCAGCGTAATGCTGCTCGTGCGATAGTGCTCAATGGAGAAGAGATATTATTACTTTATACACAGCGCTACGATGATTATACCATCCCAGGAGGGGGGCTTAATGAAGGGGAGGACCCGATCGCTGGTATGCTACGAGAGTTGCAAGAAGAAACGGGTGCAAACAACATTCATTCAATTAAGCCTTTTGGCATTTTTGAAGAGTTTCGTCCGTGGCATAAAAATGATGCCAATGTCGTTCACATGATCTCATATTGCTACACATGCAAAATAGACCAACAGCTTGGTGCAACGGCCTATGAAGCGCATGAACTACGCAATGGCATGCATCCGGTGTGGGTTAATATCCACGAAGCGATTAAGCATAATGAAACGACCATGGCGCAAAGCAGTAAAAAAGGTCTAAGCATTGAGCGTGAAACTTATTTACTGCACCTCATAGCCAAAGAAATGTTATAAGTCTTCTCCAGCGACTTAGCTGTTTTTAATTAAGCTATTTGTCATTATGATTAGCCAAATATTTATTTTTACCTGCGTTTTTTGCTAGATACATATTCTTATCGGCTTGGCTGATCATTTTATCAATATTGTGGGGTAGTGTTGCACTAATGCTCACCCCAATACTAACCGTAATTTTTAGCGGCTGATTTTGGTAAGTAAAGGCATGATTTTCACAATGATTTCGGATAGTTTCTGCCATAGAAAAAGCGTCTTCAGGTTTTTCTATGGTATTAAAAATAATAAATTCTTCGCCACCCCAACGACCTAAGTAAGCTGAGCTAGGTAGTAGCGAAGAGCAAAGTTTAGCAAACTCTTTTAAAACAAAATCACCCGCAGAGTGGCTATATTGGTCGTTAATATTTTTGAAGTCATCAAGATCAAGTAATAAGCAGGCTATTTGCTCATGCTGACTTTGCTTATCTTCGACAATATTGAGGATACCACGACGATTGAGCACATCGGTGAGTGGATCATGACAGGCTTGATAGCGGATCTTTTTTTCTAAGAGATGGGTCTCTGTTACATCAATCAAGGATATTTGAATTGCAGGCTCGCCATCCCAATCTATCTTACTTTCAAGGATATGAAAGTATTTTATATTGCCTTCAAAATCAATATTTGCAATAACAACATCAGAGTCGCTTATCTCGTTGTTCATCAGCTTTCTGTTTTGTTCTATCGCAAATTCAAGACCATCTTGGGTTATGATGCATTTGAGGCTATCCATAGCCATCAGTTGCGCAATAGAGTCTGCCTTAATCATTTTAGCGAAGGCAGGGTTAACCATTAGCAGCTTGAAATTTCTGTGTACGATAAAACCCTGAGTTGAATTCCAAAAGAGATCTTTGTACTTCTGTTCTTGTTTAAGCAGTTTAGTATGCTCATGATCCAACATATCGATATTGATCACATTGACCTGGACTGCTGGTTCTCCTTCCCACTCAATTAGGTTATCAAAAGCAATAATAGAGAGCAGGCGACCATCTTTATCTTGGTTGATGAAACTGCGGATCGTCGGTGTTTTGGGGATTTTTCCACCTTGTATAAGATCATTATAATTGTCTTGAGCAACTTCATGAAAGGTCGGATCAATGAGTTCAAATATAGAGCTAAGGGCCATCACTTCTTCAGCTGAATTAAAGCCAAAAATATGCGCATAATCATCATTAACGAAAAGCGGCTTAAAGTTACGATGAATAATAATGCCAAAAGAAGGGTCTTGGTGAGATGTAAGGGGCATAATGACCTATTGGATTCTTAAGTGTAAAGAGTTACGAGTTATTGGTTATGCTCTGGCGGTTTTTTGTAATTATGGTATTCATTGCCAGTCGCTAGTGCGTTGCTAATGTATAGTTTTAATCATTAAATTTATTTTTATACATATCAGAATCAGCATGGTTAAGTAGGGTATCAAAAGAGAGACCATGGGTTGGGTATTCAGCACTGCCTAAACTTAGCGAAATGTTGAGTACGAGATCATCAATAATAAAAGGTGATTTAAGTTCATCGTGAATACTTTGAATTAAATCAGGTAGTTGCTCTTTATTGTTTGAACAAGAAGTCAAAATCACAAACTCATCACCACCGATACGCGCCACTAAATCTTGTTGTGGTAAAAAAGCTCTTATTCGACAAGATAGGGCAAATAATAGCTTGTCTCCAATTGAGTGGCCATATTGGTCGTTAACTTTTTTAAAGCCATTAAGATCAAAATAGAGTAGCTGGAATCGACAGTGGTTAGCATCGCACTCTGCAATGCGTTGCTTGATACAGCTGATTAGCATGCGACGGTTAGGCAGTTGTGTTAATCCATCGTGTAGTGCAAGGTATTCAATTTCCGTTTTAGCTTGCTCAATCTCTTGCTTTTCTTGCTGTATTTTAGCCGTTAATTCGATCAGCTGATTGTGAGTTCGGCCATTACGAACCGCGATGCTGAGGTAATGCGCTAAACTGTGTATCAAAGAGAGCATTTGAGAGTCAAAAACATCGGCATAAGAGCTTTGTAGAGTAATAACACCGAGCTTCTCATCAATAAAATTAAGCGGGAAATAAACAGCGGATTTCATTTTTATGTTATGAAGCCCATGACTTCTTGTGCCTGCCAGACCACTTTCATCGACTAAGAGCATTTCTTGTCTTATAAAGCATTTAGCATTCAAGCTGCTGGCTTCGCTTAATGGAATTTGAAAAGCGTCGACACGTTCCTGGAAAGCGATGGAGTAGTCAAAATCTAGGCACTTAGTCTCTTCATTATACAGACCCATAGCAATCGCACTTAATTTCATTACTTTAGAAATTGAGGTATAAAAGGTCGCAAGGATTTCTTCTATATCAAGACTGGATGCGAGGTTTTGACCGATTTTTTCAACCAGTAAAAGTCGTTCGTGCAGTAACTCAAGTTCCAAGCGCATTTTACGCTCATGTTTTGCTTCTTTGGTTAAGTGAGCAATGCGTTTATTTTGCTGGAATAAAATAAGTTGTTGTTGAGCTTCAATGCCATCAAGGCGCTCTTGCTCTTGCTTGGCTTGTTGCAGTGCATGATAAGCGTGTTCAAAGGAACTGATACGGGCATAACATTGACTCAACACTTCCGAGGCTTTGATGATTCTGCTCGGTGTATTGGTGTGATTATGGTTAAGAACCAGCTGCTCAAAAATAGCGATGGCTTTGTGGTAAGCACCGAGCTGGAAAAGGGCACAGCCATATTCATACTGTGCTTGGTAAAAAGTGATACCCGCGCTAGACAGGGTGTAGTCGGTAATTAATTGCAGGTATTGGTTGGTCGACGCTTGAGTTTGCTCTAGAAAGTAACGCTGCCTTGCCGAGCAGAGCGCCGCTGAAAATAGTGCCGTGTTGCATTGGCTCGTTTTTGCTAAGCGCGTGGCTAAGTGGATGTGTTGCTCTGCTTGAGACAGTGATCCTTTTACCTGCAAGGCTTCAGCCATCGAACTATGATAAATACTGAGGTTATCATCACCAATAGTATCAACTAACGGTTGCGTCGTGATTAACTTTTCTATTTCGCTTAGAGCCGTTAACGACGTATCCATATCATCAAGCTGTAGGTAGATATTGACAATATTGAGATGGATTGGAAGAGCTAACTCTGGTTGATTTGAATCACTGACTAACTCAATCGCTTGGGTGAACGTGGTCACGGCCGATTTGAATAAGCTTTGCTCCATATAGGCAGAGCCAAGGCCGTTTAAACTACGAATTATTTTTTCAGCGTTGTCTTGTTGGTTGAACAGTTGAACACTACGTAGAAAATGTTCGGTCGCTTGCTCTGGAGAACCGCTGTAGATATGGCACCAACCTAATTGTAATGCACACTCAGCTTCAATCGCTATATTGTGCCCTTCGCTTGATAGGACATCGTCTATAATCGCGAATGCTTTTGTAGCGTCAGATTGCATAACAATCCAACTTTCATCTAAAAGCTGCTGAGTATTGGTGATGATTACATTATCCACAATGGTTGCTCTTTTTTACTCATAAAACGGAAATCAATTACAAGCAATGGCTCTATGACATTGAAAATATCGGAACATTTGTTTGTAATGGGTCTCTTATTGTCTTATTTTTATCAAAATACAATGTCAATTTTTAAAATACGGAAATTCCTCATCGTTATCAATTGCATATAGAGCTTGTTGTATGCTAAATCTCATGAGCAATATAGCAGATTAATTTCTAATTATCGCTATTAAACTGACTACTTAGCGCGCTTTGTTAATACCATCGCACTATCTCTATCTCTATCTCTATCTCTATTACTATAGCCAGCGGCGAACTTTATTTTTATAGGCGACATACTCATCATCAAATAAATGAGCTAAGTGTTTTTCTTCTGGTTTTATCTGATATCGATTTATATAACTGATAAAAACAGGGCAAATAAGAAACGAAGCGATACTTTGTATATACACCCCAAAAGCAATAAGCACACATAACATCCCAAGATACATGGGGTTTCTAGAATATTGGTAGATCCCACTTTGTACCAACGTTGTGGTTTCATGTTTTAGTTGAGGGTGAACCGTGGTTCGTGCTTTACGACATTCGAAAAAACCCGAGAACATAACCCCCACACCGATAACACCCACGATCATCGCAATTTCTGCCGTTACTCCGGAAATATCCAGGTAAGCGGGCACCATAGCAAGTAGCAGCATAAGAAGCAGACAAATGACCAAAACAAGCAAAGGTGGTACTTTTAAATCTAACTCTATCATTTATATAGCCTTTATTCTTTAAAGTCTAACCTTTTGGTCGAAACTATCATTAAAAATGAAAGGGTGCTGTGATCTTATCAGCTTTGTCAAAATTTGCGGCGCTTAAAAAGGGAGGAATGTGATATTTATAATAGCACATAGAAAAAAGCCCCTGATGAAAGGTCATCAAGGGCTCGCTCATCATTTTATCTTACTCATCAGATAAAACGATTGATGTGATAGCAGCGTATATTGACTAACGCGGCTATTTGATTACATAAGTAGGACCTGCGATTTCAGCCGTGATCACTGTTAACTTGTTAACATCAGCACCAACATTTTCAGCTGACTGGAAGCCATTCACATTCTGTAGAGCTGGAACCGTTGTTGAGAAGTGAGTAATGAGTTCAGGGTGTACAACTTGACCACCGTAAACTTCATTGGTGTAAGTTGCGTTAGTTAAAGCAAACTCTTCACTTGCACGAGCTGCAAACTGATCGTCAGAACCTGTGCTTACTAGGTTATTGCTAAAGTGGATGTGGTCGCCTGCGTAGATATCTTCTACAACGTTATTATCAAATAGGCTGACACGGTGTGCTTGGTCACCATGGATGATCCCCCACTGTGCATCGATAATAGTATTATTTGAAATTTGTAGGTTCTTTGGCGTCCACTGTTTGTTTAGCTCTTTGCCTTTCGTTGCTTGTGATAGCTTCTCGCCATTTTTAACATCGATAATACCGGTGTTAATTACGATCGCGCCACGTACATCCGCATTACCTTCAACAGTACCTTCTGTACCGCGAGTGTTGCTGATGTAGTTATTGTTGATGATGTGGTCTTCATCGTAAATACGGATACCGCCAGTTAGGTCTTTTTCGTTACCTAGAATAACGTTATTTTCAACTATCGTCGCTTTACCGTGGCGTAGTGAAACCATTGCCGCACTTTCAAAAATCGTGTTGCCAGAGATAGTGTTTGCGCCAGATTTAATTGAAATTAGCTCACGCTCACCGTCCATATTGATTAGTAGGTTATTGCTAAAGCTTGTGTTTGAAGGGTATTGAGATGCTTTACTATCACCAATACGGATAGCTTCCCAGCTGTTTGCGTTGTAACGAACCGCTTTTTTAATCGCTAATTCATTGTGCTGGTTTTGCTGCATGTCTAGGAAGATGTTGTTTTCGATAGTGTGATTATCAACCGTATCGTCAGGCTTTTGAACACCAATTAACGTGCCGCGCTTCTGTTTACCTTCAAAGCGGTTATTAATGACTTTTGCCTCTTTACCCCATAGCGATAACCATAGGTAGCGAGGGTATTCTTGACGAGCTTCATCTGGCTCATAAGCGTAATCATCGTTGAAGTAGTAGAACGTTGAGTTTTGAAGTGTGTTGTTGTTACCTTTCAAACGTACGCCACCCATACGCTCACTAGGACCACCTTCTGTGAAAACTAAACCGTCTAAAGTAACGTCATCACCTAAAATGTCGAATTGTAAAAGACCCGTCATCCAAGCGGTGCCTGGTTGCTCTGCTTTAATCGTTACATTGTTTGCTGCAATTTCGATGTAACCGAAGTCTGGGTATTTACCCGCCGGAATAGTAATCACATCGCCATCTTTTACATTGGCAAACTGTGCTTTAAGGGCATCGATATTTTTCTGAGAGCTAGCTTGTACATCTTGTTTAGCGATCGTTTGTAGACGTTCGCTAGCTAATAAACTTTCACGAGTTACATCATCAACATTGAATGCATAAGCTTGTGTGATGCTTAGCAGGAGTAATGTAGCGAGTGTTGTTTTTTTCATCGTATAGACCTTTGATTAATCACAGAGTGGAGATAATTTAAAGAAATTAATTAGGGTAGCTTTCTTTATGATGTTTCTTTTTCTGCGACTATAAAAGGTTCAAGCTATATTTGTAGTATTATATGTATTGTTATCGATCTAGATCGTGTTTATGACATACAATTCGCTTAAAAGTTTGATCTGAAGCACACTATTTACGTTAAACTAAACGAGAGATAGGCTAAATATTTTAGCGATCTTAGATTTATGTATGACAAATCAGACGCTATCCGATAAACCTGATGGTAGGTTAGCCATTGCATAATCAATAAAGGCTCGCAGTCTTGCTGGCATGTATTTGGTCTGTGCAAACTGCATGGCAATCGAACCATGGTAGTTACTTTTTATCGTCCAATCTTCCAGTACCGGTATAACTTCATTTCTATTTAAAGCATCTTGAATAACAAAATCATGAAATATGCCAATTCCTAAACCATCTTTCACCGCTTTAAGGCGCATTTGAGAGTGATTAACGGCATATCGCCCTGAAACCGCCACGCTATGAAAAAGATCCTCTTTAAAAAAATCCCACACATTATCTTTGGTCGTTTCAGCCAAATACAAACAGTCATGCATCACTAAATCTGTCGGGTGACGCGGTAAGCCATGCTGAGCTAAATAATCTGGGCTGGCACATAAGACTAAGTTGGTTTTGCCGATCTCTTTTAAGACTAAATTCTCATCGGGCTTATCGGTTAATTTAAACGCGATATCAATCCCATGCTGGAAAATGTCAATCTCACCATCAATCACGCGCAATTTTAATTGAATATTAGGGTAGGCACCTAAAAATGGGATGACTAACGGTTCGAGGACGGAGTTAAGGAAAGCTTCAGGAGCGGCAATGGTGATTGATCCTGATGGGTCTAAGTGATCGGACTTTGACACTTCAATCGCTTGTTCGGCGGCATTGAGCATGATGACAGCTTGGTCATACACTTTCTTGCCGGTTGGCGTGATGATCAGTTTACGAGTCGTGCGTTCAAACAACTTAGCCGAAAGTGCCTTTTCTAAGCGGGTGATCAACTTACTGAGTGCTGAGGGCGTGACTTCGAGCTTTTTAGCCGCAGCAGTGAAGCTACCTTCATTTACGACTAAAATGAAAGAAGCGAGATCTGGGAGCAGGGTAATAAGTTTTACTTGGAGCATAGTGATTCCTACCGTAGCGATGTTTATTTGTGCCTGTGGTTCATTAATGTTTTTCCATCTCATAGGATAATACCACGCTTTAAGATCGACTAAACTAGCCAGCAATAAATCAAGCGGGAAAGATGCTATCGGTCCTGCATTTTACCGAGACTCATTTCTCGGCAATTCATCTTTAGGAAGGAAATAACGATGTCTTCTGCATTCTACCAACAGATTCAAAACCAAATTGAAGAAGTGAAAACTGAAGGGCTTTACAAGTCTGAGCGCATTATCACATCAGCTCAAAAAGCCGCCGTTTCTATCTCAACAGGTCAAGACGTACTTAACTTCTGTGCAAACAACTACCTTGGTCTTGCTAACCACCCAGCGCTTATCGAAGCGGCTAAAAACGGTATGGACGAGCACGGCTTTGGTATGGCTTCTGTTCGCTTTATCTGTGGTACGCAAGATTCACACAAAGAGCTTGAGCAAAAGCTATCTACTTTCCTTGGTAAAGAAGACACTATCTTATACACCTCTTGTTTTGACGCGAACACAGGTTTGTTCGAAACGATTCTAGGTAAAGAAGACGCGATCATTTCAGATGCACTAAACCACGCGTCAATCATTGATGGTGTGCGTTTATGTAAAGCAATGCGTTTCCGTTACGCGAACAACAACATGCAAGAGCTAGAGCAACAGTTAATTGCTGCTAAAGAAGCGGGCGCTCGTAACACGTTAATCGTAACTGATGGCGTATTCTCGATGGACGGCGTGGTTGCTAACCTTCCTGCTATCTGTGATTTAGCGGATAAGTACGAAGCACTAGTGATGGTTGATGATTCTCACGCTGTGGGCTTCATGGGTGAAAATGGCGCTGGTACACACGAATTCCATAACGTTGTTGACCGTATCGACATCATTACAGGTACGCTAGGTAAAGCAATGGGCGGCGCTTCAGGTGGTTACACGTCTGGTAAGAAAGAAGTGATTGACTGGTTACGTCAGCGTTCTCGTCCGTACCTATTCTCTAACTCTGTAGCACCTGCCATTGTTTCAGCATCTATTCGTGTTATTGATCTGCTTGCTGAGTCTGGTGACCTACGTAAAACACTTTGGGAAAACTCGGCACACTTCCGTACTCGTATGGAAGCGGCAGGTTTCACTATGGGCGGTGCTGATCACGCGATTATCCCAATTATGCTTGGTGATGCGAAAGTTGCAGCAGAATTTGCAGAACGCGCACTAGAAAAAGGCATCTACGTAGTCGGTTTCTCTTTCCCAGTGGTACCAAAAGGTCAAGCTCGCATCCGTACACAAATGTCAGCAGCACATACACGTGAACAGCTAGACGGTGCTATTGATGCATTTATCCAAGTTGGTAAAGACATGGGTATCATCTAATTCGAGTTTATCGTCGACACATTGATAAAAACGAACACCATTAGATAACGATTATATTTTGATTCTCGCTTTACTTATCGGTATGGCGAGATGAATTAGGTAAGATTATGAAAATTAAAGCATTAGCGAAACTTAAGCCGGAAGAAGGCATTTGGATGACTGAGGTCGATAAACCTGAAATGGGTTATAACGATCTTCTTATCCGTATTAAGAAAACAGCAATTTGTGGTACTGATGTACACATCTACAACTGGGATGAGTGGTCACAAAACACGATTCCTGTCCCTATGGTTGTTGGCCATGAGTACGTAGGTGAAGTGGTTGGTATTGGCGAAGGCGTTCGTGGCTTTGAGCTTGGTGATCGCGTTTCTGGTGAAGGTCATATCACTTGTGGTCATTGTCGTAACTGTCGTGGCGGTCGTACTCACCTTTGTCGTAATACAACGGGTGTTGGTGTAAACCGTACTGGCGCATTCTCTGAGTTTCTAGTGATCCCTGCATTCAATGCGTTCAAGATCCCTGCTGAGATTTCAGATGATCTTGCGTCTATCTTTGACCCATTTGGTAACGCTGTTCACACTGCGCTTTCTTTCGATCTCGTTGGTGAAGACGTGCTAATCACAGGTGCTGGTCCTATCGGTATCATGGCAGCTGCAGTGGCTCGTCACGTTGGTGCTCGTCATGTCGTTATTACTGATGTTAACGAATACCGCCTGGATCTTGCTAAGAAGATGGGTGTGACTCGCGCAGTCAACGTAATGGAAGAGAAGCTTGAAGATGTGATGTCTGAGCTTGGTATGACAGAAGGTTTTGATGTAGGTCTAGAAATGTCTGGTAACCCATCAGCGTTTAACAGCCTACTAGCGAACATGAACCACGGTGGTAAGGTTTCTCTACTGGGTATTCCACCATCGGACATGTCAGTAGATTGGAACCAAGTGATTTTCAAAGGCTTGGTGATCAAAGGTATCTACGGCCGTGAAATGTTCGAAACGTGGTATAAGATGGCTAGCCTTATCCAATCAGGTCTAGATCTGACTCCAATCATCACTCACCACTTCAAGGTTGATGACTTCCAAGCAGGCTTCGACGCTATGCGTAGCGGGCTTTCAGGCAAAGTTATCCTTGATTGGGAGTAGGGTAGATTAGGGATTTATGGTCTAGGTGTTGCCGGATTGTCGAGTGGTGATAAATCACTAAAAAGGACAATATAGCCTTACTTAACCCATAAAAAAGCCCCAATTTAGCCCCAAGAGATGTGAAAAAGCCCCAATAATATTTTGGGGCTTTTTTTGTCATAGAAAGTATCAATGATAGTGCTTTAGTTTGCTTCTAAGCCAAAAAATATCATCAGGGCAGGGCAGTAAAAGATAGAGAAATTGCTTTGGCGGTATAAGAGAAAGCAAGTGATCTTGCATGATGAGTGCGTCGCCTTGATACTTTTCTCAAGGCGAGTGAGGCTGAGATAAGATTAGAACAGTAATCTTATGAATAAATTAGCAATTTTCTCACTCTCTATTGTGGTCTTTCCCTTTAATTCTATTTCAGCCATTATCCTTATTATCTTCACCTTTCGGCTACCTCGGTCGAGTTATTCCCAAGCAAGCTATCTCATGCTAGCAACACGTACCTGCTACCTATCTCGATTGGCTTTCAAATCGGTGCTGTTTAATGTGTAAAGTCACAGTTAAATAGCTAATAAATTAGATACACCGCACGGAATATTTATTAATAGATCTGAAGCGTTTATCTTGCAGGTTTAAGTTGGTAGTGTGTTGTTTGTAAATTGAGCGGTGATGCTTTTGTTCGGCCAACATCAAGATAACGAGTCTTGGTAATAGTAGGTAGAGATCTTGCTTTGGCAGTATAAGAAAAAAGCAAAGTGAGAATGCGCATTTTGTTTGTATTAATAATCAGGCTGTTGCTAGTGGTGAATTAACTAGTGAAAAGTGCCGATGCGCATGCGTAGTAATATAATGTTAGCCATTAAGGATTTGCTGTGACCGAGTATGATGCTTTTATCGCCTTTATTTCGTTTTGTTTTGGTGCATTGTCAATTTACTTGACTGCTTATACAAAAGAGAAAGGAAAGAATAAAGCTCTTAAAGAGGATGTTTTCGAATTAGAGAATGAAAAGCAAAAGATAATTGCAAAATTTCAAACAGAAATGGAAGAAATTAAGAAACAGCATTCTTTAGATGTTAAAAAACGAGAGTTTAAATATATAGATAAACGTGAGCAATTTACAAAATACTTTGCTTTATTAGAAGGGTTTCATAGTAAAACTAACTCAATGATTGTACAAAGCTTTCAGCCTATAATTGGTGAATTTTTAGTTGCGTTCATGAATGGTACTCAAGAAGAGCAGAATGTGGCAATTCATAACTTTAGTAATTCAATTAACGTACTATCTCAAGAATTGAATAATGAGCTACTTACGCTAAAAACGGAAACCCATGGTGTTAGGTTAATATCTAGTGTTGAACTTGATTTGTTGCTTAATGAATTAGAGTTTGCAGTAACAAAGTCAACGAATGATGCGACTGCTATGACACAGTTTATGTCTAAACCTGAATTTTGGGCTGATCAATCATTGTTAAAACCATATGAAGAACAGAACCTCAAATCAGGTGAAAAAGTAGCAGAAATACATGAAAAAGTTAAATTACAAATGAAAGCTGAGCTGAATGTGATTTAATGGCTAATAAGGCACTTAAATGGAACTAAAACAGTAGGTTATGTTTCGATTCGCTACACATTTTAACCCACTATTTTAGTCCGCTTAGTGCGGCGTTATGTGCCAATTTAATCCGTGCGTTTGAGGAGTAATTTTGAAAAATACGATTATTGATCTAGCGTTAAAAGTTAGGTCTGTATATGAACAAGGTTCTCGGGAAAAATTTAACTTGTTTTCCTATTCGTTTCAGTTTCCTAAAAACAGTTGTGAGGGAGCATCAAGAGTATTTGCTCACCTTGTAAGTATACATATACCTAACAGCAAAGTTGCAGTTGTAGAGGGCTATGATCATCCTAATGATGACAGGCATTATTGGGTTTTAGTAGATGATCTAATATATGATTTAACTTGCGATCAGTTTAATGGATTTACTTCCCCAATTCTTGGTGAAAATACAAATCCTTTGAGTAAGAAGTATAGTGACCTTGATATAATTAAAGGTGATGATATTTTTGTTAATTGGACTCCTGGTGGTCGATACGATAAATCGGAAACTATTGGGTATATAGAGCATCACCTTGCAGGCACATAACAAAAAAGGATTAAGTGTTGTGCAGCCAACACTAAATTCCGGGTGTTGAACAAGCCCGAAGCCACTTATTATTAGTAAATTGTGCAATCTTGTATGGTGGGTGCATCGCCTTGATACTTTTCTCAAGGCGAGTGAGGTTGAGATAAGGTTACAACAGTAACCTTATCAATAGATTAGCGATTTCTTCACTCTCTATTGTGTTCTTTCTTCTTTAATTATATTTCTGTCAGTATCCTTATCATCTTCACCTTTCGGCTACCTCGGTCGAGTTATTCCCACGTAAGCCATCTCATGCTGGCAACACGGACACTACATACCTGCCTCGATTGGTTTTCAATTCGGTGCTGTTTAATGTGTAAAGTCACAGTTAAATAACTAATAAATAAGATGTACCGCACGAAATATTCATTGATGGTTCTGAAGCGTTTATCTTGGCGGTTTAAGTTGCTAATGTGTTGTTTATAAAATGAGCGTTGATGTTTGTTCAACCAACATCAAGATAGCGACAGTAGGGCACTAGTAGATAGTGGTATTGCTTCGGCGGTATAAGAGAAAAACAAAGTGAGCATGCGCATTTTGTTTGTATTAATAACCAGGCTGTTGCTAGTGGTGAATTAACTAGTGAAAAGTGCCGATGCGCATGCACAGTAATATAATGTTAGCTATTTGCATCAAAATTTGTATATATAATAAGGTATGAAATATGAAACGTATGTTGGTATTAGGTGCATCTATCGTCGTTGCTTCAGGGCTTCTTGGCATAGAACAGCTCAATAGTTTCAAACAATTTAGTAATGTAATCGAACTGACATCAGGAAAAATTAGGCTGGGTGAAGTTTACCGTGAGACACTTAGTTCTACATATGAGGTTACGTTCGAAGGTGATAAACATACTTCAACGTCTGTTTACGCAAATACTAAAGATCTCTATTCTTCTGCTCGTGAAGATCTAATCGAGATGTTAGACAAGGTAAATAAAAACAGAGAGGATAAAAAAGAAGAACCGCTATCCATCGATAGCGTGAGATGGACTAAAAGTGCCACAATTAGCCTAGTTACCAAAGTAACCTATCAGTCAGAGTTCCATCCAAACTTTGTTCTCACCATTGACGACACAACTATAGAACATAACGCTGATTCACAAGACCCTAAGAATATCTCTGAATACTTAGCGGAACTGAAGTCGTACTCAGCGAAAATGGTATCGCAATATGAAAAAAGTAATTCATTTATCAAATAGCGAACAAACGCTTCAATAGGGCAGTCAACGCTTGGCGGGTTTATTACCAATTGCCAAGCTCTGTGTTTCTGGCATTTCAGGTGGAGTATAGTGGTAGCGTTTTCTGCCAATTAAGCGGGCGTTATACCTTATCGGAGAAAACTACATGGAGTTAGTTGTACCATCGCAAGAGTTTAAGTCTGCTTTCGAATATTTCTATAGGGACTTTGTTCAAAACGATGTCGAAAATGCTGACTACTACCTTGAAGGTCAAACTGATTTTTCCAAATATGTTCAGCGTTTGAGTGACGAAGCTGCGGGTATAAACCTACGTGAGGGTTATGTGCCATGTAGTCACTTTTGGCTGATCGATAGTACCGGGTGTATCCTTGGAGCTATTCGGATTCGTCACAATATCGACAATGATTTTCTCGCTTTAGAAGCTGGGCATATTGGCTACGATATAGCCCCCTCATATCGTGGAAAGGGTAATGGTAAGTTAATGCTAAAGCTTGCTCTTTCGATAGCTTTAGCACTTGGCATCGAACGAGCACTACTGACCGCTGATGAGGATAACTTTGCATCTCGTGGTGTCATCGAAGCTAATGGTGGTGAGTTTGAACAGATCGTTATAGGTAAGGTTTTTCCATATCCTTTGGCTAGGTATTGGGTTAACTGTAAGTAACGGTATAAAGCGTTATGTCACTCAGAGGAAATATGTACGAATCTAATGTAAAAAACATCATCTCTAGAAATGAACAGTTGGCTAGTTTCTGGGGGAATAGTCATGGTTGGGCACCTGAGTCAGCGGCTGACTGAATGTCTAAATCACGACTAGATTGGTAGGTAGCGTTGTTTGCCAATTAACCGGACGTTGATATTGCAATTATAATTCGAGGGTTTGCATGAAAACAGTTGGTCTTTTAGGTGGTATGAGCTGGGAAAGTTCAGTGGGGTATTATCGAGCAATCAATGAAGGTGTTAAAGGTTCTTTAGGTGGTCTTCATTCAGCAAAAATCGCTATGTACAGTGTCGATTTCGATCCCATTGAAAAGTTACAGCATGATGGTGATTGGGAAGGTACCGCAAAGATACTCTCTGGAGCTGCTAAAAATGTGCAAAATGCAGGCGCAGATTTTTTACTTATCTGTACAAACACTATGCATAAAGTAGCTCCGCAAATAGAAAAAGCAATTGATATTCCTCTGTTACACATTGCAGATGCAACTGCTGAAGTTCTTGTTAAAAAAGGAATTAAAACTGTTGGCTTATTGGGAACCGCTTTCACAATGGAGCAAGAATTTTATAAAGGTAGGTTAAATGAAAATTATGGATTAACAGTTCTAGTACCTAATGAAGCAGATAGAAAAATTGTCCATAATGTAATTTATAAAGAGCTTTGCTTAGGTAATTCACTTCCTGCCTCTAAAATCGAGTATTTGAGAATTATTGAATCTTTAGCTAACCAAGGGGCGGAGGCCGTAATTCTTGGCTGTACAGAAATAGGTATGTTGGTTGAGCAAACTGATACTGAAATAACACTTTTAGACACAACATATATTCATGCTCAAAAAGCTGTTGAATGGGCAATTAAACAGAGCTAAAACAGTTGGTTAAGCTTCACATCGCTCCACATTATAACCAACAATTTTAGGCAACAATTATTAGTCTCTTAGTGGGGCGTTATACGTTACGTAAGGAGTCGATATGATCGTAATCTTCGGAATTAAAGAAAAGCTCAATCCTATAAAAGCACAACTCTCAGATGTTATTCACGGGTGTATGGAATCAGTTCTGGGTATGCCAGAAGATAAACGTGCCCATCGATTTATACCGATGGATAAAGAAGATTACTATTATCCAGATGGTCGTAGTAATGCTTATACCGTGATTGAAATAAATATGATGGAAGGTAGGACGGTTGAAACGAAAAAGGCATTAATTAAGTCTTTATTCTCTACAATTGAGTGTGAATTAGGAATATTACCGATTGATGTTGAAATTACCATTAAAGAGCAACCAGCGCATTGTTGGGGTTTCAGAGGCATGACTGGCGATGAAGCAAAAGATCTGAAATATCAGGTCAACGTATAATAAAACATCAGCATTATTTACTACATTCGGCGCTCTAGCTTTGTCTTTAGTTTCAGTGGTTAAGGCGGTAAAATTCAGTCAAGTCTGTGTCGCAGTAAACGTGTTATTGCGACGTGATGCTGAATGACATCGGAGGGTATCTTGGCGTTAGATAAAGCTTTATCAAAATTATTTCTACCAGATAATGATAGTTGGTTAAAACATGCTAACCCTTGGTCGGTTTGGTCTAGATTTGCTACATTGCCGTTTATTGTTTTAAGTATTTGGTCTCGAGTTTGGATTGGGTGGTATTGCCTTATTCCTATCTCGGTTCTTATCTTTTGGGTTTGGATAAATCCAACATTGTTTTCTAAGCCAAAGCACTTTAATAGTTGGGGCGCTAAAGCTGTATTAGGTGAGCGCGTGTTTATGAATAGGAAAGAAGTGCCAATACCAAAAGACCACTTAAAAGTAATAGTAATATTAAATGTGCTTCAATCCTGTGGTGGAATTATACTGATTTACGGTATGTGGAGCTTAGATTTAGCTATTACTCTTCACGGCATGGCTTATGTATACCTAACTAAAATGTGGTTTTTGGATCGTATGGTTTGGCTTTATGAGTCTTCAAATTCGGCATAATAAACAAGTATTAAGTGTCACGCAGCCAACACTAAATCCCAGGTGTCCCCCTGTGTCAGGCTAGTTGTCACTGTTAAAAATTAACCAATCAGAGGGGCGGTAACAGAGGAAATATGTCTCGTTACTCACAAGAAAGAAAAGAAGCAGTATTGAAAAAGTTGTTGCCCCCACACTCTCGCTCTGTGGCCGAAGTAGCAAAAGAAGAAGGCATCTGCGATGCGACACTGTATTATTGGCGCAAACAACTTCGAGAATCAGGAGCCGTTGTGCCAAATAGTCATACCCCTTCAGAGCATTGGTCTGCGCAAACTAAGTTAGCCATTGTCGCTGCGACGTTTTCTATGACAGAAAACGAATTAAGCCAGTACTGTCGTGAAAACGGGTTGTACCCAGAAGAAGTCCAGCAGTGGCGCAGCGAATGTATGCAGGGGTTCATGTCATCGAAGGAACGTGAAGCCGAGGCAAAGAAACAAGCTAAAGCCGACAAGCATGAAATCAAAGAATTGAAGAAAGAGCTTCGCTTTAAAGAAAAAGCGTTAGCAGAAACAGCCGCCTTGTTGGTGCTAAGAAAAAAGCTGAGGGCCTTTTACGGGGAAGAGCCAGAGGACGACTAACCTCAACCGAAGAAAGGCAAAATATCGTTGCACTCATCCATGAAGCATGTCAGAGAGGCAGTCGCTTAGAGCGAGCG
>NZ_MCUV01000025.1 GCF_002873395.1 Vibrio sp. 10N.286.49.B3 | reverse complement strand
TGCGTATTTCGGTGATTGCGATCAGGTGTTTCGGTTTAATCCGATCACCTGAACCTGTCTTTTTTCTCTACCTTTAGTTTTACTCTAACTGATCGGTTTGCGCCAGTTTTCTCATTGACTCTCCTCCTAGTTCCAGTCGGTGACTGTTATGGATTAATCGGTCTAAAACTGCATCTGCGACCGTAGCGTTTCCTATCATGTTGTACCATTCTTTTACTGGTAACTGGCTTATCATTATCGTACTGCTGGCTTGGTATCTATCTTCAAGTAATTCTAATAAATGACCAGCATGATCTTGAGTGAGCTTTTCCATTCCCCAATCATCCAGGATCAATAAGCTTTTTTTCGACAGTGCTAACAGTTGTTTTTGATATGTTCCATCTAGACGACCAGAGCTTAAGTCATCGAGTAAGCGACTCAATCTATAGTATCTGACACTGTGCTGCTGCTCGCAGGCTTGAGCCGATAAGGCGCAAGCTATATAAGTTTTCCCTGCACCCGTTGGACCAGTGATCAAGATATTTTGATGTTTATGTAAGTAGCTTCCCGTTAATAATTCACTCATTTGATTTCGCATTAGACCTCGACCTTCTTTGTAAATTATCTGGCTAGCCTGTGCATCTATTCTAAGTTTTGCTTGTCGCTTAAGCCTTTGGATCTTTGTCTGATTTCGGTTCAATAATTCGCTTTCTAGCAGTAGGCTCAATCTCTCCTCGAATGTTAGCTCTGCATAAGTAGAGAGCTGCTCACGTTGTTGTTCTAAAGCTAATGCTGCATGACCAAGGCGAAGTGCTTTAAGTTGTTCATTTATCGTATTCATTTTTTACTCCTAGTGATAAAAGTCAGGGCCACGAACATTGCTATGTTCGATATTCGGTGTAGTTTGAGTATCCGTTGATAGTTGCCCCTCTCGATGGTTCACTAGTAAGTTTTTAACGAATTTTAAATGAGGTTTTTTGATGAGAAGAGCATCCTTACAAGCCTGCTCTAAACGTATATCTCCATATTTTTTACTTAAGTTTAATAAGCCGAGACAGCTGCGATAAGCTTGTTCAGGGTGTGCTTTTTTCATCAGTTGGATATTCACCATTTCACGTGTAGCAGCACCAATATGCTCTCCCCATCGTAGCAGTCGCTCTGGAGACCAACGTTGGTATCGATGATTCGCGGGCATATGTTCAGGGTAAGTACTCATTCCTCTTTCTTTATGGCTACGTGGGTGCTGTGAGGCTAAGTTCCCTTGATAATAAATACGTATTAAGCGGGATGTTGCTTCCAGTTCAACATGTTGTCCAACTAACTGATGAGGAACGGAGTAATAATGCTTTTTGTAGTCGATATGGTAATCAGGTCCTACTTTTGCTCGCTTTGTTTCGGTATAGATGTAACGCTGGATTGGAAGGGCTTTCAATGCTGGTTTGTCTAACTGCTCGAACAGAGTCTGGCGACTCACGCCGAGTTGTTTCATTTCTCTATGATTTAAGTCATTCATTAACTCGCGGATTGATAGATTTAATTCCTTGAATGTATGGAATGTCTTGTGTCGTAGACGCATCATTATCCAACGCTCAACAATGAGCACTGCATTCTCTGCTTTTGCCTTGTCTTTAGGTTTATAAGGCCGAGCGGGCATGACAGCAGTTTGATAATGATTAGCTAACTTTCTATAACTATCATTAAGTTGCGGCTCATATCGGTCATGCTTTTTAACAGCAGAGCGCAAATTATCAGGAACTAATAATCGAGGAACGCCCCCTAAGTACTCGAAAGTATTAGCATGCGCCTCTAACCAATGTTCTAGCTTTTGACTTTCACTTGCTTCCACATAGGTGAAATTTGATGCGCCAAGTGTAGCAACAAAAACTTGCGCACAACGTACCTCACCAGTATCGGGATTAATAACGGGAATTGTTGGACCACAATAATCAATGAATAATTTATCACCAGCAATATGGAGTTGCCGCATACTGCGTTTTTGTTTCTTTAACCAGCGCCTATAGTATTCACAAAATTGAGTATAAGCGTAAGCATGCTCTTGATGTTGCTCGTTATATTCTTCCCATAACAGCAATTTGGTCATACCTTTTCTTTTTAGTTCCTTAAAGCAATAGGCGAAGTTTGGCATTACTTTAGCTTTATTTGCTCTTTTGGGGTGGTACAGCGCATTAGTTAATTCTGTATCTGAAAAGTTTTCAGGAAGTGGCCAGGCTATCTGACTTTGCTTAAAGCGACTGATTATTTCAGAGACAGTTGCACAGCCTATCTGTTGGCAAGAAGCAATATTTCGATGTGATAATCCACAATCAAATTTAAGGCGTAAAACCTCTTTAATCTTTGTCATTGACGTTCTCTTTTTTGGCATCATCACTTCCTAGTTAAATACGACTATTAACAAGGATAGTGACTGGTTGATTTAAAAGAGAAAAAGATAGGATTTCGGAGTAACCGATCAGTGATTTCGCTATTCCGATCGCCCATTTCGGGATTTGAACAAAAGTGATCGGATTATCGCGAAATGAGCGATCGGTTTAAATCAAAATTGATGATCGGTTTAAACCGAAATAAGTGATCGCAATGCTCCGAAATATGCA
>NZ_MCUV01000024.1 GCF_002873395.1 Vibrio sp. 10N.286.49.B3 | reverse complement strand
ATCAGCACCGGCTGGTGAGTTATTCAAAATGTTTGGTTTTACTACTGAGAATGTAGTAAATACAGCAAAAGAATTACTCGCTTAATCTTTTAATTACTTTGCTCCTTTGAGGAAAGTAATGTGAAAAACCGAGAGTTTTTAAAATGTTTGTCAGTGTAAACGACACATTTTATAACCTCGGTTTTTTTACTTAATTATTTAATCTGTATCAATTCTTAGACTTAGCAAATAATGAGTTTCTAAAGCATCAAACCTCATTGAAAAACACCTAGTTTCATATACTCTATAAATACGTATTCTATTTATAATGACAATAACTATGAATGATGAGATGAAATGGAATTTAGTAAAAACAGTAGATAGCCTCTCTTCCAAACAACGGCAAGAGCTGCTCTCTTATCTACAACAGTTAGAAATGATAGAAGCTAAAAAGCAAGGTAGATTCAGCACCACTGATATTTTATCGAATGATGAGCTAACGATGTTATTGAACGTTATTGCAGCACCAACGATAACTAAATAGCCTAACTATCATGTTAAAAAGTGACGACTAAATCTTTAACTTATTCGATTCGTCTTTTGTAAAAGTTGAGATGAAGGCCAAACATAAATTAACTCTTCTAACTCACGCCCACAAGGTGATCTCCATACCCTTTGTGACGCTTGAACCCCACCCAAATGATCATAAAAACCAATAGCTTGCTGGTTACCAGTGATAACTTGCAGATAGATTCCCGTTTCAGCAAAATAATGCTCTACCCAATCTGCTACTTTATTAACGAGCTTAATGCCTAAACCTTGCCCTCGGTAACGAGCATCTATATGTAAGGCATCAATCATAGTCCCACGCTCAAAATCATGATGACCAAATGCACAGATAAAACCACATAAGACATCCCCCTCCTCAATCACTAGTACATGCTGATTAAAAGGTGGATTCGTAAGACGTGTTTGCCAAATGATGCGATGATCCATTAACGCATCATTTTTTAAATAATCACTATCAAGCAACCCCTGATAGTGTTGCTGCCAACTTTGAGTATGTAAACGAGCAATCCGCTCATAATCTTTATACTCCGCAACCCTTAATTCCATTAATCGATCCTTATTCCTTACAATCTGGGTTGATACCATTTAATACTAAACACACTAAGAATGAAAGCAAAAGTGATTGAGCACAATTTTACAATTTGTCATTTGACTTACACGTGTACGCTGATATTGTAGCTTACAGGTGTAAGCTCAATAATTTTAATTTCTAACATAGGATTAACAGCGTCATGGAACTGCAGGAAAAACCTCGTTTACTTAAGTTTAATGTGTTTATTTTTTCTTTTAGTCTATTTTTAGCCGTTATCGTTGCTCCTTGGTATGGTATGACGTATGGCTATGGTATAGAGCACTGGCTATGGCTATTCATTTGTTTTAGCTTTTGTAATCTTTCAATAACTGCTGGCTACCATCGACTATGGTCACACAAAACGTTTAACTCACACCCATCATTACGATTTATTTTTGCCCTAGGCGGTGCTTTTGCATTACAAAACAGCGCACTGCACTGGTCTTCTGATCATCGTATTCACCATAAACACGTCGATGATCATGACAAGGATCCCTACTGTGCTAAACGAGGATTTTGGTTCTCTCACATTGGTTGGATGCTACGTAATTACAATGAAAGTGCCGACCAAGATTACACCAACTGCCGAGATTTAAAGCGCGATAATATTGTAGTTTGGCAACATAAGTACTATGTCCCACTTGCACTACTAATGAACTTTGGTGTCCCTATTGCTCTAGGTATTATCTACGGAGATATTTGGGGAATGATTTTAATGGTTGGTGCTGTACGTTTAGTCTTAAACCACCATACGACTTTCTTTATAAATTCACTGGCTCATATCTGGGGTAAGCAACCCTATACCGATAAAAATACTGCACGAGATAATGGTATTTTAGCTCTATTTACTTTCGGTGAGGGTTATCATAATTTTCATCATATTTTTGAAAATGATTACCGCAATGGCATTGATTGGTGGCAATACGATCCAACAAAATGGTTAATTAAAGCTTGCTCCTGGTTAGGGTTAACATCCAACCTTCGTGTTACCTCTCCACAGAAAATAGAGAAAGCTAGAGCACAAATGTCTTTTAAAACTGTTGAAGATAAAGTGCTAAACCGCCCGAATCATAAACAAATTATTGATAAACTTCAGTTAGAGTTTGATTTACTTGTCGATGAAATGAATGAGTACTACGCCGTTAAGAAGCAATTACTCGAAATAAAAAAAGAAGATGCGGTTAAACGTTATGAGCATGCATTGCTGAAGGTACGCCACCAGCAGATCGAAGTACGCTTTCAACAACAAAGACAGCGTTGGAGCTCCATGGTCGCACAATATATTTAGCGTTTTTCTATGCTAATAGAATAAAAATAAAGGGCTTATAACGCTTCTTCTTTGCAGTAGGAGGTATATGCCCTTTGTTTATTGTACCGCTCAACAGTGCTTATTTAATTTCACCATAACGCTCTAAGTACAATATCGTCGCAGCGGTTCGTGATGAGACTTTCAGTTTCTTTAGTAAGCTCTTCATATGAACTTTAACCGTTGATTCTGAGATAAATAAATGATCAGCGACTTCTTTATTACGATACCCTTTCGCTACTTCTTGTAAAATCTGTGTTTCTCTATCCGTTAACGCATCAAACACATCATCTTTATTAATACGGTCAACCAAATACTCTGCAACCACTCGACTGTATGCTTTGTTGCCGTTATGAGCTTGTTTTAGAAGTGTCACCAGTTCATCGGGTTCAGTATCTTTAAGCAAGTAACCATCGGCACCCGCTTTCACAATCATCTCAATATCGAGTGAACTATCTGATACTGTCAATATTACAATGTGCGCTTGAGATCCATCGGTGCGTAACGCTTTCAATGTATCAAGCCCAGACATGCCTTTCATATTCAGATCTAGCAAAATTAAATCGGGATCTTTTTCATGAGCGATAGCAATAGCATCAGCACCATTACTCGCTTCTGCAACAACGTCAAAATCATCCTCGAAATTTAAGAGTTGGCTAATTCCTCTTCTCATTAATGGATGATCATCAACAAGCATTACTCTACATATCGACAAATTAGACTTCCTTTATATTTTTATACTTTAAAATAACTGTACAACCAGCACCTTCTTCAGTTTCAACGATCAAGTGACCATTCAAACGCGCTGCTCTTTCTTGCATAATAGTCATACCATAATGATTGATTTTATCTACTTTCGTATCAAAACCAACACCATCATCTTCAATACTTACCGTAACTTCATCGTTACTCTCATCACAATACACATTGATATTATTAGCTTGAGCATGTTTTATCGCATTGATTGTTGCTTCTCTGATCAATTGTAGTAGATGTACCTGCTGATGGGCGTCCAATTCTACAGAAGATAGGTTGTTATATAACTTGATTTTAGTTTCAGTCTGCTCACTTAACTGACTCAACATTTCATCTACCGCTTGACCAAAATTGCCTTCTTTAATAGTGAGTCTAAAGGTCGTTAATAGCTCTCTTAATTGCGTATAAGCATCCGTTAAACCAGACTCAATGTCAGCAACAATCTGGTTAGCCGCTTCCTTATGTTTTTGCTCTGGTAATTTTGACATCATTCGTTTCAATAATGCCATTTGAATTTTTAAATATGATAAAGATTGCGCTAATGAGTCATGCAATTCGCGTGCGATAGTGGCACGTTCTTCCATTATCATCAGCTGTTCTGCTTTTTTCTGTGCTTGATTATAATAAATCGCTCGCGAAAGGATCTGCACGAAATTACCCATCAAAGCGGAATCTGGCGCTGACGGACCACATTCAAAATATAAGTAGCCTAAAGGTTGTCCATCTAACTGCAGGATCATTTGGTGATTAAGAACTTCCCCATTTTCACCTTCATGCAAAATAAGCGTTTTCCCTGCAATTTCTGTGATCTCTAAGCTTACCGCTTTCATGCCATCAATACTGATGATGTGTTTTAATATTGCTTGAAAATTATCCTGACTAATTCGTGATACCGTGAGTTCTTGCGAACACTGATAAAGAACTTTGAGTGACTGGTTTACATGTTGTAGCTTGTGTGTTTTTTCATCGACAGCAAGCTCTAATCCTCGATACATTTTACCTAGATCGGTTGCCATAGTATTAAACATTCGGGTTAACACTCCCATTTCATTAGTACTAGTTGCTGGCAGATCCACATCAAACTCTCGATTTTTTATTTGCTGACTTGCTAGCATTAATGCATTTAATGGTCGAACCACTTCACGACGCACAAAACTAACAACAAAAATTGAGATCAATAAAATTCCACCTAAACCCATCCCCCCTACACAACCAAGAACGATCAATTTTTGCTCTGAGAACTGCTGCAGCTTAAGTACAAAATCATCAATTTGAGCAACAAAACTCTGAACTAAATCTAAGTATTCTTCTGGATTATCGCTGGCTAATACCTCTTTTAACTGGTGCCAACGGACAATAATACGGTAGTAATCTTGAGTAATACTATTGGGAACAAACCATGCTTGCTGGCTTTTCATAGATCGGGAATATAACGAGGCTTCAAACTGACGAATATGGTCATTAAAGTTTACTGATTTACTTTGAATATCATGAGCTAATCGATAGCTTTGCATACGCATTGAGCCAGAGACATTAACCGCTTCAGCGTCATCTAAACTGGATGATAAAGTGATAATAGCAAATGCTGTGGTCGCAATGGAAAGCAGTAAAATATGCAGTAACGATTTGGCAATTGTGCCAGTGACTGAGTTTGTGCTTTTAATCAACAAAATATCTCCTATGACTCGTGGTTCACTGCTCATCATTTTTGCATAGTCTCTAGTTAAACCCTATAAATATGTGATTCTCCGCTTTGGCATTTATTGATCTTAAACAATAAGCCCTTCAATTAACCCTTTATAGGTATTTATGTAAATATTTCTAAAACTACAATTTGTGTGTTCATAAATGAAGAATTATTAATGAGTATTTTAACTATACTTACAAAATAGGCTGCAATATTTACATTTGAGGAATTCGCGAGTGGTTGATTTATCCAAACGAAGATTATTCTCCAGGAATAAAACGGATAGTCGTTTGGCGCGACTACCTTGGATAAGTACCCCGCAAACCTTTACAGAAGATTGCACGCGTTGCGGTAAGTGTATTAGCCAATGCGATACGCAAATTATTGTTCAGGGTGATGGTGGCTTTCCAACCATTGATTTTACGCTTGATGAATGCACTTTTTGCTATCGCTGTGCCGATGCTTGCCCTGAACCTATCTTCAATCCAAAAGATGAAGAACCATGGTCTGCAAAAGCAAAAATTAGTCAAGCATGCTTAGCGACTAAGAATGTTGAGTGTCGAACCTGTGGTGAAGCCTGTGACTCAATGGCTATTAAATTTACCTTATCTTTAGGTCAAGTCGCTCAACCAAGTATCACTACCAACGATTGTACTGGCTGTGGGGCATGCGTTTCAGTTTGTCCAACCACGGCTATAACGGTTAGTAATTAACCATAAATTCTGTGCGGTGACTATAATTGTATGGTTAAGAGCGCAGAACTGAGATGAATAACGATATTGAGAGAATATTATGGCACTAAATGAAGTGCATATATCAAGTTTAGTAGTGCATGTGACACCAGAGCACTTAGACCAAACCAAATTAAGTATTACCGCATTTAAAAATGCAGAGATCTACGGGGATAGTCCTGAAGGGAAAATTATCGTTGTACTTGAAACTGAAAACCAAGGGTATGTAACTGATACCATTGATGCAATCAATAATCTACCAAATGTCCTAAACACTGCTTTAGTTTATCATCAGATTGAAAGTAACTTGGATGACATAGCAATAGACACTGGAACTAAAGATTCCCAAATAGAGGGTGAAGTATGAAAATGACAAGACGCGCGTTTGTGAAAGCAAATGCAGCCGCATCAGCCGCTGCCGTTGCCGGTGTAACATTGCCAGTAACAGCAACTAACCTGATCGCAAGCTCAGACGAAACAAAAATTAAATGGGACAAAGCGCCTTGTCGTTTCTGTGGTACAGGTTGTTCTGTTCTTGTTGGTACCCAAAATGGTCGTATTGTGGCAACACAAGGTGACCCAAAAGCGCCAGTAAACAAAGGTCTAAACTGTATCAAAGGCTACTTCCTCTCTAAAATCATGTATGGTAAAGATCGTCTTGAAACACCATTACTGCGCATGAAAGATGGCAAGTTTGATAAAGATGGCGACTTTGCTCCTGTGTCATGGGATGTCGCTTTCGATACTATGGCTGAAAAGTGGAAAGAAGCATTAAAAGCAAAAGGACCAACAAGCGTCGGTATGTTTGGTTCAGGTCAATGGACAGTTATGGAAGGCTACGCTGCATCGAAAATGATGAAAGCAGGTTTCCGTTCGAATAATATCGACCCGAACGCACGTCACTGTATGGCTTCCGCTGTAGTTGGCTTCATGCGTTCATTCGGCTTAGATGAGCCTATGGGTTGTTACGATGACTTTGAGCATGCTGATTCTTTCGTACTATGGGGATCAAACATGGCAGAAATGCACCCTGTACTATGGACCCGTATCACTGACCGTCGTTTGAGCCATCCACATGTAAAGGTAAATGTACTATCCACGTACACACACCGTTCATTTGAACTTGCTGATGAAGGTTATATTTTTGAGCCACAATCTGATCTTGCTATTGCTAACTTCATCGCAAATTACATCATTGAGAACGATGCGGTAAATTGGGATTTTGTAAACAAGCATACGCACTTCAAACAAGCTGCAACTGATATTGGTTATGGTCTTCGTGATGATGACCCACTACAAGTAAAAGCAGCAAATCCAAACTCTGGTGATATGAGTGCAATCAGCTTCGATGAATATAAAGCGTCAGTTGCGCCATATACCGTTGAAAAAGCATCTGAGATATCAGGCGTTCCACAAGAGAAGTTAATTACTCTTGCTAAGCAATATGCCGATCCAAAAACAAAAGTAATGTCACTATGGACTATGGGTATGAACCAACATACGCGTGGTGTATGGATGAATAGCCTAGTGTATAACCTACACTTACTTACTGGTAAAATCTCAACGCCAGGTAACAGCCCATTCTCACTAACCGGTCAACCATCAGCATGTGGTACTGCTCGTGAAGTTGGTACTTTTGCCCACCGTCTTCCTGCCGATATGGTCGTTGCGAATCCAAAGCACCGTAAGATTGCCGAAAAGATTTGGAAACTGCCTGAAGGGACGATCCCAGCCAAAGTGGGTTTCCATGCCGTTCAACAAGACCGCATGCTTAACGATGGTGTACTTAATGCCTACTGGGTAATGTGTACCAATAATATGCAAGCTGGTCCAAACATCAATAATGAGCGTCTTCCTGGTTACCGTAACCCAGAAAACTTTATCGTATGTTCTGACCCTTACCCAACAGCAACAACACAAGCGGCCGACTTGATCCTTCCTACTGCAATGTGGGTAGAAAAAGAAGGGGCTTATGGTAATGCCGAGCGACGTACTCAAGCTTGGTACCAACAAGTTAAAACCGTTGGTGACTCTAAGTCAGATCTATGGCAAATCATGGAGTTCACAAAACGCTTCAATATTGAAGAAGTATGGGATGAAGAACTACTAGCAAAAGCACCAGAAATGCGTGGTAAAACAATGTATGACATTCTATTTAAGAATGACCAAGTTGATAAATTCCCGCTTTCAGAAGCTCAAGAACTCAATGATGATGCGCAAGCGCAAGGCTTCTACGTACAAAAAGGTCTGTTTGAAGAGTACGCTGAGTTTGGTCGTGGTCATGGTCATGATTTAGCCCCTTACGACACATACCATAATGTTCGCGGTTTACGCTGGCCTGTTGTTGATGGTAAAGAGACACTATGGCGATATGTAGAAGGTCATGACCCATACGTAACAGAAGGTGCTGGGTTTGAATTCTATGGCAGACCTGATGGTAAAGCGTTTATTATCTCAGCGCCATACGAAGCACCACCTGAAGTACCAAACGAAGAGTTCGATATGTGGCTATGTACTGGTCGTGTATTAGAACACTGGCACACAGGCACTATGACTCGCCGTGTTCCTGAACTGTATAAAGCGGTTCCTGATGCACTGTGCTACCTGCACCCTGCTGATGCAAAAGCACGTGGTCTACGCCGTGGCGATGAAGTACTAATGTCTAATAAACGTGGTGAAGTTCGCGTGCGCGTGGAAACTCGCGGTCGCAACCGTCCACCAGAAGGCTTAGTCTTTGTTCCATTCTTTGACGCTCGTATTCTAATCAATAAGTTGATTCTAGATGCCACTGATCCGCTATCAAAACAGACGGATTTCAAGAAGTGTCCAGTTAAGATCACCAAGATATCTTAATTAGCGAATAGAACTGCGGATAAAGGCTACTAACAAATACGTTAAGTAGCCTAATCAATGAATAAGCCTTAAGGCGGAGAACTTAACATGAAAAAACTGATTATTGCCCTTCTATCTGTCAGTGCATTGATCACAGGTGCTGTATATGCTGAGGAAATGGCAAGCAACCCTGGCGGAATTGGTGGTGTACACTCACTACGCGGTATTACTGAACTAGAAACAACACGTGCCGCTGATAGTTTTAAAACTTATCCTAATGATAATAAAACCATTAGTAGCGATTATGTTTACCAACCACCACTCATACCACATAGCATTCGCAACTACGAAGTGTCACTAAATGCCAATAAATGTTTAGCATGTCATAGCTGGAAAAATGCGAAAGAAATGGGTGCAACAAAAGTAAGTGTAACTCACTACATGAACCGTGAAGATCAAGTTTTGTCTGATGTTTCACCTCGTCGTTATTTCTGCCTGCAATGTCACGTTCCACAAGCTGATGCTGCACCACTGGTTGAAAACGAATTTACACCTGTTGACTCATTGCGTTAAGCGTAGCCAAAAAAATAAGAGAGGCTATAAATGAAATTATTAAAAGCGTTTTGGACCAGACTGAAAACGCCAAGTAAAGCAGCTGCAGGTATTGTTTTATTTATGGGGTTTGCGGGCGGTTTACTTTTCTGGGGTGCGTTTAACACTGGTATGGAAGCCACCAATACAGAAGAGTTCTGTTCTGGTTGTCACGCTCCTATTGTAAAAGAAATCCAAGAAACAATTCACTACTCAAACCGTTCTGGCGTTCGTGCTATCTGCTCTGATTGTCACGTACCACATAACTGGACGGATAAAATTGTTCGTAAAGTCCAAGCATCTAAAGAATTAGTTGCTCATGCTATGGGGACAATCGGTACTGAAGAAAAATTTCAAGCTCGTCGTGGTCATTTAGCAAATCGTGAATGGCATCGTATGAAAGAGAATAATTCTCAGGAATGTCGTAACTGTCATGAGTTCGAATACATGGATTTCTCAGAACAAGGACCACGCAGTGTTAAACAACACTCCACAGCACTTGCTTCTGGAGAAAAGACATGTGTTGATTGTCACAAAGGGATTGCCCATAAGCTTCCTGACATGAGTGGTATTGAAGGTTGGCAATAAGGAGCAAACAACAATGAGCACATTTGAATACATTTTTTGGCATGTCCTAGGATATAGTGCAATGCCGGTCATTATTTTAGCTGGTTTTACTGCTGTTGCTGCTATTTGTATTTTTGCCCTTTCATTAGGTAAAGATAAGAATATTTAACAAAAAATCAGTCAACTTTCAGGCCACTTAGTTAATTCTAAGTGGCCTTTTTTAATTAATACGTAATTTCTGATAATCAAAAAGCTGGCCTGTTTTAATATCTAAATAAATCTTATCCTCAAGGTTCATTCCACGACAGTAAATAAAATAGGCTGATGTACTTTGAACCTGTAAAGATTTAACCCACCCTCCGAGCTCAACTAAGTCACTTGGATGACAGATTTTCTTATCAAACAGTTGCTTTGTTGCTTCAATAAACTGCGCTTCATAAAGTTTTATGTCATCGGAACGGGAGATATAGGAAGCTATCGTTTGATCGTGCTCATCACCGCTCAACACTGGCTTTACAAGGCTAAATGACTTTTTGTATACCCAATCAGCCACCGCATCTTGACCTTCCTGATAGACCATATAATCAGAGATACGCAGCCAATCACCATCAATTTCATACACTAAGATATCATCACCTTGGTATAAAACTCGATTACTTTGCGAACCATTCTGTGGCTGTAGATAAACATGCGCAACCTCATCAGCAACATAGTAAATAACAGGGAAAATAGGCTCTGGATGCTCTGACTGTTGCACGGTTGTATGATTAACTTGCTCGTCAACCACTGACTCTAAAGCCGGCTCTGGTAGTACTTCCGTACTGCTACGGCTTTGCATGTAATAATACCCTCCACCAATCAAGATTGTCAGAATCAGTAAAATTAACATTCCCTTTTTCATTGTATACTACCTTCTAGCGATTCGTTTTGCAGAAGATCCATTGTACTTGAACTCGATCCTATTAAAATAGCTAACCAAAATTAAAAACAATTTCCTTAGTTAATCATCAGACAATTGAATCTGTTAAAAAGCCAAACCTCTTTAATAACGCGACATTAGTTTACATAAGCTGTACATAAATCGCTTTAATCCTGATGTATTTGTATGATTTATAGAAAAAAAACAAAGCGAAACGGTTGCTTTATAAGCGAATAGCAAACCAAGTGAGACCTGAGTCACAAAAATAGTTTACAAATATTAGGTTTTTGTTTACTATGGCTGTTCATATTACTTAATAAATAAAGAATAATTGGCTAGTTAATATGCATAAATCTATAGCTTCAATTCATGGGATGAAAGAAGATTTACCGGCTGAACTTAAGCATAAGTTAGTGTCTGTTATTGAACACGTCGAAAAATTTGGATCAGTCAATGATCTTACTCTATGTAAGATTTTTGGTGAGACAATTTGGAATGATGGTGTTGATTATCATTCACATGCTCTATCGTTCAGAATAAATCAAAAGACAGGGTGTTTTCAAATATCTCAATTAAGAACCCATTAATTTCTTAACTGATTATTTGCAGAGCTTAGATTAAAAGCCGATATTTTTATCGGTTTTCTAATACCTCTTATTTGATATTAGGGCCCTACTATTGGTAGTTTTCTATAATTGATGTTTTAGAAATTGGCTTACTATAATAGTAACCTTGAAGCAAATCACATCCATAAAGTGTTAGCTGATTTTTTTGTTCTTCGGTTTCTACTCCTTCTGCGACTACTTGAATATTATTTGAGATCCCAATATTAATAATGTTCTTCACCAAACTTTCATTTTGTTCAGACAGTGATATTTTACAAATAAATACTTTGTCTATTTTAATCTCTGTTATTGGTAAGTGGTTTAAGTATTTCAGTGATGAGTAACCAGTTCCAAAATCATCCAGAGATAAGCCAAAGCCTTTGTTTCTAAGTTCAATTAAGATTGGTCTTACATAGTCTACATCATCGATGAAAACATTTTCTGTTATTTCTAAAATAATAGATTGTGTATCAATCCCTACTTCTTTTATTATCGTCATTAAATCTGCGACAAAGTTGGGTGTATTAAGTTGAACAGGTGATATGTTTATTGATATCGTTTGTAGTAAAGGCACCTCCTTAGACATCAGGAGCATTTCTTGGCAAGCAGTTTTAAATATATATAAACCAAGAGAGGAAATTAAGCCTGATTTTTCTGCTACGCCAATAAATTCATCAGGTCGAACATTTCCTAAACTTTCATTTTTCCAGCGCGCTAAAGCCTCAATACCCTTTATATTACCAGTTTTCGCATCAAGTTGAGGCTGATACGCAATGCTAATCTCGTTGTTATCTAGAGCACTTTTAAGTTTATCTTCAATTTGATATTCACGTTCAATTTCATGTCTAATACTTTCATCAAAAATAGAAACAAGTTGGTTTTTATTAAAAGAACGATTTCGATAGAGCACTGTACTTGCATTAAGTATTAGCTGTTTTGATGATAAGCCATGTTCTGGGTAAATCGCGATCCCTAAACAGCAATTTACTTTTAAATACAGATTATCAATACTCAATCTAGAATTAAATGAGTTAGTGATGTTATCAATAATATCATCTAAATCTTTCTTATCAAGTAGTTGTGGGATGAGAATAACAAACTGACTAGATTCAAAGCGAGCGATAATTTGGTTACTATCAAGTACAGATTCCAATTTATGACTGATCGTGCGTAGAACCTTGCCCCCCACATCATGACCATATTTATCATTAATTTTCTCATACTCATTCACTGCAACAAAGATAACAGCCAATTTATCGGTCTTACGACGCGTTATCGACAATGATTCATCAAGTATGGTGTACAAACGATCTCTATTTAATATCCCGGTTAAAGAGTCGTGTGTTGCCAAGTGATTTAGTCTTTGGTTGGTATTATTGATTTTTTCTAAATATTCACTACAACTTAGTTGATAATTTGATAAGCGTTTTTTAAGGAAGTGACAGGCTAAAAAAGACAGACCAAAGACACTAAATGCTAATAATACAAAAAGAATTGATAAGTTTTTTATTTGTTCATTATTATATGAATTAATCATATCCCCTTGGTTTGAAAAATAATCGAGAAATTCACTTTCATCAACACCAGATGCGATATACCAGCCCCAAGGCATATAATGCTGCACATATGATATCTTCTTTGTATAATAGATAGGGTTGTTAGAGAATTTTGTCGTGTAGGATATATATGCATCATGCTTATTATGAACGACGCCTTCTTTTATTTGATGAAGTAGTTCTGGTTGTTTAGTGCCTATTTCACTTGGTTTTAAATGTGATAATATGGTGCCAGATTCATCCATAACAAAAATATAACGACTTTTATCAAATCTAATTGTGCTTATCCACTTTAACAGATTATTTTGAGCTCTATTATAAGTGTTACTCAGTGGTTCATACTTTATTATCAACCAGTTATATGGAGAAAAATATTTAAAATAGCCCATAACTTTTTTATTATCGTTATCAGTATTCCACACATGATAAAACTCATTTTCGAAGATTAAATTCTTACTTATCCTCTCAAAAAGATGGCTAGAGAACATATTATTCTCTTCGTTAAGATCAAGAATAATATATTCAGAATCGGCGGAATCAAAGCTAATGCTAGAGAAGTAGCTCATTACTTTTTCTTTTACTTGATTCTCTGTTCGGGTTTTATCTTCTTTATACAATCGATTGATAAGATCAAACTTATACCCTACACCTTCCTTTAACTGCCCTTTCAGTCTTTCTTCTGCCTGACTCCCTTCATAGTCAATTTGCTGAACAATACTTGTTACTTGCTGCTCAAGAAATTGCTCTACTCTTCCTTTATGGTCCTGATCAACATAAGCAAGAAAGCTTTTTTGACGGTTTTTGCTCTCTAGCACCAATATCATAATAATAATAAAAAGCATAACTAACGTAACCACACCAGGAAGTATCCGGAGTGATAATACCAGCTGTTTATCATTAATCGGTGTCATACTAAGCCCATTATACTCGTTATAATGCGATAACTTACCTTAGCTTGCAGTTACGATAAGCCGCAGATTTAACTTAATTATAGCCTAGAATATTATTCAGCCTCACTAATGTGCAACAAAAGGCATAATTTATATTGTGGCTAGATCTACTTTATCCCAACCTCTAATTCTAGATACAAAAAAGCCGAGCATAATGCTCGGCTTTAAAATTCACTCTCTTACTTTGTAAGATTAACCTTCAGAGCGACGATCGCGAGAAGGAGCACTGCTGTTACCATGACCACGTTCGCCACGGTAGTTACCACGGTTGTCACCGCCACGGTTACGATCGAAACGACGTTCGCCATTACCATTGCCACCTTCACGAGAACCACGACCACCTTCACGGTTGCCACGGTAACCGCCGCCTTCACGACGCTGTTGACCACCTTCACGGTTGCCACGGTAACCAC
The DNA here is from genome assembly GCF_002873395.1 of Vibrio sp. 10N.286.49.B3. Taxonomy (GTDB): domain Bacteria; phylum Pseudomonadota; class Gammaproteobacteria; order Enterobacterales; family Vibrionaceae; genus Vibrio. Next base: position 246,556 of record NZ_MCUV01000024.1, on the reverse strand, counting down.
CACCATCACGGCGTTGACCACCATCACGGCGAGGTGGACGGCTGAAGTCAGTGAAATCAACAACAACTGCACCTACATCTTTTTGACGGATGCGTAGCTTGCTTAGTTTACCAGCAGTATCAGAGTTCATTGCTTTTGGTAGCTGTACGTAAGTTTGACCTTGGTCTAGCTTGATAGCACCGATAGAACCTTTAGTTAAGCCAAGCTCGTTTGCTAGTGCGCCAACGATATCTTTAACTTGAACACCTTGCTCACGGCCAACTTGAAGTTGGTAAGTATCCCAATCAGCAGTGTTACCACCGAAGTCACGACCACCATCACGACCGCCATCACGGCTATCGCGAGGGTTCTCACGACGCTCTTTGCGACGGTTTTTATCACGCTCAATAGCAGCGATCATTGGATCAGGACCAGTGTAGAATAATGGTTGCTTACCTTGTTGACGCTTAAGAAGCATAGCCGCTAGAGTCGTAGAATCGATTTCTAGTGATGCTTGTAGTTTTTCAACTAGCTCAACAAAGTTTGTTAGTGCTGTGCTTTCTTTATCTAGCTCAAGCTCAGTACCAAGCTTAGTTAGACGAGAAGCTGCAACTACATCGCGCTCTGGAAGTTGAATTTCTTCCATTTGAGATTTAGTTACACGTTCAATTGTACGTAGCATGCGGATTTGGTTTGTGCGAACAAGAAGGATCGCTTTACCTTTACGTCCAGCACGACCTGTACGACCGATACGGTGGATGTATGATTCAACATCAAACGGGATATCGTAGTTGAATACGTGTGTAATACGTGGAACATCAAGGCCACGAGCAACAACGTCGGTTGCAACTAGGATGTCGATTACACCTTTTTTGATGTGATCAACAGTACGCTCACGTAGAGACTGAGGAATATCACCGTGAAGTGCCGCTGCTTTAAAGCCACGAGCAGATAACCAATCAGCTAGACGCTCTGTATCTTGACGAGTACGAACGAAAACGATAGATGCATCAGTTTCTTCAGTTTCAAGAAGACGAGACATTGCTTCATCTTTCTCTACGCCTTTCACTACCCAGTAGTTTTGAGCAACTTTATCAACTGTGTGGTTAGTACCAGCAACGTCAACGCGCGCAGGGTTACGTAGGTAACGATCAACAATCGTTTTAACCATTGGTGGCATAGTTGCAGAGAAAAGTACACGCTGAGCGGTTTCAGGTGCTTTTTCTAGAATCCAAGTTACATCATCAACAAAGCCCATTTTTAACATTTCGTCAGCTTCATCAAGTACGAATGTGTGAGCTTCATCTAGGTGTAGACGATCACGAGTAAGTAGATCTTTAACACGACCTGGAGTACCAACAACAATGTGAGCACCACGGCTTAGAGCACGCATTTGGTCAACAATTGAAGCACCACCATAAATTTCAATTACTTTAAGGCCTTTAACATCACGACCTAAGTTTTTGATTTCCGCAGCAACTTGAATCGCTAGCTCACGTGTAGGAGCCATGATGATTGCTTGTGGTTTATGTTGGTTAAGATTAATTTTGTTTAGCAGAGGTAAAGAGAAAGCGGCTGTTTTACCAGTACCTGTCTGTGCTTTACCTAGTGCATCACGTCCCTCAAGAAGAAGAGGAATAGCAGCTGCTTGAATAGGTGTTGGAGAAACAAAACCCATGCTATCTAGAGCAGAAAGGATGTTGTCGTTAAGAGCTAATTCATTAAATTGAATTACAGAGTCTTGAGTTACAGAATCTTGCATTGGGATCCCACTATATATAAGAAAACAAAAGGTCCCATGTGCTCTAACCAATTCCAATACTGATTCAATATCCAGTTAGATACTGATTCCGTTCAGTTGCGAATGCAGTAAAAAAACGCATCAAGCCATTAGGGACGTCTAAGGGAGGCGGATTATTCCTTAAATACATAAAAAAAGCCAGAAAAAATTGAAACTCATCACAAATTTTTCTTAAAAAGAAATAAAATGTTCATCTTATCGACATAAAACGCCGTATTCATAACCATAAGAATTAAAAACACATTCTTATGGTCTAGGAAAATCTTTCTTTCAATTGCGGCTTTAAGTAGCAATCCCCTCTCGCAATGATTATAGTGTGATCAATCACATTAGTCAGATAAGTAACGATGTTTCAAGATAATCCTTTACTCGCACAGCTCAAACAACAGATCCAAGAAACGCTACCTAAGAAAGAAGGTACGATTAAAGCTACTGAAAAAGGCTTTGGTTTTTTGGAAGTGGATAATAAAAATAGCTACTTTATCCCGCCACCAATCATGAAGAAATGCATGCATGGTGATAAGGTCGTCGCTATTATTCGCACTGAAAACGAACGTGAATTTGCCGAACCAGAGAAACTCATCGAACAAGGTGTTACTCGGTTCATTGCTCGTGTTCAATTTATCAAAAAGCGCCTGCATGTTATCCCTGACCATCCACAACTTAAAAGGCTACAACTAAAAGCCAAAGCGAAAAAAGGGGTAAACCCTGAAACGCTTAATGAAGGCGATTGGGTTGTTGCTCATATTGTTCAGCACCCTTTAAATGGCGACGCTGGCTTTCAAGCGCAAATTTCTAAAAAAATCACCGATGCTAATGATAAAATTGCACCTTGGTGGGTAACACTAGCGCAAAACGATCTTCCAAATAGCGAACCAGCTGGTATTGATAACTGGCAAATTAACGACGACGCTGATCTAGAGCGTGTTGATATGACAGCAACGCCTTTTGTTACTATTGATGGTGAAAGCACCAAAGATATGGATGATGCGTTATTTGCGAAGAAAAAAGATAACGGTGACTTTGCCCTTACTATCGCCATTGCTGATCCAACCGCTTATATCTCTCCTGAAGATGATATGGATAAAGTGGCTCGCGAACGTGGTTTTACCATCTACTTGCCAGGTCGCAATATTCCAATGCTACCTCGTGAACTTGCTGATGATTTATGTTCATTAAAAGAAGATGAAATTCGCCCAACAATTTGCTGTGACGTAACAGTAAGTAAAGATGGCATCATTGGCGATGATATTAAATTCTACGCAGCAAACATCAAATCTCATGCTCGCCTTGCTTATGAGCATGTTTCTGATTTCTTAGAAACCGGTCAATCAGAGCAATGGCAACCAACGGAAGAAATCGCAACGGTAGTCAACGACCTTTATGACTTCTCTAAAGCTCGTGCTAAATGGCGTAAAGAGAATGCGGTTGTATTCCCTGATCGACCAGATTATCGTTTCGAGTTGAGTGAAGACAATGATGTTGTGGCTATTCATGCTGATATGCGCCGCTCTGCTAACCGTCTTGTTGAAGAGTCAATGATTACCGCAAATATTTGTGCGGGTACCATCTTAAAGCAGCACTTCAATACCGGTGTATTCAACTGTCACTCAGGTTTCAAAGCTGAAAAGATTAAAGATGTCTTAGAGTTAGTTAACCCTATTTCAGAACATCAATTCACTGAGGAAGAACTTGCAACCGTTGAAGGCTTTGCAGCTTTACGCCGCTGGTTAGGTTCTCTTGAAACGCCATATTATGATAATCGCATTCGAAAGTGCCAAGCATACAGTGAAGTGAATAATCAGCCACTACCACATTACGCTATGGGACTCGATATTTACGCGACTTGGACCTCTCCTATCCGTAAATATGGTGATATGATCAACCACCGCATGCTTAAAGCTCACATCTTAGGTAAAGCGCCAATTCAATTACCTGATGATACCGTTGGTGAAGAACTTGCTCTGCACCGTCGTCACCACAATATGGCGGAGCGCAATGTTGGCGATTGGTTATACGCACGTACTTTATGTGATGAACCAAAGAAAGAAACTCGCTTTGTCGCAGAAATTTTCGATATAAACCGTGCTGGTATGCGTGTTCGCTTGGTTGCAAACGGTGCAGCAGCCTTCATTCCTGGTTCTCTTGTTTTAGATAATAAAGAACGTATTGAATGTAATGGTGAGAACGGAACACTATCAATCGATAAAGAAGTGGTTTATCGCCTTGGTGATACGCTTGAAGTGGTACTTAACGAAGTCAATCAAGAAAGTCGTAACATCATCGCTAAGCCTAGTGAAGTTTTTGCTGATTTAAAAGAAATGAACGAAACAGATAGCAACGAGCAAGCTTAATGTAAAACTCGTTCTTGTTTACTTTTACTAAAACTAAAGCGCTATCGTTTATTCGAATAGCGCTTTTTTATTTATAGATAAGATCAACCATAAGTTTAATTTAACCCCATATCAGACCTTGTGGGTCATACTTGATTTCGGTCAATAGCACTTCTAATGACGCTGGCTGGTTAAGATAAGGATAGACAACCCACTCCTCTTTTTCATCAACAAACCATAAAAGCCAAGTTTCATCTACGATGTCATGTACTAGCCTTGCTATTGGCTTGGTATACTCACTATGTACTGAATCAAGCAAATAGTGCGCTTTTAAAAACTCAACACCTTCTGGGTAAGGCTCAAAAAGTGACTTACCTAATTCTACTGGGTGGTTCTGGTTGCGGTTAATACACAGATCATCCGCCAGCTTCATTAATCGATTATGCCTTATGTTCGTTATCATAATACTCTCCACAGAGCTCACATCCTTTGCATTTAGTTTAGAAGATAAAGTGAATTCATGTCATTCTTCTTCTTTCACAAAAGTGTAACCTAATCGACATATGATATTCGCAGTCTTATAATTTTTGGAGTTTTTATGTTACGAGTTACTCTGGCTAGCTTATTAGCTTTAGCCATCTCTATTCCTACTGCCGCAGCTAAAGATATTAATATTGCAGGCTCAACATCTGTTGCACGCGTTATGGATGTTCTTGCAGAAGCTTATAATCAACAAAAACCTGAGCCTTACATTGCTGTACAAGGTATTGGTTCTACTGCTGGCATTACTCTAGTGGAAAAAGATATCGTTGATATTGGTATGAGCTCACGCTATCTAACTGAGCGTGAACTGACAGAAGAAATGGAAGCATTCCCAATTGCCTTTGATGGTCTAGCTGTTGTTGCTAATGTATCAAATACCATTACTAACCTCTCTAGAGAGCAACTATTTAGCATTTATAAAGGCGATATCAAAAACTGGAAAGAAGTAGGTGGCAAAGATAAACCAATTGCCGTTGTGACACGTGAAGCATCGTCAGGTTCTCGTTACAGCTTTGAAAGCTTATTAGGTCTTACGAAGATCATTAACAATCGCCTTGTTTCAAATATCGACCCAACAAACTTAGTTGTTAACAGTAACAGCATGGTAAAAACCATTGTTAACCATAACCCTCACGCTATTGGTTTTATCTCTACAGGTTCTATCGACCAATCTGTTAAAGCAATAACCTTTGAAGGGATTGCTCCGACTGCTGAGAATATCTCTTCAGGTAAGTATGAGTTATCTCGTCCATTCTTATTGATCAATAAGAAAGACAAACTAAATGATGACAGCAAAGGGTTTATCAAATTCTTAAGCTCTGACACTGGGCGTCAACTCATTACTGAATACGGCTATATTCCTGTAAAAAATAAATAGCAAAAAAAGAGAGAGCTGTGATTAGCTCTCTCTTTTTCATCAAATTTAATGGAAACCGATTTAGAAATGCAGTTGGATCACTGAAACGGCAATACAACCAGGACGGCGAATGCCCTCGATTTCGATACGTATTTCACGCTCGATTTCTAACCCTTTTTTAATTGGTGTGACTTTTAATAAGGTACTTTTCGCTCTCAAGTTACAGCCTGATTTTACAGGATAGGGAAAACGCACTTTATTAAGACCTAAATTCACTACCATTTTTGCCGTTGGAAAAAGCGGATTTTCAGGATCAACGCTATCCGTCAACTTTGGTAGCAATGCTAAGGTTAAAAAGCCGTGAGCAATGGTCGTCTTAAAAGGTGACTCGGCTTCTGCTCTTTCTGGATCGGTATGGATCCATTGCATGTCTTGCGTTACTTCAGCAAATTTATCAATACGCTCTTGATCAACCGATAGCCAGTCACCAATGTGCATCACTTCACCCACTTGAAACTGTAACTCTTCATATAGAGCTTGTGCTTCTGGTTTTAATACAATCACAGGTTGAACTGGTGCTGCTTCTTTTTCTACGACTGGTGCTTGTAAATCACGCATGCGAGGAAAAATAGTCTTGCCCTGAGTCTTAGCCATCAGTTCACCCCAGTAGCCGCGCAAAGATGGAGTCATCCAATGCATAGGCTCATTTTGCTGTGATACTATTGAAGACTGGCTTAGATGTTTAAATGGATTAGTGACTTTCATCGCTCACCTCAGGTTGACTAATTAAATATTTATAACAGAGCAATTTTGGACCAGTTCATACTAAGCTGCAAATACTTTCGAGCATACACGTGTTGACCGAAAGCAGCTTAACCGATAAAAATCAACCGGTTAATTAATAAAACATTATTTTATTAATTCCCTTCCCAGCGCCTAAAATACGTATTTACCCCGATATCAGGCCATTTCCCAACACTTAGACCGCTCTAAAAAGCACCACTTTGAACAAAAACCCAACGAACGATTTTTATTTTCAAATTAACTCTTTACAAAAAACGTCAGTCTATCTATTATAAGCGCCATCGGAGGGATGGCTGAGTGGTCGAAAGCACCGGTCTTGAAAACCGGCAACCGTTAATAGCGGTTCTAGGGTTCAAATCCCTATCCCTCCACCACATTCTTTACGCATCAAGCCCTTGATTTTCAAGGGCTTTTTCGTATCTGGCAGATAGAGAAATCACCTACTATATAAGGGTGATACATATGTATCTATTAAAACTGCCTTCAAGCGTGTATTACACATTATTTACACATAAAAAACTCCCTCAAACACTTTCAAACAAGAAAGCGCTTAATAAGGGAGTCGACAATATTATGTATAGCGGAAACGGTGATTAACGTACTTGTTTAGCCGCTAGCTTTGGTTGTCCACATTCGGTTAACAGCCCTTTTAGCAAGCTAATGCAGCCAAATAACAAAATAACCGTGAAAGGTAGTGCTGCAATGATAGTGATAGATTGCAGTGCTTGAATCGAATCTGTTCCACCTATCCACAACATCACCATAGCAATAGCGCCAGAAATAACAGCCCAGACAACTTTTTGCTTAACCGGCACTTCTAATTTACCGCCTGCTGTCATGCAATCAATCACAATTGAACCTGAATCTAACGTTGTCACAAAGAAAACGATAATAAGTGCAACGGCAATAACAGATAACACATCCCCTAAAGGATAAGCATCGAGCATATGAAATAGGCTAATAGAGACATCGGTAATACCTTGATCTAGACCTAACTGGCCCACTTTAGATATCACCTGCTCAATAGCAACACCACCAAAGATAGACATCCAAGCCGCCGTCACCAACGTTGGGATAATTAAGACGCAAAGAAGGAACTCACGTACAGTACGTCCTTTCGAAATACGAGCAACAAACATACCGAAGAATGGCGCGTACGCAACCCACCACGCCCAATAGAATATAGTCCAGCCATGTAACCAAGTTGAATCTTCACGATCTGATACTTGGCTCAGTGGAATGATATTTTTCACATAACCTGTCACTGCAGTAACCAACGAATCAAGTACAGTTGTAAAGTTCAAAACGGCAATAAAACCAAGGAAGACAAATGCAATAATCATATTCAGATTACTTAAAAACTTAACACCACCATCCATACCACGCAGCACAGAAATAATCGCTAAGCCCATAATTAAAACAATAACAAATTGCTGCAAGTAGATGGTATTTTCTAGACCGAAAACATGGCTAATACCACTTGCTGCTTGTGAACCGCCCAAGCCAAGTGATGTTGCTAGGCCAAATAAAGTAACCAATACCGTTAGTATATCAATGGCATCCCCTGCCTTACCCCAGACTCTATCGCCTAGTAATGGGTAAAAAACAGAACGCATTGAAAGCGGCAGGCCTTTATTATAAACAAAGTAAGCCAAGCATAGCGCCGTCATACCATAAATAGCCCATGCATGTAGACCCCAGTGGAAAACCGTTGCGCCTAATGCTAATTCACGCCCAGCTTCGGTATAAGGTTCAGCATTTAAAGGTGTTCCAAACCAGTTGGTAAAGAATGCTGTTGGCTCTGCTACACCCCAGAAGATCAGCCCGATCCCCATACCGGCAGCGAAGAGCATTGCAATCCATGATGACGTTGAATAATCGGTGGTTGCACTATCACCACCTAAACGGATCTTACCTAAAGGCGAAAAAGCTAAAATAATCGCAAATATTAAAAATAGGTTTGCTCCCCACATAAAAAGGAAGTCGAAATTGGATAAGACGGCCGCTTTAACAAAATCAATAGCTGCTTTGGCATCTGCAGGAGAAAGTGCGAGAAGAGTGACAATGAAGAGAAGAGATAAACTGATTGAAGCGATAAAAACAGTGTTGTGGACATCCATGCCCCATTTACTAATGTTATCTTGACCTACTTGATAATCTGTAGAATCAATACTGTACGTTTTAGACTTAAAACTCATATATTATATGTTCATATACTCACCGAAATGAATATAAAGACACTCCATATCTAATTACTGCATGATTAGCTAGTTACATCATAAAGCACCTTAAGCGCTGAATGATAGCTTCTAGCGCAATCCCAAGAGATGGATATTAATAGAAAGTCAAATGCCATGCTTTGACCTAGGCGACCTTCATCTACAGAATTCTCACCATAATTAAATAAAAACAACAAAAAAGGGCAACATTTAGCCACCCTTCGATTAATAAGGTTTATATTTAGCAACTACATCATATCTTTGCTTAATGTGTATGGTTCACCATCATCATCAACCAAGCGCTGCTCATCACTCGCTACTAAAAATAGTTGATTCTCAGCGACAAAGAAGCGGTACTCACCAACTTGAACTGCATTGCCAGCATCATTCCAGGTGAACTCTCCCTCTTCCATGACCATCGCACTCATTTTATCCATGTAGCTACGACCTAACGAATATTGACCATCCATTTTCAGTTCGAGAAGTAGATTCGTTCCAGCACAATCAGAACAAGGGACACTGCCTTTATAAATACCATTCCAATCCAGAGCAGTACGAGCACTATGAGCTGAGTCTGCCATTACTGGTTGTTCTGCCGGTTGGGGGCTTTCTACTTTTTGATCTTGGCAAGCCGCCAGCGCAACAACAGACATAAGAGCAATAAGGGGTTTCTTATTCATGAATATTTCCTAAGTATTTGGATACCTTAGCTACAGCTTAGAATAAGGTCATGTTATCGGCTAGTTTTAACCATATAAATAACAAAAAGAGCCATCACAATCAGGCCTGCGATGACTCTTTAATTCAGTATTAGAAATCAATAAAGTGGGGGTAATGACTTCTTTTTATAACAAATTAGAACCATGTTTCCATCTGTAGAGCAAACATAACCTCACCACCAGCACCTATAGTATTAGCATCACTCTTTAGACTGACTGAGAAATCATCCAAATCTTGACTCCAATCAACATAAGAAATAGCAAACCTTAACTCTGGTCGTTCAAAGAATCCCGCCGCAGTATCTAATTTAAACGTAGGAGCAACGGTCACTTTATAAAAACTACCATCAGCTTGCTCTATGCTGTTATCCAGATCCATGTATTGATATGAACCCTCATACACCATTTCGAAATTTTGAGTTAACTCTTGTGCTAGTCGAACATTGACGGTTGCCCATAAAAACTCATCATTTTCTTTAATTCGGTCTTGGCTATATTCACCTAAAAATGACGGTGCAAAACGCCAATTCCCAGCAAAACGAGTGACACCATAAGTGAACATTCGTACCGCTTTCGCATCTTCATTTAACTCGCCATCAGCACCAATAAGTTTAAGTTCTGCACCTAAGCCATGACCTACTAATATACCGGCTTTGGAGAAACCACCTTCACTGCCGTAAAAGCTATTACCATGATAAGCAAGCATGGCATGATAACCGCTTTCTGCTCGAGTCGTTGGTGACTCTAAACCACTGTCTCTTTCCTCATTATCAGCAGCCATCATGCCATTTAGCATCAATTGCCACTGACCCATGTAGTTGTTCATCGTTACAACGTAGTTTTCTATATCTGATGATGAACTTTCCGCCGTACCAAAATCTCGCCCATAGATAGAAAAGTTAGCACGCCAGTCATCGGTAAACTGTACATCATAAATACCAGCACCAGTCCCCGCAATAACCACAATATCTGAGTCTAAAAAATGGATGTCAAAGTTATCACGGTCTGCACGTTTGCCAGCCCAAATAGAAGCATGTTCAAACGCACCAGTAAATGATTCGAGATTACCTATTTCAGCATAAACCTGGCGCACATTGAGTGAGGTTTCATCTGAAGTCCAATCATTATTCGTCTCAGTTCCATCAGCTAGTAGCACTCTATATTTAGACCAAGATCCATTGTCTTTTTTAGTTAAGTGATCAAGGTACATTTCAACATAGTGGTCATCTTCCACACCTAAACGCCCGATTGCACCGCCAAGTGTCCCTGCTGGAGTCATATAAGGTCCGGAGACGACTGACGCACCATTTAAGTTATTATCAATTAATAGACCTGAACGAGCATAACCATGAAACTCAAAAGCGGATGACTTCTCTTCTGCTGTAATAGCGAGCTGTTCCGTTTTCTCAAGTCTTAACTCAAGATCGGCTATCTTTTGCTCTAACTTCTCGACGCTAACATCAGCCAATGTAATCGTAGGGTAAATAACGGCTAAAGAGATCACTACAGGTAAAATATTTTTTCTCATTTTCAATTCCATTTTTTATATTCAATTAATAAAAAAGTTATCTAAAACTAGATTTCAAACATCAATAAATGGCTTATTACTGCCATTCTCAACAACCAACTAAGAGAACGTTCCCATAGCGTTAAGTGAATAGATGTAGGGTTGAAATTCGATTTATGGAAATTAAACCATACAAAATAAACTCCAAGTTGGTATTTATAGCTTAAAGACCAAGCACTGAATCTTTAAGCTGAAATGACTATACATTCATTTATGGTAACGATCCCAATGAAGCGTATTATTTGTTAAAGGAATCACAATATTTTTACATGACCACTTGTAGTTAAAAAATATTGATATAAGAAGTAACACTAAAAATCACTCAATAAGTAAAAAAAATGCCGCTTTCAATATATCGATTGAAAGCGGCATCATGATAAGCGTTGATAAAAAATCACACTGTTCAGGGACTTTGAAAACCTAAACTATGGTTAAGCAAAAGGGTTAACAGCACAATGAATCTTATTAATTTTTGCTGCTACACACCCACCATCTAGTGATAAACATGTTGCATCTTCATTGGTAAATATCCGTGCTGATAAAACTTGTTCGCCACCATTAACAAAGATCTCAAGCGATGAAGTATCAGCAAGGATTCGTAATGAAACGACTGGGCTTGATAGCGGTAATTCTCGTATCAAGTCGCCATCGTTGACTAAAGTCTGCGTTCTATCCAAGAAAAGTGTTTGCGTCTCTTTATCGAGCTCTATTTTGCAATGTTGATGCTGATTTTCAAAGAGGTGCAAAGTTTGCCCCCACTCCATCGTTAATGACAAATCAAATGACTTCGTCTCTATATCAACTCTGTTTGCATCGAGCTCAATCTCCTGCTCCGAAACATATAACCCTGCGATATCAGCAATAGGCCATTGCAATAGTTGACCGTCTACATAAGTTAACTCTCTTAGTGCGGTCAATTGGTGCACCCACCCTTTACTTGGATGATCGATTTCATCAGGCAAGCCCATCCAAGCACTCATAATACGGCGCCCATCTGGAGTCAATAACGTTTGTGGCGCATAAAAATCAAAACCATAATCTAATGGCTGTAATTCATCGAGTTCGAGTTCTTCGATACCTTTTCTCGTCGCCTTCGCGATTCGATTATGATGTGGTACTGTAGAATGAAGGCTCTTTGATTCAATGCCTTGTGGACCAATAACAACCCAGGTCTGCCCGCCAAGATCAAATATATCTGGGCATTCCCACATATAACCGAAATCACCGAGTTCATCTCCATATAATTTATCGAATTGCCAAGTGCGTAAATCTTTGGAAGTGTAAGCGGCTAATCTACCCTGCATATCTTCTCTCTGGGCACCTAACAACATCAGCCACTGATCTTTTTCACGAATAATTTTAGGATCTCGCATATGCTCTGTAACCATAGGGGCTGGGCTATTGATTACAGGACCTTGTTTCTCAAAATTAATGCCATCTTTTGAGATAGCTAGACATTGTGTTGTTTGTCTAACACGTTCAGAACCAATACGACTATTACCGGTATAATACAGCCATAGCTCATCGCCTACCGTTAGAGCATGACCGGAGAAGACACCATGGGAGTCAAACCAATCAGAAGGCGTTAAAGCAACAGGCTGCCAATGCCAATCAATAAGGTTGGTACTTGTTAAATGCGCCCAATATTTATCTTTATGTGTACAGGTAAAAGGCGACCATTGATAAAATAAGTGGTATTGACCATTATGAAAAATAAAGCCATTTGGATCATTGAGTAACCCTTGTGGAGGAGAGACATGCCAATTAGGACGGTGCACACAGGTAATAGGATCTTGAACAGCCGTTAATAGAGTATGCTGGTTGTTTTTAATCTCATTACCTATAGCAAGTAAAGTTCTCGGCGATAACTTTTCTGGGAGTGGGTAAATAACCTGCACTTTACCTAACACATCACCAAATGAAACCTCAGAACCATCAAGTTGCAATAATCTGTCATCATGAATTTCAAATATCAACTTAGCATCAGCGATTAACACGCGAGTAAGATTTTTCAAACCACCACAACACTTTACTATACTGTTCAACATAAACATCTCACTTCAATCCATAACTGGGAACGATTGCAATGCTAATTGATTAAAATATAAATGACAATTGAAAGAACAGGTTTGACCATAAACGAAAGTAAAAACTTGAGAGAGAGCACAAAAAAGTTCTCAGATTATGAGAACTTCTCAACAGATAGAACTTCATTGTTACATCAATTAACAGGTTTCACGTTCGACTGATTGAAAACCGAGAACCAGTTTACTCATTACATTTGTCTTGCCATCAATCAACTCAAGCAATAAGTTTGCTGCACTTTCTCCAGCATAATCAAAAGTATAATTGAACGTAGATAAACCTGGTGTAGCGATCTTACCGAGTTCATCATTACCCACTCCCAGCACCTTGATCTCTTCACCTGCCTGCTTTCCATATTGTTGTATTGCTTTAATTGCACCCAATGCCATACGGTCTGTAGCAGCAAAAACACCATCAACAGTGGTATTGCTATCCAAAATTTTGCACATCTGTTCATAACCAGATTCAATGGAAAAATTACCATGACAATGAAATTCGGCTGACGCCCCATGCTGGCTTAGTGCTTGTTCTAACCCCTGATAACGAAGACCATCAACGGCTAAATCATCATTATCAACCCCAATAAAACCAATATGTTTACAACCCGCTTTTACTAGTCGATTGCCTGCTTCAAAACCTACACGAAAATCATCATGGATAACACTAGGGATATTATGCAGTGAACCATCTTGACCAACTAGAACGACTGGCGCTTTAGATAGAGCGATTGCATTTAAAATATCTTGGTCTAAATGCGTCGCATAAAGAAGAATCCCCTCAACTCTTTTTTGATTAAAAATGTTAATAAATTCAATCTCTTTACTATGATTCATCTGACTATTAGCAAGTAACACATGCTTATTGCGATTCTCAAAAACTGCACTCAAGCCATCAACACCTTGCGCTGTTGCATTTGAGGCCATGCGTGGAACAATGACACCGACCAAATTTGTTTTTTGAGATTTTAGGTCTTTTGCGATTTGGTTAACGACATACCCACACTCTTTAACCGCTTTCTCAACTTTAATTTTCGTCGAATTTTTTACGCCATATTCATTATTAATCACTCTTGAAACCGTCGATTTTGAGACGCCTGCGAGTTTTGCTACATCATGCAAGCTAGCCATAAGCTTTCCTTTTTGGGATGGTTTGCGAAAAATTACTATGTAAATAGCATAGCATCGATCTTCTTCTCATAAATAATGATTCCTACCACCTAAACATGATCATTTTCACACTATTCAGCTTAATCTTTTGACTATTTATTAAATTACATCAATATCAACCTTGCAAACGTTCCCAAAGCATTGCATACCCTACTAATTGGAGCTGGTTATGAACTACCCCGCTGTTACTAAAAAATTACTTACTGCCCTAGGTGGTAAAGAAAATATAGAAGCACTAGCACACTGTGCAACACGCCTGCGCTTAGCACTTAAAGATGAATCACTTGTTGATGAAAAAGAAATCGAATCTTTAGAAGGTGTAAAAGGACAATTTAAAGTTGCTGGTCAATACCAAGTTATTTTTGGCTCAGGTATTGTTAATCAAGTCCATGCCGAGTTGGCTAAACTCACAAATATGACAGAAATGTCGACAAAAGATGTCGCTTCGGTCGGTGCGAATAAACAAAATATAATCCAACGCGCCGTTAAAGGTTTATCCGATATTTTTGTACCTATTATTCCTGCTATCGTTGCTGGCGGCCTTTTAATGGGGGTATTTAATCTACTGACAGCTAATGGCTTATTTCTTGAGGGGCAATCCCTTATTGATGCTAATCCAGGTTTAGCTGATCTTGCAGCAATGATTAATACATTTGCGAATGCTCCTTTTGTTTATCTTCCTATTTTACTCGCTTTTTCGGCATCCAAGAAATTCGGTGGCAATCCCTACCTTGGTGCGGCATTAGGTATGTTGATGGTTCACCCTGACTTACTTAACGGCTGGGGATTTGGCAGCGCTTCCATTACCGGTGATATCCCGGCTTGGAACATCTTTGGCTTTGAAATCCAGAAAGTCGGCTATCAAGGCTCAGTATTGCCTGTTTTAGTTTCTGCATTTATTCTGGCTAAGGTAGAGCAAAATCTACGTAAGGTTATCCCATCGATATTAGATAACCTGCTCACGCCTATGCTGGCCATTTTTATTACAGGTGTTATCACCTTTACTGTTGTTGGTCCATTTACACGCGACCTAGGCTTCTTGCTTGGTGATGGCTTAACTTGGCTATACGAATCTGCAGGCTTCATTGGCGGTGCTGTTTTTGGATTTATTTATGCTCCGTTTGTTATTACCGGTATGCACCACAGTTTCATTGCCATTGAGACTCAACTATTAACCAATATTGCCGTAACGGGTGGCAGCTTTATTTTCCCAATCGCAGCAATGTCAAATATTGCACAGGGAGCATCAGCTCTCGCTGTCGGCTTAACCACTAAAGACAATAAAATGAAAGGGGTTGCAATGCCATCAGGTGTAACCGCATTGCTTGGCATTACCGAGCCAGCACTATTTGGTGTTAACTTAAAACTACGCTACCCATTTATCGCTGCTATTATCGGTGCTGCCGTTGCCAGTGCATTTATTAGCTTTTTTAAGGTAAAAGCACAAGCTCTTGGCGCTGCTGGTTTGCCTGGCATTATTTCTATCACCCCTGATAAGGTTGGTCTTTATATCACTGGCATGGCGATCTCTTTTGCCGTTGCTTTCTCTGCTACTGTTATCCTTGGAAAATACTACCAACTAAAACAAACCAAACTAACAGCAGAAACCGCTTAATATAATTTGAGTTAATTTAACGCTTATCTCATCAGATTCTGTGGCGTCACAGTGCCACAGAATCAAAAGATAAATAGCAAGTATAGAAAAGAAAGGGAAATAAAATGGCTAAAGTATGGGTCACTGGTGACGCTGTTATTGATCTCATTCCAGATGGTGATAATACCTATTTAAAATGCCCAGGTGGTGCGCCAGCAAATGTCGCCGTTGGTGTTGCAAGGCTTGGTGGAGAGGTTGCCTTTTTTGGTCGTGTTGGTTTTGATCCTCTTGGTAAGTTTATGAAAGAAGTATTAACTAAGGAAGGGGTTAATACACAAAATATGTTGCTCGATAAAAAGCATCGTACCTCGACTGTTGTGGTTGATCTGGACGAAAATGGTGAACGCAGCTTTACATTTATGGTGCTACCAAGTGCGGACCAGTTTTTAGAACCAAACGATGTGCCATCATTTAGCCAGGGTGAATGGCTTCATGTTTGCTCTATTGCTTTAGCAAATGAACCCTCTCGCTCAACGACAATCAATGCGATGAAAGCAATGAAAGCCGCTGGTGGCTATGTCTCTTTCGACCCTAACCTACGCGATGATGTATGGTCTGATCTTAGTGAAATGAAACCTGTCGTTTTAGAAACGATTGCCATAGCAGATGTCGTTAAGTTTTCAGATGATGAACTATTCTATCTCACCAACCAAGATAACATTGATGCTGCAATAACGTGGCTAAACCAACAATTTACAATTCCCTTGATTATCATAACCCAAGGTAAGAAAGGCGCATTAGTGATTGTGGATAAAATTCAGCAACTCGTAACGGGAAAAGCGGTTAATGCCATTGATACCACTGGAGCGGGTGATGCGTTCGTTGGTGGGCTATTAAATGGTCTTTCTACAACCGACAATTGGCTGGAGCTAGAAACGTTAACTGGTATTGTGACGCAAGCAAATGCCTGCGGTGCTTTAGCCACGACAGCTAAAGGAGCAATGACAGCGCTTCCAAATAATAACCAACTAAGCAACTATTTAAATAACAGCTAATTGAATAACGGCTAGCTTATTTTGTTGAATGTTAAACCTTGAGCCCTATCCTCATATTCTATTGTATTGGAAATGGACGAGGGCTCATAGTCTAGTGATAAAAGTGTAAGTAACCTGGATAAAAGTGCTTGATTATTACTCAAGTAAAAATTAATATTCACTGTCGAAAAGATTTTAGGCTGGTTAGGTTATTCCAGTCCTCGCCTCTGCGAGATGAAGTTGCAACTTGCAAACCCACGGCACTAACCTTGATTAAACAGGGTGGTGCTGCATATCTTTTTTTCGCGCACCATCCATAAATTGGATGTACCTCATGCAAAAGAAACAAACCCTAATTACCGCTCAAGCACTTATCTCTCTTATGATGGCATTTTTAATGACCGGCATTTTCAGCTTTCTTGAACTCGGCTTTTCTGCTGTCTGGTTAGAAGTATGGATGAGCCATTTCATTGTCGCTTGGCCTATCGCGTTTATCCTTTCTTTATTTGTGAGCAAAATTGCTTTCAAAGCTGCTATTAAACTTACCGCATAAAAACACGTACTAAATAAAAATACAATCGAGATTGCTATGTCATATTTTAATGCTGCACAGACAAAAATTACGGCTTTACTTGTTGGGTTACTCGTTTGCTTAGGTGTGAATCCATCAGCTTCAGCAATGACAACTAATGAACTTAACCTCTCTTTAGGAAAAGTAGTCGGCACAACTCAAGACAGTGTCACTGCATTTTATGATATTCCTTATGCAAAAAACCCATTCACTTCTGAACTTCGTTTTAAAGCTCCGCAAACTTATGGAAAATGGGATAACACGCTTGATGCAACCAACATCGGCTTACCTGTCCCTCAACCGAGTCGTGGCCGTAACGTTGAGTTAGTTGGCGCTCCGGGTGATCTGACTTTGAATATTTGGATACCTGAAAATTCATCTGCCGCTATAGAAAAACGACCAGTCATGGCATGGATTCCTGGCGGAGCATTCATCCGTGAAGATGCTGGTGAAGAGGTATATAACGGAACGAGTTTTGCCCAAAATGATGTCATTGTGGTGACGATTAATTATCGTGTTGGCGTCGATGGCTTTATGCACTTTAAAAATGCCCCGGACAACCGTGGGATCCTAGACCAAATTATGGCGCTAGAGTGGATACAAGATCATATTGCCGAGTTTGGTGGCGATCCAGACAACGTGACTCTATTTGGTCAGTCGGCTGGAGCTGAAAGTATTGCCATTTTACTTGGTACTGAAAAAGCTGACGGCTTGTTCCACCGAGCGATCATGCAAAGCCCACCAATGGAATCTTTAACGAAACAAGAAGCGGAAAGAATAACACTGAACTTTGCGCAACAGTTAGGGGTAGCAGCAACAACAGACGGGATAGCAAGTGTGCCTTTCCCTGAACTGGTCTCAACTGTCATTGATATGGGTAAGACAATACAAAACCGTGATGACTGGGGAATGATTTCATGGGGTGGTACTGCATTCCTACCTGTGGTTGATAATAACATCATCACAGGATCACCGATGAAAAATCTAGCTAACCATGCATCGAAAGTTCCCGTTATTGTTGGTAGTACCGATCAGGAAGCACGATTATATCAAGTTCCTAGTGGCGCAATCGATCGTGTCACTAAAGAGCAAACCGATCTCTTCTTGAAGGATTTATCATTAAATGGTAACCCCCTAGCTGCTTATAATCAGCAAAATAAAGAGGCTTCTATTGGTGATATATTTGTGAATATTCAATCTGATTACACATTTAGAATGCCTGCTGTTCATATTGCTGAGCATTTATTAAATAATGGGAATGAAGTTTGGCATTTTAATTTTTCATGGTTTTCACCAGCCTTTGGCGGTCGACTAGGTGCTGCACACTTTGTTGATGTTCCTTTTGTATTTAACACAATTAAGAGTGATGAAGCAAAAGGGTTTGTGGGCACTGAGCCTCCTCAGTCTCTCGCTGATACAATGCATAATGAGTGGATCCAATTTGCGAAGTTTGGCACGGTAAGTTGGACACCCTATACATTAGATACTCGCCCAACAATGCAGTTTAATAATTTATCCGAGCAAATCAATGACCCAGGTAAAGCAACTCGCAAGCTATGGGCTAAATACGATTACTAGTGAAGCTGAATGATCACACTGTTATCCTAACTTGCACTCAATAGTCATAAACCACCAGCAAGTTAGGGTAACAAATCATTGACGGTACTTGATGTAATATACTCCCAGTAGAATATAACTATTGCGCTGGGAATACATTGCTTTAACATTACAGCGCTCTTTAAATAGTCACCGTTTATCAACCTTTGGAAATACACTCTTGAAAAAAGCACAATCTATATTAGGTACAAAAGGCACATTATTTTTCCTTGTCATCATTAGTGCATTTCCACCATTGACGATTGACCTGTACCTACCTGCCCTGCCTCAGATGGTCGACATCTTTAATACCGATCAAGCAATGGTAAACCTAACACTGAGTAGTTACTTTATTACCTATGCCATGGGCTTATTGTTCTGGGGACCACTCAGTGAGAAATTTGGTCGAAAGCCTATTTTAATCACAGGTCTTGCCGGTTATATGATCGCCAGCATCTTCTGTTCAATGGCTGGTAGTATTGAACAGCTCATTCTTGCTCGTGTTATACAAGCGTTTGCTGGCAGTGCTATTACTGTTGTTGCCACGGCTATTGTTAAAGATTTATATGATGGTCGTGAACGTCAAAAGATCATGGCTACGATCATGTCGTTGGTAATTATCGCTCCGATGATCGCCCCTGTTCTTGGTGCTTTTTTACTGCAGATAGCATCTTGGCGAATGATGTTTGTTACTCTCGCGGTGTTTGGTTCTTTTGCTTCAATATTAGCTTTTTGCTATGAAGAGACCCTTGAAACTAAATACAACGGCTCTATTTTGCACTCTTGGACTCGCCTTGGTGTGGTTTTAAAGAATCCCCAATTCGTGACTTTACTGGTAATTTTTTCGATTGTACCAATTGCAATGATGGCATTCCTAGCCGCAGGTTCTTATATCTACATTAATGGATTTGGGTTAACTGAGCAGCAATTTAGCTACGCATTTGCTTTTAATGCTCTATGTGCTTCTTTTGGTCCAACCATTTATATGAAGCTGTCTCGTCGTGTGTCGGTTCAAACAATTATTACGCTGTGCTTCGCTTTACTTGCAACCGCTGGTGTACTAACAATAACGCTCGCTGAAATGTCACCTTGGATTTTTGCATTAACAGCAGCAGTCGCAACGTTAATGGTAATAACAATGCGTGTACCTGGCACTAACTTAATGCTTGATCAACAAGATAAAGACACAGGTTCTGCAGTCGCATTAATTCAATTCTCAGGTATGGCATGTGGTTCATTAGGAATGGTGCTCGTCTCTATTCGCCCAGAATCTTTAATTACTAACCTAGGCATACTTCAACTAGTGGTAGGGTTAATCGGTGGTGGGTTATGGCTCCTAGTAAGAAACCGCTCTTTTGTGACGGATAAACTGGTTAAATAGCTTTATAGCAATTGTAAAAAGTAGCTTCGCTGTAACAAATACAAAAAAGCCCTCCATATTACTCGCAAGTAAATATGGGGGGCTTTTAGTTTTATGCGTACGTTTCAACTACATCTATTGCAACGATAGCCTTTACAATTAAAGGTTATCTAAACGGATGTGGCTATTTTTAAGGTCATCACGAGTTAGGCCTGTTCCTTCATTTAAACCATTGAAGTGGCGCAGTAACTCAGTGATTGCTTCAATTGATGCTAATAGATCACCAGTATGAGCGGATTCCGATGAAGTGTGCATATTACGGATTGGGTAGCCAATGGTAATTGCAGCACTATCAACACCCGCAAGTGCAGCGGCCATGCCATCAGTACCCATATCACGACCTGAGAAGTCAATTTGGTAAGGGATTTCGTTGTCACGACATACAGCTTCCAGTGTTTGAACTAAAAACTCAGAAGCAACAGAACCACGGCCCATAGTAAAGCCTTCACCCATTTTTAATGGATTCATATTACGGCTACCAATACCTGGTGCAGCTTCATAGTCATGGTTAACGTCGGTAGCAATCAAAATGTCAGGCTTTAACTCACCAACAATTTGTGTTGAACCAAAACGACCAATCTCTTCATGCGTTGCGATCGTGTATAGTACACGTACGTTATCTAGGTTTTCGGCCGCTAATTTACGCGCAATCTCTACCACAGAGAAACAACCCAAACCATTATCTAGGTAAGCACCGTAGAACGTATCAGAAGCCACACCACGCTTGATTGGGCGATCAAGTAGAATTGGGTCACCCGCACGTAAACCAAGAGCTTCAACTTGCTCTTTACGCTTATCACCATGCATATGTAGCTCTAGGTAGATAGAGTCTGGCTTAATACCTTGCTCACCGGTTCTTTGCGCAGGGCTAGAGAAGTGAATCGCACCTAACGCTTCAACGGTACAGCCTTCAATGACTTTGTAAGTACCAAGCTTTTCAGGATTTTGGCAGAAGACTTTAACTTCATGACCAATTAACGTCGTTGGTAAAAACGAGTCTGTGTTAATCCACACCTTGCCATCATTATCGATTTTGCGTACTTGCATGCGAATTTTATCAGCATGACCAACAATCATTACGCTGGTTAAATCATCACGACCTGGGTGAGAATCAAACACGATGCTCGCATTCGATTTAAACTGGTGAATACCCCATCCTTGTGGCATGAAAGATTCAAACTCAGGCTTGATCACGCCATAACTCATTGCCGCTTCAAATCCAATTGGTGAAGGAGATGCTAATACCTTTGACATAAAATCAAATTGATCTTGAGCCATTGGCGTTGTCCAAACTTGCGCTTTCTCGCCATTATTACTTTGTGTGGTCATGAATTACTCGATATTCGTTTATTAATTATTATGGTTACGTTAATGAGTGCTACAGCGAACTTCAAGCAATTATGAGAAATATTTTCATTCATTCGATAAAAATGACCACGCAGACCAATAGCCAGATGATAAAAACAACAAATAGCACAACGATTAACCTTTCAAGGCGAAAGATATGCAGTTAGTCAAGACATCAGATGATTATCCTGTATTATCTACTGTCTTTTTATACATAGGTTTTATTTGCGTGCTACATGAAAGGAATTAACCATCAACTAACAACTGGCTCGGCATATTTGATTTGCCACCACTATTTTGAATCGTGGACTTGGATGGACATTCCAACCGGTTTACTGATTGCTATGGTAGGCACTTTATTACCCGACCTTGATTGTCGCACTTCAACATTAGGCCGGATCTTTCCCTTTATATCCGTCCCCATTCAAAAGATGTTTGGGCATAGAGGCGCAGTGCACTCTTTATTCGCTGCCGCAGGTGTTTTTTATCTCGCCTCGCAATTTAACTTTAACTTCGCTTGTTCGTTAACATTCGGTTTCGTCATGCATTTAATTGGTGATGCTTGTACTAAATCTGGTGTGAATTTCTTATGGCCGATTACCATTAAATTTAGAGTGCCATTAACACCGGCATCAAACTCATTTTTAGAGAACTGCACAACGTGGACTTTATGTGCATTTACGGTTTGGTTATACGGCAGAGACAACGAAGTAATAATGAGCTTATACCCACAAGTGATCAGAGCCTTAAACCATCTGTAGCCGTACAAAACATCGACTCGATATCCAAAGCGGTTTATTCATTGCGATCAAAAGAGAGCTCGACGTAACGTCCTCCTTCAATGGCTTGATTATGGTAATGCCAACCATATTGGTTCACGAGTTTTGCCGTTAATTCAAGCCCTAATCCAAAGCCTAAATTTGATTCCTCTCCCGATCCAAACTGATCAATATTGGTAATCGTCAGTTTTCGCTCTACTTGCTTAATCACCACCTTACCCTGTTGTGTATGCTGAAATGCGTTACGAATAAGGTTAGTGATAATAATGCGACAAAGCGGTTCAGGTAAGTGATGGAGTGAGTGATCCGTCGAGATAGCCACTTCAACAGCTTTACCAGTCAATAAGTATTGCACTTCTTGATTAATTTGTTGTGCTAGATCGCCTAAGCATAGCTGCCTTTCTTGCACTACTTTATCTTGATTGCGATTTAACCATAACAAGGTTTCCGTTAGATCCGTCATTGTTAACCCTGATCTTTCAATCCGATCAATAACGGCTATTTGCTTGTCAGTACTAATGCCTTTTTCAACCATTTTACGCAATAGCTCTGCATTGGTGCGTATCACTGCAATCGGTGTGCGCAATTCATGGCTTGCATAACCGAGAAACTGTTGCTCTCTATCAAGGCCGGCTTGTACATCTTGTAAACTTGATTGAATGATAATGGCGAGCGTATCTAACTCACTATAATGAAAGCTAGGGGCAGGCTGTTGCAATTTTTCTTTATCAAGTGACTTAGCCCAATTTTTTAATCGCTCAACAGGCACAGTTACCCGCCGTAGGATAAAAAAGATCACGGATGCAAATAAGACAATGATGGCGATGGCTAAAAAGATAATATAAAAGAAATGCGGTAGCTCGCCTTTTTCGAAGGCAAAGTTAGTCTTCTCATTGAGAATAATAGAAGCGTAGCGAACGTCATTATCGTGTGACATTCTGATCACAAACAACCCTTGCTTAGGCATAGTGAATATCGGTAATCTATCAAAGGTTTTTGACATTTCATTATCGACTAACAACGTTTCATCAAAGTTGTCTTGAATAATGACGGGTAAATCTTGCCAACGACTGGCAATGGTTAAATCACTCAAATGAAAGGGGTGACCATCTTCAACATCGGTATGATAGGCTTGGTTTTGGATAGAGCCCGTCATTGCCACATCCATACCTAAGAAAAAAAAACTAACGCCAATAGCAGACATGGCCAAAATAGAAGCGATACCAGTAAAGAGTATTCCACCGATAACATACAGCTTTAAACTTGGTTGTAGTTTCATCCTCTAAGCCCCACTTTTTAAAACGAAGCCACGCCCAGTAATGGTATGCACTAACTTATCATCGAAACCGCTATCAAGAATCTTGCGTAAGTTAAACATGTGTACTTTTAAACTATTGCTATCTGGTTGCTCACTGCCCCAAACACTTTGGATCAATTTATCCCTTGATACAATATTGGGACTAGCTCGCATTAAGGTTTCTAATATCTTCATCCCAATCGGTGATAGTTTTAACTCTTGCCCTTCACGACTCACTTGTTGAGCAACAAGATCCAACTCTAGATCACTAATTACCAATGTCGTTACTTGCCCACTGCGACGACGTGACAACACTTGGACCCTAACTATCAACTCTTCCATGGCAAAAGGTTTAATCAAGTAATCATCCGCCCCTTTCGCAAAACCGGCCAGTTTATCCTCTAGTGTATCTCTGGCTGTGAGCATTAAGATAGGAACGTCAATCCCTTGCTCCCTTAATTTAGCGCAAACGTCTAAGCCACTCATCTTCGGCAAATTCAAATCTAAAATCACGGCATGATAAGCATTTTGCTCTATCAAAGATAACCCCGACACACCATTCATTGCATGGTCGCACTCTATTCCCTCAAGTGAGAGGTAATCAATCACCGCGGTTGCTAAATCAATATCATCTTCGACTAATAATAGTTGCAGCGCTTCCATGATAATTACCTCTGGGTTAATGGCTAAATGATTATTTCTCTTAGATTGAAGACGATGTTGCCAGATCTTCGATCATTTTCTGCTCTGCTGTCTTGCTTGATAATAAGCGATGTTTCAGTGAAGCTAATCCTTGCTGAATCTCACATTGAATCAATAATAATGACGGCGTTAAAATCAATGTGATGACGGTTGCAAACAAAATACCGTAACCTAATGCCGCTGCTGCTGGAATTAAAAATTGAGCCTGCATTGAGGTTTCACTAAGTAAAGGCGCTAAGCCAGCAAAAGTCGTAATCGATGTCAGCAATACGGCACGTAAGCGACCAGTACAAGCATCAATAATCGCCTCTTTTACATCCATTTTTCTATTGCGTACCAATTCATTAAAGCGCGACACTAGCAGCAAACTGTCATTCACAACGACACCACTTAATGCAAGGATTCCGTTTAGCGATAAAATACTAATCGTTAAATCATTCCACCAGTGACCTAAAATCGCACCAACAATACCAAAAGGAATCGCGGTCATAATAATCAAAGGCTGAATATAAGATTTTAACGGTATTGCTAATAAAGCAAAGATCAGAATAAGCGCAAGTGCAAATGTCGACTCCATGGAATCGGTTGACTCTTTTTGCTGCTCGGCTTCACCAGCGAAATCAACTTTCAGGCTCGGATAATCCTCAAGCAATTGCGGAATAAACTCCCTCTCTAACTGCGCGACCAACTCATTGGATGCAATCATTGTTTTATCAACCGATGCCGTAATATAAACCGCTCTTAAACTGTCGATTCGGGTGATTTCCGATTGTTGATAGTCAGAATAGACCTTGGCCACCGAGCTTAACGATACAACGGTTCCATCTGAGGTTCTAACGCTTGATTGCTTAATATCCGCTAAAGTTTGGCGATCACTTTCTGGGTAACGAACTCGCACCTTCACTTCATCTTTGCCACGTTGAAAACGCTGCACTATATCACCACCAAAAGACTGCAATACCTGCTCTGAAAGTAAAGCGGTATCCATACCCAGAGCGCGCCCTTGACTGGTCAACTCAAAGCGATATTGTGGTTCACCAAGATCAAGGTTGTCATCAATACCACTCACACCCTCAATGGTTTGCAATTGCGCTTTTAAGCCATTACCAGCCTGTTCAAGCGTTTGTGTATCACTTGATTTCAGTTCAACCTTAAAGTTATCCATCATCTCTTTCGATGAAAGCACTTTGAGTTTTTTAACCCCTTCCATATTACTAGCAAGCGTTCGTAATGAGTCAGCAAACTCTTTGGAACTGTAGGCGGTGTCATTCGTTAGCTCAATGGTCAATGAACCTGATTTATCTTCATCAGCAATAACTTGAATGCTAGAGATCAAAGAGTCACCATCAACCTGGTATTTTTCTCGTAGTTGCTCATCGACTTGAACAGCATAAGATTCAAGATCTAATAAGTTCGTTTGCGTTTGACCAAAGCTGGTATCGTTATACATACGAATATCAGCCACAACGGTATCACCGACAATTTCTGGGAAGAAACCGACACGTACCGCCCCCGTCATTGGCATACCTACCACTAAAATAAATAACGAGACAAATAACATCACGACAGCGTAGCGAAATTTCAGAGCTTGCTCTATTACCTTGGTATAGACGCGTTGATTAAACCACTCTAAGCCATTATCTGCGCCTTGCTGTATGTATGCCCAAATGCCTTTTTTCTCACTTCTTTGCGTATTAACGTGCGCAAGGTGAGAAGGTAAAATTAACTTAGATTCAACCAAAGATAACAGCAAGCAAACGGCAACAACCGCGGCAAATTGTGCGTAAACCTGCCCCATTTTGCCATCAATACTGGCAATAGAAAGGAAAGCCACGACGGTCGTCAACACACCAAATATGGTGGGTGCTGCAACTTTATGTGTGCCTTTAATCGTACTATCTATTGTGTCGCCTTGTTTACGTCTGGTTGAGTAAATACTTTCCCCCACCACAACCGCATCATCCACCACGATACCCAATGCCATGATGAAGCCAAAGGTTGTCATTTCATTGATCGTTAGCCCTAAAAAGGAATCGGTCATGAAAAATAACGTACCGCAGAAAACAAATGGCAAGCTCGCAGCAACCCAAAATGCAACGCGAATATTTAAAAATAGTGCTAAAACAATGAAGACCAGTGCAATGCCTGTTACAGCATTCTTAACAATTAGATTTAAACGATCTTTAATTAGCGTACTTTGGTCATACCACGTTTCTAATTCAATATTGCTTGGTAGAAGATTTG
This sequence comes from Vibrio sp. 10N.286.49.B3, assembly GCF_002873395.1. GTDB lineage: Bacteria > Pseudomonadota > Gammaproteobacteria > Enterobacterales > Vibrionaceae > Vibrio. The sequence continues at coordinate 219,900 of NZ_MCUV01000024.1, read as the reverse complement.
AGTCGCGCCACTGCTCCACCACTTGTTGGGCTTGATCGACAATTTGCACAACATCGCTGTTCTCATCCATCAAGATTTGAATGCCCATCGCACTTTGTTGGTTATAGCGAGATAGGCTGAATGTATCTTCAGCAAAACCATCTTCAACGTTAGCAATATCACCTAATGTAATTTGGCTACCAGTGCCATCTGTTAACACAACAATCGCTTTGAAGTCTTCAATTTCATAAGCTTGCTCTGATACTTTAAGCCAGACTGTTTTTTCACCATTACGTAAGCTTGTGGCAATATTGGTTGATGACTCTGCATTAATGACGCTTGAGATATCAGAAAGTGTTAACCCATAAGCTTGCAGTTTGGCTTCATTAACTTCAACGGAAACCATAGGATCGATTTTGGCTTTGATTTCAAGATCATGAATTGCATCTTTAGCCAGTAGGTCCGATTTCAATTGTTCAGCAAGGTTTTGTAAAGTATGACGATCGGCATCACCGTACAACTGAACCCATAACGCATGATCTTGCATACGTGCTTTATCGATGACCGGTTTATCTGCTTGTGTCGGCAAATTATTAATCGCATCGACTTTTGTTTTTACATCATTAAGCAGCGCATCCAGTGAGTAATTCGTCTCTTTTTCAATCGATACATGGCTACCTGATGAGCTGGATGTCGATGTGATGCGTTTAATGCCTGGTACTGTCTCGAGCGCATCCTCTATCTTGATAGAGATCCCCTCTTCTGCCTGTATCGGATCGCCACTATCATAATTGACAGAAACGGTAACCACATCGGGTTCAAAGCTAGGAAAAGCCTCTTTACGCAGTGAGTTTACCGATAATAAGCCAACGACAATCATACCAACCATGAGCAAGTTAGCAGCAACGGAGTTATTGGCGAACCAAGCTATCACACCAGTATGTTTACTCTTTGTATGGCTCATTTTAATCTTCCTCTACCGGTGTCGCTTTCATCCCAGCTAGGAATGTACTTAATGGTCTTTTCACCACTTGCACCTTGTCATTCTCTGCTGTAGGACGAATAAAAAGACTGCCATTATTTTTAAATTGAACCGTTGCAGAGGATTTTTGCAGCTCATTATTACTGTCAACTGTCCAGACTTCGCCCTGTTGAGATAAAGCAGATGCCGGTATTTCCCATAAGTTTTCTAACTCTTTTCCTTGTAGCGACGCTTGAACAAAAGTCCCAGGATAAAGGGGGGCTGCTTGCTCTAATGGCTTCTCAACCACAACGACCAATGAACGCTGGCGGCTACTTTGTGTGACATGTTGATAGGTGCGATCAACCTGCCCAATCCAATTCTGATCACCAGCACTATTGGTTAACGCCACTTGCCAATCACTGCTGTCATTCCATTGCGGTAAGTTGCTCCATTGCTGATCGGACAGTGGAATTGCAATTTCGACTTGGTCAATGCTGTATAAGGTTGCAATTGCCCCACCAGCTTGCAGGTAACTTCCGGGCTGAACACTACGGCTAACCACTAAAGCATCAAAAGGGGCACGTAATTTCGTATCTGCCAGATCTTTCTCTGCTTTGATCAAGGTTTGCTGTGCATTACTTAAATTGGCTTTGGCATTCGCTAGTTGTGGCTCTCGTAAAACCAATGGCGAACTCGGCTCTCCACTCAAACCCGAACGTTGCCATTCAGACTTCGCTTGCTCTCCTTCTCGCTGCTCTTCTAGATACGCTAAGCGTGCAGTTGCCACATCAGCTTGCGCTTGGGTAACCGCTTGTTGATAAGTGGTATTATCCAGTTCAGCGATGACATCCCCTTGCTGAATAATATTCCCTTCGGCAAACGCTGAATGTAACGACATCACTCGACCGCTGACTTCACTGGTAAAATCAAGTTCATAGTGTGCCTTAGTTTCACCATAACCCTCCACTTGAGCATGGTAGTTCGCAGCTTGAGTCACTTGAATGGCAACTCGTTGAGCGGGCAAAATCTGCGCTTTATTTGGTGCGATGTGCTCAACCGTTGGAGTAACGACTGGGGCGTTTTTATTAGACTCATCACCAGCATGGGCAATTTGCAATCCGTTGTAACCCACAGCCATAAATATAGAACCCGCGGCGGCTAAGGTAATTGCTAGTGTAATAATATTCTTTTTCATTAAGATACTCCTAAGCCAAGCGCGAGGCCTAAATCAATTCGGTTAATCAGTCTTTGGTAAGTGGTATTGGTTAATTGAGCTTCAAGATCATACACTTGCTGCTGCACGGTTAAGAGGTCAAAAATATCGACCAATCCTTGTCGGTACTTTTGCTCATAACTGACAAAACTGCGCTTAGCACTTTTGATCGCTGTGATTAAGTGTTGCTGCTGTTTATCTAAGGCATACTCCTGCCCTGCTGCGTTCTCGACTTCGTTGACCGCATTAAGGAGCGTTTCTTGATAAAGCCAATAGCTTTGTGCCATGGTCAGTTCGGCTATTTCAGCTTGTGATTTCAATTTTCCACCTTGGAATAGTGGTGCCGATAAACTGCCAAGAACACTCCATAGTGGGTTGGTAAAAAGTGCTTCGCTCGGTGTTTCTGCTATATCTTGCAAGCTTGCCGATAAGCTTATGGATGGCAACATAGCTTTGTAAGCTGCATCCGTTCGCAGTGATTCGGCTTCAATACTATAAAATGCTTGCTGTAAATCAGGTCGGCCTTGTAAGTTTTGTTCTGCCAAACCATCTAACGGGTTAAGCACTTCTGGGAAGGTCATTGAAACACTAGGCAATTGTGCATCTTGCTGCCACTGCCCTGTCAGTAGGGTTAAGCTTCGCTGGCTTTGTGCAACATTTTCTTGATAGGCAGCAACGGTTGCTTGCGTGGTCGCAGTCGTGGATTTGGCATTATCTAAATCTTCTAGACTGCCTAAGCCGGCTTGATAACGCTCAAGCACCAAAGCTTCATTATTTTGTAGAATGACTAATCGACGCTGCTCAATGTCAAGTAACTGCTGATGTAAACTAATGCTTAACCATGCTCGCATTGTATTAGCAGCAATCAGATCTTTCGTACCTTGATAATTGGCATAGGAAATCGCAATGTCTTTTTCTGCTGCTGCACTGCTATCCGCTATCTTTTGCCACAAATCTAGCTCCCAACTCACAGTAAGATCAGCGCTATAGCTTTCACTATTATCTTTGTTCGTTTCTGCAGACAATCCTGCCTCCACCGTTGGCAGACCATCAGAACGGGTTACCCCTTGCTGAGCGTAGGCGACTTTTAAAGCCAACAGACTTTGTTGAATGGTCGGGCTATTGGCTAAAGCCAGGTCAAGATATTGATTGAGCTCTGAAATAGATACTAAATCAGTCAAGCGAACAGGCGGTATTAAAGAAGTGGCTTGACGTGTTGTCTTATCGTTTAACTGGTGCTGGGCAATTAATTGCTCGATCAGTTGCTGATTGGTTTGTACGCCACTATTCTCTGCGCTTTCAATCATATTAAGTTCTGATTGACTCGCGCACCCCATAAGGCCGGTAAGCACTAAAGAAAGAATGGAATATCGAAATGTCATAGTTACTCTGCCTCAAACAATGTTGGCGACAAAGTAACAGTGGTGCGGTTAAGAAGGGGTTAAGAACGGTGTATTTGCTGATGACAAAACGATTATTATTCCAACTCACTCAAAGCAAAATTAATTTCATCCGATGAGTAGCCTTTACGACTTAGCATCGCATAAGCTTTACTGCGCTCTTTGTGAACTTTTAGATCGTATGGTTTTTTTTCTAGTTGCGCTAAACAGGCGGAATAAAAATCAATCTCTTCAGCATTAATGAGCTTCTCGACTAAAGCATCAAGATCAGTGATATCAATTTTACGCTGACGCAGTTCTTGGCGGATAACCGTCATTCCTTTGCCTTTACGCACGTATTTCAACACTTCTTTTTCGAGATCGGCTTTCGCTGCTTTAATTTCCAATTTAGACTGAAGTTCATCGCAGCAAGTGTGTTGACTAATCGCGGCATTAATTTCAGAGTAACTAAAACCTCTTTTTTGCAACGTCGCAATCAGCTTCTCCTTGCTCATAGTAAAACTCTGATAAGTTTCGTTGATATAGCGGATCAGCATCGATTGTTCGTCAATGTACAATTCATGCTTTACCTTATTGAGTGAGTCACGTATCAAGGTATCATTCAGTCCTTTCTTCTTTAATTTTTCTAAAATGTATCCAGAACCATAGTCACTCGAGAATGCTCGTTCAGCAAATCTTGTTGCAAACTCACTGTCACTCTTTAGATAGCCAAAACCACGTAATTTTTCTAATACTTCAGCAATCCACGCCTCGTTATCTGTCTTGGCACGCAGCTTTATCAGTAATTCACTTTCGGTGAGATCTCGTTGACCTAGATGCCACATTGCAGAGTTCATGACATTATCGATACTGGTCGCTTTTTTGATTTTGTTTTTGTCCGTATACAAATCTCACCTTCACTTTAATTTGTGATTTATCAATATCGCATTTCATCTTAATTATATAAATTTATTAAGCGCTTGTAATAATCACTCTTCATTATTAAACAATCACAATCATTACAGTCACATATATTTGATTGATTTACAAACAAGTAAAAAGCCACAAAACACCCTACATCACAAAAATTTCATGTAACAGTAAGATTATGCAATCGTTTACGTGATCTAGATCACTTTTATTATTTCGTTATAACACTATGATTTGCGCGAATTTAATCAAGGATGCGTTAACGTTATGAAATCTTTTAAAACTCCTCTAGCTCTACTGATCAGTTCTGCACTTTTAGCTGGTTGTAATACAACCGATACAGAATATGTAGAAGTTCAACCAACAGAGGTAAAGATCGCTACTTATAATCTTTCTTTTGATCGTTTTACCTTTGAAGCTTTAGTTGCAGAGATGCAAGTTGCACCAGAAGAGCAAACTGAGTTAGTAACGGCTTATTTAGATGACAGTATTGAGCTTAGTGACAGTGATACTGAATTAGCTGAAAAAATCATTCAAATTCGTAATGTAGCGGCAATTCTTCAAAAGAACCGCCCTGATGTTCTAATGATGGCTGAATTCAATAACGACGGTACTGGTGAAGATAAAGAGGCCCTAAAAGGCTTTCAAGATAACTATTTATCGGTATCACAAAGTATTGATGGCGCAAACGGTGAAGCGAACTTAGAGCCAATTCAATACCCTTACTTTGAGTCTTACTCAACCAATACAGGCTTACTAAGTGATCTTGACCTAAATAGAGATGGTGAAATTGCACTGCCTGACGATGCATGGGGCTTTGGCTTTTATCACGGTCAATACGCTTTCGCACTGGCGTCAAAATATGAAATTGATTCTGCGAACACTCGTACATTCCAAGAATTTAAGTGGAAAGATCTAGAAGGTTCGACTAATCCAACCATTACTGTTTGTGATGGCTCACTACAAATTCCTGATGGTATGGCTTGTGGCGATGAGTGGTATACTGCTAAAAATTGGGAAGAAATTCGTCTATCTTCAAAAAACCACGTTGATGCACCTATTATTATCCCAACTCAAAATGGCAACGAAGTCGTACATTTATTAATGTCTCACCCGACACCACCTGTATTTGACCTTGGTAAAAACAAAGAACAGAACGCCGCTGAAGTTGAGTTCTGGCACCAATATGTACAAGGTAAAGAGTTCATCTATGATGATGCAGGTAAAACTGGCGGTCTAGCAACTGACTCAAACTTTGTCATTATGGGTGATCTTAACTTAGATCCACTTGATGGCGACGGTATCACAGAAGTAATGCAAGAACTGCATAACGATCCACTACTGAACCAAGCTGTAATGAATGGTGACCTATACCCAACCAGCTACGGTGCTGCTGAAGATGCAACAGATAATGCATCATCTCACCCACTACCAAACCGTGTAACGTCTACGTTTGGGCTTGCTGTTGACTATGCAATGCCATCTGCAACTCTAAATATCGTTGATTCTGGTGTCTACTGGTCTGCTTCTTATGAAGAAGGTCGTATGCTGTTTAACGATGAGCGAGTTGGCAACTGGGGTAATGAGAAAGAGATCTCCTCTGACCACCGTATGGTTTGGATTAAAGCACAGTTCTAATCCTCTTTTTAGTGAAAAAATAGAACGACTGCACTAAGAAAAACAAATTCTCTCCAATAAAAGCCTCATTTCTCTTTGAGGCTTTCTTTCACTATTTACTACTCAAATTCTCAAACCCCTTTGAATTTAGTTAACACCTCATTAAAAAATGTAATCTATCAGTTACTACCTATGCAATAAAAATAGATACTTATGTAAGTTAATATTTTTGAAATAAGAATCTACATTTTCTGTCATCTTTGCCGACTACTTTAGCCTTGAATTTTTTAAGGAGTAACAAGATGACAATGAACAAGGCTATTTCTCGTCGTTCTTTTTTGAGCGGCTCAGCAAAAGTTGCTACCGTTGCGGCGGCAGGTCCACTATTAACAGCTTGTAATAGCAGCTCAAGCGATGATGAGTACGTGGATATTTCTGGCGTTCAAGTTGCCATGCTTGCTGATGTTCATTTTCATGATATTTTCGGAGATTTTGAGTTCGGTAAGCATAACGCTGAAGTTACAATTCGTAGCTTACAAGACTCTTGTGAATCAACTCGTATGTTCAACGAGAACTACTTCGCTTTCATCTCTGCACTAGAAGAACTTGGTGAGCAAGGCGTTAAATATATCTGTCTATTAGGTGACTTCTCTGATGAAGGCCAAATGGACACACTAAAAGGTTTTAACCGTGTCGTTGAACCTTACATTGAAAAATATGGCTTTGAGTTTTTCCTAACTAATGGCAACCACGACCCTGTTCGTCCTTTTGGTCGCAACGAAAGCAAACGTTTCCTTGACGCTAACGGTGCTAGTATCGAAGTAACCAGTGATGAAAACCGAGGCTTCACACCAAACAATGTCGTGATCGGTCAACATGTAACCCAAGGTATGTGGGGATCAGGCTATAAAGAAATGTTTGATCTTTTAGGTCAATATGGATTCCAAAACAAGCCTAGCTACGTTCACTACGAAACGCCATGGGCGAGCGATCTATACGAAGACCGCGGCTTATATATCACTAAAGATGACACAAATGAATCTTTCTGGTGTCCAGACTCTTCATACCTAGCTGAACCAGTAAAAGGTCTATGGATTGTTTCTGTTGATATGAATATTTACTTCCCTAATGCTGATGGTAGCGACTGGAGCCATGCCTCTGTTGGTTGGGAAGAAGGTAAGAAATATAAGCCTCAAGTTATGGAATGGCTTGCTGATGTTACCGCTCGTGCTGAGCAAGAAGGCAAAACTCTCGTTGTATTCAGTCACTACCCTGCTACTGAGTACCTGAACAACAGTGCGAATGACTTCTACTACGTCTTCAACGATGGTTCGTACAACAACACACGTGTACCTTCTCATGATACCGCTGAGCAAGTTATTGCAACGGGTGTAAAACTGCACTTTGGTGGTCATATTCACGTAAACGATACGGCAGTACATAGCAACGACAATGGCGATACATTAATTAATATTCAAGCGCCATCTCTTGCTGCCTATACTCCTTCTTATAAAGTCGTGACTTGCCATTCATCTTCACTATTTGAAGTTGAAACGAAAACTCTTGAGCACGTGAATGATTTTGATGCTTTATTCCCATACTACGAGAATGAAAAATCACACCGTGAGTGGGTCGGCGCTGATGTGCAATGGGAAAAAATGCTTGAAGCAACAGATTACCGTGACTTTATGTTCCGTCACCTTGATGTCTTAATGCACATGCGACTAAAAGCTGGCTGGGGTGCTGATATTACTCAGTTATTTGAACTGCAAACACCACTATATTGGTTAATGATGCTATCCGCGTTTGAAAGCAACCTAACCCAGAGTGAAGTTCAGCAACTACTACCAGCAATGACCGCTGAAGCAACGAATGACGAGATTATCACTTTAATGGATAGCCTAGGTCACAAAGATGAAGCAGAGCAAGCATTAGAGACAATTGAAGCTCACATCAGTGGGTTCCTGCTTGAGCGTAAGCAAATGATGCAAGTTGGCTTTGAACAAATTTGTTTAGCGACGCTTTATCAACGTAATGGTGATGAACTTGCATTCCAAGATGTCGATTACCAAATCCTAGTTCCAATTAAGATTGCGATGGAACTATTTAAGCATAACGATGCAGATGGCGACCTTGAAAATATTGATTGGGCTAGCGATTACGTTAATGCAAACCCATCAAGCGGTGGCGGAATGCAACTAGCAGATGTTAATTTACACGTTCTACATACCCGTTTTGCCGCATTAGCTCGTATCTATCATCAATTTAGCAATGCTCAGCCTGCTGATCACTTCTATATCGATCTTAAAGCAAATACGATTGAAGATATGGCTGGTAACAAGCTATTTTAATTACTAAGTATTAATTATTGAGCCCTGAGCCAGCAATGACTCAGGGCTTTTTTGATCGACGACTCCACAAGTTTGACTAAGTAATGACCCTCATACCACTCAAAATCATAAAACAAGAATCCATCGGCGATCTATTCAAGATCACGATTAAAGAGTAAACTAGCCGACCTTTTATTGTTCTGAGAATACTATGCTACGTGACTATACTTTAAACTGCTTACTTACCATGCCTCGTCATGAGCTCGAAGAATTTAGCTTGCGTATGATCCATCGTTTAGTGCCTGAAGAGACGATGACAGAGCTTTTTACCTTTGACCAAGAAGAAGTTGATAGCGCAGAAAGAATGCAATCGGTAAAGTTCGATGCTTTGTTACGCATGACGGCAATTGCGATTAGTGAAATTCCTTTAGCATTTTCACAATCGGATAATTCACAGCAAAATATTCAACGTATGACGCGTCTACTGCTATGGCACTTCTACTCTATTTCTTTCAATTTAGAAGAAGCGATCACACTAGAACAGCACTGTGAAAAAGTTGAAGTGATTGTGCAAAACATGCCAAATAGCGCATTAGGCTGGGTAAAAGAGTTAACGGAATTGTTGCATTACTACGCAGAGTTAAGTGATAAAGAAGCTTAATTTACTGATATATAAAGACCTCAAGTTCACCTCTATTTTATTCATTAAAAATACAGAGATAGCTTGAGGCCTTTTTGATCGAACGGTTATGTATTAAACATCATACGTGGTAGAAGCCGTATCACCACCGGTTCCCGTCCAGTTAGTATGGAAGAATTGTCCACGAGGTTTATCTAGACGCTCATAAGTATGGGCACCAAAGTAATCTCGTTGTGCTTGGATCATATTGGCCGGTAAGCGTGCTGTCGTATAGCCATCAAGGAAAGTCAGGGCTGAAGTCATGGTTGGCATTGGTAATCCAACTTCCATCGCTTTCGATGCTACTTTACGCCATGCTGGTAAACTCTCGGCTAAGATATCTTTGAAATATGGATCAGAGCCTAAGAATTGAACATCAGGGTTTGCATCGTATGCATCACGGATGTTGCCTAAGAAAGCACTACGTATAATACAACCACCACGCCACATCAATGCGACATTACCGTAGTTCAATGACCAGTTATTCTCTTCTGAGGCTTCACGGATAAGCATAAAGCCTTGCGCATAAGAGATAATTTTCGATGCGAGTAAGGCCTGACGTAGCGCATCAACCCACTCTTTTTTATCTCCTGAAATAGGCTGGATAGTTTTAGCAAATAGTTGTTCCGCTTCGATACGTTGATCTTTAATCGCTGAAAGACAACGCGCAAAAACCGATTCGGTAATTAAGGTTAGAGGTATCCCTAAATCTAAGGCATTAATCCCTGTCCATTTACCCGTACCCTTTTGACCTGCAGTGTCTAATATTTTCTCTAACAGTGGCTCACCGTCTTCATCGCGATAACCTAAAATATCCGCTGTAATTTCAACAAGGTAACTATTTAATTCCGTTGAGTTCCATTCTGCAAAAATGGCTTGCATCTCATCATAAGACAGACCTAAACCCTCTTTCATAAAGTGGTAGGCTTCACTAATTAGCTGCATGTCGCCATATTCAATGCCATTATGGACCATTTTAACAAAGTGACCGGAACCATCTTTACCAACCCAATCACAACACGCTTCACCTTGCTCTGTTTTCGCTGAAATCGCTTGGAATATAGGCTTAACATGCGCCCACGCTTCTGGCGAACCGCCTGGCATGATTGAAGGGCCAAAACGTGCACCTTCTTCACCACCAGAAACGCCGGTGCCCACAAAGTGAATACCTTTTGCTTCAAGATCAGCAACACGGCGGTTAGTGTCTGGGTAGTTAGAATTACCTCCATCAATAATGATGTCACCTTTATCAAGCAATGGCACTAAGCTATCGATAAAGTGATCAACTACTTCACCTGCTCGCACCATCAACATGACTTTGCGAGGAGATTCAAGCTTAGCAACCAGATCTTCTAGTGAAGAAGCGCCGATAATATTTGTTCCTTGTGCAGGCCCTGCTAGGAACTCGTCCACTTTGGCAACCGTTCGGTTAAATGCAACGACTTTAAATCCATGATCATTCATGTTTAAAATCAGATTTTGCCCCATTACAGCCAAACCAATTACACCAATATCACCTTTCATTTTACTCTCCTTTCACTAATTCTTTTGCCGCAGCAGCATCTAAAAACCACTGTGTATGACCGAACTTGGCCTGAACTTTTGCTGCAGGGTATGGTAGTTCTCCTGCAGGCTTGTCATGAATTTCTTGGATCACACTTGCTTTACTCTCACCTAAAACTAAATAAGTAATACGTTCAGCATTTTCAATCACACCCGCTGTTTTCGAAATGCGTTGCTGTTGACTGTCTGGATGTCTCGCAATAATTGCCAACGAAGGATCAGCAAAATCCGTTTGATGAGGGAAAAGTGATGCGGTATGCCCATCGGTTCCCATACCAAGTAAGATCCAATCAAATTTAGGTAACCCATGACTTTGTGGGACAACTCGTTGCATCTCTTGTGCAAAACGTTCTACTTCTTTTTGAGGGTCATCTTCACCACGGATACGATGAATGTTCTCTACAGGGAGTGCGATATGTTTAAATAGCAATTCATTCGCTTCACCAAAATTACTTTCTGGGTGAGTCGGCGCAACACAACGTTCATCTCCCCACCAAAAATGTAAGTTAGACCAGACTACCTGCTCTGCAAATGGTGCTTGAGCGAGCCGTTTAAATAACAGCTTTGGGGTACTGCCACCTGAAAGTGAGATATGTACAGGGTGCTCTTGCTGACTCAACTCCAACATGGTTTGAGCTAAAGAGTCGACAACGAACTCTGGCGTTTCAAATACATGAAATTTCATTGGCTTATAACTCGCAATAATCAGTGTTGGTTAAGTTCTTACACGGGAAGCGCCATTGACGTTGTTGATCGCTATTGATCAGCTCATCGGCTTCTTTTGGTCCCCATGTTCCAGCGGCATAACCAAAAAGGTGCTCAGGCTGTGCTTTGTAGTCTAAAATTGGCTGAACAAATCGCCAACATGCTTTCACTGCATCGCTACGAGCAAAGAGCGTCGCATCGCCTTTCATACAATCAAGGATTAAACGCTCATAGGCCGTTAGCATGTTCGTTTCAGCCAAATCGCCATAATGAAAATCCATCGACACTTCTTCTGCTTCGAAGCCCGCTCCTGGTTTTTTAAGACCAAAGCTCATCAAGATACCCTCATCTGGTTGAATGCGGATAATAAGCTTATTCTCTGGTGCATTTTTACCAAAGACTGGGTGAGGGGTTTGTTTAAAATGAATAACAACTTCCGTTACGCGAGTTGGCAGCCGTTTCCCCGTGCGCACGTAAAATGGCACACCGTTCCAACGCCAATTCTGAATAAACATTTTAAGACCGACGTAAGTTTCAGTACGAGAATCATCCGCTACACCATTTTCTTCACGGTAACCAGGGAAATGCTCACCTCTTACTGTCGAATCGGTATATTGACCTAGCACTAGATTTTTCTGCAGATCTTGCTCGGAAAGTGGTTGGAAACTTTGCATGACTTTAACGACTTCATCGCGAATCGAATCTGCATTGATTGCGGCAGGTGATTCCATACCCACCATTGCGAGTACTTGCAGTAAATGGTTTTGGAACATATCACGAACCGCACCTGCGCCATCGTAATAACCACCACGCTCTTCAACGCCTAGTGATTCAGCGGCTGTAATTTCGACATAATCAATGAAGTTGCGATTCCAAAGTGGCTCAAACATGCCATTAGCAAAGCGAAAAACGAGTAAGTTTTGTACCGTTTCTTTACCAAGATAATGATCGATACGATAGATTTGTTTCTCTGAGAAATGCGCATGAATACGCTCATCGAGCTCATTCGCAGAGGCAAGATCATAGCCAAATGGTTTTTCTACTATCAGGTTTTTCCATCCATGAGCTTCACTGTTTAAACCATGCGCACCTAAACATTCAGGAATAACACCGTACAAACTTGGTGGTGTCGCCATATAGTAAACAGTATTACCTTGCGTATTGTGTTTTTCACCTAACACTTCTAAACGAACTTTTAATTGAGCATATTCTGCCGAGTCTGAGGTGTTCAATGCTTGATAATATAGATGGTTACAAAACCTTTCGAGGGTCTCTTCAACTACTTTTTCACTTTTAATTAATGCTGTTTTTAAGTAGCTTCGAAAGTCGATATCGCTGTAAACTGTACGGCTAACACCAATGATTGCGAAATCATCAGGAAGAAGTCCATTTGCGTATAAATGGTATAGAGCGGGTATTAATTTTCGGTGAGTCAAATCGCCTGACGCTCCAAAAATAACAATCGTATTATTTTCTGGCTTAACCATATTATATTCCCATAAAAAACAGAACGCTGCAGTTATAATCTGTGCTGCTGATAATAGAGAATAGTACCATTTATGGTTTTTTGCGATATTCGATATTACCTATCAGACTAATAGGTAACACCTTAAATTGATTGGATTTTAAACAAAAAAAGGCAGTTTAGACGAAAATCTAAACTGCCTTTTTCTTTATTGATAAGTTACATCAATAATTACTGATAAATTTCATTAGAAGTAATTTGCGTCAACCAGTTCACTTACGGTTACGCTTTGTACTTCTTCACGGTTCTCTAACCATGTTAAAACTTGTTGCTTCTCTTCTTCTGTCGCAGAGCGGTAGCGTTCGATTGAACATAGGAAACCTTCAAAAAGCTCTAAGCCACCACCACCAAAGCACAGACCAATGCTATCGATATAATCAATGAAATCATCAACAAAGGTATCGTATTGAGCGAAATCAGTAATGGATGTTTTACAGCTAATTTCGAAGCCTAAAATTGCAAATTCACCTAAGAATAATTTCTTACGAATACGACGGTTTTTATTTTCTAACTTTTCTAGTTTCATTGTTTTCTCGCTAACTTTGTTCTAATTCACCTACGTTATACACCTAATTGAGACATCTCCCAACTATTTTAGGCATGAAGTCGTGATGAAAAGCGACTAACCACGATAATAACGCTGAGCAACAAATGGCATTTTTTCAACGACCATTGGCAGTTTTTTGCCTCGAACCAAAGCAAATACTTCACTGCCTAGTGCTGCGAAATCGGTATGAACATAAGCCATTGATACTGGTTTTCCAGCCGTTGGGCCTGCGGTTCCACTGGTCACGACGCCAACCTTATTATCTTGTGCATCAAATAACTCGACACCTTCACGAACAGGAGCTTTGGTTTGACCCACCAGACCGACACGCTTACGAGCGACTTCTTTAGTCATAATCTGATTTAAAATGACATCAGCACCTGGGAAGCCACCTTCTCTTTCTCCACCAGCACGACGCACAGGGCTGATTGCCCATAAAAGGCTCGCCTCAACCGGTGTTGTTGTCTCATCTAAATCATGACCGTATAAGCATAATCCACACTCTAAGCGCAATGAATCACGAGCTCCTAATCCAATCCACTCAACCTCATCGAAATCCGTTAACTGACAAGCTACTGATGCTGCATGCTCTTCGGGTACTGAAATTTCATAGCCATCTTCACCGGTATAGCCACTACGACTAACAATGCATTCAACACCGGCAATATTCAGTGTTTTAACATCCATGAAAACCATATCTTGTACTGCTGGGTGTAAGCGAGCTAAAACCTCAGCCGCTTTTGGTCCCTGCAAAGCAAGTAACGCTCTATTTTCAACCACTTCAACGGCTACGCCTGCAGGTAGGTTAAACTGTAGATGGGCAATGTCCTGCGCCTTACAAGCGGCATTCACCACCACAAAAAGGTGATCACCAAGGTTAGCAACCATTAAATCATCGCGTATTCCGCCTTGTGGATTGGTAAAAAATGCATAACGCTGCTTACCAACAGGAAGGTCAACAATATCAACAGGTACTAAGGTCTCTAATGCCTTTGCTGCTTCCTCTCCATGAAGACGCAGTTGCCCCATGTGTGAAACATCAAATAATCCAGCAGACGATCGGCAGTGTAAATGCTCTTTCTTTACACCTAAAGGGTATTGAACCGGCATGGAATAACCCGCAAAAGGCACCATTTTTGCGCCCGCTTCAATATGCAGAGCATGCAAAGGTGTCTGCAGCAGATCTTGATCGAGTTGTTGAATCATTGTGTTCTCCATTTCACTATTGAGTCTTGCTCTCGAATGAGCAACCTTGGCTGGTGTTGACACTACATCGTCAAATCCACTATAAGAAACAAGCCTGCCCTTTTTTCGCCAAATTAACAAGTGTTACACATAATAAAGGGCGAAAAACAGGCTGCATAGGTTAGAGGTTTCGTTTAAAGAAAATGAATTGAGCAAAATATCTATTCACTTATTTCGCGGTGACCCACAATATGTGTGCATCTTCAGAACTGACAGAAACAAGCGCATGCCCCATATTGGCATCATAATAAACACTGTCACCTTCATTCATATTAATTGGCTCATAAAATTCTGAATAAAAGAGGATTTCTCCAGATAATACTAGCAGGAATTCCTCACCATCATGCCTTACCCAACCTTCATACTCTTTAAAATCGCGAGCATGCACACGAGTTTTAAACGGCATCATGCGCTTGTTCGATAATGCGGTTGCAAGTAGTTCATGCTCATAAGTTGGAGTCGGATGTGGCTTACCCTCTCCTTTCTGGGTAAGGTCTCTGCGCCCCACAGCTGCGGTTTTAACTGGGGGATCAAATAGTTGTGGCATGTTTATTTCTAAACCCAGCGCCAGTTTTTGCATGACTTGGAAGGTAGGCGATGTCTGCTCATTCTCAATTTTACTTAAGGTTGAGCGAGCAAGCCCCGTACGTTGACTTGCTTCTTCTAACGTCAATCCTAACTGGGTGCGGATCTCTTTAATTTTCTCACCCAGTTTTAATGGTTTTATATTTTGATCGCCCATCTCTTTAATTAATTGAAAAGATGATACTGGTTGATCGATGCCTTTTGACATATATCCCTCACGGCAATAGCACTCTGATTTTTGCATTGTTACATAAATAACCGTTAAGATTAAAGCGAGGAAAGTGCATAAAGTGTGACTTAGCAGTAAAAATAGAGAAATTGTTTCTTATTGGAAACTTTTTATTGATTGTTTATATATCAGCCGCTATGTTATCAGCATGTGATTTACGCCCACCCCCTTTAGCAATCGTTTGCTAGAGTTAAGGCGATATATTTAGTTCAATCAATTGTTGATGAAAGTTTTGGAGATTAGCTCATGGATAACACACTTAAATTCGCAGAAAGCCACGAATGGATCAAAGACAATGGAGACGGTACCGTCACGATCGGTATTTCAGAGCATGCGCAACAAATGCTTGGCGATGTAGTGTTTGTTGACTTACCTGATGTCGATGACGAAATTGAAGCAGGTGAAAGTTTCTCACTTGTTGAATCCGTTAAAGCCGCTTCAGATATCTATGCACCGGTTACTGGCGAGATTATCGAAATTAACGAAGAGCTTGAAGATAGCCCAGAGCTTATCAATGAAGAACCTTATGAAGGTGGTTGGATTGTTAAAGTAAAACTGAGTGACTCTGCAGAATTGAACGATCTTAAAGATGCAGAAGAGTACTTTAGCAGCATTGAGGAAGAGTAATATTATGAGCCAACTTCAACCACAATCACTACTTAGCACCTTATCTACCCAACATGAGTTTGTTGATCGTCATAACGGACCTAACTCTTTCGATCAGCAACAAATGTTAGCGGCGATTAACGCAACAAGTTTGCATGATCTGGTTGAAGAGACGTTACCAGCACAAATTCGTTTAGAGCAACCATTGTCTCTTGCTGAACCAAAAAGTGAAGCGGATATGCTTAGTGCAATGAGAGGTTTTGCCAACCAAAACCAAATCAAACGCACTTTCATTGGTCAGGGGTACTACAACACCTTCACGCCCAATGTCATTTTACGAAATGTGTTTGAAAACCCAGGTTGGTACACGGCATATACGCCTTACCAACCTGAAATATCTCAAGGTCGCTTAGAAGCCTTACTGAATTTCCAGCAGATGGTTATCGATCTCACTAAGATGGATATTGCCAATGCTTCTTTGTTAGATGAAGCAACGGCAGCGGCTGAGGCAATGACCTTATGTAAGCGTGCAGGAAAAAGTAAAAGTAAGTCCTTTTTTGTCGCTAATGATGTTCACCCACAAACGATTGAAGTTATTAAGACCCGTGCCAAATATATTGGTTTTGATGTCGTCATTGATGCGCCTGACACCCTGCCTTCTCACGATGTCTTTGGTGCGTTAATCCAATACCCAGGAACAACCGGTGAAGTGCGTGATATCAGCGAACTCATTGCTGCCGCTCAAGCCAATAAAACATTGGTTACCGTTGCAACGGATCTTTTAGCGAGTGCTTTATTAAAACCTGCGGGTGAAATGGGCGCTGATGTTGTCATTGGTTCATCACAGCGTTTTGGCGTACCGATGGGCTATGGCGGTCCACATGCTGCATTTATGGCAACACGCGAAAAAAACAAGCGTACGATGCCAGGTCGAGTGATTGGGGTATCGATTGATTCAAAAGGCAATCAAGCACTTCGCATGGCAATGCAAACGCGTGAACAACATATTCGTCGTGAAAAAGCCACATCCAACATCTGTACGGCACAAGCCTTACTTGCCAATATGGCGTCTTTCTTTGCCGTATACCATGGTGAAGAAGGCTTGAAAACCATTGCTCGTCGCACGCATCACTTCACCGCTATCCTTGCTGCTGGTCTGACAAAATCGGGCTATGAACTGGCGCATAATAGCTTTTTTGATACTGTGACTATCAATACAAATCAACAAACTGACACTTACTTTGATAAAGCTCAGCAAGCCAATATTAATTTACGCTTGCTCGACAACCAAATCGGTATCAGTCTTGATGAAACCACCACTGAAGCTGATATAGCAGAACTCTTTGCTATTTTTGATGTGGAACTGTCGATAACTGACCTCTCTGCTGAAATTGCTAGCAATGAATTTGCTGCGATTCCTGAAAGTTGTCGCCGTACTTCTCGCTTTTTAACTCACCCTGTTTTTAATACTCATCATAGTGAAACTCAAATGATGCGTTATTTAAAGCAGTTGGAAAATAAAGACTTTTCATTAACACACGGCATGATCCCGCTGGGAAGTTGCACCATGAAGCTCAACGCTGTGGCTGAAATGATCCCTGTGAGTTGGCCAGAGTTTGGTGCCTTGCATCCTTTTGCACCTCTTGAGCAAGCGGCAGGTTACACGGTACTCGCGCAAGATCTTAAGCAAAAGCTATGTGAAATTACTGGTTATGATGATTTTTCATTACAACCTAACTCTGGCGCATCAGGAGAGTATGCTGGCTTAATCGCGATTCAACGCTACCATGCAAGTCGTGGCGAAGCACAGCGTAATGTGTGTTTAATTCCTAGCTCAGCACATGGTACGAATCCAGCGACAGCCTCAATGGTGTCAATGAAAGTCGTTGTAGTAAAATGTGACGATAATGGCAACATTGATATCAACGATCTTGCCGCTAAGATTGAAAAGCATAAAGAGGTGCTATCAAGCATCATGATCACCTACCCTTCAACGCATGGTGTATTTGAAGAGCAGGTAAAAACTGTTTGTGAAATGGTGCATGAAGCGGGAGGTCAAGTTTATCTTGATGGCGCTAATATGAATGCTCAAGTTGGCTTAACTAGCCCAGGCTTCATTGGTTCTGATGTTTCCCACCTTAACTTACACAAAACATTCTGTATTCCTCATGGTGGTGGTGGTCCAGGTATGGGACCAATTGGTGTTAAATCTCACCTTGCTCCTTTCCTACCTGGTCACATTGAAAATGGTGTTGAAGGTTCTGACTTTGCCATCTCTGCAGCTGACTTAGGCAGTGCCTCAATTCTACCTATTTCATGGGCCTACATTGCGATGATGGGAGAATCTGGGTTAACAAAAGCGACCGAAGTTGCCATCCTTAACGCTAACTACGTAATGGAGCGCTTACGTCCTCACTACCCTATTTTATATCGTGGTACGAATGGTCGTGTGGCTCATGAGTGCATTATCGATATTCGCCCAATCAAAGATGAAACGGGGATTAGCGAAGAAGATATTGCTAAGCGTTTAATGGATTATGGCTTCCATGCTCCAACGATGTCTTTCCCTGTTGCTGGCACACTGATGATTGAACCAACGGAATCGGAAGATTTAGAAGAGTTGAATCGTTTCTGTGAAGCGATGATCGCCATTCGTGAAGAAACAAAAGCGGTTAAAGAAGGAGTGTGGTCTTTGGAGAATAATCCATTGGTTAACGCACCTCATACTCAAGTTGATCTTGCAAGTGAAGAATGGGATCGCCCTTATTCACGCGAACTCGCTTGTTTCCCATCTCCAGCCACAAAAATGGCAAAATACTGGCCAACAGTAAACCGAGTTGATAACGTCTATGGCGATCGCAATTTAATCTGCAGTTGCCCAAGTATTGATTCATACACAGAGTAAGATGTTTTAATGATCACAGATAACTAAGTTGGAAACCGATAACTGAATTGGAAACTAACTGGTATCACAAAAGGCGAACCATTGGGTTCGCCTTTTTATTTGACTAAGCTTCTACATAGTAGTTACTTAAGATTACAGGTTACTAGCGAGCAGCGATTATTGATCAAATGCTCTTGGGTTATAGCTAATGAATTAGTCTCTATATAGTACAAATGCTCTCGTATTGATACAGGCACAGATCTTTTTTTGACGCTATCAAGCTGCTTTAGTTGCTTCAAAAATTCATCTGACTTATTAATGCCTTTAAACAACTCCATATTTTGGACAGGGACAATCCAATGGTGTTTATCATTGCTTAGCTGCTCAACCATATCTAAGCCAGCAGAATCGTAATCATAGAAAAAACCCACCTTAACTTCATTGCTGTCAAAGCATTCAATCAGAATCGGCAGGTCTTTTTGGTTCTTTCCGTGACCACGGTAGACGAGCACTGCGGA
Source organism: Vibrio sp. 10N.286.49.B3 (assembly GCF_002873395.1). Taxonomy (GTDB): domain Bacteria; phylum Pseudomonadota; class Gammaproteobacteria; order Enterobacterales; family Vibrionaceae; genus Vibrio. The sequence continues at coordinate 200,402 of NZ_MCUV01000024.1, read as the reverse complement.
TTGCCATTCCTCAGGTAAAGAGTGTACGACATCTCTCCATTGAACAATAAGTTCACCATTTTCAATAATCAGCACACGGCTAAAACGCTGGAAATCTAAATCATCCAACTCTACAGAAACTACATACCTAGTTTCTTTTGGTACATCTGGCTGGTTCTTTAAAGGGATATTCACATTACCAGCTAAGCTAATGAGTTGCTGAAACACACCACCTTTTGCTGACTTCTCGCTAATACCAGGCCGTGCAGTATCCATCCGAGAGTTGCTACTCTGTTGAAAGGTCAGAAGGTTTTGTCCCAATGTCGAAGTAAAATACGTTTCAATTTCCCTTAATTCTGAACGAGATAAAAGCATTGAATTGCCACTAACAGTCCCGACTTCTACGAGCCTGCAAACTTCAGTATTGGACTTGTTGGCAGGTATCCTCTCTCTCGAATTAACAACAATCCTCTTAGCCGCATTAATTAGCGATAGAGATAGCATCATTAAGCACCTCCGATTGTTTCAAAAACAATATCACTAATTATCACATTACCGTCATAAGGTAATACGACTTCTCTTTCTTCCTTAATTTGGACAATGCTCTTCAAACCGACTTTTTGCGCACTAATGTACCCATCGACCAGTAAAAGCCAGTCCTCTAGTTCTACATCAAGATCAAACAATGTATAACTTTGCGCAGCAGATAGAGGGAGAATATTTGGGTTGGTTTTTATTGCCTCAAACATTAACTCTAGCGCTTCATCTACCTCGTTTAGTTCAAACTCTTCCTCATCTTCACGAACATCCGTGACTTCGATACTGTTTAAATCTGAAGCTTTACCTTTCTTCCGCTCACCGCTAACAAGAGCCCTTACTGCCAAATCGATTAAGTCATCAGCTTGGATCTCACTATTAGTATTTCCATAGGCTCGTACTTCCGTTTCCGAAATCTGAGACAAGCAGTCAGGCAAGCATTCAATTGAATCTACGGATGGAGAGAAGGTTTTGTCATCTTGGAACTTAATTGCAAAAACATCAATAATACGATTAAGCTTGGACGATTTCTTATCTCCCTGAAGCTTTGCCAACATATCGACCATTTTTTTGTTTGATACATTTAAATCCTTCAATGCTAGATCGATTTTAGATTTAAGTACCTTAAGAAGGATTCTTTCAAGATGAATATCAGTTTGTACCCACTCCCTAAGCTTTTTTACACTTAAGTGCTCGAAGATATCATTGATTCTACCGATCTCACGCTTGCATCGACCGATTTGTCGAATTTTGTCATCGACGTCCGTGACCATGCTAAATTCATCCGCAACGATCCTATGAAAAGAAGACACAGTCTCTACTAAGGCGTCATTTATCTCGACGGTTATCTCTCGAATTTCATCTAAATAGTTTTGTTTTTTATCATCATTGAAACCCTTAACTCGTCGGTAACTATTAACGGCATAGTCCAAGTTTTCAATCTGATTAGAAAACTCACCATGACGTTCCCTAAACCTATAACGGCTAGTCACCCTATCCAGTAAACGTTTAACAGATGAATGGATTTGGACTCCATACTCATCATCTAAGTTATACGCTAACTGATGCTTTGTAAGCGCAGCGATTGCAGCCTTATTGCTTTCACTATGATGAAGTACCCCAGCTTGCTCATAGCAAGCCTCGTCGACCGCCTCAGTATGATTACTTAGAGCTCGTACAGCTTCTTTTGACTCTACTTGTCGAGACATCTAAATTAACCCCATTTGAGTATCTAGTTGGTTTTCAGCATCAGCTTCAATTTCCAGCATCCCTTCATTAGTAGCGATAAACTCCAAAGTCTCATAAAGTAGCGACCATTTCGCTGTAGCAATAAAAAGAGAACCAGTTGAAGATGGAGATACAAAGTATCCTTCTTGGACAAGGTAATCTAAGATCGACCTCAGCTTCGTTTTACTCTCTTTGCTTTTATGAGCTCTTTTTAGTTTATGTGCAATATGATCAAGCTGATTTTGAAGAGAGTTACTTTCCTCTATTGCTGCGAGTAACTCTGATTCCGATAGCTTCCCACCAGCCATTATAGGTCTTGAGTCTGAGTCAATATTTCGGGCTAGCTTTAGCCAAGCGATTATCCCTTCCATTGTCTGCGAAAAAACTTCAAAGTCTTTGATAACTTCGTTTTTCTTACGTGTGTTATCTATGTTCTCGTATCCACAGTAAAAACCTAGCCCGTCTTGTGTTTTGACTGTTGTCATACTTATTCGAGACAAGTATTGGTTCATGTCACTTCGATTTCTGGTATCGGATAAATATGTGTACTCAATAGGAGTCGCATACTCACAGATCACTTTTTTACTCATGAGCAGTCGGAAAACCGATTCGAACTTATTCATTCAACTACCTCTATAGACTGATTTTGCTTCAACTCAGAAAGCAATGGATTGACTTTGTTTCTACGTCCACCAATAAATGATTTAACACCTACATTCTTCACTATGTGATTTTTAGTCGCGAAGTATTTGTAAGTGGCTGGATGCAGATCTGGCTGAGCAGTGAACAAGCAAATACCTTTTTGAGCCATCATGTCGAATAAAATAGCCAGGTTAGAAATAGAGATTTTCCCTAATTCATCTAGTGGCCAGTGAATAACAACGTCTTCATCCTGGCACAAGAATCGAGTCATTCCACAGAAAACGACGATAATAGCTAGTTTGGAAATCCCTTCGGAGCCGACCTTTTCCAAATCTTCATCATTTCGAACCACCGCTGGGCGTCCATTCTCAACAATCGTTATCTCCATCTCGACCAAAGACTCTAGGTTTTTAGATATCTGAGCCTCTTTAAATGAAGCCAACAATTGCTTGAAAGAAGCAAGAAACGCTTTGGAAGGTAGACCTCTTAAGGTTTCGCCAGACCATCTATCCAACTCGACACTAAAGAGATTGAGGTCTTTCCAAAGATCAAAAGTATGGATCTTGCTTGATAGCTTAATGTGTATGCTGTCGATAGCAGGAAAAGGATTGCCTGTTTCAATCGACTTATCCAGAGTGGTTGAAACTGAATCTACTTTACTATTCACCTGTTTAAGGGTTTGGTGGTAGTTAGAAACCTGAGTCGAAATTGAACGAAGAGCTTCAATTTTAACGTCCCTAACATCTGGAATCACGTTAAGGACAAGCTCTTCAAGGTCTCCCAAGCAAGCAAGGGAAAATTGAGGGCTATCGTAGTTAATAGCATAGTCATAGTTTTCTGAAAGCTTCGTCATGGTCGCAGAGCGCATCTGTTCCCACATCATTTTTATTTCATTGTTGTCATCCAGTCCTAAGATTGTGTTACTTACATCTTTTACTTTACTAACGATTTCTTTCTTGAGCGTGTTAATAGCAGTTATTTTGTCTGTCACTAGACTTACGGCATGCTCAACAGAATGAAACTCTAAATCTACAGATACATCTTCTAAGCTAGCTAAATCTGATTCATCGACTGCTTTTTCCAAGTTATTGGTACAAGTTGTAAGCTGCCCTATAGCCTCCTTGACTGAAATTAGCTCCTGTTCATCCAATTTAATTGAAGTCGCTACGTCATCGATTTTTCTGCCCACCGATTTTTCATAATCGTTTCTCTTTGCAACTCCTCTCGCGATCTGTCGCTCTAAATCCAGCTTCTCAGAACTATAAGTATCAATATATTTCCATTCTGCTTCGAGCCAAGTGTGGTAGTCGATAATTAAAGCTTGAAATGTTTTTATTTCCTCACATTGGCGTTCGAGGGATTCCCACTTGAACTTGGCTCTTTCGATGCTGACTGGATCCACTCCTTTATTCATCAACGCCTGGTTGAACGCTAACTTGTAGTCACTAACTCTGTCTGAAGTTATCTTTTCTTTATTTTTAATCAGATCATCAATAGCAATTTTTTTCGCGTCTTCTTCTGACAAACGATAGTCGAAATTTGCTTTTACCTGAACACGCTCCTGTTGATGGCGCTGTTCTTCGTTTTCAAGTTTTTCTTTCAGCTCAGACTTGATGGCGAAAAATTGCGACTCTAGTACGCTTTTCTGTTTCTTAACTTCGGATGTTCGACTTTCAGCATCACTTTCAAACTGGACAATCTTTTGATCCTTTAGGAGATTGAGCTTGTTCTGTTCTTCCTCAAAGACTATTGTTCTTTGACTTTGAATTTTTATTTCTTTTTGAAGCCTATCTGCTTCTTGCTCATCACTTTTGGCTCTACTCTTCGCTTTACCTTGCCGAACTTCTACTTCTGACTCCTTGATTTTTAGAGTATCCAATCGCTCTGAAAGCTTCTCTTCACTCAGGCAGAAATCAGGAAGTGTGATTAAATCCAGATCTAAATGGAGACCAAAAATCGACTCCGTAGCTTCTGGGTCGAAAAATGGTTTCAAGTTTTTCGCATTTAACAAACTAGGAGTAATTACTTTGCCTATATTGCCGCGCCAATCAGGCACTTTTTGATCTAAGTACTCGTTGAGCGATCCTTTTGCAGGCAACAATGTACGACTTACACAAGCTATTTCATCTGAAATTTTTTTTAATTCGCTAGTACATTCGTGGTAAGTAGAAAGACTGCTCTCATGATTTTTCTCTGCCTGACGTAGCTGCTCATTCAAATGAATTACTGCATTTTGAGAAGCATTAAGTTTTTCACGCTTACTCTCAAGATCACTTTCCAGACTGCGTAATTCGCCTTTTTGTTCTGGTGTGAACTCTAGGGATTGCCCTTCTAGAGTTGCAAGTCGAAATTGTTCTTGTCTTATCTTTTCAGACTGGTCATCGAACTCATCTTGCAACTTTTTCTTTTGAAGGTTGAGGTCACTCTGCATCGCCTCTAAACGGTCGGTTTTTTGCTCGAGTATCTCTTCCTTATTTTTAAGTATGCTATTGATTTCTTGTTGCTTACGGGAGCGGAAATCAGCACATTCGAGTTCCAGTTTTTGTACCTGACTGGTAAACGTACTTTCTTCTGTTTCTACGTCTTCCAGTAAGTTGTCGTAATGTTTCTTTGCAGATTCCGCTTCCTTCAGCAAGTCACTCAAACTATTGTAAAGCGTGATTTTCCCTAAAATATCATCCTCGTTCTCGTACTTGTCACGCTTATTGTAAATAGCATCAACTACTTTGGATTTCCTTTCAAACTCAGTCCGATGGATGCTTAACTCAGCATCAAGCTTTTGAAGTCTATCTTTCCTCTCACTGACCAGAGAGCCGTGCAACTCCTTCTGCGAACGAACCTTATCTGACAACTGAGTGTCATTTAATGCCAGTTGACGCAGATAAAAAGCGATTTGAGCTCGATAGGAGTTTAGTTGCTTGATGTACTCATAAAGGCTGTCTTTACTTGCAACTGCTTCATCGAACTTGCCCTTTTTAATGTCTAGTTGAACAAACACATCTAGGCTATTTGCTAGGTTGATATACTCTTTCTTATATGGAACATCGTCCATCGATGTATTGTTCAAGAAACAGTCCACAATCATCGTCTTAAAACGACTCAACATTTTCTTGTGGCGCATCATTGTCGCCGTCAAAATGTCGATATGATTCATGTTATGGCTCGCAGAACACAACGAGTACTCATGGGCGATTGCAACTAAGTTTTTACCCGCACTACGTCTTTGGACCAAACGCTTTTTATTGTTTAGAATTACTGAGCGGTAATCGACACTAGTTTCAATTTGCGAACTTACTGACATTGACTGAGACACAAGGTTTTTAAGCCATGTTCGAGTTTCACTTCCTTGCTTAATTAGCTCGTCGTACAAATGCTGAGAAAACAATTGTTCAGCGGTTCCTGTCAAAAATCGATAAGCGACACTGGAGCCATTCCTATACATTACAGAGCACTTTTTCTCACCAAGCTTTTCATATTCGAAAACGATGACAGATTTCGGGGTCGGCAAATAGTAATCAACAAAGGAAACTTTATCCGCTTGTCTATCCACCAGCTTACTTGGATCGGCTCCATAGAACGCGGGTAATAAGCTTAATAAAGTTGACTTGCCAGCCCCGTTATCACCTGTATTGTTGCTATGCCCAATAGCTTTGACCTTGAATAACTTCCCTGGGATAAATGAGTGAAAAAGAACTATTCCTAGTAATTTTGAACTTTTCGTTTCAGTTTTATTTATTTCTTTCATTACAGTGTGGTAGAGATATTCTCAACCCCTCGGCTAGTGAATGATTTGCAACAAACTTATTGGCTCGGCGGCCATTAAATGAGTCCGTTATTTGTGCTTCCAGTTTCCACCAGAGTTAAAAAACACATTTAAAAAGAGAAATACCTCAACACCCATAAGAGCCGAGTGTAACGTGCCTACTAGTGGTCAAATAATCAACAGATGCCATATTACACTGGTATCAAATGATTCGTTAGAGTAAATTAGTACAGTTCATTTTGATAAGGGTAATCATTGTGCGTTGTGTTGAATCTCCACAAATAAAACGACTAAGGCTTATTGATTTCTATCTTTGCTTCTTTGGGAAAGTGAATCGTTCCGACCTTATTCAGCACGGTGATATTGCCGTTGCTACAGCAAGCCGCTCTTTTAACGCTTACAAGAAACGTTTTCCCGAAAACACTATTTTCAACGACAGCCTACGAGCATATATAAGGTCAGGATCGTTTAGTCCTGCTTTTGAGCATGACCCAGAAGCCGCCCTGAGGTTAATCGCGTGGGGTCAGGAGCTAAACTCAATTCCAGTAACAACTTATGGCGTAAGCAGCTTCTCGACAGTGTTAGATTCGCTATCAATTGATATCGTCTCTCAAGTCACAAGATCGATCCTGAATAAACACTGTATTTCTGTCCTGTACAGCTCCTCTACTAGCACCGTAACTAGAACTCTTACGCCTCATTCTATATTCAAAGGACTCGGGGCTTGGCACATCCGTGCTTGGGATAGTAAAAGACGTAAATTCCTTTGCTTTAGAATCAGTCGAATTCTTAAGGCTGAGCAAACTGACAGCTCATACGACATGACTATAAAGGACGATTCTCTTTGGAACCGTGATGTCGTCCTAAGTGTTGCACCTCACTCTAAGCATGAAAATAGAAATGACTTAGCCATTGATCTTGGTATGGAAGGTCAATATGTGCGAAACATTACAATCAACGAAGCGTTAGCTGGCTACGTGCTCAATGATCTTCACGTAGACTGCACGCCCGATGTTTCTTTGCCACCACATGCTTTCAACTTGCAGTTGATGAATAGGCACGAGCTAGAAAATATAGATTCTATTCAGGCTTTAGTGCCTGGCTTTATAACGGGAAGCCGATAAATCAAATCACTGATCTTGACTATTTAGGGTGGCAAGCACCTAGTATTGAAATCTGCGGAAAACTTCATTCTAGAAGTACTAATGTTACCGACAGCCCCTGGTTTGTCTATTTTTTGTCAGTAACACTCCAGAATTTACATACTGTTACAGAACGAGAGACTTTTAATTTAGCAATAGTAAAGTTTACTGTTAAACTATTGATTTTAAATGGAAGTAGGCAAAGGAATGAAAATTAAATCAAAATATGCAACTATGATGTTTTTAGCAACAACATTGGTTGGTTGTGGTAGCAGTTCAAGTGATGGAACTGAAGGTGGCAACTCTACCCGTAGTGATTATGGCCTATATGTAGAAAATAGTGATTTTCCGTTCAGCGTAACGCTAACAAAGAACGGTACGATGATTGTGGGTCATAGTGGAGATTCGTTATTGGGTTTAACTGGATATACTGTTGTTTCTAATGAAGGCGGCGCAATCGATCATGAGTTATATCTTCATGATTCATCTAGAACACAAAAGTTTGCTGCAACACTAAGCATTCCACGAACTGGTGGTGATTTCGGAGAAATTCTACCATTCAAATTCAGTATTCCTGAACTTAACATCAATCTATCTGACCTTTTTATGTATTTTCCTACTGAAGATACAAAAAATGATCATACCTTGCTTAATATGAACTACACAGACCATGGTAGTAGTTCTGCTTCATATGAGTACTTAGGTGATCGTAAATTTACAATTCAAAACTATAATACCACAGGGTGCAATGTAACCGCTGTTGCTTCAGACTCTGGTCTTAGTAGTTCAGAGCAGAGTATTTATGATATTCAAGTTTTATCATCTAATTGTGCAACAGATGAACACTCCACTGGAATTCTTACTATAAAAGAAATGCCTTTCGGATACCAGTTAGCGACTACGATAGAGTTAGAAAATACACTTGTGGTATTTGGTGGGGCTGCTTTAAATTAATTATTAGACTCTAGTTTTACTATATATGGGGGTCTAACCTTAAATCTCAGTTTTAATTCAACCTACTTTGATCCACGGTGACTATTGTTTATCATCACTGTCACTCGCATCGTAAAAACAAGGAATTAAGTTATGGACCACCCTATTATTCAAGATCTTAAACAGCGCTATACCGCTAAACGCTATGACCCATCAAAAAAGATCGCTAGTGAAGATCTTGAGGTGATTTATGAAGCGCTGCGTTTATCGGCATCCTCAATAAACTCACAACCATGGAAGTTTATTGTTATCGAAAGCGATGCAGCAAAAAAACGCATGGATGCCACTTTTGCTAATAAACACCAATTTAATCAGCCGCACATTATGGCCGCATCACATATTATACTTTTTGCCCATAATACAGCCTACACACGCGAAGATTATGCGCTTGTTGTCGATAAAGGGATTGAAGATGGTCGTATTGCCCCTGAAAACCGTGAAGCCGCATTTGGAGGGTTTGCCTTTGCTGAACAAAATACAGGTCCTGAAGGGAATACTGCAGCATGGACAAAAGCACAAACCTACATCGCACTTGGCAATATACTGCATACCTTAGCTCGTCTTAATATCGATTCGACAACGATGGAAGGTATTGATAGTGAACTGATTGGTCAAGTATTTGCTGAAGAGCTAGCAGGCTACCAATGCGATGTTGCTCTTGCTATCGGTTATCACCACCCGACTGAAGATTATAACGCTGCTTTACCAAAATCACGCTTAGATCGTGAGCAAGTCTTAACAATTCTGTAGATATCCATGAGGTTATTTAGCACTTAAATAACCTCTCCTTTCCAATGCACATTCTATCATTCATCGCGTTACCAGTTCAGCTAAGGCAGTGTATTAACAAAGAAAGGATACCATTTAAAATTGTATCTCATATCAATGCCCTGTACGCTAGATACTCATTCACTAAAGTCTAAAAAGAACCACATATGAGCCGTTCTCTTCGTATCAACATCATTGTCTTTTTGGGCATTTTATTTTTAGCACTCAATCTTAGGGCTCCATTTACCAGTTTAGCGCCAGTGCTAACACAGATAATGGATTATTTTGATTTAAACGCCTCTGCTGCCGGCTTTTTAACGGCTCTACCTCTGATTACTTTTGCTATTTTTTCACCCATCGTCAGCAAAATATCACAACGTATTGGCTTAGAACCAAGCTTGGTAGTTGCGCTATTGATGATCACTACTGGTATTGTGCTACGCTCATCGGGGCTCTTACCTGCTCTTTATATAGGAACCATCCTAATTGGCATCGGTATCGCGATTGGTAATGTCTTGCTACCTGTCGTCGTGAAGTTGACTTTCCCGGCACGCATTGCAACGGTCACTTCACTTTATATCTTTACGATGGGTGCTGGTTCTACCTTCAGTTCAAGTTTAATGGTGCCTTTTTCTGAACTCACTATTTTTACCTTATCTGGCTGGCAATTAGCGCTACTGATCAACTTACTCTTGCCCATTTTAGCTCTAAGTATCTGGTTACCTAGAATAACTAAGCGCCCTTCAAAAGTTGCGGTAAACCGCCCTGAAGAAAAAACAGTATCAATGAAAGCCTTGCTGAAAAATAGCATCGCTTGGCAGGTCACGCTTGCACTGGGTTTGAACTCATTTACCTTCTACTCTTTCGCAGGTTGGTTACCAAAAATTCTCAACGATCTTGGCTATAGTGAAATTGATGCTGGCTATATTTATGGCTTTTTACAATTCTCAACCATGATCCCTGGCCTATTATTGCTGCCAATATTAGCGCGAACCAATAACCAACAACGGTTAGTCGCTATTTGTGCCTCTGGGGTCTTTATTGGGCTTGTCGGTCTACTTCTACTTCCTAGCTATGCCATCTTTTGGGTGGGACTATTTGGGTTAGCCAACTGCTCTACTTTTATTATTGTCCTCTCATTTATTGGCTTAAGAACGTCAAATAGTGGTCAGGCCGCTTCTTTATCTGGTATGTCACAAGGGATAGGTTATGCATTAGCAGCAACGGGACCAACACTGATTGGTAAAATGCACACTCAAACAGAGTCATGGCTCATACCCATTTTAATTATTGCAACTATTGCGCTCGCTTGTACTGTATTTGCGACTCTTGCGGCAAGAGATAGAAAAATTGAGCTATAAGATGAAAAAACGCTTATTCATATTTTTACCTTAGAGGATAGCTATGTATCTTGTTTTGTATTGCCATAATATTGGTATGACGGACTTTTCATTTTTTGAAACTGAAGATTTTAATCAAGATGATGGGTATATGGTGCGCGGAAAGTGGCCAAATGAACAAGCCTTTAGAGCCTACTTAAAGACAGAGTTTGGTGATATGAAAGGGCTAAAAGTGATTGATTGTATCGCTAAAGGACAAGAAGCCGAGCACTACTTGCCCGCTGATTTAATACGACTATCACAACAAAGTGACTAAAAAGAAATAACGGTTGTATTGATTAGCGGTTTAACTTTAGTGTGTTTAAAGCTGCGCTTAGGAATAACTATCCATGTCTATTTCTAAGCGCTTTTAATATCAGTGACCATCAATAGAACGAGTCATTAACTTAATTTACGAAATTGTGATGCTGTAGAACCTCGTACAACCAACTCGATTGGTGGTATACGTGTTTCATTATTTTCATTATTTAATAGGTTCATCATCGATTTCGAACACATCGTGCCTATTTCTTCAATGGGTTGGCGCAGCGTTGTCAGTGCCGGTGTCATATATTCAGAAGTGGGCAAATCATCAAAGCCGATAACGGATACATCTTCTGGAACTCGATAGCCTCTATCTCTTAATGCTTTCATCGCCCCATAAGCGGTTTGATCATTGGCAGCAAATAGCGCAGAGAAGTGCACTTTAGAGTCAATTAATTCAATCGTTTTTTCATAGCCAACTTCACTACTAAAATCCCCTTGTTTAATCAGTTTCGGTAAGATTTTAATACCAGCTTCCTGTAAGGCTTTTTTGTAACCCTCAAAACGAGCACCTGAATCAGGTTGAGTGGATAAGCCTTTAATATGGGCAATATTACAATGACCTTGTTGTAAAAGGTGCAATGTTGCCATGTAGCCACCTAGCTCATTATCAATATTAATCGAACATATTTTCTCGCCTGTTATGTTATAGCCAACGGCAACGACGGGAATGTTTTTTGCGTATTTTGTTATCTCTTCATTGGTGATATTACCTGTGACAATAATGACACCATCAACATTCGATTTTGCTAAATATTCCAGTGCATGAACCTCTAAATTCTTTTGCCAGTGACCCGTAGCGATCACCAAAGAGTAACCTTGAGCGATTAAGGTTTTTTCCATGTCATTAAGAATGCGACTGGTATAAGGGCTATCAGGATGCTGGATCAAAACACCAATTGTCATTGAGCGACGATTAGCACCTTGCTGCATTGAATAGTTCGGCTTGTAACCGAGTGTTTTAATCGCATGCTCAATATTTTGGCTTTTATCATCAGATACATACGTTGTTCTATTTAAAAAACGTGATACCGTACTTGGTGAAACACCTGCTAGTTTTGCAACGTCATAAACCGTAGGAGATTTTGTTTTATTCGTCATTAGAGAAGCATTCCAGATAGTTCCATTATTTACGTGAAAAAGTATAGTAATGTTGATCTATTCTCAATTCATCTATAACTAAACTGAGACATGAAGATGAAACTACAGCGGTGTGCAGTTCCATCTTCTGAGCATTGTTACAGCTTGTACTTAAATGTTATATACATATGAGAAAATCATCCCAGGTCTAAAGTATCTGCCTGCCGTATATTTAAGACCAATACTTTGTACCCACACATGTAAATCGGCTAAATAAGCTCGACCTACAACACCTCCTACCCGCTGACTAAACTCATCAATACAAGTTGGAAAGTGAGGATTCACACGCCCATCACTCAATAAACACTGTGATGATTTCAATAAATTTAACCAACGTAAACTTTGCTCAATCGTGATCCCAAACTCTTGCGTCAAAGAATGACTATCAATGGCAACAGAGCAATTAAACCCTTCTGGAGCGGCAAATGGGATCTTGGCATATTCGTACAATGCCGTGTATAACGTGCCCATTAATACTTCTGCTTGCTCTTGTTCTCCAGCTAGCTTCATCGCTGTTGCTACGCTGTATTGCACACCAATCCAAACATCTTGCGCTTGAAATGCATCATGAGGTGATCCATCCGCTAAGGTCATATTGGCGACACCTAGCTTAGGGCTATTAACTTCAAAATTATAATGATAGGTGTAGGCTAAGCTGCGCGTGATTCGTTCGTGGCTAAATAAACCCTCTAAGCCAACCAACTTCAGATAAGTATCCGCTAACAATGCATCGCCAAAGCTATTATCGGAGTCATGAACAAGATCTGAAAACTCGGCAGTGAATGCGCCAGGGGCAAGCTCAACCAGATCTTTTTTCATTTGTACTCGAATATCGGCTTTGGATATATCACCATCTTGAGCAGCACTGTTTAGGTAGCGGTTGAGCGCATTTTTATCACTGACTTGATCACCAGTAAGCACTAAACCTAGGTGCTCTAATGCTTCATAGCTGTGCCCTGTCAGGTGCTTAGCTTGCACTGGTGTCATAAAGAAATGGTAGTACCCTCGCTCTTCATCCCACAAGCTCTCTTCTACCGTTTCAAGCGCTGCTCGTGATGCCTCTTGGTATTGATCTGCCACACTACACTCATCCACAAGCAAAGCGATTTCACCAGCGGCTTTCAAACCTGCTGCCCACAAGCTGCCGCAATAGATAGAAATACCATGTGAAGATAAGTTATCAAACGTATCATCCGTACCGCGAGTGAGTGGAAGTGTATCCCCTTCCTCAATGAGCTGTGAGAGAAATTCAATGCTCTCTTGTACTGCTGGCCAACATGCTTTTACAACATCAAGATCACCCGTTAGATGATAATGACGGTAAACCATTAAAATATATTTTGGCGCTAGATCTTTCCATTCTTTAACATTATGCCAACTGTAGGCGTCTGGCTGTATATCAAATGGACTGCCTAAATCATGTATGACTGCCCCACGAGCAGCACGGATACCTTCGTATTTTTTATCGACAAGCTCTGCATAAGGCTTATCTTCATATTCCCAATATCGACGCTTAGTGTTGTCTGCGGCTAAAATCGCTTTAGCAAACTCTTTCATCACACAGCCATCAAGCTCTGGTAGCAAATACATTAGAGAGAATGAGCCATAAAAGTAAACATCAAGTGAATTAAAGAATGGGTAATCGACACACTCTTTCACTAAGAACTTATCTTCAACATCCCATACCGTCGCTTCTGAGAGGAATGACAAAGTATTCATTGCTGTTGTCGCAAAGTGCAGCGCCATACTTTCATCGCTAATATTCTTCGTTGTTTCTACTAAAAAATCCTGTTGCTGCTTTACTATTTTTTCTTCTATAACAGAAAGTTGAGGCAGTGTATTTTCTAAAATTGCTTCAGCTCGCTGCTGCTGTTGGTAATACTGGCAATAGGCTTTATTAGACTGCCAACCATTAAGTAGAATCTTTGCGTGGTCCATGACTTGGGCAAAACGTAGTTCTATTTTTTCTTGAGGATCAAGCTCCACCTTCACACACACTAAAGCGCTCAAACTTTCGCGCCCACTGTAAATCCCACGCTCAAACCACTGACTCGTTCGCCCAGTATTGAGTGCATGAATCACCTGTTTCTCAACCTTAGTGGTATAAGTCATCGGTTTAGTCGTAATAGAAATTTTACCGTTTCTGATCAGGGTACTATTAGCTTGAACACCGTAAACCATCTCACCTTCAATATCACTCGCATACGGTGATTGAGTCGCTAAACTAACACCTGAAAATAGACATTGATCATCGGATATTTTTATTGGTTTGTGATGCTGAGAAATTGGGTTTAAAGTTAAATGGCATGCTGAATCTTGAACACCATCTCGCCCTTTTTGATAAGTTGCACCGAGTAAATTAGTTAACGGTTGAACCAGCGTAATGACCTGTGTGGTATCGGAGCTATTTTCCAGTTCAAAATGATTCCAGTGCATAGGCAAAGAGCAGAGATGCTTATCATCTTTAACTATCGGTGACACTACTTTTCGCGACACGTTTACCGAGTCAAAGCAGTGGTATTGATATTCAGCCATTGGATATAAGGCACGATAGTCAATGTTATCAGAACTGACTGACTGAATATTCCCTTTCCTATTAGCAACTAAACTCATTGATTCTGTGGAGTTATTAATTAATAGCCCATCAAAAAACTCAATCGCCACCAGCAATAGAGTATCGACCGAATGTGGGTTATTAAGAATTAATTCTTGAGTTTTGTCCGAAAAGTCGACGTTCCATCGCTTAAAATTATCGGCATTATCAATATAGAATTGCCCCGATTGAATACTCGCTTTAATAACATCGAGTACACTTTCATCGGCAATATCACTAATTACCTGCCCAGAAAATATCGCTGGGTAATAAGTTGAAAACTGTTTGATCTCGGCAATATTAGCGATTTCAAGGCGCTTAATACAAGGAAGATAGGCTCGAGAAATATAAAAATCATTTAACTGGATATCAGAGCTTTCATTATCAATAAAAATTCCAGGAATAAAACTGAAATTAGGAGTATCACCATTTGGTGTTAACGTAAATGCGCTCCCAATCCCACCAACTGCCATACCAGTATTTTCAGGGGTTGTTGATATTGGAGTATACCAAGGTTGTATAAATTCTATTGCATCACCTTTCGAACAAAGTGACTTAGCACAACCTTTATAACTTGTGTATGGAATTCCATTATTCATAGTAGTCACCGATATTGAATATTTTAATTTGCTTGTTAATATCTGAAAAAATCTTAATCACGCTTAATTTGATGAAATAAGAGGCGCACCAAGCGCCTCTTATGCATTTCTTTTAGCCAAGAACAACAGCAATAGTGTGTTCACCTGAAGTGAATACTGGCGCTTTATTGCCCTCAATCACTTCACCATCAACGGTCATTTTCACGACACCTTTAGAGACGTTATCAGGGTTAGTTACATGGATATGATAGGTTGCACCGCGGAACTGACGACGTACTTTAAACTCAGGCCAGTCACTTGGGATACAAGGGTCGACAAGCAAGCCATCAATTTCAGGGCGTACACCTAAAATCCATTGTGTACCTGCAACATACGTCCAAGATGATGTGCCTGATAGCCATGCATTGCGACCCAAACCAAATTGTTTATGCTCATCACCTAAGATGTTTTGCGGGTAGCAATAAGGCTCTGATTCAAACGTATCGATATCATCGTTTTTAGACGCTGGGTTAATTTGACGATAGTATTCGTATGCACGTTCACCATTGCCCATTTTCGCCTCTGCGATCATGACCCAAGGGTTAGAGTGAAGGAAAATACCCCCATTTTCTTTCGCTCCTGGTGGGTAAGTCGAAACGCCACCTAAGTTTGGATCGAAACCGTTGTAACCTGGCGTCGATAGCTTAATACCATTAGCCGTATTTAATTTGTTGTAGACAGAGTCTAATGCTTGCGTGGCTCGCTCTTGAGTAGCAAAACCAGAGATTACCGGCCAACTTTGACCGTTCGTGTAAATTTGTCCCTGCTCATTAGTATGAGAACCAATTGGTGTGCCTTTCTCATCAAAATAGCGCACAAACCATTCACCATCCCAACCGCACTCGTTCACGGTACTTTGCATCTGTTCGTACTGAGATTTAAACTGAGTAGACAGAGCAACATCACCACGTAACTCACATAAATCAAGCATATCCAGTAACGCTTTACCGTACATGCTTGCAACCATCATGGATTCCGCGCCTGTTGGCAGGTTTACCGTGTCATTCCAATCGGCAAAACCCAGTAACGGCAGCCCATGTGTACCAGTATTGTTATAAGTAAAAGCGATTGAACGACACAAGTGCTCCCACACGCTGGCATACTCAATAGGGTTACCATTTTTATCTTTTTGATAGAAAGGGATCGCTTTATTCAAAAACTCGGCATTACCGGTTTCTTTTACGTATTGGGTAACGGCATAAATGATCCACAGGTGATCGTCACCATAGTAATCAGGGCGGTCTTCTTCTTCACGCGAGTCACCAGCATTAGCTTCCATCGTTGATGGGAAGAACTGGTGCATGGCTGAACCATCAGTATTTTGAACGGAAAGTAAGCGCTCGATGAACTCACGTGCTTCTTCAGGCATGTGAGTAATAACGCCCAATGTATCCTGCGAAGAGTCACGGAAACCGATACCACGAGCGCCATAACCTAACTGATATAATGACAAGTAACGTGACCAGTTTTTCGTGGTGTGACATTGGCGAGGGTTATGAATATTCAACATTGAGTTCATGGCAGGATCTGGCGTTTCAACTTGAACAGCGTCTAAATAGCTATCCCAGCGCTCAGATAACTCAGCAAATGCGCTATCAACAATGCTGTGATCGCGATATTTCGCCATCATAGGTTCTGCAGATGCTAGATTATCGTCTTGGGTCAGTTGAATGATCGTACGTTCTGTTTGCTCGGGCTCAACCCAACCAAGACGTAAGTTCAACGCACCAATATTATCGCCACGTAAACATTCCGTATTTCCAAGCTCGTCATTGTTAAGTGCTTCTGGTGCTGCCCAACTGCCGTAGCCTAAATTACCTAAAAACGACTGACGATCGCCATCAAATGAGGTGGCTGGGCGATCGGCTGTCATCAAGTTCACCGCATAATCACGCTTCATAAAGGCATATTGCTCAAGTACCGTATGACCGGACTCTTGCTGATGCGCTTTTAAAGTCATGGTTTGAGGCACCCAGTCCGCATTTAGTAGCTGCTTTAAGGCATCAAAGTGAGTAAATTCATACACAGGAACCACATCAATGTGCAGTTTTTTGTCTGAGATATTAGTGATTTTGACATCTTGTAGCAGCACTTTATCTGCTTTTGGCACAAAGAAGGTCGCTTCACAACGAACACCATAAGCTTCAGCAAGTATAGTGGTATAAGAAAGCCCTGTGTGATTTTCGAACTTATCTAATGGCTTGAGCGTTGGCGTAAAGAAAGGCGAAAACACCTCAACATTGCCTGCTTCATCACGCACCTTTAAATATAGAGTCGAACCTTTAAAGTCAGAGTTTGGTAACTGTGCTATGTATTTAGTAATACGGTTTAGAGCCGGATCACCTTTGCACAAAAGCACACCACCATTGCTATCTACAATGCCGCCAAAGTCAAGCGTACCAACATAGTTACACCATTTGATCGGCGTACATGGTGTCGTTGCTACGTATTCTTTATTATTATCGTCAAAATATCCAAATTTCATCATCACTATCCCTAGCCCCTCCCATATACGGAAGGAGCTGAATAAAAATTAATAGAGTAAAGGCTGAGTTAGCTTGCTAGAGAGTTCTCGCTTAGCGCATCAAATAGGTGGAAAGCATCCAGATCGAGATACAAAGTTAGGGTGTCTTCTTCCACTTCTGTTGCTTGAGTTTCAACCATAAGCGGTTGACCACCAATTTCTGTTTTTAGCAAAATACTCGCGCCGAGCAGTTCTTTATCTTTAATGTTCACAGGGAATGCTAAAACTCGGTCGTGATCGACATGCTGAGCACGAAGGTGGATATCGGTTGGACGAACACCAAAGTGTAATGCTACGTTTTTCGATGCATGTGCTTTAAAGCGCTCAGGGAGTGGAATATGCACATCACCTAGCTCAACAAAGAATTCACCTTCTTTATCAATTAATTTTGCTTCAAGCATATTCATTGATGGGTTACCAATAAACTGAGCCACGAACTTATTCGCTGGACGTTGGAATACATCCGTTGGTGAGCCGACTTGAGCCACATAGCCATCTTTCAAAATAACGATACGGTCAGCAAGTGTCATCGCTTCAATTTGATCGTGCGTTACATAAATGGTGGTGGTTTTAAGTTCGCGGTGAAGTTGTTTGATCTCTTCGCGCATCACGCCACGTAACTTAGCATCAAGGTTTGATAGTGGTTCATCAAATAAGAAAACTTTCGGTGTGCGGACCATTGCACGCCCCATCGCAACACGTTGACGTTGACCACCAGATAACTCTTTAGGTTTACGATCAAGTAGTGGATCGAGCTCTAGCATTTTTGCCGCTTTTAATACTTCAACATCAATTTCGGCTTTTGGCATACCTTTAAGCTTTAGAGCGAAGGCGATGTTTTCGTATACCGTCATATGTGGATATAGTGCGTAGCTTTGGAACACCATGGCTAGATCACGATCTTTGGCATCAATCTTGTTCATCAATTTGCCACCAACGTAGATATCACCAGAAGTGATGCTTTCAAGACCAGCTAGCATGCGCAATGTGGTCGATTTACCACAACCCGATGGGCCAAGGAATACGACAAACTCACCATCTTCAACGGTAAAATCAAACTCTTTTACTACCTCTACATCACCGAATGATTTCTTGATGTTTTTAAATTCTACTTTAGCCATTATTTATTCTCCTCAGCACGCGCTTGCAGCATATTTTGATAAGCAATTGCACTCTGTTTTAACGTTCGTTTTTGGGTGTGGTAATCGACATGTACAATGCCAAAACGCTGTTCGTAGCCATACGCCCATTCAAAATTATCCATTAAGCTCCAGGCAAAATAGCCATCAACTCTGACGCCGGCTTCAATGGCATTATGTAATGCGTTTAAGTGTCCTTGAAAATAGCGAACACGCTGTTCATCCATGACTTGACCATCTATACATTGATCGTTGCCAGCTGAACCATTTTCAGTAATGTAAATCGGTGGTAAATTTTCGTAACGCTGATTCAAACGAATCAATAGATCGGTTAAACCTTGCGGATAAATCTCCCAACCAATATGGGTATGTTCCGCTTGCGTTTGTTTAACTGCCTCAATATCACCTTGTTCGTTATAACGAGCGACATTACGTGAGTAGTAATTAATGCCTATATAGTCGACTGGAGCACTTATGATCGCTAAGTCATCCACTAAAATCATCGGTAAATTCGCTTGCTGGCGATCAAGGACCAGTTGTGGGTACTGACCTTTTAATACTGGGTCAATAAACCACTGGTAATTCTCAGCATCACAGTAATCCGCCGCACCTTGATCTTGCTCAGTCAGTGCATAAGCAGGGGAGGCATTAAAGACCACACCATGCTTAGCTTTCGGTGCATTATTGCGCAATATTGGCATTGCCAGACCATGTCCAAGCATTAGGTGGTGCGCAGCTAAGAAGCCCTCTTTCTCACCACGAATACCCGGAGCATGCTCCCCCCAACGATAACCTAGAAAAGCGGAAACAAAAGGTTCATTTAACGTGGTATAAACGTCAATTTTGTCACCAAAGTAAGCGCTAACAACCTCAGCATAATTGGCGAACTTGTAAGCGGTTTCACGATTTAACCAACCACCTTTGTTTTCCAAGTATTGAGGTAAGTCCCAGTGATATAACGTGACGTAAACTTTCATTCCTCGAGCATGACATTCATCAATAATTTGCTCATAAAACTTTAGTCCTTCACGATTAACAACACCGTCTTCTGGCATGATGCGTGGCCAAGCAATCGACAAGCGGTAAGCATCAACACCTAACCCTTGGATCATTTCTATATCTTGTTTCCATAGGTGGTAATGGTCACAAGCGACATCACCATGATCACCATTTTGAACCGCACCTGGGACTTTACAAAATGTATCCCAGATAGAAGGCGTGCGACCGCCTTCTTCGACTCCACCTTCAATTTGATAGGAAGAGGTAGCAACACCAAACACAAAGTCTTTCTCTAGTAACTTTGAACCGGTTGGTAATTGGTATTTATTCATATAATGCCTCTAACCTAACCTTTTACTGCACCAGATGTTAAGCCACTGATCATCTGCTTTGAGGCAAATAGATAAGTAATAACAAGTGGAAGGATTGAAATTGTCGTACCTAGCATTACTGCACCCCAAGGCGTATTCGGGATCCCTTGAACACTACGCAATGCTTGAGTAATGACATAATTATCAGGGTTATTCAGTACCACTAACGGCTGCATGAACATATTCCAGAAGAAAACGAACTGTACAATTGCCAGTGTCGCTAGCGCTGGTTTCATCAGAGGTAACACAACACTCCAGTAAGTTCTAAACTCACCAGCACCATCAAGTTTTGCCGCTTCCAATAACTCTTTAGGAATAGAAGCAATAACATGTTGGCGCATCAAGAAGATACCAAATGGCGTCGTCGTGAATGGAAGCCAAACCGCAATATGATTATCCAGTAGACCTAAGAACTTAACGATCATGAAGTATGGAATTAGACTCAGTACTGGTGGAATAGCCATCGAACCAACTAACATACCAAACAGAACGTTTTTGCCTCTAAACTTAAAGACCGCAAAAGCATAACCACCCATACTACAAAACAGCAGTGAAATCGTGGTGCCTAGGAATGCAACGTAAATAGAGTTAAACATTGCTTTCCAAAACGGCATGATTTCAAGCAGCTTTGCGTAGTTGATCATTAAACTATCGCCAATCGCAAAGCTAATGCCGGTACCAAAAATTTCTGAACGATCACGGGTTGAAAGCAGTGCTGACCAAATAAATGGAAAGACGGTAATAATGGCTGAAATGATAAGCAATATGCCCAACATCACCATCGCGATTTTAGTCAAAATATGTATCATACGATCGCTTGGCACTAAGGCACTCAATGGCGAGGTATTTGTATTCGTTGTTGTCGACATCTTATTGTTCCCCTAGCCCTTTCTTACCAAAGAATAAGAATTGAATTAATGTACAGCTGGCGATAAGTGCAAATAATAACCATGAGATTGCTGATGCAGTGCCCATCTCTAACCACTCCCAACCGACTTTATATAGGTACATTGAAATCGTAAGACCAGCTTGACCTGTACCGCCACTGCCACGCGTTAAGACAAATGGTTCTTCAAACAACTGCAAGTTACCAATAATCGTCATTGTGATAGCAAAGAAGATAAATGGACGAATCATTGGCAATGAAATATTCCAGAATCGACGGAAAGCGTTAGCACCATCCATACGAGCAGCTTCAAGAATATCTTTCGGTATCGTCATTAAACCTGTGGTGTAAAGTACGATATTAAAACCGGTGTACTTCCAGAAAATCATGATTGCGATAGAAGGCTTAATTAATGTCGCATCATCTAACCAACGTATTGGTTGGTAGTCATTAACCCAAGAGAATGCCCAACCAAATAAAGAGCTATCTGCTAGTGCTATCAAGGTTTGGTTAATGATTCCCGAGCCTGGTGAATACATGTTGAAGAAGATTAACGATGCCGCAACGGTTGAAGTAATAAATGGTAAGAAATATGCAGACGTTAACCAATGACGGAAACGATCACCCATTGATACCAAAATATACGCAACAGGAATCGCCACTAAGTGCTGTGCAACACCTGATGTCACCGCTAGCCACAATGTATTTTTAAGTGAACGCCACAACCATGGGTCCGTTAATGCAATCGAGTAGTTATCAAAACCTACAAATTTCATTGCACCCATCCCCTCTACAGGGTTCCACTCGTGAAAGGATAGATAAACTGAAAACAATAAAGGGAAAATCCCAAAAACTGAAAAAATAACCAAAAATGGTAACAAGAAACTATACGGTGTAAGCGCTTTCAAATTAATGAAAGAAAAAAAACGCTGCCCATAAGTTGCCTGCATTACTTCACTTGATGCTTGACTCATAGTAACGACCTCTTAACTAGGGGGAGACTCGCCCCCCCTACCCAAATAAATTACAGCTTATTATTAATAATTACGTGTACGGCGCTTAATTAGGCGCTCTGCTTCAGCCAGTGCTGTTTTAATGTCTTTACCTTCATCAAGTACTTCCATTAACGCGTTTTCTAACACAATAGAGCGAGCAACATGATCGCCTCGTGCTGGAGAGACTGGTTTAATATTTTTCGCTACTTCAGCAAAGACTAAACGTGCTTTTTGACCACCAAGGAATTCAACTTCCTCTTGGAAAAGATCATCGTTGTAAGTGTCGATATTGGCAGGGAATGCTGCGATGGTTTCAAAGTGCTTAAGTTGCACTTCACGATCGGTTGTCATGTATTCAATTAGCTTCCAAGCTTCATCTGGGTTATCAGACTGCGTTGGGATTGAAAGGAAAGAACCACCCCAGCTTCCGTAAATACCATCAGGTAAGTTTGATACTCGCCATTTGCCTTTTGTCTCAGGAGCAATCCAGTTATTTAGGTGACCAAGTAGCCAAGCACCAGAAAGTTGAGTTGCAAATGAACCGGTGCGGAAACCTTCATACCATTCGTTTGACCAAGCGGTAATACGAGCATCTAAGCCTTTATCACGAATCTCTTTTGCTACCGTGAATGCATGCACAAAACGCTCAGATGTCACGACTGAATTGCCATCGGCATCAAAGTAAAGACCTTCACCTTCAGGTACCGTTGTGAAAATAATGGCTTGCGCGACATCAGCGGCGGAAGCAATAAGTTGTACGTTCTGTTTTTTCAGCGCTTCACCAGCTTTGATGTAAGAGTCCCAATCTTTGATTGCTTCATCAAGATCAACACCCGCTTTTTCAAATACATCAGTACGGTAATACATAACACCAGGACCTAGATCGACAGGCATACCATAAACACCACCATCAGCGCCTTTACCTTGAGCCCATGCATAAGGTGCAAATTTCTCTGCGTATTTATCTGCACCATATTTTTCAGATAAATTGACCAGACCACCAGAAGCAACGAAAGGACCAATTTTTTCCACATCAACAACAATAACGTCACCAGCACCTGAGCCTGTTGCTAGGTTAGTTGTCAACTTAGTATGGTGATCACCATGGTTATTCATCAGGTAATCCACTTTTATACCTGTCTCTTTTTCGAAATCTGGTAGCAATACCTTTAAACTACTATCAAAGTCAGGGAAACCATCGAAACGAATCTCAGAGTTATTGGCTGCTTGTGCCGTGGTTGCGAGTCCTAAAGCAACAGCGCTAGTTAACGCTAAAGTCTTAAATTTCATTTTTTGTCCTTAAAATTTTTATAGGGTATGGTGTAGGTTCTTAACTGAATTTCTCACAATAAGTGAAGGGGTTAGTTTGAAATTCACATCGCGTTTATTCTTATTAAGTTTTTGTATCGTGAGCTGTACTGCTTCTATACTCATTTGTTCTATTGGAAAATTAATCGTTGTCAGCCCTGGTGTTAAATAACGAGCAAAAATAATGTCATCAAAACCAATCAGAGAGACATCTTCAGGTACGGAGTAGCCTGCGTCTTTTAATACCTCAAAGGCGCCAAATGCCATATGATCATTAGAAGCAAAAACAGCGGTAAACTGACACTGTCTGCGTAAGAGCTTCTTCATCGCACTGACTCCGCTTTCTTCGGTAAAGCCCGCTTCTGAAATCAGAGATTCATCGTAGTCAATCCCTGCTTCTTCTAATGCTTTTCTGTAACCTTGTAATCGTCCACGAGCATCTGATTTATCAAGTGGTCCGGTAATGCAAGCTATCTTGGTATGCCCCATCTGAAGCAGATACTGCGCGGCTAACCTGCCACCTAATTCATTATCGATTTCAATACAGCTCGTGATCATTTCAGGAATAAAGCGGTTAACCAAAACCACAGGCATTCCTGAATCTTCTAAACCAATTAAATAATCATCGGTTAACTGCTGAGCATGTAATATCAGTGCATCGACACGACGACCTAGTAAAAACTCAACCGATTCTTTTTGTGCTTGCTCTGTATTCGCCCCAGCAGTAACAACAACGTGATAACCAAAGCGACGTAGCTGCTCTTCAATACAATGCAAAATTCCAGAGTAAAAAGGACCACCAAGTTCTGGAACAATAATACCAATGCTGCCAGTGCGACTAGATGCCAATGCCTGTGCAATTGAGTTCGGGCGATAACCTAAATCTTTTATCGCTTTTTCCACTTTAATTTTTTTGTCGTGGCTCACTCGGGTCGTACCATTAATCACTCTTGATACTGTCGCTTGGGAAACACCTGCGCTTTCTGATACATCCTTTATTGTCGCCACACAAAACCTCAATAATTTATTGCCAACCCATAATCAATTTTTGAAATCGCTTTCATATAGGTATTATTCAATATTTACCGACTGCTTTGCGTGATAATCGTCACACCGAAAAATAACTAAAAATGATAAATCACTAAATATTGCGCTTAGCTACAATTTCTCATCTACACCATGAAACAATTTCATATCAGTTTCATGAAATGCCTGTTTTCTATTCGAAACTACGCTTTGACTAACTGAAACTGACCACTTAATTTTGCTTGGTGCTCTGCCATGACCTCTAAGCTTTGACTATGGCTAGCCAACTCTTTTGCCCGTTCGGTATTACGCACCGCAAGCGTATGTAAGCCGCTAATATTGGCTGTAACCTCTTGAGATACTGACTGTTGTTCTGTCGTTGCAGAGGCTATTTGGTGCGTGCGACTTTCCACTTGACCTAACAAGTCATGTACAGAAGCTAATGAATCGTTCACATGCCCTGACTGCACAATGCAATCTTTCATGAAATTAACGCATTCATTGACCTGGACAACTGCAAGGTTTGAGCTGTGTTGAAGTTGATTAATCTTGTGTTGAATTTCTTGTGTTGATGCATTGGTTTTTGCTGCTAGAACGCGAACTTCATCGGCTACCACTGAGAACCCTCGCCCTTGCTCACCGGCTCGTGCAGCTTCAATGGCGGCATTTAGCGCTAATAAGTTGGTTTGATCTGAAATTCCAGCGATAACATCTAGAATCGATTCTATACTGCTACTTTCTTGCTCAAGTTGATGGATGGTTTTCGTTGAAAATGACAGCTTTTCAGATAGCTGTTCAACGAGTTCAATATTATCGTTCATACTCACTTGACCAGAATTAGAACTTTCTACCGCTTGAGTGACGATACTTAATGTCTCATTGGTCGATGTGGCTATCTCTGTGATTGATAATTCGATCTGCTCCATTGCGGCTGCAACCTGAATGGTTTGAGCCGTCTGCTGATCGATATCAGAGCTTAAGGCTTCACTAATGGATTGGTTATCTAAAGAGGCTTTATTGAGCGCGGTCGATGACTGAATCAACTCTTTAAGCATGTAGGAAAGATGATCTATCACTAAATTAACTTTCTTAGCAACACGACCAAATTCATTATTTATTTTGTAATTAACGCATGACGATAAATCTTTATTAGCAACCTTTTCTAGTGCATTTTCAAGTAGTTGACTTGGTGTTCGGATCATTCTAGCGATGTGCATACCAACTAAGGTGGCAAATAAAACAGATAATAAAGCAATAGTAATCACCCCAATACGTGCATGTTCCGCTTGCTGTGTGGATTCTAAAGCTAACTGTTCAGACATTGCCACTGCGTTATCGGCCAAAGCATCAATGGTTAATAAAGTTTGATCGATGTAAGTTTCAAACTCCGCTCTAGAAAGCACCAAGGTTTCAGCTTGCTCCTGCGTGTTCAGATGAAGTGCGACAGCCCCGTTGTCTTCATATATTTCATTAAGTAAACGCGTCATTAAATTTTCAACACGAGAGTACGTGGTTGGAACTTGTAGTTTAAATGTCGTAATAGCAGCATCTAGGCGTTCACGACGACTCTCAAAGCGGCGGGTGATACTGCGTAATTCCATCATGTCTTGTAATGCAAAAGCTTCATTGGCTTCGGCAAGTAATAAGCTCATTTGTGCAAGTACGGCTTCAATAACCTGTTGCTCTGCTGTCGTTGACGATCTTGATAAGGCGGTAATAAGATTTTCATTTAATTGCCCAGCCAATAGCTGAAATTGTGATTGTGAATATTGGCTAAAATCTTTGGTATCGAGGTATTGGTAATTTTGTGAATAAAGTTCCTCGATTTTTGTCACTATCTTGTTACTTGAAGCGGAAGTATTGGAAACTAAACCATTTCTTTCTGCTTGATAATTAGCAGAAACAAACCAATCTAATTGTTGCTGATATACACTGATAGCTGCGTTTATATCACTTTGGTACGCATCTAATTCATCAACATATATTGCAGAAAAATAAGGGGTGAGACTTCTATTAATATTCAACAAAGCGATATTAAGCTCTGCCGATTTAATCATTAATGGTGTGGATTGCTGAGTTATTATATTAATGCGAGCGTTAATTTCTTGATTGGTATAAATAGAGAACCATGACGCGCTTATTATGGTCAGTATTAGTAAAGAGAAACCTAAATACACGCGAGAAACAAGAGATGTTAAACTCATAAATGCACCAATAATATTTAAAAAATGGGCACTAATTACGTGCCCAACAATGGAGTTAAAACTATATCTTTAAAGTGGCTCTCACAATCTGCCTTTGAGAGCCAATATATGGCCAGCTAATTAACTAAACGAGGTGATTACCACCACGCTTCAAACATTGCACCAAATGAAGCGGTATCAAACGTTTCCGCTTTTTTACCTGCACCTTTCACTTCTTTATCACCAACCGTTGCGTAGAAGCGAACCATTGGGCGACTCCACGGTAAGCCACCTAGTGAAACATTTTGTGATAGCGTTACTTTCCAAGCATTTTCTTCACTATCATCATCAAAATCGACCATACCGTAGCCAGCTTCTAACCAAGTAGAATGCACATCATCCCATTGGTATTGTGGGCGTACGATAACGGCATATTCACTATTATCAGTAAAATCTGTAGCATCTGATGAGTTATCTTTGTAAGAAATTAAGTAATCAATAATGAACTGATCGCTCGCTGCATAACCACCCTCAATACTGGCATAGAATGTTTGGTAATCATCTCTAAGCTCAAACACTGAGCTATCAGCATCATCACCGTATTTTAGAACAAGATTATTTGAAGATCCTAAGCCTAGCTTTGCACCGACTAACCATGCTGTATTATCGACAACCTCTGCATCCGCTTCATCAGACGCAAAACCATAGTTAGCATAAAAATCTAAATTACCAATACCAGCATTGATGCCATGCAGTTTTGCCGTGACTGCGTATCGACCGCTATCATTACCAAGCGCGCCATCTTCAGAATCAACCGCACCAACAAACCCCATGTCCAGTTGAACTCCACCAAGATTTAAGTTATTAAAACCGGCACCTTGACCATCATGAGACATCCAGAAGTAATCATTCAGACCTTGTTGTGGACGCTGGTGAAAGTCACGACCACCCCAGATGTATAGGTCTGGTTGGCTTTCAAACACATTGGTTACACCTGCGTACATTTTTTTCACGTTTACGCCGCCAGATGAACCCCACTGATCATTATTCCAGTCATCCACCATGAACGCTAAATTCCATTTTGCCCCATTGTCTGCTTGAAAAATTTTGCCGAACTGAATTTCTCCACCGTTAGCTTCATTACCTAAACGACCAACCGAACGTCCCGTTGTACCGACTTCAACATAACGGTTATCACCAGAAGCATAATGAGCACCATAACGTGCGTAGCCAGAGAAAATAACACCGTCAGGTACTGGCGTTTCTGGTGTTAGTACCGCTTGCTGTTGATCATCGGTGTAATTAAGCACTGCCGTTTTCGCTTCTAATTCTTGAATTCGTTGTTCTAACGCTGCCATATCAGCATCAGCAGCAAAAGCAGATACCGATCCTAGTGAAGCAGCAATCGCAAGAGTCATTGGTAAGCATTTAAATTTTTTCATTTTATTTCCCTATTGGTGTTCTTATGTTTTTTGTTGTTGTAAATATATTAAGCAATGAAACCTATGAAAATTACGTTTTGGCTCACACGTAGCACTAGAAGCCATACTCATGAAACATGATAAAAATACGTGACGACATTTTATCCATTTAAAAACAGCAACTTAATATCAAAAAAGTCACCCACCATTCACTCATTGACAATTTCATTTCATGATATTTATCAGGTTCAGTCACGTAAATCCCCTGTCATAATTGATAATTATCCATATCATTTATGTAATATTTCACAATTATGAAAACTTTCATAAATGTAACGAAATATAAAGAACGAAAAGCTAGCGATAATAGTGATGACTGTCACTATTTATATAAAGAAAGTGAACTAACTAGAAACTAAGAAATATATCTACTGCCTTTTACTTAACTAATTAACTAGTGAGCCATGAAATAAAAATAGCGTTATTTCATGGAATAATTTTCTTTGTGAGCTGTTATTTAATTCCTTACATTAGGCTTGATTGCAGTACCAAGCGACATAATATAAGGAATAAATACAGTGCCTTCCTTTAAAACACTTAATATAAATTGATATTTTTATATTTATTCGTTTAACCCATGCCTATTAAAGTGACACTTTTTTTAGACATAATCACGAAAGCGCTTTCAACAATAGATGAGATAATATTTATGACTTTAAAACCGCTTAACCAAGATGTAGAAGGTACGTTTGTTGATTTGAATGGTGAACGTTATTACAAGATTTCTAACGTAGACCAAATGAATCCATTTTTTATCAGCGTGGTGTCTGCTAGTGATCACTGGCTATTTATTTCTTCAACAGGAAGTTTGTCTGCGGGAAGAATCCGCCCTGAAAATGCCCTTTTTCCTTATAAATCGGTTGATCATATCCACGAGAGTGCTGACAACACAGGTTCAAAGACCATTATTCGTGTGCATAAAGAGTTAGGTTCTGCATTATGGGAACCTTTCAATCACCACCATGATGGGCTCTACTCTATTCAGAGAAACATCTATAAAAATACCATTGGCGACAAGCTTATGTTTGAAGAGCTCAATCACTCCTTACAGCTTAAATTTGAATACAGCTGGAACACCAGTGAAGAGTTTGGCTTTATCCGTCATGCCCAAGTTACCAATTTATCCGCTGACGCTGTTGATTTTGACCTAATTGATGGCATACAAAATATCCTTCCTTCTGGCGCTCCTTTAAGTGCATTACAAACACGCAGTGCACTTGTTGATGCTTATAAATGGAATGAACAAGTTGCAGACTCATCGCTTGCTCTCTATACCATGTACGCTAAATTAAGTGATCGCGCTGAGCCAGCTGAATCACTTTTGGCTACCACTGTGTTTAGCTTAGAGAGTGATAAAAACCATGACATTTTATTAAGCAGCCAACAGTTATCAGCATTTCGCAAAGGGCATACGACCTGTCGTGAGTCGGTGACAAAAGGGGTACGTGGAAGCTACTTTATTAAAAAATCCCTGACGCTTGCCGCTCACTCTAGTCAAGATTGGACAATCATTGCTGATATCGATAAAGATCATAACGCAATCAGTAAACTTAAAGACGTTCTTGCTGACTGCAATGATCTAAGCTCTGGCAATTTAAAGACACTAGTACAGCAAAGCATTGATAATAATCAGCAAGATCTCATGTCGTTAATGTCTGGAGCCGATGCATGGCAATTAACGGCGGAAGAATCCACCAGCGTTCACCACTATGCAAACGTATTGTTTAATAACATGCGTGGTGGCGTGGTAGAAAATAACTATCAGCTTGATAAAAACGATGTCCTTAAAACACTACTTAATACCAATAAAGTGATCTTTAAGGAATATGCTGAATTATTTGCTGATCTGCCAGAAACCTTCACGCATTCGCAGTTAATAGAAGTTGTCGCCTTAACCAACAATAAGCAACTCATTCGATTATGTTACGAGTACTTGCCGCTCACTTTTGGTCGTCGTCATGGAGATCCGAGTCGACCTTGGAACCATTATGAAATCAAATTGAAGGGTGACAATGGTGATCGACTGTTGTCGTACCAAGGGAACTGGCGAGATATTTTCCAAAACTGGGAAGCCATCGCTTTAAGCTACCCTGAATTTATTCCTTCTTTCTTAGCTAAATTTGTTAATGCTTCAACCATGGATGGCTATAACCCGTATCGGATTACCAAAGAAGGGATTGATTGGGAGTTACTGGAAGCCGATGATCCGTGGAGTAATATTGGCTACTGGGGCGATCATCAAATCATCTATTTACTTAAATTTTTAGAGCTGGCTGACAAATACCAACACAATGACCTTATGGCTTTATTAGAAAAGGATATTTTCAGCTATGCCAATGTGCCTTATAAACTATGCAGTGTTGATAAACTCTTTGAAAACCCAAAAGATACGGTGACTTTCAATCATCAATTACAAGCAGTGATTGAAGGTAAGGTGGCGAAGATAGGTAGTGATGGACGATTAGTTTTAGATGCTAACGATCAAGTTTATATGGTCAACTTGATGGAAAAAATCTTAGTTCCTCTACTCGCCAAACTCAGTAATTTCGTTATTGATGGGGGTATTTGGCTTAATACACAACGCCCAGAATGGAACGATGCCAATAATGCGATTGTTGGTAATGGTTTATCCATGGTAACGCTATACTATATTCGTCGCTACTTAGCCTTTCTGACTCAACTTATCAAAAACGCACCATCAACATTTATACTTTCGAATGAAGTTAGTGAATGGATGTTATCGGTAAGCGATATCTTAATCCGTTGTTCGCAAGATCTCGCACATCAGACAATGACAGGTCAAGCACGTAAAACAACACTGTCTTCACTGGAAGTTGCTGCTGAAAAGTATCGTCGTACCATCTATCAAAACAATGGATTTTCAGGAAAGATTGAAATACAAACCAATGAGATAGAAAAACTACTCTCTGCGAGTCTCGCTATTATTGATGTCAGTATTGAAAGAAACTATCGAGAAGATGGGCTTTTTAATGCTTATAATATTTTATCTTATACTGATAACTCTGTTACGGTTGAGGCGCTTTATCCAATGCTTGAAGGGCAAGTTGCTGTATTAAGTTCTGGTTATTTAACACCATCTCAAGCTGTCAATTTATTAGATAAATTATTCTCTAGTGAGATGTATCGAGATGATCAAAAAAGCTTCATGCTCTACCCTGAACGAAAACTAAAACACTTTATCGATAAAAACAGCATTCCAGCGCCGCTATTCCAACAGCATGATATCTTGCAAAAAATGTTAGCGGAAAATGACACGCGAATCATCAATCAAGACAGCCATAATCATTATCACTTCAATGCCCAATTTGAGAATAATGGCTATTTAATGGCAGCGATCGAGCAAGTTAAAATCGATTATCCGCAAGTTGATCACGAACAATGGCAACAAATCGCAGACTTATACGAACAAACCTTTGATCATAAATCATTTACTGGTCGTTCAGGTACCATGTTTGGCTACGAAGGTCTCGGTTGTATTTATTGGCATATGGTCTCAAAGCTATTACTCGCCGTACAAGAAAACTATCAGATGGCTTGGCAACAAGATGCCAATAGTAATGAAACGAAACAGTTAGCGAACTATTACTATCGCGTGCGTGAAGGTATTGGATTTAATAAAACCCCATTAGAGTATGGAGCCTTCCCGACCGATCCTTACTCTCATACCCCGAAACATGCCGGCGCACAACAACCTGGGATGACAGGACAGGTCAAAGAGGAAGTTATTACACGCTTTGGTGAGTTGGGATTGGAAGTGGAAATGGGCGCAATTAATATCAAGCCGACACTCTTACATCGCGCTGAATTTTTAACGACTTCAAGCCAATTCAAATACCAAGATATTCAAAATAAAGTGTGCAGCTTAACCATTGCACAAAATGAATTGGCTTTCACTTACTGCCAAGTGCCTTTTGTTTATCAGTTATGCGAGGATGCACCAGCGCAAATCCAACTGCATATGAAAAAAGGTAACATCATCACATTCGATGAACTGACTATTCCAGCACAACAAGCTCACTACTTATACTCACGTACTGGGCTTATCGAGAAAGTCACCGTCTCTCTTACCAGCATGAATCTACTTCAAGTTAAGCACTAACTGATCAAAGTAAACGAAATATAACGAAAAAGGATTGGTATTACGCCAATCCTTTTTTATCACATTTTTTCACTCATCAACCGTGGAGTTTTAGGGTGACGACTTTAAAATAGCCGTTCATTTAAAATAGCCGTTCAAATGGTAGATAAACCAGATTGAGAATAATAACCACCGCCATACTAACAAAGGTTAATATCATGCCTTGTACTCGGAAGTTAAAGCGACCTTTTAAAATGCCGATAGCGTGAATAATACGCGCAGCCAGAAAGCTTAAACCAACAAGGTGGATCAGCCAAATATTGGCACTGTTATACTCTAGTAAAGCCATAAGGATCAGTGTAATGGGGATGTAATCAACGGCATTACCATGTGCACTTCTGGCAATTTGCAGCGCATCAACCCCTCCATCTGCATAAGCGACTTTTGCTAATCGACGCTGTTTAATCACTTGAATAGAGAGCCACAACATTAATAAGGCTAAGAGAGAGGCGTACAGTGCTGTGATCATAAAGGTATCCATAAAAGATAAGGTTATCTTCAGTGTAGATAACCTTATTCAAAGCGAGTAAATTAAGTTTTATAATATGATGTATGTATCAAAACTACAGCTTAACTATTAACTTACCTTGGTTTGCGCCCGTTAAAAGAAGATTCAACCCATCCATTGAACTCTCTAGTCCTTCTAAAATATGGCTACGATAGTGAACCTTACCCTGCATAACATATGGCGTTAATTTACTAAGTAGTGCTGGAGCATCACCTAAATGATCTGGCATAGCAAAGCCTTGAACGGTAATACGTTTTTTAATCAAGTTAATCCAGTTTGGACCTGGTGCTGGAGTTTCTGCCGTGTAATCTGCAATCATTCCACATACGACAATACGACCAAAAGTATTCATGCGATTAAAGATAGCATGCTGAATTGGACCACCCGTATTTTCAAAAAACAGATCAACGCCATTCGGAGTTAACTCAATTAACTGCTGCTCTAAGTTGTCTGATTTATAGTTAATCGCCCCGTCAAAACCAAGAGTGTTAACAATCCAGTCAGCTTTTTCATCACTACCTACAACACCAATCACACACAAGCCTTCTGCTTTAGCTAACTGACCCACTATCGAACCAACAGACCCAGCAGCGCCAGTCACGACAAGAGTTTCTCCTTTTTTAGGATGACCTACATTAAATAGACCTTGCGTAGCCGTTAAACCCGGCAGCGCAAAAACTGACAATGCCATTTCTGCACCAATCGTTGGTTCAATTTTATTTAAACCGCGCCCGGTAGAGAGCAGATACTCGGTCCAACCCATCATTCCTAGCACTTTATCACCCACTGAAAAATCTGGATGATTAGATTCAACGACTTCACCATAACCGCTTGAACGCATTACCGAACCTAAATCAACTGGCGGTATATAACTATTCGTATCAGGGCTCATCCAACCAAGCATGGCAGGATCCAATGACATATGAGTTTGTTTAATCAATACCTGCCCTGGACCTGCGCTAGGAATCGGTTTTTCAACTACTTCAAATAGATGTGGACCAATTGGGTTATTATCAGGACGTTGGGCTAATAAGATTTCAGTGTAATGGCTCATGTTTATTTCCTTATTTAGGATTCATCGCTTCTGGAGATGTATTGATTATTACCTATTAATTACATTGTATATAGGCGATAAAATGCTAATCTCTATTGTCTAAAAAGCAATGATGAGCATATTATGGATCAATTAAAAGCGCTGAAGTACTTTGTAGCAACGGCGGAAGCTGGCAACTTTACTGCTGCAGCAAAACATTTTAATGTCCCTGCATCTTCGATATCTCGCCGTATTGCAGATTTAGAAGCCAGTTTGGGTGCTCAGTTACTCACACGAACAACAAGAACGGTGATTGTAACTGAGGTCGGTAAACAGTATTTACAGCAAGTGAACGCTATCCTTTCTCAGCTAGAGCAATCGAATCAAGCTGTGCGTAATTATCAAACCACCCCGACCGGAACATTAAAAATTAGTACGATGGTTGGTTTCGGTGAGCAAATTCTCATGCCTATTCTTGATGAGTTTTCAACCTACTACCCTGAAGTGTTATTGGATATTGTCTTTAGTGATGAGTTGTCTAAATTAGATCGAGATGATGTGGATATTGCTATTCGTGGCGGGTTTGCACCTGATGAGCGAATCATTGCCATTCACCTGATGGATAATCATTTTATTGCTGCAGCAGCACCTAAATATTTAGAAAGTGCAGGCACTCCTCTCAGCACTCGCGAACTAAAGCAGCATAGAGGGCTCTATTTCAAGACGCCTTTTGGTCCGACACCATGGTTAAGTGAGATTGATGGTCAGTGGCAAAATGTGTCAGCGCCGAGTGTATTAACAACCAATAATGGACCATGGCTAACCAACAAAGCCATCAATGGTGAAGGGATAATTTTGATGCCTCGCTGGGTGCTACAACCCTACTTTACGCGTGGAGAGTTAGTTGAACTCGACTTTCCAGAGCCGCTTGCGGTAACTCAAGGGCAGAATATGGCGGTTTATATGCTATATCAGAAGCTTAGCTATGCGACCCCAAAAGTGAAAGCTGCCGTGGACTTTATTACAGCACGAATCAAAGGGTAATTTGAAGCTGTTAAGTTACGCTACTATAATATAATAAATTTAGACCAGCTTACTTAAAATGAAAACTGTACTAAATCAAAATAAAATAAATTCACTTATTTACGCTGAATAGTGTAAGTTAATAACTACTGGTTGTTCATCACACTAATAAGCAAGAGAATATAACTTGGATCTTAATCTTCTTACTACTTTTTTAGCGGTATACAAGCATAGTTCGATTACTGCGGCATCAGAGCAACTCGATTTAACTCAGCCTGCGGTTAGCGCTGCAATTAAGCGGCTAGAGACGGTGGTTGGAAAAACATTATTTGTTCGCGAAGGTCGTGGTATCGCCCCTACCGGAGCAGCTGTTTCACTGGCTAATAAGATAGAAGACCCATTAAATGTTATTACTACACTTGAGCAGCAAACCAATAACCTTAATATCTACTGCACCGAAAGTTTACTTCACTTGATTAGTGATATTGATAACGTAAATTTTAGTGAGGCCCCACTACAGGAGAATGAACTTTTCGATGCGTTAATTTCTCAAAAAGTTGATATTGTTATTGATGTAATCTCGAGCAAAAAACACACTTTAATCGAAGAGGTTCTATTTACCGATGAAGCCGTTTGCCTCACACGAATCGAGCACCCAAGAATTAAAGAGCAACTAACACAAGAAGCTTATTTTCAAGAAGAACATATTGCACTGAAAATAAAAAGAGCAGATATGAACACCGTTGAGTTCCTATCTGATGCAGACCTACCACCACGTAAAATAAAGATAGAAACAAGTTCTATTGCCAGTATGTTAATGCTAGCAAGTAGTACTAACTACATCGCCTCTTCAACTCGTTCCTTAGCGGAAAAGCTCGCACCACAATTAGACTTGAAAATTCATTCAATACCACTTCCACTTCACCCTATAAAATTTAGAATGCTGTACCATCGACGTTATGCTAAGGATGAACAGCACCTTAAAGTACGTGAACTGATCAAGAAAACTCTAATTAAGCATAAATGAAATTTATATTTAAACTCTATTTGAGCTTATTAATATAAACTAATTTTAAGTTCATAATCTCCAGCAACTACAAGAGTTACTTACTGGAGATACTTATGAAAAACATCTACTTACTACCTTTATCACTTTCACTTCTTAGCAGCGCAGCTTCAGCGAATTCAGCACAAGTCTATATCGAGCAAAATGTAGCTTCTAATGCTGCAGACGCAGGGATCTATTCAACTGAAGCAGGTGCATACCTTAATGCCTCTGAAAATGGTCAAGTTTATATTGGTTTCGATGATCAAGGTTGGCTAGCTGCAGGTTATGGTCATAACTTTCATGTTAGTGATGCATGGACTTTTAATTTGTACGGTGAGTTAGGCAAGTGGGAAACAGGTGAAGAAATGCTAATTGAAGGTACCATTGATTACAAAGTCAGCAATAGCTTTAATGTCTTTGGTGGTGTGGGTTATAACCAATCTAGCCAAACCTTAGAGCATTTAAGTGATACGACCATTAACACCAATACTTTTCTCGCTGGTGCACAATACACGTTAGGTAACTGGATACTTGATTACCAATACACTCATGAAAGCAGTGATGGCTCTGATGGGTATATTCGTACAGATGCAGGGCAAGTTCTATTCACCCAAGGATCCTATCGCACCAATGAGCATGAAGTCGTACTTTCAACCCAAATTGATGATTGGACCCCATATGTCAAATACACCTACTTTAACACTCAAGAAGGTGAGTTAACCATTACAGGACCTGAAGATTCAACAACAATGTCTGCTATTGATAACGATCATATCGTGACCTTAGGTCTGTCTTACCACTTCTAATTTATTCTCGATTTAAAATGGCAAACGGACTTGCCCATTTATCATTAAGGGTGCTTTAGTGAAAAGAAAATCAATTCGAAACAAACTTATTAATATTAGCGCAGGAGTCGCGGTGGTTTTATTCGCCGCCATTCCTACCTATGCTAACGCTCATACTTTAGTATTCGACCACACTCGATACGATGCTAATGAATTTAACCAAAATCAGCAAGAGTGTGCTCAACTGATGAATCATGTCGGTCAAAATGAAGGTACTGGCGCTATAGAACAAGGAGTTAAACGAGGGGCACGAGGAGCAACTGTAGGTGCTATTGCTGGCAGTATATCTGGGAACTCTGGTAGTAGTGCTGCCAAAAAAGGCGCTGCAGTCGGGACAACTGTTGGGATGCTATCAGGTAAAGGCTCTCAACAAGCGGCTGAGGCAACAAACCAAAAAGAGCGCAATGATTTAATGAGAAACTGCATGCAAGACAGAGGGTATAGTGCGTTAAACTAAGTAGTCTTTCAAACTTCTTACCGCAAATAACGCAATCCCTTACCCGAAAAGAAACAAATCTACTTATAATAAATCTATGGCTCCATCCCTTTATTGAACTGATACATCAATTTCATTTATATAACAACTTGAGTTGAGTTCATTTATTTCACGTATGTATTGCCATATATTATTGATGTCGACAAGGAACCGATACCTTACTTATGTAGAGGTCTATTCGATGGACTATTCAATCAACATTTTGGTAATCATAAATGAAAGCAGATAAACAGTCTCAATTAGCGCCCTCTATAAAGCAAAATAGATGGCTCAATAAGGTGAAGTATTGGGTCATGAAGTGTATAAAAGGTATCGTAATACTGACCTCTTTCTTATTACTTAGCCATCTATTCTCTCTTCTATCGACAATAAATGGCACAGAAATCCCAGAATCTTACTTCAGTAATGGCCTACCTAGTATTATTGGATTATTTGACTCTGAATTTTTTATGGGCCTTATTTTTGTTATTACTGTAACGGTTTGTAGTTACGTTATTTACCTATTGTGGCAACTGCATGAAATCGCAGTTCATAGAAGTGAAAAAATTAAAAGTCATCAAGCTAACTTAGTTTTTTCTCTTTCTTTGTGTGGATTATTTATTAATAAGGGTTGGTGGGTGCTCGCAGTCATAATTGCATTCACTAACTGGATTTCCATTAGTAATACATTGAGCTCTATTATTAGAAATGGACTAACCACCCAAAATGATAGCCACAAATTAAAGAAGTTAATTGACCGTCAGTTAGTACCAAACAAAAATAATATTGGAGAATAAATAATGAAAGAAATAATGATCCCATATATTTTCATTGTATGGTTATTAGTCAAGATGGGGATAATTCAATGGACACTACGTAATGCTGTAATTAGCGTGAGCATTGGTGCAGCTATTGCTTTCCTATTATTTACAGCTCATAGGTTTTGGTCACCTGCTGATTTAACTGATAGTTCAACAGTAAAAGCTCCACATGCTGTTTTAAGCCCATTAGCAGGCCAGCAAATTAAAGATGTCTATGTCAAACATAACCAAAGTGTAAAGAAAGGTGATGTCATTTATACATTAGAATCGGAAGATACCGATGAAGAGATTAATAGTTTAACTGCTAATTTAAATGCTATACATCACAAAACTGAAAGTATTCTAAAGCAAATTGTACTGGATAAAAAAAATCATAATAGATTAATACAGTTAGAGCAATTTAGTGCTGAAAAAGAGAAAGATGATTTACTTGTTCGTATCGAAAGAGGTGAATCAGAGCTTCTAGCTGCAGAGGCTGAAGCGAAGGCAACTCAAGCCAAAATAAACCAACTAGAGTGGCTAAATACAAGAAATACCGTTACAGCACCGTTTGATGGGATCGTTGGTGTTGTAAATATTGCTGAAGGGTCTAGATTGGGGAATTTATTTTTATATGACACAAGTAAAAAGTTTGTTGAAATGCGAGTGAGTGATCAAACATTCCGTCATATTGAGAAAGGACAATTTTCTGAGTTTTATGTCGACTCGCACCCAGGTGAAATATTCAGAGGAAGAGTAAATAGTATTACGTCGAATACTGGGGAAGCAGAAATAGCAGCACGTGGTAGCACGCAATCTGTTCGTCAGCATGTCAGTCAAAATACTAGTTCGCATGGCCGTACAGTTATCATCGAGTTTGATGAACCCGAAGGATACGACATACCTTTAGGTGCGACTGGTTCAGCATGGATATCAGCGAAGAAGCCACTGCCAGGGTTGAGCTTTATGGATATAATTGGTGGAGGGACTGTGAGATTAAAATCATTAAAAGCTTATTTTAGCGCACTTTAAAACATTTTTACGTCCTCTGCCTAATACAACTTAGACAGAGGATAATTATTTATTCCTGACCGTCAGGCGTAATAAATGTTGCTTCAATTTTCGCTAATTCTTCTTGTTCTTTAAGTCTGATTTCTTCCTGACGAGCAATTTTTCGTGCTTGCAGTTCTTTCTTTTCTGATTTAGTTAAGAACTTCACTGCTTTTTTAGTTGCTAGTGCATAAGCAATAACATCTTCACCTTTTTCTCTACGCTCAGTCACACGCTGTGAAAAACGTTCATCATCACGTGCTTTACGCTCTACAGCAGTTAATTTGCTCATATCTCATATCCTCATTAATTAATCATGTTAGGGTTTCACTATGCTCAGTAAAACAAATGAGATGTACTGCACATTCATATCGCTGATAAGCTATTTTAACATAAATTAGAACACTATCCTTGCCTTCGCTATTTTTAAATCAATCAAGATGAAATGATCGACACGCTAGCTATACCTGAGAAATAGAATAAGCGTTTCGACCATTATTTTTTACATGGTATAAATTATCATCAGCAAGTTTTATCAAATCTACGTCATGATCTAAGGTAGTAATTCCACCAATACTTACGGTTAAAAAAGGCGTTATCGGGTGAGGTATTTTTTGCTCTCTTATTGCATCTAGGATACCTTGACTTAAAGTTGTTAATCCTAAATGGTCTGTATCAGGTAGTAATACAATAAACTCTTCTCCACCATAACGGGCAATAATATCAGTATCACGCCGTATACAATTTCTTAAAATATCTGACACTTTAATTAAATACTCATCACCAACCTGGTGACCTTTATTATCATTTATTAATTTAAAGTAATCAATATCGATGATAAGCAAGCTCAATGGTGATTGGGTTCGAGCCAAGCGTCCAAGTTCATGATTAAAACATTTTTTAAAATGATACCGATTAAACAATCCTGTCAAACTGTCTCGATTTGCTACTTCACTTAAATGGCTATTCTTTGACTGTGCATCTAATCCTTGTATTGCTATTTGCTGGTTCTCTTTCCAAAGCTTATGCTGATAGAGAAATGTGTTCTTTCTAGAGTGGTAGTGATCTATTCCCAAATACAGTAGCCATATATAAATACAAATAATGGATAAAACCGCCTTCATGTGAAACTCCACACTCACATGTAAAGTATAAACTGTTGCTATAGCGAACAAGATATAAAAGCTCACAATAAACCATGTTTTTATTGGTGTAAGAATCATGACTTTTGCTACTAAAGAAATAGAAATGAAACTAATTGGATGCAGTGTTAACTCTGCCCTTAAGGTCGTTGCATGTATGACAGCAAGACCGCTAGCTAAAATAAATAAACAAACATAGTTTTTCGACTCACTTACTTCCCCTAAAGAAACTACAAGAAAAGTTAAGGCACAGAGACTAGGTAAAATGTAATGCAAAAATTTTTGAATAGCTTGAACTTCATGGTCCATATCCAAAATAATACTATTATCAGACCATAGGAAAATAGTAGAACCTAGTAGCATAGAGGCGACGGCAAGTGCCAATACACCTACCTGGATTTTATAAGTATTACTTTTTTCAGCTCGATAGTGAAACTGCCTAATATGGCTTTTTATTGAATAGTTAATATTACGGTATTGTATCAATCTATCACTCCATTAATGCATTTTGAAGAAACAAAAGTACTTACGTCTTATCTGTTTTAAACAGCTACAACAATCGTTACATCTGCTGATGATTATATAACTAGTTTAGCAGTCGAAAAGGACAGTGTCGTTTTTTTGCACTATGCTAGATTGATAATCATTTACATTCAAAAGGGATACTATGAACAATAAGCTCATCATTATCATCTATGCATTCATTGTGAGCATCACTAGTACTGCTTCACTGGCATCGGATGAACTTGAACCCTTATATACCGACCCATGGTCTTTAACCTATGAGGATCTTATTGTCGATATACAAGGCTATAAAGTGCCAAGCCTAGTCGCGTTCAAAGGGTGGGCTTTACTGAATAAAAATGAAAAAAGGTTGATAGAAATTAAAGAGCAATTTTTAGCAGCTGGTATTAAAGAAACAATGCCTCTGTATTTAGTGCTTTTACAAGGAACAGACTGGACGCATACGAAAAGTACCTTATTCACTCTTCCCGATGATAAGAACATACCAAAGATGATCAATACAATTCGCTTTATACAGACTTATATTGAGCCAGAAATAGGCTTAGTGATACCTGTCTCTGGAGAACGAACGGCTGAATATAATCAAGAGGCAGGAGGTGCTTCGCAGAGTAAACACCTCTCCTTTTGTGCTTTAGATGTGGTTCCTAAAGACTCAATTGACCGCACGGTATTGCATGAAAAACTGTTACATATTTTCAATACGGTTGGTAAAAAATATAATGTCGGTCTTGGCTTATACTCTGGCGTCCGTTTTCATATTGATACGTGCGGCTTTCGTCAGTGGTAATTTTACTTATCAAAAAGTAAGTAACGCGCCCTTCCGCTAACCTTTAAAACAAATATCGGCCCAACGAGCAAGCCCTGCAGTAACAGAACCAAAGTAGTTGCCACTAACTATTGGTGTATTTGGAAGTTGAGACTGTACGGCTTGCCTTAAGATAGGTGAACGTGCTGAACCACCCGTCATAAAGATAGCAT
The DNA here is from genome assembly GCF_002873395.1 of Vibrio sp. 10N.286.49.B3. GTDB lineage: Bacteria > Pseudomonadota > Gammaproteobacteria > Enterobacterales > Vibrionaceae > Vibrio. Next base: position 158,779 of record NZ_MCUV01000024.1, on the reverse strand, counting down.
CCGCTTTTTTATCCGATTGTAAAATGGCTTCTTGAACTAAGTTAACCATTTTATTTTTCGGTGTTGCTATCGCTTCAACCATTTGCTGCATATCTATATCGACTTCTATCACATCAGAAAGCAGATTCATGGCTACTCGATATTGGTCATCTTTTGCCAGTGCTATTTTCGCCTCTTCCGCCTTTCTAACAATGCTATAGCCTAGTGTTTCTTGGTATACCGATAAAAGTCTATCTAGCTTTTCAGGGGATTGTGCTTCTTTACGTAATAGTTTTAAAGCTGCTAAATTTTGCTGACTATAAAACGATTTTTGTGCTTCGATATCATTGATTGCGATTGGGTTCCAAAACTGAGTTAACGGCATATCTAAGCCTGCAATTGACTGACTTCCCATGCCAAATGGAATCATTAATTGTTTGAAAGCAAGATAAATATCAAGATCATTACCACCAACACGCTGACCACTATGTGCTAATAAACTTTGACTACGGTCCGATTTATTACGCCAAGTTGGTCCCATATCAATTAAAGAGCAGTCGGTTGTACCACCACCAATATCAACCACTAGAATCGTTTTGTCTTCTTGAAGAGTGCTTTCATACTCTAGACCAGCGGCGACAGGTTCAAATTGAAATTCAATATTTTTATAACCTGCTCTTTTTGCAGCCTGAGTCAAAATTTTCTCAGCTTGTTGGTTAGCTACCTCACCACCACGACCATGAAAGTTAACAGGGCGACCGATAACCGCTTGAGTGATATATTGTTGAGTTGACTGCTCTGCTTGGTGCTTGATATTTACCATCATGGCGCAGACTAAATCTTCAAAGAAGCTAATTTGAACATCGTGTAAGCCACTTGCACCTAAAAAAGATTTTGGTGATTTTACGTAGTAGGTATCTCTAGGATCAGCCAAATATTGATCGAGTGCGGTTTGACCAAAGCTCATATCAGCAATCGATAGGTCGTCTAATCCTTCATCTCGATTTAATGCCACGGCTCGACGCAACACTTGCTCGCCAACCACATCTGTGGGCTTGATTTTGTAGTGTCTGAATAATAGCTCTGATACCGACTCTCGGGTTGGAGCTGCAAGCGTAGAAGGAATATATTGGTTATCATGCTCCAATGGTAATAGTTTAGGCTCTCCATCAACGATACTTGCTACTGAGCAGTTTGCCGTTCCATAATCAAAACCAATATACATAATAACCTCAAGAAGTAAAAAAGCCTGCAATCCTATCCTAATAGCTCACAAAATTACACCTTGTTTTCATATTGAAAGCTGCTAAATTCATCATTTAAGTCTATAAATGTAGGGAAATGACCATGCGTTCACCTTGTATCGGCGTGTGTAAAAATAATGGCGGAATTTGCTCTGGCTGTCATCGAACGGTCAATGAAATTATCGGCTGGGCATCATACAGCGACGAGCAAAGAAGCTTAATTATGGCAGCACTAAATGGTGAGAATACAACCCACCAATGTCCTCAATGCCATAGTAATGCCCAATGTGATATCAGTGCAGGGAAGGAAACTTGTTGGTGTTTTGAGTTGGATAAGAGGTCAACGGAAGATCTTCCCGCGGATATAAAACAAGCAAATTTATGTTTATGCCGCTCCTGCTTAGAGCAGCATAATCATTAAAGACAAGGTAAAAGCTAGCTCACTATAATGCTAGTTTATCTCTGTCATCTGCTTGTAGTGTATTAAAGCAGTATGCAAATTTTCTTCTTTTAGCGGCTTAATTAAGACGTAGTCAGCCCCCGCCTGTATAAAGGACTTTCTCGTCTCCTCCATTGCATCAGCAGTACACGCATAAATCGGCGTTGTAAGCTTCATTTCATTTCGAATAACTTTTGTTGCCTCTATGCCACTCAAGCCAGGCAGTTGGTTATCCATTAAAATAAGATCAAACGTTTCCTCTTTTAAACTATCCAGCGCTTTAAAACCATCGGTTACCCATTTAATTTCCATCGCATATTTACGACAAAATGCTTGTGTGATATAAGCGTTTGTATGGTTATCTTCAACCAAGAGAACGCTTACAGGTTGAGTGAAGAGTGGCGGTTGTAAGTCAAATGACAGCGGCACATTCTTGCTTGTCACCTTCCTATTAGGCTTTTCAACGGGCAAGTTAATTAAAAAGGTTGACCCCTGCCCTTTCTTACTATGGACTTGAATATCACCACTGAGCATCTCGACTAAATTTTTAACTATAGTTAAACCTAACCCAGTCCCACCATACTCACGAGTTGTAATCGGCTCAGCCTGAACGAAGGGATCAAACATCGCCTCAATTTTATCCGAACTAATTCCAATCCCTGTATCTTCAACAGTAATAGACAGTATATTTCCTACATCGTCATTATTAGGGCTAAATTTAAAGCTAATAATAATATGTCCTTCACTAGTAAACTTTATTGCATTACTCAATAAGTTAAACATAATTTGATTAAGGCGAGTCTGATCGGTAAGTATCTTCATATTACTAGGAAGTTCGTTTTTAACTATCAAATCCACTTTTTTAGCGGAGCATAACGGGTTATATATTTGAACGATAAGATCAACTAACTCTGAAAAGTAAAACTCATGAACGTTAATATTAAACTTACCTTGCTCTATTTTGGAAAAATCAAGCACATCATTTAACACTGATAATAAATGTTCACCACTATTATATAATACATTGATTTGTTTTTTTTGCTCTTCCGTTATCGCTGAATGTTGTAATAGCTGAGATATACCAATAATACCATTAAGTGGCGTACGTATTTCATGACTCATTTTGGCTAAAAACTCAGCTCTCGTTTGTGCCGATTTTTCAGCTTCTTGACGAGCTAAATTATTTTGTTTTTCAGCTTCTATTAGTGCAGTAATATCCTGACCTTGAACAATAACACTCGCAGGACCATTCTCTACTTTTAATGATGATAAATTCCACTGATAAGTTTCATTACCTATCTCTATATTAATACCCGTCAATCTATCACCAGGTTCTATCATTTTTACATACTGCATTAGATGGTATTTAAATTTAATAAAATCAGCACCATGTAATAAGTTTTTACTATCAAAATCCATCAATTTCTCTCGAGCCGATGGGTTCATTTTAATGAGTAGTCCTGATGTAGACCATAGCATTATCGGTGATGATGAAAAATTAAATAAATTTTCAAATGACTTTTCTTGATCAAGCAAGCGAGAAAAGGTGCCTTCAAGCGTTCGACCGATGTGGTCAAACTCAGATATATCAGCCCCTTTAAATATTAATGAGTCTTTCCCATCTTTTATAGATAGCGTATAAGTCATTAAATACTCTAACTCTGTAAATATCCTCTCATGCACCCACTTACGGATAAAAATGAATGCGACAATTATAACCGAAAAAAGCAATATTAAATTTAACAGATGCGTTTTCTTAAACTTAATCAAATTCTCATCAGATTGAATGGCCATAACAATAATAGGGGCTTCAACTTCATTGATTCTCAACTGAGTTACACTTAATATCGGATTATTCACTAGATTCGTGTGATCTATCTCAACCAACTCTGAAAGGCTATAATTTTCATTGCCAGTTAATGTATTAGCAATAGATTTATTCTCACTTTCAATAATAACATTCTCACTATTACTGCCCTTTTTAAGCATATTAACTAATAGAAAGTTATCATCTAGAATGGTGGCTATATATAAATAACCTAATACTTCTCCTGATTCAGGATCAATAACAGGGGATCGCCTAGCAAGAATATGCCTTTGCCCTAAGGCGCTATCTAACTTGATAAAATGCCAGTTACTGCCAAACTTCACTTCTTCTGATAGTGCCTTAATGTCTTCTGAAGCTAAACCATAAAAATTAGCATTGCTGTCACCCCAGATAATACGATTATCTTGACCGATAAAGCGTAAGTCCGGCACCTGATTGGATGCTTTTTGATCAAGACTAAAAATAAAGTCATCTAGCTTATCTTTATTTTTATCCTTTAAAAACTTTAATATCATATCGTTTTTAGCATTACTGTCTTGGTTTATTTGTAATGCTGCCAGCTTATAATCAAATAGAGTCTGTATTAAACTGGAAGTCTGCTGTAATGTACGCTCAACTTCTTGATTAATGATTCGGCTGCTTTGCTGATAGCTTTGTGCCAAAATACTTGATGTCAGTACAATGATAACTAAAATCATCATTCTGGTAATTAAATAAGCTAATGAGCGACGCTTAATTGGTTCAGCTTTATACTTCACTGTCATTATTTATCCGAATAACGAAATGCTTCTGCTTTCAGTTGATCAATTCTATCTTGAGAATCACTAGATGTTACCAATTTAAAACCTCCTGAATAAACAGTCGGTACCGCTTTACCTTCCAAGTCGAGTTTTATACCTTCTGCCATTGCGATACCAGCGTTGTCATTCATTCTCATTACGGTTACATCAAGCTCACCATTTTCTATGGCTTCGAGTTCTGCCGACCCCCCACCCCAACCATTAATTCTAATATCGTCTCGATTTAACTCTTTTAAAGCTTTAACCGCCCCAATCGCTACATCGGTTGAGCAAGCATAAATAAAATCCAACTCTGGTGTTTTCTTGATACTCGCTAGCGCTGCTTTATAGCCACTTTCTTCATTGGCTTTGGTATAAAAAGCAGAGCGCAAATCGTAGTTATCGTTATGGTTCATAAACTTAATAAACGTGTCTCCGCGCATATCGCTAATATAGCCTTCTGAAAAATACAGCACAGAGTATTTCGTCTTCTGTGGAAACGTTTCGCTAAAGTAATCCGCTAACATTCTTGTACCAACAACATGATCAAAGCCAATATACATAAATGGAGGTCTTAAATCCCAAGAGCGAACAGGCGTCGTAATGTTCTGTAGGATAAGTTTTGTCTCTGTCGAGCTAATAACATGTTCAATAAATTTACGATGACGAATACTATCCATCGTGAAAATTAAGTAATCAGTTTTATTTTTTATCGCTTCCATCAGTGACAGACTCTGCTGCCTTGCATCTAGGTTTGGTCGTGTAAAAACCTGATTAATTTGATAATTTATACCCAACTCATCTAATCTTTTTTCAAAGGCTTTAATATTTCTACCCCAATAATCTGAGATTTGTTGACCAGGATAGACTACCGATATAGTCACAGGACGAGTCTGCTGTGTGGTTAATAATTGTGGCGAGCCTAATACCTGTTGTCTCAATGCATCTGTTAGTATTTTCTGCTCAGGGTGTGCATCTAAAAACTCTTGGTAACCCCAAAAGCCATGTAATACGTGTGTTGATTGTGAAATCGCAGGCAGGGAAAAGCCTGCGATCAAGATAAGCGCTAAAAATTGTTTCATTAAAATATCATCTCTACTATGAACTACTTTGGTTCATTTTTTACTAGCCAATGCCTAGCTGTACCGCTAGTGCAGTGTTAATTATGTGGCAACTTGGATCAAATTGGTAGAAATGGTGAAGTATTAATACAAAAAAACTCACAAGGTATCACGTACTTCTAATCAGATACGAAAAAGCCATCACAATGGATGGCTTATCACTTATCTATTTATGCTAATTTCTCATTTAGAACGTGAGATATAAATTAGCTGCAGCACCAAATTGATTTTCACCAGCATACGAAGCAGCAATATCAAGGTGAACAACATCCCACGGGCTGAGGCCAACACCAGCGGTCAGTGAGTTATCAAGAGTATCTTGCAGGTCGATTTCATAGCCCGCTCGTAGCTGAGCCCAACCCCAAGCATTTCCCTCTAAGCCAACACGAACAAACTGGGTATCATCATCCATACTCTTAAAGCGCGTTTGCTTAGTTAGATCGGCATCAAAAGCAGCAGTAAAGAATCGATTGGTATAAGCTAAGCCGATGGTTGCTTGCGGGTTCAGCTCATAGGTATCTAACACAGTCCCTTGGTTGTTTTTAAGTTCTATTTCTTGAGCAAGTACATCTTTGATGGCTAACGCTGCACGGAAATTATTTCTATACCACACGGCACCAAGGTCAAAGTTAAAGGCACCAGCACTATTTTCCGACTCTTCATAGTCATCGAAATCAAAATCTTCTAGCGTAGTCATTTTAGTATAAGTTTTCATTTGCTGATATTTTGGTGAAATACCGAATGAAACATCTTGATTCGCTATAACAAAGGCTTTTGAAAAGGACACCCCATACTCTGAGTATCCAAATGCTTTAGTATCCACTTCAGAGTTATCATAGCGATCCTCTGCATTAGAACTGTTATCAACGTTAACTTGCGACATGACTTCTACATAACCACGTGCAAAAAAATTGGTTGAGACTGCATGTGTAGGGAGAGCAATCGCAATACCTAAACCGGCTGTAACATTAAGTGGCTGACTCCCGTCTAGCTTATCAAGCAGTTTATGTACATCTGTCGAATTGTTGTTATCGATAGCATCATCTAAATCATCAATAGTAGAAATAACATCATCTTGATCAGAGGCGTTAACACCTACGGCTGGGAGCAAAAGACCAAAATTATCATGATCACGAAAGCTTGAACCCAGAGCAGGATTATAAAATGGCGCAGTGAGATAGTTTGCCGATGCAACACCCGTATTACCCATCGCATTACCACGAGCATCAGCAACTACATGAGCTGCAAAGACACTACTTGAACATAAACCAACCGCGACTGAAACGGCAGTTTTTGTCATAAAATTCATACTATTAATCCTTTAATTACTATAAGTACTGAATGCGCATGAAGATTATTACAAACTAGGTGATGAGCAAAGAAAAATTCTATAAGTGCAACTGACTATCCGAGAGGAAAATCTTTTTTTGTGAACTAACTATCAATTCTTTCTTCTTTTTAGATAACTTTTTTGCAGCAATCTCACATTTAAGAGCTTCGCTGTGATTACTTAGCTTTTGGCTCCAAACCAAAGATAGAGGGCCCTTTCCACGCAAAGCTTTTGCCCCTTTCCCCGATTCATGCTGCTTGAAACGGCGGGACAAGTCCGTTGTGATACCACAATAAAGGGTGTCATAACGTGTCCGTATGAAATAAATATACCAATCAGAACAAGTTGTTATCGTTGAGAGATTATGGCTACTCATTAATTACAAAACAGATTCAATTAAAGTTCGTAATTCTGCAACTTCTTCTCTTAATGAAGCGACATCTTGTTCCAGGCTCGCTATCTGCTCATCTTTCGTTGCAGAAACAATACTCGGTGGTACAGCATAAGCTTCAATATCAACTTGCCCTGATAAAAGGTGCTGATAGCGACAATCTCTTTTGCCTGACTCTTTCGGTAGCTTAATCACTAACTCACCTGCACTACGTACTGCTAAGTTTTCTAGTACGCTTTCAACTTCTTTGACATCAGCAAAAGTCGCTAATCGATTTGTTCTCGTGCGTAACTCACCAGGTGTTTGCGCTCCTCTGAGTAGCATACAACAAATAATGGCACGCTCTTGATCGGTAAACTGCAAATCACCAAATTCGGTATTACAAAAACGGTGCTGATATTTGCTTACTCGGCTATTAAAGCCACTTTCATCACTCACAAGGCGACGAGAGATCAAACCTTCAACAGTATCTAAGACATCAGATTCTGATAGCGCCATAACAGGTTCGCGATTACTTTTTTGATTACAGGCATTTGTTAAACTATTTAAGCTTAATGGGTAGTGATCTGGCGTGGTGACTTCTTTTTCAATTAAACAGCCAATAATACGTGCTTCTAATGCGGATAATTCAATAGTCATATTCTCTTCCTTGTTATTTTACTTTATTGCAAGTGAGTTTCTATTTTAGCACGACCTAATGCTCTGAAAATAAAGTCAATGGCGTTAGATTACCATGCTCATCTAACATCATGATTTTCGGTCGACTGATCTCAATAGAGAGAAGTTGCATGTGCATACTCGCCTTTTTATAAGCTTGACGAATCTTATCTTGCCCAATATTTTCACTATCAGGTACATGACTCGTTTCCTCTTTGCTTAAAAGTGCTTCTCTATCTACCATTATAAGAGCGAGATCATCCTCATTATCATGCTTCAATTTCATTGTACCTTTGTATGAATAGACGATTTTCTCTATCATATAGTGATATTAATTAAGGGTACAATCCCTCGGTGATGCGAGTGTTCTTTTTTTAATCGACCATGTGATGATTTTGATCTTAATGCTGTTATGAATTTATATGATGTGCTTTAATCACTGCTAGGTATCCAGTAATTTTTAATAAAGGTAAGTTATGACTAGTGTATTTGAAATCGTTAACCAAGCACGCAAAAAAAACAAACTTAAGCGCGAACTTATTGATAATGAAAAAAAAGTTCGTGACAACCGTAAACGTGTCGATCTTTTAGACAACCTTTTAGATTATACTAAAGCTGATATGACACAAGATGAAATGTTAATCATTATTAAAAATATGAAAGCAGATTATGAAGATCGTGTTGATGATCACATCATTAAAAGTGCTGAAATCTCAAAGGCACGCCGCGATATCAGCCGTCGTATCCGTGAGTTAACCGAAGCAGATAAGCAAACTCAAGGCAAAAAGTAATATTATCAATGCCAACCTGTAGGCATTGAGTATAAGTGGATAAGCCAAATATACCTTTATTTGGCTTTATCTCACCAAGTATCAAATGCAGTATTAAATACTGTTTATATCAGCAAATCCTTACAAATACCCTCGAATAAACCTCATTCCATTGACTTTATAGCGAACATCTACTACCTTTTTTGGGTGGAGTTATTCATAGTAGTGATTGTCCACGTAACTATGAGATGGCACTGTACAACGCTGATGACTATGTTACTATGCCTTTGCTCTGCTAAACGGAGTTATTTAAATTAGATGAAAGTAAAATTAACACATAAGACCGCTACAAGTTCGGTATTGAGTTTTTCCTTATTTCTTAGCAATATTAAATAATTCACATTATCAGCGCTTTACTTTAAAGAATTTCAATAAGGGACAAATTATGTCTAATACAAATACTGGTACTGTTAAGTGGTTTAACGAAGAGAAAGGTTTCGGTTTCATTTCTCAAGATAACGGCGGTGCTGACGTATTCGTACACTTCCGTGCAATCGCATCTGAAGGTTTCAAAACTTTAAAAGAAGGCCAAAAGGTTTCTTTCGAAGTTGAAAATGGTCAAAAAGGCCTACAAGCAGCTAACGTTGTTGCTCAGTAATTAAGTTAAAGACTTAAAATATTCTTAAGCACTGATTTTTATCGGTGCTTTTTTGTTTCTATAATTTGATATGCTGCTTATTTTTTATTTAAAATCAACTTACTTGCTAAATATTAAGTAATTAGTATTAAAATCAGCTACCCTACCCACTCATTATATCGTTTTGAGCACTCCTATATAGCTTAGCCTATTAACTTTGGTACCTTCCTTCATGAGTAAAAGTGACATTCAAAAAGCGGCACTGAACCTTAAAAAAGCCATCCCATTAATGATTAAAAATCAAGTTCCTGTCACTCCAGCGAACTATGCACTATGGTACGCCTATGTGAATGAGGCTTTACCTGAATTAAACACAGAAATGGATCAGATCCTTAAGCATTATGATGTCTGTCCTCCCGCTATCAATGAGCGCCTCTATGAGCGTCACGTAGCGAAAAAGAATGATATCGCACTTAATGAAGTCAGAACAAACATGGAAGCATTAGTCACTGAGGTCGCTCAATCTATGAATGATGCGATGGAAGATACAACGGCTTTTTCAAATGCGATATCTCACTATTTTTCATATTTAGATCAGATAGATGAAAAAAGCTTAAATTTAAATGAAACCACTGAAATTGTACGACAGCTGATTTCTGAGTCTAAAGATATACAAAATTCAACACTCTACCTTAAATCACAACTGCATAATGCGAGTTCTGAAATCGAAAGCTTACAAGCTCAACTCTCCGCGGTTGAAAAAGAATCACTGATCGATAGTCTATCGAAAATTTATAACCGTCGTGCTTTTGATAAAGATATGCTAGCACTTTGTAGCAACAACCAAGCAATGTGTTTAATTCTGGTCGATATCGATCACTTCAAAGGCTTTAACGACCAATACGGTCATTTATTTGGTGATACGATTATTAAGCGCCTTGCCAAAAGGCTGCAAGAAAACTGTCGAGATGCGATAACACTTTATCGGTTTGGTGGTGAGGAGTTTGCTATTATTATTCCGCAGCATAATTTACGAATTGCCCGTCAATTTGCAGAAGCGAATCGTAGAACAATCGAAAAAATGAATATCAAAGATCGCCGAACGGGTGAACAAATCAACCGTATCACGGCCTCTTTTGGTGTTGCTGAACGAAGAGATAATGATTCACCTGAACAATTAATAGAGCGTGCTGATAAAGCATTATATAGTGCAAAAAATTTAGGTCGAAACCGAGTTATGCCTTTATAAATGTTGAGCTAATATCGTTAATGAAAGTAAACAATGCTATGAGTTGCTAAAGGTGTAGTACCTATCAAATGCATTGTTTACTTCTCGCTCAATTATCGATAGGTATAACAATGCATCAAGTGGTAATCCTGCCCACTTTTTGACATATACTCACGATCCTCACTGCAAGCAAGCGGCTTTCCTCGGCCATCGCTTTTAATCAAGCTAATCCAATGACGTATTGCCGAACAGGCTAGATCTGCTGAATTTTGATCAAAAGTGGTACAAGTTTCCAATTGAATATCCTCAATATCCATCAATTCAATATGACCCGTTCCCTGACCTGCTGCCAAAATAACTTCTAAGTGACTGCCTGTTGCATCCTTTAATAGCATAGCATCTGGTTGTGATTTTTGTCCTGTATACGCAACAAAGTGCTTTGGAAACTTCAAGCCACTATGTTGCCCACCTTTAAAATATGCAAGAAGATGATTGTAGTCAATTACATAGCTAGTCACATCTTGATGAGAACCATTTTCTAGTGGGAAAAGTTGATCCAGTAACTGTTTTGCTTTTCTCTGCTTTTCTGACTGTTCGTTAGTGCTGATGGCCTCGACGGCAAAGACAGCTTCAGCGATAAATAGGTTATTTTGTTGTTGTATTTCAGTTTTATCGATTGTTAGCATATTCATAGTCTTTCCCTTTTACCATATTTTATTTACAAATAATCAATTGTTTAGCATAACGAACTAAGAGATAACCTAACGATTCAAGTTAACACCTAGCAAGTTCTCATTGCTTAGTTTGTAGATTACACTCTTTTTTACTACAATTTCACAACAAAAACTTTACAGTGTGAATTTTACAAATGCCTATCTCAAAAAGTTTAATACGCCAGTCTCATTTCTTAGGTACTAAGATAAGAAATCTAAGAAAAAATAATCATTTAACTATGGAGGATTTATCAACCCGCTGTATGCGAGTCAATCCTGAGCATGCTCCATCGGTCTCTTACTTATCAATGATTGAACGAGGTAAGCGTGTACCAAGCTTTGATATGCTTGAGGTCATTGCTGAAGTTTTCCAAAAAAAGCCCACTTGGTTTCTAGATGATGAACCAGGGCAACAAGCCATTACACCAAATAAAGGCAGTCGAGGCGGAATTAGCGGAATGGCCCTTGAACCTAATTTCCTTTTTTCTAATGATATTTTGCAGATAGCAATCCCAGAAATGCTTTCACAGACGGGGATCACTGGCCGTCAATTTGCGCACCTGCTAATTCGTGCTCACCAAGAAAGCTTACAAAATCACTTTCCTGATCTTGAGCGTGCTGCCGAAGAGGTTGGTTTAAAGCGTTTAAACTTATCTGTTGAAGATCTGACCGATATTGCACGTCATTTAAACATTGATATTCGCTGGATCAGTCGTACCCCACAAGATATCGTTGATGAATTAGGTATTAATTCAAAGCAGTTGGTTACCTCTTTTTTTGAGCCACCGAATACCATTTATCTTAATGATATTTTGAAGCAGTACCCTACCCGTTTGAAGTATGACCTTGCTGTTTATATTGGCCATTCTATTTTACATAGCCAAGAAGGCTTAAAGAGTGTGTTATCTGTCGGTAACAACAATAGTTGGGAAGATTTTACGGATGAAAAACCAACATCAGAACTCAACTCACAAGATATATTGCAAGCATGGCGAGACTTTGAATCCAGCTTTTTTGCGGGCGCTTTGCTTTGCCCTAAAGTGCCTTATCGACAGCTTTTAGATCGTAATGGCTATGAAATAGATGTGCATAAAAAAGCAGGGGTTTCACCATCAGTTGCCATGCGCCGTATGACTGTAGTATCGCCTTACCCACATTGGCACTACTTTGATGCCTATGGTCCAGGAAAGTTAAAAGCGGTCTATCGTGGTAATGGTATCCCACTTCCTTGGGGCAACATGCGTATGGTGAACGATCCTTGCCAACACTGGGCTGTCTTCCGCCGTTTATCTGAATTTCAACAAGGTAGTTCTGCACAAATATCGATTCTAAATGTCGCTAATGAGCCTAGAATTTATTGTTGTGAGTCCATCAATATGACAGATCCTGCTGGTAACAACCGTGTACTATGTGCTGGAATTGATTTAAACCCTGCTATAACTGCGCAAGGTGGTGATGCTTTCGCAATTGCTGAGGAGTTAAAGCAGTCATGCGTTAAGGGTGGCGGAAGTGTATCTATACCTCGTCATATCCGCAAAGATCTAACGACAGTAGCAAAAATTTTGAATATTAATTGGATCGAGCGTGGTATTGAAAATGATGCGCGGTTAATTTGCTCTAGAGGGACAGCTTGCCCTAGGGAGCCGAGTTGCTATCAACAGTGTGACATTAATAGTAAGTAGAAATTGAGGTAAAAAAAAACCAACCGCAAAAAAGTGCAGTTGGCTATATATATGTGTGAACAAAAATAAGGTTCACTAACAACGTCAGTTGGCTAGGTGACCCTCGGCTTAAGAAGGGTCACGCTATACAATGCAGTATCTGTGCCAACTTTTTTAGTTTATATTTATATCAAATAGCCTGCTTTCTATAGGGTTATTAACTCTTTACTCTTTACCTTTTTGCATTTTGCAATCGCAATTTGCAATGATAGCGTTTTGCTTGGGATCTCTCGCAATTTTAAAATGCACAGAAACAAAAAAACCTCATAAATGAGGCTTTTTACTATCGGCTAGTATTCGCTATTTCATTGGCAACAGCTTTTGTGAATAACAAAGGATCTAGCTAACGATTCACTATTGGTTAGTATTTTTTTGTGCTCGTTGTACTGGGGACTTCTGGCCATTACTTTTATTCGCATTGCGCCCATCACGACTTGTTGAACCATTATTACGTTTTGGTGCTGGTTTACGTCGCTGCTTATTGCCACCTTCAGCTGTTCGAGCACCACGACCGCGATCTTGATTACCATTATGTAAACCACCAGAGCGCTGGCCATCTTTATGCCCCGCCTTTGGTTTCTTTGGTTTTTTAGCTTTAATTGGACGAGTGTCCAATTTAGATTCAGGCAACTCATGGACGGGTTTAAAACCTTCCAGTTCAAATCTCGGTAGTAGCTGTTTAATCAAACGCTCAATACCAAATAAGTCTGATGCTTCTTCAGCCGATACTAATGAAATTGCTTTACCTACTTCTCCAGCACGACCTGTACGACCAATACGGTGTACATAATCTTCTGATACATTAGGTAGGTCAAAGTTCACGACTTGTGGTAGTTGAGGAATATCAATACCACGTGCAGCAATATCCGTCGCTACTAGCACTCGGATTTGACCTGTTTTAAAATGATCTAAAGCCTTTGTTCGTGCCGATTGGCTCTTATTACCATGAATAGGAGCCGCGGTAATCCCTTGATCATTTAAAAAATGGGATAAGCGGTTAGCACCATGTTTTGTTTTACTAAACACAAGTACTTGCTTCCAATTGCCATCGGTAATTAGCTTCGCCAGCATACCTGGCTTTTTACGCTTGTCGGCTGGGTAAATACTTTGCTCTACTGTTGGTGCCGTTGAGTTTGCTGGGCTAACTGAAATTTCAATTGGGTTATTCACTAAGCCTTTTGCTAGATTGCGAATATCCGCTGAGAATGTGGCTGAGAAAAGTAAGTTTTGACGCTTTGCAGGAAGTAGCGCTAAAATCTTACGGATATCACGGATAAAACCCATATCAAGCATGCGATCGGCTTCATCAAGAACCAGAACTTCTAATTGGTCAAAGCGAACGGCATTCTGGTTGTATAAATCCATCAAACGCCCTGGCGTTGCAACTAATACATCACAGCCGCCACGTAACTTTTGCATCTGTGGGTTAATTTTAACGCCACCAAACACAACAGTTGAACGCAGATTTAGATGCTGACTATATTTCTCAACACTCGCATTGACCTGAGCGGCTAGCTCACGAGTAGGTGTCAAAATTAGTGCTCTAACTTTATTACCGCGTGCTTTATTTTGCTGTGCTTTTGGACCATTAGATAATAGTTCTAAAATAGGTAGAGTAAAACCTGCTGTTTTCCCGGTACCCGTTTGAGCCGCAGCCATTACATCCCTACCAGTTAAAACAGCAGGAACCGCTTGCTCTTGGATTGGAGATGGCTTGTCATAACCTTGTGCTTCGATGGCTTTAAGGATTGCTTCAGAAAGGCCCAAAGAGGTAAAACTCATAGTATGATTCTCAATTTTATTAATTAGGATTATGGGTTGGCTACAGCCTAAAAACCACTCACCAAATGAAGCGGGCTATTCTGAGGCTTTTAATCTCGAAAAGAAAGGACTATTGTACTCTCAATCTAAAGCTAGCCCTTTATAACTGCTTTATTACTATTTTCTCATGATATCGAGCGCAATGATGACAACAATAAAACCTGACAGACAAACAGCAATGACCAATATCATTAGCGCTGTTAGAGCTGAGTTTCCATTTGATGCCCCTGAAGCACAAATTTGTGGTGATACATGTGTCGGTTGCCCGAAGAAGTTGATTGAAATGGTTGAAAGTGAAGTTATCTATTGGGAGCATCAATTAAGTATTGGTGTTCTGCCTAATATGACAGAGCTGCGTCAGTTTGGTAAGTTGTGTAAAAATATTCGTCGTAGCTTAATTAGAAATGAATTAATTAAGCCATAAAACAAGCATAACAAAAATGACAAAGCCCTCACATCATGTCCTAAGTTAGGCAAAAGGTGAAGGCTTTAAAATTTCAACGCTATCGCGATTAATTAGCGAGCGATTTTTTTCATTACTCTTTTAAAAAGAGAAACTTTTTTCGGTGCTGGCTTACCGTACATTGCTTCGTGCATCATTTTCTTTGCTAAAGCTTGCGCAAGAAAAACACTGCCTAAATCGTGGTTCATAATATTCCGCTACTTATGTAATAAAATTTCTTTTCGCGGTAATTATATCTTAACCAAAACCAAAAACAAGACCTAGATCACACTTTACATGTAATTAAAGTACAAGATGTAAAGTTAGCTACGCTTAGGCTGTTGGTAAGTTCTGCCAGCAGCTTGGTAAGTTTCCTTGTGTTTAACATCAAACATAGATTCAAAAAACCAAGCGATGAATTTGATGACATCTTCACCTTCATTCATAACATGCTCAACGAATTCTTGCTCTTGCCCATTTTCATCGTCTTCAAGTGTCACATGATAAACTCGAGTTTCACCTTCAACTTCAGCCAGCGCAAATTGACCCGTTAGAGATTGAGCTGCTTGAGCGATCTCTTGATCTTCATTGACTTTTAACTGCTCTAACGCTTGTGGCAAGTTGCCCTGTTCACACAGTTGTTTTACTAAGGTTTCAAATTCATTTTGTTGCATAATTTTCTCACTTTCAATGGGCAGCATTGTAAAAATACCGCCCTGTAATAACAGTAGCAAAACGTATCAGAACCATTATGCTAAAGTTAACTAATTCGATAATATATCAATATTTAGCTGTTATTTTTTGCTAAAGACAAGGTTTGTTGCTCAAGCAGTTGATCCATTTCATCTCTGCGACGGTTAAATGCTTGGCGCTCATCATCAGGGATAGAACTAGCCATTGGAATATTGGCCGTCATTGGATTCACCGCACGACCACGTATAATAAATTCGTAATGAATGTGTGGTCCTGTTACGCGCCCTGTTTGCCCTGTTAAACCAATTTTTTGACCACGTGATATCTTTTGGCCTTTTTTAACTAGAATACGGCTTAGGTGTAAATAACGCGTTTTATAAGAACTACCGTGCTGAATAACAACGTACTTGCCCGCATAAGGGTGGTCACGCGTCATAATAACTTGACCATCTCCTGTTGATAGCACTGGTGTTCCTGTCGGCGCTGCAAAGTCAGTACCATTATGAGGAGAAACGCGCCCTGTCACAGGGTGTTTACGCTGTGGATTAAAGTTTGAACTAATGCGCCAGCGCTTTTCTGATGGGTAACGCAGGAAAGCACGCTGCAAACTGTCACCATGCTGGTCATAATACTGCCCATCACTGTGTAAGTAAGCGCTAATCAGACGACCTCGATTGAAGAGCTTGATCGCCTGAATTTCCGTTTTTCCAGTGGCGACTCCATCAACAAATTGCTGACTTTGAACCACTTCAAACTTATCTCCTTCACGCAATTCTTTCGCAAAATTAATTTTATCTTTCAATAAACTAACTACGTGATCAATATCAGCAGTACCTAAGCCTAATCGATTTGCAGAGCGGGAAAAACTGCCTTTCACAACACCGACTAAAGGTTGCTGCTGCCAATCACCGGGAATAGAAATATCCTTATATTCAAAACTGCCGTCTTCCAAGCGACTATATACTATTTTTTCAGCTGGACTAAATTGCAATTCCATTTTCGCTAAACGAGAGGAATCTTGTTCTGTTTTCCAAAAACGTAATGTATTCCCCGGCTTTAGCGTATCCAAAGCCAGATAATTTAAATCTGTTTCCATAACCTTAAGCAATTCAGTATAGGGAAAGCCTAGGGTAGAAAATATCGTACTTAAGTTATCCCCTACCTGAATTTGATACTCATAGTGGGGCATAAGTACAGGCTGATACGGTGCGGATAACTCCAGTGCAAAGACTGATTCAGAAGTAGGTAATGCTAGATCTACCGTACGGTACACTGGTGTTGATGTACTCGACATACCAGCAATGGCAGCCAAAGGTAAGCAAGCAAGCATTACTTTTTTAAATAGAGGTAGCTCTATAAAATGAGCTGTCAATGGTTTAGAAGTCACGGTCAAATAAATCTATCTATAATACAGAGGCTAGAGGATATGCTTTCCTGATGCAGATTTCACTATTAGTTTGCTATTTTTTTAACTAGATATTCAAAATAAAGGGCTTTTTTTGCATTGAAAATGAATAGCTAATCAAAAGAATCTTCTTACTCGTACAGGCTTTCTAATAAAAACAATAAGATAATTAGCCGATATAAAAAACCCAACTAGTGCTAGTAGTTGGGTTTTTTGACCAAAATTTATCAGACTATTGAGCTGTTGAAACCAAACTGTTCTCTTCACCAAAGCTATTTTTAATATAGCTGTCTGCATGAGCATCGTTTACCCATTCCTGCTCATTGATTAGGTAGCGAAATTCAAATTGCTCATTTTTAGGTAAACGAGTTTTAAATTTAAACGTTGTCCCTTTCGCAAGTTTTTTCATAGGCGTTGCTTCCCAACCTAAAAAATCAGCAGCGATTGCTACAGAATCCGCTTTTACATCTTTTAGCTCGAAGGTAACTTCTACTTCATCTTTTGTTTTAAAAAAACGTTTATTAATCATTACTACAAACTCCATTTGTTCAATAATTGACCTGAACACAAGTATTCAAATTTGCGAGCAGTGGTAAGATCTGCTCACTGGGTTACTGGCTAGTTTTATGATATGTAATTTGACTCACATAAACAACATATATGTGCATAATAATTAACCATTAAACATACGACTTTCAATCAAGTTGGGGACTACATCAACATTAGTTAAACGTTTGGTTATTAGTAATATTGATCTAAATCAAATTAGACCATGTTTGGGGGCTTTCTGTACGAATGCATTTACCGTTATAATCCAGTACCAAATTAATTAGGCTTAAATGTGATATCTAAACTTCCCCGCTGGGTAGAGTACGGCGCATTTTTACTCGCGGCTCTTGCTGGTTCAGTTAATGCTATTGGACTGCTCGACTTTCAACATCAAGCCATTTCACACCTTTCAGGTACAGTGACGTTGCTAGGCAGTAACTTAATTCAAGATACCTCATCCTTGCCTGATTATAAGCAAAGTCTACACCTTATCTTGATCATCACTAGTTTTATGGCTGGAGCGGCATTAAGTGGTTTCTATATTGAAAGTACGGCTTTAAAACTGGGTCGTCGCTACAGTTTTGCCCTTTGTATAGAAGGTAGCTTATTGCTGCTGGCTCTCTTTGCTCTTGCGCAAGGCTCTATTACGGGTCAATACTTTGCCTCTGCTGCCTGTGGACTACAGAATGCGATGCTCACAACATTTAGTAATGCCATTATTCGTACTACTCACGTTACGGGTGTCATCACTGATCTCGGGATCATGATTGGAGAATGGCTTAAAGGAAAGATGTTTGATAAACGCAAAGCTAAGTTGCTTATTGCGATTGTGACAGGTTTTCTTTTTGGTGGAGCGACAGGGACCTGCTTATTCATTAAGTATCAAATTTATGCTTTTCTTTTCCCAGCGACCTGTTCATTTGTACTCGCTCTACTATATTCACTTTATTTATATCGTAATCACAGGTCTGCCTAAAACTGACCTTATACTTTAATACTGAGCAAGTGCATAAAATAAGAATAAACATTCGCCTTAATGAATAAGTAGTTTTATATACTGCATAGTATTGCAATGTGTAACAAAGCTAGGTAGTCTTGCTGCCTTATAGAGTAAATATGGATATTTCGTCAACATACTGACCAAGGATTGGCATTATTGACTAGTAGTAACGTGAGAACATTATGCAAAAAAATGCAAAGTCAGCTTTAAGCAACAAAGGAAATTTTTGGATGTTTTTCATCCCTTCTTTACTTGGCTTATTTCTATTCATGGCACCCATTAGCTATCAAGGTGATCTAACCATTCCGATCGCTGTTTTAGCTAAATCGATTCAAAGCCTTCTCGCTGATTATTTAGTGCCTATTGTTACTGCGATTATCGCTTTCATGTCAGTATCAACCATTCTCTATAAGATCCATCAGCCAAACTGCATGAAGCAAAGTGCTTTTATACACGGACTGTTAACGCCTAGCCCTTTATGGATGACAGTTCGTCTACTTGGTGGCTTAGCAGTTGTCATGAGCTTT
The DNA here is from genome assembly GCF_002873395.1 of Vibrio sp. 10N.286.49.B3. Classification (GTDB taxonomy): domain Bacteria; phylum Pseudomonadota; class Gammaproteobacteria; order Enterobacterales; family Vibrionaceae; genus Vibrio. Next base: position 139,505 of record NZ_MCUV01000024.1, on the reverse strand, counting down.
TTTCAAATCGGTCCTGAATTTATTTGGGAAGAAAATACTGGTGGATTAGTACTTGAAGGTCTATTACCAACTCTATTTTCTGTCTTCATTTTTGCTGGCTTGCTACTTCCTTTATTACTTAATTTTGGTCTATTAGAGCTCTTTGGTGCACTGCTAAGTAAAATTATGCGTCCTATCTTTAACCTTCCAGGTCGCAGTGCTATCGACTGTATGGCTTCATGGCTTGGTGATGGTAGTGTCGGAATTCTGCTTACGAGTAAACAATACGAAAACAAGTTCTATACTCAGCGTGAAGCTGCCGTCGTTGGAACGACCTTCTCTGCTGTATCGATTACTTTCAGCCTAGTCGTGATTGCTCAGGTTGAGTTGGAGCACCTATTCTTACCATTTTATGCTGCGATCTGTTTAGCTGGCTTCACTGCTGCCATTATTATCCCTCGCCTACCACCTTTGAGCATGAAAAAAGATCTCTTTATTGATGGTACAAAACCAACAAAAGATGCTGATGCAACCCCTGAAGGTTACTCAACTTTTTCATGGGGTCTAGAGTTAGCACTTAAAAAAGCGGGTCAAGTTAAGTCGATAAAGTCAGTATTTAAAGAAGGTATTCATAACGCCATCGATATGGTGTTTGGCGTACTGCCTGTTGTTATGGGACTTGGTACTATTGCACTGATCATTGCAGAGCATACCTCAGTGTTTGCATTTTTAGGTCAGCCATTCATTCCTTATTTAGAACTATTAGGTGTTCCTGAAGCCGTTCAAGCATCACAAACTATTGTGGTCGGATTTGCTGATATGTTTATTCCTTCTATTTTAGCGTCCTCAATAGAGAGTGATATGACTCGATTCATCATCGCTGCTATGTCAGTAACACAATTGATTTATATGTCAGAAGTTGGCGCACTGCTATTAGGTAGCCGTATTCCTGTCAATATTGTTGAGTTATTCGTTATTTTCATATTACGTACCATTATCACTCTGCCAGTTATCGCAGGTGTTGCGCACTTAATATTTTAAATACATAGCGTTATCGTTTTTATAAAAAGCCTCATTGTGAGGCTTTTTACATTTAAGCAAACCAAAACCCAAACCGTAAAAGGAAACACCATGAAATTTAGTCACAAGGTTGTTGCAGCATCTTCTGCATTACTTCTTGTTACTGTCTCGTTATTATCGATTCAACAACTCTATACCGTTCAAAAAGAGATTGAACACCAAGTCAATGACACACTAACTGAAGTAGTGGCAGCAATTGAAAGCACAGTTGTTGTGGGAATGGAAGCTAACAAATTACTGGCTCAATCAAGCGCTGGTATGGTTGAAATAAACCCTTCTGACCGTAGTTTTATACAGCAGATTGTCGATTCTAAGGTACTAAGAGAAAAGTTCATTGTGGTCGGCTATGGGGATGAAGCTGGTAACACTCTGATCGAAAATGACCCAAGCTGGAATCCAGGGAGTGACTACAACGCTAAAACGCGCCCATGGTATATTGATGCTAAAAATAGTGACCAACTCGTTGTCACTCCACCTTATTTTGATGATGCGATTAATGAAGTGATTATTTCCGTTAGCCTGCCAATCAAAGAACAAGGCATACTTCAAGGTGTCATGTTTTTTGATGTTCCGCTAGATAATCTATCGCATTTAATTAATCGTATTGAATTATTTGATGGTGCTGGTTACCTATTTTTAGTTTCAGCTGATGGCACAACGATTGCTCATCCCAACTCAAACTACAATGGTCAACCGATGCAAAGTTATCTGCCAAATGTGCCGATGAGCCAGCAGCACCAAACCGTCAATGTAGATGGAAAAGAGTACTTAGTTAACTTTACCCCTATTCCATCAGAAGGTTGGGCTATCGGTGCTATTGTCGATCATGATAGAGCATTTGCCACTATCGGCGATCTACGTAATAACTCGATTATCTACACGCTAATTGCACTTGTATTGAGTATCGTTGCGCTTAACTTTGTAATTCGTGGGTTAATGCGCCCGCTTGGTCAACTAAATCATGCCATTAATGATGTTGCATCTGGTCAAGGTGATTTAACTCAACGTCTTGATACGAATACTGACGAAGAGTTTGCCACGCTTGCAAAAAACTTTAATACCTTTACCTCATCTCTTCAAACCCAGATCCAGCAATCTAAGTTAATTGGCTCTGACATTATGCATAGCACAGAACTCACTGTACAAGGCTCTGTACAATCTGTCGTTGCTATGCGCTCACAGTTGCAAGAGTTAGAGCAACTGGCGACCGCTATGCATGAAATGGCAACGACGTCTGCAGATGTCGCTAATAATGCTCAAGGTGCTGCCGAAGCGGCAAAACAAGCCGATGATGCAACATTAGAAGGTACGGATGTTGTTAGTAGCACCACCCTTGCGATTAATAATTTATCGTTGCGAATTGACCAAGCGGTTGCTGAAGTTAACACACTTCAAACAGCGACGAACAATATTGAGACGATTTTAAAAGTTATCAATGATATTGCCGATCAAACTAACTTACTGGCTCTTAATGCAGCGATTGAAGCGGCAAGAGCTGGAGAATCTGGGCGTGGGTTTGCGGTTGTCGCTGATGAAGTTCGAACACTTGCTTTACGTACTCAACAATCAACCACTGAAATTCGAACGATGATTGAGCAGCTTCAAGTAGGCACTCAATCAGTCTCGAATGTTATGAATGAAAGCAAAGAGACCGCCTTTGAAGCCGTTGCTGCCGCTCAAAAAGCAAACTTGGCTTTGGAGCATATCCGAGAGTCCATTCAACAGATCTCCGATATGAACATTCAAATTGCTTCCGCTGCTGAAGAGCAAAGCTTAGTCGCTGAAGAGATAAACAATAACACGCTAAAAATTAAAGACCTATCTACACAAGTTGCTGACGCTGCTGAAAATACAAGCAACGAAATGCAAAGCCAAACAGATAATGTTCGAGCTCAAGATGCACTGCTCAATAAATTTATCGTATAGCTTAAAAGCTGAATCACAACTGCCCCTCTTTGATCGCTCGTTTGATAAAAGAGGGGCAAAGTTCATTGATACTATTTGAGCAATAAATACCACCAATTGCAGTTACCTATTTTTGACTGCAATTGGGATAGGATTAAACTTGAGGTTCTGTGATTAGCATTAAGCTCGTTTTACCTGAAATTCGAATAATTAACTTTCCATTCTTACTTTCAAAAATACGATTGGTTAAAAGATCTACGACTCTACAACTCCAATCAATCGAGAGTGTTTGCTTTCTTTTTGATTTATTTAAAATAACTAAACCCTTATCCCCTCGTGAAAAAGCTAAAATATCATCATTGGCTTCAATAACTGACATTTTCTCCCCATGAACATGGTTGTAAAAGGCAATTCGATTAACCATTTCAGGGGCTTTCCATGCATCTTGCCAACGAGGTTTGCCAGCTTTATTGCGTATATTACTGGTATCTAAGTCGGTATAAATCAGTGGTACCCCACCATCACGCCCTAGAATATAGCTATAAGCTAACGCTTCATCCTCTTCACTCATCACTAAGTTACTAAAAACATCGTTGTTAGGTATATCATGAGTAATCGCAAATGTGATGGAACGGCGTTTAGATAATGCGAGTCCAAAACAATATGGATCAATTAATGAAGTAAAACTACCTTTAGGCTCAAAGGCTTCAAAAATGGTATTAAATAGTGGGAAATCATACGCACCTAAACGCGTTTCCTTTAAGTAAGGCTCTAGAAAGGTATCGTACTCTTCCGCTGTTGCTCCACCATCAGTGATAATCTCTCCAAAAATGTGTACATCATTGGTGATCTCATCAGTCCATACCTTTTTAAGGTGTTCAATGGTCATATGTTTTGCGGCATCGATGCGAAAGCCTTTCACGCCCATTTTCTTTAATGCTTTTAAATATGACTGCTGCTGCTCTACCACATAGTCACTATCTTGCAAAGTCGGTAAACCCGGATCTTGTGGTCCACCAGAAATACGACCGTTTTGAACTTCCCACTTATCTTTCCAATCTTCTATCCCAAAAGCATCAACAAAGTCTTCATCTTTAAAAAGCGGCTGAGATAAATCACCAAATAGTCGCTGTTTCTGGAAATACTCAGCTCGCGCTTGATACTCAAGTAAATCGGCTGAACTTGGATATTGTAAATCCTGACGCAGGTAAGATTCATTTGCCATATGGTTAAAGACAACGTCGACATAAACTTGTATATCGAATTTTGATAGTGCATCAACCATCGCTTTGAAGGTCACGGTATTACCGAGTTGATTATCTATAACACGGTAGTCTTGTGGTTGATAGCGTTGCCACCATTGGGTACCAAGTTGATTCTGGTAGGATTTCATTGGCGGTGATACCAATACGCTGCGATACCCTAATTCTGCGATGACCTTTGCTTGACGTTCAACATATGCATATTCCCAATCAAATGCATGCAACACCACATTGCTACGGTAATTTAAATGCTCCATGGTATTTTCTCCTCTGGCACTTAGGCTATGACTAGAAAAGTCACTCTGAATACAATGCCTAAACAATTATTGACTATTATAGACTGTAATTATTTATATTAATCCACCCTAAGTCGCTGCGCAGTGGTGTATATACAAGGCGTAGTTGGTACGATTAAGCACCACTATTGGCTGATAGATTACCGATATTCTAATCCTATTTGATAAAGTGAGTATGACAGTGCCAAAACAGAAAAAGAGCCCAATGAGGCTCTTTTGAATAATGATTACGTTAATTGAATCAACTAGGTTCTATATAGCACTTTGATCACATGCCAACCGAACTTTGTTTTGACGAGTAAAGGCGTTAAGATTTCACCACTAAAAACGGCCTTATCAAATTGAGGAACCATTTGTCCTTTTTGAAATTCACCAAGATCGCCACCTTTTTTCCCCGAAGGGCAGGTAGAGTACTTTTTAGCTAATGTCTGAAACTTAGCCCCTTTTTTAAGTTGCTTAATGATATCTTCAGCTTGTTCTTTATGCTTAACCAAAATGTGCAAAGCTGCAGCAGTTCTTGCCATGATTATTCTCTATAACTTAGTGTATATAGCCATAATATCACAGCTCATCCATATCTAAAAAAGCATCTCGATTACGTCTAAAGCGTCATCTGAACCAGAGACTTGCCTAGAAGCCATTCAAGTTCTTTATCACTTTCTTTACCAAAACGCTCTTCTAATACTTGGTATAGGCGAGCAATGTTATTACTTGCAAACTCTTGCGATTTGGCAGAAGTAACAATGTGATGAAAAACTAAACGTAATATCGCAACAAATTCTTTATTGTCTAACGCTGCTACCCAACTTTTTGAAAAAGTACTCAGATCATTCTCTAAGTCTAAGTAGCCGACAAAAATTTGGAAAATACGACCATCCAGTGCCGCAGTAAAATCCACTTTTTTAGGAAAATGGTGACTAATACCAGTGCGCGAAACCCCTGTCTGCTGACTTAATGTTGTATAAGACATTTTGTCATAACCCAACCGAATCAGTTGATCCACGACTGCATCCATAATTTTTTGAATCGTTATTTCAGTATCTTCTTTGCTACGCTTTGGCATATTTAAAGCTCTTCTATTTTAGATGTACCTAACAACACACGTAATGACTAATAAGATAGACGAATGTTAAACCCCTTTAACCTTAGACCGTATAGTGTACAAAAGGTTAACAAAGCATTAAAAAATGAGTTTATGTTGTCATTAAGTTAAATGCTAGGATTTTCGACTGCGTCTAATTCACCACGAGAATGGGACGACATGGCATTATAATGCAGTATTATTCAACACCGGACAACCAAAGTAGATATTACTGACCAAAACATAACAATATACGCGATAAATATGTGATCCACATCACAGATGTAGTTGATATTTATCTCAGTTATGTTCTGAACTTAAAAGTATTTAATCCGCTATTCATGCTGAAAATTAATTTATTATCATTTTGGTAGATACTCACTTCATTGCCCGATAGAATGAGCGCATCACTAAGTATGAGGAAAGGCTATGAGTATTGAAGAAAATACTGTTTGTGAAGCATGTGGCTGCGCAGGCGAAATTGGTTTTATCATTAAAGAAGGTGATGAGACATCAGAAATCATCATCTCGGCGGCAAGCAAAGCGCTGATTGATGTTGAGTTTGATAAGTATTTAGCCTTAGCTCAAGAGGCTTGTGCTGGTGTGAAGTATGAAAAGTCAGAATTAACAGAAGCATCTACTCAACTGACCGCTCGCTTTCAGTTTGATGTGAGTGCTGAAAAAATCATTTTTGAATTAAAAACACGTTCTCTACGTCGTTAAATCAATCAATGACTAAATTAAGCGAGTAACTTGGTTTACTCGTTTTTATTCCTACCTCGGCAGTAAATACGGTGCTGGTCAATGATACTAAAGCGCAGCAATTATATTATTACCCAGTTATTTATCGCTTACCTACTTCTTTACACCCCATTGAGTCATAGCGCCCTTATCCACCCTCACCAAATTTTAAATCATTTAGATAACTATGGTAATTTGTACTTACGTAATAGCCCATATAGCCAACTTCCAGATGGGCTTGTTATTAAGGGCAATCTAAACATATCAAAAACACCAATAGCACAACTTCCAGGATCATTGATTATTGAAGGTAGCCTTGAAGCTTCAGAGGGGGCGCTACGTCAAGTCAATCCAGGGATATCAATTAAAGGCTATGCTAACTTAGCTCACTCTAAAATTACTCACTGGCCTAGTAATATCAGAGTTGGAGGCTATCTAAACTTTACCGATACTCCTTTACAAAGTTTAGCTGGCGGATTGAGAGTTAGAGGTGATCTAAGCGTGATTCGCACACCATTATCAACGCTACCTAATGGGATCATTATTGAAGGAGATTTGTATATCGGTGGGTCATCGATTACAACATTTCCAGAAATAATGACGGTTAATGGAAATATATTTTTAGGTGGCAACCAAATTACTCAATGGCCTAGCAGTTTACAACTTGGTGGCGCAGTTGCACCTTAGAGTTGAGCTCTCTTCTCCATCGACATCGCTCATCGAATTGATAGCCACAAAGAGAGCTAATTGTTAATTTTAATGATTTTTTACCGGATTAGCATACGCATCAATAAGAAAAGAATGAGCACCTTGAGGCAAGTCATCTAACTTATTTTGCAATGTTTGCTTAGTTGTAGCAGTGATCGACTCATCATCAAGTTCTGCAGCTAATAAGTTAATCGGAAAGAGTTGATAATTTTTATGTACCTGACGATCAATCTCTTCTGCCAACGCTTCTGGTGTCGAGTAATCACCGGTCAGCACATCACCAAAAGTGACATGTATGCGCCCTTTCTCACCCGTTAAGCCTTGAATGATACTTTCAATATCTTCAAACTCACCTTTTTGATACTTACCGTCATTCGTTGCTTTTTCATACAACTCTAATGCTTTCGCGATATCACATGGATCATTCTCATAAGAGATAGCAACCGGAACTATTTTCAGCGACTTCATATAATCATTGAATGCGATTTTTTGCTTACGACCTTCAACATGAAACATTTTTAAAATAGCAGGATCGGTAAAATCATTACCATCTTTAGCACGTCCTTCTTTTTGTGCGATCCAAATCGAGTTCTTCGTTTCTAGTGAGTGTTTAATATAGGATGATAGTTGCCCTAACACTTTCATCATCTCACGCGGTCCTTTCGCCGAACGCTTAACAATAAAACTCTTATTCAAACGCATTAACTCTGTTGTACAGGCTTTTTTAAGTAAATTATCACCAATAGCAATTCTCACTGTGCGATGATTTGCTTGATGCAAGGCATAGTTAACCAATGCTGGATCCAATGCAATGTCACGATGATTAGAAATAAACAAGTAGGCTTCATCTGGGTTTAATTGCTCTAAGCCTGAAAAAGTCACACCTTGCGTCGTTTCCGATAGAGCGTCTGATAAGTACTTCTTAACTTCTGCTTGAATATCTTCAACCGAGTGATATTTACTCCACTTTACCTTTAAGTAAATACGTAAAAATGGGCTAGCGACAGTTTTTACCCAATCAGCCTGATGAGAGAAACGATGTTGCAAAATCGCATTAATAAACTCTTCATCATTAATTAAACGATTAATGGCTAAAGGGATTTCATCGTCATTATATGGACGAATATCATGATACGGATCGGTTTTAGAAGTCATAACTCACTACAATAAGAAAAAATCTTTCTTATTCTACCCATACTTATCGACAGTCGCAGCTATGTAAACCATACTTTTAACAAGGTCGGACCAGAATGATCGTAAAAATGGTGCTTATACTTGGTTTTAATGATGATAAGCGTTAACCTTAGCCCCCCATAAATAAAGGCTTGAACTATGAATTACGCAATTGAATACCAAAATATTAACTTTCCTTTTATTGCTATAACACCAAGGAAAAAGGTACTCAAACATAGCCTAATATCTGTTCAGCAGGGGTTGATTCTTGCTCGTCTTGGTAAAAAAGAGTACACCATTGAGCCAGGGCAAAGTCTTTGGATCCCATTTGACTGCTTAGTCTCTATGACTTACTTCCCTAATACGCAAGTTCATCAAGTCGAATTCTCCGCTCGCATCTCTGATCCTTTGCCATTAAAAGCAGGTCATGTAACGCTATCTGTACTTACCCAAGCGATTATTAATAAGCTCTCTTTGCAAGTAACGGATGAGACACACCTCAAAGATCTACTTGCAGTATTAAAAGTAGAAATGACGGCATTAAAGCCACAGCTAAAAGAGTCACACTTAGGTCAACAATTAAATGCTTGGTATCCAGAGTGCGAGCATAATTTAGACCAATCACAGCACCTTGTTATGATGTTAAGAGAAGCGAAGAAAAGACTGCTATCAGGGAGTAAAAAACAGCTTGTGATTGATGAACTATTTTCAGGTAGGAATGAAGAGTTTGATCAGTTATGTCTACTTGCATTTGGTGAGTTAATCTAAGACAGCTTAGAAAGGCACCTCAATCTGCATCATTAGATCGCCATCGTGAGAATCATGCCATCGATAATCGACTCGAAAGCGTGGTTCTCCATATTTTTTATTGCCAAAACCAACACTCAACTGCAAACCATGATTGCGCAACCACTCTTCCGTTGTCATTTGGCTCTCTATTTCCAATAACTCTTCTGGCATCCATACTCCAACACCAAAATGATTATCTGAAATATGTTGGCTAAATAATGGCGCATCCTCTGGCTGTAATGCCCAGTTCTCCCAGTAATGATCTTGAGGCTCCTCACCAAGCAAACCACCTAAAGTGATGACTTGATAGGAAACCGAATCTAAGCTATCTGCTAAGTTATGACACCAAGACAATTCTTCATTATCAAAAAACATGATTGAGCGCTGTAAAAAATCACAGCCAGCAGAGGCTGAAGAGGACACACCTATAGCAATAGAGATGAGATAAGGCTTATAGTTCATGGGTCCTCAAACAGGTAATCAATGATTGTTAATTATCTTATACAGATCATTTCTCTGCAACATTTTTGTGACACGTGGTGTGGTTAAGCTCGCTGTACACTCACCGCGACTAATCGCATTACGAATATCGGTACTGCGGATATTCACTTTCTCTGGCATCGCTATCACAGACCAACGTTGCATAATCTGTTGTGCATTATAAAACTTAGCAAAATTAAAAAAATTATCTGGTCCAACGACAAAAGTAATATCGCAATCAGGGTAGATAGCTTGTGCTTTTTCTAATACTGCGAAGGTGGTCACACTTTGTCCTGGTATATGAAGCTCCTGCTCTAAGGTTGATCTCTGGATATTCCCCAGACCTAAATCTTCCACAAACTCATCCACCAGCTGGCAGCGGATCGTATAATCCAGCATCTCTTTCCCCCAAGCATGAGCAATACTAGGCTCGAGTAAAACAAGATCAAAATGGCTTAATGATTCAATCACACTTTGATGACCTCGGCTCGGTGGATTGAATGCACTACCAAATATCGCGATTTTTTTCATCAGTTTGATTGCCTTATTCATTTAGAGTTTTTTAATTGTCTGATTTAGGTATGATACTACGTAAATCATTTTTTTATATCACCGCAGGAAAGGAAATCTCATGGAACAACTTATTCGTGATGAAATGCGTGTCTTGCCTTCAATTGATCCTATTTTTGAAATTGAGCGCCGCGTGACTTTTATCAAACAACGTCTCGTAGACTCTGGGTGCAAAACTCTTGTACTCGGTATCAGTGGCGGTGTCGATTCCACAACATGTGGACGTTTAGCGCAATTAGCGATTAATGAATTGAATGAAACGGCGCAAAATAGTGATTATCAGTTTATTGCTGTTCGTCTACCTTATGGCGAACAAAAAGATGAAGATGAAGCACAATTAGCACTTTCATTTATTCAGCCAAGCCATTCTGTTTCTGTCAATATCAAAGAAGGTGTTGACGGATTGCATGCCGCTTCTCATGTTGCTCTAGCGCACACAGGTCTATTACCAACAGATAACGCAAAGCTTGATTTTGTAAAAGGTAATGTGAAAGCAAGAGCACGCATGGTGGCACAATATGAGATTGCAGGCTACGTCGGCGGTCTTGTATTAGGAACGGATCACTCAGCAGAGAACATTACTGGTTTCTATACTAAGTTTGGTGATGGCGCTTGTGATATGGCGCCGCTATTTGGTCTTAGCAAGCGTCAAGTACGTGAATTAGCCGATGCTCTTGGTGCTCCTAAAACGCTCGTACATAAAGTGCCAACAGCTGATTTAGAAGAATTAGCGCCTCAAAAAGCGGACGAAGATGCTCTCAATTTAACCTATGACCAAATTGATGATTTCTTAGAAGGAAAGCCTGTTTCTGCTGATGTTGCTAACCGACTTATCAGCATATATAACGCCACTCAACATAAGCGCCTACCTATTCCGACAATTTACGACTAATGCCAATCAAAGTCAGTGATCAGAAATAGCGTAGCAAACATCAAAGGGTATAACTGCCCTTTGATGTTTTATTTTTATCATTAATTATGAACGAATCTCTACATCAGTCTCAGGTACACAGCAACACGCTAAAGCCTTACCAAGATACTGTTCATTTTCTTTTAGTGCCGGAGCGGATTCTTGCTTCACTTTCCCTGACTCAACGGTCACTTTACACGCCCCACATATACCAGAGCGACAGCTATTCGCGAGCGGTACACCGGCTAATTCTGCTTGTTCTAATAGCGTTGTTTGGTTATCACCAGAGAATGTGTGACCATCAATGCGAATTTTTACGGTCTTAACTTCTGGCTCATCAATTACATCGGGAAGATCATTAAGATCCTCAGTGAGTATTAATTCATCGTCGTCGATCCATGAATCAATGTAGTGATCTTTTTCTTTGCTTTCGAGCACCACAATTTGATCGCCTGCTTTAATGATACCTTCGTTTTTTGCTATCAAGTTCTGACCAAAAAACACCGCACCATCATCATTCGCTCTAAATTGCTGCAAAGTATTTAAAGGCTCTTTTGTCGACCTAAATTTACCACTTTCAACATCAACCGTCGTTAATATGCAGCGCTCGCAAGGCTTAACGATTTCAAATTCAACCTCACCTATACGAATTTTTTTCCAGCTATCCTCAATAAATGGCTCATCACCGGATACCACTAAGTTGGTTCTAAATTGTTCCATTGAATGTAATTCAGGGCTACGTCGGTTAAGTTCATCTAATGAGGCCTGACTAATCATCAACACTGGATAACCATCGGCAAAACTGACGTTATGGCCAAGCTTCTCTCGCACACGCCCTGACTGCTCACCGGTATAAAGTAACTCAACGGGTTGGCCTACGACACGTGAGAACCACTCATTCGCTTCATCGGTCGTGGTATAAGCCATAAAGTCATCATCCCAAACGCTCGCTGGTGTTGATTGCTTTTTAAAGTCTGCATAACAAATTCTTAAGCTATTTAGACCTGGATAAGACACCATTAAGCCATCTGCTAGTAAGGTCGTGGTGACTTTTACCATATTTGGATATTGACGAGCGGTAACCATACGGCCATTTTCTAATGCCAACATAAATCGACGATCAAAGGTCAGTCCTTGCTTTTCGACCCAGGTTGTAGAAAGTGCAATACCACTTAATGACTTAACGGGATAAACATTTATCTGCGATAACACTGAAAAGTGAGATGACATAGCAACCTCTTTGCGACCTAAAAATAAGTATAAATATGAGTAAGAAATGGTGAATTCCCTCTTACTAAAACAAATAATACACCAAGTAGTAGAAATAGGATGAAATAAAACGTCTTTTCTACTATCATCCTGTCGCCTAAACGGAAGCGATTGCATTCACATTTTTCGCTGCTGTTAGGCTCCAATCGCATAACTTTTAATTGGTGGGAGCTAATAATGACAACACTTACGATCACACGACCTGATGACTGGCACGTACACCTTAGAGATGGTGATGTACTTGCAGATACAGTACGAGATATTAGCCGTTACAATGGCCGCGCTTTGATCATGCCTAACACTATCCCACCTGTCACTGATACCAAGATGGCATTAGCCTACCGCGAACGTATCATGGCCGAGCAGCCTAAAGCGCAATTTACTCCTTTAATGGCGCTATACCTTACCGACAATACAACACCAGAAGAGATTCGTGCAGCTAAAGCCTCTGGCGCTGTTGTGGCAGCTAAACTCTACCCAGCAGGCGCAACAACCAACTCTGATTCTGGTGTGACTAACGCTAAAAACATCTACCCTGTTTTCGAAGCAATGCAAGAAGTCGGTATGCTTTTACTGATTCATGGCGAAGTGACAACCCATGAGATTGATATCTTTGATCGTGAGAAGATTTTCTTAGATACCGTGTTAGCACCTATCGTTAATGATTTCCCAAATTTAAAAATTGTTGTTGAGCATATTACAACGGCAGAAGCGACTGAATTTGTAAACAATGCCAACGATAACGTTGCTGCAACGATCACGGCTCATCACCTTCTTTATAACCGCAACCATATGCTAGTGGGGGGGATCAAACCGCACTTCTACTGTCTACCTATCCTTAAGCGTAATACCCACCAGCAAGCGTTAATCAGCGCTGCGACAAGCGGTAGCAAGAAGTTCTTCTTAGGAACAGACTCTGCACCACACGGTAAAGGTAAGAAAGAAGCAGCCTGTGGTTGTGCAGGCTCTTATACTGCTCACGCTGCATTAGAGTTATACGCTGAAGTCTTTGAGCAAGAAGGCAAACTAGAGAATTTAGAAGCGTTTGCTAGCCATAACGGACCTGATTTCTATGGTCAGCCACGTAATGCCGATAGCGTAACGCTAACGAAAGAAGCATGGTCTGTTGCTGATACAATGCCTTTTGGTCAAGATATTGTCGTACCAATCCGTGCTGGTGAAGCGATTCAGTGGTGCGTTAAATAAAATAGTGTGTTAATAGTTCGATAATTTCATCGTTTATCTCAAATAACATCCACAGGCGTATAGTGTTACTATGCGCCTGTTTTTTATTATTCACATTCATCAAAAGGTGACTATATGGACACTCAACAATTTTACCCTATTGGTACACCAGGTCAGGCGTGGACAGATGCTGACAAACTCGCTTGGCGCAAACAGATAACGGTAAAACGTTCATATCAACAAGAAGTCGTTTCGAAAATACACGCTCTAAGTGATCGCTTTGATATTGAACAGTACGGCGCATTAAGCTACGACCCAGAACGTTTTCCACTTTTCGCAATCAAATCAAAACAGTGGGATAGCAACAAAGCCACCATTTTAATTACCGGTGGTGTGCACGGCTACGAAACCAGTGGTGTACACGGTGCCTTACAATTTTTAAACACTCACGCCGAGCAATATAGCGATCGCGTGAATATCATCGTAGCACCTTGCATTAGCCCTTGGGGATACGAAGTGATCAACCGTTGGAATCCACTTGCGATAGATCCTAACCGCTCTTTTTATGCTGATAGCCCTGCTGAAGAATCTGCTGCGATCATGGCTTTTGTTGCCCAACTTGATGATCAAATCTTAATGCATATTGATCTGCATGAGACAACTGACAGTGATGAAACTGAATTTCGCCCAGCACTAATGGCAAGAGAAGGGTTAGAATACACCCGCGGTATGATCCCTGATGGTTTCTATACGGTTGGTGATACAGAAAACCCAATGCCTGATTTTCAGCGCGCTATCATCGAGTCAGTAGAAAAAGTGACTCATATTGCACCTGCTGATGATCAGGGTGAAATTATCGGTTCACCTGTTGTGCAAACTGGGGTAATTAACTACCCAATGAAAAAGCTCGCGCTATGTGGTGGGATGACAAACTGCCAATACGGTTCGACAACGGAAGTTTACCCTGATAGCCCAGCAGTAACGGATGAAGAGTGTAATAGTGCTCAAGTTGCTGCCATTGTCGGTGGCTTGGACTTCGTTTTAGCCCAAAAGTAACCGACAAGTGATGCCATATCGACCGTAAATTTGCGGTCTGTATGTCTTTACTATAATAAAATCAAAGTAAGCGGCTCTTATATTGATCTGGCGTTACCCCAGCGTATCTTTTAAACATTCCGATAAATGAACTCGCTTGCTTATAACCTAACGTCAGAGCAACCTCTTTCACCGACTGCCCCTTACGCAACAAATCCAGCGAGTACAAATAGCGCACCCTTAAACGCCACTCAGTAAAGCTCATGCCCAATTCACTCTGACAGTAACGTGCTAGAGTGCGTTCTGTGGTATGAACTTTCTGCGCCCAATTAGCAAGTGAGCCTTCATTGATCGGATTTTCTTCAAGTGCAGTTAATATTGGAGCAAGGTATTTATGCTGACTTGAAGGCAAAAAGTGTGGCTCAATGTTTTCAGTGGCTAATTGATCGAGTAACACTTGTACCAAACGCTTATCGGTCCCCTCTTGAGCAATGTTCACTTTACGATGACGAAAATCATCAATAATGGCAGAGACGATTGGGCTGACTTTAATTAAACTGGTTTGGCTAGGAAACTGATGAGTTAGATGGTGGGCAACATTGATAGAGCAATAATCCAACGGCTTGCGATTATAACTGTAATGCTTCACTCCAGCGGGTACCCAAATGGCTAAATGTGGTGGAGCGAGAAAACGGGTATCTTCCGCCTTCATTTCTAAAATACCGCCACTAATTAGCTGCACTTGTCCCCATGAATGACTGTGATTTCTCGTTTCAGTATTGGATAAAAATGCCTCGAAATTCATAAATACATCCGATGGTGCATCCGCTATCACTAATGAAGGGTGTAAGTTTCTCGTTGTCTTTTTCAAGCCTGCCTTCCTATTATGCCAAAGAGACTATACTGAATACTGCCACGCAATTCTCTCTAAGCTTGAGGTTTTACATGAAGTTATGGTTCTGTACTCTTTTTCTACCGTTGGTGATTAGTCAAAGTATTTATGCGACTAATTCTATGCTTTTTATTACTTATCAGACAGCACAATCTGCCGATGAAAGCAGTGCTGCTCAATTAATCAAACAAAGTGAACTCGATGTTACCCTTGTCGAATTAAATGCTCACCACTTCCCGCTTAATCACCCTTTAACGATAGAATATGGCAGTGATGATGGTCCTTTATATGATCCGAGTACACACTCTATCACCATCCCCTATGCATTTATTCTTGAGTCGATTGATTACCTAGAAAAAGCGGGATTCGAACCCTCACAGGCTTCACAGCTCGCCATGGATACTTTACTGCACACACTTTTGCATGAAATGGCACATGCTTTGATTGCTGATAATCAGATCCCCATCTTAGCTAAAGAAGAAGATGCCGCTGATAACTTGGCTGCCATCATGATGATTAATTATGTTGAACAGGGAGATAGTGCTGCGATTAATGCTGCTGATATATTTGCTTTAGAAGCCGAAGGGAAACCTGAGTATTATGAATTAGGTGATTACATTGATGAGCATAGTTTTGATCTTCAACGCTACTTTGCAACGTTATGCCTCGTTTATGGCAGCGATCCGAAAAAGCATAAGACCCTATTAGATGAAGTGGAGAAGCATTTTTTAAGTGATAGAAAAGATTTCTGCATCGAGCAATTTGCCGTGACCAATGAAAATTGGCATTTTTATCTCAAAGACGATTAATCATGCTCATTGTGATAATACAAAAAGAGCCGACTAATCGTATATCGACTGTCGGCTCTTCTCTTTCTTTTATACCATTAATTCAGATAATCAATTGGTATTATGCACCTTTTAGACAAGCATAAGCGGTCATGAAAGGTTGCTCTTGATACTGCTTTAAGCCTGTTTCTTTAAATTTAATCGCTAATGGATTTCTTTTTAGGCTTTCTTTAAGCTCGTTTGGTGATACCACTTCAACATCAAAACCTTCGCTTAATTGGATAGCAGCTTCTAGTTTGAAACCAAAACCACCACCTGCAAATTTACCTTTAGTTTGACGTTGGCGAATCACCACTTTATCAACTTGGTAGTCTTCCATTAGCTTAGCAAAAGAAAACTGAAAGTCTTTCATCTGTTGCGTATCATTAGCATCGCTGATCGACAGCTTGCTCACGCGGCAATCAGGGATCATAAATGCACCATTTGATAGTTCTAGTAAACAAATAACTGCATCATTACCTTTAAGCTCTACACCACAAATTTTCATGTTCATACCTATTTGATTTCTTGTCATGCATTATAGCTTGTTACTCTCTCAAATCTAGCTTAGCGTTACTAACAAACTATATTTGCTGATTTTGGGTAATGATGATGAACACTAATACACCATCATTACTCACCTAAATGCTTAAGCGACGACTTTATACGCGGCTTCTAGCATGCTCATCCCTAGCCCACTTTTCTTCGTAACTTTAATTTGCACAGGGATTCGCTCCTTCATCGCTTCAATATGGCTGATCACCCCAATCATTTTTCCTGAAGCATTAAGGTTATCTAGCGCATCCAAGGCAATATCAAGCGTTTCAGTATCTAGCGTGCCAAAACCCTCATCTAAAAACAGCGAATCAATACTGGTTTTATGGCTGACTAAATCAGAAAGGGCTAAAGCCAGTGCTAAGCTCACTAAGAAACTCTCTCCGCCAGAAAGGGTTTTGGTATCACGCACAGCATCGGCTTGCCACGTATCGACAACCGCTAATGCTAGCCCTTCAGACTCGGAGCGTTGCAATAGATAACGACCATGTAAGCGATTCAACTGCTGGTTTGCAAGGTAAATCAAGTTATCTAACGTCAAACCTTGCGCAAATTTACGGAATTTATCGCCTTTTTGAGATCCAATAAGAGAGTGCAGATAATGAATATCTTCATACGCTTTTTGTTGCTGCTCTATCTGTTCAAATAGCGCTTGCTGATCGGTGCGACGCTCTGCATCTGAAGTAAGTGCATGATTAATCTCTCCTTCACGCTGTATCACTTGCTCATTAACCTTCATTTGGTTTGCTAAGCTTTCCATCACATCGTGTTTTGCTGTCTTACGCCACAATTCCGCTTCCGGCAAACCATCAAGCTTAGTCGCTGCCTGCTCACAAGCCTCCATGACTGCTGCGGCTCTTTCTCTGCGTGTATCAAGTTGAGACTTTAATTGCTCTAACTGCACTCGATCTTGCTCGGAAAGTAACGCTTGCTCAAATTCACTTTGGCTTGCAAACGGGCTTTGCTGCAAGCTTTCATCCCAATTTGTACGGCGCTTCGCCACCAGTACCACTTGATCTTCAAGCGATTGCTTCAGCACAGATAACTCACCTTGCAGGGCATGATGCGTTTTCACTACTGCCTCATGCAGTTCCAACACTGAACGGTGCTGAGTTTCGTGATCACGTAACTGTTGCGCCATTGTTGTTCGCTCTGCTTTGACCTCTTTTTCACCAAATAGAGCATGACGCTGCGCTTTTTGGTCTGTCAGTTGTAAAGTGATCTGTGCTTGTTTTTCGCTAACGTCAGCCTGCTTATTGATCAGTTGCTCAATCGTTTTTTGGCTCGTCTGCTGATCTTTCTCTAAGCTATCGATTCTGTGTGCTAGGCTATTGTATTGCTCATTCGTCTGTGACCACTTGATCGCATCCGCTTGCTTCCCTTGTAGCCATACACCAATCGCTTCATTGTCATCGAGTGTGTAATGAGCATCGGCAAAAGCCTGACGTAGCGCACTCTCTTGAATGCCTTGCTGCTGGTTACTGTTATCAATTCGAGCTTGGATTTGAGCTAGCTGGCTCTTAGCATCCATGACGGCTTGCTGATGAAGGTTAAGCTGATGTTTTGTTTTTTCAAACTCAAGAGAAAAGTCTGCTAAAGCCTTCTGCTGCTCACTCAATAGTGCTTCGGCTTTATCGCATTGCTCAATCACAGCGGACAACGAACGCTTATCTTGCTCAAGTTGATGAAAGTAAACCTCTAACTTAGCTTGATCATCAATCGCTAATGGTTGCGATAGGTGGCGTGTTTGTTGTTGCCATTGCTGCGCCAATAACGGTATTTGCGCCTCTAACCATTGCGCTCTATTGACCAACTCTTGTTGATAACGCTCTAGCGAGTCCAGTTCGTTACGTGTTTCTCGCCCCTTAGTTTCAATTTGCTCAAAGGTATGCTGCGCGTTATTTAACTGCTCAACAATCCCCACGCCTTGCGCTTGCCCATCAGCACTGATCTTAGGGTGATCAAACGAACCACATAGTGGGCATTCAGAATCTGCGCTCAATAACTGGCGATAATGGGCTAAATGTTCTTCTTGAGAGGCTTGAGTTTTTAACGACTCACATAACTGTTTTTGAGTTTGGTATTGAGCACGTAAATGCCCACGAGTGACCTGGGCTTGATTGATTTTTTCTGCCGTTTCACTGTGCGCTTTTTGCTTGTCTAGTAACTCGCTTTGATATTGTTGATGCTGACTCTGCAGATTAACCAATGCATATTGAGCTGCCAACGCTTCACTAAGCTGGGTAAAACGTTGCGATAATACATGCTTATCACCGTGCGTAGCATGAAGTGCCTGCTTTTCACTTTCAGCCTGCAGCAAAGCTTGGTTAATGCGCTGCTCTTCTTGTTGCTTGGCTGCAATAGTTTGCTCAACGACACTCACTGACTGCTGTCGCTTTTGGTATTCTGCTTGTTGTGATGCTTGCTCACTCAATGCGACTTTTATCTCATGCGCTATCTGTTCTAGTTGCTGATATTTCGCTTCCCACCCGGTTAACTGCTCCATCAATGCCGCGTCAGATTGATGCGATTTAATGTAGTTAGCAAACTTTTGAACGGTTTCATTCAATTTAATGATTTCATTACGTTCAGCCTGTTGCTTCGCTTGAGCCAAAGTTAGTTCTTGCTCAACATCGTGCAAATGAGATTGATGATGCTGATGAGTTTGCATTGCCTGCGCAATGGCATTATCTAGTGGTAACACCTGTTCATTAATTAACTGCTCTAAAGAGGTATGCGCCGCCTTGCTCTTCGACAATGTATTTGCTGCGTGCTCTAAGTTCTCAGCATGACGCTGTAAGTTTTGAGTAATGTTCTGTTGTTCAACGGCTTTATGTGTATGCTTAACTTCTAACTCTTGATGCTGCTGTAAAACATCTTGATAGAGATTAAATGGAACTCGAAGTTTTTCTGCCGGTTCATTTTGCGCTAACTTCGTCAGTGAAGGTTGAGCTTGTTCACTGGCTTGCTGCGCATCACCTTGCTCTTGATGTGCCTTGGCTAAGTTAGCCTTTGCTTCGTCCGTCTGCTCCCACCATTTTAGGTGCTGTTGCCACTGTTTTAGTTCATTATCAAGTTGCTGCTTACTTTGCTTAACAGTTGCGAGTTCTGTTTGATAATCTTCTAACTGCTCTGCCGATAGCAATTGCACGCCTTTCGCTTGAGCTTGCAAGTCCGATAGCGTGTTTTTCGCTTGAGTGAAGTGTTCATGGACTTTTTCAGAAATCAGACCATAAATTTCCGTCCCGGTTAGTTCTTCTAATAGCTCAGCTCGCTCTGATTCTTTTGCATTCAAGAAAGCAGCAAATTGCCCTTGAGATAACATCATTGATTTAGTAAAGCGAGCAAAGTCTAGCCCGGTAAGTGATTCCACCAGCTCATCTTTTTTCTTCACTTGATTAGCTAAAATACTGCCTGATTCTATTTCAGCGAGTTCAACTTGCGCAGCTTGTAAGTTACCATCCGCTTTACCACGCGAGCGGCGCATGCTCCAAAATGAACGAAAAGCCTTTCCTTTTACTTCAAACTCAACTTCAGCAAAGCAATCAGCACAACCTCGAGTCATGATTTCATTGTTAGAAGTAGAGATCGCACCAAGACGTGGCGTTTTGTGGTACAAACCTAAACAAATCGCATCGAGTAAGGTGGTTTTGCCAGCACCGGTTGGTCCAGTAATTGCGAACAAGCCATTATCGCTAAATGGAGGTTGAGTAAAGTCGACTTTCCACTCACCTTTAAGAGAGTTAAGGTTTGCAAAGCGTAAAGTTAGAATCCTCATGATGACACCTCGTTATGCTCAACATCTGATACGATTTCTTTAAATGTTTGGGTAATTCGCTGTAAACGGGATTGCTCTTCTTCGCTATCAAAGCTTTCCATTGCCACACGTTTATTAAACACATCAAATGGCGTTAACTCTGCCAAGGTTTCATTTTTTTGCTGACTTAACTGATGCGCTTTGCCTTGTCGCGAACGGCGCAGTTGCAGCACTTCTACGCTCATATTTTCAGGTGTTAAGCTATCGATCATGGTTTGAATTTGCGTTTGCAGATCAGAAAGGTAATCTTGTCCTGCCACCTCAATGGATAACCAAATTGAGTCAGATTGGCTGTTGCTAACCAATTCACGCAAGGTTAACTCTAGGCTCTCTAAGTCACCTTTTACTGCGTGCATTTCCTGAAAAGAAGGCACTGCGATAGGATCAATTGAAGGATCTCCCTCAATAGCAAAGTCAACAATCAGCACTTGTTTATTGGACTTTAATTCATCAAAACTTAAGGCAATTGGTGAGCCGCTATAGCGAATATGCTCTTGTTTTGCCACCACTTGTGGACGGTGAATATGACCAAGAGCAATATAATCAGCAGGTGGAAATCCTTTCGCATCAAAACCATCTAAAGTACCAATATAGATATCACGGACAGAATCGCTGCTGGTCACACCTAATGCGGTTAAATGACCGGTAGTAATAATCGGTACTGTTACATTTTCGGCGGCTCTTAATGTTAATGCTCGTTGGTATAGACGGTGATAGTGCGCTGAAATAGCGTTGCTCAAGTTCTTTTGTTTATCTAGCCCCGACTCTCCCGATTGACTTGCAACAACATCACGCGCTCGCACAAAAGGCACCGCGCAAAGATAAGCACCTAGCTTTCCATTACTGGTTAGCTCAATGATTTGTTCATCTAAGTCATCACTCGTATTGGCAACGACATATGCATCTAAGCAGGCAAGGAGCTGTTTTGACTCATTCAGTGTTGATACTGAATCATGGTTTCCACCTAAAACCACTAGCTGACATCCAGTGGTGCTTAAGTTAACCACAAATTGGTTATACATCTCTCGAGCATAACTTGGTGGTGAACCCGTATCGAAGACGTCACCGGCAATAATCAAGGCATCGATACGCTCTGCTGTGACTAAATCTAATAGCCAAGTCAAAAAGGCTTGATGCTCATGTTTGCGGCTTTTGGTGAAAAAATGCTGCCCTAAATGCCAATCGGAGGTGTGTAATATACGCATAGATAATATCTTCTTAAGCCATTGCTGTTTTAGCGTCTAATAATCATTTTATTGTGCCTACATCGTCAGAGTAGTGGAAGTAATCAATCGCCCACGTCATCAATAATCTGCCAACATAATTTACAGATCGCACTTTTATTACTACGGTTTCTGTAGCTAATACTTTAACAAGAGTATCAATGTCTTGTTGGTTTTTTACAAATAGGAATTCAATAATATGACGGATCGCCAACGCGACATTACGTTACGCTTCTTAGCCGAACCAAGTGACGTGAATTTTGGAGGTAAGGTACACGGTGGAGCGGTCATGAAATGGATTGACCTCGCCGCCTATGCTTGCAGTGCTGGATGGAGTGGTAAGTACTGTATCACAGCTTACGCAGGGGGGATTCGCTTCGTTTCACCGATTCATGTTGGCAATCTTGTCGAAGTAAAAGCCAAAGTGATTTACACTGGCACTTCTTCAATGCATATCGCTCTCGATGTACAAGCAAGCGATCCAAAGCAGTTAGAACGCCGCTTAACCACCCACTGCATTGTGATTATGGTCGCCGTTAACGAAACCGGGAAACCGACGCCAATACCGGAATGGATACCTCAAACTGAAACGGATATAAAACTTCGTGAATCAGCCATCACCTTAATGAATATGAGAAAGCAAATTGGTGATGAGATGCAAGCTCACGTAGAGCACTTAAAATAGTCAATATTCCTAAAAATAGACCGATTGTAATTTTTACCCCTGTTGTCATCTTTCTTTCATGTTTTTTTGTTTCAATACTGCATCAAATGGAAATGAAACCAATTACAGGGGGATACTTTGAATAAAAATGGAACGACATTAAGTGAAGGTACCATTGTTGACCTAACTTCAGTTGAGTATCAGTGGGTTAGAAGTCTGTATGTTGAAGGTTATGATTCAGACGAAATTAACCACTACATTCGAGCTTGCTTTGGTGGCGATCACCTGTTTGCTGATTTATTTCGCAAAGTCGCATTGCAACAAGAGAGCATTTACATTCTGATGCAACATTTAGGCTGCGCACCATCGAGTCGAGAGTTTTAGCTTCTTTTCTTGCCCTAAATTTATCGCTTTACCTTCTTCCTTTAATACTGAACACATAAACGAATGTGGTCAAAATCTCCTGACGCCAGAAACTACTCAAATCTACTCATATAAAAACTAACATCACCACTATTTATCAGCATGACATTATAATTCCCATTTTTTAGATCATATCGCCTCTTTCAAAAACTCTAGCGAAAAAAAACCCAAGTCAGTGACTTGGGTTAGAGTTACAAAAACAATTAGCAAAAATGGTGTAAGGATTACCGAACTAACTGCCAGCTATGCGTAACGATAGATGTGCTTTACTGCTTGTCAGCGGCCAAACCAAAACACAGTAAAAACACAGATGAATAAGCGACCACAACAGCCGCTCTTATCTTTTTTATTAACTAACCTTTCACACCACCAGCGGTCAAACCACCGACTAACCAACGTTGTGCTAATAAGAACACGATGGTAATTGGTAAAGCGGAAAGCACAGCAGCAGCGGCAAAGTCACCCCATAGGTAATTTTGCGGGTATAGATACTGCTGCATACCAACGGCTAGTGTATAAGAGTTTACATCAGACAGCAGTAAAGATGCGACAGGAACTTCACCAACCGTTGCAATAAACGATAGGATGAACACAACAGCAAGAATTGGTACTGACAATGGTAACAATACTAAGCGGAATGCTTGCCATGGTGTCGCCCCATCCAGAGCCGCAGCCTCTTCTAAAGAATTATCTATCGTTTCAAAATACCCTTTAATTGTCCAAACGTGCAGCGCAATACCACCTAGGTAAGAGAAAATCAAACCACCGTGCGTATTCAAGCCTAAGAATGGAATGTATTGACCTAATTTATCAAATAGAGCATACATCGCAACCAGAGCAAGTACCGCTGGGAACATTTGGAAAATCATCATCGCTTTTAAGATCGTATTCTTGCCTTTAAAGCGCATACGAGCAAATGCATAAGCAGAGGTTGTTGATAGTGCTACGATTAATATCGAACTAATTCCTGCTACTTTGATTGAATTCCATAACCAGGTTAACACTGGGAATGGCGGTGGTGTCACTGTACCATCAGCATTTGTGACCGACATACCTAAAGCGAGTTTCCAGTGCTCTAGTGATGGGTTTTCTGGTATCAAACTTCCTGTTGCAAAGTTTCCTTCACGGAAAGAGATCGCAATGATCATCAATAATGGAAAGATAATAAGTGAGAGGAAACACCACAAACCAATGTGAGTTGCCCATACACGGTACTTTAATGATTTGCCTTGTACTATCGCCATTGGGTTGCTCCTTAATCTTGTGCCAATTTAGTAAATCGAAGGTTGAGTAATGCAAGACCACCCACTAATAGGAAAATAAGCGTTGCGATTGCACTTGCTAGACCGAAGTCTTGACCACCAGAACCTTCAAAGGCAATTCGGTAGGTATAGCTTACCAATAGATCGGTGTAACCTGCCGGTTCTGATGTACCAATCATATTTGGTCCACCTTGTGTTAGCAGTTGAATCATTACAAAGTTATTAAAGTTAAAGGCAAAAGCCGCAATAAGTAGTGGTGTCAAAGGTTTAATCATCAGTGGCACTGTGATGCGTCTAAAGCTCATCATAAAGCCGGCACCATCAATTGCTGATGCTTCATACAAGTCATCAGGAATCGCTTTTAACAGCCCCATACACAGAATCATCATGTAAGGGAAACCTAGCCAAGTGTTAACCATTAATACCATGCTTTTCGCTAAAATAGGATCCGAGAACCAGTTTGGACTCAAACCAAATAGCGACTCTAAAACCATGTTGATCTCACCAAAGCTTTGGTTGAAAAGACCTTTAAATATCAAGATAGAGATGAAAGCAGGTACTGCATACGGAAGGATAAGCAAAACACGATATAGTGCACGCCCTCTTAGCGCTTCCCATTGCACAATACTTGCCAAGATCAAGCCAATAACCAGCGTTAAACCAACCGTTAGTACTGAGAAAACCACCGTCCAAATAAAGATACTTATAAATGGCTCTTTAATACCATCATCTTTCCATACTCGTTCAAAGTTATGCGTACCAATTTGTACAACAAAGCCAGGAGCAATGGTATTACCAACAAACTGACCTTCTTCATTGACAGCTTGATAGAAACCAACCTCCATGTTCGGTTTTATTACATCACCTGACTCATTATTAATCAGTGTTAAACCATCGTCTTGTAGAGCATAAAGAGGAGCAACAGCTGCCAATTTACGCAGCCCACTCATTCGTACCGTCTCGCCATCAGGCAGTTGTATATCATAGCGATTAAGCGCACTACGATTGGCAATGATCGCTTTAATTGCTTCTTTTGTGCCATTAACAGAACTGACTGGTGTTAATGTTAAGTCTAATGTTTCTGTCTCGGCTAATGAAAATGGTTGTGTTGCAAGAGTCTGTTCGCCGTCTTGAATAACAATCTGATAATTTTCATCATTTTTATAGAGTGTGAAAGGGTAACTTACGCCGCTTTGGTAAGTTCTATCCATCAAGACTGACTGGGTTCTTTCAAGCGATAATTGGTTCTTTGCGCTGTAGTTGGTAAAAGCTAAGCCAACGGTATAAGCCAAAGGAAATAAGATAAATAGAATCATTCCCGCTACACCTGGATAAATATAACGGTGTGCGTAAGTTTTCTTGCTACCAAATATATAAATAGCGAGAGAGGTTAATAGTAAAGTAAGTAGTGCAAATGCAACCTCACCACGAGCGTACATTAAAATAGTCGCGTAGCCGTTAATAAGACCGACTGAGCCTAAAAGACCCCATTTAATAAAAACACTTTTACTGGTCGGTAGGCTTGCTGGTGCTTTTAAAGCATCTGTAGCTTGAACTGACTGCATAGAGGAACCTGCTAACGATAGAAATTAAAAATAAAAATAGGGAGGAGTTACCCCCTCCCTAAAAGGTTAAACCTTATTTGTTACTAACTAATTTTTTCAGTTATTTAACCATTTGCTTTTCTGCATCACTTAGTGCTGCATCAACAGTTTGGCGGCCATCTACAACGTTAACAATGGCATTTTTAGCGCTTGACCAGAATGCACCCATTTGCGGTACGTTCGGCATGATTTCGCCATTCATTGCATTATCCATAGTCGCAGAAATACGTTGATCGGCATCTAGCTCACGTTGGAAAGAGTTAAGTGCAACCGCACCTAGTGGCTTATCATCATTTACTTTACGTAAACCATCATTAGTAAGTAGGTAGCTCTCTAAGAACTCAACCGCTAAATCTTTGTTAGGTGAAGCAGTACTGATACCTGCTGTTAAGATACCTACGAATGGTTTTGATGCTTGACCATTAAACTTAGGCAGTGTTGTTACACCGTAGTTGATACCAGATTTATCAATGTTCGACCAAGACCATGGACCATTGATTGTCATTGCAGCAGTTCCACGGTTAAACGCAGCTTCTGCAACTGAGTAATCCATATCCGCTGAAATTACTTTAGAGTCAACAAGACCTTTGATGAAAGTCATTGCGTCATTAACGCCTTCTGTCGCAATACCTGCATCTTTTACATCATAACCTGTTGATGTGTATTTAAATGCATAACCACCATCTGCTGACATTAATGGCCATGTGAAGAACGGTTCTTTTAGGTTCCACATGATCGCTTTTTTGCCATCTTTTTGTAGTTCAGCATCAAGAGCTGCAACTTCTTCCCAGTTTTTCGGTGGTGTTGGGACTAAATCTTTATTGTAGATAAGAGATAATGACTCAATCGCTATTGGGTAACCGATAACTTTTCCATCATATTTAACGGCGTCCCATGCAAAATCAACAATACCTTCTTGGATCTCTTTAGACGGTTTAATTTCTGTTAAGAAACCGGCTTCTGCATACTCACCAAAACGGTCATGAGCCCAGAAAATAATATCTGGACCGTCGCCCGTTGCTGCAGTTTGTGGAAAACGATTTTCTAAGCCGTCTGGGTGTGAAACAGTAACTTTAATACCTGTATCTTCCTCAAACTTTTTACCAACCTCAGCCAGACCGTTATACCCTTTATCCCCATTAATCCATATAGTTAACTGTCCTTCATCAATGGCAGCATGTGCGCCAAAAGATCCAAGGGCAACAAGAGTACCCAGTGCTACTGCGCTTAGAGCGTTTTTCATGTTTAATATCCTTTTTTTTATATTTTTTCGATTTCGATGTAGAGTCATCAACTAATTAACTAGATGAGCCATATTTCGCTATTAATCATCGGAGAAAATCACATCTTTCTCATCATCCTAAACTCTACGCCCCACCTATTATGACTGGTTTTCGTGATCAGCATCGCTCAGCATGGGCGATGTAAATCACAAAAGAGATTCTTTCTGTGAAGCGCTTCACCCTTAAAGCGAGCAATAGTTTGAAGCAAGTCTCACTTCGTATCTCTCACCCCTGAAATGCTCCTCCCCCCCTACTCCCCCTACAAAATATTTAGTTGGGAGGATGTAAGATTCTTTTAGATACAGGAAACTGCATCCATCCAAGAGTGGATGGTAAGAACCCTTTTCCAATACATACTTTAATAAGTCACTGCATTGGTTTTACATAGCTGGTCACAAACTGTAGTCATAAATTAAATTGCTGGTGATTTTTCACGAGGGGAGACTTTTTAATTTATGTCGGGGGATACAGTGTGACCTTAGCTTTGGTAGGCGGCACTCACTATAAGTGTTCAATAAATATTTTCAGTTATCGTTGGATTTTTATTTTTGATACTCGTTATATTTTTGTGAGTGCTGCCTCTTTTTTCTTACTTTCTCAAAAACTTACCTATTCCTACTGTTATTGCCTATAACATAATTCATATACTGCTAGGCAGTAATTTCAAAAAATTGATCGAGGACGAGCTAAATGGCCAGTGTCACGTTAAAAAATGTTTGTAAAGCGTATGGCGACGTACTTATTTCTAAAAATGTAGATCTTGAAATCAACGAAGGTGAATTTGTCATTTTCGTTGGTCCATCAGGATGTGGTAAATCAACACTATTACGTTGTATTGCTGGTTTAGAAGACATTACGTCTGGCGATTTGTATATCGGTAATGAACGTATGAATGAGGTGGAGCCATCAAAACGTGGCGTTGGCATGGTATTCCAATCGTATGCACTGTACCCGCACTTAAATTTATACGACAACATGTCATTTGGTTTAAAGTTAGCCAATGCAGATAAAGCCGAAATTAAAAAACGTGTTGAACACGCCGCTGAAATTCTACAATTAGGTCACCTGCTTGAGCGTCAACCAAAAGCACTATCTGGCGGTCAACGTCAACGTGTTGCGATTGGCCGTACTTTAGTTTCTCAACCAAACCTATTTTTACTTGATGAACCACTATCAAATCTTGATGCGGCTTTACGTGTCCAGATGCGTTCACAAATCACCAAGCTACAACGTCAACTTGGTTGCACTATGATCTACGTAACACACGATCAAGTGGAAGCAATGACGATGGCTGACAAGATTGTAGTATTGGATGGTGGCTATGTTTCTCAGGTAGGTCGTCCACTAGAGTTATATCACTACCCACAAAACCGTTTTGTTGCCGGTTTTATCGGTTCACCAAAAATGAACTTTATGAGCGTAACGGTTAAAGATGCAGAAAGTACGCGTGTGAATGTCGAACTATCCAATGGCTTTACTTTTTGGGTTCCCGTTGACGGTACAACAGTTAACGTCGGTGATCGCATGTCACTGGGTATTCGCCCAGAACACTTAGTTTCATCGACAGCAGGTGATGCGACTATTGATGGTGAAATCATGATTGTGGAAAAACTCGGTAATGAAACCCAAGTGTACCTTAATCTTGAAGGTGCTGATGCGGATGTTATCTATCGCCAGCCTGATACTCTTGATGTCGACCCGGGTGACAAACTTGAAATAGGTATCCCAGCGATCCGTTGTCACCTATTCCATAGTGATGGTCGTGCTTGCCAACGTCTGCATAAAGAAAATGGCGTTGATATTTAACGAGTCATAAATTTAAAAATCCCTTTTACTTTGTTAACCCTTTCTAACTGAAAGAGTATAATGAGTAAAAGGGATTTTTTATTCCAATAACAAAAAAGCACCCTATCAAGGATGCTTTAAAATCATTTAATGGCTTATTAATGTAATGGCGCGTCATCTTCCGATTGAAATTGACCAAAGTGCTGCTCTAAAACTTCAGGTGTTAACTTACCTTCTGCTTCTAATGCTTTTAGTTTAGCAACTACCGCTTTCTGTTCTTCTAAAGTAGGCAGTTTCACTTCAGGCGTATCACCCATATCAACTGTTAGTTGCTCTAACTCTTTTTCAAAATCGCTCATTTTCGACACCTAATTAATATTATCTATCACTGATTCTACCCATTTAAAGACGCAGATTCTAGTCAATAACCAGAAGTTAATATTAACACCCATCGTTGTAAATAACGATTTAGCCTAGCTTAAACTGGTCGATAAAACTCTGCTGCTTAACCACATGCGATTCAAGTAAATCACTTGATACATTAAACTCCGTCACTAAGTCATAGTTCAGTTCTGCTGAATGTGAAATCCTATCCATACTTTTCGCCACATCATTAGCCACGACCTGTTGCTGCTGTGCTGCTACATTGATATTATAACTTAACTTAGCTAGGTGGGCTGCCTTATCACTAATCACATTAATTTCGGCATTCATTTCATCGAAACAAACACTTGATTGGACCATTATTTCCTGACAGTTATTCATTTTCTTAACTGCAGAGTCAGCATTCAACTGCAATGCCTCAATCATTTGCTGAACACTGGTCGTGGAGTCAGCTGTCCGTTTCGCAAGGCCTCTAACTTCATCAGCAACCACTGCAAAACCTCGACCATTTTCACCCGCTCTCGCGGCTTCAATGGCGGCATTAAGCGCTAATAAATTAGTTTGGCTTGCTATACCATCAATAACCTCTAGCACACCATGGATATGCTGCGCATGCTCTGCCACTTCATTTATTTGCGTTGATGCAGATGAAATCGTTTCAGATAACAACTGATTCGCCTTAACTGCATTTTGAGTCAAACGCACAGTCGAATCACTACTTTGATCCATTTCTTGCACACCTTCAGAGCTAATTGTTGCATTTGATGCCACATCACTGATTGCCTGTATCATCTCAGCCATTGCATTAGCAACTGCAGTACATTGAATTTTTTGCTGCTCAAGTTGTTTATGAATATCAAGACTTGATGACCGATTAGTGGCTGCAACATCATTTAAGTAGCCGCTTCTTTCTACCAATTCTTCTACGGTTGCTCGTTGCTGCAAAATAACATGATTCAATTGTGTACTTAGTTCTCCAAACTCATTCTTAGCATGGTAAGAACAAGTATTTCTCAAATCTTTATTCGAGATCATTTCAAAGCTTTTACGTAGAATATTGAGTGGTGTCTTAATTGTACTTTGAATATAAAATCCACAAATGACACAAACAAAGACCAAGAATGAAACAAATATACCGAGCAAATTAATCGCTTGAGACAACGTGATGTTACTTCTATCAAGCTGCAATTGCGTTTCCTGCTGACTCGTTGTAGATAGCTCTCTTAATTGCACGGAGAGCTGATTTAACGACAACATTTGTGCCATTCTCGCCTGAGATAATGAAATTTCAGCTTGTGATACCAATTCAAATTGAGCTAATAAACCTTCTGGAGATTGCAACTCATGGATAATTAGTTTATATCTTTCATCAAGCATTAGGATGCTATCTTTAGAAAAGTTTAGTCTCATTGACAGAGACTCATAACTATCAATGAAGGCAGGTAGGTTTTGTTGTATTTTTGACTTTTCTTGCTGAAAAACCATGCCATCGCTAGACCCAAAAGCTAAAACTGTTGACTCAATTAATTGTTGATAAAGCGGAGAGTAATTATCATAACGCACTTTAATATCAGAGCTAGATGTATCAGCCAGAAGCTTAGCTAAATCATTACCTAGCACGGCGATGTTTAATTGAAAGTCACGAGTTCTCTGTTCGAGAGATGATTTTAAACTTGATAATTCTGCACCTGTATTTAATAAATTATTAATTGCCACAAACAATGTTTCTTTTGAGTGTGATGTATCAAGAAGAAGGTTACGACCAAGCCCATACTCATCTAGCCAATTTAATAAGTCATCCTCTTGGTGATTATAGGCCTCAAGCCCTAGTTGAACTTCATTGTGATAATGTTCTATTGAAATAGGATCATCATAAATAATTGCACTCACTAATGATGAATCTATATCGGTTAACACTATATTTAAGCTTTGAACTTGCTGCAAAAGTGGGAAAGTCTTACGTGATACATCCGTCACAGTTTCATCCACAGAACTTGCCAGCTTCCAACCACCTAATCCAACAAAAATAATTAACACTACAAATAATGAGAATATAATTGCGTTCAATTGAACTATCGATATTTTTTTTGATAAATTCATAATAGCCACTAATAATATTTTTTAACAACTCTCAAATGAGCTGGGCATTAAAGAGTTTGGTAAGCATGCCAAATAAGGCCAATTACTTTTTATTGCCATTGGCCGTAAAAAACGGTTAAAGCGCTAATAGTGATATGTCACTAAAGCAAACTCTTGCAACCTTTTCACCTCCTAGTTGAAATTGAACCTGACCTGATGAGTTGCTTGACCTATTATAAGTAAACTCAAAATTGTTATTCTTCTTCGAATTATTGACTTGAATTTCTGAGCGGTAATATTGAGTGTACGGAGGAGAGCTATGCTGAACTGAAGCCACAAACTTAGTTGACGTGTCAGACCATGCCTTAAAACTTAGTTGATACTTTTGACCTTGCTTTAATACAATATCATTCTGACCTAGAAGTACATCCCAAGGGTTAGGCATTTTTTTATTAATATCGACACAACCGCTTGAGTTACTCACCTTCAGTTGTGCACCTACAGCCCACCAATGTCCATTGTCTACAAAACCTCCATTTCTAATGATTTCCGTCTTGGCATGACTTAATGGTGCGACAAGCATTAATAGTGATAGGGCTACAATTTTTGGTTTCATAATAATTCCTTTTGATGAAGTTCTGTTTCTATTAGTAATAGAGATATAAGTTAATTACCTCATCAGTATTGAATAACTAAATCCTATCAACAATTATGATATTTATTAGCCACATAGAGAGATTTCACGAACGAGGGCACGATCACATACTATTTCTGATTAACAATGGATCTATATCTCCCACAATGAGTGATAGAAAAGTGACCCATTTCATTTGTAATCATTAATATCACCCCCATATTGATACAAAGATAGTAATTTCAGTAAAATAGAGGGAACTTTTCTCATTTATTTTGCACCAATACAATTTCAATAAAACAATCTACTGAGCGATTTGTTATGCATTTAGAAGCTTTCTGTTCACTAAAACAACACTTAGAATCCCAAGTCATTGGCCAACAAGCTCTGGTTAAGCAACTCTTAATTGCACTCTTAGCCGATGGGCATATTTTAGTTGAAGGTCCTCCTGGCCTGGCTAAAACGCGTGCGGTTAAATCACTTGCTGACAGCATTGAGGGAGATTTTCATCGCATCCAATTTACGCCTGATCTATTGCCCGCTGACTTGACCGGTACGGATATTTTTCGCCCTGAAACCAGTGAATTTATTTTCCAATCAGGACCGATTTTTAACTCATTGATTCTGGCCGATGAAATTAACCGAGCACCCGCTAAAGTTCAGGCAGCAATGCTAGAGGCAATGGCTGAGAAACAGGTGACCGCAGGGCGAAATACCTATGCACTGCCTGAACTATTCTTAGTTATGGCGACTCAAAACCCCATCGAACAAGAAGGCACCTACCCTCTTCCTGAAGCACAATTGGACCGCTTTTTACTCCATTTAGAAGTCGACTATCCGAGTGCTGACAGTGAGTTGGACATCCTACGTTTAAATCGTGGCGAAGCATTAGGCACAGAAACGAGTAAACCAGTACAAATTAGCCAAAAGACCATCTTTGAAGCAAGACAAGCGGCTTTAAATATTCATATGTCAGAATCGGTTGAGCAGTACATCATCCGCCTGGTGATTGCGACTCGCCAACCAGAGCAGTACAGTGAAGCGTTAGCACAATGGTTAGAAATGGGAGTGAGCCCTAGAGCAACCATTGCATTAGACCGTTGTGCGCGTGCTCATGCGTGGCTAGAAGGTCGTGACTATGTAACGCCAGAAGATGTACAAGCAATGGCGTACCCAGTATTAAGGCACCGTTTACTTCTTAGTTACCATGCTCAAGCTCAAGGCGTTCAAGCCAATACGATTATCAAGCAACTGCTTACCCTTGTCGGTAGTGCGTAACGTGCCATTTGTTCTATTTCAAGGTAAATAAATGCATAATCAATTGCCACCTTATTGCGATGGCGTCACGCTCAATTTAGAGCAACTGTTGCAATATAAATCGCATACTATCCACTGGCTACCACCAGCAAAAAGCTTATGGTCACAGTTAAGTGGTCAGCATCAAAGCCGTCAAAAAGGTCGTGGGATGGATTTTTCAGAGGTGCGACAGTACCAGGCTGGGGATGACATCCGTAACATTGATTGGCGAGTCACCGCTCGAACGGGTAAGGCGCACACTAAGCTTTACAGTGAAGAGCGTGAACAGCCTGTTATCCTCTATCTCGATGTAAACTCGACCATGCACTTTGGCTCCCAACTGCTCCTTAAGTCGGTGCAAATGGCGCATATGGCGAGTTTATTAGCTTGGTTAACGGTTGCGAAAAAAGACCGAATTGGTGCGATTATCAGTACTGGGGAGCACTTCATCGAATGTCGCCCGACGGCTCGTAATAGTGGGCCCCTGCAGATTTTACAAACCCTTATTGAGCAGCATCAACTGACACTACAGCAAAGCTCGCAGCCTTTAGACTCATCTCAATCAATGACAGAAGGGCTAAACAGACTGCATCGACTTAGCCCGAAAGGGAGTGAGATCATCATTCTCAGCGATTTCTTGCACTATCAAGCGAGCGATAAAATGTCGCTGGCTCAACTGCGCAGACATAACCGAGTGCGCCTTATCCATTGCTTTGATCCTTTAGAGCAAGGTGAGACTCGCTTTCGAGGTCAAAAAGAAATCTCAGATGGTAAAAACAACCAATGGTTTAACTTTGGTTCATCAAACTCGAGAAAAGCGATCAAGCAAGCGTTTGAGCATGAGCAAAACCGTTTAAGCCAAGACTGTTTATCACTTGCGATCCCATATCATTCACTATCCAGTGCTACGCCACTACTTTCACAAATATTTGGACAGCATTCATGACCGACACAACTTCCTCACCACCGCTCGATCTTAATCCATTACACCTACCCGAGTTGCCTAGTTGGTGGCCACTCTCATGGGGCTGGTGGGCAATGGCGATTACAATGATTGGTTTAATCATTGCTTCTTTCTATTACCTGCGTTGGCAAAAGAAACTGCGTTTAGCACAAAAAACGGCTTTGCATCTATTTGAATTAGAAAAGGAAACGTTAACGCCCTCTGCTGCCATTGAGTTATTACGTCAAGCTGCTTTTTGTTATTACCCAAGAGAGCGAGTTGCGAAGTTATCAGGGGATGAGTGGTATCAATTTTTGGACGCTCAGCTTAAACATCCCCTATTTACTCCAAAACAACAACAGTGGCAACAGGCGTTATATCAAAATCAAACCACGGCAGATCATCATCTAGAGTTGATCCATGATTGTAAAACTTGGGTAGAGCAAGCATTGCCACCAAAGCGAGGTGGTCGTGAATAGTTTATTAAGCCAATGGTTTAACATCGGGTTTGTGTGGGGATGGATGCTCATTCTACTTCCTTTGCCTCTGGTGGTGATTTATGCCATGCCAAAGGCGAAAGCAAGCAGCCCGATTGTACTGCCCTTTTTGCCTTCAAACTCAAGCTCTATGACCCCTTCTCGCAAAATCCCTAAGGTCACCACTTGGCTAGTTTGGGGCTTGTTAGTATGCGCCATCGCAAGACCGGTTGGTTATGGTGAACCGGTTGAATTTCAGCCAGAACATAGAGATATGATGCTGGTTGTCGATCTGTCGTATTCAATGAGCCAGGAAGATATGCAAGAGGGCGATCAAATGATTGATCGTTTAACGGCAGTTAAAAATGTGTTATCTGACTTCATCGAAAAACGCAGCGGTGATAGGCTTGGTCTGGTTTTATTTGCCGATCACGCCTATCTACAAACACCCCTTACACTGGATAGAAAAACCATTGCTGCCCAGTTACAACAAACGGTTTTACGCTTAATTGGCACCCAAACCGCCATTGGTGATGGTATTGGTCTGGCGACGAAAACCTTCATAGATAGCGATGCTCCACAACGTGTCATGATTTTACTCAGCGATGGGAGCAATACCGCAGGTGTCCTTGATCCTATAGAAGCGGCAAAGATTGCTCAAAAATACCAAACCACTATCTATACCGTTGGTGTCGGTGCGGGTGAAATGATGGTGCGTGACTTTTTATTCACTCGCAAAGTCGATACGGCTAGCGATCTTGATGAAGAGACATTACAACAAATTGCTGATATCACTGGCGGTCAATACTTCCGAGCGCGTAACAGCAACGACTTAGCAACTATCTACGATACCATCAATCAACTTGAGCCCATCTCAGCGGCAACGCAAACATGGCGCCCACAAACTGAATGGTTTGGCTTGCCATTATTCTTCTCATTACTATTGTCTATTTTGCTTTTCTTTATGGGGCGACAAAATGACTGATTTTATTTTTCTATACCCGAAATGGTTGCTTGGCTTACTGCTGATCCCAGTCTTTATTGGTTGGCAATACCGACGTCACCAAAGCGATACTTCCACTAATAATCAGCAAACAAATGCTCTTATTGCACCTCATTTAGCCAAGAAACTCGGCTTAGAAAAAAGCAGCTACTGGCGCTCTATTTGTTATTTTTTCTCGTTTGCTTGGAGCATCGCTATTATCGCGTTAGCAGGACCTAGCATGCAGCAAGTGAAACTGCCGAGCTTTGACGTTTCTACGCCTAGAGTGCTGGTTTTAGATATGTCGACCTCAATGTACGCAACCGATATAAAACCCAACAGACTCACTCAAGCGCGCTATAAAGCCTTAGATCTGCTTCCTCACTGGCAAGAAGGATCTACTGGGTTAGTCGCTTATGCTGGCGATGCGTATACGATAAGTCCACTTACCTCTGATACTCAAACATTGGCTAACTTGATCCCCAACTTATCCCCTGAGATCATGCCAATACAAGGAGGCAATGCACCAGCAGGTATTCAACTAGCAATTGAGATGCTAACTCAGGCAGGACACTTAAAAGGCGATATCGTACTGATCAGTGATGAACTTGATGATAGCGAGCTATCTCAGGCGCTTAAACTGGTTAAATCCACTCATTGGAAAGTGTCGATTTTAGGTGCTGGCACTCGCAATGGTGCTCCCATTCAACAACCCAATGGCGCTCTATTGAAGCAATCTTCCGGTCAAACTGTTATCGCAAGAATGAACACAAGTAACATGCAAACATTAGCCAGCCAAACTGGTGGCGTCTTTACTCCATTGCAAGCAACCAATGCGGATATTGACTATATTGCTGGCGCGACTACGTCCTCTCTCAATAACCCAATGCAAGACAACAATAAGGAACAAGATATTCAATTACTCGATAGAGTCAATAATGGCTTTTGGCTATTACCGCTTTTATTAATTCCTGCGCTTTTCCTATTTCGCCGTGGCATTTTCTGGCTCGCCACTTTGACCTTATTACCACTAATGCATACCAGTGATGTACACGCGAGCCCATGGAAAAATAGCCAACAACAAGGCTATGATGCGTTTCAGCACAGTGATTATTCGCAAGCATCAGAGCTGTTTACCGATCTTAAATGGAAAGGGGCGGCTCAATATCAAGCAGGCGACTATCAAGGTGCGATTGAGTCACTGTCACAGGTTGACGGAGAAGATGCGCAATATAATTTAGCCAATGCTTATGCTCAAGATGGTCAGTTTGAAAAGGCTATCGAACTCTATGAAGATATCTTGTCCCAGAATCCTGATAACCAAGATGCGCAGGAAAATTTAGCCAAAGTAAAGCAAGCCCAACAGCAGCAAGAACAGCAAGAGTCTGATCAACAATCCAGTGATGACAATTCACCGTCATCGGATAAACAAGACTCGCAAGACCAAAATGCTGAATCCGATCAAAGCCCATCACCATCAGACCAAGATGATTCATCAAATAATGATGGTGAGCAAACGAATGACTCAAACTCAACTGAGCCTGAACCGTCATCCGATCCTGAGCAATCAGCACCTGAAGCAACTTCTGACCAAGAACAAGATTCACCTTCCCAAGATCAAGATGAGCAAACGGATCAACAAGGAGAACCGGCGGAAACTGATAGCCAAGAACAGGATACTGACGCTAACCAATCGCAAACTGAGTCTATATCGACAACCAACGAACAGGCTAGCGACCCAGATATGAGAAGGCTTGAACAGGTAGAAAGTGTTCGCGATCCTAGCCAATTAATTCGTGCTCAAATGCTCTTGCAAGCACAACAGAAATCAGCGCCAGATAATAACGGGAAAACGTGGTAATCATGAAAAAAAGACATTCTCTATTACTTAACCTACTCTCTTGCCTCTTTATTTTATCGATGGCATTTAGCACAAACGTACACGCAGCGAATGCACTAGCCAGTGTGACTAAAAATAGTGTCAGCAAAGATGAAGTATTCCAACTACGTATTATCGTTGATCAACACCTTTCAGCCAGTGATGTAGATTTCAGTCGCCTAGAAGACAGCTTTTATATCGGTCGCCCAAGCTTTGGTTCATCAAGCTCAAGCTATAATGGCAAACGAAGCGTTCGCAGTGAATGGACAGTTGCACTCGCACCATTAAAAGTTGGATCAATCACTATACCAAGCTTTGAAGTCGCAGGGGCAACAACGCAACCCATTACGATTCAAGTCACTGCGGATGCAAACACGCCAACACAAGATGACCTGGTTGAGTTTCAAACTACGCTGGAAAATAACGAACTTTACCCAAGTCAAAGCACACACCTACAGGTACGTTTGATCATTAAAGCCGATCCAAGACAGTTACAAAACCCAACGATTCTGCCACCTAGTATTACTGGTGTAGCACTTGAGCCTATTGGTGAGTCAAAACAATACCAAGATGTGCAGAGTGGCGCAGAAGTGACCGTTGTTGATCAGCGCTTCCTATTAACGGCTGAAAAAGCAGGGAATTTCACTGTCGTTGGACCTAAGCTCACTGGCGCAATGGTTTATGGTGCAAGGAACTCGGGGACACGCTTACTGCAACTTGATACGACGCCTGAAGAGCTATCGTTAACAGTATTACCTATTCCGAGTGACTATGATGGCTTTTGGTTGCCAACCAGTCAGTTAACACTGCAACAAAGCTGGCAAGATCAAGATGGTAACCCTATTGATGAAGATGCTGTTTTTGCCACGGAAGTTGGAGAATCGGTAACACGTACGGTTATGCTTAAAGCACAGAATCTAACTCAGCACCAACTGCCTAACCTATCGCTAAAGAACCCAGTAAGTGTAAGGGAGTACGCAGAGAAGCCACAATTTAGTACCACAGAAAACGGCACTAGCATCATGTTGCTCAAGCAGGTACTCATTCCAACCCAAGAAGGTGAAATTTCTTTGCCTGCGATCACGATTCCTTGGTGGAATACACAAACCAAAGCGCCGCAACAAAGTCGATTAAACGGCTTAGTTTTAGAGGTGAAACCTGGCGATCCCGTTGTAACGGCAATGCCTCTAGCAGCAAGCAGTGCTCAAGCTCCTCAAATCATTGAAGTGAAGGATTCTGGTCTCTGGCCTTATATCGCCCTTATGACTTCTCTTTGGGCTATTGTAGTAAGCCTCATCGCACTCTACTTATGGCGTCGTACTTCATCGACTGCAGATCTAAGTCACTCACAAACTGCAGGGACGCAACAAACAAGTGATGAACAAAACAATCTCATCGCTATTATCAAGCAGCAAGACCCTATTCAAACTCAAAATCACGTAATGTCATGGTTAACAAAGCAAACACTCCCTGCCCCATTAAGAGAGAAAATAGAAATGGAGTTAAAGCAGATGAATCAAGCGCATTATGCCCAACAAGAGCAAGCAAAAGATTGGTCTGAAGAAGCGTTAATTACATTAATCAAAGAAGCCTTTATGCAGGCAAAGAATAAATCCTCTGATGGGTTAATACTTCCCGCTTTATAACGACATAACAGCAATAATAACAGCAATATCAGGCTTCAGGTTTAATAAGTTGTCCGTCACTATCAATAGGCTAAACATCAGTGGGCAGAAATGCTCACTGACAACTCCAGAATATTTTATGTCCTTTATTTAAGCTCACCTATCGCTCTACAAATGAATCTTTGAGGGTATTAGCCATATTGCCCACACCTTGTATCTACGATAGGGATAAAACGCTGTATGAGGCTATTACAAGCGTAAATACAAGCTTTCAACTATCGGATAGTAATCACTTGTAGTGATAAGAAGATATGATATGAAATAGCCGCTTAAAACCAAAAAGACCAGCACGAATGCTGGTCTTTTTTTAGCGCGGATCATTTTGTCACAGAGACAAAAAAAGCCCTACGTCTCGGTAGGGCAAAAGTATCCATCGCTTATATTATAGTGGTTATAAGGTATGGCTATGTAGAGAGACATTAATTAACCAAAGTCACCATTTACATAACCCTTTGTTCTGTCATCTTTAGGATTGCTAAAGATTACTTGTGTATCATCATGCTCAACAAGTTCACCCATTAGGAAGAAAGCAGTACGATCAGAAATACGACGTGCTTGCTGCATCGAGTGAGTTACGATCACGATGGTATAGTCTTTTTT
Organism: Vibrio sp. 10N.286.49.B3; assembly: GCF_002873395.1. GTDB lineage: Bacteria > Pseudomonadota > Gammaproteobacteria > Enterobacterales > Vibrionaceae > Vibrio. The sequence goes on along the minus strand of NZ_MCUV01000024.1, from coordinate 99,749 downwards.
CAGTTCTTCCATTAGCTCCTCAATTTTATGAGTCGCAATTGGGTCAAGCGCTGATGTTGGTTCATCCATCAAGATAACATCTGGTTGCATGGCAATCGTACGAGCAATACATAGACGTTGTTGCTGACCACCAGATAGACCAAATGCATGCGCTTTAAGACGGTCTTTTACTTCATCCCATAGTGCTGCACGACGTAATGAGCTTTCTACAACTTCATCAATGTGTTTTTTATCTTTGATGCCTTGAGCACGTAAGCCATACGCTACGTTTTCATAGATGCTCATTGGGAACGGGTTTGCTTTTTGGAAAACCATGCCCACTTTGATACGCAAATCTGCAACATCAATATTGCCGTAGATATCATCACCGTCCATTTCTAGTAGACCTGTGATAGTTACGCCAGCAATCAGATCGTTCATGCGGTTTAAACAGCGTAGCAGCGTTGATTTACCACAACCTGATGGTCCGATAAGCGCAGTTACTTGACGCTCTGGTACTGGTAGGTTGATGCTTTTCAGTGCTTGATTTTCACCGTAAAAAAGATCTAGGTTTTCAATATTAAATTTGTTCATCATTTACTCTCTTAAATTCGTCAATTCTTAATCTTTATTTGCAAACTATTAATACGTAGCAGTATTAAAGCGGCTTGCGATCAGCTTTGTTACGGTGTTAATAAGCAATACAACAACAATCAAGACTGTAGCGGTACCATAAGCTTGGTTCCACTCATCAATAGTGAATAGCTCTGTGGTTAGCTTATAAAGGTGAACGGTTAGCGTACGGCCTGAGTCGAAAACAGAATCAGGAATACGAGCAACCATACCTGCGGTTAAGAAAACCGGGGCAGACTCACCAATCACACGACCAATACTAAGAATGACCGACGTTAAGATACCTGGCATAGCACTTGGAAGTATTAAGCGCCAGATAGTGTAAATTTTTGAAGAACCAAGACCGTATGAACCTTCACGGTAGCTTTGTGGTACCGACATCAATGCTTCTTCAGTCGTACGGATAATAACAGGAAGAATCAGGATACTTAGTGTTAAAGCACCAGAGATAATCGAGAAACCTAACCCTAAAACACCTACGAAGAATGTCATACCAAATAAACCAAAGATAATCGATGGAATACCCGCTAGAGACTCAGTACAGAAACGAATAATTTTAACGAGTCGACTACCTACTTTCGCATATTCTGTTAAGTAGATTGCCGTCATGATTCCCAGTGGTGCTGCAATTGAAATTGATGCAATTACCATATAGATAGTTGAAACAATCATTGGGAAAATACCATGCTGATCACCCGTACGAGTGTAATCATCAGTAATAAATTTCCAATCTACATGCTGTAAACCATTCGATAGGATGTACCACATAATCCAAAATAAAAAGCCAACGGTTAGGCCTGCAGCAGCCCAAATAAAGCCACTTAGTAGCATATCTTTATTTTGACGAGCTTTTTTTAATTTTACTGTATCCATAATAATTATCTCGCTTTCTCACGGTTTAGGTAAAGAAGCACACCATTCAATGACATAATAAACACGAGAAGAACCACACCTGTTGCATATAGAGCATTAGCATGAATACCACTTGCGTATGACATTTCAATAGCAATGTTAGCGGTTAGTGTTCGAGCTGAGTCAAGTATACCTTCAGGCATTGCTGGTGCGTTACCCATAACCATAATGATGGCCATCGTTTCACCTAGCGCTCGGCCGATGCCAAGAATAACGCCTGTCATAATACCTGAACGTGCAGCAGGGATAAGTACTTTAAAAATAGTAAAAATCTTTGAAGCACCTAACGCTAGAGAACCCTCTTTGTACGAACGAGGTACTGCGCGAATCGATGTCTCAGAAACGGTAATTACTGTTGGCAAAATCATAATACCAAGCACAATAATACCGGCTAGAATCGTATTACCAGCTGGTACTTGGAAAACGTTTTGAATAAGAGGAACAATAATTACCAAGCCGAAGAAGCCGTAAACCACCGAAGGAATACCAGCTAATAATTCAACAGCAGGGCGGATAATATTTGCTAATCTTTTTGGTGCAATTTCAGCAATAAAGATTGCCGTTAACACACCAATTGGTACGCCTACTAGTACAGCACCTAATGTCGAAACAATAGAAGCTACAATCATAGTAGCTACGCCGTATAAAGCAGGTGGAAGCCAGTTCTGTCCAAATACAATATTTGTTACACCCACAGCTTGGAACGCTGGGATACTTTCTTTAACAATAAAGTAAGCAATAATGGTTAATGAAACGATACCGATAATTGCACTGGTTAAAAATAAACTGTGAAAAATGCGTTCTTTCCAGTCGATGCGTTTTTTAGCACGTAGGCCGCGCTTCAATGTTGCCGCTTCGCTATTCATAAGCTGTTCACTATTAGTTGCGATGGTCATAAAAAATCTCAATTCGAAAATTCGAAGAGGGAGAAAAGGCTCAGCTCCAAAATGGTGAGCTGAGCAATATTAAATTAGTGTTAAATTAGTTTACTGAGATGTAGCCAGCTGTTTCAACAAGAGATTGAGCGTCATCTGTTAGCATCCAGTCAATGAATTTTTGACCTTCCGCAGATGGTTGACCTTCTTTGTAAAGAACAAGGAAAGGACGTGCTACTTTGTAAGAACCTGCTTTTACGTTATCAACTGTTGCTGCAACGCCATCAATTGCTAGAGCAGATACTGAAGTATCAACTGTACCTAGAGAGATGTAACCAATTGAGTATGGGTTAGAAGCAATCATAGTTTTAAGTGCGCCGTTACCGTTAGCAACTTGTGCACGTTGAGAGATTGCAGAAACTGTGATGTCGTTAACTTTCATTTTTAGAGACATGATGTCTTCGAATGCGCCACGTGTACCAGAAGCAGTATCACGAGTAACCGCTACGATTGGCTTATCTTCACCACCAACCTGTTTCCAGTTTGTAACTTCACCTTTGTAGATAGATGTAACTTGGTCAGCTGTTAGTTCTTGAACCGTGTTTTTTGGGTTAACAACTACTGCGATACCGTCACGTGCTACTACGTTCTCAATTAAAGCAGACTCTTTTTCAGAATCTTTTAAATCACGAGAAGACATGCCTAGGTCTGCTGAACCATTTTTAGCGGCTTTAACACCAGCTGAAGAACCTGGGCCCTGAACTTCAACGAAAACGTTTGAGTTTGTTTTCATGTACGTTTCAGAGAAAACTTCCATCAGTGGTGTAACACTGCTTGAACCTACTGCTGAGATAGTTTCTTTAGCTGAAACTGGATTCACTGCTAGTGCGCCTAGAAGAGCCATTGCACCGATTACTGTCTTTTTCATCACAAATATCCTTAAGGGGCGAAATTGCCGTTGTGTTTGTCTTGAACGAGGCTCACTTTAAATTCTTATTATTACAGTTATGTTTCAGTTCCTTGAATGCTCGATGACAAATGGCTAGTTTCTAGATAAATCAGGGTAAAAATGTGACTTAAGGCATTACACCAACCTCCCAAAAAAACAACATAAAGCACTGATAAATAAACTAAAAAATGTTAAAACTCTCACTTATAACACCGTACATCTAACCTAATAATTTTTTTTTCATTTTCTAAAAATAATTATCAGTATTTCCTTACTCAAGTAGCAATAACAGCTCAATAGCTGCGATTATGACAAAGAATAATGTGCAGCCTTTCCAAAAGAGAATGGGCTGAACCTCAATTAATGAACGATTGTTGACCTCTTTTACTAATTGATGGTTTGGTGTCGACAGATCAGCGATGAATTCGCTCATAACTTGATAACGCTGCGCACTGGATGGATGACAGGCTTTTTTGAAGGTTAAGTCTAACCATTGGGGAATATCTTCTCTAAACTGCAATGCGGAACGATAGTGCCACTTTTGATGACGAGCTTGAGAAATTGACTGAGTCGACACCTCTTTATATGGCAACTTCCCTGTTAGCATTTCAAAACCCATGACGGCAATCGAAAATAAGTCGGAAATGGTGGTCGCTTCTTTACCTGATAAATATTCAGGTGCAATATAGTTTGCAGCCCCTAAAGGAAAGTCATCAACTTGATGCTCCCCTCCTTCAGCTAAGCCCATAATTTTAACGCTACCAAAATCAATCAGCTTAACGCTACCACTTGAGGTGATCATAATATTTTCAGGCTTTAAGTCGCGATGCACCATATCAAGTCGCTGCAACACCCTAACCGCTTTAACCATTTCGCCTAATAAGACCCGTACCGCATCAATAGCGGGGCTTGGGTTGTCGTACATCCACTGACGTAAAGTAATGCCTTTGATCGGCTCACAAAGGTGATAAAGATAAGGTGAACCTGCAGGTCTTGGGTAAAGTTTCATAACCCGATGATTGTTGATATGCGAACCAACCCAGTACTCATTACAAAAATAGACTAAGGTTTCGGTGTCATCTTGGTATTGTAATGATGGCGCTTTTAATACATACCTAACTTGCGATGTTTGCTCGATAACTTCATAAACATGACTTCGACTGCCGGAGTACAACACTTTTGTCACCACAAAACCGTCGATACGATTATTGACTTTTAATACCGGTGGAATAGTACAGTTCACGAGTTGTTGCTGAAATTCCATCAGCGTAGGTGGAGGTAGCTTATCAATCGAAACTAATAACGTGGTGACATTATCTTGGCTATCAGAATCAAGAGCCTGTTGGCATATTGCTTTTGCTTCACTTTCTAACTCAGCATTTGGATTTAACTCATAAAAGTGCTCCAGTAATGTCTGACTTGATAAAGTATCATGCACACCATCAGTGGTTAATATGAATTGGTCGCCTTCTTTTAAGGTGAGTGATTGATAGTCAACTTCTAGCTTAGTGTCCATACCCAGTGCTCGTGTTAGGTATGCAGCCTTACCAAAGTTAATCCGTTGATGATCCCGAGTTAAAAGTCGTAATTCATTATTTCTAAGTAAATACACTCTTGTATCACCGACATGAAAGATATGAGCGGTATTCGATTTAAAGACAATGCCACTGAATGTGGTGACAAGCCCATTATGGAGCGTATTATTTTCGCTTAACTCAGCTTGTGAAAATAGCCATGAGTTTAGACTTCGTAACACTTCTCCAACCGAACGCTCGACGCCCCAACTTGCGGGAGTAGCATAGTAGTCACTCACAAACTGCATCACACTGGTATGGCTTGCTCGTTGACCATGTTGACTGCAACTCACCCCATCAGCGATACAGACTAGGCTACCTTTCCATTCCTGGTCTGCGCGTAAGTCTGGATGTTTCGCAACAAAGGCATCTTGGTTTTCTTTTCGACAGCCCTGTGCAGAGTATCCACCAAAACGCAGGACTAAAGATGTTGATGCGGGTTGTATTATTGGCTGGATGTTAGCAGGCATTGCTTGTATCGCTTTATTCATACTCGGCACTCTCATGACATAATATAAAGAAAGAACAAAAGCTCTGACCTAAATAGACAGAGCTTTAAATAGCGTCATACTGAAATCAATTAATGAGAGACATTAATCATTGTGACACTACCATCATCATTCACTTCGGCGATTTGCCCACTTGGCTCTTCCATTACCATTAACGTCATAAAGCCAATAACAGCGGTGCCTGCAATCACAAAGAAAAAAGTCTGATAGTCAACAAATGATAAGACCGTTAAGTACACTACTGCTCCGACGTTACCATAAGCACCAGTCATACCGGCAATTTGACCTGTCATACGACGTTTAATCAGTGGAACCGTTGCAAACACAGCACCTTCACCGGCTTGGACAAAGAACGAACATGCCATTGCTGCCACGACAGCTAACCATAGTGGCCACTGGCTATCGACTTGCCCCATGACAAAGTAACCAACAGCAAGACCTGCCGTTAAAATTAACAGTGTCGATTTTCGACCAAATTTATCCGAAATCCAACCGCCACCAGGTCTCGACATTAAGTTCATAAAGGCATAGGCCGAAGCAACCATACCAGCCATAACCGGTGTTAGCTCAAAGGTATCAGAGAAAAAGAGTGGCAACATAGAGACAACGGCTAGTTCAGAACCAAAGGTAGCAAAATACAATACATTCAATACCGCAACTTGCTTAAACTTATATTGATGAATTTTAGGGACAGGCTTAGTAAAGACGGATTTGTTGACTCTCCACACTTGTGAAACTTCATAACAATATAGAGCGAATAAGCTGAAGTAAACAGAGTTCACAACGAGATTAGACAGCATATTGATGCCACTTGGTGATAGCTTCCAAGTTAATAGCGCTAAAGCAGCATACATTGGTACCTTCATCACAAGTAAGAAGAAGAAATCACCTTTCGACGTCACTTCCATTGCTGTTGAGTGAGTCGGTTTAAAGTACGTCGAGCCTTTTGGTGTATCCGTGACATTTTTATAGAAAATAAATGCAAATGCTAAACTCATTAACCCAGTGATACCAACCGCATAGCGCCAGCCGTCTTCACCACCAAACATCAATGCCGCCGTTGGTAGAGTAAAGGCTGCAGCCGCTGAACCAAAGTTACCCCAACCGCCGTAGATACCTTCTGCTGTACCAAGTTCATCATGTGGGAACCATTCAGAAACTAAACGTATACCCACCACAAAACCAGCACCAATGAAGCCGAGCAAGAATCGAGCTATCGCTGCTTGAATAAAAGAATCAGCCAGTGCGAACATAAAACAGGGTAGCGAACAAACTGCCAGTAAGGTTGTATAAACCAACCGCGGACCATATTTATCCGTGAGCATACCAACAACAACACGAGCAGGAATGGTTAACGCAACATTTAAAATCAGTAAGGTTTTAATTTCTTCCGTGGTCAAACCTAAGGTCGTTTTTACCATTTGTAGCAATGGTGCAAAGTTAAACCAAACAACAAAGGTGATAAAAAATGCCATCCAACTCAGATGAAGTACTTTCATTTTTCCTGTAAAAGACAAAAGATTAAATTTTGTATTATCCATAATAATTATCCTTTCGTGGTGCGACTAGGCGACTAGTGGTAATTGAATTTGTACTTGATCATCTAGCGTTCGGATCTTAAAACACATAAGTTGATAAGTTGGCTCTTCAACACAAATACCGGTTTTTAAATTAAAGTGTTGTTTATAAAGCGGTGATGCTACGCAGGGTTCTCCTTGAATTGAGCCTATGATCCCGCGAGATATCACGTTCGCCATACCAATTGGGTCATAATTGGATATCGCATATAAGGTTTCACTACGCTGGCAATAAAAAATAGCAACTTGCTGATCTTTTACCTTAGCGCAGATCCCTGTATGTGGGACGAGATCTTCTCTTGAACAAACCGTTATCCAGTTATCCATAACTTCCTCCTAAGTTATTATTTTTATAATAATCAAATTTCAACAACGTCGATTCTTTGCTCAAGCGACTTCACCTGCTTGACCTTATCATTTGGGAAACGCTGATCGCGCGCGGTAACAAACTCCAAGTTATCGTCCACTTCATCACTATTAATAAAGTGCTGAAAACGTTTAAGTTTGTCTGGACTTTCTAAGGTGGTTTTCCATTCGCATTGGTAATGACTGATATTGGTCGCCATCTCTTTTTCAAGCTCTTCAACCAAGTTCAATTTATCGTCAATGACCACTTGTTTTAGATATTCAATCCCGCCCTCTAAGTTTTCTAGCCATACAGAGGTACGCTGCAATCGATCTGCAGTGCGGATATAAAACATGAGAATTCTATCGATATATTGAGTTAGGGTTTTCTCATCAAGATCAGAGGCAAAGAGATCAGCATGGCGCGGGCGCATTCCTCCGTTACCGCAAACATAGAGGTTCCAACCTTTATCCGTGGCAATAATACCAATATCTTTAGATTGAGCTTCAGCACACTCACGAGTACAACCTGAAACGGCAAATTTGAGTTTATGAGGGGAACGTAAGCCTTTGTATCGATTTTCAATATCAATGGCAAAGCCGACACTGTCAGCAACACCATAGCGACACCATGTACTGCCAACGCAAGATTTAACAGTACGCACCGACTTACCATAGGCGTGGCCCGTCTCAAAACCTGCATCAACCAGTCTTTTCCAAATTAGAGGTAATTCATTGAGTTGAGCGCCAAACAAATCAACTCGTTGACCGCCTGTGATTTTTGTATAGAGGTTATAGTCCTTGGCGACCTGCCCTAGAACAATCAGTTTATCTGGCGTTATTTCACCACCAGCAATTCGAGGCACGACAGAGTAAGTCCCATCTTTTTGCATATTACCAAGGTAAATATCATTAGTGTCTTGCAGTTCAAGGTGTTTATCATCGAGTACATAATCGTTCCAATAAGAAGCTAAAATTGATCCTACTGTCGGTTTACACACCGAACAACCGAGCCCAGAACCATAAGCCGTTAATAGCTGATCAAAGGTTTCGATTTTGTTCACGCGAATAATGTCGCTTAACTCCTGGCGAGAATAAGCAAAGTGCTCACAGAGATCATTGTTAACCTCAACACCTAATTGGCTTAGTTCAGAATCAAGTACTTGCTTAGCGAGCGCAGAACAGCCACCACAACCTGTTGATGCATTGGTTGTCTCTTTAAGCATCGCCATAGTCGTACACCCTGCCGAGACCGCTTGCTTGATGTCCCCTTTTGTAACGTCAAAACACGAACAAATCATCGCGGCATCAGGTAAAGCATCGACCCCCATTCCCGCTCCATCAACATCAGCTGAGAAATTAGGTAAAATTAATACGGCTGGATTGTCAGGTAAAGGCATGTCATTTTGTTTAAGCTGTAACAAAGTGCCATACGCATCAGCATCCCCAACTAACACTGCTCCAACTATTTTCTTTCCATCAGAGGAAACAATTAATCGCTTATAGACTTGCTCAATTTCATCGTGATAAGTATAAGACTGCGCACCTTCTATCTGCCCATGAACATCACCAATACTGGCAACATCCACGCCAAGCAGTTTCAGCTTTGTACTCATATCAGCACCATTAAAGCGTAAACTCTCTTCATTTGCTGATAATAGATGTGACGCGGTCACCTTGGCCATTTGATAACCTGGTGCGACCAAGCCAAATATTTTTTGCTGCCAAAGTGCACACTCACCAATGGCATAAATATCATCTGAACTGGTTTGGCAGTGGTCATTAATAACAATTCCACCTCGCTCACCGAGTTCAAGTCCAGCATCACGAGCCAACTCATCTTGCGGTCGAATACCGGCTGAAAATACGATCATATCTGTCTCTAAAAATGAACCATCTGAAAAGTTCATTCGATAACGAGATGTCTCACCTGCGATAATTTCGTTCGTCGCTTTACCGGTGTGAACAGAAACGCCCAAATCTTCAATTTTGCGACGTAAAAGAGCACCACCACCATCATCCAACTGAACAGCCATCAAACGGGGCGCAAATTCGACGACATGAGTTTTTAACCCAAGATTCTTCAGTGCATTGGCCGCTTCTAGACCAAGTAAACCACCACCAATAACAACGCCTGACTGACTCTCTTTGCTTGAATGCTCAATTGCATCTAAATCATCTAACGTGCGATAAACATGACAATGCGCTTGATCATTACCAGGAATCGGTGGCACAAATGGATAAGATCCAGTGGCAAGTATCAATTTATCATAAGGCTCACATCGTCCACTTGCTGTTATAACTTGATGATTCGCAATATCTAACGAGGTGACTTTTTCATCTAGAACAAACTTGACACCATTTTGGTTATAATAATTTTCATCGGTTAACGCTAAGTCATCGGCACTCTTGCCATTAAAGTACGCCGTCAGTTGAACGCGATCATACGCTAACCGGTCCTCCTCTGAGAAAGTGATGATTTCAACATCATCGCAATTGGCTCCAATTAACGTATCAATAAATTTATGACCAACCATTCCATTGCCAACCACGACAATTCTTTTTTTACTATTACGGCTTTGAGTGCTATCTACTATATTCATAATTCCATCCTTGAAAGAACTAGGCTGATAAAGGTAAGGCTTGCGATTGATGGGCGTCTTGCTGTTGAGTTTTCAGATCTGAATTGGCCAATTTTTCCAACCATTGCATTTTCTTAGCAACGGTGACGACTTGACCTATAACGATTAAAGCTGGTGACTGAACCTCATGCTTAACCTTTAGCTGATCAAGCTCTGCCAGATGACCAATAATGGTTCTTTGTTGTGGGCAACAGCCATTTTCAATTAACGCAACGGGCATTGATGGCGACATTCCAGCGGCTATTAGCTGCTCTGAAATAAGTGAGGTTTTACTTAAGCCCATATAAATAACTAAGGTTTGGTTTAGTTGAGCTAATGCTTGCCACTTTATATCGAGCTCTTTTTCTGCATGTGCGGTAATAAATGTACACCCTTGCGCTAACCCTCGATGTGTTAATGGGATTTGAGCATACGTTGTACAGCCAGATGCCGAAGTAATGCCAGGAATCACATCAACCTCAACACCACTTTGGCTAAGGAGGAGCATTTCTTCACCACCTCGACCAAAGATAAATGCATCGCCTCCTTTTACTCGGCATACACTTGAGCCAGACAGTGCTTTTTCAATGAGAAGTTGATTGATATCTTGCTGGCTAGAACTATGACAACCCTTAGCTTTACCAACATAAATCTGTACTGTTTGGCTGGGAAAAAGTGCACGTATCTCTTCACTCACCAGATTGTCAAAAACGATAATGTCAGCGGTTTGAATGGCTTTAAATGCTTTAATCGTCAACAATTCTGGATCTCCTGGACCGGCTCCCACTAAGGTCACTTTGCCTATATTCTTCTGTACTTTTTGCATATCCAACTCCCTTTAGCTCAAGAGATAAACTAAATCTCATTGACCAATTAGGGCAGCAAAGAAAGTGCCAGTTCAAAAAATACACAATAAATAAATTCAAATTCACTTGGTAAACATAATGTTAAAAATAAAAACACCCTCATAACTAGGCAAGTGTACTAATATAAAAACGTTCAAAAAATGCAATTAAAGCCCCCTTTGGTGCAAAAGCACATCAAAACAGTGCAACAATTAAATAAACTCCCACTATAATCACCATTACACCACATACCACTTTAGAGGTATATACATATAAAGTGCTGTAAACATTTATAAAAACAACAAAAACTCTCCATTTAACTATCTTCCCACTATATGGCTTAAAGATTGCTTCTATAGATAAATATTTAACAACTGTAACATCAAGCTCTATTTGTATGAGTAAGGTAGGGACAATGATAAGTAATGATGGATGGATTAAAACAACCTGTGCCTATTGTGGAGTAGGTTGTGGCATTGAAGCCAAACCCAATGCGCAAGGAGGGCTTGATATTAGAGGTGATAAACAGCATCCCTCCAACTATGGAAAGCTATGCACAAAGGGAGTTGCGCTTGGTGATACAGTTATTACTGATGGGCGCTTAATGGTACCGCTAAAGCGAAACCGTATTAATCATCAGTCATTCGTCACCGATATTAGTTGGGATGAAGCAACAAAAACGGTCGCTGAAAAGTTTCAGCAAACCATTCAAGAGTATGGTCCAGACTCCGTTGCTTTTTATGTCTCAGGGCAACTTTTGACTGAAGATTACTATGTCGCTAATAAATTAATGAAAGGCTTTATTGGTAGCAGTAATATTGATAGCAACTCGCGACTGTGCATGGCTTCTTCTGTCGCAGGTCATAAACGCGCTTTTGGTACCGATACGGTCCCGATCTGCTATGAAGACTTAGAACAAGCTGAAATGGTGATCATAACAGGCTCTAATTTAGCTTGGTGTCATCCAGTTTTATTTCAACGCTTACGTCTTGCTAAACAAAATAATCCACAACTCAATATTGTCGTTATTGATCCTCGTAAAACAGCAACGTGTGAAATTTCTGATCTCCATCTAGCATTAAAGTCTGGCTCAGATGTCTCATTATTTAATGGTCTACTTGCTTATCTTTCTGACAATAATAGCCTTGATCAACAGTATATTGAACAGTACACCGATGGATTTGAACAAGCGCTCACTCTTGCAAAACAGAGCCTTAACCTCGAACAAAATAGCAATGTAGAACAAATAACGGGCATTGCTTCTGATGATTTAGCCACCTTCTACTCCGCCTTCTCTACGACTCAAAAAGTCGTCACGATCTACTCTCAAGGTGTCAATCAATCCTCTCAAGGTACTGATAAAGTAAACAGCATTCTCAATTGTCACCTAGCGACAGGGAAAATAGGCAAAGAAGGTTGTGGTCCCTTCTCCATCACCGGTCAACCTAATGCAATGGGAGGGCGAGAAGTCGGTGGATTAGCCAATACGTTAGCAGCGCATATGGAGTTCGAAAATCCTAAGCATCATCAAATGATCAGTGACTTCTGGCAAACGAACAATCTTGCTGACCAACCAGGTCTTAAAGCCATTGATCTCTTTGATGCAATGGAACAAGGCAAAATCAAAGCCGTTTGGATTATGGCGACCAACCCAATGGTAAGTTTACCCGATAGCGCAAAAATAAAATCCGCTCTCGAAAAGTGCCCTTTTGTTGTCGTCTCCGACTGTATTGCTGATACTGAAACGACTCAACTCGCCGATATGGTTTTGCCTGCTCAAGGGTGGAGTGAAAAATCGGGTACTGTCACCAACTCTGAGCGTAGAATATCGCGTCAACGCCGACTATTCCCTAGCCCAGGGTTGGCTAAGCCTGATTGGTGGATAGTCAGTCAAGTTGCACAAAAGATGGGGTTTATCACTGCTTTTGATTATGCCCATGAGGGAGAGATTTTTAATGAGTACGCCCAATTAACAAGCTTAGATAATGCCATGGGAGAAAACCGCGACCTATCCCTAATTGGATTAACCAACTTAGATGCTAAAGGGTACAGTGAACTGACGCCACAACAATGGCCAGTACTAATAAAACAAACTGAAATCGTTCATCAGCGTATGTTTCATGACCAGCAATTTTTTACTACGAATAAAAAAGCGCAGTTTATTGCCGTCCAACATCAGCAACCTCAAAGCCAAGTCGATACCTCCTACCCACTTTTACTTAATAGCGGGCGGATCAGAGATCATTGGCATACGATGACACGTACCGGCCTCTCTTCTCGTTTAGCCAGTCACACCCCAGAGCCTTATGTCACCATCCACCCGCGAACAGCACAGCAATACCAGCTACAACACAACGCGATTAGTATGATAGAGAGTGCTCAAGGACAAGTGTTGGCTAGAGTTGATGTCAACGAATCAATAGCACCAGGTGAGCTATTCATGCCAATCCATTGGAATCAACTTACGGCAAAAAACAGTAAGCCGTGCGATTTGATTAAGCCGAATGCAGATAGTCGCTCAGGTCAACCGGAATTCAAGCACACACCAGTAACCATTCGTCCATGGCACTACCGAACGGAAGCCATTTTCATTAGTAAAAACAGCATTAACTTTGAATCCTTTGACTACTGGGTTAAGCAAAAAGTCGAGCATGGCTATCTATATCGACTTGCCTCTCATTTAAACCCAATCGAATTAACCCTACAACTCAGCCATTTTCTTGATGCTGATAGTGATAAAAAATTATCCTATGAGAGCAATGATGATAGCGGTAATTTTAGAGTGGCGACGATAAAGTCAATGAGAGTAAATCGAGCTTTCTTAGTGAAAACGCCTATTTCTGAGCTCGATGTAGAATGGTTAGAAGCGGTATGCGCCAGTGCCATTGATAATGAAGGTGAGCAACGGTTTATGCAGAGGGAGTATGTAGATTAAGTGAATAATTTAGATATAAAAAAACCGAAGTTTGCATATACTCTCAACGATAAAGAGCAAAGAGTGCAAGCTTCGGTTTCATAGTCTATTAGGGATATTGTCTATCAGGGATAAACTAGCCCATTAGCGGTTTACTCACCATCATCAACTTTAGGTGCGACTTTTTTCTTAGGGATAAAGACGCTATCACCCACTGCAACATTTTGATGGAAGCTCTTATCGCGTTTCTTCTGCTTCTTAGGTGTCGTGCTGCCTTTTGGCTTGCTCGATTTCTTCGCTGGACCACCCTTTTTAAATGGTAGATTACGAGGGCGTAGGCCTTTAAATTTACCTTTTAAGCCTTCCAATACAGAGAAGCTAAGATCTTGCTGTAAGAATGTTTCTACACGCTTAAAGCTATCCCAGTCTTTTGGACCGACGAGTGATACCGCATCACCTTTGTTACCAGCACGACCAGTACGACCAACACGGTGAACGTACTCTTCGGTATGCTTTGGCATATCAAAGTTAATAACGTGCGTTACATTGGCAATATCAAGACCACGAGAAGCAACATCGGTTGTTACCAAGATCTTAAACACAAAGCGCTCAAATTGGCTCATGATTGCGCTACGTTGCGTTTGATTTAAGCTGCCACTTAATGCAACGGCTTTTAATTTCTTCTCATTTAACTTAGCGGTTAGACGCTCAGTATCAATACGTGTTGCGGTAAAGATGATGACCTGACGATATTCCGCTTCTTCTAGAATGCGGTCTAACAGTGCTTCTTTATGGTCTAGGTGATCACACAGGTAAAATTTCTGCGTAATATCTTTGTGCTCTTCATTTGAAACACCAATGGCAATACGCTTTGGTGAATCTAACATCTCAGCCGCAATACCATTGACTTCATCATGGTCAAGCGTTGCTGAGAACATTAGCGTCTGACGACGACGGTGACGAGCTGCATTGTTAATACGGCGCAGTTCTGGAGCAAAACCTAGATCAAGCATACGGTCGGCTTCATCTAAAACCAAGGTATCAACGCCATCTAAAAACGTTGATTTATGCTCAAGGTGATCAGCTAAGCGACCTGGTGTTGCAACAATAAAGCGTGGGTACTTGCGTAATGCTTTTACCTGATCGTTGAAGTTTTCACCACCAACAATAAGAGCAGCATCGTAAGATAAGCCACCTAGCATTGAACGAAGTTCACCGTAAACTTGTTTTGCTAGCTCACGCGTTGGAGCCAAAATAACACCACGAGGATCTCGTGCTGAGAATGCTTTTGACTTAAGAGCCTTATGCAGCATAGGTAAAACGAATGCTAAAGTTTTGCCAGATCCAGTTTTTGACGAAGCTAATAAATCCTTTCCTGCGATAGCTACAGGGATAGCTTGTTTTTGAATATCGGTTGCTTGCTTAAAATCGTAGTGTTTTAAGGTTTTCAGTAACCGATTATCTAGGCCTAAATCTTTAAAGTGCAATGGACTCTCCAGTCTTGATCAATTTTAATTAAATAACACTACATAATACCGCGAAAACACCAAACATGGATAGCGATCACACAAAATTATTCTTAATTAATTAACCTCTACTTCCTGTGACCCATGTTAAGCATTTGAATCAAAATAGAGAAAAAAGATAATTAAAGTAAAATAACATCGCACAAAATTAGGCTGTATGTAAATTTGTCGCTACAATGATATATGTTGCTACTCTATGATTTACAACATATATGGCGACTATCGATATTTATCAAACAAGGAGTTCCTATGAATAAAACGTTAATCGCGGTAGCTGCTGCATCTGTATTTGTACTTGCGGGCTGTTCTTCAAGTGATAAAGTTGCTGATGTTGGCATGTCTGAGCTGCAAAACCAAGTTGCTCAACTGAGCCAAGAAGTCTCTGCACTAAAAAGTGAACAAAAGAGTGCTGAAATGAAAGCGTCTGAAGCAAGTCAAGCGGCCATGACTGCAAAAGAAGATGCTGAGCGTGCGAACGATCGTATTGATAACATTGCTCGCTCATACACTAAGTAATTTACTTACTTAGTAAAATAATCATCCGTCATTGGAACTTAATCATACGAGCTAAGTTTCAATGATTAATGATAGTAACGCCTACTCATTAGTAGGCGTTACTATTTCTATCGGTAAGCCATTTTGAGCAAGTATCACTGATTTTGCTTTGCTTAATGAAAAATTATACATCTCTAACCATCGATTTAAATCGCTCGGCAATTCTAATTCTTTCTTGGTCCCATTGCTGCGTGTCAATGGTTCGTGAACCTCAATAAACACACTACGGTCTGGCTCAAATGCGACTTTAATTGGCTCATCAATTATGCGCACCTTTTCACCTTTCTTAACTTGATTAAAAAGCCACTCAATATCTTTTGGCTCCATACGTATACAGCCAGAACTGACTCGTAGACCAATACCAAAGTCCTTATTTGTACCATGAATAAGATAATCCCCCATCCCATAGGAAAGACGCAAAGCATACTCACCAAGCGGATTATCAGGCCCTGCAGGAACAACAGTGGGCAACGTCACTCCCTTTTCTAAATACTCTTTACGAATTGATTGAGGAGGTGTCCAGGTAGGGTTAGCTCGCTTCTGACTTATGCTGGTTTTCATTTCAGGGGTATCACGCCCAATTCTACCGATTCCGACAGGGAAAATATGTACTTGATCTTTCTTCGGTTCAAAATAGTAAAGTCTCAGCTCTGCTAAGTTAATTACAATCCCCTCTTTTGGGACATCGGGCAAAATTAGCTGTGTTGGGATAGTCAAAACATGACCATCTGCAGGTAAAAAAGGATCAACGCCCTGATTTGCTGCCATTAAAGCTAAAAATCCAACATCATAGTGCTTCGCTATATTGGCGAGCGTTTCGCCTTTATCAACCATGTGCCTTTGTAGACGACCGACCATTTTACTTTCATCACTTGGTAGAGAATAAGTTGCAGCAAGTAAGCACCCACTACTGGCTGATAAACACAGGCCCAATAAAGCGCTTTTCCACTTTCTTGGCAAACATGGTTTTGCTATTTGATGAATGGCATTAAAAAAAATCATTGGCTGCTATCCTTTGCGGCTTTGTATGCCGCTAAAGTTACCCCTCTTTCAACTTTATGATCAATGATTGGTTGGGGATAATCTAACATTTGTGAACCCTCCCACATCCAAGGTTGATGAATCCACTTATCCGGCACACTTTCAAGCTCAGGTAACCAGTAACGAATAAATTCGCCTTGTGCATCAAATCGTTCGCTTTGGCTTACAGGGTTAAAGATCCTAAAGTATGGCTGCCCATCACAACCTGTAGAGGCTGACCATTGCCAACCACCGTTGTTGGCAGCAAAATCGCCATCAATTAATTGGCTCATAAAATACGCTTCACCTTCTCGCCAGTTGAGATGTAAATCTTTAGTCAGGAAGCTGGCAACAACCATACGTAAACGATTATGCATCCAACCGGTTTGATTTAGCTGTCTCATGGCAGCATCAACCAGTGGAAAGCCTGTTTTACCTTGCTGCCAAGCCTGTAGTGCTTGTAGGTTATCATGCCAACCAATATCCTCACTCCAGGTAACGAACGCATGACCTCTCGACAACTTTGGCTCAAAAGAGAGTAAATGTTGATAAAATTCACGCCATATTAATTCACTGAGCCAAATCTGCTTACCTGTACTAAGTACTCCCGCTTGGCTTTGCATATATAAACGAGCAATACATTGACGAACCGAAAGCGCTCCAATGGCTAGATAGGGTGAAAGTCGACTGGTTGTATCGAGAGAGGGAAAGTCGCGCTCAACATCATATTGGTCAACATGCTGAGTGCAAAATGTACGTAACTGGCGAATAATGTCACTACTTTCCACTTTCCAGGCCTGACTATTTTTACGTGAGTATGAGAACCGAATTGAATCCGACAATTCACTAAAATTGGACTCGTTTGCAAGCTCACTTTGCATGTCAGATAGATTATATTCTTGTGCATGTGGGGAAGTAACATGTGGTGGTGTAAATCGATTTAACCAACTTTTCTTAAAAGGGGTAAATACTTTAAAATATGTACCTTGCTTATTTAAAACGTCACCAGGGGCAAACACACATTTATCATCGAACAAAGATAGAGTGCATTGAGAATCAAGTAGGGAAGATTTTAATAACCGATCTCTGTGTTCCTCATTCACTTCATACTCTTTATTAGCAAAAATATGATCGGCATCGAATGAATTAGCTAAATGGGTTATGGCATCGACACTTGCTGAATAGTTACTTACTTCACAATACAATAAGGGAATATTTAGCTTTTTGAGATCATCACGGAGTGCAAACAAGCGACGGTAAATTAGGTCAGCTTGAATCGGTGACATGTGATGTTGACCCCATTGCTCTGGCGTGGCAATAAAAACAGCAACAACAGGACGATTCGCCTCCAAGGCAAACCTAAGCGCTGTGTTATCAATCACTCGCAAATCTCGACGAAACCATATCAAATTCATTCTTAATGCACCTACCTTCACTAAATAATCTATTTGATTAATAGACTTCCTTTCCAAGCATAGCAAATAGTGGTAATTTCACCGTTCAACAGATTTAGTTATCAATAGTAGTGTTAAAGTATCATCAAGCTGGTTTTGTGATCATGCTCTCATGTCATCCTGCTTGATGCCGTTACTATCAGCTGAAAATAAAAAACCAAATTCAATATAATTTAGTAATACACATTACCAATGTCATTTACTTAATGAAAACGGAGAAACAATTATGGCTACCCCTCATATTAATGCTCAAGTTGGTGATTTTGCAGAAACAGTTCTAATGCCAGGTGATCCACTTCGCGCTAAATACATTGCTGAAACTTTTTTAGATGACGTAAAGCAAGTATGTGATGTACGCAATATGTTTGGTTACACTGGTACCTACAAAGGTAAAAAAGTATCGGTTATGGGTCACGGTATGGGTATTCCTTCATGCTGTATCTATGTACATGAATTAATTGCTGAGTTTGGTGTAAAGAATGTAATCCGCGTTGGTAGCTGTGGTGCTGTACGTGATGACGTTAAGCTGATGGACGTTGTGATTGGTATGGGCGCGTCAACGGATTCAAAAGTAAACCGTATCCGTTTCAATAACCATGATTTCGCAGCAATCGCTGACTTTGGTTTACTGGAAGAATCAGTAAAACAAGCACGTGCTCATAATGTACCAGTAAAAGTTGGTAACGTATTTTCTGCTGACCTATTTTACACACCTGAAGCTGACATTTTTGAAAAAATGGACAAGCTAGGCATCCTAGGTGTTGATATGGAAGCGGCTGGCATTTACGGTGTTGCTGCTGATCTAAAAGCAAAAGCACTGACAATTTTAACCGTTTCAGACCACATCATTCGTGGCGAAAAACTGAGCTCAGAAGAACGCCAAAAATCATTTAACGACATGATGGTTGTTGCATTGGAAACGGCAATTAACATCTAATCTAATTGATATAATAGGATACTGCCAACATGGTTTGGCAGTATTTAGCTAAGGAAAGCGACTGTGTCAAATGGCAAACTCCCCAATGTGGCACATGGATTACAGCTCAACTTTTGTAAAACACTAGCCTGCAAGAACTTTGGTTCTAGCGATCCTATACACTATATTTTGCAACATACAAACCCGAAACGCCCCACAATGATATGTCGAGAGTGTGGTGCATTTCCTCCTCTACTGAATAACCAAGATGTATTAGACGAATACCAACGTTTAAAACAAGATGAAAATAGCAACCTGCTGGCATGTAGAAATTCACAATGTCATCAGTTTGGCTTATCTGTTCATACCCATAAGCACCTTTACCATGCTTTTGGATTTAGTGGCGATCGTCAACGCTACCGATGTAAAGCGTGCCTAGCAACCTTTGTTGATAAATGCTCTGGTAAAAATAAAGATCTTGCCTTTCAAGAGCAACTTCTTGCCCTATTGTTTATGGGGTATTCTGTACGTGAAATCTGCCGAAAACTCGCAGTAAACCCTAAAACGTTTTACGATCATCTAAGGTATATTGCTAACCGCTGCCGAGACAAATTAACGGTGACCGATCATCGCTGGTTAACACAGGCAACAAGCTATCAATTCGCTTCTCACTATCATGCCCTGCAACCCAACAGCAACAATGGGGTTTACTGGCTGATGACCGGTGAAGCGCATTCAGGGTATATTCTTTCCCAACATATTAACTATACTTCTGATACAAAAGAACAAATAAGTCGTGAACATAATGCTTATAAGCCCAATGCTCGCTATGTCGCAACCGATTTCAGCCCAGAAGCAACCCAAACTAAAACCGCTTCATCACACAAGCTCAATGCCTTAATTGAACAGCAATATCAAACCATTCTAGCGCGTAGTAATGTTGAAGATCCGATGGGGGATCTCACTTCATTTACTTACCCATCGAAAGGGGCATTAATCCGACCACCCTATACTGCCTACGCACACTTTTTACATCTGTTTAATTTATGCGATCAAAATAAACCGATTGCTCTCTATCTACCTCAAGATCCTTTATTACGTTCTGCAGCATTAAGCTTATCTTTAGATAGAATTGAAAGTCATAAAATTGACCTAATGTATGTACAAGAAGAGAGTGGTTGGGATCAGCAATATAGCTCTGATAAAGTTGATATCGTCTATATGAGTTGGTGGCGTGACCGCTGGGCAATTGGTACTCAAAATCATCACCAAAAAGGGCTATGTTACCTGGCTGGTGATAATAATAACTTAGAGCACTGGTTACAGTTTGCCTCCCTACAACAGACAGAGTTTTACCAACAGCGCTTTCAGTTACTATTTAGTCATTTTATTAATGAACCTCGCCGCAAATTACGTCCAGCAGGGTTACTGCCTTTATTGGATATTTTTCGCGCATGGCACAACCTCTGCTATCAACAAAAAGATGGGCAAACCGCAGCGCAAAAACTAGGATTAACCAAGCAGCCAATGACCGTCAATCAACTTCTCTCTTAGTCTTATTTTTTATCTCACCTTTTAACACAACCCTGTTGACTACCTTTGCTTGCCGAATACCCAGAGGCAAGCCTATTACCTGCGTCACTATCAATTAAATTTCTCTTATCGAGTTGTATTAATCTCTTTTATAACAAATAATTAACCAGTAAGTATCATTAAGGTCAATTATCCAACAAGGATGTGTTATGTTTTTAGATTATTTCGCACTCGGTCTACTCGTTTTTGTCGCGCTCGTTATCTTTTATGGGATTATTGTTATCCATGATATTCCCTACGAGATTGCCAAGGAGCGCGGTCATCCACACCAAGACGCCATCCATGTATCTGGTTGGGTTAGCCTATTCACTCTACATACTATTTGGCCTTTCCTATGGATATGGGCAACATTATGGCGTAAAGATCGTGGATGGGGTTTTGATAAAATTAAGGAAGAACAGCAAGATATACATCATCGGGTTGATCAGTTAATCGATCAAGTTGCACTTCTCGAACAAGAGCTAAAACAAATAAACTCTCAAACGACTTTGGATAAAGCTCCACCCCATACTTCCCCATCACCTGAGCAAGGAGCTGAATAATGGATTTATTACTAATAATGACTTATGCCGCCTTGTGTATTGCGATCTTTAAAATATTTAACATCCCACTCAATAAGTGGACAGTACCAACAGCAGTATTAGGTGGCGTCGTTTTAATTGGTACATTGATTCTATTAATGAACTACAACCATCCCTTTACACAGATCGGCAATCAGGTTTATGCCACAACACCGATAGTGTCTGGCGTGCGTGGAAAAGTGATAGAAGTCCCCGTTAAACCAAATGTGCAGTTAAAAAAAGGGGATGTGTTATTCAAAATAGATCCGATCCCTTTTCAAGCTGAGGTATCAAAGCTCAAAGCAGAGATAATGGAAGCAAGCCAAGATGCCCTAGTGCTAGAGTCCAATGTCGCTGAAGCGGAAGCCGCTACCGTTAGAGCAGAAGCTGAAAGGGATAAAGCAAAACGGGAGTATGATCGATATCAGCGAGGCTACAAAAAGGGGGCATTTACAGAGCAACAAGTTGACACACGCTTACAAAATTACAAAGCAGCAGAAGCCGAGCTAAAAGTCAGCAATGCACAATTAAAACAAGCCAACATCGCATTAGAGTCAGAAATCAATGGTGAAAATACAGCCGTCGCTGGGTTACTTGCTGAACTAAGAAAAGCAGAATTTAACCTGCAGCAAACGGTTGTTCAGGCTCCAACAGATGGTTATGTTACTCAATTAGCGCTCCGCCCAGGAGTCATGGCGGTACCTCTTCCACTTGCGCCTGTTATGACCTTTGTCCATACAGAAGAAAAGCTTTATACCGCAGCCTTCAGACAAAATTCATTACAACGCCTAGCTCCGGGTTTTGAAGCAGAATTTATGTTCCGTGCGCTACCTGGAAAGGTATTTAAAGGAGAAGTGATACAACGATTACCTGCTATTGCTGAAAGCCAGTTTCAAGCGAGGGGATCACTATTAGGTACTAACGCATTAAGAACCGATGGACGAGTTTTCGTTACCCTGGCTATCAATGATGACCTCTCCAATTATGATTTACCCTTAGGCACAGCTGTCGAAGTTGCCGTTTATTCAGATAGTTTTACTCATGTATCCGTTATGCGCAAGGTGTTAATTAGAATGAAGAGTTGGCAGAATTATTTATACCTCGACCATTAATAACCAATAAAAATAGAAGGGGCTTATCTAAGTCTCTTCTATTACCTATTGAATATATTATCTAGCAACCACTATCACATAATGATCTATTAAAAACTGCCAACTCAATATAAATACAATTAAATCATTCTCAGACAGCTAATATCCATAAGGTTTATTAACTAATACATAAGTTTTTCTAAAGCGAACTCTATACTTCATTATTCATCTCTTCGTTAACAAGGTGTAATTATAATGGCACTCTGTCGATAAGTTGACAGGGTACAAAAAAACGCTCCCACAATTTGATTAAATGTATGCTTTTCTCCTCTAGGTCTTGACTCACTATTCCACATAGGATACTAATTCCTTTGTAAATCCAGACTGAATAAGTTCACATATTTCTAACACACCTACCCTTACCTAGGGTGAGAGTAAAAAAATTGTTAATACTCTTAAGTTTTAAGGCCTAAAGATGAAAGTTCTCATTATTGAAGACGATCAAATACAAGCAATTAGCTTGAAGTTAATATTAAACAAATTAGGTTTTAATGATATTGTTATTTCACATACAGGGAAAGACTCCCTGGAATTATGCGCTAAGGAAAGATTTACACATATTTTTTGTGACATTCAGTTACCTGATACTGATGGCATTATAGTTTTAAATACAATATCAAATAAACAACAACATGCTAATGTCATTATATTAAGCAGCAGCGATCAAAGCGTTATAAAACTCGCTTATTTAGCTTGTAAAGAATTAAAATTTAATAATGTCAATGCGATACAAAAACCATTCGCATCTGATGATATATCCAAAGCACTTGAGGTTGATGATTCCAAACCCAAAGTAAATATACAAGCATCACAAACGCATCTATTTACTGAAGAAGAAGTGATCAAAGCGGTTGAAAATGGTGAAATATTTTACTTCTACCAACCACAAGTTAACTTTAAGTCAAATATTATTGTTGGTGTTGAGGCGCTCATTCGTTGGGATCATCCAACATTGGGTATCCTAACGCCTAACCACTTTATGCCATATATTAATGAAAGAGAAAATTATAACTTGCTCTTTCATACTGTATTGCATAAGTCTGTCAGAGCAATTCAGAGCTTAAATCTATCAACACCTATCAAGCTGTCGATAAACTTAACGCAGCGTGATCTGGAGTGCTCTGATATTTGTAATGAAATTATCGATACCTGCAAGGCGGAAGGGTTTAACTACCATAACCTTGTTTTAGAGTTAACGGAAAGTCATATCTATTCTGCTGACTCAAATTCACTGATTAATTTAGCTCGCCTGAAAATGCTTGGGGTCAAATTTGCCATTGATGACTTTGGTATCGGCTACTCGTCTTTACAAAAAATAACCCAAATACCTTTTGATACTTTGAAGATCGATCGCTGCTTTGTCCGTAATATGCTTGACGATTTTCAGCATGCCCTTATTGTTAAACTCTGTATCGGTACGGCAAAAGCACTACAACTGAATGTCGTAGTCGAAGGTGTAGAAGATGAGGTGACATGGCAATGCCTTAAAGATATGGATGCTGATGAATGCCAAGGCTACTTCACTGGTCGCCCTATGTCGATCCATGCTTTAAAACAAGAGTTAATGAAACAAAAGACTCAGACAGATAGCGAACAACTGAATGTATTAATTGTCGATGAACAGCCAATTCTTGGTACAGCATTAAAAAACCAACTATTATTGAACACTCAAGTAGAAAGTGTACACCGTGTTACGAATAGTCACCAAGCACTGAACCACATTCGAGATACGCTGTGTAACTTACTAATTGTTAATCTACCTTTAACAAATGAAGATGACGCTAAGATCATAGAAAAAATTGACTCTTCCAACTTCAACGGTCGGGTGATTTTTATTTCAGAACAAAGTGACCTCTTTTGTGATGCGAATAGTCATATCATTGATGCTGGCTATATTAGCAACACGCTTGAGCTTGATGTAATGGTAGAAAACATATTGAATTTTGCTCATAAAAATACTTTATCGGCAAAAAATGCTGCATCGACGGTTCCACTCGATGCCCTTTCAAAGCGAGAATTAGAGGTTTTAAAGCTACTCATTGAAGGTGTCGGCAATAAAGCGATAGCTAACCAGTTAAGTATTAACGTAAAAACGGTTAGTACCTATAAATATCGCTTGCTTGAAAAGTTGAATGTGAAGTCTCTTGTTGAACTACTAAAATATCATAACTTTTAAATACTTATTAGCTTTTTCTCTCACAAATAGAGTCAAAGCTAATATTGAACCCATTGGTGCTTAATTGAATTTGTGATTGAACAACATAGAATAAAAAACTACTATCAATAGTTTAGATTAAATGTTCTGTACTCATGGAGAGTTCAATTAATGCACGTATCGGCTGTGAAACATAAATCAAATAAAGACTCATCAAACATCACAACGATCAATAGCACTGATGCTTTAGAGATGATTGAGCACAGCAGCGAAATGACGCTTAACGTTACAACACCTGTCGGTATTAAGTTTATTACTGCGACAAAATTTATTGGCGTTCATAGCAGTGGTAGCATACTCATTGAGACTCCTAACATTTCTGATGATGATTTCTCTTTTTATTTCCAGCCAGGATTTTGGATAAAAGTCAAAGCTTTCTGTTACCGAGGTGAAGGTGCTGTTGTTCAGTTTCGTAGTCAACTGCAGCACTCAATCTCTGAACCACTACCTATGCTAATGCTTTCTATCCCAGCCAATATGCAAATCGCTCAACTACGTAAAGAAACTCGCTACAATGTCAATCTATCAGCCAAAGCCTCATTTGATGGTAATAGCATTGACTGTGAGATAAGAGATTTGTCCAAAGGAGGGTGTCGATTCTTTACTCCACCGCTTGGTAAACCAATTCAAATTGGTGACCAAGTGTCTATTTCGGTCCATTCAGGGACGACCCGAAAAACTCACTTCAGCCCACTGAAAGGAAAAGTTTGTAATTCGCAAAAGTCATACCATTACTCACGCTATGGCTTAGAGTTTAATAATGAAGGGCATGAGAACGTTAAAGATCTTTTATCTCACCTAAAGTTTGATGGTACTAAATTAATTTTCCGTAACTAAACCTGAACACCAATCAAGTGCTATAACTGCGACTACAACAGGAATGGCACTTTAATAAATCTAAACTTCATTTGAATGATGCTAAGTAAGACCTCTACACATTCAATCTAAAGCGGCGTTAACTACTTTCTCAATGCATTGAGTTTAGTTTGAGCTAGACCAAAAATAGTATCGACAGGGTATGCCCCCTCATCATTTAACTCACCCGCTTTTTTACCTGTAAATATTTCAATCGCTTCTGATACATGCTCAATAGCCCAAATATGAAACTCACCACGCTCGACCGCTTTAACAATATCCGCTCGTAGCATCAAATTATGCTGATTTGAGTGTGGGATGATGACGCCTTGAGTCAAAGTTCGACCTTTAATACTACACACATCAAAAAAACCTTCGATCTTTTCATTTACCCCACCAATCGGCTGTGATTCACCAAACTGATTCATTGAGCCGGTGATCGCAATATCTTGTCGATTGGCTTGTTTCGAGAATGCAGAGACTATCGCACAAAATTCAGCCATGCTGGCACTATCGCCATCAACACCGCCATAAGATTGTTCAAAGGTTATGTGAGTCGTTAACGGTACTTTGGCTGTGCGTCCAAACACTGAAGATAAGTAGGCGGATAAGATCATGACGCCTTTCGAGTGAATACTTCCTCCAAGATCAACATTTCTCTCGATATCAATAACATCACCATTACCATACGCGGTTGTTGCAGTGATCCGATTCGGTGCTCCAAACATATGATCCGTCGTGCTCAGCACCGACAAAGCATTCACTTGACCTATAGCGTGGCCATCCGTGTGAATTAGCGTAGTACCATTAATGAAGGTTTCCATCACGTTATCTTGCAAGCGATTAACTCTAAGCAACTGATTGGCGAGAGCTTGCTCGACGTGACTAGCGCGAATCAAATTGGATTTCGATATTTTAGCAACGTAATTTGACTCTCGTAGCAAGTTGGCAATTTGAGCTGAGTGTAATGATAACTTACTCTGATCGCCTGACTGGCGTGAGCTGTACTCAATAATACGTGCCATCGCCTTTCTATCACAATGAAGCATATTATTGTCATGCACGATGCTAGAAATAAAGCGAGCATAGTGCATTTCAGAATCTGTGGTTCGCTGCATTTCATCTTCAAAATCAGCCGTTACCCGGAACAATTCAGCAAACTCAGCATCATAATGACGTAATAATTGATAAGTTTTATAATCACCAAATAAGATAATTTTCACATCAAGAGGAATAGGTTCAGGATCTAAAGATACCGTCCCCGTTAAGGTCACTTCTTTTTCTAAAGAGGTAAAGCTCAACTGGCGGGAGCGTAAAGCTCGTTTTAGCCCATCCCAGACATAAGGTTGTTCAAGAACTTTAACCGCATCCATCAGTAATACCCCGCCATTCGCCTTGTGTAAGCTTCCAGCGCGTATTAATGAGAAATCAGTAAAGACTGTTCCTTTAAAAGTGGCGGTTTCGACATAGCCAAACAGTGAGTGATAATTCGGGTGCTCTTCAACAATGATCGGGAAGGTTTTATCTTGTTGACTGACTAACACATTAACTTTATAGCGACGTGGTAACTTTTTATCTAACGAAGCGGAGGCAATTTCTGCCTGATCATTGCTCTCTGCTTGCTCTAAGAAAATATCCGCATTATCAACAATGTCTTTTTGTAAATCGGTAAGGTGTTTTTTTATCTCTGGATACTGAGCGTAATCTTTTTTCAACTTTTTAATAAAATGAGCAATCACATCTAATGCAACTTCATCATTCAATTTTTGAATTTTTTCAGAATAGGTCTCTTCAAGCTCTGTTAATGAGCGTGACATATTACGTAAGCTCACCTCTAGTCCATCAATAGTTTTATCAAATTGCTCTTGCTCTTTTGGGCTCAATGCATCAAAGCTCTCTTCGGTATGCATTTCTTCGCCATTCATCGCAACAAATTGATAATCGCCTTGATTAGTAAGCGTTAAGCTAATGCCCTGCTTAACCGCTTCCTTATTAATTCCATCTAAAGCGGCTTGCTGTTTTTTCGCTAACTGATTTTTTAATTTATCCGCACGGCTAAAGTACATTTCATTATCAAACGCTAGAGGCATAGCTTTTAATAACTTGACCATTAATACTTCAATATCTTGCCTAAAGGTATTGCCAACCCCACAAGGTAACTTTAATACTTTCGGCGTTCTGATATTGTCAAAATTGGCTAAGTAGCACCAATCAAAGACTTCATCACTCTCTGGCTGGTGACGACTTAAGTAGCGCAAAATCATCGTCCGCTTACCCAGCCCATTTTGACCGATTGCATAAATATTGTAGCCTTTTTCTTTAATCGACATTGCAAACTCAACCGCTTTTTGAGCCCGCTCTTGCCCCACAATTTCATCAATCGGAGCTAATTCTTTCGTCGACTTACAAGGCAGATTATCTAAATCCGCAACACGGTATAATGCTTGTGAATTGAGCTTATGGATCGCCATAAAAGTCCTTTAAATTCCATTTAGTTAACTTTAGTGTAGTCGTAAAAATCGCGTTTTTTAGTGACTTAACTTACAGGGTTATTTAAGCGCTCAATAATTATACCATTTTGGTTGGTAATCAGGTCAAAATAGGTTCGATTCAACGCTTAAAACTTCCTTGCTCTAGCCGTAATTGATAGCCATTAAAAAAGCCAGAAATGAGTGAGTCATTTCTGGCTTATCAATACAATATAACTGCAATTGTTATTAGTTATATGTCACTTCTTTTACGCGAATCTTTTCTTTCTCGATTTTGCTGCGATCTAACTCTTGAATCGCTTTTACTGCATCATCCATTTCTGGCATTTCTACAAAACCAAATCCTTTTGAACGCCCCGTTTCTTCATCCATTACTAGGTTACAAGAAACGACAGCACCGTATTGCTCAAACAGGGCTTTTAACTCATCTTGAGTTGTGGTGCGTGGTAGGTTACGAACTAATAATTTCATAGGAATATCTTATTTTTATCATCTACAGTAAAGGTGATTATCACAGAAGCCAAGCCATAAACCAAGCTGATATATTAGATTAAATGCGATGCTAGGTTTTGCTTCACTTTTTTCTTCAAGCATGATTAAGGACAGGCTATAGTCTACGTATAATCAATAGTGATGAGTACGTAATGTAATGGCAAAGAAATATTATGTCGTTTGGAAGGGTCGAAAAACAGGTATTTTCACCGATTGGGCAACTTGTAAAAGCCACGTTGATGGGTTCAATGGTGCTCGCTATAAGTCATTTAAAACAAAAGAAGAAGCGCAATTAGCGTTTGAAGGAAAGTCGAATTCAGGCTCATCAGCAACACCGACTAAGAAAACAGCAGCAAGTAAAAATAGCGTAAAGACCTATACCGCTAAAGAAATTATTGCTTTGCAAAGCGATGTTACTATCTTTACCGATGGAGGATGTGACCCAAACCCTGGTCGTTCGGGTTCAGGAATTGCCGTTTACCACCATAACCAGCTCGCCGAGTTATGGTATGGCTTATATCACCCTCAGGGCACGAATAACACGGCCGAGTTGAATGCCTTAAACCAAGCGTTAATTATGGCTAAAAGTGCCATATTAAGCTCAAAATCCGTCAGCATTTGTTGTGATTCTAAATACTCCATTCAGTGTATTACCCAATGGGCAGCGAATTGGAAAAAGAATGGCTGGAAAAAATCAGGCGGTGAGATTAAGAACTTAGCTCTTATACAGGAAATGTTTGCCCGTTATACCGAGATTAAAGATAAGGTTGCTATCTTGCATGTTAATGGTCACGTTGGCGTGGAAGGCAATGAATTAGCCGATAGAATGTCGATTCATGCCATTAAGAGCCAAGATGCTGGTTTTCATCGCTACGCTGATACTATGGATGTAAATACAATACTTGCTATGACATCAGGTTAAAGTAAACTGGCTAGTATCTGATTTGGGTTACTAGCCTATAAAGTACATACTGACCATCACAACTGCCACGAATATAAGCAGCCAAAGAGTCCGCTTAACACGCTTTGAGTATTGTGGCTTTAATCGCGAATACTGCTTTAGTACCGACATGCTCGATGATTGTTGAAATTGATTCGCTTGCCAGGCTCTTTTTAAGTCCGTTTGATGAGCCATGTTGGTAAAATGGGTCCGTTGCTCTGGTGTAAAATCAAAATCTAATGCCATATCTTTACGATTTTTTTTTCTTTTACTCACAACGCCCCCTTAATACATGTATCTATACCAACAGATAACTCTGTCATTCATATAAGTATAGTTATAATTTCATCCGTTAAGATAGTTCAAAAAACAACCCTAGAAGTATTCGCATAAATAAGCCGTTGGTGTCACGACTTTTACATCAAATGAGGAGTTACTTGCTATTTCAAAATATTCACCACAAACAAAAGTAACCCAGTCATCGTCTCCCACTCGTTTAATGGTTAATGACCCCTTCACTACCGTCATTTTTTCAGGTGCAGAGGTACCAAAAGTGTATTCACCCACATCCATAACACCCACGCTACTCTCTGTTTCTTTTTGGCTAAAACCAAGCGACTTAACACCACCAGAAAAATACGTATTTTCTATAATCATTGCTGATACATCCCTGCTTTCTATTTAAGGTAAATTTGTTCTCCAATCTTAGCTTACTTAATAATCCATTTACATATTTAATCTTTATACCATTTGGATTAACGATAAGATCACAATAGAATCATCAAAAAAAATTTATCATACAAATAAATATGACGTAAAATTCAACCTCACTCAATCTTGGACATACATTATCAAATGGCACATTTACTAGACCAACTGCTCTTTTCTATCTCAATTACTGGTCCTATTTGTATCATGCTGCTGCTCGGTGTGATTTTAAAGCGCGTCGGGATCATTAATGAGAATTTCATTGATGTTGCCTCTAAGATCGTTTTTCAAATAACATTACCTGCTATGTTATTTTTAAGCATCATCAATTCTGAGCATGACTTTGCAGCAAGTGGAACTTTGCTTATCTATGGATTAATCGCCAATATTCTCTTTTATCTTTTCACTACACTAAGTACGCATATCTTCTTTAAAAAACCAGAGGATAAAGGGGTTATTATTCAAGGTGGCTTCCGCTCGAATACAGCGATTATTGCGCTTGCTTACGTTGCCAATGTTTATGGCGATGAAGGAGTGGCACTCGCTGCGATCTATGTTGCTGCCTGTACATTACTCTATAATATTCTAGCCGTTATCGCTTTGTCACCAAAGGGAGAAGAATCGAGCTCTAAAGCGCTTGGGGTTATAACAAAAACCTTAACAAAAAACCCGCTCATTATTGCTATTTTTCTTGGTATGCTTTTCTATTTCCTATCGATACCAGTACCAAAAGTTATTACTGATGCAGGTCAATACTTTGCCAATATGACTCTACCACTCGCGCTACTATGTACCGGTGGCGCCCTCAATATTGGTTCACTTAGAGAAGAGACATTCTCGACCTTTTTCTCAACAGGTTACAAACTGGTTTTGTGCCCACTGTTGATCACACTCGGAGCTTACTGTATCGGTTTTACGGAGCTAGATTTAGGGTTAGTCTTCTTTATGAGTGCTGCACCTACCGCTGCTGCAAGTTATATTATGGCAAGAGCGATGGGCGGTAATGCTGTTTTAGCGGCGAATATCATCGCATTAACGACCGTTTTATCTCTAGTGACATGCACTATGGGCATTTTTATACTCTCTACGTTTAACTTACTGTAAAAAATAAAAAACCCAGCACTGAGCTGGGTTTTTATTTATTGAAACGCTTAGAGGTTACTTAGCGAATTTATAGAATAAGGTCGCTAATGGCGGCACGCTTAAAGTAATGGATTGATCTAACCCTTCACTTGCAACGGCTTTAGAAGACACCTTAGTTAACACATCAAAGTCACTACCTGAATACTGTACATCATCAGTATTAAGAAGTAGCTGATATTTACCTTTATGTGGTACACCAACACGGAAAGCAGTATGTGGCACTGGCGTAAAGTTAGTGACTACTAAAATACGATCACCAGCTTCATTCATACGCTCATGCGCTAAAATACTTGCGTCAGCAGCATCTTGTAAGCGCCACTCAAAACCATCAGGGTGGCAATCAAGTTCATGCAATGCTGTCTCATTACGGTAAAGATGGTTTAGATCTTTAGTCAATTGCTGCAAGCCTTGGTGGCGCTCAAATTCTAATAAGAACCATTGCAGTTGATCATCATGATCCCATTCAGCCGTTTGACCAAACTCGGTACCCATAAAGTTTAATTTCTTGCCTGGTTGACCATACATATAACCTAAGTATGCGCGTAGATTGGCAGTCTGTTGCCATTCATCACCTGGCATTTTGTCATGCAGCGAACCTTTACCATATACAACCTCATCATGCGAAAGTGATAAGACATAATTTTCACTGTGCGCATAAATTAATGGGAAAGTGATCGTATTATGATGATATTTACGGTGTATTGGATCTTCTTGCATATACGATAAACTATCGTGCATCCAGCCCATGTTCCACTTAAAGCCAAAGCCTAATCCACCCATAAACGTTGGTGCAGAAACACCAGGGAACGCTGTTGACTCTTCAGCAATCGTCATGACATTAGGGAAATGCTTATACAGTTCCTCATTCATCCATTTTAGCGTTGCAATCGCATCATAATTTTCATTACCACCATCAATGTTTGGTATCCATTGATCATGACTACGAGAATAATCAAGATACAACATAGACGCGACGGCATCGACACGAATACCATCAATATGGAATTGTTCTATCCAATACAGTGCATTTGAAACAAGGAAACGACGTACATGCTCACGACCGAGATCATAAATAAATGAATTCCAATCTTGGTGCCAACCACGACGAGGATCAGGATCATGATATAGCGGTGTACCATCAAAGTTAGCCAGTCCATGACTATCCGATGGGAAGTGTGCAGGTACCCAGTCAATGACAACACCAAGACCGGCTTGGTGACACTGATCAACAAAATATTTAAAGTCATCAGGTGAACCAAAGCGGCTTGTTGGAGCAAATAAACCAATTGGTTGGTAGCCCCACGAGCCATAGAATGGGTATTCTGATACTGGCATTAACTCAACGTGGGTATAGCCTAAATCCGTTAGATATGGGATAAGCTCAGCAGCAAGTTCACGATAATTTAAAAATTCACCTTCTTCGTTACGCTTCCAAGAACCAGCATGGAGCTCATAAAATGATAAAGCTTCCTTACGCTTTTCCGTCACAGGACGATTTTGCCACGCGCTATCTTGCCAATCGTAACGATTATGATCATAAGTCACAGAAGAAAAAGAAGGGTACTGCTCAGCATAGAAACCCCATGGATCAGCTTTATGTGGTAAGCCTTCACCATTAGGACCTTTCATCTCAAATTTGTATTGAGCACCTTCTTCGAGGTTTGGTATGAATAGTCCCCAGATCCCATAATCTAAGCGTTGCATTGGGTTGCGTCGACCATCCCAAGCATTAAAATCACCAATAAGATTAACCGCTGTTGCATGAGGTGCATAAACTAAAAAACGAGTTCCTGAAATTAACTCACCATCACGCTCTAACGTTACAAATTGCGCTCCCATGTAGTGGTACATTTCTTTTGGTGTATGCAGCTCTTCGAAACCAATATAGAGATCATGATACTGATATGGATCATCAATAATTTGTTCAGTCCCCGCCCAATCTACAGCTAATTGATAATGAGTAAATTGTAAATCTCGAGTCGAAGGTAAAATAAACCCACTTTCTTCGCTTCTTTCCAATGCAATACGAGGCTCATCACCAATAATGAGTTCAACTTTATCAGCCCCTGGCATCCAAACTCGTAATGCAACGTCTTTTTCAGCCTGAAATGGACCTAAAAATGCAAATGGATTATTAAATGAAGCTTCCTTAAGCTGATTATATCCCTGTTTTTGCTTTGAAATAGAGCATGTTTTCAAAACCTTTCTCCCTAACTGACATTTAACTATAATTAAAATATATACAAAAAAAGCCCGCGATATAGATGCGGGCATAATAACGACAATTAATTGTACAACAGGGTGCAGTTAAATAGAGTGACCTAACCCTATATTTCGACGTCAAATTTCTTTAACTAATCAAAGTATTCTCTATTTCTTACTCGCTTCAGCCCTAACCGATGTCAAACGGGTTGCAATCCCATTAACACCTTCTAATGCAAAAACTTCATCCAAATTCATCGATAATTTACGACGCCAGTTTGGATACTCATCAATCGTACCTGGAATATTCACCGGGTTGTCCATTTGTAACCAGTCTTCTAGCTGTACACTTAACAGGGTTGAATCGCCGGCTGCAACATGCAACTGTAGAGCTTCACTTAAAAAAGTGTCCATTGGCACCTGACTTGCGTCACGGCCAACCCCTTCAGGTAAATAACCATGCCAAGCAATTGAATCTAAGATACCTTGTTTACATTTCAAGCGATCATCAAACAATCCATCTAATTGCGCTTGATCTGGGTATAATCCAATTTCTTTACCCATTTTTAAGTCATCGCAATGCCAAAATCCACGTAATGTTGGCATATCATGAGTACAAAGCGCGGCCATTGATTGGTCTGCATAATGTTTTGGTGAAATAAAACCACCATCTTCTGCGGTTTCAAAGAAGAAGACTTTATATGAATGCACGCCTGCATCAGCTAAAATATCAACGATTTCATCAGGCACTGTGCCTAAATCTTCTCCAATCACAGAGCATTGGTAGCGATGTGACTCAAGAGCAAGAATGGATAGCATATCCTGAACTGGGTAGTAAATATAAGCACCATTTGTCGCATTCTCACCCTTTGGAATCCACCATAAGCGCAGCAGTCCTAAAACATGATCAATTCGTAATGCACCACAATGTTTCATATTGGCACGCAATAATTGTACAAATGCTTCGTAGCTTGTATTTTTTAGCACCTCAGGGTTTAGAGGTGGTAAGCCCCAGTTTTGACCTAGAGGACCTAAAATATCCGGTGGAGCACCAATGCTCGCATCCATGACAAGGTTACCGTCATCAGCCCAAGTTTCAGAGCCAGAATCGGCAACGCCTACCGCAAGATCTCGATATAAGCCAACTGCCATACCTTTTTCTTCAGCTAATGCCTGAGCTTCATTGATTTGACCATCGGCTAACCACTGCAAGTACATATACAGTTGCACTTGATCACTTTGACTAGTAACAAATTTCTTTACATCAGGACTATTAAAGCGACGATACTTCTCAGGGAATACTGGCCAACCCCACATCCCAGAATCTTCCGCTAATAATTTAGCATGTAATGCATCAAATGCTGCTTGATGTACTAAGCTTTCGCCCCCCAACTTCACAAACTCTTCGAATGCTTGAGCTCGCTCTGTCCCTTTATCTAGGTGGCGCGTTTGAAACTCTGCAAATAAAAGCGGTAAAACTTGCATTTTAAGCTGCGAGACCTCAGTGTAATTAACCCAGTGAGAGTCGCGCGCTTTTTGCAATCGTTGTTGGAAGTCAGCACTACCTACGAGTTGCTGGGCTTCTGCACTGAGAGAAAATTCAGGTACAGAGCTGACATCTATATATAAAATATTTAACCAACGGCGAGAAGATGGGCTATATGGACTTGCACCTTCTGGATTAGCAGGGAAAAGAGAATGAATTGGGTTCAATCCAACAAAATCACCACCTCGAGAAGCAATATCACTAACGAGTTGTTTTAGATCCCCAAAATCTCCAATCCCCCAGTTATGCTGAGTGCGTAGTGTGTAAAGTTGAACACTTGGTCCCCATAGCTTTTTATCTTGTTGAATAGCAGGCTGTTTAAAGCACGATGTTGGAGTCACAATTAACGACATAACATAAGGTGTTTTACGACGCTTACGAGAGACGCTTAATGTATGATAACCCCACGCCAAGTCACTTGGCAGTGCAAATACTAAAGGGCCACCCTCAGCACGATCATCTCTTACGATTTGTGATTGAAGATAGCCTTCAAGTACCTCTCCTTGTTCTGTATCTATGCGCCAGCTAATTTCACTTTCGCGAGCACTTACGCCTAAATAAAGAGCAACTTCTATTTGCTCACCATCTCGAACAACAAGTACTGGATCTAATACATCTTTTTTATGTTTTTTTTCTGCTGATTTCAGCAGTTTTTGTTCACTACTTACATCATAACCAAGTGATGAAAGCATATGCTGAATAGTGGCATCAGATACTGATGCTTCTTCGCCCCACGCACTTACGTAGCTATCGGCTATATTCGCCATCTCGGCGACTTTTTTTAATACGGTTTGATCTATCATCGCTCTCTCCGAAGGGACGTTGTAAACCTTCTAATATCGGGTTTATTATTTATAAAAATACAATTAAAAAATTAGCTAAGGCAGATGTTCCGCCTTAGCTATTTAGCCTTGATTAACGTTTAACAGTTTCTAGTTTCCAAATGTTATTAACGTAATCACGGATACTACGGTCAGAACTAAACTTACCTACAAGTGCTGTATTTAAGATTGCTTTTTTAGCCCAACCAGCTTGGTCGCGATACTGTGCATCCATATCTTCATGTGCTTTAACATATGAAGCAAAATCCGCTAGACACAGGTATGGATCACCGCCATCAAGTAGGCTATCAAATGTTGCACGAAGCTTGCCTGGTTCACCTGGAGTGAACTCTTCACCTAGCAATAAATCCATTGATGATTTAAGTAGGTGATCTGCATTGTAGTAATCAAATGGGTTGTAACCCGATGCTTTAAGTGCTTCTACGCCATCGACTTCTAAGCCAAAGATATAAATGTTGTCTTCGCCCACTTCTTCACGAATTTCAACGTTAGCACCATCCATCGTACCGATAGTTAATGCACCGTTTAGTGCCATCTTCATGTTACCAGTACCTGATGCTTCTTTACCTGCTGTAGAGATTTGCTCAGAAACGTCAGCCGCTGGAATAATGATTTCAGCAATACTTACACGGTAATCAGGAATAAAGACCACTTTTAGCTTATTGCCAATACGAGGATCGTTATTTACTTTATCTGCAATTTTGTTAATTGCGTAAATGATCTCTTTTGCTAGGTGGTAACCTGGAGCGGCTTTCGCTGCAAAGATCACAACACGTGGCGCCATATCAAAATCAGGATCATTTAGTAAGCGATGGTAAAGCGACAAAATGTGCAGCATATTAAGATGCTGACGCTTGTACTCGTGCAAACGTTTAATTTGCACATCAAAAATGGCATTAGTATCTAGCTCGATACCCATGTTGTCAGAAACCCAGTTAGCTAGGCGCTGCTTGTTTTCTTTTTTCACAGCCATGAATTGCTTTTGGAATTTTGCGTCATCAGCAAACTTAGCTATACCAGCCAATTGATCCAATTTAGCAGGCCACTCTGTACCGACTTTATCTGTAATCAAACGAGATAGTGATGGGTTACAGAACTTTAACCAGCGACGCGGAGTAATACCGTTCGTTACGTTTTGTAAACGAGTTGGGTATAGCTCATTAAATTCAGGGAAAAGGTCACGCTTCACAAGTGCTGAGTGAAGAGCTGCAACGCCATTCACTGCATATGAACCAACAACGCCAAGGTTAGCCATACGTACCATACGATGGAAACCTTCTTGAATGATTGATAGCTTTTGTTGTTTAGCCACATCACCAGGCCACTTAGCTCGCACTTCTTTCAAGAATAAGTGGTTGATTTGGTAAATTATTTCCATATGACGAGGAAGTAGACGCTGAATCAAAGACTCACTCCATACTTCTAGAGCTTCTGGAAGTAATGTGTGGTTTGTGTAAGCAAATGTCTGTGAACTAATCGCCCATGCTTCATCCCAACCTAAGCCTTTTTCATCAAGTAAGATGCGCATAAGTTCAGGAATCGCAATCGTTGGGTGAGTATCATTTAATTGTACAGTTTCGTACTTTGGCAATGATGCTAAAGTATGACCAGCAGCCTCATGGCGGCGCAAAATATCACGAATTGATGCAGCAGAGTGGAAGTACTGTTGCATTAAACGCAGTGTCTTTCCTTTCTCATGGTTATCATTAGGATAAAGTACTTTTGTAATGTTACCCGCATCAATTAGCGAGTGTTGCGCTTCAAAATAATCGCCATTATTAAAGCTTGCTAGAGAGAAAGGTGCAATTGCCTGACATTCCCATAAGCGCAGTGGGTACACCGTATCACTTTCGTAACCACAAATAGGTAGATCCCATGGCATTGCTTTTACTGACATGCCAGGAACCCAACGACGACACTCTTTACCGCCTTCTTGGTAGGTTTCAACATGACCGTAGAAACCAATCTCTTGCGCAAGCTCTGGACGAGCAACTTCCCAAGGATAACCTTCAACACAACGCCATGCATCTGGTGCTTCTTGTTGATGACCTTCTTTAAATGATTGCTTAAACAGACCATACTCATAGTGCAGACCGTAACCAACAGTTGGGAACTCTTGCGCAGCACAAGAATCCATAAAACATGCTGCTAAGCGACCAAGACCACCATTACCTAATGATGGATCACGCTCTTCTTCCAATAAGTCAGTAACATTCTGACCTAACTCTTCCATTGCTTGAGTTACATTTTCATATAAGCCCATGCTGATTAAGTTGTTACCCGTTAAGCGACCAATCAAAAATTCAAGTGATAGGTAGTTAACACTTTTTGCATTTATGACTTTTTCATCATTTTCCGTTTCTAATAGATCGAAAGTTGTGAATTCAGCTAAGGCACGGCCCATAGCGAGATACCATGCACGACTATCTGCGTTTTCTACTGTCGTTGCGTAAGTCGCTGAAAGGTGCTTCTTAACACTTGCCTGAAAAGCTACTTTATCGAATTTTTTTTGCTGAGTTGATTTCATTACTAGAACTCTCATTTATATGTTCAATTCATCTGCCATATATCGTGCATGTTCAGGGAAAACTAAACATCCTCCTAAAATCTCAATTATTAAGGATGAGAAGTTAGGGCGTAGAGGGCGTATGAAAATACAGTTAGTGATCCAAATCTCACCTTGAATGTGATTCATCAATTTAGTCGTGATTACGATCACAGCTAATGTGCAACTGTATTTATATACCAAAACAAAAGCGATTAAATAATCAGCAATGAAATTATTAAAATAATGCTTGTTTGATCACATGTTTTTTCTATTCTATTCAAAATAATGCTGCATTGAACGTATAGGACAAAGTGAACAACCAAGCTAATCAGCAGACACTACGTGACGAGCATCACAAATATAGGGCGTAGTTACCTTGCGGACAGGCAGTGTGTAGATAATTCAGAGCTAGATCATAGTCTGTAGATCTTTGATTCAAGTAACATGACAATCAAATTAAATCGCTATTATTTGTTTTAGATATAGATCAAATAATAACGAAAACATTATTATCACAGGCTAAATACACATGTGGATACCCTCAAAACTAACCCGCCCTGGCCGATTACATAACGCTATCGTACGACCTCGAGTTTTAGACCTACTGCAACAAGCACCATTTTATAAACTCGTCCTTTTCCGTTCGCCGGCGGGTTATGGCAAAACAACCATGGCTGCACAATGGTTATCAGATAAACCTAATATCGGTTGGTATAGCTTAGATGACAGCGACAATGATACGTTTCGCTTTATTAACTATCTAATTCAATCAATCAATAAAGCGACACAGTACGCTTGTGAAAGTGCGCAAAAATTAGCTGAAAAGCGTCAGTTTTCATCTATTCACTCTTTATTTAGTCAAGTTTTTGCTGAAATGTCTGACTTTCATCAAGAGTGCTATCTCGTATTAGATGACTACCACCTGATCCAAAATGATGATATTCATGAAGCCATGCGATTTTTTATTAAGCATATGCCTGATAATTTAACGCTTGTCGCCACCAGCCGTGCAACACCGCCATTAGGTACAGCGAACCTGCGTGTTCGTGATTTAATGATAGAAATAGGTAATGACCTACTGGCTTTTGATACTGAAGAAACGACTCGATTTTTCAACCAAAGAGTAACGGATGGTATTGATGATTCAACAGCTGATAGTTTGCGTAGTTATGTTGAGGGGTGGCCGTCAGCATTACAACTCATTGCTCTGCAAGCACAACATCAAAAGCGCACATTAACTCAATCGGCTGAATCGGTTTCCCAGTTTAATCATGCTCACTTATGGGATTATTTAGTTGAGGAGGTCTTTGACCTTTTAGATACTGAGACGCGCCAGTTTTTAATGCAATGTTCAGTACTTGATCACTTTAATGATGAGCTCGTTTGTGAGTTAACACATAGAGATGATGCCCTAGGTCAAATTGAGTCACTTAATCGCTACGGGTTATTCATTTATCCTTTAGAAGGTGAACACAACTGGTATCGCTTCCATAATTTATTTGGTGAATTCCTATCTCACCAACGTCAAGCCCGCATCCCTCAGCAAGAGCTCGATTTACATCATAGCGCTGCTAATGCTTGGCTAAAACTAAAAACACCACATCAAGCGTTAGGTCATGCTCAAAAAGCCAAAGACAGTGAATTAACAGCTAAGATACTGGATAAGTATGGCTGGAAGATGTTTAACCAAGGTGAGTTAACGGCTTTAGAGTTCGCAATTAACAACCTTGATGATGAAGTACTGTATAGTAACCCTAAACTATCACTATTACGCGCTTGGTTAGCACAAAGCCAGCATCGTTACGATCAAGTAAGCACATTAATTACAGAAGCAGAGAAACAGCACATTGCTCGTAATATTGAGTTAGATAGTGAGCATCAAGGTCAATATAATGTCCTACGTGCCCAAGTTGCTATTAATGATAATAACCCTGAACTAGCACTTGAAATGGCCGAACTCGCACTAAGCCAGTTAAATTCTCCTATTTATCGAAGTCGAATTGTTGCGACCTCAATTGTTGGTGAAGTGAACCATGTGATGGGTAACTTACGCCGCGCTTTACCTATGATGCAACAGACGGAAAAGTTAGCTCGTCAATATCAAGTTTATCACCAAGCACTGTGGGCCATTTTACAACAAAGTGAAATTCTCATCGCACAAGGCTATGTTCAAGCTGCTTTTGAATTACAAGAGTCAGCCTTTAAATTTATTGAAGAGCATCAGTTGCAACACATCCCTTTGCATGAATTTTTATTACGTGTTCGTTCACAAATCTTATGGTGCTGGAATCGACTCGATGAAG
Source organism: Vibrio sp. 10N.286.49.B3 (assembly GCF_002873395.1). Taxonomy (GTDB): domain Bacteria; phylum Pseudomonadota; class Gammaproteobacteria; order Enterobacterales; family Vibrionaceae; genus Vibrio. Next base: position 58,958 of record NZ_MCUV01000024.1, on the reverse strand, counting down.
CAGAAGAGTGCACTTATAAAGGGTTAGATACTCTTGGTCATCATGATCCAAGTAAGCACTTACATTGTTATTCAATGCTCGCTCGTATTGCCACAGGTCGCGGAGAGCTCGATAAAGCCTCTAAATTTATTGACCAAATAAACCATCTGTTGAAGCAGTCAACTTATCATGTTGATTGGACTGCCAATGCATCGCTTTCACTTCTACTGTTTTGGCAAGCAAAAGGGGATAAAGAATCGATGCAAGAGTGGCTAAACTGTGCAATAAGACCTGAGCAAGCAAGCAATCATTTTTGCCAGTTACAATGGCGTAATATTGTTCGCGCTCATATTAACCTAGATCAACTGGACCAAGCCAAAGAAGCACTCGTTTTTTTAAAAAATGAAGCAGAAAACCACCAGCTAATCACTGATACTAATAGGAATTTAATTGTTGAGGCAGTTTTAAGTGTCAAGCTAAAAGATGAAGATGATGCTGTTGAGAAACTAAAATCGGCTCTAAAGTTAACCAACCAAACGGGCATGGTAGGCAACTTCTTAATCGATGGAGCTTCGATTGGTCATCTGTTAGAAAGGATCACTAACAAAGTCGAGCTTGGTGACTTAGAGCGTCATCGCGCCGTCAAATTAATAAAAGAGATTTCAACAACGCAGAGAAGTCGCTCTATTCACTTTGATGAAGAGTTTATTGAAAAGTTAGTTAACCATCCAAATATTCCAGAGCTTGTACGTACCAGCCCACTGACTCAGCGAGAATGGCAAGTCCTTGGCTTAATTTACTCTGGCTTTAGTAACGAACAAATAGCTCAAGAGCTCGATGTGGCGGGCACAACAATCAAAACGCACATTCGAAATCTCTACCAGAAACTAAATATCGCAAATAGAAAGGAAGCAATCAGTACCGCTGAAAACTTATTGCAGTTGATGGGGTTTTAACTTTTCACTAGGCAAAAAAATAGCCAATCGCAAATAAGGCGATTGGCTCATATAATTTGTGAACAAAGATAATATTCACTAACAACGTCAGTTGGCTAGGTGATCCTCGGCTTAAGAAGGATCACTTATACATATGCAGGCATCGTGCCAACTTTTCTCCCTGTTTTTGCAGATAAAATCATTCTTTTTTTATAAACTGACAACGTCTTTTGCAAATTGCAATTCCATTTTGCAAAAGAGAAACATAATACAAATAAATCTTGTTCTGCTTGGCTGGCATACTGGTGACATTACATACTTTTCTACACAAACCTCTGTATAATCCAATTCATCTTTTTTCTAATCAAACAAATCAATGAATTACTTCAGTACTTTTTTAAAAGGCATGGCAATGGGTGCCGCTGATGTTGTACCTGGCGTTTCAGGCGGAACTATCGCTTTCATCACAGGTATCTACGACACTCTCTTAGAAAGCATCCGTAGGATTAATCCAAGCCTCTTTGGCATCTGGAAAGAAAAAGGCACTAAAGCCGCTTTTTTCCACATTAATGGTTTCTTTTTAATTGCACTTTTTAGTGGTGTTTTTACAAGTATTGCCACGCTTGCTAAATTAATTTCATGGTTGCTTGTCACCCACCCGATTCCTTTATGGTCGTTTTTCTTCGGTCTGATTTTAGTTTCTGTCTACCACATACTGAAACAAGTAGAACAACGAACCCTCTCTCGCTTAGCATTCTTGATCTTGGGCGGTGGTGTCGCTTACTTTATTACTATTTTGAACCCGTTACATTTAGAACCAACCAACGTAAACTTGCTATTGGCTGGTGCCATTGCCATTTGTGCGATGATTTTACCGGGTATCTCTGGCAGTTTTATTCTACTACTGCTTGGCATGTACGCTCCGATACTTGCTGCTGTAAAAGGCTTTCATATCGAAACATTAGCGCTCTTTCTATCAGGTTGCGTTATTGGTCTATTAACCTTCTCACATGTATTATCTTGGCTACTTAAATCATTCCGTGACTTCACTTTAACTTTTTTAACCGGTTTGATGATTGGGACATTACCTAAAATTTGGCCATGGAAAGAAACGTTAACTTGGCGTACTAACTCACAAGGTGAGAGTGTGCCTTTCTTGCAGCAAAACCTTCTGCCTTGGAACTTTGAAGCAATAACATCTCAGCCCTCACAAATGCTGCTAGCTATTGGCATGATGTTGGTTGCCATCATCGCTGTACTCGGTTTAGAGGCATATTCAAAACATAAACCACACTAAATATTAGTAAGTTATGCCTCCTTTATCAATGGGCTCTCATGCCCATTGATTTATACTAGCTCTACCATTTACCTATCCCCGGCTATTAAAAAGAAGTCGATAGCACACTTTTCTTCTCCCAAACTTCCCTCCTGATTGTTATGCGTGATAACATTTTCACCTCATATTCGTCACAATAGGTCACTCATGCATATTGCCATCAAAATAATAGCTATCCTGCTCGCTAGTATTGCTGGCTTTTACGCACCAGCACTAGTTAGCGGGTTGAAAAGTGTCACGACTGCCACCAGCACTACCCACTCTCTTTCCATTGAAGACTATTGCTTCCTATCAACTCAACCGTGTACTCAGCAAGGCGTTACAATGAGTGTTGATAAAGATAAGTCACAGCCTCTCATACCGACAACCATTACTGTACAGTGGCATGATAATTCAGCAGCACATTTGGAGCTCGAACTTGAAGGTTTAGAAATGTCGATGGGGACGGCAAAGTATGTATTGCACTCTCAAGGCAATGGTCGCTATGGTGCCGATATCATTTTACCTGTGTGTACACTCGATGAAATGACTTGGGTAGGAACGTTAACCGACGGTAATCAAAGCGTATTTCCCGCATTAAGGATGGCACGATGAAAAGAAGATGGATTTTAGTTCTCGCTGTAGCATTTGGCTTAGGCTTCGTATTACAAAGTTATATGGCTCCCAATCCACCAGCTGATACTCAGCAGCAAGCGACTATCAATTTATCCTCTGGAAAAACAGACAGTGATCTAACGCTTTTTGATACCAATGATTCAAGAATACGAGTGGTGTATTTTGGCTTTACTCGCTGCCCAGATGTTTGCCCGACTTCATTGGCGATGTTAACGGGCGCCTTAAACCAAATTAGTGACGAAGATAAGCAGCATTTATGGCCCATATTCATCTCCATTGATCCTGCGCGCGATAGTGCATCAGATACACACACCTATGCTCAATATTTTCATCCCATGATAGAAGGGGCATCAGGCGATCTTGCTACGATATCAATGTTGGCAAAGCGTTATGGCGTGATATTTCAAAATAAAGAATTAGCAGACTCCCAGCTTGGCTATACTGTTGATCATAATTCCTATTTTTACTTTCTTAAACCCAATGGGGAGCTCATTAGTAAAGTCCCTCACACATTAAACCCTTCACCTATTATTCATGAAATATCAACCATACTTTCTGCTGAGGGAATGCAATAAATGTTATTAAAAACGCTTTTTATCACGACGCTTACACTGAGCTCATTTTGCCAAGCAAGCAGCAATATAACCATCGGTTCACCTTATATTCGAGCAACACCACCAACGGCAATCAACAGCGCTATTTTTGCCAAGCTAAGTAACTCAAGTAATGTAGAACGTCGATTGATTGGCGCTAAAACACCGATCGCAGGTACCGTTGAGTTACATGATGTGATTCACGATGGGGATATTATGAAAATGCGTCAAATCGAAGATATGTTGATCCCTGCCAATAGTACGCTTCACTTACAACCTGGTGGATTGCATATTATGTTATTTGATCTTCAAGCGCCCCTTACCGAAGGTAGTACCACCCAGTTGACGCTCTTATTTGCCAATGGGGAAACTCAAACACTTGAGGTACCAGTGAAGAAAGTCATGCATGGTATGCAACATCAGCACTAATCAGCACTAATCAGCAAGCAACTAAAATAGGCATCCAGATGCTAATGGATGCCAACCTCGTTATATTAACCTGCCACTTTTTACCTACATCGATGGTACCTACCAAAGCCTTAGTACCTCAGAACAAATTTTGCAACCAGTCCATTAAAATAAACATATCCCGCTATTAATCCCTATAAATGCCATACACATTAACTATTTACGATTTATTTATAGACACGAAATTCTTTCAAGTTACTATATAGGCGCTTATTTCATACACAAAGAAATAACATCACAGCTATTAGGATAGTAGCTGTTAATAATACGTATACCTCTAGGTATCTTATAATCACAACATTAGGGATTAACATGCAAAACAAACATTTCCTCGCTCGCATTGCAAGTGGCAACCTCATCTTACAAATCATCGCCGGGATATTTCTAGGGATCATATTAGCGACATTATCACCAAGCTATGCGCAAAGTGCAGGTCTACTTGGTGAGCTTTTTGTTGGTGCACTAAAAGCCGTTGCCCCTATCCTTGTCTTTATCCTTGTCGCCGCTTCTATTGCCAATCAAAAGCCTAACCAGCATACGCATATGCGCCCAATTATTGTGTTGTATCTTATCGGCACATTTTCGGCAGCGTTAACAGCGGTATTGCTCAGCTTTCTATTCCCAGTAACGCTTACACTAGTAGCAGGTGCTGAAGGTGCGACACCACCTCAAGGGATCATCGAGGTTTTACATACACTGCTATTTAAACTTGTCGATAACCCAGTTAACGCATTAGTGAACGCGAACTACATTGGTATTCTAGCTTGGGCTGTTGGTTTAGGCTTAGCTCTCCACCACGCTTCTGCAACCACAAAATCGGTATTTGAAGATCTTAGCCAAGGCGTATCTCAGATTGTTCGCTTTATTATTCGCCTAGCTCCTTTAGGTATCTTTGGTCTAGTTTCTGCTACTTTCGCAACGACAGGCTTCTCTGCTTTAGCTGGCTACCTGCACTTACTGTTTGTTCTACTCAGTGCAATGCTGTTTATTGCTCTTGTGGTAAACCCTATTATTGTTTACGTAAAAACAAAGCAGAATCCTTACCCACTTGTGCTTCAGTGTTTACGTGAAAGTGGCGTAACGGCTTTCTTTACTCGTTCAAGTGCTGCCAACATTCCAGTGAATATGAACTTATGTAAAAAGCTAGAGTTAGATGAAGATACCTATTCAGTCTCTATCCCTCTTGGTGCGACGATCAATATGGCAGGGGCTGCGATTACGATTACAGTACTAACACTTGCTGCAGTTAACACGATGGGTATTGAAATTGATCTCTTCACTGCACTACTACTTAGCTTAGTTGCAGCGGTTTCTGCATGTGGTGCATCTGGTGTTGCTGGTGGGTCATTATTGCTTATTCCATTAGCATGTGGCTTATTTGGTATCGATAATGACGTCGCTATGCAGGTTGTTGCGGTTGGCTTTATTATTGGTGTGATCCAAGATTCGGCTGAAACGGCGTTAAACAGCTCAACAGATGTTGTATTTACTGCTGCGGTTTGTCAGTCACAAAAATAATCACTTCTCTTAATTAATATAAAAAGAGCGGTAAGATCTGAGATCTTACCGCTCTTTTTCTGCCAACTACCTTTTATGGTTTGGTGAGTAGCTGGCTGCAGGCTCAACTAAACTTTGCACAAAGTCAAAATTAGGCTGTTGCGCACTCCCCCATGAAGATTGACTATTTTCAGGCTCGGAGTTGACGCTAACCTGTTCATCGCTACTATTGAAAGCTAAGTGATGGCTAGCACCTTGTTGCTGATTGACCAACTCTATGTCTTGCAAAATATCATCAATAACAGGTAAATCGACAGGTGGGAAATAGGTCTCTCGTTTATATAATTTGTTAAAAGCTTTAATAATGGAGTGTTTAACTACTGTTTGATCGCTGATTTTCTTCATAACCGGCTTTGCTAATGACTGTAAACCAACAACCGTATCAACGCCAATTAATGCTCCAACCTCATCTCTCAAGTAATGGGCAGCATCATGACCAAAGTGTGCCGATAGAAATAGCCAAATATAAGCCAATGAATTGCGCCCTTCTTGATCGCTTTGCCAAATGTCTCCGGCGTAACACATCGCCTCAGCACTGCCTAGCTCTGAAGCTCTTTCCAACCAGTAACTGGCCTTAACGTGGCTTTGGCTTATCCCTATCCCTTTATAGTAATGTAGGCCGAGCTTGATCATTCCAGTCACGTCATTTTCACTGGCTGCTCTGCCGTACCATGTTGTGGCTTGTATTGCTGAAGGTTGATCATTGTCACTGTCTAGGCACCAATCTCCCATAAAAAGCATGGCATCAATATAGCCTTGTTCGGCGGCTTCATTAATGACGGCATAGCCCTTGGTTGTATTTTGTTCAACACCACGACCTCGAATTAAAGCCTGCCCCATTGCAAACTTGGCTTTAAAATCACCATCAAGGGCCGCAATAGCCAGTTTCCAGTATTTCGCCTGTTCTTTTAGAATCATGTCATCTTTAGCAAGGTTACTCATCCTTACCACACCATACATACCGTTAATATTGTCGTCTTGCGCCGCTTTACTGTACCAATGGAGTGCCTCTTTCATATTGCTACGTTCCGCTTCTTTCGCTAGATACAACATAGTAGGTACGTGACCAGTTTCTGCTTTAAATAAACGCTCTTTCTTCTCTTGCTGGCGAGCTTTTTCGATGGCTTTACGGTACGCAATTGCTCGTGATTTACGCTCAGCTTCGAGACGTTGCTTGCGTAATGAAAGTGAAATAAGCCAAAAACATAATAAAAGTAAAGTGAACCCTACTGCACCAATGCCGATAGTTAATGTATTCATATCTATTCTTTTGATTAATATACGAAAGGAAAAGAAGTCATTCTGAGTGTTGTGATTAGTTTACCATGAATTAAACGATAAGATTGTTACCAGGCGTAACAGGAAGGAAATGAGGTGTGCCATTAAGATAAAAACGCAACTCTGGGGCTGCGTTTTTATGGGTAAATTTTGGATTTAAAAACGTATGATAGTTATTGTTTAGCGTTTACGGCATTCACAAACACTTTCTGAGCATCTTCAATACCGAGCTCTTTCGCTTCATCGAGTAATGTGAGAGCTTTATCTAACAAACCTGCATCTACTGCACTTTTTATGCTATTTAGATAATACTGAGTTTGTTTCTCATCGAGTTGTGTTTGAGTACCGCTAATTGTCATCGTTTCAGTGGCAGCACCCATTTTTGTTAAATCTTGGGCTTTCAAATCTTTTTGAAATTCTTGCTGAACTACATCCGTACTACTTAACTCAACAGGAGTATCAAGTATAACGGCATCATCTACTTTGATATAAAGGCTTAATTCTCCATAACTGGAGTGAGGAATCATAGGGTTAGGAACATCTGGTGGATAGTTACCACGCGCCATGGCATCGAGCTTTATAGGGTGAATCACCTCTGACTTTCCAGCAACTAGCTCCGGTGTTGTAAAAATAAGCAATTTGACTCTTTGCTTATCAGTCGGTTGAATTTTAACATTTATTTCTAAACGGTCTCCATCTAACCCATAAGCGTGTTTGTATTCAAAATCATCATTTGTGAAAACTTTAATTACTTGATTTTGTTCATTTAAAAGGTAAGCATTAGGGTAAAACACTGTCTTTTTAAAATGACTGGTTATACGAAGCGCTAACTCTTTACCTTCAGTACCTATGTTAAAAGCCGCAATCGCACTTTGTCCATTAGGCATCAAAAACTGCTGGTTTTGTGATGAAATGGTAAAATTAATTTTCTTCGTTGGCTCAACAGATACCCAGTTGATATCTGAATAATGACTAACTACCTGTTCTGAATGACCGTGGTTAAAAACAACACTCTCCGTTGTTGTACAGCCTATAAGTAATAAACCTAATACACTACTTAACAATACCCGCTTCATAACCACTCCGTGTTAAACAAAAAAAGCCGACAATAAGCCGGCTTTGAATTTATGGACTTATAAAATTAAGTGGTTAGCTTACCACCAAGCTTCCATTTGTACACCAACACTGAATTCAGTATCTTTGCCAGTACCGTATGCATCATCATTTTCATGATCCATGAAGTATGAACCATATACACGAATTTCTGGACGAGCCCAGAAGCTAGAGCCAGCTGACCATGCCTGTGCAAGCGTCAGTTTAGATGCTGCTTTGTCAGTCGTTTTACCTGCTTCCTTAAATTCGTCTGAATGGTAGCCAGCCTCTAAGATAGTACGCATATTATCATTCCACTTATACATTGGACGGATAACTGCGTTATATGCTGTAATATCACCATCTTTTGTATCAGATGCAGATGCAAACATTACCGTATGACCCATTTCCCATGCATCACCAAAGCCTGTCACACCCCAGTTGATAATACGGAAGCCATCTGCATCGTTATTATCACCTGAACGATCATACCAACCGCCGCCACCATAAGTTCCCATTTGGTGACCGTATGAGTTAGTACCATATTGGAATACAGTTTGGTTAAAGCCATTTGATAGACCGTGACCTAAAACAGCAGTAAAAAGTACACCATCATCGGCTTTGACCGTTTGATCTTGTCTAGCATTCGCAAAATCATAAGCAAGTGCTAATTCTAAGTTGGTTTTTTCACCCAAATCAATACCAGCAAAACGAGCATCTAATGTGTAACCATTTACTTTAGTACCATCCTCACTACCATCATCGTGCATTAAAGCTAAAGAAAACTTACTGCCACCAACTGACAGATTTTCAATACCTGCACCGGCACCACCAGAGGTATCTAGGAAGTAAAAATCGGTAATGTGGATATCTTTACGCTGGTAATAACGTTGACCTGCCCATAGAACAGCATCTTTATCACCCGAGATTAAACCCTTTGCTTGTACATTCATCTGGCGTAGAGCTGGTGATTGACCTTCCCAGTTGTTGTTACCATCAGCACCATAAGCAACTAGTGAATCAAGGTAAAAACTAACATCACCTTCAGCATAAAGCTCTTTACCAAGTCCAATTTCTGCATACAAGTCATTTTCATTACCCAAACGACCTACTTTGCTTTTATCAACACCTAAGTTTTGACCATTCTCACCACTTAGACCAACACCAGCACGAGCATAACCGTGAAAATCAACACTCGCGAATGCACCAGCAGACAACGTTGCAGCGACAGCAGCAGCTATTACACTTATTTTCTTCATTCTTAACTCCATTAAGGACGATTTATTATTTATTTTTTTAGTCTCTCTTTGGGCTTGCTGGCTAAAGGCAGTAAACCAAGCAAGCCTAAAAGAGATAATGTTATGGGCTAGGCCCTAGTTTGTTTCAACGGAATCAATCATAAGTAAGGATGAGAAGGCTTACGTCCTCCACCTAAATTAAAATTAGGGGGGATGAGAAGGGAGTAGAAAAATTAGTTTCAAGACTTTTTAAGAGTTAGATCACCTATTTAGGGATGAGATTTACATAGGCACGTGATATTAAGCACTGCAAAATGATAACCACGTCATAAATTCGTCAGAATAGTGTCTTAAAATGTAATTTTATTACAATCACACTTTTGAAAATTAGATGCTTGACGTTAGGCAAACAAACGATTTAACTAATAGTTCTATTCGATTCTGAAAGAAGTAAAAGAATTAATATAATGAACAAAATACAATCTCGACCACATCCATTAGGGGCAACACTTTATTCTGAAGGTTGTAACTTTTCTATTTACAGCCCTGACTGTGAATCGCTATGCCTTGCCCTTTTTGATGACGAAGAAATATCTCAAATATTTGATTTAAAAGAAGAATACGCAGGGGTAAAACACATATTTATTCCTAATGTAAAAGCAGGTCAGAAGTATGGATTTATTACTAAAACTGCTGACGGTCCCTTACTTCTTTCTGATCCTTATGCTAAGGCTATTGATAAAGAACTCTATTATCAGCCACCATATAATGCTAAAAAAAGTTTTTCCATGCCTAAAAGTGTTGTTGTTAATAATACCTTTGATTGGCAGAATGTTGATCATCCTCACATTCCTCGCGAAGAAATGGTTTTATTTGAAACGCATGTAAAAGGATTAACAAAACAGAACCCAGAGTTACCCAACAATATAAAGGGAACGTATCTTGGTTTAATTTCTCCAACCATGATTGAGTTTTATAAAAAGCAGAATATTACCAGTTTACAACTACTCCCTATTGCAGCCTGCATGCATGAAACTCACTTACTCAATATGAGTAAAGTAAACTATTGGGGCTATAATCCCTACCTCTTCATGGCTCCCGACCCAAGATACGCCAGCAAAGATGCGGTAACCGAACTAAAAACAGCCATCAGAGAGCTTCATCGTCATGGTATTGAAGTTATTTTAGACGTGGTATATAACCATACAGCTGAAGGAGGAGAAGGCGATACCGTCTTTAACCTTAAAGCACTAGATCAGCAAACTTACTTACAACACAATGGTCATTTTGCTAACTTCACAGGGTGTGGTAATACTGTTGATCTAACCCACCAGCCTGCCTTAAATCTCGTTATGGACACACTACGTTATTGGGTCAGTGAATTTAAAGTTGATGGCTTTCGTTTTGACTTAGCAGCAACGCTTGGTCGTCAAGGTGATAGCTTCAATCCTCAAGCGGCTTTCTTTAAAGCCGTTGCTCAAGATCCTATCTTAAAAGAGACCAAACTGATTGCCGAACCTTGGGATATTGGACCTAATGGTTATCAAGTTGGGCAGTTCCCATTTGGTTGGAATGAATGTAACGATAAACTGCGAGATATAACTCGTAGCTTCTGGCGAGGCGATCAAGGGTATCTAAAAGAGTTTGCGACCCGCTTAATGGGATCTCGTGACATTTATAGTGCTGCGAACTGGCCTTATAAACTGACCGTCAACTACATCACTTACCATGATGGTTTCACGATGCAAGATTTAGTCTCTTATAAAAATAAGCATAACGAACTCAATGGCGAAGATAACCGTGACGGACATGGTGATAATCGATCGCATAACTTCGGTATTGAGGGTGAGACGGACAACAAAATAATCTTAGCTCGACGTGAAAAACAAAAACGTAATTTTATGGCCAGCTTACTATTTGCATTTGGTATCCCACATATTTTAACTGCTGATGTTCTATCGCACAGTCAGCACGGTAATAATAATGCTTACTGCCAAGATAACGGGTTAAGCTGGCTAAACTGGCAACCTACTGATGCAAAGCGCTCTTTCCAAACTTGGTTGGCAGAAATGATCACAGCACGCCAATTTTACATGGTGCCCTTTATTAAAGCCTTTAGTGGTAAAAAGCGTAATAATAACCGTATCTTCTGGCGACGTATCGATGGCACATTAATGGAACATGATGATTGGAACCGTCTAAGTTCTGTTGCACTTCATCTTGGTATCAACACTCACGGTGATGAATTAATCTACCTTATCAATCAAACTCAAGCTCCTGCTCGATTTAAGCTACCTCGTGATAAGAACCAAGAGTGGAAGATGATTTGTGATACTCACTTGAGTAAAGTCCCGTTAGGCCACGCTGAAGGCGAATTTATGCTATCTCCATCTTCAATGGCTATTTTCCACTTTAAATCAAAAGGGACTCAATTAACCCTCTGCAACTAGCTGGATACAACTGCAACCCGAAAGCTCAGATGCTTCCTCATTAGGTTGGCTCTGAGCTTCTTCTTTTATGAAAAAACTACGCATAATGATGATAAATACGATCTAAATCTCACTTTGTTACATTTTCTTCAATTAATGGCGCATTTATTTTCCTGTTCAATATTTATCCTTTATTTTTCACGTAGTTCTCTCTTTTTTTATCGTAATTTTTTTTCATTGACTGAATATATTTACTGTTTCCTAATTATTTAAAAACAAGCAACTGCCCTATAAAAACAAGTATTTAATTCAAATATTACAAAATAGAATAAGTAATCAATCGATAATAACCTAAGTTGAAATGTGTTTTTTTATACGATATGATCAATTCTTAACCAGTGACGAGTTTAATAATAAATCTATTTGCTTTACTTTCAATTACTTATTAAAAGTAAACTTGGCACTTTACTTACTATGTAATTTTTTTACATGGCGAGATTATGTGCAATAGATATATTTAGCAAAGTCTTATAAGGTATTGAATTTAAATCAATATACCTACAAGCCCTATTTAATATTGATAAAGTTGTATTAATGAAAAAGATTATTTTATTTTTGGTGTGTTTTATCTCATCAATATCAGTAGCGATGGCTACTCTACCAGCAACAGATAAGAACATTGAAAAGCAGTACCAAGCAGCAAAGCTCGATGGTGTGATTGATTTTCAGCTATTTAAAGAAGCTTATATCGCCTTCGATAAAACCGATGGTAGAAAAAAGCCACTGTTAACCATTATTGATTACAGTAAGCCATCAACAGAAAAGCGCTTCTATGTTATTGACTTAGAAAAGAAGAAGTTAATCTATAACACGTTCGTTTCTCATGGTGTAAATAGTGGTGGCAAACAAGCGGTGAAGTTTTCAAATACAGTTGACTCTCGCAAAACATCATTAGGAACTTTCTTAACCGATACTACCTACTTTGGCTCTAATGGCTACTCTCTAAAACTTGATGGTTTAACCAGTGGCCTTAATGATAATGCTCGTCAGCGCTACATTGTTGTTCATGGTGCTAAATATGCGAATGAATCCTTTATCAAGCAAAATGGTTATTTAGGACGTAGTTGGGGTTGCCCTGCTTTACCTGAAAATGTATCAAAAGAGATCATTGATCTCATTAAGGGTGGTAGCGTTATTTACGCAAGCGCTTAATATACAGCTAAAAATAAAGCCAGCTTCATTATTAATGAGCTGGCTTTTATACAACCCAACGCAACTAACTGCATTTATCCCCCAGTGATTTATTCGGTCTCTTACCCCACAAAGCTTTCATCATCACCCCTGCTAATACTATTCCCGAAAACGTGACAAGACTTGTTGGTAATAGCGCTGATAATAAGACCCGATGATGGGTTGCATCCTACATAAGTGATTCAGCTTTACTCATTTTTGACTTTATAGTTCCTGCTTACTCTAATTAAGCAGGTAAGTAACCTATGAATCTTATGCCCCACGAACTAGTACTTGGTGAAGTTTATCTTCCTCCACTGCTACTAGTTATTGTTATCGCTTACCTACTGACTAGTGTAATAAGCATCATTGCGACCAAAACTGGCATTTACAAATACATTGCACAACCAGCAATTGTAGAGTTAAGCATGGTCATTATTTTTACCGGCTTGATTAGCCACTTTATCGCTATAATTTAGAGGGCTATACCATGCTAAAACGATATTTTATTACTGTTACCCTAGCTTTAATCGCAGGTTATATTGGCTACACTCAATACTGTATTTACACCGCTAACCCGTGGACTCGTGATGGACAAGTACGTGCTTATGTCATTCAAGTCACGCCACGTGTTACAGGTCAAGTAACCAATATAGAAATAAACGATAACGTCCTGGTTAACAAAGGTGATCTTTTATTTGAAATAGATGACAGTATCTATCAGGTCAACCTCAAAAAAGCACAAGCAGCACTCAAGCAAAGCGAAGCGCTCGTTAAGAAAGCTAAAAATGAGGCTAAGCGTTCATTCGAACTAGTTAAAATTACCCCAGGGGCTGTGCCTGTTTTAACCCTGAATAATTTAACTAATGCGATAGAAACCGCTGAAGCAAATCGTGACGTAGCTCGAGCCAGTGTTGATGATGCTAAACTCAATTTATCTTTTACTAAAGTATACGCTCCAACAGATGGCTACATCACAAATTTTAATTTACGTGAAGGCTCTCAAGTGGTTGCGAATACCCCTGTCGTTGCACTTATTGATAAGGATAGTTTTTGGGTGGAAGGCTTCTTTAAAGAAACGGACTTAAACGGTGTTGATCCACAAGACAAAGCCTACATCACATTACTCATGCACAATAAATACAACCTTGAAGGTAAAATTGAAAGTATTGGCTATGGCATTGCTAAATCTGATGGCAGCACAAGCACAAACTTACTACCAACAGTGAACCCAAACTTTCAATGGATCCGTTTAGCACAACGTATCCCAGTAAAAATTAAACTCACTAACATCCCTGAAGATTTGCAATTACGTGTTGGTATGACAGCTTCAGTGAAAATAATCAAAGGCGAATAGTGGTTCAATAGGAGGGCTTCAATATGCTAAGTCATTTAAGTCATAACACCAAAGAAGCAATCAAAGTAGGGATTGCCGTTGCTATCTCTATTTTGCTGCCTTTATCGCTAGGGTGGGACAAGCCTTATTGGGCTGCTATCACCGTATTTATTGTTGCAGCTAATGAAACCTATTCCCATGCGATAAGAAAAGGTCAAAATCGCCTCTTAGGAACACTGCTAGGCGCTTGTTATGCCACTTTCTTATTGGCTTTCTTTGCCCAAGAACGATTATTATTCATTACTTTCTACGTGCTCTTTCTCGCTCTATGTGTGGCTATGTCATCACATAAGCGATTCGGTTATGCATTTACGATCGGTTTTGTTGTATGCACTATCATTTCAACTGTTGGTGGTTTTGATAGTGCAACCACCTTCAATATTGCCATATTACGGATGAAAGAAAACGTCTTAGGCATTATTGCTTTTAGTCTTGTATTTCGCTTTATTTGGCCAGTAAAAACAGAGAGTACCTTTTTTACTTTACTCAAAGAGAGTATCTATCACATTAAGTTATGCTTAGTTAACAATGGCACAAATATTAGTAAAAATAATGATGAACAGATTCGTCGACTTACTAAGCTACAAGAGATATTGGCGCTTCCTCTTAATGGCAGTTCACGACTACTTAATGAAAAAAATCGTTGGAAAATCATTATTGATGCGATGATCAAGCTCGAAACACTATCTGGGGTACCGAGTGATATTGCTCGCCACAAGAAGCAAGGTATACATCTTATCATCTGCAGCTTATCTTCTTTAAAAAGCAATCAAGATAAACTTAAAAAATGGATCGATAAGACAGAAACTGACTATTTAACAACGCCATTACCACAAAGTTCTTTTGCTATTCCTGCATCAGAGCGTTTACGCAAAGTGATCACTGCTGTTAGTATTTTAGTGACCTGCTTACTCATGTGGATATATATACCGGTACCTGGTGGCTACATTATGCCAATGATCTCTGCTATCTTTGCCAATGTTCTTGTCACTCTGCCTAACAATGCGATTAAGCATGCGGGAATAGGTTCTATTGTTTGGGGGGTGTTTTTTCTTGCTCAATATATTTTTATTATGCCAACCCTCACTGAGGCATGGCAGTTAGCTGGATTATTTTTTGCTAATGGTTTCTTTATCTGGAAGGTTTGTGCTTCTCCAAAAATGGCGATACAAAAAGTACTTGGCGGTAATTTATCCGTTGTGTTAACGATGAGTGCCCTACAAAGCACACCAAGTTATTCGATAGAAACGCCATTATTAATGCTATCACTGGTTTTTGTTTGTTTAGGCGTTGCCAGTTTTTATACCAAATTATATAACCCCAATCTGTCAATTTAATTTTAATCGTAGCCTCATGCCGTCATCACTAACATGAGGCTATTTTCTAATTAAGTTAAAGAATAAAAGTCGTTGGGTACGATCTGAGGGTCTTATCCATCATAAGCGATTAACTCCATCCGCTATATTGAGTAATAATCTCCCCATCAACAAAACATCAAATACTCATTAACCACAGCAGTAGGGGTATTGATGTAACCTAGCTGAACAAGGTGCGGGCAGCTGATAAAATACTTTCACTGAAATGCTCATAGGATTGACATTCAGTATGGTGATGAAGCAATGATAATAACTAAGTCTTTAACAAAAACCACTTCAATTCGCTCAGTCTTAATCGCAGGCGCTATGGTATTAACCGGTATGTCTGCAACCTCTTTTGCAAGTGATGATATTATTACATCAGAAGATATTCGTAATAATGGTAAAGAGATTTTTCAACGTTATGGTATTGATGAAAATTTACCTAAACTAGGCTTAAGCTCTCTTATTCAAGGTGAGCATTTAGTTGAGCATGTTACTCGCTCCATTGAAGTTGGTGATAACGTTAAACATTCAGAAGTTTTTCTCGTTCAAGATACCGATGCTAAAGGTAATATCGATTTACGTATTAAGTATAATCTTGAACAATTAGCAAAAAATGAAAATATAATTGAAGAAATAGAAAGTAATACACGTAAAGAGTACTTATTACGTAAATATGCACAAAGTTATGATTCCAAATCTGTGAAAGCCACTGATTTAGGTAATGGTGATGCGGTTATCACATTTAATTACTCAAAGTTTGGTCTACCACAAGATATTGCCTACTTTAGATTCATGAACGTTGAGATTAATATTAAAAATAACAAACCAACTAGCATGATTATTTCTAATTCAAAACCTTTTACTTTTGACAAATATAAAATTGATTCATACCATCAAAAGATTAATTTCAACATATTAGATAACGGTAAAGTTGTTATTGCAGATAAAACCATCACTAGCCATGGTGTTACAAAAAAATATAAACCCGTCAAGTTAGTTATGACGATTAAGCCCGTTGCTTATTATAATGACTCTGGCATCTCTGTTTTAAATGAGGAATTGTTATCGCAAGTTTCAGATCCTCGTATTCATGAAGCCAGTGTAAAACTTGACCGAGTCTTTCCACTGATGGGGGATATGATCCGTCGTCAAGGTATTGATGTGCCACTCCCATATGGAGTTTCAGTCGCGTACCGTAATCAAGATATGAACATTGGCTTTACTGATTTTAATGTAATGGGAATCGACTTTAATGACTTATTTGATCCAGAAGAGTCAATCGGTACAGTAAAAGCTGAAAGTCTTTCTATCCGTGGTGATGTTAATATTTTTCCTTTTTGGAATGTCTATGGATTAGTTGGAAAGGTAAATGTTGATGCCAATGTTGATGCTCAATATACCGGCGCTATTGGTGAAGGTTTACAAGAACAACTCAACAATAAACTACCTGGCTTAGGTAATGCTTTTTGCAAAGAGTTATCTGTATTATGTAATCGTTCAACTTTACGTGTTCCATTACACCTTGAGTATGATGTCGTTGGTGTCGGTACAACACTCTCTGTAGGCTACCGTCAGCTTTTTGCATCAGTGACAGGGACATACTCATTAACAAAATTGACTGATGCTAATGAATGGGGCGATGGTGTCTTAACTGTACAGCCAATGCTAGGTTATCAATTACCTGATTATCGTGCACAAATATTTATCGGTGCTGAATACCAAGGTTTAAAGCCTTACATGAATGGCAAGGTCGACAGTGTGGAAATTGGCGGTGAGGTATTTCATTATAATGTGGGTACTGATATTAATAAATGGGCTTATTTGATTGGTTTCAATAAACAAATGGGAAAACATTACAATCTCTCCTTTTTATATAATAAAGGGGAAAGTCGCAACGCAATGACATTAAACTTAGGTTATCGCTTCTAGATACCCATTTTTTTAAAAGCTCTAGTGTGATGACTAGAGCTTAACCCATAACACTGGATGGGCGTCGTCCTTCATATAAGATTACAACCATTAGCGAAACTCCTTTATTATCTCGCTATAAACAAAACAACGTAAACATCAAACCCCATTGAAGGGGAAGTAATGCGCAGGAATGGCCCGTTTTGATGACAATTACAAGCACTCGAAAAGTGCCATAAATGTGGATAACTCATGACTGTATTTAATCGCTCAACTCTTGCTGTCACCCTTTCTTTAGCATTAGCTGCTTGTGGCAGTGACGACAATACCAGCCGACCATCAACACCCGATCCTCTGCAACCTCTCGACCCAAAAGAAGTCTCTCTTTCTATTGGTGAAACCACTATTAATGCTCTCGAAGAATCGGTTGTTATTACTACTCTTGATGGTGATGAAGAACGTGTCTCTATTGAAGCCTTTAAAGGTATTCCATACGCACAAGCCGCTCGTTTTGAACATAGCCAGATCATTAATAATTTAAATGATGAAGCCATGATTGGTGGTGGTCTTGATGCGACAGTATTTCAGGATGCTTGTCCACAGCTCAAAGCAACGACACAAGCACAATCAGAAGCGTGTTTAAACCTTAATATTTGGCGTCCAGCAGGCTTGGAAGGCAATGAAGAGTTACCCGTTTATGTCTTTATTCACGGTGGTGACTTTGAATATGGCGCAGGCTCAGAGCCACTCATACACGCTGATACCGTTGTGGCACAGGGTGCATCTGATAACCAACCCTTTATTGCCGTAACGTTCAACTACCGTTTAGGATTACTAGGCAGTATGTGGGTTGATGGCAAAGCGAATCCAGAAGGTGGTAACTTTGGTCTGGGAGATCAAAAGCGAGCGTTAGAATGGGTGCATACTAACATTGCTAATTTCGGTGGCGATGCAAGTAACGTCACTTTAATGGGGCAAGGTTCTGGGGCAATGTCGGTTGGTATTCTCCAGCAAGATGATAACAAGGAAGTGGTTACAGGCGACTATTTCCAACGTGCAATTATGCAAAGTAACCCATATGGTTTTGAATATCAAAGTTATGATGTTGCTAAAAACTTAACGAGTGACCTTGATATAGACGCACTAAAAACTGCGCCATTAGATGATTTGATGGTAAAGCAAAAAGATCTAACAGAACCAGGTGAACGTATCGTCGATTGGCTACTAAAATCACTAAGCAGCCTAAGCTCCTTGATACCCGTTAGCGCTGATAATACACCAATGGCTACTATGATGCCCTTTGCGCCTTATAACGAATATAAGAAGCCTTTATTCTCTTCAGCCTACGGTTACCATTTTATTTCTCAGCCATCGCAAGCTGAATTTACCGTCCCAACCGTACTGGGCTCAAATAATTCCGAATCAAACAGCTTTGGTATGTTGCCAAGTTTAACTTTTTTAATTCCAACTGTGATTGAAATAATTACAGAGTTAGCACCCGAGGTTATTGATCCAGAAGATGCGGATAAAACCATTGAAAACCTAGCAGCATGGTTGAATAGTAAAGACAACCAACAACAACTCGAACAAGCATTAACACAACCAAGTATTAATGGCCTTTCTGAAATTATCGCTTGTCTTACGTTAGATAGCACCGAAGAAATAGTGGCTTGTATTGGCGAACAAGTGACATTGCCAGATACTGCATATGAGGCTGTAGTTAAGTTATTTTTTGGCCTAGGCAATAGTGAGATAAATAATCAACTACTCACGTTAGAAGATTATGCACCTAAGGAAGGCTTACTCGGTTCTATCGAGAACATGGGTAATTTTAAAACCTTACTTAACGATATGCTGTTCGCTGGCCCTGCACGCCTTATTGCAGCTGAAACTTCAGATAACAATAACATAGATGAGAATGGCACCCCGATTACGGCGACTTTCTATCATTTTGATTACAACCCAAGCTTTAACTTCCTAGATGAAGAGTTGGCTTCTGATATGGATATTATTGAATTTATTAAGACCATTGGTTGTATTAGCGGCGCTTGTCATGGTTCAGAACTGCCTTTTGTTTTTAATAAATCATTAAGAAGAGATAGCACTGAAGTTCACCCATCAACAAAAGACAAAGCATTAATGAATGAAATGTCTCGTTTCTGGTTTAGTGAAGCGCTATTTAGCCCACAATACATTTACCGTACTGAATATGACAATGTACTACTGATTAATGAAGATGGTGATATTAACCCTGTTAATAATTGGGACAATGACTACCAAGAAACTCAGGATGAAACGGTTAACTCTGGTCGTTTGAATTGGTTAGATGAAAATCAACTGACTTTAGGCTATTTCTAAACAACATTTAATATAAACCTAAACGGTCAATCTTTATTGGCCGTTTTTTCTGTTTATCATCTATGCTTTTAGTTATCACTTATTTAAAGGTCACCTATGACATTCATGCCATCATCTGACTATTTGAGAACAACTTATCGCAATGTCTCATCTGCTATAATGCTTTTGCTTATAGTTACACTTACAGGTTGCGCTACGCCAAGTCCCGAAGTTTCTGAGGACTTTGAAGCAAACTGGGCAACAAAACACTATTCTGCAAAAGCGTATTTAATTCCATCAGCGCCAGAAGCTTTTGTACGTCGTGTTGATCTTATACGCAATGCTGAAACATCCATTGATATAACCTACTTCTCTTGGGACAAAGATGCATTAGGTCTCATACTGCTTAACGAGCTTAAAAAAGCCGCAGATCGAGGGGTTCAAGTTCGTCTCGCACTTGATGATCTATTAGTATTTAATGAACAGTGGTTGGCAGATATTGATGCTCACCACAACATTCAAATTCGAATTTTCAATCCATTTAACTCAAGAAAAATGGGCTGGTTGGGGCGAGCCACTGACTTTCAATTGAACCAAGATAAACTCGATAACCGCCTACATGAGAAGTATTTTAATGTTGATCACCACACTCTGCTATTAGGGGGTAGAAACATCGGTAACGAGTATTTCGGTTACAGCCAAAAAGCAAACTTTTATGATTTAGATGTTATATTCAAAGGTAATGTCATTAACGCCTTTGCTGATAATTATGAATCGTTATGGCAAAGTGGGAACCTAATACCTATTTCTCAGCTTATTATGATTAAAGAACCAGGTAATTACTCTCATTTTAATAAAGAATATGAACACTCACTATATTATGATACTGATATCATTGCTGACATTTTATATCATTTAGAGCATTTAACAGATATTAATTATTTGCCTGTAACTGTCACACCTGTTTTTGATTCAATAAAAAAACTAGACGACAATAAACCTTACTTTCGTTCTCGTGTTAAACATTTGATTAAAGCAGAGTTAGATAATGCTCAGCATGCTACCATTTCATCTCCTTATATGGTACCAACAAATGGAAAGTTTGAGATATTAGAACAGCTAACAAACCAAGGAGCAAATGTTCAAGTTGTGACTAACTCTTCGGCATCAAATGACTCTGGATTTATTCCTGCTTATTATGAAAAACATCGGGAAACATTATTAAGTATGGGCATCAATATTTTTGAGTATAAAGATCAAGCGAGAAATAGTGATCATTACTATCATACCGATACCTATTATCACAATAAAACGATTATTTTAGATAATAAAGTGTCGTATATTGGCTCATCTAATTTTGATCCTCGATCTGATTTTTTAAATCTTGAGCTTGGTCTCATTGTTTACAGTGAAGATTTTGCGACTCAGTTACATCACTATCTATTTAAAGAAAGGGATAGTCTTTACTGGCAAGTAACTCGAGACAGTGAGAATAATACTTTATGGTTATCTGAAGATCACATTTATGACTCTAACCCTAATTATAGTCATTGGCATGCCTTTCCAGATTGGGTGATAAGAAAAATGGATGGTGAATCTGAGTTATAAGTATACGAAATTTGTTCAGGTGTCACCGCATAGCTAGGCATGGATGCCAAATAAAATCGAGCTTAAAATTGAGCACCTAAAGAAAAATGTAGCTTAAATTTATCCTTCCCTGAAGCCCCCTCTCCCCATGCAAAATCTAACTTTATTGGTATTATCTCTGAATATCGTTCAATGCTAACCCCTGTCCCTTTTTTCAGATCTGGCTTGCTGTCAAAGGCATCACCATAATCAATAAAGGCACCTAACCAAAAGGCACCGTATATATTATATTGATAATCTAAGCCACTATTAAAAAGATACAATGCCCCCGTCAACTCACCACTCTCATCAACTGGTGATATAGAATTATAGTCATAGCCTCGTAAATTATTATCACCACCAGCAAAGTAGCGTAATGAAGAAGGCAGTTCTGATAATTCATCGGTTATATTAATGCCTATCGTCGTCCTAAATTGTATTTTTTGCTTATTACCAAAATTTCTAGCAACAATAGAATCATTTTGTAAGCGCAATAATTGTATATCGGAGATAACATGATCGTTGGAGTATTCAATTGATAGTTGGTGCTTATGTTTTAAACGCTTACTCTCCTCTTTTCCACTTGTATAAGTAAAAGAGATCCCTGGCATTAAAAGCTGTGTGATATCTTCATCAGAAGCCTGAGTATAATTTTCATAAAGGTATTGGAGATAGACACTACTTTCCCAGTGGCTGGTTAAAATCCAATGCTTCTCAAAAGATAAATTGGACGAAAAACTACGAGTATCTAAATAGTCAACATGGGAAGAGGTAAATTGAACTGCGTAATAATCATTAAGTACATCAAGCGTTGGAATTTTATAGCCTAATTGTAAAGATTGCTCTGGTTTTGACAGTTTTGCTTCACTTTCAAAACTATGACCACGAGTGTTGTACCATGGCTGAGTCCAACGTAATGAAGCGCGCAAACCAATATCCGTCACAACCCCACCGCCAACTTGTACTACATTTTTATGATGTGGTTCCAAATTAACATTAATTGGTATTTCATGGTTTTCATTGGCTAAATTTATATTTGGTTCAATCAACACACTATTAAACCAACCTGTTTGGGATAATTGTGAGTGGTATAAGCCTAATAGTCGTGTATCAAACTCATCTCCAATGTTGTATGGCTCTAAAGTTGCTAAGCGATCTAACTCTATTTGGCTATTGTTAATCAGAGTTTCACCAAAATAATAACGAGGACCGCTATTAAAATGAAGATGGATAGATGCTTCATTTGCCTCTGGTGAAACCTTTAACTGATGGGTAATAAACTGACTACTAAAATAACCTTTTATGGTCGCTAAGGTTTGTATTTTTTTCTTTAATTCATCATAGCGTCCATGATGTAATCGCTGACCTACTTTAAGATTAGCTTGTATAACCGCCTGCTGAAAGTCTTGATCGAATTGAGCTTCACCTGAAATAACAACATCTGATTCAATAATTCGCATTGCTACGCCTGCATCAATGGTAAGAATGAGATTTTTATCCGTTTTATCTATCAAAATATGTGGATGGTAGTAACCTAAAGGATTCAAAGCATTATTAACTAACTTATTCCACTTTGCGTCACTCCATTTTTTCATTACCTGTTCATCATTTAAATCAATATAATAATTAAGGTTATCTTGCAGAGTATCAGATAGCCCTTTTACGTTTATCGATGCAAATGCAGTGGGAGCCGTGCCAATCAATAAGCTAAAAATACTGATTAAATGAAAATGTCGAATCAAAATGAACCCTAGAACGGTAGAACAAGCATTATGAGTTTAGCAAAAATAGCAGAAAGGTGGGATATTAAAGCGGAGTTAAACAAATAAGAGAGAGTAAAATAATAATCACTCACTTTGCGTCCCTGCAAAGTGATCATATAACCGATACGCTATAGCGCTGCGATCTTAGAAGAATACTTTGTATTGGAACCAAGCAACTGTTTCTGTAGGAAGATCAATTGATTGATTATCTTGAGTCATAGAGGTTGATGAACTTTCTAACTTAAATTGACCCCAACGCGTTTTATCTTCTGACATTGGTGTTGCTGCCAAAAAGGTCGTCTTAACTGTCGACATCTCCACATCACCATGTAGGTATGTATACTCTGGGTAAAGTGCAAGATAAGTACCATCGTTACCCGTTTTTAGTACTGCATACGCTGCTGCCATACCACCGACAATGCTTTTATCTGAAATCTTACGATCTGAAGCAAAGCTATCAGAGTACTCACCTGCAAGAGCGCCTACACGACCAAAGAAGGTTAGGTTTTCATTTGGAGTTCTAAAAATAGAGATTGCGCCAACTGCTGCTGTTGTAAAAGAGTCGTTATCAATAATGTCAAGAGAAGCAGCGACACGTGGGCTAATGCTGTTACCTGTGTTGAATACGTGGAAGTATTGAAGACGGCTATCTGAATACTCACCTTCACTGTCCATTGAACCTTCCAGTGTCACCATCGACATCTGACCATTTTGGTAAGTGTACGATAAAGAACCTGATGCTTTTACCGCACCTTCATTACTCAGTGCCACATACATAGATGTATTTGCACGCGTCATATCAGAAGGGTCAAGCTCTTGCTCTTGTGCTGCGACTTCAATAGATTCAATTTCTACTACACTATCTTCAGCGTAAGCAGACGTTGACATAATAGCTAATAGTGCTGAACTTAGTGCACTAGTTTTAAAAAGGTTCATAATAGCCCTCAATTGGAATGGTATTATTTAATAATTGAGCGCTACTCTACGATAAAAAGTGATTAGCCAACCCTCTCTTATGCAGGATCCAACCCTTCATAATATTAACTTTTGCTTTGTTTAAGGCATGCTTTAAAGCAATTAATTGCAGCTAATTATAATGTAAGAAAAAAATTAACCTTGTATCATCGTTACTCTTACAAATAGCTCAAACTTAATCGTATTTCACAAAAATGTAACACAGGTATCATCATAAAAAAGAAGAGATCTAGATCGCATTATTTGAATTTAATTAGTTCAAATTAGACTTTGCACTTCAAGAAATTTTTCATTAAATTGCACTTAACCCTATTTAATGAGAATAACTATGAACAAAAGCTTGTTAACTAACCTTCTTTCACTTTCGCTTCTCGTGATTGGCTACGCACTTAATCACAACACTATTATGTATATTGGTCTCTTTGCTTTCTCAGGCGCATTAACCAACTGGCTTGCTATTCATATGCTATTTGAAAAGGTTCCAGGACTTTATGGGTCAGGCGTGATCCCTGCACGCTTTGAAGAGTTTAAAATCGCCATCAAACAACTCATGATGGAGCAGTTTTTTACCGATGCAAATATCGACCGCTTCCTAAGCAAGGAGATAGGCAGTAATCAGTTACTCGATTTAAAACCAGTAATGGAAAAAGTAGATTTCAATCCGGTATTTGACTCGTTAGTTGATGTGATCTCTCAGTCATCATTTGGAGGAATGATCGCAATGTTTGGTGGTACAGAAGCCTTAGAACCGCTTAAGCAACCTTTCATCGAAAAAATGCAATCTTCTATCATTGAAATTAGCCAAACTGACTCTGTAAAAGGGGCGATCAAAACGCAGCTAGAATCACCGGCAATGATGGAAGAGATAAAAGAAAATGTGGAAAATATCATCGATCAGCGTTTAAATGAGTTAACGCCAAAGTTAGTCAAAGAGATGGTACAAACGATGATTAAAACCCACTTAGGTTGGTTAGTCGTTTGGGGTGGGGTCTTTGGTGGATCTATCGGTCTTATTTCTTCACTACTTGTCTAAGTAAAGCTAATAATCCCTAAGTTTAAGATAGAAATGGAAGTCAGTCAGACGTTTCCATTTCTATCTGTCCATCAGAAATCTACGTACTCTCACTTTATCATGCATTCACTTGACGCTTTTCTTCTTCAACTGCAGTACCTAACTCTTCGATTGCATGATCCTGCTGAACTATATGTAAATTCACATTTTGCTGATTACAATAACGGCAGAGTAAAACCTCTTCCATTTTATAATGCTGCCCAGCATTGATAAACTGTGACATCAAATGCTGAAAACTACGTAATATTGTTTCCTCTTGCTCATCTTTACAGCGACGCATGATCGCTTTATGGGCGGTTGTCTTTTTGCATGATGAGCAATAAGTATCGGGCATAACTAACTCCAAGGCATTTAAAAAAATAATACAAAATATACGAACATTAATCGTATTGACACATTTTGTTCAAATTTGTTCCACATTAATAATAGAAATCTTAAAAAGTGTGCCCTGCCTCTAGAAATCCATTCTCTTTGTGTCGTTTTTTTGACATCAGTAAGTGACAAAATAATATTGACATAACGTAAAAAAGCCTGCTCTCTCTACGAAATAGAAAGAATGCAAGCTCTTTAAAAAGATAACGATAATGACTAGGTTTAATCTAGCTCTATCAGTTGTTGCTTAAATTTTTGATACTGTTTTTCAGTCATTTGATCTGGCTTGTTGGTTAGCAAGCTCACGACAATAACCATAACGGTTGATAATAAAACGCCAGGTACAATCTCATAGATATCAAATAAACCACCACTCAATTGCTTCCAAATCACGATAGTAATACCGCCGGCTAAAATACCAGCTAAAGCTCCTGCTTTATTCATTCGAGACCAATATAAGCTCAATACAACAACAGGTCCAAACGCAGCACCAAAACCAGCCCAAGCGTAGGAAACAAGGCCTAACACTGAACTGTCAGGGGACATGGCTAAAAATAAAGCCGCGAGTGAAATAATGATCACACCGAGTCGACCAATCATCACTACCTGTTGAGAGCTCGCCTCTTTATTGATTATTTGCTTATAAAGATCCTCAGCTAAGGCCGAAGAGGAGACTAATAGTTGTGAATCTGCAGTACTCATAATTGCCGCTAAAATAGCAGCTAATAGAATGCCGGCAATCACTGGGTGGAAGATAGCATTGACTAGCAACATAAAGATTTTCTCTCCATCAGCGAGTGTTCCCATATCAGAGTTAGTGACATAAACTAAGCCAACTAGCCCAACTAACATAGCACCAGCCATAGACAGCGCAGTCCATACAACCGCAATTCTACGAGCCGTGGTTAACTCTCGATTGCTGCGCGATGCTTTAAATCTGGCCAAAATATGTGGTTGGCCAAAATAACCCAGCCCCCATGCCGCTAAAGAGATGATCGCAATAGCAGAAAGTGGCTGCCCTTTTGTATCATTCCATAGGGTTAATAACTCCGGATTAATCGCTGATAAATCTTGATTAAGCTGGCTAAAACCGCCTTGCATCGCGGCAATTGGGACAATTAATAGTGCAGCTGACATCAGTAAGCCTTGGACTAAATCTGTCCATGCTACCGCTAAAAAGCCACCAAATAGTGTATAAGAGACAACGCAAAAAGCCCCTATCATCACTGCTGTTGTATAATTTAACCCAAAGACGGTTTCAAACAATTTTCCCCCTGCAACAAGGCCAGAACTGGTATAGAAAAGGAAAAAGAGCAAGATAAATAAAGCCGATATGGTTTGGATCAATTTTGAATTGTCATTAAATCGGCGAGATAAATACTCAGGAAGGGTTAAAGCATCGGTCACGATACTGTATGTCCGTAATCGTTTGGCATTAATTAACCAGTTTAGCCAAGTACCTAATAAGAGCCCACCAGCGAGCCAAAATGCTTCGACACCAGCAGCATAAGCGTAGCCCGGCAAACCCAGTAATAACCAACCACTCATATCAGAAGCGCCTGCCGATAACGCAGCAGGCCATGGCCCCAATGAACGACCACCTAAAAAATAGTCAGTCGAATTAACAGTGCGTCGATAAGCTATCACGCCTATAGCTAACATCATAAACAAATACGCTATAAACGTTGCTGTAATAGCAAAACTATTCTCTATCATATAAAAATCCTTTTTATTAAATTGATACTATCTAAATCCCTAATTAATCTTCAGCGGCGCCTAACTCCAGTAACGTGGTATTTCCTCCCACCGCAGTTGTGTTAATTGTGCATGTTCGCTCAGTCATAAAATGCAACGCTAAATTGGGATCATAACAAATCAGCGGTCGATCCCAACAGGTCTCAGAAACTAAGTTAATGATTGCTCCCTTACGCTGAGCTAAATGTATATTAAGCCTCTGTTCTACTACACTATTACCAATATAGCCAACACTAGCAATATCTTCTTGAGCAAACGAAAATGAATCTTCTAATGGTCTTATCTGAATCAAGTTAATTGGAAAGCTTGCCACATGCAAAGCGCTAGCAAGGGTCCGATTTAGGTCTTCATTATTACAACAAATAACTACAGCATTACCCGCTAAAATACTCGTACTGAGCAATGCGATAAAGGCTTGATAGGCCGAATATTTCTGAGTTCTATCAACGGATTCATGTGCAGAGTCATCAAAAATAAGTAAGCTAACACCTCTCCCCATACAATATAGCTGATTACTTTCACCTGTCGGCCCAAGTAATTCATGAGGATTTTCAACCAAACGCGCACTGTGTTGAATGTGGTAGCGAATAACATCAGTTAATAACGCTGACTCAAACTCTGGGATATGATGAACCTGCTCACACAACGAAAGTAAACACTCACTTCTAAATGTAAAATCGACTAAACTCCATTGTTTCCAGGCATCGACTGAATCCGTAAAACTCGTGATCTGATGAACCATAAACCTTCCCCTTATATCCGCTCTTCCATATCAAATTGTGTAAATCGATATAAATAATGTGGACCACCCGCTTTAGGACCCGTTCCTGAGAGGCCTTGCCCACCAAAGGGCTGTACGCCAACCACAGCACCGACTTGATCGCGATTAATATAACTATTTCCCACTTGAACATGCCTTTCGATCCAACGATAAGTGGTTTCATTTCGACTATGAATCCCAAGTGTTAAACCAAACCCTGTTGCATTAATTTGTGCTACAACCTTGGCTAACTCACTGGCTTTAAAACGAATAATATGTAAAATCGGACCAAAGTTCTCTTCTTTCAATTGTGCTATATCTGTAATTTCAAAGGCACAAGGCGCCACAAAGTCACCATGCTGACATACATCGTCAAGTGGCAATTCAGCAACTTTTCTATGGTTTTGTTTCATACTTTGGATGTGCTTGAGTAACTTATCTTTTGCTGAACGATCAATCACTGGACCAACATCAACTTGATGTAAATACGGTAATCCCACTTTTAGCTCATCCATAGCACCTTTGATTAAGTGAATAATATGTTCAGCGATATCTTCTTGAACAAATAACACTCTTAATGCTGAGCATCGCTGCCCCGCTGATGCAAAAGCTGAGCGAATAACATCGCGTACCACTTGTTCTGGTAACGCGCTACTATCGACAATCATCGCATTTTGCCCACCTGTTTCAGCAATAAATGGAACGGGTGGTAACCCTCTTTGTGCAAGCGTAAGGTTGATCTTTTGTGCTGTGGCTGTCGAACCAGTAAAAGCAACACCTGCCACTAAGGGGTGAGAGATCAAAGCATCACCAATTTCAGTGCCATGACCTGGTAAGCATTGAATGACGCCTTGAGGGAATCCTGCTATATGCATTAGCTCAACAGCGCGTAAAGCAATTAAACTGGTTTGCTCTGCCGGTTTTGCCACTACGGTATTACCTGTCACTAATGCTGCTGTTATTTGACCAAGAAATATAGCCAAGGGGAAATTCCATGGGCTAATGCACACAAACACCCCTCTTGCTTTATAGTGTACTTTTCTCGAAACGCCATCAAAACTTTCAATATTGCCAACATTCAATTGCTCTACTTGATCGGCGTAATAGCGGCAAAAATCAACAGCCTCTCGGATCTCATCAATACTATCGTGAATAGTTTTTCCTGCCTCTTGGTGACATAAAGCCACAAATTCGGCAAAGTTTAATTCCAACTGAAAAGCTAGCTCTCTTAATAACTCGCTTTTTATCTTATAGTTAACACTTTCCCATTGCGTAAATGCACGCCTTGCACCTTGCATCGCTTCGGAAACATGATCAAGGTGGGAAAAAGCAACATCTCCCACTTTTATCCGCCGGTCATAAGGTGCACTAATTCTATTTAGCGCTTGATCTGCCTTGATCATGCTTTCGAGGCAGGATTCTCCATTAATTATTGGTCCCATTTGCCAACAATGTCTCATCCATACTGAAACTTCGTGCTCAAAGGGTAAGCGTTCACTTTCTATATCGACGTTGATACCTAAAGAGTTTTTACGTGTGGCAAAGATATCAACGGGTAAAGGTATTTGTGCATTGTGAAGGGTTTGATATGAAAGTAATTTATCTAAAGGGTGCTCCGTTAACGTTTCAATTGGGCAGCGAGCATCAACTAAGCGATGCACAAAAGAGCTATTCGCCCCATTTTCTAGTAAGCGGCGAACTAAATAAGGAAGTAAATCTTGATGATGACCAACCGGTGCGTATATTCGTACTGTTTGCTGGTAAGCTTGTGTGGCATATTGGTATAGCGCATCACCCATGCCATAAAGACGCTGAAATTCAAATTCTTTATGCGATGCCATAACCGATATCGCACTGATTGTATGTGCATTATGGCTAGCAAACTGAGGAAATATATGACCTTTTACCTCACTACTAAGCAGATAGCGAGCACAGGCTAGATAGGCAATATCGGTGGATTCTTTACGAGTATAAACTGGATAATTTGCGTAACCACCTTGCTGAGACCATTTTATTTCACTATCCCAATAAGCGCCTTTAACCAAGCGTAATGGAATAATATCACCTTGTTCTTTGGCGAGTTTATTTAGCCATACTAAGGTTGGTAGCGCTCGTTTAGAATAAGCTTGCACGACTAAGCCAAATTTTCCCCAACCGGCAGCCCACTGACTACAAAATAATTTCTCAAATAAGAGCAAAGATAGCTCAAGACGATCAGCTTCTTCTGCATCTATCGTAATAGCAACATCTAGCTCGCGAGCCCGTAATAGCAATTGGCTAACGCTTTCATATAGTTCTTTTAATACCCTCTCTTTATTAGCGACGTCATAACGAGGGTGTAGTGCTGAAAGCTTAATTGAGACAGAAGAAGGGTTATTGTCCTTCGTTGAGTTTTGTTGGCGATAAAGCGCTTCATAATGACCAACCTCCTCTATCGCATTTAAATATGCAGTAAAGTATTGCTGAGCATCTTTCTTCGTCAGCGCAGCTTCTCCTAACATATCAAAGGAATAAGTGTAACCTTTAGCACGCATAGCTAAGCCATTACTCTGAGCTTCTGTGATGGTTTGTCCTAAAACAAATTGATGCCCCATTACTTTCATTGCTTGCTGCATAGCTTGACGAATAATCGGCTCTGACATTTTATTAACTAGCTGATTTATAGCATGAATAGCACTATGTGATGACTTTTCAGGTAAGCCCACGACCTTGCCAGTGATCATTAATCCCCAGGTTGAAGCATTGACGAAAATGGAATCAGAGTTCTTAAGGTGAGACTTCCAATCTGCAACGGTCAACTTATCGCGGATCAATGCATCAGCCGTGGCTACATCAGGTATCCGCATTAACGCTTCCGCTAGACACATTAATAAAATGCCTTCTTGAGTATCGAGACTGTACTCCAATAAAAGCGCATCAATTAATTGAATCGATGCCTTATCTGCGCGAATCGACTCAATAAGTGCAGCCGTTTTTGATGTCATGCTTTGCTTTTCACACTCAATCGGTGTGGCTAAAGGAATCAGCTCTCTCAACCATTGGTTTTCATCCACCATATATAATGGTGAGATTAATGACCACAACTGATCAAGTGACTGTTGGTTAAACTCGGGCTTTAACACATCCATAGCGATAAACATCCGATCTCCTTAGCTTTATCGGCAAAATAACCTAGGGGCTACTTTTACTCTACTACTGATCTGCTGAAAAGTTAGTCACGATGATCATAGTTGTGAAGTGACAATGATTGATGATCAAACTTACTGGAACTATGATCAAGAAGGACTAACTTACGGCTGATGTTAAATTGAATCACTAGGTAAGAACAAACCAATAACAAGGTAAAGCCATGATAAATAGATGATTTAATTGTTAGATAGGAGGTGAAATGGAAAGTATGAATAGATACATCAATGAACTTGAAAGCTTTAGCAACGATATACCATGATCATGCTTTCGAAAAGAAAATCATGCTAAACGTATAACTCCCGATATTCACAACATAATTAATTAAATATTAATCAGATAGTTAATAACGGAAGTTTAATTCTATACGCCGGAGACAATTAAGGAGCTAAACGGTCAATGACCCATTGCTGATCTTGTTTCGAAAATAAGAAGCGATCGTGAAGTCGGTGCTCTCCACCTTGCCAGAACTCTATCGATTCAGGTTTAACTCTAAAGCCTCCCCAGAAACTCGGTACAGGGATCTCACCTTGAGCAAATTTCTGCTTTAGCTCTAAATACTTACCTTCGAGTATGCCACGTGCTGAAATACGGCTACTTTGCTTACTGGCAATGGCTGCTAGTTGACTCTCTTTAGGACGAGATGAAAAGTATTTCATATTTTCAAAAGCCGAAAGCTTCTCAGCAACGCCAGTAATATGCACCTGCCTTTCCAATGGATGCCAAGGGAAATGTAAGCTTATTTTACTATTTTGCCCTATATGCTCAGCTTTACGACTACCTAAGTTGGTATAGAAAACAAAACCATCTTTATCGACATTTTTCAATAATACAATGCGTTGAAACGGCTGACCATTTTCATCAACGGTAGCAACTGTCATTGCCGTTGGATCCGTCAATTTTGCTTCGATCGCCTGCTCTAGCCATAAATTAAATTGATCGATCGGATCCGCAGCAAGGTCTTTACGTCGTAAACCACCTTTTGCGTACTCTCGACGAATATCCGTAAGTTCCATATCAACTCCTTAAAAATTTGATTGATTTTGCGCTGATGTACTACGAAAAACAAGCCCCTATAAAGAGCATAATCCAATTAAATCCATTTCATTATGAAATCCTTGTTAAGCAAAATAAATAAGCCTTAGATCTCGTTACTGCTGCAATGTAGATGATACGATATTGCCACTTAGTTGTTACATATCATTAACCTTGACTGAGGTGCTGTATTTGAAGCATAGAACAATAGAAATTAAGCCATTTATTTTATATGCTTTTAGCCTTGCTAGCATACTAACTCTATGTAGCTACTACTTTTTTGTTTATTATTATGAGTCTAATCTAACGACTCAATTAGAGAGTTCAACTCACTATACCGAGCAGCAAATTCATGCTGAAATGGCAAAATTCCAACAAATACCCAATTTATTAAGTCATGATCCACGAGTTACCGCCTTTTTCGGTCATCCATCCTCACTACAGAACCTTAACGACCTAACAAAGAAATGGGCAGCACAAACATTAGCTGATGCTATCTATATCCATAACGGTGATGGACAAGTTATCGCGGCAAGTAATTTTGATTCTCACTACAGTTTTGTTGGTGAAAATTTCGATTTTAGACCCTATTTTTATCGTGCTATTCAGGGGGAAAATACGCAGTTTTTTGCGCTAGGACTAAAATCAAATCAGCGTGGTTATTACTTTTCATCACCTATTTATGCTCAAGACCAAATCGTCGGCGTTATTACGGTAAAAGTAAATTTAGCACTGATAGAACAACACCTTAATAATCAAGAATTCAAATGGATTGCTATAGATAGTAACGGGATTGTTTTTTTAGCCAGTGATCGTACTTGGTTATATCAAGTATTGATGCCACTTTCTATGCAGCAAAAACGTCAATTAGACTATACCCAACAATACGGCTCTCAAGTTATTTTGGCAAATACAGGGACAGAGCAACATCAACCAAGTAACATTTATTCTCAAACCCCTTTTGAATCAGATGCACTCTTAAAACAAAAAGAGACTTACTTTTACGTCAACCCTGTTAATGAGCAATCTTTTCAAGTCATTTCTCTTTATAATCGAGCGAATATCACACAGCAAAGTTTGCAACAAACCCTACTAATACTCGTAATATATTCACTAATGACTTCTATTATTTGGTTTTGGGTACAAACCTATAATGCTAAAAAATACCTTACACAACTGAATCTAGATTTAGAAACAAAAGTTCACCGCCGCACTCTGCATCTATACAAAAGCAACCAGCAATTACAGCAAACTTTATTTCAATATCAAAAATCTCAGTTGTTACTAAAAAACACCCAAAATGAACTGACTCAAGCAGCAAAACTGGCTTTACTTGGCGAACTATCAGCAAGTATTAACCACGAAATAAACCAACCACTTGCAGCATTAAAAGTGTATACAATTAATTGCTCCCGATTATTAGAAAACCAAAATTACGATATCGTCGCCGGCAACCTTAAAAAAATGCACGATCTAAATGAAACTATTTCGCATATTATTGCTCGATTAAAAGTATTTACTCGCAAAACAAGCACAGAGAAAACTGACCAAGCATCATTACATCAAGCAATTCATAATAGTTTAGCAATACTTAGTGCAACAATTATTCGTAAAGGCATTACTTTAAAAATCCCTCCTCTGCCACATGATATCACGATAAAAATTAATGCTATTCAGTTAGAACAAATTCTGATTAACCTCATTCATAATGCTATTCAAGCTCTTGAAAAAACAAGTAACCCAAAATTAGGAATAAATTGGCAAATATCTGGCAACTGTTGCCAAGTTAGTATCTGGGATAATGGGGCAGGCATTAAAGAGAGTGATACGAGTACCCTTTTTGATCCTTTCTACACCACGAAGCCTGAAGGGTTAGGACTTGGGTTAACCATTTGTAAGCGCATGCTAGAAAACTATGGGGGGACGATTAATGCTTTTAACCGTCAACCATCGGGATGCACCTTTAAATTTGAACTCACTTTATCTAGCAATTAATGCAAAGGAAGAATAAATGTCAGAAGTTTATTTTATTGATGATGAACCTGCGATTAGAGATGCGATTCAACAAGCGTTATTAATGGAAAATATCGACGTAACTACATTTCCAAATGCTGTTGAAGCCTTACAGTGCATCAATACAAAAGTAGCAAGTGTTATTATCACAGATATTCATATGCCAGTAATGAATGGACTTGATTTTATGAATAAGCTACTGGCTGACAACCCTCATTTTCAAGTGATTGTGCTTTCTGGGTATGGAGATATAAAAATTGCAGTTAATGCGATTAAATCTGGTGCTTATGATTTTTTAGAAAAGCCAATCTCAATTGAAAAACTAATTACTTCAATTCGCAAAGCTCAAGAAAAGCTGAGACTCGTGCAAGAAAATTACTGGTTACGTAAAGAATTAGAAGTACAAACACAAGTTGGCCCTAAACTTATTGGGCATTCTCCTGTAATGAATGAGTTACGGCGTAACATAATTTCATTACCACTGACCAGTCATATCTTATTTACCGGTGAGACAGGAACAGGGAAACGAATAGCGGCACAATATACTCATGATATCCACTCAATAAATTGTGCGGAGTTAATTCCACGATCAGCCTATGTATTAAATCGCTATTCGGATAGTAAATTCATTAAAGAGTTAAATTTACTACTAAGTCAAACACAACAAGGTAGTGTCTATATCCATTCAGCTGAAGCACTTACCAAGAATCAATGGCAAATAATTAACACCTGTAAATCAACCCAAGGTCGTTTTATCCTATCAGCACAGAAATTTCCAGATGCAACAATAAATACATTTGTACATTTTCATTTACCAACACTGAAGCAAAGAACTGAAGATATCAGATTGCTTTTCAAGCACTTTGTCAGAGGAGCAGCAAGCCGCTATCAATTGCAGCCTCCTAAAATTACCAATATTGACATTGAGCAACTAGAATCATATGAATGGCAGGGAAATATAAAGCAGCTACGTCATTATGCAGAACACTTTGCATTGCAACCAGAACGTGATGCTTTAGGTCAGTTAGTTCCTATGCTTGATCAAGATCCACTGAGTTTTCATCAAAAGATGGACAGTTTTGAGTACACATTGCTGCTCGATGCCTTACAAAGGCACAGTGGTGCTTTAAAAGAAATACAAATTGAATGCAATATTTCACGGAAAACACTCTACGACAAACTGAAAAAGCATCAGCTCGATAAAAAAGAGTTTAAATGATTGAAGATATAGAAAAAAAGATAAAGTATTTATAACTCACTACATCAATACCTTAACATTTAACTATACTCGTATATAGCAAAGCTTTTGCCTCACTCATGATAAACAAGGACAATACATGAGCAAAAAGGATTATAACAAGCTCTCCGAAACCGAGCTCGATTATGTTGATGACAAAACAGCAGCCTTACTTTTAAACACCCCAAAAAATGCACGCTTAATGCTTTGGATAATGGTGCTGTTCTTTATTATCAGTATTGCATGGGCCTCTTGGGCTCAAATCGATAAAGTAACCGTCGGTGAAGGTAAAGTTGTCCCCTCCTCCCAAATCCAAGTAGTGCAAAACTTAGAAGGGGGATTAGTTAAACAAATTTTGGTTAAAGAAGGTCAACAAGTACAGAAGGGACAGCAACTACTTCTCATTGATGATACTCGATTTAAATCTGATTTTCGTGAGCGAGAACAGCAAGTAGCAAACCTTACAGCAAGTGTTTTACAACTTGCCGCTTCCATTTCAAGCATCATAGTTAATGAAAAAGTGTCAGCTAGCCAATGGCAAAAAAGTGTCGTTTTAGATTATAAAAAGCTGGCATTCCCACCACAACTCTCAGAAGCACAGCCACAACTCGTCCAACGTCAAAAATCTGAATATCGGCAAGATCTAAATAATTTACGTAATCAACTGTCTGTATTTGATCAACAAGTAAAACAAAAACAACAAGATTTAGTTGAAATAAAATCACGCGTTCAAAATTTACGTCAAAGCTATTACTTTGCTAAAAAAGAACTGGATATCACTCGACCACTTGCTGAAGAGGGTGTTGTACCCCGTATTGAATTATTAAAACTACAGCGTCAAGTTAATGATACCCGCAGAGAAATGACATCAAGTGAGCTAAAGATCCCTGTACTAGAGTCAGCAATTAAAGAAGTTATGTTAAGCAGAATCGATGTTGCTCTCTCCTTTCGTTCTGAACAACAAGAGAAACTCAATGAGGTTCAAGACCGTCTATCATCAATTACTGAGTCCACAGTTGGTCTTGAAGACAAAGTGAATCGAACAACCGTCATCTCTCCTGTAACAGGAACAATAAAAACCCTTGGTGTGAATACGGTTGGCGGTGTTATTCAACCTGGTATGGATATTGTTGAAATCGTTCCTACTGAAGATACTTTATTAGTTGAAGCGAAAATTGCACCTAAAGATATTGCATTTTTACGCCCTGACTTAGTCGCTATTCTTAAGTTTAGTGCTTATGACTTTACCAAATATGGCGGTTTAGAAGGGCAACTAGAACATATCAGTGCTGATACAACACAAGACGAAGAAGGTAACAGTTTTTATATCGTTCGTATCCGTACCGATCAAGTGGAGTTTGGGCAAGGCTTACCTATCATCCCAGGGATGACAGTGAGTGTCGACATAATCACAGGTAAGCGCACTATTTTAGAGTATTTATTGAAACCAATCTTGGGTGCAAAAAATAATGCACTTAAAGAGTAAGGAATTCTTATGTGCCTAATTTCTAATTACATTTCAGCATAATACACCGTGAGAATTAAATATATGCTGCTAGTCATATTTCTTTTTTCTGCTCCGTCCATAGCACTTAATAGTCAGGAGAAAAAGTGGATAGATGCAGTTAGCCTCGCCTATGGAGAAAGAGCGGGGTTAAGAGTTCGTACGTGGCGCAATGAAATGGGATTAATTTTTGACTTACCAGAAACGGAACAACTTAACCGGGTGAATCAATTTTTTAACCAATTAAATTTTGTTGATGATATACGTTTGTGGGGAAAAAAAGATTACTGGGCGACACCTCTTGAATTTCTAGGTAGTAATGCAGGAGATTGTGAAGACTTTACCATTGCTAAATATTTCTCATTATTAGAGCTTGGTATATCAGATACCAAACTGCGACTTATCTATGTTAAAGCGCTCGAGTATAACCAGTTTCACATGGTACTTGCCTATTACGCACGCCCAAATGCACAACCATTAATATTAGACAACATAGATAAAGAGATTAAGCGAGCAGATCTGCGCAACGATCTTCTTCCTATATACAGTTTCAATGGTACAAATCTATGGCTTATGAAATCTCAACATTCAATGGGAAAGCTGGCTGGAAAATCATCACGACTAAGCCTTTGGAATGATCTAAGAAGTAGAGAGCGCTCCCTCAAACTGAATCAACCTATAATCAATTATGATGAGTAAATAGAATGACATTATATAAACAACTTGCCATTGGCATGATAGCGGTATTTTTAATGCTGATGACGTCAGTATTTTTTATCGAACTCACTACAACCCGTCATTTTTTAAAGCAGCAGCAAGAGTCTGAAGTTAGTAATACGATTAATACTGTCGGTTTAGCGCTTGCTCCTTACTTAAAAGATGATGACACTGTTGCTGTTGAATCGGTTATAAATGCATTATTCGATGGAAGTTCATACTCT
The DNA here is from genome assembly GCF_002873395.1 of Vibrio sp. 10N.286.49.B3. Classification (GTDB taxonomy): domain Bacteria; phylum Pseudomonadota; class Gammaproteobacteria; order Enterobacterales; family Vibrionaceae; genus Vibrio. The sequence goes on along the minus strand of NZ_MCUV01000024.1, from coordinate 20,967 downwards.
GTTGTGCGACTCGTTTTCTTAGATAACAATGAAGAAATAGTGCGTAACTATCCTATCCAACCAAATAATGTGCCTTCATGGTTCACTGATATTAATTTATTCAGTCCTATTCATGATAAACGCGTAGTAACGAGCGGTTGGCTTCAGTTGGCTGAAATTGAAATCGTTAGCCATACCGGTTCCGCTTACCAACAAATGTGGTTTTCATTTACTAATTTACTCAGTTTATTTAGTGGCATCTTTATTATCGGCATTCTTGCCATTGGGCTTATTCTAAAACGCGCATTACATCCGCTGACTTTAATTGTCAAAAAAATGGAACAAATTGCTGATAACCAATTTGATGAGCCCCTTAAGCCACCAAAAACCAAAGATCTGATTGCTGTTGTTAATGGTATCAACACAATGTCCGCTCAAGTTGAGTTGTCTTTTAAAGAGCAAGCTCAAGAAGCTCAACTATTAAGAACTAGAGCTTATGTGGATCCAGTATCTCAACTTGGTAATCGTGCTTTCTACTTAGCTCAACTAAACCAATGGCTCAATGAGTCTGCGATTGGTGGTGTAGCGGTTTTACAAGCTCAATACATTAGTGATGAGTATACTGAAAAAGGCTATGAGTGTGGTGACAGAGCAATTCAAGAACTTGCTAGCCAACTTAAAAGCTCTATCTCGTCTCCTGGGCTTACTATTGCCCGAATATCTTCTTATGAGTTTGCTTTCATCCTGCCAAATATCAATGAAAGCGAAATAAAATTGATTGCAGAAAATATCATAGCAAGTACCAAAGCAATCAATATTGACCCAACAGGAATGGCGAAAGAAAATATCTCTCTTGGGGTTATCTCTAACAAACAATATAAGGATAGTAGTGATATTTTAGCACTTGTTGATAACTCTTTAGCTTCAGCAAAAGCGGCTCCAGAACTCGAATTCAGCTTTATCAGTGGTGAAGAGGAACATATAACGTTAGGTAAACAGCAGTGGAAGTCACTTGTTGAAGAGGCCATTAGTAATGAATGGGTTAACTTCAGATACCAAATAGCCAATGATAAGCAAGGTAATATATTTCACAGTGAGGTTTTTTCATCGATTGACAATGGTAATGAAAAATTCAGTGCTAACCAATATCTCTTTGCACTTGAGCAGCTAAACAGTACAGATATCTTCGATCAATTTGTAATAGAAACTATCATACAAAAAATAAGTCATGGTGACATTAGTCAACCAATTGCGATTAATATTTCTTCGACCAGTGTATCGCAACCAAGTTTCATTCGATGGTTAGAAAAAACGCTTACTAAAAATGCGAAGGCTGCTTCTTTACTTCATTTTGAAATCCCTGAAAACAGCTTTATTCAAGACCCTCATTATTGTGCCCTTTTATGTAATGCGATTCGCTTAACCAAAGCTAAATTTGGTGTTGACGGTTATGGTCGAGATTTAAAATCTCTTGATTATATCAGTGAATTTAGACCGCACTACGTGAAGCTAGATTACTTCTTTAGCCATAATATTGAAGATGAACAACATCAGTTTACTCTCAGCTCTATTTGTCGTACCGCCCACAACTTAGGCATAGTAACGATAGCATCTCGAATAGAAACACAAGAGCAGTTAGATGTTCTAGCTGAGAATTTTGTCGAAGTATTCCAAGGCTTCATTGTTGATAAATAGAAAGGAATCATCTTAATGCAAGATCCACTACTTAATTCCTTAATCTATGTTAGCCGGTATTATGGATTAGCGAATTCACCACAGGCATTGATTAACGGACTACCACTATCGGAAGGGAAACTTACCCCCTTTCTATTTCCTCGCTCAGCAGAAAGAGCAGGGCTAGTTGCAAAAGAAAAAAGGGCGGAGTTATCCAAGATTCCTGAATTAATACTGCCAGCAGTTTTACTTCTCAAGGGAGCAGATGCTTGTGTATTAAATAGTATTAATTTCGACAAACAAGAAGCAGAAATCATTACTGAAGAGAGCGGTTTAGTTCCAATTATTTTACCTTTAAAAGAGCTTGAAGAACTTTACGCAGGTCGATACTTCTTAGTCAAAAAACAATTTCGTTACGATGAACGCTCTCCCGAAGTTTTAAAGACTAATGATGGTCATTGGTTCTGGAGCACAATCTGGCAATCAAAAAAAATCTACCGTGATGTTTTAATTGCATCGGTCCTCATCAATCTTTTTGCTATTGCAGCACCTATGTTTACTCGTCTCGTTTACGATAAGGTGGTGCCGAATTTAGCTTTCGAAACGCTATGGGTTCTAGCCAGTGGTATTTTTGTTGTCTTTGTTTTTGATTTTCTACTCAAGATACTGCGAAGTTATTTTATCGATATTGCTGGAAAAAAATCGGATATTTTACTTTCTTCAAAGCTATTTAGTAAAGTGCTTGGCATTCGTATGGAATCGAAACCACAATCTGTTGGTGCTTTTGCTCGACACTTGCAAGAGTTTGAATCAATAAGAGAGTTCTTTACTTCAGCAACCATCAGTTCTTTAATTGATCTCCCCTTTGCTATTTTATTTCTAGTGATTATTTGGCTGATGGCAGGACCATTAGTTTGGGTGCCTATTGCTGGTGTTGTTATCTTAATTATTCACTCATTGCTTATTCAAGCTCCTTTGCGACGAGCGATTGAAGAAGGCTCTCGTTTAGCCTCGCAAAAATACGCAAACTTAATCGAAAGCTTAGCAGGCTTAGAGTCCGTAAAACTCTTTGGTGCTCAAAGTCAGTTTCAATTCCGTTGGGAAGAAGCTGTTGCTCATATGGCAAACTGGAATATAAAAAGCCGTCGTATTACAGATAGCATTCAAAGTTCAGCAAGCTTTGTTCAACAAAGTTGTAATGTGGGTATGATTATTCTAGGTGTCTACTTGATTGCAAATGGTGACTTAACGATGGGTGGTTTGATTGCTGCAACGATGTTGAGTGGACGAGCGATAGGACCAATGGTTCAATTATCATTGTTGTCATCACGATACAATCAAGCTAAATCATCGATGACAATCATTGAACAAGTGATGGCAATGCCTGATGAACAAGAGGTTGGTAAACGCTATATTCATCGTCCTATCATTCAAGGTAAGATTGAACTAGATAATGTTTCTTTCCATTACCCAGATTCACCAATGGCCTCAATTCGTAACTTAAGTATCACTATCAATCCAGGTGAAAAAGTTGCAATCATAGGTAGAATTGGCTCAGGTAAAACAACTCTTGAACGTCTCATTATGGGCTTATATCAGCCTACAGAGGGGCATGTACGTATTGATGATACCGATATTCAACAATTACATCACGTCGATATACGACGCAATATAGGCTGTGTACCACAGGATAGTAACTTATTCTTTGGTTCAATTAGAGACAATATCACTTTAGGCCGCCCACTCAGTGATGATAGAGATGTGATGGATGCTGCGAATAGAGCGGGAGTGACCGCTTTTACTCAGCAAGATCCTGCTGGTCTTGAACGTCAAGTAGGTGAAGGCGGAGGCATGCTATCTGGTGGGCAACGTCAAGCGATTGCCATTGCTCGTGCTTTTCTTGGTCGCCCTCCAGTGCTCCTACTAGATGAACCAACTAGTGCGATGGATAATCGCTCTGAGATGCTAATTAAACATCAGCTCGCACATTTAACAGAGAGCGAAACGCTTATCTTAATTACACATAAAACATCTATGCTAGATATAGCTGATCGTATTATTGTAATGGAGAAAGGTTCTATTATTGCGGATGGACCAAAGGAGCAGGTGCTCGCTGATCTTAAAAAAGGAAAAGTAAGAACGGTTAGCTAATTTTAAAGACATTCCTTTAATTTGCCTATTATTGCTTGTGAATAATAGGCATTTTTTTATGCGCTAATATCTTCATTTGATAGTAATGACTCACAAAGTATCTCGTATTGGTTAAAGGAAAATATACTTGGACCATGTATTCTTTTTGTCACAATCTTCTCATTACCAAATTGAATCGTAACCCTTGTATAAACTTTACTTTTCACTTCGATAGTACAATCTTTAAAGCAAGATTCAAATTGACTATTAAGTTGTTCAATACCATTTTTGATTTTTTTTAGCTGCTGATTGTTCTCTTCTTTTCTATTTTTAATCAGCATTTCTTCATCTGAACCTCTTTCTGATTTCGGCTTTTTCTGAAAAGAAATTTGAGCCCTAACCACTTCCATCGTTTGCTCTTGAGCTACTCTATACAAATCATTATATTTGGTCATTCTATCTTTAAATGCATCGTAACGAGCAAAGGCATGAACTTTAGTTAATGTGTCACCTTCAACACCAAGTTCAACACAATGAACTCGACGGCCAACTTTAACAGTTCCACCACTCAAGGTGCCATTTTCTTGGGATTTATCGATAACCAACAAATCTTGTCCACATTGAATTTTGTTATTTAAACTGTATACAGACAAATGAATACTCTCACCAGCTTGCAACTCTGAGTATTGAGCATAATTAGCCGAAATATTGCCATTACTTTTTACGCGGCATGTATATGTTTCTTCGTCAGTTACGATATGCCCTATAATCCCTTTTGCAACGCTAATATCACCTTGAGCTTGCACATCAGCAGATTCAATAAAACCACCCACTGTAATAGATTCAGTGGCTTTAACCACCATACCGGCTTCAATATTGCCCTGAACAACGATGTGACCTTTAAATTTAATATGCCCTGTATCTATTCCAACGTTTTTCAAACAAAGTGTATTTTCAACGGCAACACCCCGTTCGGATATAATTGGCATCCCAGAGTGAGTAGCAATTAATAGATTACTATCCTGTGAGCTAACCTTACTGCCAACAACAAGTTTAAAATCTAAGTACTCCCCCTCTTTAGGTAGAAGTTTTTCGCCTTTGACGGTGAAGCCAGGTTCGCCATTTGTAGGAGGAATTCGCTTCATTAATTCATTACCTACTCCTACAGTGATTGTTTTTCCAAAATCTTTTAAATCAATTTTATTTAAATCTGAGCTTGAAGCTTTAGGTGCTAAGACTTGTTTTCTTACATCTTTAATTAGTGGCTGGAACTGCGCATTTTTTCCATTAACGGGAAATAGACCTTTTGCTATTGGCTGAATAAATTGCTCACCTGAAGATAGTGTATGACTCATATGAAGCACTTTTTTTAGCGCCTGTTTATTTATTCCTTTTATGATTCCAGCATCTTTTAACTGCTTAATTATATCCTGACTACTAACACCCTGCCCTCTATAACTCCCAGCAACGATCATATTAGCAAGCATACAATCATCAGCAATATTGATCGTAATAGTTGCATCTACTGAATAAGCAATTTTGAAGGCTCTATTTTCTGTGTCATGATTTTCTTTCGCTAGACCTATAAATTGATTTACAACTTCCAAGTCTAAATATAGATCGCTGCAACCAAGTATGCCTAATTGTGTATGAAGTTCTTCTAATTCAAAACTCACAGATGAGTCTACTACTACATTGTCTGGCACCTTTGCCATTACTGTATTTTCATCACTCATATAAACAAAGTTGTCCCACATATAAGATTATCCATGTCCTTATTATATGAAACCATACTATCTAGATTTTGTGAAAAAAAAATGTCTTTGCTACATTTTTCAGGACTCCATCACGAACAATTTACAGTGTAAATTGGCTGAAATTTAAATTTCCACTGAAAGTGTAAAGCTGTAATTTACACTGTAAATCGACTGAGTAATCGCAAAGTTGATTTACGTAGTTCCGACTCAAATTCTTTTCTTCCTGCCATTTTGAAATATTCAATACATACAGATGGAGAGTGCTGTAATAAAAAATACTTCAAAAGTAAGTCATCTACACCATCTAAGTTTGAGAGTTCTGATAAAGCTGAATAAATAACATAAGAAACACTATTAGCCCCACTACCACCACGCCCATAAAGATCAAGCAATCGTCTGTGTATATTCAGAACATCTGGTTGCGAAACTAATAATGGCGTAGTTAGCAAGCCTTTAATTAGCACCAAATCCAAATCTGAAAAAGTACTAGATAAAAGAAATGTGAACTGCTTTCTAAACTGTCTATGCCCATCAAAAATCCAATGCTTTGATGCAACCTGTAAAGACTTACACACAACCAATGAATGACACCCACTGGCTTGATCTCTAGTTGAGCCAAGTCGAATACTTTGATATCCATTATTACGCCAGAAAGAAACTAACTCTGCCGTAGCAGCGAAGCTCGAACCTATATAGTCATACTTGTTTTCAAGTGACTCTTCTAGCCAGTTCAATACTGCAGAGCCAACACCTAAACCTTGCATATTAGGCGAGACAGCTATCCTCATTATTCGACAACAACGTTGAGTCGCTGCCTGAGAAACGGCAAGGTGATTAGCAATAGAAAGAGGGATCATGTGCCCTTTTGGTCGCCGTAATCCAAGTTGAACTTGCTCGATAAGGTCAGTTTTAAGATTGCCTTCAGATACCACTAATACACATGTCAAACATTTGCCATCAACTATCCAGGCAAATAAATCACTATTATCGTCTTTTAAAAGTTGGAATAAATCATTAGGTGTTGTCTGATAATGTGCATGTACTAATAAAGCAAAGCACTGGGAAAGTAACTTTGCATTAGTTAATAGATTCTTTTTATCAAGCTTAATTAAAGGTGAAGCAGAAGGAATGATTAAGTTTGATGGTTCGAAAGACTCTATGCTGGAGTCGAGAAGAAAAGACTTAAATAACCATAACTCTAATGGATCATTTTCTTGCCAACGAATAGGTTGATTTAAATGATAACCTTTCCACCCCGGTCTATGTGCATTAAGCCAAGCTTGGAATTTAATACTAAAGCCTCTACCACAACCTTCATAACCATGGATAGTGGTAGAAAAAACCATACGATGATAAACCTCTAGCATTGAGGTTAGCATCGGCAATGGAATGGCTGCTGCTTCATCAACAAGAAGTAGATCTGCATCAGGTAATGAACGTAATAGTTCATCCGGAGAAATAAACTGTATTCTAGAACCCGAAGCTAACTCTATATGATATTTTGAAGATGATAATATATCGTCAACGCCCTTTAATACATATGAAAAAATGGGCTCGACCGCTTTAATGCTCGGTGCAGTAACGATAATATTAACCGCTTTATCTCTCGTCATTAGATTAGCTGAAGCCATGCCTAAAGCTGAACTTTTTCCACGACCTCGATCTGCTGTAATAACAAGAGGTCTTTTTCTTCGACCAGATAAAAGCTTTTCGACTAAAGAAATAGTATGCTGCTGCTGATGATAAATAATCGTCGAATTTGGAATACTCGGTAAAGTATTTGTATCAATGACTGGCAGAGCTTGATTTTGCTTAATGACATATAGTTGCTCAAAGGCATTATTTAGCCAAATATTATCTGGCGTATTAAGTCTATTCTCACAGTCGATAATAAAGAGTAAACCACCGCCAGTAATGGAACCTAGCGCCGCACTAAAACTATTTGCATCAAACTCGATACCATTTTTTATCTCATTGTCTTGAGGAGTAAAGTCACAAACTAAATGTGCACACTCTCGCCCTAATAATTGCTGCCCTTTTTTAAAGCTTAAACTAGTGAAATTATCTAATAGAAGGTTTGGGCATTGACGAGTTAATGGTACCCCACCCAATTGGACAATAGCTGTATCAGACTTTAAAGAAAGGTAACAACTGATAAGATCCAGTTGCCAGGTTTTCTCTCCTTTTAAAACAACCCCAAAGCGAATATGATATTTTTTGGCTGTTGCCAATAATTCTAATAAAAAATTGCATTCTGCTTTCATAAATATACCTTAATAATCTCTGCGTTAATGTTAACACAAGACAAAAAAAAAGCCGCCCAAGGCGACTTTTTGTAACGGTAACTTATTAGCTTAATTTTGATTTAATAAATTCTAAAATCTCATCAACTGTCGCATCATCAACTTTTTTCAAAGTCAGTGATAAGTTATTGCCCTTTCTATTATAGTTTGCACGACCTTTAATAAGATCTTGCTTCGTTATTTTAGGCACAACTTTTTGTGGCGCAAGATCGGTAATCCAACCTTCAATTGACTCTGAGACATCCTTTGTTAAACGAGCTACACCATGTGCACTGCTACGCTGCCATAACGAATTCGCTTCAACATTACATTTCTTAATAAGTTGATCTTGATTCGCTTTATCTAACTCATTAAATTGCTTATGTAACTTCACTATAGTTGGGCGACCTAAATCACTTACATTTGGGTATGCCTGCAATAACTCTAATGGTAATGCTGCTGCCTTCAATGCACCACTAACTAATGCTTCGCTACACTGAAACATTTTAGCTAATGATTTTTGGTCAACCGCTTCGCTACTATCTAGCTTAGCTTGCATTTCTTTGCCTTTTTCATATAAAGAAAGCGGCTTATGTGCGTTTGCTACATCAGATAAAAACTTGGCATGTTCACTATTAATGTTATCAGCAACATAAATCAAAAAATCTTTTTCAGCTAAAATACAAGACATACGACGGCGACTACCATCTAATACTTCTATTTTACCATCTTGTGTTTTACGTCCAACAGCTGGGTACTGTTGCCCACGTTCACGTAGAGTGACTAATACATCTGCAAGAGCATGTTCATTTAAGAATGATTGCTCACGTGCATTTTGGGCAAAAACAAGCGTCTTATCTTCGACTTGATTTGCTGGTATTTTTACTAATTCAAAAGAAACAAGGTCTTCACCAGCAACAGCAAGCTCTATCACTTGTGCTTGTTCTTTCGCTGCCGTCTGTGCTTCTTGAGGTGTCGCAACACGGCGTTTGTTTGTTTTACCAAAAAGTTTTGCGTTAAGTTCAGATGTTTTTAAAGCCATTGCTTATTCTCCCTGATTTAGTGATGACCAATGACTGTGAAGCACTCGTTCGAGCTCCAAAGCACCTTTTTGAACAGCATCTTGCGCTGTTGCTAATGTTTTTTTACCACCTTCAAAATCACCAACGGTTAAATCAAAAACAGTACTGTAAGTATCAGCACAGGTTTCAAATGCTCGGCTACGTGGAATGGTTGCCATCGTAACTTGATCACCTAATAAATAATTCATTTCCGTTAATACTGATACTTGTTTTTTATTATCATCTTCAAACATCGTAGGCATAAGACGAACAAATTCTAAACCATTCCAGTCATCGGGGAACATTTCATAAACGGTTGGCAAGTGTTGGAAAAAGTTAACGGTTGACGCCCAATCTAAACGCTTTGCAGCACAAGGGATTAATAATGCATTCGAAGCGTACATAGCATTCCACACTAATGGGTCAACGTGAGGGCCAGTATCTATCATGATAATATCGAAATCATCTGCCATTTTATCAATTAGCTTTTCTTTTAATAAACAAACAATATCGAGAGATTGGTTTTGAGAAAGATGTTGCCAGGCTTCGGCATTAAACATTGCATCTTCAGGGAATGCAGAAATTGTTTTTAAATTAGGGTATTGAGTCGGTAATAATACATTCTTACGTAAGAACTCAGCATCTACTTCCTCATTTTCAGGCACATTATCTAGCATAATATCAACCGCAGAGTAGATATTCTGATGCTCTGAGACACTGATTTGAGGGTTTAGAAAAAGTCGTAATGAGCCTTGAGGATCTAAATCGATTAAACAAATACGATAACGTTTATCGAGATTCAATGATAGGCAAGCCGCTAAATGAACCGCAGTCATCGATTTTCCAGTACCGCCTTTTTGGTTCTGAACATTTATAACCCAAGGTTTATTATCACCATTCTTTTTACGTTCATGAAATTTATCAACACCAGCAGCATCCATAAGCATATGTGCTTCTTGAAGAGAAATAGAATAATGATTTGCATTGTTTTTAGTAAACTGATGACCTTCTGACTCTAACTTAGTAATCGCATCATCTAATTTTCTTCGAGTTAAGCCAGAACGTGTTTCCATCAAAGCTTTAGACATTGGTGGAAAGTGGTCATCATTTCGCTCTTCTAAAATAATTTCTATTCGATCAGCCTGTACCTGCTTAGTTAATTCAGCGAGGTTGTTGAGGTGCTCAATCGTTTGTTCTCTTTTCATTGGACAATTCCATGATTGAATGTTTAAACATAATGTACAACAAATAGTATCATTACCACAAAAAAGGTGCACGTACATTTAATGATTAAAATCACAAACTTTAGAAGAAAAATCAATTTAACTTGTACTCAACAAAATTAAATTATTTTTCCTTTTATCTATGACAGGAGGTATATATCTAAAAGAAATTAAATGTTACCTTGTCACTTATTTACACTGTAAAACCATCCTCGGAACGATAAATAGAACCTATAGAATACGGAGGTTGTTATTTTGAATACAAAACATCAAAATCAACCTAAAATCGATATAAAAAGTGATATTTCAGGATGAATTTTCTATAAAATATAAATCTAAATTGAAAATTTTATTATCAACACCCCATTAACTAGAAGCATGATCAAGGATCCTCATATTATCATAAATAAATATAAGGCAATTAACGGAAGAATGATCAAGATGGCTCAATTAACAACAAGCTCAAAAGGAAAGTATAAATTACAGATCTTTTTATGGATCAATGATCAAGAAAGAAAGCTCAATGGAAGCATAATTTTCACTTGGTAAGTTACGGCTAAGTGCTGATGGAATAAGGTTTGATGAGAAAATTAGCAATGAAAAGCATAAAAATACGAATAACACGCTATAAAGAGTTGCTTTCATGATCATGCTTCCGATAATGACGAGTAATTTGAACCGTGCCTGTTAGCATTACTCGTAAAAGACTAAAAACTTATTAAAAGCAATTTAGAAATCAAAAACTAAAATGAACAACCATGATCATAGTTCCAGAGGTAAAACAGACTAAATTAGGTCATCAATCTATATCAAATTTATAAAAATCAGCAGCAAATTAGCAATCAACGCTTTTTAACTGTGGATAACTTGTTATTCAATGATGATCATTGTTCCATAAAGCCCTTGATCATAGATTGGTAATTACATTGATCATGCTTTTGCCTGTTGATGATCATAGATCCGATCGCCTTTTGATCATACTTCCTTACTGTATATGATCATAGTTCCGTAAGTCTGGGATGGAAAACACTTTAATTACAGTAGCTTATCCTAAGATTTCTTCTCGGATCATTAGATCACTATATCAATTAGATCATATTAAACAGTAAGATCAGTTTTTAAAAAGAATAATTTTTTTCTTTATTTATGATCTTATTTTCTTTATTCTATTCGGAAATACTGCGAAATTACGGCTAATGTGAACTGGAAAGATAATGTCATCAAATGAAAAAAAACTAATTAAGTTCCCAAGAACACACAAAGATGGTCATTTATTTGAAGTATCTGAAACAGCCGTAGATTGGATAGAGCAATATCAACACTTCAAAGGAGTGACAAAAAGCATTGTTGAACTCCTTAACCTAATCTCTTTGCAAGGTTTTTCTAGTAAAGACGGATATGTATCAACAACTGATATTGTTGCTGCAACCGATGGGCAATTAACGCGAGCTGCTTTACAACAACGATTACGTGCAGCGGTAAATATTGGACTCTTTACTCAAATTCCTGTTCGATTCGAGGAAGGATTAGCAGGTAAAACGATGCTACACCGCTTCGTTAACCCTAATAAACTCATTTCTGCACTTGGTGCTACGAGTTTAGTAACAGAAACGGTTAAGCAAAATGAAAAGCAAAAAAGATCAAAAGCACTCGCTCAAACTCAAGTTAACAAACGCCTTTTAAATGAGCATGGTTTAAATATTCCGCCAAGCATGAAAGATGAAGCTGATCAATTTATAGTATCACCAACTAACTGGGCTGGGATTATAGATCAAGCATTAGCACCACCAAGAACAAGAAAAAACTACCAAAAATCAATGGTTTCAATTTCAGGCACCCGTGCTGTGATTGAAACAAGATCATCTAAAAACATTATGACAGTTGATGATCTAATGACGCTTTTTGCTTTGTTTACATTAACAGTTCAATACCATGATCATCATCAAGATCATTATCAACTAGATGCTAAGCAAGCCCCGAACAAAACCCCTCTTTACATCACAGATATATTATCTTTGCGTGGTAAAAAAGATAGTGGTCCAGCAAGAGACTCTATTCGAGATAGTATTGATCGTATTGAATTTACTGACTTTCAACTACATGAGTTAACAGGTCGATGGTTAAGTGAAAACATGCCAGAAGGCTTTAAAAGTGATCGATTCCGTTTTATTGCTCGAACGATTACGGCCTCTGAAGAAGCTCCAACTGAAGGTGCTGATGGTGAAATTCGTATTAAGCCAAATTTATATATATTGGTTTGGGAACCATCATTCTATGAAGAGCTACTAACGCGTGATTATTTTTTCCTTTTTCCCCCAGAAATATTACGCCAGCATACTCTAGTGTTCCAGTTATACTCATATTTTAGAACTCGTATGGCACGTAGACACAGTGATAGCATGTTACTTAGTGAGTTAAATCAAAAGCTTGCTAGAAATATAGAATGGCGACGATTCTCTATGGATCTAATACGTGAATTAAAGCGTTTATCTAAAGGGAAAGGTGATGATTCAATGTTTATCGTTAACTTGTGGGGTTACCATTTAACGCTTACAGCCCTTGTTGAAAAGGGTAAAAATGTCGATTATCAAGTCGATATTCGCTGTGATGTCGATGAAGTATTGCGCTACTCACGTGCTAGAACAACGAATGCTGGCAAACGAAATATGGCACCAACCTTGCCAAACCCACTACGCAATGAAATGGTATCAAAACAGAAATTAGCTGAGTTATCTGCAATTATTGACGGTGAGTTTGAGCCAATTCAACGCAAAGCGCCTTCGCCAAAAGGTAAACTTGGTCGACGTGTTAAACAGAGAAAACATCTAGTCGAGATAAATGCTGACGAAATTACTATTACATTATCTAAATATACCTCACCAGAAGCTCTAGAACGCAGCATAATGGCACTTTCTGCGATGACTGGTCACTCACCATCATCAATACGTGAAGAGTGCATAGAGTTGATGGACAAGCTTGATTGGTTAAAAGTGGGGGAGCAAGTTATCCCTTATGAAACACTAAGTAAGTTAATAGAACTTTATAATAATCAGAATGAGTCAAAACACCTTTCTATTGAGAGATTAATCTCAGGTCTTGCTGTACGTAAGAAAGTTTGCAAGCAGATTTTTGATGGACATCTAGATGAAATGGTATTTCGAGCTTTGGATGAAGTAGCAATTGGTATTTAGAGTCATATATCACTCTAAACTTAATATTAACGAGCTTTTATGGCTCGTTTTTTATGGCAGTAACTTTACGAATTGATGTGTCTATAACTATATTTTTACTATCTTGCTTTTTAATCTGACTAATATGATGGAGTAAAATCTTAGCTTCATCGATAGAATAGATTTTGAAAGTGTGAGGTAACACGCATGCGCTTTTAAGTAGGTTAACTTGCCAACATTACTGTTTCTTTTACCCGTTCGCAAAGGATAAATAAGGCTATTTTTTATCTCATATTCATTGCGCAAAGGAGGTCACATTTCTCGATGATTTGTCTTAACAACTTTAAACCAGTTTGTTACTGATTAACTGTCCGCTACATGGTGTCTTTGGAGGAAAAATATGTCTATCAATTCTATCAACCATGATGAAATGACCGGTATAGCAAATAAATGGGATCTCACGGACGAGACCACTGCAGCATCAGATAAACAAGTTAAATCGGCTGAAGCGCGTAGACGAATCGAAGCATTAAAAGAGATTCGTGAAAGTGGTTTAACTCTAGAAGAGGCTCGGGAGTTAGGTTTACTTCATTGATATTGCATAAACGAGTTATTATTCTTTTTAAGGGGAGCGTCATGCTGCCCTTTTTTTCTGCTCTATGGTATATTCCGCTCCACTAGTATTACTTTCAGGGCTATCAAATGTCGGTAAATTTGTCTTTACTCCCATCCGATGAAAAAAACAGAATCGAATTGGATAAGCAGGCATCTTTTTTAGTTTGGAAACTTAAGCATGCTAAAAGTGGTCCTGAAGCGATCGTTGAGCAATCTCGTAAAATTGTTGATGAACAGCAAAAAGAGTGGTTTCAACAATCGATTGAAAAATACAAGCGAGTAATGGGCGTCGCATAGCGAAACGCTGCTATTTTCTCGAAAACCGGAAATTGAATCGTTCCGGCTTTTTGCTAAAATCTGCCCTGTTAAATTGAATCAGAGAGAATGTCCCGATGGGAAGAAGTTTTGAAGTGCGTAAAGCCTCAATGGCAAAAACGCAAGGCGCAAAAATCAAAGTATATTCTAAATACGGTAAAGAAATTTACATGTGTGCTAAAAATGGTAGCCCAGATCCAGACATGAATTTATCGCTAAAGCACCTTATTGCTAAAGCGAAAAAAGATCAGGTACCAGCTCACGTTATTGATAAAGCTTTAGATAAAGCTATGGGTGGCGGTGGTGAAGATTACCAAGTCGCTCGTTATGAAGGTTTTGCACCTGGTGGCGCAAGTGTTATTGTTGACTGTCTAACAGATAACGGAAACCGTACTTTCCAAGATGTACGTCAAGCTTTTGTAAAGACTGGTGCTAAAATTGGTAGCCCAGGTACAACCGCTCACATGTTCGATCATCAGGCTGTTTTTCAATTTAAAGGTACAGATGAAGAAGCGGTACTTGAAGCGCTAATGATGCAGGATGTTGATGTATCTGATATTGAGCTTGAAGATGGCGTTATTACTGTTTTTGCACCAAATACTGAGTTCTTTAAAGTAAAAACAGCGCTTGAAGCTGAGTACCCAGAACTGACGATTGATGTAGAAGAGATTACTTTTGTACCACAAGCGACATCACCAATTGTTGGAGAAGATGCTGAGAAATTCCAAAAATTCTTAGATCTTCTTGATGACTGTGATGATGTTCAGCAGGTTTATCATAACGCTGAACTTTAAGTCTTAGACTCAATTTTATTATGCTAAAGCCGGACCTTGTGTTCGGTTTTTTTATACATTAATTTACGTTTATTATAGTTTTACAAGGATTTTGATATGAACAAGATAGCTTTCATTACTGGTGCTACATCAGGGTTTGGTCGTGCTGCTGCACATCGTTTTGCAAAAGATGGATGGTCTTTAGTTTTATCTGGTCGTCGTATAGAGCGGCTTACTGCATTAAAAGAAGAGTTAAATGTTCCTGTTCATATCATTCAATTAGACGTTAGAGATGCAGAAGCGGTGCGAGAAGCCGTTAATACGCTACCCATTGATTTTTCATCAGTCACGACTTTGATTAATAATGCCGGTTTAGCTCTTGCGCCACAGGGGGCGCCAAGTGTTGATTTGAAAGATTGGCATACAATGATTGACACTAATATTACTGGCTTAGTTAATGTGACTCATGCCCTACTACCTATCCTGATAAAAACAGGAGCAGGGGCTAGTATTATTAACATCGGCTCAATCGCTGGTGAATGGCCGTATCCTGGTGGTCATGTATATGGTGCAAGTAAAGCATTTGTTAAACAATTTAGCTTCAATTTGCGCTGTGATCTCCAAGGTACGGGGGTGAGAGTTACCGATCTCGCTCCTGGTATGGCAGAAACCGAGTTTACTCTAGTTCGAACTAAAGGGGACCAAGAGGCGTCAGATAATCTATACCGTGGTACAACACCATTAAGTGCAGAAGATATTGCTGAGAATATGTTTTATATCGCGACGCTACCTGATCATATCAATATTAACCGTCTTGAGGTTATGCCGACTCGTCAAGCGTGGTCGGCATTTGCCATCGATAGAGATTAATACAGAATAAATTTCGTTCCGTAAGACCTTATATGCTATAATTCGCGACCCAATCTGTACTGACAGCTTAAACGTAGGTAATTTTTATGAGTGGTAAAAACGAAATACAAGAAATCACTAATCGTGTAGACAAGTGTAAACACAAACTTGCAGCGGCTAAAGCTCGTGAAGATCGTCCTGTTGTGCGTCAGTTTGAAGAAGAAATTAGAAAGCATACAAAGAAAATTGCTCAGTTAAAGCACAAGCAAAGCTTTGATTTAAATACTGAACGTAAGAGTTTATTAGCGATGCCTTTTAAGCGTGAAATTACCAAGTCTGAACAAGCGGACATGGGCAAACTTAAGAAGTCAGTGAAAGGTCTTATCGTTGTTCATCCAATGACGAAGATTGGTAAAGAACTCGGTTTAAAAGTGATGACAGGTTATGCACCTAAATCATTTTAAATCTAACTAAAGATATAAAAAAGGAGCTTAATAGCTCCTTTTTTGTTTTTAACTATCAGCATGGTAGTTACTTAATAGCTCTTTAATAGAGGGTTGTTTTTATACAATACTTCACATGATGAAGTACTTACGATGTATCTATTTTTTTACATCTCTGCAAAGGATACCGATTTAAGGTAAAAATTTAATTATAGACTAATCTCATTAAGGAAGATGAGTGATCAATCAAAAGAGGTTATATGAACAATTTAATTTCAGTAGGGCCACTAGAATCTTTCTTAATAGCAATAAGTGTCTTGTTTTTAGGTCACTTTATCAATGTAAAAGTGCCAGCTCTAAGGCGATATAATATACCCGAACCGATCGTGGGTGGTTTAATCATCGCATGTATTATCACACTTATGCACTTCAATGGCATTGACCTTGAATTCTCTCTACCGATGCAAAATACTTTTATGTTAATGTTTTTTGCAACAGTAGGTCTAGCGGCTAACTACACTCAACTAATGAAAGGGGGAGCAAAGGTCTTTCTTTTCTTAGGTATCGCATCTATTTATATCATTATTCAAAATGGTGTTGGTGTATCACTCGCTACAGCAATGGGCTTAGATCCTTTAATGGGTTTGATAGCCGGTTCTATCACACTATCTGGTGGACATGGGACAGGTGCTGCTTGGGCTCAGACATTTACTGATAGCTATGGTATACAAAATACATTAGAAATTGCGATGGCATCAGCAACGTTTGGTTTAATTATCGGTGGTATTATTGGTAGCCCTGTGGCTCAAAAAATCATTGATAAAAATCAGCTTGAGTCAGACTATGGCTCAGGTACACAAACCCATGAACGCTTCCCTGAACTTGTTACATATAATGAATATGAAGAAGATAAAGTTACCGCTAAGAAGGTAATTGAAGTTTTATTTATTTTGCTTATTTGTGTTACAGGGGCAAAGTATCTTGAAGCTTGGGTTAGTACACTTGATATTAAATGGCTAATGATTCCAGACTTCGTATATGCACTGTTTATTGGTGTATTTATTACTAACGTAATGGAAGTGACAAAAGTACATAAAATTGATACAGAGACAGTAGATATTTTGGGTACGGTTTCATTATCTTTGTTCTTAGCTATGGCACTTATGAGTCTAAAGTTGTGGAATATTTTTGATTTAGCTATTCCATTTTTAATCATACTAGCAATTCAAGCTTGTGTTTTAGGTATCTTTGCATACTTTGTTACTTTTAAAGTGATGGGTAAAAACTATGATGCTGCAGTTATCGCTGGTGGGCATTGTGGTTTTGGTCTTGGTGCAACGCCAACGGCAGTAATGAATATGGGCTCATTAGTTAATCGTTACGGTCCATCACCACAAGCATTTATGGTTGTTCCTATTGTAGGTGCGTTCTTTATTGATATTGTTAACTTAATTATTCTTCAAGGCTATATTTCGTTCATCGGATAGTCCACCTTCCTCCTCATTGCATAAAGTATCTATTCTTAGTTACTTTATGCAAATAATACCCTATTCATACCTTTCTTGTTTCAAATCCATTACCTATCCTTAACACTATAGATTAAATTTTTTAATTGATAATTTTAACTTATCTTGTTGTTTTTTTATGATCTAACAGGTGTTTGTTTTCGTAAGTAAAGTTATCAGAATCAAAATTATTAGTGATGCTATTCATACGCAGGGAGAAGCAAGAGCATGCAAGTATTTAACTTATTAGCGCAATCTTCAGGATCAATATCTATCAACCGAGATGGAGTTATTCAAATTGTTGATGAAACTGCGCTCCAACCTGGTGATATTATTATTAAAATCATTGGCGAAGGTGAAGGTACTGATAATTCGGCCGAGAAAATCAACGTTGCTCTTGCTGGTAGTGATGCTACGACATCGGATCTCCCTGATGTTGCGAGAATTATAGAACAAATTGAAAGTGGAGATGATCCCACTTTAGATGATGAGCAGGCTACCGCTGCTGGCGTTGATATTCTAAGTTCTAGTATTGAAAATAATAATCAGATTACAGCGACCCAAATAGAAAAACTTGCCGCTACATTTTTTGAGACTTCAGCTTCTGCAGAATCAACTATCACTGAACCTCAAAGTGTCAGTTTAGCGACACTTTTGTTGAGAAATGGTGACCCAACGTTAACTGAAAATATACCGGCAGAAATCGGTGGTATTGATTCGGGTGCCGTGACCGAAGATGAAACTTCTCCTACCTTAACCGACAGTGGTCAGTTAACCATTACGGATGCCGATGGCGCGCTACAGGAATCCTTTGATCCAACTAGTGTTGTACCTGCCGTTGATGCACTAGGGACTCTCACGTTAACTGAAGACGGTGCTTGGACGTATGACGTTGATAATGCGGATGTTCAGTATTTAGCGGAAGGTGAGACCAAAGATGAAGTGTTCACCATCACTTCTGCAGATGGTACTGAGCATACCATTACCGTGACGATCACGGGTGTTAATGATGCCGCAATCATCTCCGGCGATGCGGTTGGTGAGGTCGTTGAAGATGAATCGACCCCGAGCTTAACGGACAATGGTCAGTTGACCATTACGGACGCCGATGGTGTGCTGCAAGAAGTATTTGATCCAACTAGCGTTGTTCCTGCCGCTGATGTATTAGGGACTCTGACGTTAACCAAAGAGGGCGCTTGGACGTATAACGTTGATAATGCCGATGTTCAGTATTTAGATGAAGGTGAGACCAAAGACGAAGAGTTCACCATCACTTCGCAAGATGGGACTGAACATACCATTACTGTGAGCATTACCGGGGTTAATGATGCTGCTGAGATCAGCGGTATTGATACGGGTGCGGTGACCGAAGATGATGATTCACCGACCTTAAGCAGCAACGGTCAGTTGACCATTACTGACGCCGATGGCGCGCTACAAGAATCCTTCGATCCAACCAGTGTTGTTCCTGCCGTTGATGCATTAGGGACCCTGACGTTAACCGAAGACGGAGCGTGGGACTACAGTGTCATTAACTCGGAAGTTCAATATTTAGATGAAGGCGAGATGAAAGACGAAGTGTTCACCATCACTTCGCAAGACGGTACGGAACATACCATTACCGTGACGATCACCGGTGTTAATGATGCCGCTGAGATCAGCGGTATTGATACGGGTGCGGTGACTGAAGATGAAACTTCTCCGACTCTAACTGACAATGGTCAGTTAACCATTACGGATGCCGATGGTGTGCTGCAAGAAGTATTTGATCCAAACAGCGTGGTTCCTGCTGTTGATGCATTAGGATCTCTGACGTTAACCGAAGAAGGCGCTTGGACGTATAACGTTGATAATGCGGATGTTCAATATTTAGATGAAGGTGAAACCAAAGACGAACTGTTCACTATCACTTCGCAAGATGGTACCGAACATACCATTACCGTGACGATCACGGGGGTTAATGATGCCGCAATCATCTCCGGCGATGCGGTTGGTGAAGTAGTGGAAGATGAGACATCTCCGACCTTAACCGACAGTGGTCAGTTAACCATTACCGACGCGGATGGTGTGCTGCAAGAAGTGTTCGTTCCAAGCAGTGTCGTTCCTGCCACTGGCGTGCTAGGCAGTCTTACATTATCTGAAGACGGCGCTTGGACGTACAACGTTGATAATGCCGATGTTCAGTATTTAGATGAAGGTGAAACCAAAGACGAAGTATTCACTATTACTTCGCAAGACGGTACGGAACATACCATTACCGTGACGGTCACGGGTGTTAATGATGCCGCAATCATCTCCGGCGATGCGGTTGGTGAAGTTGTTGAAGATGAATCGACTCCGACCTTAACGGACAATGGTCAGTTGACCATTACAGACGCCGATGGTGTCCAGCAAGAAGTGTTCGTTTCAAGCAGCGTAGTACCTGCCGCTGATGTATTAGGATCTCTGACGTTAACCGAAGACGGGGCGTGGGATTACAGTGTCATTAACTCAGATGTGCAGTATTTAGATGAAGGCGAGACCAAAGACGAAGTGTTCACTATCACTTCGCAAGATGGTACTGAACATATAATTACCGTGACCATTACTGGTGTTAATGATGCTGCTGAAATCGGCGGTATTGATACGGGTGCCGTGACCGAGGATGAGACTTCTCCTGTCTTAACTGACAACGGTCAGTTAACCATTACGGATGCCGATGGCGCGCTACAGGAATCCTTTGATCCAAGCAGCGTAGTACCTGCCGCAGATGCACTAGGTAGTCTCACGTTAACTGAAGATGGCGCTTGGACGTATAACGTTGATAATGCCGATGTTCAATATTTAGATGAAGGCGAGACCAAAGACGAAGTGTTCACCATCACTTCGCAAGACGGTACTGAACATATAATTACCGTGACCATTACTGGGGTTAATGATGCCGCAATCATCTCCGGTAATGCGGTTGGTGAAGTCGTTGAAGATGAATCGACCCCGACCTTAACCGACAATGGTCAGTTGACCATTACGGACGCCGATGGTGTCCTGCAAGAAGTGTTCGTTCCAAGCAGTGTCGTTCCTGCCACTGGCGTGCTAGGCAGTCTTACATTAACGGAAGACGGTGCTTGGACGTATAACGTTGATAACGCGGAAGTTCAGTATCTAGATGAAGGTGAAACTAAAGACGAACTGTTCACTATCACTTCGCAAGA
>NZ_MCUV01000023.1 GCF_002873395.1 Vibrio sp. 10N.286.49.B3 | reverse complement strand
GGAACATACCATTACCGTGGCGATTACCGGGGTTAATGATGTCGCAATCATCTCAGGCGATGCGGTTGGTGAAGTAGTGGAAGATGAGGCATCTCCGATCTTAACCGACAGTGGTCAGTTAACCATTACGGACACCGATGGTGTCCTACAAGAAGTGTTCGATCCAACTAGCGTGGTGGCTGCGGATGATGCATTAGGAGCTCTGACGTTAACCGAAGGCGGCGCTTGGACGTAC
>NZ_MCUV01000022.1 GCF_002873395.1 Vibrio sp. 10N.286.49.B3 | reverse complement strand
TTCACTATCACTTCGCAAGACGGTACTGAACATACCATTACCGTGACGATCACGGGTGTTAATGATGCCGCAATCATCTCCGGCGATGCGGTTGGTGAAGTTGTTGAAGATGAAACTTCTCCGACTCTAACTAATAGTGGTCAGTTAACCATTACCGACGCGGATGGTGTCCTGCAAGAAGTGTTCGACCCAAGCAGTGTAGTTCCTGCTGCTGGCGTGCTTGGAAGCCTTACGTTAACTGAAGATGGTGCTTGGACGTACAACGTTGATAATAGCGATGTTCAATACTTAGATGAAGGTGAGACGAAAGACGAAGTATTCACCATCACTTCGCAAGATGGTACGGAACATACCATTACCGTG
>NZ_MCUV01000021.1 GCF_002873395.1 Vibrio sp. 10N.286.49.B3 | reverse complement strand
GAAGGCGGCGCTTGGACGTACAACGTTGATAATGCCGATGTTCAGTATTTAGATGAAGGAGAAACGAAAGAAGAAGTGTTCACTATCACTTCGCAAGATGGTACGGAACATATCATTAGCGTGACGATTACTGGGGTTAATGATGCCGCAATCATCTCCGGTAATGCGGTTGGTGAAGTCGTTGAAGATGAATCGACCCCGACCTTAACGGACAATGGTCAGTTGACCATTACGGATGCGGATGGTGTGCTGCAAGAAGTCTTTGATCCAACCAGTGTTGTTCCTGCCGCTGATGTATTAGGGACTCTTACGTTAACGGAAGACGGGGCGTGGGATTACAGTGTCATTAACTCAGATGTGCAGTATTTAGATGAAGGTGAGACGAAAGACGAAGTGTTCACCATCGCTTCGCAAGACGGTACAGCGCATACCATTACCGTGACCATTACCGGGGTTAATGATGCTGCTGAGATCAGTGGTGTTGATACGGGTGCTGTAACTGAAGATGAAACTTCTCCGACACTAACGGACAGTGGTCAGTTAACCATTAC
>NZ_MCUV01000020.1 GCF_002873395.1 Vibrio sp. 10N.286.49.B3 | reverse complement strand
CAAAGAGGGGGACCTTCGGGCCTCTCGCGTCAAGATATGCCTAGGTGGGATTAGCTAGTTGGTGAGGTAATGGCTCACCAAGGCGACGATCCCTAGCTGGTCTGAGAGGATGATCAGCCACACTGGAACTGAGACACGGTCCAGACTCCTACGGGAGGCAGCAGTGGGGAATATTGCACAATGGGCGCAAGCCTGATGCAGCCATGCCGCGTGTATGAAGAAGGCCTTCGGGTTGTAAAGTACTTTCAGTCGTGAGGAAGGTTCATGCGTTAATAGCGTATGGATTTGACGTTAGCGACAGAAGAAGCACCGGCTAACTCCGTGCCAGCAGCCGCGGTAATACGGAGGGTGCGAGCGTTAATCGGAATTACTGGGCGTAAAGCGCATGCAGGTGGTTCGTTAAGTCAGATGTGAAAGCCCGGGGCTCAACCTCGGAACTGCATTTGAAACTGGCGGACTAGAGTACTGTAGAGGGGGGTAGAATTTCAGGTGTAGCGGTGAAATGCGTAGAGATCTGAAGGAATACCAGTGGCGAAGGCGGCCCCCTGGACAGATACTGACACTCAGATGCGAAAGCGTGGGGAGCAAACAGGATTAGATACCCTGGTAGTCCACGCCGTAAACGATGTCTACTTGGAGGTTGTGGCCTTGAGCCGTGGCTTTCGGAGCTAACGCGTTAAGTAGACCGCCTGGGGAGTACGGTCGCAAGATTAAAACTCAAATGAATTGACGGGGGCCCGCACAAGCGGTGGAGCATGTGGTTTAATTCGATGCAACGCGAAGAACCTTACCTACTCTTGACATCCAGAGAAGCCAGCGGAGACGCAGGTGTGCCTTCGGGAACTCTGAGACAGGTGCTGCATGGCTGTCGTCAGCTCGTGTTGTGAAATGTTGGGTTAAGTCCCGCAACGAGCGCAACCCTTATCCTTGTTTGCCAGCGAGTAATGTCGGGAACTCCAGGGAGACTGCCGGTGATAAACCGGAGGAAGGTGGGGACGACGTCAAGTCATCATGGCCCTTACGAGTAGGGCTACACACGTGCTACAATGGCGCATACAGAGGGCTGCCAACCAGCGATGGTGAGCGAATCCCAAAAAGTGCGTCGTAGTCCGGATTGGAGTCTGCAACTCGACTCCATGAAGTCGGAATCGCTAGTAATCGTAGATCAGAATGCTACGGTGAATACGTTCCCGGGCCTTGTACACACCGCCCGTCACACCATGGGAGTGGGCTGCAAAAGAAGTGGGTAGTTTAACCTTTCGGGGAGGACGCTCACCACTTTGTGGTTCATGACTGGGGTGAAGTCGTAACAAGGTAGCCCTAGGGGAACCTGGGGCTGGATCACCTCCTTATACGAAGATTTTCACGATGAGTACCCACACAGATTGATGGTTTAA
>NZ_MCUV01000019.1 GCF_002873395.1 Vibrio sp. 10N.286.49.B3 | reverse complement strand
TGCACAATCTTTCAGGATGTAGCCACCCTTAGCGATGTTAGCAACCTGCTCTGCGTCACGATCTTGCTGTGCTAGGTTTTGACGAGAGAAGATAAGTGCCGAAGGACCATCTTTACGCTCGATTGCTAGCTTCCAAGATACTGCTGATTCAACTTGGTCACATGGACGCCATGTGCTCATGTTCGGTGTTAGACGTAGAGATGCGATCTGCTCAACCGGTTGGTGAGTTGGACCATCTTCGCCTAGACCGATAGAGTCATGCGTGTATACCTGAATGTTCTGAACTTTCATCAGAGCAGCCATACGCATAGCATTACGAGCGTATTCCATGAACATTAGGAAGGTTGCACCGTATGGTACGAAACCACCGTGTAGCGCCATACCGTTCATGATCGCTGTCATACCAAATTCACGTACACCGTAGTGAATGTAGTTACCAGAGAAATCGTCAGCGGTTAGAGACTGAGAGCCAGACCACATGGTTAAGTTTGAAGGAGCAAGGTCAGCAGAACCGCCCATAAACTCAGGGAGCATTGCACCAAAAGATTCTAGTGCGTTTTGTGATGCTTTACGTGATGCGATGTTCGCAGGGTTAGCTTGAAGATCAGCAATGATAGCCGATGCTTTTTCTTCCCACTGTGCTGGTAGCTCGCCATTTACACGACGCTTATACTCAGCTGCTAGCTCAGGGTAAGCCGCTGCGTATGCTTCAAACTTAGCGTTCCAAGCCGCTTCTTTTTCTGCGCCTGCTTCTTGTGCATTCCACTCTGCTGCAATATCAGCTGGAATTTCAAATGCACCGTGCTCCCAACCTAGTGCTTTCTTAGTTGCTGCAATTTCTTCAGCACCTAATGGAGCACCGTGACAGTCGTGTGTACCGGCTTTGTTTGGAGAACCAAAACCAATCACTGTTTTAGTACAGATTAACGTTGGACGAGGATCAGCTTTAGCCGCTTCAATTGCTGCATTGATCGCTGCTGAATCATGGCCATCAACAGCAGGAATTACATGCCAGCCGTAAGATTCAAAACGCTTTGGTGTATCGTCAGAGAACCAGCCTTCAACTTCGCCATCGATAGAGATACCATTGTCATCCCAGAAAGCAACAAGCTTACCAAGACCTAAAGTACCCGCTAATGAACATGCTTCATGCGAGATACCTTCCATCAAACAACCATCACCCATAAATACATAAGTATTGTGGTCAACGATATCATGGCCATCACGGTTGAACTGTGCAGCAAGCGCTTTTTCAGCCATTGCCATACCAACACCGTTTGTGATGCCTTGACCTAATGGGCCCGTTGTTGTTTCTATACCTGGTGCATAACCATATTCTGGGTGACCTGGTGTTTTTGAATGCAATTGACGGAAGCTCTTAAGGTCTTCGATTGATAAATCATAACCTGATAAATGAAGCAGAGAATAAATCAGCATTGAACCGTGGCCGTTTGACAAGATAAAACGGTCGCGATCCGCCCACTCTGGGTTTTGTGGGTTGTGGTTCAAGTGACCACGCCAAAGAACTTCAGCGATGTCAGCCATACCCATTGGTGCACCTGGGTGACCTGAATTGGCTTGTTGAACACCATCCATACTAAGTGCGCGGATTGCATTGGCTAGATCTTTACGAGAAGGCATGTCTGCTCCTGAGTGCATAAGCGATTTAAAAAATAAAATTCTTTGTTGAAGCTTCAACATTACTTATTGTCTCAAAGCCCCCTAGCGACTGCAAACGTTTTACTGGCGTTTTTTATGCTTTTATCCACTCTTTTCGCCTCAAATAGACAAAAAAAGCTTTTTTTATGTGATGCAGCGCAAACGATTAGCTAGACTCATCATTGCGACTCTCTTTAATTTAAGTTATGAGATAGTGCAAAAAGAGCTTGTAATTCGAAGCATGAAAACTAAAATAGACGTCTAGATGTAGAAACACCTACATATTTTAAGTTCTTATTTGGTGGCTGTTTAATGGATAAATGGTCATCTAGCTAATAAAGTGGAGCACCCCATGGCTAAGCACCTGTTTACTTCTGAGTCAGTATCAGAAGGTCATCCAGATAAAATTGCAGACCAAATTTCTGATGCCGTTCTTGATGCCATCTTAGAGCAAGATCCAAAAGCACGTGTTGCTTGTGAAACTTACGTAAAAACCGGCATGGTAATGGTTGGCGGTGAAGTAACAACGTCAGCATGGGTTGATATCGAAGAAATCACTCGTGAAACCGTTCGTGAAATCGGTTACGTACATTCAGACATGGGCTTTGATGCTGATTCTTGTGCTGTACTAAACACAATTGGTAAGCAGTCTCCAGATATCAACCAAGGTGTTGATAAAGCGGATCCTAGAGATCAAGGCGCTGGCGACCAAGGTATCATGTTTGGTTACGCAACTAACGAAACACCAATCCTTATGCCTGCTCCAATTACTTACTCTCACCTACTTGTTAAAAAGCAAGCTGAAGTACGTAAAAGCGGTAAATTAGACTTCCTACGTCCAGATGCTAAATCTCAAGTAACATTCCAGTACGACCAAGGCAAAATCGTTGGTATCGATGCGGTTGTTCTTTCTACTCAACACTGTGATTCAGTAACAACACCGGATCTACGTGAAGCAGTAATGGAAGAGATCATCAAGCCAGTACTTCCTGCAGAATGGATCAATAAAGATACAAACTTCTTTATTAACCCAACAGGTCGTTTTGTTATCGGTGGCCCAATGGGTGACTGTGGTCTAACAGGTCGTAAGATCATCGTTGATACCTACGGTGGCGCAGCTCGTCACGGTGGTGGTGCATTCTCTGGTAAAGATCCATCAAAAGTTGACCGTTCTGCAGCTTACGCAGCTCGTTACGTTGCGAAAAACATTGTTGCTGCTGGCATGGCTGATCGTTGTGAGATTCAACTGTCTTACGCTATCGGTGTTGCTGATCCAACGTCAATCATGGTAGAAACATTTGGTACTGAAAAAGTAGCTCATGAGATCATCATTGAAGCCGTTCGTCAAAACTTCGACCTACGTCCATACGGTCTACAAGAGATGCTGAACCTGCTACAGCCTATCTACAAACAGACTGCTGCTTACGGTCACTTCGGTCGTGAAGAATTCCCATGGGAAGCAACAGACAAAGCTTCTATCTTAGCGGATTTTGCTGGCCTAAAATAAGCCTTCAGTAAATCAAGCTAACATTAAGCCCTTGCCTATCGGTAAGGGTTTTTTTTCGCCTTTTTATTCCCTCTCCTATCTCACTGCTTTTATTCATTAAATAAACCCCACACCTGATAGAAGTATCAATAAACGCTGTTGTATCACCAAAAAAGACACTGATAAATTTGTATTTTATGTCACTTGTGTCAATAGTTAGTGTAAGAGTTAGCACCACTTTAGCGAGTAAATAGATCATAGTAGGTAATAAGATCACCATGATCCAATTACTTCATCATTCCTTTCAAGGAGGACGTATGCCGCGACTCGCCCATCCAAATGACTTTCAGCATAAAGACAATAAAAACAATGACTACGCTCGAACTTTGCCCTGCAACAACATCAGTATGTTCGCACCATTCCAGTGGTTATCTTTAGGGTTAAAAGATTTTGTTCGTATGCCTATCATTAGCGCAGTATATGGCTTGTGCTTTATGGCTGCGGCTATTGCTATAGTTTTACTTGTTCAATGGCAAACGATACATTCTCATCTTGTTATTATGCCCAGCTTAATTGTTTATATGCTTATCGGTCCCTTCTTAGCACTCGGGCTTTATGACGCAAGTTGGCAAAAAGAAAAGGGGCATTCACCCAGTTTATTACACTCAATGCAAGCGATCAGTCGCAACTCCACCTCACAGTGGGCGTTTGCTGTTTTACTCGCTGTTTCCATGATATTTTGGATGCGTATTGCCGCCTTATTATATGTGCTCTACCCATCCGTAGAAGGGGCGAGCTTAGTGGAATTTGCCCCATTTTTAATCATTGGTTCGGGCGTAGGCTTCGTATTAGCATGCATTGTATTTAGCATCTCCGCTTTCTCTATTCCTGTCATGATGGAAAAAAGAATCGATATGATGAGTGCGGTCTTTACCAGCTTTAACGCCGTAAAGTCGAATATTCCAGCGATGGCTGTGTGGGCTAGCATGATTGTTGGTGGGGTTATTATTGGCTTTGCGACTTATGGTCTTGGGATGGTTGTAACTATGCCCATATTAGGTTACGCAACTTGGCATGCCTATCAAGATATCATTAAGCACCATCACAATGATGAGTAACCAGTAAAAACGGATTGCACTAAAAATACTCTCGTAAAACGCTTGTTTCTTCTATACATAATCATTTAGCCTTAGACCTTTATTGGACTAAGGCTTTTTTTAGGTATCTCGTGCAACCAACTGAATTTATCAATGCAGCAAATGACGTCGTACTAAGCTGTATTAAACTAGCAAATCAATCCTTTAACCGTTCATTTTCTCTACCTAAAATAGATTATAACTTGCGAGGTAAAGCCGCAGGAAAAGCGTATTTACAGCTTAACGAAATAAAGCTTAACCCCATTCTTTGCCAAGAAAATCAACAAGCCTTTCTTCTTGAGGTCATTCCGCACGAGATTGCTCATTTAATTACCTACCAAGTATATGGTCGAGTTAAACCACACGGTAAAGAGTGGCAATCAATCATGGAAGGTGTCTTTAACATTCCCGCGCGCACAACACACAGTCTTGAAATAACATCCGTTCAAGGGAAAACTTTTCAATATCAATGCCACTGCATGCTTCACTCGCTGACTATCCGTCGTCACAATAAAATACTGCGTAATCAAGTTCAATATCGCTGCCAAAAATGCCAGAAGACCCTCACCTTTACCGGTAAACAACTCTCATAAATAAAACGATATCCTGCAAACAGGCTTAAACAGGGAGTCGATCTGTAATATATGTAATAGAGTTATTCTGAAATTGAGTGATAGACTGTAAATATCATTCCTTTTTACACCTTTTATTATGAGATTAATCACATTAGCGATTTCTTTACTGTGCATGTCAAGTGCACTTCAAGCCGCACCTCCCTCTTCTTTTAGTAAAGCGAAAAGGGAAGCGGTAAAGATTTACCACGATTACACCAGCTCATTTTATTGTGGCTGTGATATTCAATGGCAAGGCAGGAAGGGACAGCCCGACCTTGATGGTTGTGGCTACCAAGTTCGTAAACAAGAAAAGCGAGCAAACCGTATTGAGTGGGAACATGTTGTCCCGGCATGGCAATTTGGTCATCAACGCCAGTGCTGGCAAGATGGGGGACGCAAAAACTGCACGCGAAATGACCCTACATTCAAATCAATGGAAGCTGACTTGCACAACTTGGTACCTGCGATTGGAGAGGTGAATGGTGACCGCAGTAATTACAATTTCAGTCAGTGGAATGGCAACGATGGGGTTACGTATGGTCAGTGTGAAATGCAAGTAAACTTCAAGCAGCGCAAAGCAATGCCACCAGCACGCGCTCGAGGGTCGATTGCTCGCACTTATCTCTATATGAATGAGGAGTATCAATTCTCTCTTTCCAAGTCACAAACCCAATTAATGCATGCCTGGAATAAAGAATTCCCAGCCGATCAATGGGAATGTGAGCGAAATGATCGTATCCACCAAATACAAAATAATCATAATCGTTTTGTTTCTGAGCAGTGTCAGTAAGCTTGCACTAGAAAGCATGTATTACTACTTGTTTTTTGATAGCAAAGCATCCATCTTATTGGATAGCTTTTAATAACTTCCATGCAGGAATCGCATCATGAGAGTACCTCGTATTTATCACCCTGAATTCATCGATCAAGCAACCACTATCGCATTAAGTGATGACGCTGCTGGTCATATTGGCCGAGTATTGAGAATGAAGGAAGGCCAAGAGGTTTTACTCTTTGATGGGAGTGGCTTTGAGTTTAAAGCTCAAATTAGTCACGTGAGTAAAAAAAATGTCGATGTGACCATTATTGAACGACTTGAGCGTAGTAGTGAATCACCGCTTGATCTACATCTTGGCCAAGTCATTTCGCGTGGCGACAAGATGGAATTCACTATTCAAAAATCGGTCGAGCTAGGGGTTAACACGATTACACCTCTAATCTCAGAGCGCTGTGGCGTTAAATTAGATCCAAAACGCTTTGAAAAAAAACTCGCACAGTGGCAAAAAATTGCTATCAGCGCTTGTGAACAATGTGGGCGTAATACGATTCCAACCATTCGCCCAATTATGCGCCTAGAAGAGTGGTGTGCAGAGCAAAGTGATGCTCTAAAACTCAACCTGCATCCTCGAGCAAAATACTCAATTAACACCCTACCTGAGCCCGTCAAAAAAGTGCGTTTGCTGATAGGTCCAGAAGGTGGCTTGTCGGCTGAAGAAATTGGCATGACGGAACAATATCAATTTGAAGAGACGTTACTCGGTCCACGTGTATTACGTACTGAAACGGCAGCTCTTACCGCAATTACAGCCTTACAGGTTCGCTTTGGCGATCTGGGCTAGGAGATAAAAAAATGATCAAACTAGGCATCGTAATGGACCCTATTGCGTCTATTAACATTAAGAAAGATTCAAGCTTTGCGATGATGCTTGAAGCGCAACGCCGTGGATATGAAATTCACTATATGGAAATGAATGATCTACACTTAGATCAAGGTGTCGCCATTGCTGATACAAAAGTAGTGACGCTTAAAGAAGATCCATCAGATTGGTATCAGTTTACCTCTGAGCAAAGCATCGCACTGGCTGATCTAGACGTTGTTTTAATGCGTAAAGATCCTCCTTTTGATACCGAGTACATCTATGCAACGTACATTCTAGAGCGAGCTGAAGATAACGGTGCTTTGATTGTTAATAAGCCTCAAAGCTTACGTGACTGTAATGAAAAGCTATTTACGGCTTGGTTCCCAGATTTAACACCAACGACTATCGTGACACGTAAAGCGGAAAAAATTAAAGCATTCCGTGAGCAGCATGGTGACATCATCTTAAAACCACTAGATGGTATGGGTGGTGCTTCTATCTTCCGAGTAAAAGCGGGCGACCCGAATGTATCAGTTATCATAGAAACACTGACTAACCATGGACAAAACTACTGCATGGCACAAACTTTTGTTCCTGATATTAGTAATGGTGATAAGCGTATTTTAGTGGTTGATGGTGAACCAATGCCTTACTGCTTAGCGAGAATCCCAGCAAAAGGGGAAACTCGTGGTAACTTAGCAGCAGGTGGTACAGGTGAAGCTCGCCCTCTAAGTGAAACGGATTGGGCTATTGCGAATGCTGTTGCACCAACGCTAAAAGAAAAAGGGCTTATTTTTGTAGGTCTTGATGTTATTGGTGACAAACTCACTGAAATTAACGTGACAAGCCCAACTTGCATTCGTGAAATTGAAAATGCATTTGGCATCTCAATTACCGGTAAGTTAATGGATGCGATTGAACGACGAATTCAAGAAAAATAAACCGGTCCAAAGTAAGGCAGCCTAAATCTGCCTTACTTATTTCAGCATAAACTGGAGGCGTAATGGATTTAACTAATCACTTTTTAGTTGCGATGCCTGGTATGCAAGATGCTTACTTTCAAAGAAAAGTCATTTATCTTTGTGAGCATAATGAAGAAGGCGCGATGGGGCTAATCATTAATGCCCCACTAGAAATAACCGTTGCTTACATGCTTAAACAAGCCAAACCCAAGGCAATTCACCTGCCTAAATTTGATGATAGCCTGAATAACCTTGTCCTTAATGGCGGTCCAGTTGCTGAGGATCGTGGTTTCATTTTGCACCAACCTAAAGACAAATATGGATCGAGTATCCAGATGAGTGATAATACTGTCGTCACAACATCAATAGATATTCTCGATACGCTTGGAACAGAAGCTGAGCCAAGTCAGTATATCGTTGCTCTAGGTTGCTCAAGTTGGGAAGCTGGGCAATTAGAAACTGAATTAGCTGAAAATTCATGGCTTACCGTTGAGGCTGATGCCAGTATTTTATATGACATACCAACGGAAGAACGCTGGCAAGCCGCAATCAAAATGCTTGGTATTGATGCGTACCAATTAGCCACTCACTCTGGTCGAGCTTAGCTAAAAAAAATCAATAATTTATAAATACCACTCGTTATTAATCACACTATTTAAGAGAAGTTTATGTCATCACGCACTATCATGTCTTTTGACTATGGCACAAAAAGTATTGGTTCAGCCATTGGTCAAGAGATCACCGGAACAGCAAGCCCATTAAAAGCATTCAAAGCAAAAGATGGGATTCCTAACTGGGACGATATTGAAAAGCAGATAAAGGAATGGCAGCCAAATCTTATTGTTGTGGGCTTACCTACCGATCTGCATGGTAAAGATCTTGAAACGATTGCACCGCGTGCCAAGAAATTTGCTAACCGTTTATTTGGTCGCTACGGAGTAGAAGTGACACTTCATGATGAAAGACTCTCAACCGCTGAAGCTCGCTCTGGTCTCTTTGAAATGGGTGGTTATAAAGCGTTAAGCAAAGGAAATGTGGACTGCCAATCCGCTGTGGTCATTTTAGAAAGTTGGTTCGAGGCTCAGTGGGGAGAATAACGACAAGATGGTACGCTTAGAAATAGGCGTCCATGCCTATTTCTACTGGTCATATTAAGCGTAATTAGATCAGGCTAAAAAGCCCTACTCCATATCGATTTTCACCCCAGATAATCCATTCGACTGCCCCTCTCCTTTGCGCTGCGTTTTTAGCATTAGACGTAAGTCATTGGCTGAGTCGGCACTATGCAGCGCATCATCTTCACTGATTGCTCCAGAGACAACTAACTCATACAGTGACTGATCAAAAGTTTGCATCCCGATCTCTTTTGATCGAGCCATTGTTGGCTTCAATTCATGCAGTTCACCCTTGCGGATCAAATCAGATACTCTTGGACTATTTAGTAAGACTTCAAATACACCATGTCGTCCCTTGCCTTCTTTATCGCGAATTAACTGTTGAGCTATCACCCCTTTTAAGTTCATCGATAAATCGAAAAGAAACTGCTCTTTTTGATCTTTAGGCACTAGGTGCAAGATCCGCTCTAGTGCTTGGTTAGCATTATTGGCGTGCAGCGTTGCCATACATAAATGACCGGTTTCGGCAAAAGTCATCGCATATTCCATCGTTTCACGACTGCGGATCTCACCGATAAGGATCATATCTGGCGCTTGGCGTAAGGAGTTTTTTAATGCCACCTCATAGCTTTCAGTATCTAAGCCAACCTCCCTTTGAGTGACAATACAGCGCTGATGTTGGTGAACAAATTCAATCGGATCTTCAACGGTTAATATATGTCCTGAACTCTGCTGATTACGATGCCCAGTCATTGCTGCCATTGTCGTTGATTTACCAGAGCCCGTTGCACCAACCACCAGCACTAAGCCACGTTTTGCAACAGATAAGCTCTGCAAAATATCAGGCAGTTTAAGCTCGCTTAATGTGGGAATTTCAGTTTCAATACGGCGGATCACGGCACCTGGCAACTCTCGCTGAAAGAAAGCACTCACTCTAAATCGACCAACAGAGTCAACAATGGCAAAATTCGCCTCATGATGCTGGCGAAAATCCTGCTGGCGACCTTCATCCATCGCAGAGTCAAGCAATTGAAACACATCTTCTTTCGTTAGTACTTCACCATGAGGAACTAAATCACCATCAACTCGATATAAAATCGGTGCACCAACCGTGATATACACATCCGATGCTTTAGGCGCTAACATCCCTTGTAAAATATGACTTAATTGCATCTCTTTCTATCCAATGAATAAATTAAAATAATGACGGCTCTATCTCGATTTTCTTCTGAACTTCAGCCTCTTCCACTAAGCCTTTCATCATCAACGTTTTCGCATTTTGCTCCATTGTTTGCATTCCATGCGCCGCACCCGTTTGAATAATCGATGCCATCTGTGCCACTTTATCTTCACGAATGAGATTACGGATCGCAGGAGTAGCCATCATGATTTCATGACAAGCAACACGCCCTCCACCAATACGTTTTAATAGCTTTTGAGCAATAACGGCGCGTAAAGATTCCGATAACATTGAACGCACCATACCTTTATCACTGCCAGGAAAGACATCAATAATTCTATCTATGGTTTTAGCCGCTGAACTGGTGTGTAAAGTACCAAACACTAAATGCCCCGTTTCTGCTGCGGTCAGCGCTAAGCTAATTGTTTCTTGATCGCGCAGTTCACCAACCAAAATAACATCAGGATCTTCACGTAGTGCCGAGCGCAACGCATTTTGAAAGCTATGCGTATCGCGGTGAACTTCACGCTGGTTAACTAAACATTTGTTATTGGTATGAACAAACTCGATCGGATCTTCAATGGTGAGAATATGTTTATTATGATGACGATTCACATAGTCAACCATTGCAGCTAAAGTGGTCGACTTACCCGAACCTGTAGGGCCGGTCACTAGTACTAACCCTTTCTCAAAATTGACTATTTTTTCAAAGATATCTGGAGCATCTAATTCATCGAGTGTTGGGATAACCATTGGTATCGTACGGAAAACCGCAGAGCAACCACGAGATTGATTAAAAGCATTAACACGAAAGCGACCAATGTCCGCTAATTCAAATGAGAAATCGACTTCCAAGTTCTCTTCAAATTCACTACGCTGTCCATCATTCATAATATCAAAAATCAAACCATGCACCTCTGTATGGCTCAAAGATGGCATACTTAACTTTCTCACTTCACCATCTATGCGTACCATTGGAGAAACTCCAGCAGAAAGATGTAGATCTGAAGCATTATGCTTTACACTAAAATCAAGTAATTCAGTGATATCCATTTATAATCCTTAAATAAAAGTCCGTTAGCTATGAGTAGTATTCAACAAAATATCCAACAGATCACCTCACAAATAGCAGAGTGTGAGATAAAGTATCAACGCACACCGCAATCGGTAGAACTTTTAGCCGTTAGCAAAACCAAACCTAACGAAGCGGTTTTAGAGGCTGCGCTCGCTGGGCAGACTTCTTTTGGTGAAAATTACGTTCAAGAAGGGGTGAATAAAGTTCAATACTTTACTCAACACCATTCTGATCTTAACTTAGTGTGGCACTTTATTGGTCCAATTCAATCCAATAAAACGAAGCCTATCGCCGAGCACTTTCACTGGGTTCACTCTATTGAGCGCGCTAAAATAGCCCAGCGATTAAATGATCAACGCCCTGCCGACCTTGATCCTTTACAAGTATTAATTCAAGTCAACACCAGTGGCGAAAACTCAAAATCAGGAATTGATACCGGTGAAGTAATGGCATTAGCCGCGATGATTGATGACCTGCCAAATCTCTCTTTACGTGGTTTAATGTCAATACCTGCCAATGTGACTGATCACCAACAACAACTTGAGGCTTTTCAATCTTTAGCGCAACTGCAGCAGCAATTAACGGCGCGCTATCCAAGTGTTGATACCTTATCAATGGGGATGAGTGGCGATATGGCGGCAGCGATCGAAGCAGGAAGCAGCATGGTAAGAATTGGTACCGCTATTTTTGGCTCAAGAAACTAGTTTTCAAGCGAACATAGCGATAAATCATTAACGATCAGGATTAAAGCATGGAACATAAAAAAATTGCCTTTATTGGTGCCGGTAACATGGTGCGCTCAATTGTCGCAGGCTTAGTCGCAAGTGGCTATCCAGCGAATAAAATTACGGCTACAGCACCTTCTCTAACACGTCGTAAGCCACTTGAAGAAGCTTATGGTATAACCACCAGCAGTGATAATACACAAGCGGCACAGGAAGCAGATGTTGTCGTTCTGTCCGTTAAACCACAAATGATGGCCGAAGTTTGTAAGCCTCTGCAAGCTGTCGACTTTAGCCAAAAGCTGGTTATCTCTATTGCGGCTGGCATCAATGCCGAGCGATTGAATACCATGCTAGCCTCAACGCTTAATCTAGTGCGTGTTATGCCCAATACACCGTCATTGGTTAACCGTGGCATGAGTGGCTTATATGCTGCAGATGGTGTGACTAAAGATGATAAGCACTTTGCCGCTGATCTGATGCGTGCGGTCGGTGAAGTGTGTTGGGTGAGTGAAGAGTCTGGCATCAACAATGTGATTGCTGCTGCAGGTAGTGCGCCGGCTTATTTCTTCCGCTTTATGGAAGCAATGCAAGCAGAGGCTGAAGCGCAAGGTTTTGATCGTGATACGGCAAGAATGCTCGTACAACAGTCCGCTTTAGGAGCTGCTGAAATGGTGGTGGCGAATCCAGAGGTTGAACTATCAACACTGCGAGAACAAGTTACCTCAAAGGGCGGAACAACAGCAGAAGCCTTAAGAACCTTTAATGATCATCAACTTTCAGATATCGTAGCGAAAGCCATGCAAGCGGCCGTTAACCGCGCTGAAGAGATGGAAAAATTATTTTAATTGCTCTTGTACGAAAACAAGAAAATACAGCCTGTAAGGACCCTATATGAATTCTATGAGTTTCCTCATCTCCACCGTATTTGATCTCTATATTATGGTGGTACTACTACGCATTTGGTTACAAGCAGCTCGTGCTGACTTTTATAATCCATTTTCGCAGTTTATTGTAAAAGCAACTCAACCTGTTGTTGCTCCATTACGCCGAATCATTCCGTCGGTAGGTAATATTGATTTAGCTACTGTGCTATTCGCGTACATTCTGTGTGTCGTTAAATATATCGCGCTACTCTTTATTATGTCGAGTGGAGCAAGCAGCTTCGATCCAAGCATGCTGTATTTAGGTTTACTCTCGCTTCTTAAAGCAGCTGGTGGGTTACTTTTCTATGTTCTACTTATCCGTGCAATCTTAAGTTGGATCAGTCAAGGTCGTAGCCCAATTGAGTACGTATTCCATCAACTTTCAGAGCCAATGCTTGCACCAATTCGTCGTATTTTACCGGCAATGGGCGGCTTTGACTTAAGCGTACTCGTGCTATTTATTATATTGCAATTTGCTAACTTCTTAATGGGCGATCTAATTGGCCCAATCTGGTTCCAGTTATAATGCCTGTCGCGGTTTGGCAACATGGTGACGATATTGTGCTTAGGCTCTATATCCAACCAAAAGCAAGCCGTGACAAGTTGGTTGGATTGCATGGCGATGAACTTAAGGTCGCCATTACAGCACCACCTGTCGACGGTAAAGCCAATGCGCACTTAATTAAATACTTAGCCAAACAGTTTAAAGTCGCCAAAGGTCATATTGAGATAGAGAAAGGTGCACTAGGTCGACATAAACAAGTTCGTATTAGTGCTCCAATTCAAATACCTGATGAAATTAAAGCCATCCTATGATGGCTTTTTTATTCACTAAAAATGTAGCGCAAGGAGCGTATAATGAGTAAATGGATCCTAGTAACCCTTTCCATCCTACTGGCACTTCCTAGCTGGGCAGGTCAGTTCATCACGATAAAAGACATTGAAGTACACTACTCCGCTTTTAACTCAACATTTTTAACACCAACCATTGCACAAGAGTACCAATTGACCCGCAACAGCCACTCTGCCCTGTTAAATATCAGTGTGATTGATCGTTCGAAATTAGGTAAGCCTGCAACCTCTGCTAAGCTTTCTGGTCATGCAAAAAACCTTATTGGTCAGATAAAAACATTATCATTTCGAGAAATCAAAGAAGGCCAAGCGATTTATTATCTTGCTGAGTTTCCTATTAGTAGCCAAGAGAATCTAACCTTTGATATCCACGTTGATGCTGGTCTAGCAGGAACGGGGACTCTACGCTTTAATCAGAAATTTTATATTGAAGAATAGTGCCAGCTTACAATAAGCTTTATTATACTGAATTCGATCTAACGACAGAGTCAAAATCCCATGAAAAAAATTGTATTAGCAACAGGCAACCAAGGTAAAGTGCGTGAAATGTCCGATCTCCTTGCTGACTTTGGTTTTAATGTCATTTCTCAAAAGGAACTCAATGTTTCAGATGTTGCAGAAACAGGGACGACATTTATTGAAAATGCGATCATCAAAGCACGCCATGCCGCACAAGAAACAGGTCTGCCTGCTATTGCTGATGACTCTGGTCTTGAAGTTGACTACTTACAAGGTGCTCCAGGGATTTACTCTGCTCGCTATGCGGGTGAACAAGCAACGGATCAACAGAACATCGATAAGTTACTCAATGCAATGCAAGAGGTCGATGAAACACAACGTAGCGCTCGCTTTCACTGCGTTTTAGTTTTAATGCGCCATGCTAACGATCCAACCCCTATCGTCTGCCATGGTCAATGGGAAGGTCATATTTTAAATGAACAGCTTGGTGACAATGGCTTTGGCTACGATCCTGTTTTTTGGGTACCGGAAGATCAATGCTCATCAGCTCAATTAGATTCAGCTCGTAAAAAGCAATTATCACACCGTGGCAAAGCTCTTAAGGCATTATTTGCAACCTTAGAACAAGGTAAATAAGCATGTTAATTCCACCAGCTCTGAGTCTATATGTTCACATCCCTTGGTGTATCCAAAAGTGCCCATATTGTGATTTTAACTCCCATGAACTAAAAGCCACGATTCCTGAGCAGGATTATTTACATGCACTTCTTGATGACTTAGACGCGGATATTTCACGCTATCAATTGACTGATAACCCTCGTGAGTTGCATTCAATCTTTATCGGCGGAGGAACGCCAAGCTTAATTTCTCCTGAAGGTATTCAGTGGCTACTCAATGGCATAGAGCAACGTATCGCTTTTAAAAATGATATTGAAATTACCATGGAAGCGAACCCTGGTACCATTGAAGCAAAACGCTTCGCTGGCTACAAAAAAGCAGGAGTCACGCGAATATCGATTGGCGTACAAAGTTTTGAAGATCAAAAACTGGCTAAGTTAGGTCGAATTCATGGCAAAGATGAGGCAATTTATGCGGCTAATCTGGCGCATGAGATTGGGCTAAACAGTTTTAATCTCGACTTAATGCACGGTTTACCCGATCAAAGTATTGAACAAGCCCTTACCGATCTTGATAAAGCAATAGAGCTTAACCCACCGCACCTATCTTGGTATCAACTCACTATTGAGCCAAATACCGTCTTTCACTACAGACCGCCAACACTTCCTGACGATGATGATCTATGGGATATTTTTGAGCAAGGGCATGAAAAACTGCAAGCGGCTGGTTATGTGCAATATGAAGTTTCTGGCTATAGCAAAAAAGGCTATCAATGCCAGCATAACCTGAACTATTGGCGTTTTGGTGACTATTTAGGCATAGGTTGTGGTTCACATGGCAAGTTAAGCTTTGCCAATGGTCGCATTGTTCGTACGACGAAAATAAAACATCCTAAAGGGTATCTTGCTGCCTATAACAATTTGGTTAAGCCCTACTTAGATAATGAACAAGATGTACCTAATGCCGATCGCCCCTTTGAATTTTTTATGAATCGATTTCGTTTACTCGAAGCTTTTCCTAAACAAGAGTTCATTGATACAACAGGCTTACCAATTAGCGCGATACAGCTAACTATCGATTGGGCATTAGAGAGAAACTATCTGATAGAAACAGTGACGGATTGGCAGATCACAGAGAAGGGAAAACTTTTTTTAAACGACTTACTCGAAGCTTTCATGCCAGAAGAGTAAGCCATTAATATACAAGGTCGTTCTGATTAGAAAATAGAGCGACCTATTCTTTCTGATAATAACTCTAATGCTTGTGTCCCTGCCAATGAGTTACCTGAACCATCTAGCTCAGGAGACCACACCGCTATTGTCATCTCACCAGGAACAATGGCAACAATTCCACCACCAACACCTGATTTACCTGGCATACCCACTCGATAAGCAAACTCACCAGCACCATCATAAAGACCACAGGTAGCTAAAAGTGCGTTCAACTGCTTAGTTTGAACAGGGCTAATAATCTGCTTTCCTGTTTGAACTGACACCCCTTTATTCGCTAAATAACTGAATGTTTTCGCTAAATCAACACAAGTCATCTTTAGCGCGCAAGCATGAAAATAGTTATTAAGTACTGGGATCACTTCATTATCAAAATTATTAAATGCACGCATTAAATAAGCGATGGCAGCATTACGATCATGGTGCATCATCTCTGAAGCTGCGACGGTTTTATCATAAACAATATGGGTGTCACCAGACAACTGACGCACAAAATCAAGTAAGTGCTGACGAGGAGCTGATAAACGACTTTGTAGTAAATCAGCAACGACGATAGCTCCAGCATTGATAAAGGGATTGCGTGGAATGCCCTGTTCCATTTCTAGCTGAATCAATGAATTAAAAGCCTGTCCTGAAGGCTCTTTCCCCACTCTCTGCCAAATTTCTTCTGGTTTATACAACACCATAGCAAGAGTCAGACTTAAAGCTTTAGAGATCGATTGAATTGAAAATGCCTCATCAGCATCACCCGCTTTAATCACTTCACCTTGATTGGTATAAACCGCAATCGCCAGCTTATCATTTGCAACTTTAGCAAGCGCTGGAATGTAATTTGCGACTTTACCTTGCCCAATTAGAGGGCGAACTTCATCTAGAATGGTTGATAATATTTCAACACTAGGCTTCATCATCGGCATAATTATCAGTCTCAATATATCAATCAGTAATCAAAAACAGCGCATTGACCAGCTAGATGGCCTGTTAGTGACTATGAGTAATATTTATTATAAGGACAAAAAAACCAACATACATAATGCTGGTTTTTAGTTCATCGTAATTTACAATTCGTTACCGTAAGGAACAATAGCGCATAATGAAATTAACTTACGCGATTGAATTTAATGTCCCATACACCATGACCTAAACGGTGGCCACGAGCTTCAAATTTTGTCAGTGGACGCTCATCAGGACGAGGGATGTAATCACCATCAGTAGCAATATTGGCAAAACCTGGAGCAGCATTCATCACTTCAATCATATGTTCTGCATAGTTTTCCCAGTCAGTTGCCATATGGAAGATACCGCTATCCATTTGTAACTTACCACGAACCATTTCAGCAAATTCCGCCTTAACAATACGACGTTTATGATGGCGTGCTTTATGCCACGGGTCTGGGAAGAAAAGCTGTAGTGTATGTAGTGATGCATCTGGGATCATGTGCTCAAATACTTCAACAGCATCGTGACACATTACGCGCAAGTTAGTCACACCAGCATCGCGAGCAGTACCTAAACAAGCACCTACACCCGGACTATGAACTTCGATACCAATAAAGTTCTTCTCTGGAGAGTTCTTTGCCATTTCAACTAATGAAGCACCCATACCAAAGCCGATCTCTAGAACCACAGGGTTATCATTACCGAATACTTCATTCCAGTCTAATAGACCTTTCTGATAGTCGATACCCATTGTTGGCCAGCATTCATTCATCGCATTTTCTTGACCTTTAGTAAGACGGCCTTCGCGACGAACAAAACTGCGTATTTTTCGAACTAATTTGCCATCTTCAGTATATTCGTTAGTGGTAACTTCACTCATTGATTTTTTGCCTGCACATTGATTAATCAAAGCGGGGATTATCCAAAGAATTGACTTTGGTGCAAGTGTTAATGCGATTAAATTCCCACACAATTTGTTTGTTTTACATCCAAGCTTAATTGTGGTGCAATTTTAGCTCTATTAAAAGTAAAAATATCGAGTATGTCGTGACACCATTTGCTACCGCCATTTTGAAATGGTATGACGCTTACGGGCGTAAAGATTTACCTTGGCAACAAAACAAAACTGCTTACACCGTTTGGCTATCTGAGATCATGCTTCAGCAAACTCAGGTGACGACTGTGATCCCATATTATGAGCGCTTTCTGGCTCGTTTTCCTACAGTGATTGATTTAGCCAATGCCAGTCAAGATGATGTATTGCACTTATGGACGGGGCTTGGTTACTACGCTCGAGCAAGAAATTTACATAAAACTGCCCAAATTATAGCAGATCGCTATCAAGGAGAGTTTCCAACGAATATAGAGGAAATGAATGATCTGCCAGGGATCGGGCGCTCTACCGCTGCCGCTATTCTGTCTTCAGTCTTTAAAAAGCCACATGCTATTTTAGATGGTAATGTAAAGCGTACCCTAGCTCGTAGTTTTGCTGTTGAAGGTTGGCCTGGACAAAAAAAAGTAGAAAATTTACTTTGGCAACATGCGGAGGAACACACACCGAGTATTGATGTCGATAAATACAACCAAGCCATGATGGATATGGGTGCGATGGTTTGTACTCGTAGCAAGCCTAAATGTACTCTCTGCCCGATTGCTAATTATTGTATAAGCAACAAACAAGGTAACCCACTAGATTACCCAGGTAAAAAACCTAAAAAAGAGAAGCCAATAAAGGAAACATGGTTTGTCATGCTCCATTACAACAATGAAATCTGGCTGGAACAACGTCCACAAAGCGGAATTTGGGGTGGTCTTTTCTGCTTCCCTCAACATAAGAACGATCAAATAGATCACTTGCTTGATTTACGCCAGATCCAAGCAAAGCACATTATTAAGCAACGAACTCTGATCGCCTTTCGC
This sequence comes from Vibrio sp. 10N.286.49.B3, assembly GCF_002873395.1. Taxonomy (GTDB): domain Bacteria; phylum Pseudomonadota; class Gammaproteobacteria; order Enterobacterales; family Vibrionaceae; genus Vibrio. The sequence goes on along the minus strand of NZ_MCUV01000019.1, from coordinate 4,596 downwards.
CATACTTTTAGTCACTATCATCTCGATATTACGCCAGTATTAGTTGAATTATCACAGCAACCAAATTTGATAATGGAAGGTAGCAAGGGTCTCTGGTATAACTTATCTCAAGCAAAAAAAATAGAAGTAGGTTTAGCTGCTCCAGTAAAACAACTGCTTGAGAGCTTACCTTTTGAACTAAATTAAGGAGTCACTATGAGCCGCACTGTATTTTGTACTCGATTACAAAAAGACGCTGATGGATTAGATTTTCAATTTTATCCAGGAGAACTAGGTAAACGTATCTTTGATAATATTTCTAAAGAAGCATGGGCACTGTGGCAAAGTAAACAGACTATGTTAATCAATGAGAAAAAACTCAATATGATGGACGCAGAGCATCGTAAATTACTAGAAACAGAGATGGTGAATTTCTTATTTGAAGGTAAAGAAGTCATCATTGATGGTTACACTCCACCAAGCGAATAACAACCAATCACAATAACACTTCCATTATTATCAATGACATCATAACCTTGCATCTCGCAGTGGTTAGGTGTCATTTTTAACATCTCACATGTTACTGTCTTAATTTATGCATAATATGCAGCTATCTATTCTATTTTTTCTTGACCGAGGGTATATGAAAAAGGTTCTTTATTTTTGCGGCGCACTGCTACTCACCGGTTGCAGTCGAGAGTTTGTGGAACGCTTCTATGAAGTCAATTATGAACCAACAAATCGCTTTGCCACAAATTTAGCCCAACTACCTGGTCAATTTGAAAAAGATACGGGAGCACTTGATGCTCTTATTGGTAGCTTCTCTGGCAATATAAAAAAACGCTGGGGAGATAATGAAATTAAAATGGCTGGTAAAAGTAATTATGTAAAGTACATCGATAATTACCTTAGCCGTTCAGAAGTCAATTTCGACTCAGGCAAGATAGTTGTTGAGACCGTTTCGCCGACCGATCCAAAGTTGCACCTTAAAAACGCTATTATCACAACTCTACTCACTCCTGATGATCCTGCTAACGTTGACCTATTTTCATCGAAAAGTATTAAACTAGAAGGGCAACCCTTTCTTTATAAGCAAGTCGTGGATCAAGAAAAGAAACCGATTCAATGGTCTTGGCGTGCTAATAAGTACGCTGATTATTTGATTGCGAATCACTTAAAAGTAAAAGATGTCGATTTTAAAAAGTCTTACTATGTTGAAATACCAATGGTTCAGAATCACTCTGAGCAGCGAAGCTATCAATATGCCGATATTATTCAAAGAGCTTCTAAGCGTTACGACATCCCAGAAGATCTAATTTACGCCATCATAAAAACAGAAAGTAGCTTCAATCCTTATGCTGTTAGTTGGGCAAATGCTTATGGCTTAATGCAAGTCGTCCCTAAAACGGCAGGCAAAGATGTATTTTCATTAGTAAAAAACAAACCTGGCGTCCCTTCACCTGAGTATTTGTTTAACCCTGAACAGAATATAGATACTGGTACTGCGTACTTCTACATTCTTAAAAACCGCTATTTAAAAGCGGTACAGAACCCGATGACTTTAGAGTACAGCATGATATCAGCGTATAACGGTGGTACCGGTGGCGTACTTAATACCTTCAACAAGGACAGAACGAGAGCAATGAATGACCTAAATTCGCTCCAGCCTAATCAGGTATATTGGGCTTTAACGAAAAAACACCCAAACTTAGAGTCTCGCCGTTATTTAGAAAAAGTGACTCAATTTAAGAAAGATTTTAACAACGATAAGCTTTAAATAGCATTTTTGCTTAAAAACCAAGCATACAAACACGTTTTTTAAATTATTTTAAAAAATAAGTTGACGGACAAGGCAAAAATCCGTTTAATGCACCTCGTCGCCCGGATAGCTCAGTCGGTAGAGCAGAGGATTGAAAATCCTCGTGTCGGTGGTTCGATTCCGCCTCCGGGCACCACAATTTACTTTGTTGGTGTCAGTTGAAAGACGACAGCAACAAGAAAGCAAAGAATATTAGTGTGCCGACTTAGCTCAGTAGGTAGAGCAACTGACTTGTAATCAGTAGGTCACCAGTTCGACTCCGGTAGTCGGCACCATTCTTTTGCCTCGATAGCTCAGTCGGTAGAGCAGAGGATTGAAAATCCTCGTGTCGGTGGTTCGATTCCGCCTCGAGGCACCATTATTTGGTGCTTGGTTTTGTAAAAAGCCACACAAAATAATTCCCCTTTAGTTCAGTTGGTAGAACGGCGGACTGTTAATCCGTATGTCGCAAGTTCAAGTCTTGCAAGGGGAGCCACATTTAAAAGCCAAGTCGAAAGACTTGGCTTTTTTCATATCTAAAGAAAATAATCATCCCCTACTCCTTACTAGTTCATACACACCACACTAAGTTCACCACTTAGTAGTAAAAGCGTATTGACGCTATCATTGGAATAAAATCAAACCTAGCAGAGAGCTTATAAATAATTTACCCTCTTTTTATGGTCATTTATCGAGATGAAATTATACACCTTCACTGGATCTGTGAATGATTAGAAAACGCCTTCTTCTACCAACCTATACAAAGGCTACTCTTTTAGTATAAACCTCAATACTGAACGACTAAAAAACACCTTTAACTCTCTTCTTATTGCAACACAATCATTAGATAACCATTAATACCTACGCCCCCATCCTTTGCTGGCTATACAGTTATTAACCAAAATGAACAAAAACAACTCACTGAGCATATAAAACCATCAAACGAACATTTTTTTGCATTTTAATGTTGACGTGAAAGCCAAAAAAACGTTTAATACACCTCGTCGCCCGGATAGCTCAGTCGGTAGAGCAGAGGATTGAAAATCCTCGTGTCGGTGGTTCGATTCCGCCTCCGGGCACCACAATTTGATTTGTTGGTGTCAGTTGAAAAACGACAACAATAAGAATAAAATAAAGAATATTAGTGTGCCGACTTAGCTCAGTAGGTAGAGCAACTGACTTGTAATCAGTAGGTCACCAGTTCGACTCCGGTAGTCGGCACCATTCATTCTTTATAAAAAGATAATTCCCCTTTAGTTCAGTTGGTAGAACGGCGGACTGTTAATCCGTATGTCGCAAGTTCAAGTCTTGCAAGGGGAGCCACATTTAGTGTGCCGACTTAGCTCAGTAGGTAGAGCAACTGACTTGTAATCAGTAGGTCACCAGTTCGACTCCGGTAGTCGGCACCATTTATCTTTTCCCCTTTAGTTCAGTTGGTAGAACGGCGGACTGTTAATCCGTATGTCGCAAGTTCAAGTCTTGCAAGGGGAGCCATATTAAGAAGCCAAGTCGAAAGACTTGGCTTTTTTCTTATCTGCTATTTATCAATTATAAAAACAACTCACCAACCATCAACTTTGCCACAGAACAATCACTACTACAGAGATCATTACAGTATTTAGCTCTCGACTCTGCTACTAGCATAAACTCTCCATTTAAACATCAAAACACAACACCATGAACAACACAGCTTAGAAGACTATAGAGAAGCTCTGACGCTGTGAATATACTCACCACTGGTGCACTTAATCTAAACATTGCACTCTATAAAAGCAGATCATTAATAACTACTCTTAATCACCTTAAACTCTCTCTATAAGCTCCTACCACTCCTAAAGCTTTCAGGCGTATTCTGCGCAACTTTAAGTTAATAAGCCCCTTAAAATCACATAGAGCATAGTTTCTGTGATCGGTAAGCATAGAGTCCACAGTCAAAAGATTAACTTAAAAACTAGCGAATAAGCAGGAAATAATGCAAATCAAAATATATTCCCTCTTATAGCTATATATCACCCAGGTCTTTAACAAATCCTTTCAATCAACTATTTAATCATCGGAAGACCTGTGCCTTAGGCTAAAGTAAGGTTTGTTCAACCACTCCCCCAACTCAGAGCGCTAAAAGCATCTAGATCAATGAAACGACAGTAATTGAAGTTGTGCCTATCATTTAGGGCAACTTGCTTATAGCGAGGGCCTGGTGAAGCTATACAGGCTTCTTGACCAATGCCAATCTAAATAAAAATACGATCTAACTAGGGAGGTTCACTTTAATGGAAAGGCTATGGACAACAGCTTCGGTAAAATCAAAACTGAAACGATCCTTAAGATCCCAGGGCATGTCTCCCTAAATGACGTTCAAATATGGTTTCAAGACGAAGCCAGGTTTGGTCAGCGCAATACAACCACTCGAATATGGGCAGAGAAAGGCACTAGACCTAGAGCTGTTCAACAACAGCAGTTTGAATATGATTATTTGTTTGGAGCAATATGTGTGACGACCGGTCAAGCGGAGGCTATTGTTGCTCCACTAAGCAATATGGAGGTGATGAAAGAACACTTTAAGCTAAACCCGATAGAACAAGTCTGGAGTTGGCTTCGTCAGAATGAAATTGCTAATCGGTGTTTTACTGGCTATAACGATATCGTCGATAAACTGTGTAGCGCATGGAATCGGTTTTGCGAAGATAAAAATAGAGTGGTATCACTCTGCTTTAGAGACTGGGTTAATTTGATAAAGTAATTAATGGAATTGGTATAAATTCATGCCTATCAACGCCATAGACCTACTTTCCTACAGACGTAAAAAAGCCCAAGTCTTT
>NZ_MCUV01000018.1 GCF_002873395.1 Vibrio sp. 10N.286.49.B3 | reverse complement strand
TGTCGAGAATTAAGCGCTTACATTAACGCTTTCCTAGAAGGCGTAGATAAGGTACTTACTTGCCCCTGAATTATCTGCTTACTTTTCAGCCTCTTATGAACAAAAGCCGGTGTTATTACATTTACTAGACCTTCATTAGTAATTAGGATCAACTCATTTTCAATAGCTTCATCTAGGGCTTGACCTTTAAGAGTTGTCATTGACTAGCTTCCTCATCTTTATATTCTTGTTTTCCTTTCTCAATACGAATTTGTTCGATGGAAAACATATCAGCTATCGTCACAGGTCGCTTATTAACAACAAGTTGTTTTTTAGTTGGTGGCTCTACCAATGATACGATAACGCCTTTAGATAGAGATTCCACTGACTTAATTTTCATATGTTCCAGTACCTTACCGCTCGCTTTAACTTTAACTAAAGACTCCGAATAGTTGCTATCGTTCTGTGTTAGTTCAGACATGGTTACAACGTGTTTCGTATTACTAATAGAGCGATTTATTATTGTTTCTAATTCGCCAGCACGCCCGGTAAGATTATGATAGGCACATTCTTGCCCTGCCTGACATTTAGCCCCAAATGGACAACCCCAAAGGCTAAGATTTCGCGTACAAATACCAAGAGGGAATGGATTGAGGTGTGAATGTGTCTCAAGTAATTCTTTCGCTTTTTCTTCTTGTTCACTACCCATTAATTCTGAGTAACTATCGTTGAGGTCAGGCATGAAATTTTCTGAAAGAGTCTTAGCTAGATAAGCCGTATTTTCTTTGTGGGAACCTAGTGTATGAAGGTTGTTTTTAATATTTATCTCTAGATCAAAATTAGGGTTAAATATCATTGCACCTGTCTTTTTTACGTACTCCACAGGGTTTGTTGTGACTGAGTCATCTAGAGACCCAGCAAATAGCTCATCGAGATCGGTACTCAGGCTGTTGTCAATACTAATTTCCTGAGAGATAACGTAAGTATCAGTATCTCTTGTCGCAATAGCTTCGCTTTCAAGCTCATCAAACGTAGACAGCGATGGTGCTTTGAGCTTTTGAGCCATTGTTAGGTGTTGGTAATGTTGGTTCTGAAATATATTACTTCGCCCCATAAGCATCGCTTGTAAATGCTCTGAAATATCAGCAATAGATAAGAAGGTATTAACATTGTGCCTAGGGATATGTGTGGTTAACTTAGTCGTTGAGCCATCTTCTTCAACTAATCCATATTTCTTAAAGAAAGAAACACCTGTTGGACGCCCACTCTTATTTGGAGAACCCAACACGCGAGCTATCTCATTTTTATCAACATCTCGAATAATATTGTTATAGGAACGATTTTGACCGATGGAGCTAGCTCCTGAAGGGTAAATGAATAGTAAATTTTCGTAGTTAATCCGAACATGCTTACCTTTATGAGGTTGATTTCGAAAAAAACCATCACCATTATTCAACAGTTTCATTTCCTTGGAGATATAGTGCAAGTAGCCATCGTTAAGGTCTGTTCTGGTGTACTTAAAAATACTTTTTGACGCATTATTGGGATCTTCGATGTCTATAGAAGGAAAGATCTTCAAATTAGTTAATGTTTTTTTTGCACGGTTTCTAGCATCTTGTCCACCAGTAGCCGCTGTTGTAACTAAAATCCCATCGATATCACTTAGATCGACCAAACCATCAATTCCAATAGGTAATGCAGAAGGTAGAAAATCGGTAAAGTTTGAACTTCTTTGGTTTATAAGGACCTCTCGAAAAGGCTTGGTTAAGCTAATTACAGTAGCAAATATTGATTCGACTAACGGTATTGCATTGGGTTCTACCCAGTGCGCTGTCGCTGATGAAAGTTTAGCCCCAAGATAGTTTATTTTTAAATCATACAACGGTAAATTAAACTTTTTCGCTAGAGCCAGCGCATCTCCTTTCAATGGAATTCGTTCTAGAGCATCCTCTTGAACACCAGATGCTTCCTCAAACCTAAATCCAGTAGCAATTAATAATAATAATAAATTAAGTAAAATTTTCTCTCCGACAGTTTTGGTAAGAGTAATCAAAGCGACAATATTCAGAAAAGCTTTAATAGTTATTAGCTTATTTTTATCGCCAGCAATACTAGGATCAGCACTACCATCAGGCGTCTCTTTTACTGCTTTTGCGTCTTGAGCTTTCTTTGTATAATTGGTGTTAACACTGCCATAAGTAGATTTGTAATCGGTTGGCGTTAAAGTAAACCCCAATGCATCGATAGCCTTTGAAATGGCTTGTAGCCGTATTGCGTTGTTTGCCACATTGCGTAAATCATTAGGTTTAGCTTCAAAGATCAGCCTAATAGCGTGATTGAATACCTCATGATTAAGATAAATAGGATTAGTCTGCCCAGTAACTTCTATCAAAGAACGGTAAATATGGCGTAGGAGTTGGATGGTATCGTAAGTTTTAGATGCTGAAGGCACTTCGCCATTCAATGGAATGATTGACATAAAATACGCACGAATAAAATCTTGATATTTAATATCTTCAATTTGAATATCTGGTTGTTTGAAAGCCTTACCTGTACAAACAAAGACCGCGTTGACTGAACGACCACTCGTTTTCAACCAACCAATACCTTTTATTCCTAGGCGGTGAAATTCTGAGTTCCAATCAAGGCTATCGCTAAAGTTCTCATTCCGAATATTCCAACGCCTTTTTTGTACTGCTATAAATTCATTCAGTTTTTCACGACTTTCATTCATAACCGTTTTCCTTATCTGAGTTAACAATTGTCTCTGAATATGTTGCTGGTAACTCACTCGAAAGTAGGACAGCAAAGTATACTCTACTCATATACTCTACTCAGATCTGGATGGCAGATTTTCAACACGCTTCACTACTAACATGATGTTCTCTTTAATACGAGTTAGTATCTCCACTGCGGGGTTTCGAGCATCTCCAACAGCATTGGAAAGTGCTACCGCTTCAGTAATTTCTTTTTGCACTCCTAAAAGAACTTGTTCATGTTCACCGTCAATAAAAGGGCGAAAATAGAGGCATCCGTAGCAAGCTCTAAGCTCAGCGAAAGGACATTTCATAGAAATCCTCCCACAGCCACCGCAATTAGTGTGCAGTTGACTACCGACAATTCCAGCTACCTTTATTCCATCCCAGTCTTCGGCATAAAGTAAATCTCCTGTAACCATTAAACTGATCATATTCTGCCATGCCGCATTTACACCTAAAGCCCGGTAGCGCACTCTTGCTAATTGTGGAGTAGCTAAAATATAATGCTTTGCAACCACATGCGAAGAGTGACCCAAAACAAACGCAATTTCAGCAGCAGATGCACCTTGCATTGCTAGTGAGTGACCTACGTTGTGACGGAATTCTGAGGAGGTAAATAGCACAATGGCTATTTTATTTTGGCGTACAAGCTCCTGATATTCCTTAGGTGAGAACCTGAGTATTTGGCGGTTTAGTGCTCTTTTTATAGCTGAACTAGTTTGATTCCAAGTAGGGAAAAGTTTATCTTTAAAGCATAATTTTTTTTGTTTAATGTATGTAGAGATTAGATTAGCGATTTCATAGGGAAGGGCGATATTTATTCGTTCCATATCACCAGAAAGCTCTCCTGTTTTAGCGTAGGGCATACCTATCGAGTAACGTCCTATTTCTCCTTTTTTTACTGATGTATCTACGTTAAAATCTGCGACCACCAACTTATCTAACTGAACAGGGCGAGCCCCAGTTACATATTCTAACCCTAAAATACTAGCATCCATTAAATTTTTCGTTTCAAACACTTCTCCGTCATTAATCGATTTACTCATCGCCCAAAGACCGTTTGATATCAAATGAAGAGTATTATTAGATATGACATTGTCTATTTCTTGGTATATGAGGAAAGAATCATTTTTAGGGCGAGCAATGGGTACTAAATCATCCTCAATTTCGCCACCAATTGATGGAAAGTCATATTTAGACAATGTTCTGAGCATAAAAACAACACTATAAAACTGTTGATTTCTAGACGGGAACTCATCCCATTCGCCACAATCTAGCAAAGCGATTAAGTTTTCCTTTGAGAACTGTAATTGATGATCTGCAAGCCAATCGAGCAGATGATGTATATCCATTGAAAGGTTATACAACTTGGTTGGGAGATTACCTATAACGTATTGAGATAAAATGAATTTTACTATGTTGTTTCTATAGTGACACGATGCTCTATTTGTGCACAAGGCGAATGTTTGGCCAGAATACCGATACAGCCATACATCGCTATCAGTTTCAATTGATTTAGTATCAAATTCACCCGCTGCTAAGAAAGTTAGCTCTTTAGGAATGGGCAAATCATCAATTGCACGCTTCTGACTAGCCGAAAACAATTCATATTGGCTAATTCCATTGAGATGATTTAAATTATTAGAATTCATAGAAGGTTTCCTCGGTTTCTTCAGTGTCTAGGTGTGCTTTGAAACTATTTAGTATGTTTGACCTATCAGTATCTATACGCTTAATATTTTGAAAATTGCCTTGTTCATCAAAGAAGCGTCTTGCATATTTCATAGGCATTTTACTGTCTTCTGACCAACCACCTTGTGAGCGCAAAGTGTTGACTGCATTTGACATTAACTCTTTGCTGTTTAGGACTTGACCAGTGCTTGTCGCCATCTCGATCGCTTTTCTTCTTTCAACATTGTATAAGTGATTAAGTTGCTCATAAGCCCAAGTATGACGAGCTACTTTAGGAGTAAGCTTCGGCAAGCCTAAATACAGTTTCGTATCCCTGAACATTGGAAAATGCTTTGTTATCGCAGAATCAAGGGCTTGGAAAATATCCCTAACTGTTTCATAGGAAAGTGGGTTAAAAGGAGCTACAGATGAGGTGAAAATATAACCATGATCATCATAAGTGCCATCGTGAAAATGTTGGTTTCTATACTGCGTAGTAAATCCTTTTAGGTGTAGATAATCTCGCTTACTTAACGAGATTATACGATGAGAGTGACCAGTTTTTATTGAGGGTTGGCGGGTTCGTTTATCAATTACACCTTCTTCTCTATTAGTGACAACTAGCAAATAATTAATAGCACCACTCGGATCGGGTGCGCTCATTTTAAAAGATCGAGTATCCAATATTAATGCTTCAGAGGCTCGTAAACCATAGTAAAAATATAGCCTGATCAGTAAATCATTACGGATCTGGAGGTAGGTGGAAGAGAAAGGATTACGTGAATTAGGTTTAGTTGGGGTTGATGGAATCGTTATTACCATAATTGCCTGCCGCATGACTTTAGGAATATCTTGGTATAAAGTCTTTCTACCACTAGAATCACTACTTGTACCTATTAGATTTAATCTATTACTCATAGAGACAAGGTCTTGCTCGTACTGTTCACGAAGTTTATTACAATCGTTAACTGACATATTGAGGTATTTAGTAGTTGAGTATGTACGAGATATATATTTAAGGAATCGTATAACAGTTCGCACCCGCCCAGAGTTGGTTTTTTTCGCACTGCTTGAAGCTGCATTTAAGTAATGAACAATTCCATCTTTTGAATTATCATTTATGTGCTGGCAAGAGCAGAGGAATTCGAAATAGCTATCCAATTCATTTATTACTTCAGTTAAACAATAATTATTTTTTTGTAAATAGTGGCAAAAGGACATTTCATATTTTTGTTCCCAAAACTTATAAAAGTAGGATAGGGAATAAAGCGTCTTCTTTTGAGTCTCTAGTGCATTCATTGCTTGCTCAGCAAGATAATACATCGTTGGATAAAGGATCGGCATCGTGGTTTCTGAATCATACATCACCCAATGCTTATGTCTTCCATTTGAAACCATTTTAATCTTAATCATTTTTTTCCAGATTTATTAGGAGTTGTTTAACAAAGACTAGTAGTAAATAACAAAAGGAAACCAGATCAATATCTCATTTATCAATGTAAGACCATGTAAATAACAATCAACAATGAGTGGGGCTTGACATTTTTACCAACCATGGTAATAAAAGTAACTCAATGGAAAGACGCAACTAAAGAAAATAATTAATAGTAGTATTTGTCGTTGTATTCGATGATGTGGCGTGTACATAAATATGACAGTGTAATAATGTAGGGCATTCTTGTAACAATAGGTTTGTAAAAAACTTTACAAAAAGAAAGTAAAGCGATTAAATTTAGTCGCGATCATAATATATTTTGATCGAATTAAAAGCATAGTAACTTCGATCATTAATAAATGAGATAAGGTTTCATAGTGAATTTTTTAATAAAAAAATTCACAGGATAATAAAGCAAAATCACTTACCATAATATTCATTTTTATTTAGCTAGCTAGAATGAAAATGAATATTATCTAGTTTATGGTAAATACTGTTAAATATGAATTTATGATGCACCACAGATATCACACGATGAATATATGGTAAACACTGAGTATGTCATTTGGATTGGAAATAGAGTAGTGATAATTCATTGATCTATAGTACTGAACTAAAGACCATGAAGTTATAGAACCCCACAGAGAATTTAACATAAGATACATAATGCGCACCTAATTTGTAAGCGCAAAGCGATAATGTCCTTATTCAACCAAGTTAAAATGTCCCTGCATGTATACTTTATACATCCATTTTTGCTTGGAGTATTTGGATGTTAATTACTATGAGTCAGCAAGAATTAAACCGTTTGCCTTTAATACGTGATGTTGCTGAGCGAATAATTAGTCGCTCAGATGCTGCAAAGATTTTATCTTTAAGCATCAGACAAGTTCAGCGTTTAGTTTCTTCTTATCGTCTTAATGGCCATGAGGCATTAATCCACGGAAATCGCGGTAAGCCTTCGAATAATAAATTAAACTCAACGACTAAGGTTAAAGCTTTAGCTTTAATTCATGAATATTATTCTGATTTTAATCCTACATTAGCTCACGAGAAATTAGTTGAAAAACATAATGTCAAAGTATCACTTGAAACACTCCGCCAATGGATGATCGCTGATGGTCTTTGGGTACCTCGATCTCAACGTAAACCCAGAGTTTACCAACCTCGTTACCGACGAGATTGTTTAGGTGAACTTATCCAAATTGATGGTTCACATCATGATTGGTTTGAAGGACGCAGTGATAAATGTTGTCTTCTGGTTTTTATCGATGATGCGACTGGTAGATTGATGAACTTAAGATTCAGTGAAACTGAATCTGCTTTTGACTATATGATGGCAACAAAAGATTATATTAATCAGCATGGTAAGCCTGTTGCACTATACAGTGACCGGCATGCAATTTTTCACTCAAGTAATAAAAATGCCGTCGAATCAAAACGCCCAACCCAATATGCACGTGCACTGAACGATTTAAACATTGAACTCATTTGCGCTAACAGCTCTCAAGCTAAAGGTCGCGTTGAACGCGCGAACTTAACGCTACAAAATCGTCTGGTAAAAGAGATGCGTCTCCATGGAATTAACACCATTGAGGAAGCCAATGCCTGGCTTCCCTACTTCATCGACGATTTTAATCAGCGATTTGGTAAAGTCGCTAACTACCCGAAAGATATGCATCGTCCAGTCCGTGAGACTGAAAATCAACTAAGGGATATCTTTGCTTGGCAAAGTGAACGCCGAGTCAGCAAATCACTCACTATCCAATATGATAAAGTTTTATATATTATTGAGCCAACTGAAGAAAATACACGATTAAGCAATGAAATCGTGATGGTTTATGATTACCCTGATGGAAGCATTAGTCTGCAATATGGATATAAAAATCTGGCTTTCACTATCTTTGATAAGTTAGCAAAAGTTGACCAAGGCCAAGTTGTCGACAATAAACGTTTAGGAAATGTGCTCAAATTTGCAAAACATAAACAAGACGAATTGGAAGCTGAATATAAGCGAAACCGGAGTCAACAGATGCCTCGTCGACGAGCACAAAAACGTGCCATACATGAACAACTCAAAGCATTAAATCCAGTATTAGTTGAACCTGAAACCTTTAAAGCCAGCTCATCAAGAAAGAGTTAATTGAACTAAAAAGGGACATTTCTATTTTGGAATAAAGAGGACATTTTAAAATGGGATTGACATAATTTGATTTTTAATTGTGGGTTGAGTCTAGCCATATCTATCTCAATTTACTTAGCGTCTCTAGCGATGTGATCACTATAAATAAGCTTCAACGCTTAACTATCTTACAACTTTAAACAGCAACAAACTTCATCAATACTTACCGCTAGCTCTTGCCATTTACCTCGCTCGCTGAAAACTTTCAAAGTATCAGCCTAGCAATTCTACCTCATCAAAATCTTTTGATAGTTAAAGCAAACCACTGACTATTTTAATTATCAGCTTCACAAAACTCTGCAGAGATTAATTTAAGTTCACCGCCAAGCCGATAATTTTTAGTCGAATTGAAAATAGTAATCACGACTAAAAACCTTATTCACCAGTGACTATGTAACTAATCCTGGTAGTCTCTATAATTGCAGTATAAAAACCTAGTCATTTTTATCTCAAATATACCATATGTAATTTAATTACAACGTAGCTCATTGGCAGTATATAACTCCGCGATAACATACTGTTTTTTATGCTGTTTAATGTTATTTATACATTCAACTACACTTTTTTTAACTATGGGCTTTCTCGCTTCTTTCTTGATAAAAGTATTGGTTATCTTTGATAGCGTCAGTATATAATATTGGCAAACACAAAAGGTTAGTTATAGTGCATCAGATAGATGTAAAAAAAGGGCATCTCTACCCTTTTTATTACTCTTGATCTTGTTCCGCTTCTTTGGCTTTCTGCTCTCTAATTTCCTTAGCCACTATACCAATAGCTTCACCGGTACTGATCCCTTGCTTCATCATTTCTTGAATACGCTCAACCGCAGCTTGTTGCTCAGAATGAGAAAGGCTTGGTAAATCATTAAACATAAATTTTAACTCCAAAAAAAGAATGCAGACTATATAAGGACTATCAATATGTAGCAAGGAAATTTAGCGTTATACCAAAAGCACTTTCATCGGTATAACTCGCGGCAATGTCCATTTCAATTAAGTTAAGAGGTGATAACCCAATACCAGCGGTCAAAGTCGTTTCATTATCTTGAGCTAGGTTAACCTTATAACCTCCCCTAGCCTGTATTTGACGCAGTAAATCCACTTCAAAACCAACACTTAGCATCTGAATATTATCATTAAAACCAGCAAAGCGTTTTTGTTCGTTGAGATCAAAGTCTGCACTTATAGTAAAGTAATCAGCCACAATCCCAGCACCAACGGTTAAAGCTGGTCTCATGCGGTATGTGTGCTGAATTGTACTGCCATTAAATGAGTAGCTTTTAGTTTCTATATCACGTGGGATCATGTTCTTGCCGGCAAAACCAACTCGAAATGGACCATGGAACCATAAAGCGCCAACATCAAAGTTAATGGCTGTCTCCGAGTTTTCATTATCTCTAATTTTACCTGAGTCAAAGCCATCAAAATCAACAGAGTAACCATAAGTATTGATTCTTTGCATCTTAGGCGTAATGCCCCAAGAGATATGCTGATACATAAAGGTTTGATATTTCGCTAAGGTAATACCAACTTCAGCCACGCCTAAAGTCACAGCTTCAACAAAAGAATCTGAGTATTCATTACCAGCATGAACTCGAGGAGTAATAAATGATTCAGTATAAATCTGACCAAATAGATTAGCAGCAATGTAGCGGTTAGGAATACCAAGAGCAAAAGCGGCTCCTAAATCAAATTTAACTGAATCACCATCAATGCTTTTTAATGCTTCTTCCAGTTCATTATCATCCTTTATGTTACCAATATCCTCAATACGATTGATCACATCATCTTTGTCATTAATCGATAAGCTAACACTTGGTAAAATCATACCGGCATCATCATTACGACGATAAATAGCGACAAGGGCTGGATTATAGAATGGCGCTGTTAGATAAGAGGCCGAAACAACACCAACACCACCCATTGCTGCACCTCTTGCCTCCGCACTATAAGTTGAAGCAAAACTATTTGAAGCAAATAAAAGTCCGGAAGCAATCAATAAAGGATGAAGTTTATGCATAGTAGAATCAATAATATAGAGAAAGTTATACCTATAACGACCGTGCTATTAATAACTTTAATTATTCTTCTTCATTAAGTAGATCATAGGTTTTACTGATCTGCTGGATGGTATCAATCACTATCTTTCCTTGCCATCGACTTTGTTTTAAAGAGAGTAATAAAACATAGCGATTATCCGGAATATTTTTTTCTTCTATTACTCTTGGGTAATCTGAAACATACTCTTTTCCCCATACTTGTCGATAATCACCATCAACATAATCGAGCAGTTCTACAGTTAGTGTTGGTAGTGAACAATATGGATTCAATAACGCTCTTTTTTCAATGGCCCACTCATCTTGAGAAACCCAAAGTACTCTTTGTCTTATATTTGGCTTCTCAATGATCACCCAAGTATTCCAGTCCACCTGACTTTTAGCTTGTATCTGTAACCGATAGAGACCATAAGCAAGCGGTTCGGTTAAGTTATAGCGCTTTACATACCCAGTTACACTGTCACTATCGTGTTTACGTAAGTAACTATCGGCTGACAATTGCTTATCAACCCATCGAGATAAGGTAATACTGGCTACCTTTTCATCAGTATTAACCTGAATTAGCGCCTTAGCTGAGTCATTACCAGGGCTTCGCGTTGTTATTCTCTGAATATGGATACTATCTATCCAATCAGGCAATGGATTGTGGTCAAAACTAGCACCACAATCTTTCTCTAAAGACTGAGCAAAAAGAGCATTCAGATGTTGACCTAAAGGTTGATGCTCCATTTTTTGCCAAACTTCAACTAAAGATGTAAACATTCCTGATAAATCATCGTTTAGCAAATGAGTATGAGCTTGAGTGAGTGCTGAACTATCTTCAAACCAATCAATATTCGCTTTGCCTTGGTAACTAAAGCTAAGTAGTGCTGAACTCAGTAATAGCGTTTGTAGCCTTTTATTCATACTAAGCTTTCATCTTGTAGCCGACACCGCGTAACGTTTCTATCTCTAGACCCACTAGCTTTTGACGTAATTGCAATACATGAGTATCAACAGTACGTGTGGTTGGGAAATGATTATAACCCCAAACATGATCAAGTAATTCATCACGGGTAAACACGCGCCCTAAATTACTCGCAAGGAAAAGCAGCAAGTCAAATTCAGTGCGAGTTAACGTGATGTTTTCACCACGGAACACCACATCACGAGTCAATTTATCAATCATTAAATCGTCAGTGATCACTTTATCGCTATCTTCCTGTTCATTTTCAGGTGAGCGTAATTGAGCACGAATTCTTGCAAAAAGTTCAGCTTCAGCAAACGGCTTAGTTAGATAATCATTTGCCCCAGCATCGAGTCCTGCCACTTTGTCCTTAATCGTGACGAGTGCGGTTAATAGAATAACCGGAATATCCTTCTCATTTTTCCACTCTGGTAAATGTGAAACGGAATCACCATCTGGTAATTGGCGGTCTAAAATAACCAAGTCAGCTTGGCTCCATAATGCGGCTACCTTAGCAATCGTATCAGCATGTAGACATTCATATCCTGCCTGCTCTAAACTTACCAATAAACCATCGGCTAAGTTTTTATCATCTTCAACGAGAAGCAATGTCTGTTTCACAGGGTATCTCCAAAATAAAAGTTGTCGGTGGGCCAATTAGGGTCATCTTCCCTCCCATTCTTCCCACCATTGATTCTACAATAGTCAATCCAAGACCAAGACCACTTACACTAACAAATGGTTTTCTTAAATGTCGCCAATCTTTTTGAGTTAACAAACCTTGGTCGATGACCTTAATAAATAATGTACCATCATTATGTTCTACATCCAGTGTCACTGGGGCAACACCGTACTTTAATGCATTCTTGATCAGGTTATCGATACAAGTCCCTAACCAATAAATATTCAACTTTGCAGCAAAATCTTTGGGCATATTCAGTTGTAATTGATTGTCAAAATCTTCAACTTTATACTCTAGCCACTCAGCGACAGAAGGCACCCACTCAACAGCAAGTGGTTGATTATCCGACTGTAAGTAATCTTTACTTGCTTCTGCTAATTGCCTTAGTCGACGTGTATCCTCACATAGTCGTCGGAACTCATCGTAAACACTTTCAGGCAACGATTCAAATTCTCTTCGAAAACCTTCAACGGTTAAAGACAAACTCGCAATAGGTGTTCTTAATTCGTGAGTCAGTATCTGTAAGACTAGCATACGACTTCGAAGTTCTTGTTTTTTTGTATTCCAGCGATAAAAAATCCAGAAAATGACGAACAAAATATTGGCAGTAATAAGCAGTATCATACTCAATTGCAATATTCGAGAATGATCTTCTGGCTCCCAGCACAAATTACCTCGTTGTACATAACAGTTGGCTGCTTCCCCTAACAACTTGTAATTGAGTTGCGCTTTATCAGCATTACCTTTCCAAACCGAAGGGCTAAATAGATAATATTCATCGCCTCGACGCAGCCAAATCTCATCTTGCTCGACAAACATAGTCGCACCCGATAACAGAGCGGAAATCGCATCACTATCCATGGCCTGTAAACGAGAGAGTAACGAACCATCGGCATTATGCTCACGCTCTTTGATATGCATGACATGCTCTAAATCTTCAAAGTATTCTGGGAATTTTGTCACGTAACGGTAAGCATACGTACCACCACCAGGATGTATAAAGTTGCTTCTTGAAAACCAAGATAGTGAAATTTCTGTGCCTTTACACATGGTTCTAGTAAAGAATAAAGGCTGTGTCGTTAGTGGGCTCAACGGCAGTTTGCCATAACATGTCTTGGCAAATTGATAGAGTTTTTGTACATCACTTAACGGATATTTTGACGTCTGTGGAAGCATCGATTCAGGTGCAATCAATGTCGTGGGGTAATCGGTTTGTAGTTGACGAATATCATAGGACTCAACGGCTGCACTGTAATCAAACCGTTTGGTAAAGTCGTCAATTCTTTCTGGTAAAGAGTCAGCGTGAGCTAGATATGAGAAGCTAACTAATAGTAGAAGACAATAGGGTCTGATTAAGTTTATCAAATTGAATACTATATATTGTGATGAAAAAAGTGTGTCACTATTGCCATTATTCTAGCGTATAGAGAAACCTGGATTGTGAGAACCATGTCAGTTATACCGTAAAAATAATCCCCTATTAAATGTAGTTGCAAACCCATCCGTTAACTTGATTGTTTAAAATATCACCAACTCATTCCAGCCAATTGTACTTTGGTGGAAGTTTAAGCAACAAAAATACATTCAAGCATATAAATTCAATAAGAAAGCGGTGTAAGCCTTTTTTTATAAGGGATTATTCAATTTATAAGGTATGATGCTCTACTTTCTACGGCACAGCAACTTCATAGACAGGTTAATGTGCGTTTTGTTCCTAATACAGATAATCTTTTATGCTTTACAACGAAAATTTACCCGTAAGATACCCTAAAGGATCGTTCGCAATGTGGACGGTGTATAGTTTTACTGGCGCATCGATTCTTGCGTCAATTGTCTTTTCTTTGCTTCTATTTCTATCTATTGATGATGACCCTTTAATGCAGGTCTTATTTGGTGGTTTAGCGGTGATCTTTGAACTGGGTAAATTCTTTGCTTGGTATGAAGTTGGAGAGCGTAAATCTCGTCGTAATTACCCAGGAACCCTATCCGCTTTTACTTTTTACGCGGTACTCGCAGCCATTTCCATTGGTGGTTCCGTCGGTGGTATTAATAGTGCGACAAACAAAGCGCAAGAACATATCAACCTACATGAAAGCAGAATTAATGCCTTCAATATGCAAATTGCCTCTCTTGATCAGCAAATCGCTCTTAATAATACGGCGGCTGAAAGATACATTGAAATGAACATGATCGCGACGGGTGTATCAAGAATTCAAAAAGAGAACGAAGCACTGCGCCATCAACAGCAAGAACTCGCCGTTGAACGTGATAGCATGCCGATTGTTGGTCAAGGTTCTGTCATGGGACTTATCGATAGTTTGGCACAATCGTTAAACGTAGAGAGTCAAACTGCGCAATTAGGCTTAGTGATATTCCTCTCCATTTTGCTTGATTTCTTTGCTGCATTCTTTGTGGGCTTAATTGGTGAGGAGCAGCGCTTCCGCAATACATTTAAGCATAATGAGCCAATAACCATTGATGAATTTGATAAAGCGCTACCGCAAAAAACTGAGCTATTAGCAAGCAAAGCAAACAGTGACTGCGATACCAGCGAAGGGACCATTCATGAAGGGGATATAGCGGAAGTTAAATCTTTATATGATCAAGCGATTGATGCACTTAGTCGTAACCAAGTGAATTGTAGCAAACGTGCCATGGGAACATACCTAAAAACAAACAGTGATGAAGTTGATACAATTTTCACTCAACTGTTAGATAAGGGCTATGTAAGTAAGAAGCCAAATAATCATTATCAGTGGCACGGCATTATGGAAAGCTAATCTATTCTTCTGTATCGAAAATATAAAAAGGCTCATCGATTGATGAGCCTTTTTGCTTTTATTTTTAAGTAATTACCACATTATGACACTGATCCCAGATGGGATGGGGAACTCTAATGTAAGCTACTTGTGCTATAATATTCGTCGAATAAGTTGTAAAAGAAATTGAGATTATCATGGGTCTAAATCTGGAGTATGCTTTATAGACTTTTTGGGTGCGATATCAATGCGAGTCATAATCGATAATTTCTAACTGATAAGAGCCCTGCTTTAATCTTGATAGTTTTATACTTACATCAGGATTAGCAGAGCGTGCAGTGTCGATAACAAGTTTTTTCTGGTCTTTAGGCATTTTCTCACCGATAACAATTTCAATCAGTGAATCTGGCAGATAGTCATGCGCATTACTATTCTCTAGACTTATCATTCTGAATTCTTTTTCATAGCTCCATGCTTTAGATTTTGTACCAACCGATTTAGTTACATCAGAGATAACATCTGTCATCAGATTATCATTCAGAATATATCTAGAGCGCGCGAATTCATTTAGCGATAACGTAATTGGTACATCTTGATACTCAACCTCGATTGGGCGAACTATTAACTCTTGTTCATAAAAGTGTGTTTGTAGCTTTTCACTATCGAAAACCATACAGAATCCTCTCAAACCATCAGCGTAATGAGACCACATTAAGTTTTCGTACAGCGGATCCTTATCTGCTTCTAAATCTTCCATAGACATACAGATAGCTTTTGATTTATGGACAGTACCTACTAACGCTTTTTCGAAGTCACGTTTTAACATTTTGCGGAAGAATACTTTTTTATCAGCACCACCATCTTCAACTCCCGCTTCTTCAAACATTCTTTGTCTCAAAACGACATCTACTTCAGAATCAGGCTTTGGAACAACTCTATTGACAAGAATCTGCTCTACCTCACGAGAAAGTTGCTCATCGAGAATATAACTTCGTTCAAAAGGGTCGTTAAAATCACTCAAGTTAGAAAACCATAAGGTACTATTCGAAAGCCCACTCAAACTGTAAGTATCTACCTGCCTAAACTTATATAACTTCATAATTCACCATGAAAAATTATCTTCGCTGATTCTACCTTATAGGCACAAAAAAGCCGACTCATTGAGCCGGCTATTTGTTCATTCAATTTAGAAAACCACACACCACTTAGACATCTCCCCACCACCTTAGAACACAACTTATCCATCTTGAGTAGAGACGCTGTTCATAGATAGAAGTTTGCTTTTTAACTCATACACGTTTTTGTTCACTGAATTGAAACCTTTATCTTCAGTAACAAACCTTAGGTAGTTCGGCTTTTGCTCGATACTAATTACTTTAGAAGTGCCTTTCGTAACATGGCTATTGTGATTTTCATTATATGTCAGCAAGGTAACGGTAGCACCATACGTATATCGGTCTGAGCCGTATTCAGCGCAAGATATGGTCAAATTAGTATTGGATAATGCTGGAAAGCCAATTAAGGCAGTAACTAATAATGCGTACTTCATGGTTGCCTCTCGATAAAGAACAGAATATCCATTATTACTAGTAGTTATCACACTGTCTCTAGTTCTTTGATAGCAGCTAACACAGGCATCATCTTGATACTTCAAATCAAATCCATCGGATCCGAGCAACGTAAAGCAAGTTAATTGATAAATGTTCTATTCCTGTACCAACGGTCATCGAGAAAAGCATTATAGAAGATAACAAAAGGATCCTCGCAAGAGGATCATTTTAGGCTTATTTGGTTTTATTTCGTCCAAGTAAGTGCTGTAAGTCTGTGTATGCTTTACTTATGAATAAGTCATATACCAATTTGAATGACGAAAATAATAAAGAAGATATTGCAGAAATCTGTACTGCAAATAGAAACCAAACTAATATCGCACATAATGCTTTAATGCTGTCTGCACTAGTCAACTGACTTATCGAGGTGTGCGTTGAGAAAGTTAATGCTAAATCACAAAGCAAAGACGCTATTAGTGACGTGGTACTAAAGAGCAATACAAGTACTAAGCTCTTTAAAACACTTAGGTCTACACCACTATAGGCAAGCCCAATGTTTTCTTTTCCCTGTACCTTTTGCAATGCAGTAGGATAAATCAGAGCTAGCCAAGCTCCGATTACACCAAACAAGATTGCTGACACATTAACTAGTATTCCTATCTGAGACTTTAGCAACTCTACTTTGAGAGTTGATGCCAAGTCATACAGGTACTTATTGGCTACTATTCCATAGCCAACAATGAACGCAATCCATAAACCAAACTTTAGCCAGCTGAAACTAGCGGTTTTACCGGTCATGCTGCTTTTCTCTTCTTAGGTTTTCTTGGTACCAATCTGACTTGCTTTGTACCGATGTAATCAAGCAACTCAGGTGCACCAAATGGATTTTTACCAGCTCTCTTTATCTCAAAATCATGCTCTGTTCTGAGGTACTTACCATCTAAGAATACCTTTCTACCACTTTCCCCTTTTAGTACAAAACCAAGATTATTGTACTTATCAGGGTCAATGATTTCCTTTTGATAGGCTGCAACTATATCCAAAAAATCTCTTTCAGTTTCAGGAGTAAAATCAAGCTCAACCTCCACATGGACATCTTTTGCTTTCGGCAAACCACGACCAACAGCTTTACTTGCTAAATTATGAAACCAACCTATAAGCTCAACATCCTGAGCTTGCTTTTGGGTTCGACGAACGATTTTAGTTATCTTACTATACTTTTGAGTAAGCTCTTCAATCGTTGACTCATCAGTTTTACGCTTCAAGTCAAATTTAAAAAAACCTACATCACCTTCTTTATTATCCGGATGTCGATAGCCAATAACTTTATCTTCGTTATCTTTATGCGTGACAGCAAACTCCGAATAGTTTTGCATATATCCTGTAATGTAGTTTCTTAAAGCCACAAGAGATGTCATAGCATGGTCAAAATGGAGCGTTGCAACAAGATCATGATTTAAAGACACCCAATAGTAACTCGGTAAACCGGGGATAACTGTTTTAGAGTCAACACCCGATTTGACTTTAGCACTGCCTGGTTTTGAGTCTTTCGAAATAGTAAGAATTTCATCGTCTGCATTAGTCAACTCATTCCAAAGAACAAAGACGTACTCACCATTAGCACCATCAATGTCATAGCAATAGACGTTTGATTGCCCTATTGCCTTATCAGCTTCTCTTGTACTTGTGTTTACTAAACTGGGTCTTTTCTTAAACCAGCCAATAAGTGAATCGAGTACAGCCTCACTTGAATCAAACAACTGCTCATCAGAGCCTCTCTTATAAATACCAAGCTTTTCGATATCGTAATACTGAAGGGTGCCTTTCATTCAAACCTCTTATTGATTGTACGAGGCACGAATGCCATCCTGATAGCCTATTGCAAAAGCTGCATGAGGACTTTTATGCCGAACTGTCCCCGCCTGACTAATAGGTAAAGAATCAATATTGATATTGAGCATTTCTTCACGAACCAACCCAAGCTCATATCCTCGCTCATACGCACAGCCACAACACTTGTGACGCCCCATGCCACCTTGGTCATGTGGTAACTGTTCAAATTCAGGGTAATGACGATGTTCACTTTGACATGTAGACATAAAACCTCCTATCGCTTCTTGTTCGATTGTGCGAGCACTGAAGCCGCAAATTCTTTGGTATCATCGTTGTACTTGTCTGACTGAAGAACTTTAGAGGCTTTTGTCTCCATGTCTTTGCCTGTCTGTTTTGATGAACTAGCTTGAGCCATTGCGCTAGCTGCAAGTGACTTTTGAATCTTCGAAGCGTTAGGGTCTGAAAGGGCCTTAGCTGCTTTTGAAGCAACTGACTTAGAGGTTTTCTTAGTATTCATAATCTTATCCTGTGAAATAGATAATAACGATATGGTGTTCGTTGAATATCATTTCAAGGCATAGATACAAAAAAGCCCTGAATAAATCAGGGCTTTGTATTCTAAATTGAGCTAACCCAATTAAAGTGCAGAACTTATCGCATCTACCGACGCTTTCGCATCACCAAATAACATATGTGCATTATCTTTAAAGAACAATGGGTTTTGCACGCCAGCATAACCTGTGTTCATTGAACGTTTAAAGACGATCACGTTTTGTGCGTTCCATACTTCCAGAACTGGCATCCCAGCAATTGGACTGTTTGGATCATCAAGCGCTGCTGGGTTAACAGTGTCGTTAGCGCCTATAACTAAGACAGTATCAGTGCTAGAGAAATCATCATTAATTTCATCCATTTCTAATACAATATCGTACGGCACTTTCGCTTCAGCTAATAAAACATTCATGTGACCAGGTAAACGTCCCGCGACTGGGTGAATACCAAAGCGAACATCAATCCCTTGAGCACGAAGTTTGTCAGTAATTTCATGCACTGGGTATTGTGCTTGAGCAACTGCCATACCGTACCCTGGAGTGATGATCACTGACGTTGAGTTTTTCAACATGTCAGCCACATCCTCTGCGCTGATTTCACGGTGTTCGCCTTGCTCTTCATCACTGGTTGAAGTTACTGAGGTCTCTTGCCCAAAACCACCGGCAATCACACTGATAAACGAACGGTTCATTGCTTTACACATAATGTAAGACAGTATCGCACCAGATGAACCGACTAAAGCACCAGTTACAATCAGTAAGTCATTCGCTAGCATGAAACCTGCTGCCGCTGCTGCCCAACCTGAATAAGAGTTCAGCATTGAAACAACTACTGGCATATCAGCGCCACCAATCGAAGCCACTAGATGATAGCCAAATACAAAAGCAATCAAGGTCATGACAATCAGGGCAAACATGCTGCCTTGTGCATTTACAAACATAATCATTAATAAAACAGAAACGACAATCGCTGCTAAATTCATTTTATGCTTGTGTGGAAGATTAAGTGCTGATGATGGGACTAAGCCACGCAGTTTACAAAACGCAACAACAGAGCCTGTAAAGGTCACCGCACCAATGAATACACCAAGGAAAACTTCAACTAAATGGATATTCAGCAAAGCGCCTGTCAGTTCACCATGATCAATATAACTATTATAACCAACCAGAACAGCTGCCATACCAACAAAGCTATGTAGGATCGCCACTAACTCTGGCATTTCCGTCATTTCAACTTTCTTCGCATAGTGAATACCAATGCCACCACCAATAACCATGGCAACAATGATCCAAGCGATACCTGATGAATCTGGGCTAAAAATAGTCGCTACTAAAGCAATCGCCATACCTGCGATACCATAGTAATTACCTGAACGTGCCGTTTCCTGCTTAGACAATCCTGCCAAGCTCATGATAAATAAAACCGCAGCAACAATATATGCCGCTTGTACTAATCCTGCAGACATTTGTTACTCCTTAATCTTTACGAAACATTTCAAGCATACGTTTGGTCACGGTAAAGCCACCAAATATATTAATACTTGCAATTAACACGGCGATAAATGACAACACAGTCACCACCGTACTTCCCTGACCTATTTGTAATAAAGCGCCGACAACAATGATGCCAGAGATAGCATTCGTTACCGACATAAGTGGAGTATGCAGTGAGTGAGAGACATTCCACACCACGTAATAACCAACAACACATGCCAATACAAATACCGTAAAGTGCGCAAGAAATTCTGGTGGAGCAACAGAAGCAATCCAGCCAAATGCGACAATCCCTAAACCAAGCGCGGCAATTTTCTTGATCGGTGATTTAGGTTCTTCTTGTTTTACTTCAGGCTCGGCTTTCGTTGGCTCTTCCTTTTGCTGAGGTTGAGCTGAAACTTGAATTGGCGGTGCAGGCCACGTCACTTCACCTTCTTTAACAACGGTAACGCCACGCAATACCACATCATCAAAATCAATATTGACGCTGCCATCTTTCTCTTTGCATAGCAGCTTTAACAAGTTAACGATGTTGGTACCATAAAGCTGTGAAGACTGCGTTGGCAAGCGAGCCACCATATCGGTATAACCCACAATTTTCACACCATTTTCCGTCGTGATAACCTGATCGGCAACGGTATATTCACAGTTACCACCATTAGCCGCAGCCAGATCCACAATCACGCTGCCCGCTTTCATATTATCAACCATCGCTTTGGTAATTAAGCGTGGTGCAGGTCGACCAGGGATAAGTGCAGTAGTAATAATGATATCAACGTCTTTAGCTTGCTCGGCATAAAGTTCTTCGGCTTTTTTATTAAAAGCGTCAGACATTTCTTTAGCGTAACCATCACCTGCGCCTGAATCTTCTTCAAAATCCACTTCTAAAAAGTCAGCGCCCATTGACTGAACTTGTTCTTTTACTTCAGGGCGAACATCAAACGCACGAACAATCGCCCCTAAGCTACCAGCAGCACCAATGGCAGCTAAGCCTGCAACGCCTGCGCCTGCAACGAATACTTTTGCTGGCGGCACTTTTCCTGCCGCGGTTATTTGCCCGGTAAAAAAGCGTCCAAATTCATGAGCTGCCTCAACAACAGCACGATAACCGGCAATGTTTGCCATTGAACTTAAGGCATCGAGCGCTTGTGCACGAGAAATACGAGGTACGGCATCCATCGCCATAACATTAATATTTTTACTTGAAAGTTGCTCCATCAGCTCGGCATTTTGTGCAGGCCAAATAAAGCTGATCAAACTGGATCCTTCATTAATCAGAGCGATTTCATCAATTGATTGGTTTGAGTCGATAAGTGGTGCATTAACTTTTAAGATCAGTCCTGAATTCCAAACGTCTTCTGCTGTTCCTATTTTTGCTCCAACCGCTTCAAAGGCAGTATCATCAAAACTAGCAAGTGCGCCAGCTTTCGATTCAATAATGACTTCAAAGCCTAACTTTAATAACTGCTCGACCGTTTTTGGTGTTGCAGCTACCCGCGTTTCTCCAGGTAGTATTTCTTTTGGTACCCCAATTTGCATAGCGATTCCTTGACATTGGCAGAATGGATATTTCGTTTTTAACGAATGATAAGGTTAACTTCAAGACTTTTGTTACAAAAACATGAAATTTTATTACATATAACCATATAACGAGGTAAATTGTCATGCCAAAGAAAGTAAAAGCACAACATAAATCAAACAAAGCCGAGGTCAAACCGTAATTATTTTAACTTTGCAACCAACAAATTACCTCTACTTGGTTAACAAAATCAAAAAAAGAGCGACTAGCTACGCACTAATCGCTCTTTCTTTATGTTTTAGAGGTGAACAATTCACTTAATCTATTGAAATATGCTATCACCCATCTGATCTATTAACATTTGAGATTTTTTTAACATCAATTCATTGGCATCATCTTTTGCAGAAATCACATCAGAGCGAATAAATCGGTGCTCTTTAAGTTCACCATCGATCTCTTTGGTGATTCGACCAGCTATTCGGTATTGACCACCTTCTGGCAAAGAATCTTGATATATAAGACAACCTTTGTACTCAACTGGCGTAATCTCAGTTACTGCTTTTTCATCTTTTTTACCGAATAAACGTGAAAAAAATCCCATAATAAATTCCTGTATGAATGCGTAAGATTAGCCTTAGTATATTATAAAATTAGCGTAATTAAGTTATTGTTATTCATTTATTTATACCGCAATCAATAATTTGAATTTTTACTGCTGCATCAACCTAGACATTAATATCGATTTAGTTTTGACCATTGATATTATCGTGTTCTGATACTTTTTCCATGATGTAGGCAATAAGTGCTTTCGCCTGAGGCGATAAGGTTTTTCGTCTTGGATAGAGTAGCCAACCGTGTCCTTGCAAGGTAGGGAAACTGGGTAAAATTTCGACTAACTCCCCTCGCTCAACTTCTGTTCTAACTGACTGATTGGCAAGTAAACAGATGCCTTGATGATCGATACAAGATTGTGTCATCAAATCAACATTGTTTAATATTAATCGCCCTGAAACATTGATCACTTCATGTTCAAAGTGAATTTGATTATCCAGTTTACCACTGAATCGCCTAAATAAAATGCATTCATGTTTCTCTAAATCTTTCGGTTTTTCAGGTACACCATGCTGGTTTAGGTAGACTGGAGAGGCATAGAGATTAAGATCGACAGATGTCAGCTTTCTTGCAATAAGATCAGTATTTTCAAGTTCATAGCCAATACGAAAGCCAATATCGACATTATTCTCAATAAGCTCAAACTCTGTTGAACTCGTGATGATTTCTACGGTGATCTTTGGGTGATCACGCATAAAATTTGTAATGATGTGAGTGAGAGCTTTAGAGTTAGGTAATGCTAAAATTTGTACTCTAATATGACCCGACAATTCAAAACTATGACTGGTGATTTCTTGGATCTCAGTTTCAAATTGGTCTATGAATGTTTTACTCGATTTATAAAAGTGACGTCCATTCTCACTAACTACAATCGTTTTATGCTGACGATGAAAAAGGTCAATACCAAGCTCCTCTTCCAGTGCCTTTAGGCGACGACTTAAGTTTGACTTCGGTAAATCCATTAACTCAGCCGCTCTAACCAGTCCACCGCTTTCGACGATGCGGTGGAACATCTTGATATCTTCTGTTTTCATGCTCTGATCTCAACATTAAAAGCAAGTAAATATCATACAAAATAGTTCTGAAATATGGAACTCTTGGTGCTAATTTGTTGTGTTTTATGCAACAAAAATATTCCGTATAGTCTTTTTTTAAACTTCAAAGACGGTAAATACCACCATGCGCCCTAGTCTCTCATTTAAACTACGCTACTTTATTGCAATATCAGTGACTGCCATTGCAATATCCGCTTTTATCTTTATTCCACGAACCAGTGCCGAGCAAACCTCCCAAGAGGTTGAAAAAACTCCGAGTTACGCTCGCGCTGTTAAGCTCATGCAGGTTGATAACTTATCGTCTCATTTTACCAGAACGTTTCCTGCTAAGGTTGTTGCCAGTCAACAAGTCGATCTTGCTTTTCGTGTCAATGGTCAACTAACGCATTTAGACCTTCTCGCTGGTCAACAAGTGAAGAAAGGCGATCTATTAGCTCAATTAGATAATAGAGACGCAACGAACAACTTATTAAATGCGCAAGCTAACCACCAATTGGCTACAGCAGATTTCTCACGTAAAAAAGAGTTGCTAGCCAGAAAGTTAATTTCAAAATCAGACTTTGATACCGCTGAAGCACAACTACAGTCCACCTTGGCTACCCTTAATGCTGCTAAAGACCAGCTGAGTTATACTCAACTTATCGCACCTTTTTCAGGCATCGTTGCCAAAGTTGATCTCGAAAATCATCAAATGCTTCAAGCATCTCAAGTTGTGATGACGCTTCAAACTAACAAAAAGTTCGACCTTACCTTTAATGTACCTGAATCCTACCTTTTTAATAATAAAGAGAATATCAACGCTAACCAAGCTGAATACAGCGTCAAATTTCATGGCTCAGATGACACGTTTCCTGTGACATTCAAAGAAATGAATACCGTGGTTAATAATGGCAGTCAAACCTATCAAATGACTTTATCATTTACACCGGCAACGCATTTTAATCTGTCTATTTTACCCGGTATGAGTGCTGATGTTGTCGTACATGAGAAACATGCTAGTCAACCCCTTCCGGTTTTACCGCTTAGTGCAATCGGTCATGACGAACAGACGGAGCAAGATTTTGTTTGGATTTATCAACCTCAAACACAAACACTGACGAAATCGATCGTGCAGCTAGGAAAGATCCGCACACAAGGCAGTGAAATAATTAGTGGTATTAATGAAGGTGACCAAATCGTTGCTATTGGAGCAAGCAGTATTCATTCGGACACAAAAGTAACGCCGTTGCGTTGGGAACGAGGCATTTAATCAATGAACGCAGCAATTTTTAGTATTAAAAACAAAGTGATTACATGGATGGTTATCATTCTAATGACACTGGGTGGCGTTATTTCATTTTCAAAACTTGGTCAACTTGAGCAGCCTGAATTTACCATCAAACTTGCCCTTGTTATTACGGCTTATCCAGGTGCATCACCTGAACAAGTTGAAGAAGAAGTGAGCTTGCCACTCGAAGATGCTATCCAGCAAATGCAGCAAGTGAAGTTGGTTAAATCCATGAACAGTGCTGGTTTATCTCAAATCGAAGTCGAAGTTCACAGTCAATATGGCAAAGATCGTCTGCCTGAAGTTTGGAATGAATTGCGTAATAAGATCAATGATAGCCTTGCTCAACTTCCTTCCGGTGTGCAGCAACCTATTATTGTCGATGACTTTTCAGATGTATTTGGCTACTTAATGAACCTTGTGGGTGACGACTACAGTTACCAAGAGCTAGAGAAGTATTCAGACATCATCCGTCGAGATCTAGTATTAATCGATGGGGTAAAAAAAGTATCAGTAATGGGGGCGCCTCAGCAACAAGTTGTGGTCGAAATCAGTCAAGCTAAGTTATCAGCATTGGGCCTCGATCCTAGTTATATCTATCAACAATTACAGAACCAGAATGTGGTTTCAAATGCTGGTAAAATGTTGATTGGCTCAACACGAGTACGAATCACACCAACAGGTGAATTTAGCCAAGTTGAGGAGATGGAAAACTTAGTGATAAGTGCGCCTAATAGCCATGCTTTGGTTTACCTAGGTGATATCGCGAAGATCTATAAAACCACCTCAGATAGTCCGCAAGAAATTTATCATGATAAGGGACAAAGAGCACTTTCCATTGGCGTATCGTTAAGCCCTGGCGTGAATGTCGTTGATGTGTCTAAAGCCATCACTAACAAAATGGATGAGCTACTGGCAAAGCGTCCTATCGGTATGGAAATCAATACGGTTTATAATCAAGGTGCCATCGTTGAAGATACCGTGAGTGGTTTTTTGATTAACCTTGCTCAGTCGGTTGCCATCGTTATTGTTGTACTACTTATCTTTATGGGTGCTAAAGCCGGCATATTAATGGGGGGCGTACTGCTTATTACGATACTTGGTACCTTCATTGTAATGAACCAGATCGGCATTCAACTGCAAAATATCTCTCTAGGGGCACTGATTATCGCGCTCGGTATGCTGGTTGATAACGCGATTGTGGTGACCGAAGGCATCATTATTGGCATTAGACGTGGTCATACGAGATTGCACTCAGCCAAGAAAATTGTCGAGCAAACACAATGGCCACTCTTTGGTGCAACGATCATCGGTATTTTGGCTTTCGCACCGATCGGGTTATCACCTGATGATACCGGTGAGTTTTGTGGATCTCTGTTCAAAGTGCTTCTGATCTCTTTGTCTATCAGTTGGTTTACAGCGATGACAATTACCCCTTTCTTCTGTTATCTATTATTTAAAGATGGTAATAACGAGCACGCCAATGATTCAGATGATGCGACGTATCAAGGTGTTGTCTTTACGGTTTATCGTGGCATTTTAAATATTGCTATGCGCTTTAGAAAAACAACCATGCTATTGATTATCGGTCTTCTTTTTTCTGCCATCATAGGTATGGGACATGTTAAACAGGTATTCTTCCCTGCTTCTAATACACCTATTTTCATGGTTGATGTATGGCTAGAGGAAGGAAGTGACGTACTGTTCACCGATGACTTCTTACGCCGAATCGAAAAAGACATTATTACCCAGGATGCGACCAACCCCATTGGTCTTGAAAATATCACAACGGTGATTGGCCAAGGTGCACAGCGATTCATGTTGTCGTATCAACCAGAAAAAGGCTACAGCTCATATGGTCAAATGATCATTGAAATGGATAGCCTAGACAGCATGGATGCTTACCTACCGATTATTAGTCAGCACCTGCGTAGTGAATATCCCGAAGCAGAATACAAGGTAAAACGTATTGAGAATGGTCCGACACCAGCGGCGAAAGTTGAAGCGCGTTTTTATGGTGATGACCCTGTTGTATTGCGTCAACTCGCAGCGAAAGCTAGCCGTGTCTTTAATGATGAACCGGCTATGGAAAATGTGCGCCATAACTGGCGTAATCAAACCCTACTCTTGCGTCCTCAGTTTAACTTAGCGCAAGCGAAAGAAGCCGGAATTAGTAAACAAAGCCTAGATTCAGCCTTACTCACTAACTTTAATGGTCAAGTGATCGGCACATACCGTGAACAATCGGATTTAATGCCAATTATTGCTCGTGCGCCAAAAGAAGAACGTTTAAATGCTGAAAGCCTTGCTCAATTACAAGTTTGGAGTGCCGAAAACAACACGTTTGTTCCCGTAGCTCAAGTTATTTCATCACTGGATAGCGAGTGGGAAAATCCGCTCATCATGCGACGAGATCGTAAACGAGTGATTTCAGTACTTGGAGACCCAGTACTGATGAGTGATGAAACGGCGGATTCTGTGCTTAGAAAGGTGCGAGATAAGATAGAAGCCATCGAACTACCTGAAGGCTACGAGTTGGAATGGGGTGGCGAATATGAAACATCACTTGATGCCCAGCAAAGTATTGGTAATTCTTTACCACTTGGATTCCTTGCCATGTTCCTGATCACTGTCGCCTTATTTAACTCTGTCAGACAGTCGCTGGTTATTTGGTTAAATGTCCCACTGGCATTAATTGGTATCAGCTTTGGCTTACTTGCTCTTAATGCGCCTTTTAGCTTTATGGCTATTCTTGGGATGTTGAGTTTAAGCGGAATGATCGTAAAAAATGGGATTGTACTCGTCGACCAGATTAATACGGAGTTAGATGATGGTAAGCCAGCTTATCAAGCCGTTTACGACTCATCAGTTAGTCGAGTTAGACCAGTATGCATGGCAGCACTGACCACAATGTTGGGGATGATCCCATTATTGTCTGACCCATTCTTTTTATCTATGGCGGTCACCATTGTCTTTGGTTTAGGTTTTGCAACAGTATTAACACTGATTGTCTTGCCGGTTGCTTATACGCTCATTTTTAGGATTTCTGTTCCTAAATTTAAACCGTTGAATCAATAAAGCGCTCGTTTTTGCGTGAACCCCCACCATTGCCAAGTTTTTAGGGTGTTCACGCTTTTTCTACTTTTTATTAGCGACTCTCTACTAAGAATGCGACTCGATTGAGTCGTATATTATCTACTTAGGTGGGCTTAGCTCTTCTAGCATTTCCATAATCACCAACTCTTCCATCTTTTTAGGCGACAAACGCTGCTCATCAGGGATAGCAAGTTGTGTTGCGGCATATTGCTCAAACAGTTTCCAATGAGCCACCAGCCGATCATCAAAAGTGAGCGAAGAATCAGGCCATATCACTTGCATAAAAGGTCTTAGTGAAGCTGCACCATGGGCAGAAAGCATCATCTGCCATTTCAAGTCGAAAATATTGATCACCTTCTCTGGCATGTACTGATTATGCTTCTCGGCTAAATCTAAAAAGAATGTCTTCATCGTATCAGCTGAAGTTATGAAGTAATCCACCAGCTCATCCATATCTTGACGCACAGCATCCGCAACCAATTGAATCGGTGCAGGATGAACAAGCATCAAAGCTAACATCCTAGTCGAAAAGTGATAAAGGAACTCATTGGGAAGCAGGCTTTTGTTCAGTTCAGCAATTAATTGATCGCGATAACATCCCATAAAGTTATGAAAATTATCACTAATGCTATGCCAGATTTTTTCTTTGCTACCAAAATGATAACGTATCAAACTATGAGAAACGCCCGCTTTTTCACTAATATGACGCAAAGAGACACGATCATAACCTTTCTCACAAAATAGCTGTGAAGCAACCATCATGATTGTTGATTTGGTTTTTTCAGCATCTTCAGCACTTCGCTTACCCTGCTTTCTCTCTACAGTGTCACTCATATACATCACCTCTATATTTCTTTACTGCCGATTGTACTTAAAAGCGCAGTATATTTTCATTATTTTTACTGCACAGTCGGAAAATAAACATTGATCAACCTCTTCCTTTGATTATACTACACATATGTGCAGTAACATATTATCCACTAGGACAGTAAGAGAACACTCATGAACCAAGCCTATTTTTTACCCACTCGGTGGAAGAAGTGCTTAAACAGGGCTATGAACAAGTCGCGCTTGGAGAGCCTGTAATAACTATTTATGACTCTTCTGTTGTTTACGTGGAGCTATTAGTCTCAGGCTCTATATTAGTAGTACAAGAAGCGATGTTTACCTCGCTACCTATGGGTTACATGTTAATGTTTCTTATCACTATTCTTCTGTTTAACTCAGTCAAGAAGTCACTGGTTATTTGGTTTACAGTGCCGTTGTCTATTATTGGTGTGGTTATCGGATTATTAGCGACCAATATGCCATTTAGCTTTACTGCACTACTGGGTTTATTGAGCCTAAGTGGGATGATTTTGAAAAATGGCATCGTACTGGTTGATCAAATCAATATTGAGCTAGAGAGTGGTAAACATCCATACCTTGCGATTTATGACAGTGCAATAAGTCGTGCTCGCCCAGTAAGTATGGCGGCATTAACTACTATCTTAGGGCTTATTCCGCTGATGTTTGATGCTTTCTTTGGTTCGATGGCAATCACAATCATGGCAGGCCTTGGTTTTGCTACCGTATTGACGTTAATTGTCGTTAATTGTCGTGCCGGTTTTATTTGCCCTCTTCTATCAAGTAAAGCCAATCACTGAGTAGTAAGTAGTAAGTAGTAAAACGCAATAATGGATTAAGCCTTATTGCGTTTATTTTGATGGTTCACAAACTTGTGCCCTCTGAAGTATATAAACGCTAACCCAAGCCCTCACACTGTTTTATCGAGTTGAAGTTTTCGCTTCTCTCGTAAAAATGTTAAGATCATCACATTAAACGTTGTGTGGTTCTTAATTTGTATATACTGATTAAGAAACAAACGCTTTGGGCTTGCTTTATTTTTGTACCCCCACATCGTACCCAGAATAGAAAAAGAATAATTAATACAAGGTATTCAAATGGTTAACAATACAATTCAATGGTATCCGGGCCACATGCATAAGGCTCAAAAAGAGATCGCAGAAGTGATCCCTCAAGTTGATGTCATCATTGAAGTCTTAGATGCTCGTATCCCTTTTAGTAGTGATAACCCAATGATTGCAAAGCTTCGCGGAGATAAGCCTTGTGTAAAAGTGCTGAATAAACGCGATTTAGCCGATCCTGAACTCACTCAAGTATGGATTGACCACTTTGAGAAAGAGCAAGGGGTAAAAGCGATGGCTGTTACCACTTCAAACCCACAAGAAGTTCATAAAATCATGGAACAGTGTCGTAAACTGGCGCCTCACCGTGAACAGTTGGGTAAAAACATTCGTACGATGATTATGGGTATCCCGAACGTGGGTAAATCAACCATCATCAATACTTTAGCAGGTCGTATGATTGCAGTAACCGGTAACCAACCAGCCGTTACTCGTCGCCAACAACGTATCAACTTACAAAACGGGGTCATTCTTTCCGATACTCCTGGTATTTTATGGCCAAAAGTTGAAAACCCGCATAGTGGCTTTCGTTTAGCGGCGACTGGCGCAGTAAAAGATACGGCAATGGAATACGACGAAGTGGCTTTCTACACTGTTGAGTACTTAGCAAAACAGTACCCAGAGCGCCTAAAAGAGCGTTACCAGTTAGAAGAGCTACCAGAAACCGATGTTGAACTGATGGAAGCGATTGGTCGTAAACGTGGTGCGCTACGTTCTGGTGGTCGTATTG
Organism: Vibrio sp. 10N.286.49.B3; assembly: GCF_002873395.1. Classification (GTDB taxonomy): domain Bacteria; phylum Pseudomonadota; class Gammaproteobacteria; order Enterobacterales; family Vibrionaceae; genus Vibrio. Next base: position 72,638 of record NZ_MCUV01000018.1, on the reverse strand, counting down.
ATCTGCATAAAGCATCAGAGATCTTACTGCATGAGCTACGTAACGGTACTTTAGGTCAATTAACGTTAGAGCTACCAGAAATGGTAACTCAAGAGTTGGTTGAAGTTGAGATTGAAGCGGAACGCAAAGTTGAAGAGCAAATCAAGAAAAAAGCGGAACGTCGTAAGCGCTACCTACGTAATAAGCGTTAAGTCTTAACCGATTAAAATACAAAAGGGCGAGTCACTTTGTCGATAAGATAGATTATCAACAAAGTAAACTCGCCCTTTTTCGTTGTTATATTATCCCAAACTCAATAAAGGACTAAGAACGACGTCCGCGACCAGACTGACCTCGGTTTTTATGAATTTGTAGCTTCGCTTTCATCTTTCTCTTTTCTGCAGAGCGACTATTGCGACGACTCGGTGCTGTCTCTTCTTCAATATCCGCCACTAAGCTTGGTTCAAAGCCCTGTAGCCACTCTTGAGGTAAACGGTTATCAAGTAACGTTTCGATTGCTTCTAATAAGTACGCTTCATCACGACTCATTAAAGAGACCGCTAAGCCCTCATTACCAGCACGACCAGTCCGTCCAATACGGTGAATATAGTCTTCGGCTTTATAAGGTAAATCGTAGTTAACCACTTGCTCTAACTGGTGAATATCAAGACCACGAGCAGCAACATCAGTGGCAATTAAAGCGCGAACGGCACCCGATTTAAAATCATCTAATGCCTTTTGTCGTGCGCCTTGGCTCTTATCACCATTAATTGATGCCGCTTTAATACCGTCTAGTTTTAACTCTTTCACTAACGCATCACTGCCCTGCTTTGTCTTAGTAAAGACCAGCACTTGCTTCCAGTTTTTAGAGCCTATCAAGTAAGCTAATAATTCACTTTTTCTTTTCTTATCAACAGGATAAACCATCTGCTTAACGGTATCAGCGGTGGTATTTTTTGGTGTTACCTGAATTTTTGCCGCATCAGTTGCCATCATGCGATGGGCTAATGTCTTGATTTTCTCATCAAAGGTTGCCGAAAAGAACAGAGTTTGACGCGCTTCGTTCATACGCTTCAAAATACGTTGGATATCAGGCATGAAACCCATATCGAGCATGCGGTCAGCTTCATCCAGTACCAATACTTCAGTTTGGCTTAAAATGATATTGCGGGTAAATAAGTGATCCAATAAGCGCCCAGGTGTCGCGACTAAGATATCAGCGCCACCACGAAGGTTCTTAGTTTGAACATTCATGCTGGTTCCGCCATAGGCAACCACGATCTTTAGACTGCTCGATTCAGCATAAGTTGTCAGGTTATCGAAAACCTGTTGCGCTAACTCACGGGTTGGAACTAGGACAAGTGAACGGATGATTTTTGAAAATGGGTCGCGCTCTTCAGAAGTCTCTGCTAAACGCTGAATAATAGGCAAACCAAAAGCCGCTGTTTTTCCTGTTCCTGTTTGAGCACCAGCCAGCACATCCTTGCCGTTAAGAATAAGAGGAATGGCTTGTTCTTGAACGCTTGTAGGCTGGGAGAAGTTTAAACGATCTAATGTAGATAATAGATACTCAGACAGCCCTAAAGCGGCAAATGAAGATACAGATTCAGACATATGGAGAAATACTCAAATAATAATGGGGGGTAACAGGTAACTAAAGGCAGATTGTAGCAAAAGAAGGATAAACAATCGAATTAGCTTAATTTGTACATAAAAGTTTACAGTGGTTATTTATTTTTACGTTTTTGTTGATATTAGCATTAAATATCTTCATTATAGCCAACATAAAGTTATTTAACGAAGTGAATGGTTATAGATTGAGTATAAATAACTTGCATCTATCCTCTTACTTATCCACCATCAATCAAACGTAAAGAATATTATACAATGACAAAATCAAAGGTAATCGGTAGTACTTTGATCATTGCAGGAACCACAATTGGTGCAGGTATGCTTGCCTTACCATTAGCCTCTGCAGGGATTGGCTTTTTCTCCTCTTTAGCGCTTATGCTTATGATCTGGGCATTGATGGCGTTCACTGCGCTATTAATGCTGGAATTGCACCAGTATGCAGATAAAAGCGCGACTCTACATACTTTAGCGAATACTATTCTAGGCAAGCAGGGTAAATGGGTAGCGAGTGCTTCGGTTCTTTTCTTACTCTACGCATTATGTGCCGCATATATTGCTGGTGGTGGCGCTCAATTTACGCAGCGCATCAACGGACTATTGAGTAGCGATATTTCTAGCATGGTTGGTACGGTTATCTTCACACTCGTCGTAGCGGCTATCGTAACGGTTGGTACACATAGTGTTGATAAGGTGAATCGTGTTTTATTTACTATCAAGTTAATCATGATGGTGGCAGTACTTACCTTCCTTGCTCCTAATGTTACTCAGTCATTCTTATTAAGCATGCCTATCCAGCAAGGTCTTGTTGTTGCCGCAATTCCAGTGATTTTTACTTCTTTTGGTTTCCACAGCAGCATTCCTTCTATTGTTAATTACTTAGATGGTAATACTTCTGCACTACGCAAAGTCATCATTATTGGCTCCGCTATGCCGCTTATTGTTTACATCTTATGGCAGGTCGTGACTTTAGGCGTTATCAGTCAGAATGAGTTACTGGCAAATACTGGGCTAACGGCTTTATTAAGTACGCTATCTGATTCTGTTCAGCACTCTAATATTTCTCACAGTATCGGCCTATTCGCTGATTTAGCCCTTGTCACTTCTTTCTTAGGTGTGAGTTTAGGTCTATTTGAATTCTTAGGTGACTCTCGTAAGAAGCAGCAAGGGACAGCAAACCGTATTCAAGCAGCTGTGATTACCTTCACTCCGCCACTATGTTTTGCTCTATTTTACCCGCAAGGTTTTATTACAGCGCTTGGCTACGCAGCCATTGCACTGGCGGTTCTTGCAGTATTATTACCTGTTGCGATGATCCATACGGTTCGTAAAGGAAAGATTCAACCAGTAACGGTAACGGGTAGTTCGGTATATAAAGTGGCTGGTGGTAAGTTCTCTCTAGCGATCAGCTCGATGGCTGCTATCCTTGTGATCAGCTCACAAGTATTGATTAGCTTTGGCGTCTTACCGTCACTCGGCTAACAAGATATAATCAATAAAGCCGAGTAATCTGTTTATGATCACTCGGCTTTATAATTATAGAAATTGTGCAATATCATCTAAATGCTTAATCGGTGTTACCTGTTCAAATAAGTTCGGTATCTCTTGCATATCATAGCAATAGTGTAAGGTTTTAACGCCTGCATTCACCCCTGCTTCAACCCCCATCGGCGTATCATCAATATACAAACACTCACTTGGTAAGAATCCCATATTCATGATGCTGTACAAAATCAGATCAGGATCAGGCTTCCAACTGTTCGCTTCAAATCCAGAAAAAATCCGCCCATCGAAGTTAGTCAATAGCCCTGTTAAACTCAGCGCTTTTTCTATTTTGTCTTTGGGACCATTGGAAGCAATGCAGTATTCAATCTTTTGAGCTTTAAGATAATCGAGCAGTTCAAATGCACCAGGCATTGGCAAAAGGTATTTTTGGAACAAGTAGCTTACATTTTCACGATACATCGGCTCTAAAATATCCAAAGAGATAGATAGACCGAGTCGCTGCTGGGTTGTATTGAGAATATCCGCCAGTTTTCCACCTTGAAAGTGCTGCAAACACTCTTGCATGGTTAAAGCGACATCAAATTGCTCGAAAACATTAACGATAGCTTGGCAACATAGCCTTTCACTATCAATCAGTGTCCCTTCACAATCAAAAATAACGCATTTAATATGAGACATACACAACCCTATATTGGATATTGAGTTATGAGCTTAACGGAGGAATGTGGATTGTAATGTCAGAGGGGCTAAAAACTGATAAGTTAAACCACACTTTATAAAATAAGTTCCATATTAGTCACAATTTAACGACAAACTGCTTCAAAACTCATTTTAAGCTTATTAGATAACTTATCAGCTTTATATTTTCACTAAGGTTCTTTTTTATAAAAGATTAAACTTCAACCCATAGATTATCAAGGTTAACATTTTCTTTTAACGTTAAGATTTGTTGGCAGAATGAGGATTTGAACTGCGCATTATCTGTTGGTGGGATGACAATATCAGAAATAAGTACCGATTCATCTTTATCTGTCACGATGGCTGCTGTCACGGGTGTATTACCATGAAAGCCGACATAAAGTTGATGTGCATCGGATAAAATAATTTGTGTGAAGAACTCAATCAGGTGGGCTTGATCTTGCTCTGCTGGCCATTGCTTAGCTTGCAAGATAGAAAACATAATCGTCAAACGGTGGAAATCGACTAAATAGAGTTCATCAACCACAGGGGCTAAACTGGTATCACCAGACCACATCTTATACTGTTTTTCAGTCAGAGCGGTTTGGTAGAGATCGCGCCCGATTAAACTTTCTTTGGTGGGAAACTCGACATTAACTTGATCTAATAACCATTGATTTTTATCGTCTATTACAGATGGTAAGGGATGATTCATTCTTTTTATACCTTATTTTTGCTATTCATCCACTGAGAAACACCTATTTCCCGCAATAAATAGCATCTAGACTGCTTTACCTCTCACTTTAGCAGCTTTTTAGCCAGAAAACTGATTTCATTGCTGGTCAAAGCTGGGTTATAAAACTTGATAAGTCATTCACTTCACTCAATATCTGCCCTACACTTGAGGTAACTACATAATTGGATAATGTTTAATATGAAAAAGATAATCTTGGCGGCATGCCTATCTACTCTGCTTATGGGGTGCTCTGATAGTGAGGTAGGAGGAGTTTCATTAGGACTCTTTACCATGAAGGATATTAAAATCAGCTCTCTAAAAGATGAAGTAGTTAGCGGTGTGACTTGCCACATTGCCTCGATTGAAGCCAACCTTAGTCTATCTGATCCTAGTGATAGCTCGATTTCATGTCGTCAAACAGGTGACATTACCCCTGAGATGATCGCTGCCATCGACAAGAGTAAATCTGGTGAGGTGGTATTTAAAAAATCCAAAAGCATCTTCTTTAAAACAATGAAAGTTCGCCGTATCTACGATCCAGAAAACCAAACTCTGCTTTATGTCTCCTATACGACCAAAGAAACTGAAGGTAGTTTCAAGCATAGTTTGTCAACGGTTCCTCTATGGGGAACAAAAGCTTATGTAGATCCATCCGTGATTGATAACCAACAGTAGCGGATTACATCGCGTAAAATTCATGCCAATGTAATAAAAATGAAAGAACCGAGGAAGTTTTGTGATACAATGCACAAAATTTCCTAGCTATTTTATGTTTATATGAAGTTTCCTGGTCAACGCAAATCTAAACACTATTTCCCAACTCGCGCTAAAGATCCACTCGCTAACCAACCACAGCAGATGCCAAAGTTGCATCGACCAATTATTATTGGGGTCGGTCAAACTATTGTCGACATTGAAGCTCAAGTCGATGATGCGTTTTTAGCTAAATATCAGTTGAGTAAAGGACACTCACTTGTTTTAGAAGAAAGCCAAGCTGACGCTTTATATGAAGATTTGGTAGCTGAAGGTTTGATTACTCACCAATACCCAGGTGATACCATTGGCAACACTTTACATAACTACTCAGTACTAGCAGATAGCAAATCGGTTCTACTTGGTATTATGTCAAAGAATATCGAAGTTGGCTCATACGGCTATCGCTACCTTTGCCGCACTTCTTCTCGTATGAACCTAAACCACCTACAAACAGTAGATGGTCCTATCGGTCGCTGCTATACCCTGATCACTAAAGATGGTGAACGTACTTTCGCTATCAATGAAGGGCATATGAACAAGCTTGAACCGGATAGTGTTCCTGAGAAAGTGTTTGAAAAAGCGTCTGCATTAGTCGTTTCTTCATACCTGATGCGTGGTAAACCGGAAGATCCAATGCCTCAAGCTGTTCAACGTGCTGTTGAATATGCGAAGAAGCACGATGTTCCTGTTGTATTAACGTTAGGCACTAAGTACGTTATTGAAGGCAATGCGAAGTGGTGGCAAGAGTACATCCAAGAAAATGTAACGATTGTTGCGATGAATGAAGAAGAAGGTGAAGCACTAACCGGTGAATCTGATCCACTTCTTGCAGCAAATAAAGCATTGGACTGGGTTGATCTTGTTCTTTGTACTGCTGGGCCAAGTGGCTTATACATGGCTGGTTACACGGACAACGAAGCAAAGCGTGATACTGCACTACCTTTGCTTGAAGGTAAGATCCCTGAATTTAACCGCTATGAATTTAGCCGTGCAATGCGTAAAGACGATTGTCAGAATCCATTAAAAGTGTACTCGCACATTGGTCCTTACCTTGGTGGTCCTGCTGAAATCAAAAACACCAATGGTGCTGGTGATGGTGCCCTTTCTGCACTACTTCATGATATGGCGGCTAACAGCTTCCATATTAAGAATGTAAAAGATTCAGAGAAGCACGACTTTACTTGCTTAACCTATTCTTCGCTTTCACAGATCTGTAAGTATGCAAACCGTGTAAGTTTTGAGGTTTTAACTCAACACTCACCACGTTTATCACGCGCGCTACCAGAGCGTGAAGATAGCTTAGAAGAAGCTTATTGGGATCGTTAATCTAACCTTCTACAATACTATTAAGGTCGCTTTTGCGGCCTTTTTCTTTCCATAAAGATAAATAATCTATTAAGCACAGATATTTACACAACTCATGATTTGATAAGCTTATTTATCTCTTATATTTTAGCTTTACAAAGCGTTTTATATGAGTATTATCATCACGCAAACGTTTCCCTTTCTACTTTAAGCGTTATTTGAGGACTTTTATGCTATCTGACATTGATATCTGTCGACAAACCCCACTTTCTAAAATAACTGATGTTGCTCAAGGCATGGGCTTACTTGAAAATGAAATTACCCCTCAAGGTTATAACAAAGCAAAAGTATCCCTCACTTCTCTCCAGCGCTTGAAAGACAAAGAAGATGGTAAGTTAATCGTTGTTACTGCAATTACACCAACCCCGCTTGGTGAAGGTAAAACGGTAACAACAATAGGTCTTGCTCAAGGCTTAGCAAAACTGAACCAATCGGTTACCGCTTGTATCCGCCAACCTTCTATGGGACCAGTATTTGGTGTAAAAGGTGGGGCTGCTGGTGGTGGTTACTCACAAGTCACACCAATGGAAGAGCTCAACCTTCATTTAACCGGTGACATTCACGCAGTAACTGCAGCACATAATCTTGCCTCTGCTGCTATCGATGCCCGTATTTATCATGAGCAACGTGAAGGCTATGACAAGTTTGAGCAACGTACTGGACTAAACGCATTACAGATCGATCCAAATTCAATTAGTTGGAAGCGTGTTGTCGACCATAATGATCGTGCATTACGTATGATCTCAATTGGCCATAATGAAGCTGGTAAAACCATTAATGGCTATCAGCGCGAAGAGGGCTTTGATATTTCAGCAGCCTCAGAGTTAATGGCAATTTTAGCATTGGCCTCCGATCTTCAAGATCTGCGCAAACGTATCGGTCAAATTGTTATAGGCTACACTTTTAGTGGTGACCCTGTAACGACGGAAGATTTGCAAGTTGCAGGTGCAATGGCCGTAACGATGAAAGATGCGATTGAGCCAACACTGATGCAAACACTAGAGCATGTCCCTACCCTAATTCATGCCGGTCCTTTTGCGAACATAGCGCATGGTAACTCTTCAGTCATTGCTGATAAAATAGCGCTTAAGACATCGGACTATGTCGTAACTGAAGGTGGATTTGGCTCAGATATGGGCTTTGAGAAAGCGTGTAATATTAAAGCTCAAACGGCAAACAAAGCACCGGACTGTGCGGTGATTGTGGCAACTTTACGCGGTTTAAAGGCAAACTCTGGCTTATACGACTTACGTCCTGGTACACCACTGCCTGACTCCATTTTTAATGATGACAATAAAGCACTTAGCGCTGGATTTGCTAATTTGGAATGGCACATAAACAATGTCAAAAAATATGGCGTTCCAACGGTTATTGCCATTAACCGCTTCCCGCAGGACTCAGATGAAGAGTTAAGCAGCCTAAAAAACCTAATCGAATCTTTAGATCCTACTATCAAAGTCGCCATCAGTACTGCTTTTGGTCAAGGTGGTGAAGGTGCTATTGAACTTGCTAAACACGTCATTGAAGCTTGTAAAATGCCTAGCCAATTTAAGCCGCTTTACCAATTAGAGCAGTCAATTGAAGAGAAGTTAATGGCTGTTACTGAAGTTGGTTATGGCGCATCAATGGTAACGCTATCGGATACGGCAAAACAGCAATTACAGCAATTCACCCATCAAGGGTATCAGCACTTAGCCGTTTGCCTGGCAAAAACACCATTATCGATCACTACTGACCCATCAATTAAAGCAGCACCACGTGGCTTTAATGTGCATATTAGAGAACTTAAACTTTGTGCAGGTGCTCAGTTTATTTATGCACTGTGCGGTAATGTAATGACAATGCCTGGATTGCCAGATAAGCCTGCATTTATGAACTTAGATATCGATGCACAAGGTAATGTTACGGGAATATCATAAGCTTGTAACGTATCTATTGTTTAAATATAAGGCTATTGGATTTTCATTTAGTAGTCTTATTATTGCTAGTCGCTACTTGCATAAATTACAAGTAAATTGCTCACTTATGGAACAAAGATCACATAAAAACCCTGTATTTTGATTTATAATAGATCTCCATATTCAGGAGTGTCTACATTGTCTCATTATATTAGTATAAGCTTTCGCTTTATTATTACCCTTTTTGCCTTAGGGATAGTACCAAGCTTATATATTATCAATGAGTATGACCGCGTTCATAACAGTTATATTGCCAACCTTCAGCAACGCAGCCAAGATCAAATTACCTACACCCTTCATCAGTTAAATCAAATTGTTTTGAATATTGATTCATCCGTTAATGAATTAGTCTCATCGCGCAGTTTTAATCGTGTTATTGCTTCACCTACTGTCGAAAATAAAGAAGCAGTCAGTGATATATGGAAAATGATCACCAGCACTCAACGCTATTACTCTCAACTAAGACTATTCGATAGCCAAGGGATGGAAAAGATTCGCGTTAATTATGATGGTAAAACATCTGAGGTTGTCCCTGATGAACAACTACAAAATAAATTTCACCGTGATTATTTTCGCTTTGCTAAAACATTACGAACCGACTCAGTTGACACCTTTGGTATTGATTATGAAATGGAACATGGTGTCTATGTTCAACCATTTACGCCCACATTTCGTATTATTAAATCCATTGATCGTCACGAAGAAAATGTCGGCTATTTAATTGCTAACCTCTCAATCTCTGAGATATTCAATCAAATCCAATTCAATAGAGATAGTGATGTCTCCTTATCGCTAATTAATGACGATGGCTATACTTTAATGGGCGATGACCTTGATAGTGCCTTCGGTAACATCATCCCAGCACGAGCGACTCAAACCCTTGCAATTCAAAATAAGCCCCTATGGGATATGATGAATAGCCAAGCAAAAGGGCAATATTATCATCATGACCAATGGTATGCTTTTACTCAATTAAACTCTCTATTAGTGCACGAAAGCCAAGAGCCTCTCTATATTCTTATTGCCATTAAAGAAGATAGCTTTAATGAATTACTCGCAAATGCTCAACAAACTTTGTATGAAAAAAGTGTCATTCTATTTATACTGATTATGTGCCTAACTTCTTGGTTTACCTTCTGGCATACTAATCACAAGAAAAAATCCATCGATAATCAACTTGCTCAGGCTGCCATGAATGGAATGTCAGCCATGATTGTTACCGACAAAAATAATCGAATTGTTAAGGTTAACCAAGAGTTTACTCGTTTAAGTGGCTTTACTCTTTCCGATGTCATAGGTCAGCAACCTTCTGTCTTCTCTTCTGGAAAACATCGCCAAGAATTTTTTATTCAGATGTGGAAAGAGCTACAAGAAAAGGGTATATGGCAAGGTGAAGTGGTTAACCAACACAAAAACGGCGAGTTAATTACTGAGATTCTACGCATACAAACAATCCGAGATGCTAATAAAGTTATTCAGTTTTATGTAGCTTCATTTGTCGATATCACAGAGCGTAAAAAGCTTGAAAACAGATTGCGTGAATTGAGTGAAAAAGATGCGCTTGCCAATTGCTGGAATCGCCGTAAGTTTGATATCGAACTCAACAATGAACACATTAGAGCCAATCGATACCCAGATAAAAGTGAAGCCTGTCTCGCCATTATTGATATTGATAACTTTAAGCCTATTAATGATCAACTAGGTCATGACGAAGGTGATAAGACGATTAAACAAGTCGCTCGAATTTTACAAAGAGAGTGTCGAGAAACGGATTTCATTGCTCGTATCGGTGGCGAAGAGTTTGGCTTAATATTACCTCACACCTCTATTGAGGAAGCCTATGTTGTGCTTAATCGATTAAGAGCGGCAATCAGTCGAGATACGAGCCACAATATTACCATCAGTGGTGGTTTAACGAATATAGCAACCAGTTCTGCACACTCATATAAATGTGCTGACTTAGCACTCTATGAATCCAAAACGACTGGCAAAGATTGTATCTCCATTTTTTCTAGTGATGAGCTCTCTTACATTGCTTAATCCCCATAATAGTGCACATCATTTATAGTGCACCATTATGATCTTCCATACCCAACTCAGCTTTACCGACCTTTATCTCGCAATAATTTGATCTATAAGATAAAAACACCAATTGTATCTTGTTGCATATTAATGGCGTATTTCTTGCTCTATTCTATATAACTAATATTGAACAAATATGGAGCAAGACATGCAAGACACACTTACCATTATTTTAGCTGGCGGTGTAGGTTCAAGATTAAGTCCACTTACTGATAATAGAACAAAACCCGCTGTCCCTTTTGGCGGTAAGTATCGCATCATTGATTTTGCCTTAACCAATTGCCTTCATTCTGGTCTACGTCGAATTTTAGTCCTGACTCAATATAAGTCTCACTCTTTACAAAAACACCTTAGAGATGGTTGGTCACTGTTTAATCCTGAACTTGGTGAATACATTACTGCGGTACCACCTCAAATGCGTAAAGGTAATACTTGGTATGAAGGGACTGCGGATGCTATTTATCAGAACCAGTGGTTACTATCTCGTAGTGATGCAAAATATATCGTTGTTTTATCAGGTGATCATATCTACCGAATGGATTACAACGCCATGCTTGAACAACACAAAAAAACCAACGCCAAGCTTACTGTTGCCTGTATGGAAGTGCCTATCGATCAAGCACGTGAGTTTGGTATTATGGCAACCAATGATCAAATGCAAATAACAGATTTCGTTGAAAAGCCTGAGCATCCGACTCCCCTACAATCGAACCCAAGTCATAGCCTAGCCTCTATGGGCATTTATATTTTCTCAATGGATGCCCTTAATAAGTCTTTAGAAGATGACGCACAAATAGCGTCTTCAGAGCATGATTTTGGCAAGAATATCATTCCTAAACTCATTGAAAAGGAAGGCGTTTACGCTTACCAGTTCTGTAATGAAGCAGGTCGTGTCTCTAATGATTGTTATTGGAGAGATGTCGGTACAATAGATTCCTATTATGAATCAAATATGGATTTGTTAGAACCGGTTCCACCAATGGACTTATACCAAAGAAACTGGGGGATTCGAACTTATGAACCGCAATATCCACCAGCAAGAACGGTTTCTTCAGCAACAGGTAACGAAGGCATATTTATTAATTCGATTATTTCCAATGGTGTGGTGAATTCAGGTGGTTCTGTACATCGCTCAATCTTATCGTCTAACGTCAGAATCGATGATGCAGCAACAGTTAATGGCTGTATTTTATTTGATAATGTGGAAGTCGGTGCTGGTTGTCAGTTACAAAACTGCATTATCGATAAACATGTGAAAATCCCTGCGCATACCTGTATTGGTATTCACCCTGAAGAAGATGCACAGCGTTTCCATATTTCACCAGCGGGCATAATTGTCGTACCAGAAAGCTATCAGTTTGAGTAATAGCCGCACCTCTACCCTTTTTATTCAGTCAAAATATAAAAAGTATTAACGCAATCATAGATTTGATATTTAAGCTTTCATAGTGACCAACGTAAGTCTATGATGCTTAATATAATAATGCGTTGATACTTTTAAAGTCTAACTGAGGTCATAAATTATGCAATTCTCATACGTTAATCCTACACAGATTCACTTCGGTCAAGGTCAAATAGCGGCAATCACGAATGCTATCTCCAATGAGAGTAAGGTATTAGTTGTTTATGGTGGTGGCTCGATCAAAAATAATGGTGTTTATGACCAAGTAACTGCGGCTTTATCGAATCATACTTGGTCTGAATTTTCTGGCATTGAACCTAACCCAACCAAAGAGACACTCGATAAGGCAGTGGCAATCGTTAAGGAGCAAGATATTGATTTCATTCTTGCTGTTGGTGGTGGTTCTGTTATTGATGGCTCAAAGTATATTGCTGCTGCCGCTCAATACGCTGGCGATGGTTGGGACATTTTACAAGGCAAAGCATCGGTTAATGCAGCAACCCCTATCGGTGCGATCCTGACACTACCAGCAACGGGTTCTGAATCAAATCAAGGCGCGGTAATTACTCGTGCTGAAACGAAAGATAAATTAGCTTTCATGTCTCCACTCGTTCAGCCTAAATTTGCCGTTATGGATCCGGATGTAATGAAGACACTCCCTGAACGCCAACTCATTAATGGCATTCTTGATGCGTGGGTTCATACGTGTGAGCAATACTTAACAACCCCAACGGGTGCGATGGTACAAGATGGTTACGCTGAAACATTATTGAAAAACCTGCTCACACTGGGTGCACAATATGACCAACGCGATAATGATGCGTGGCGTGCAAACCTGATGTGGACGGCTAACCAAGCACTAAATGGCTTAATTGGTTCTGGCGTGCCTCAAGATTGGGCAACTCACATGATTGGTCATGAATTAACAGCCCAGTGGCATGTTGACCATGCTCGCTCTTTAGTTATCGTCCAACCATCTTTATTACGTAATCAGATGGAGTTTAAACGTGCCAAGCTAGAGCAAATGGGACGTAACGTCTTTAATTTAAGTGCTAGTGATGATCTTGCAGAGCGCACTGTTGATGCCATTGAACAGTTCTACCTTAGCTTAAACGTACCAACTAAACTGAGTGGGTACGCTGAAAGCAAAACGGAAGCGATTGATATCGTAACTAACCAGCTAACAGCCCACGGCTTTACCAAGCTTGGTGAGAACCAATCAATAACCATAGATAAAACGCGTGAAATTCTCAATGAAGCGTTCGCATAACCATTAAGATCAAAAATGATAAAACCGCTATTTAGCACTAACTAGTAGCGGTTATTTTTTTGCTCAAGTTTATAGATACCACAGAAAACCTTAGTAAATATGATAAGTTATTGTTAATATTTAATTAATATCTATAGATTGAGTATTTAGCTTGCCTTTAACAACAGCTATCGTCAACTGCACGCAACTTCATAAGTGGTATGATGATTTTCATGCTTTAAAAAATATTAATCTCACCGTAAATCAAGGTGAGATCGTCGTTATTTGTGGTCCTTCAGGATCGGGGAAATCATCGCTTTTACGTTGTTTCAATCAGTTAGAGTCTTTTCAACAAGGTCAACTATCGGTTTTTGATCAGGATATTCAACAACACAAAATAGCCCCTGGAAGAGTTGGTATGGTCTTTCAGCATTTTCATCTTTTCCCACATTTAACCATTCTTGAAAATTTGGCACTCGCCCCACAGCGCACCTTAAAAATGTCTCGAATTGATGCACAACAGCGTGCAATGCACTATTTACGACGCGTTAAAATCGAAGAACAAGCTGATAAATACCCGATTCAACTATCTGGTGGGCAGCAGCAACGTGTCGCTATTGCCCGTTCTTTATGCATGCAGCCAGAGTTGCTCCTTTTTGATGAGCCAACATCCGCACTTGATCCAGAAATGATCAATGAAGTGCTTGATGTGATGATCGAGTTAGCCGATGAGAATATCACCATGGTTTGTGTGACGCATGAAATGGGCTTTGCTAAAAAAGTCGCCGATAGCGTTATCTTTATGGATCAAGGCGAGATCATTGAAGTCGCTCCACCAGCACAACTCTTCTCTAACCCTAAGAACGCTCGAACCCAGGCTTTCTTACAACAGATACTGACACATTAATGTTTAGCCGAATCGTTAAGCCAGTCTTATCAGCACTGACACAAATCTTAGTGCTACTGATTGCTATTGTTCTATTGCTCGACTCGGGTGCTAATGCCATGAATTACCAATGGCAATGGCAACGAATCGTCGATTATATTGCGTTTTATGAAGATGGTGAGTGGTGGTCGGCAGAATTACTGCAAGGCTTATTTATAACGCTAAAAATATCCGCAATAAGCTTAGTTGCCACCCTGCTCTTAGGTTTGACTGTCGCGCTCCTGCGTCTATCCGATTCTATCGTCGGTAGAACATTAGCTAAGTTGTATGTAGAAGTGATCCGTAATACACCACTGCTTGTGCAAATTTATTTACTCTACTTTGTCTTTGGTCCTGTGATTGGTTTGGATCGTTTTACCACTGCAATTTTAGCCTTAACACTCTTTCAAGGAGCGTATACCGCTGAAATATTGAGAGCAGGATTGCAAAGTATTCCTCAAGGGCAATTTGAAGCCGCACACACATTAGGTTTACCTCGTTATTCAACCTATCTTGATGTCATTTTTCCTCAGGTATTACAGCGTACGTTACCCTCATTAACCAATGAAGTGGTGTCATTAATCAAGAACTCATCCATTGTCAGTGTGATGGCTATCTTTGATTTAACCACTCAAGCACGAAATATTGTCTCAGAAACAGCAATGCCCTTTGAGATCTGGTTCACTGTTGCTGGCATATATTTACTACTTACATTATCACTGTCTGGCTTATCTGCATGGCTAGAGCACCGTCTTGGTGCTAGTTGGCGAAGTCAATAAAGGAGAACGAAAGCATGAAGCTATTTAAAACGGCAATCACCGCACTACTTGGGTTAGCAATTAGCCTTCCAAGTCTCGCGGCTCAATCACCTACCCCTAACTTAGACAAGATTAATGAACGCGGGACATTACGAGTTGGTATGTCCACGTTTGTTCCTTGGGCGATGCGTAATAAACAGGGTGATCTAATCGGATTTGAAATTGATGTAGCAAAACGTTTAGCACAAGACTCTGGCTGGAAAGTTGAATTTGTTCCTACGGCATGGGATGGTATTATTCCTGCCCTTCTTGCTCAGAAGTTTGATGTGATTATCGGTGGACTATCGATCACGGAAGCTCGTTCTAAAAGTGTTCTGTTTAGTGATGCCTATTCGCATTCAGGTGTTCAATTAGCAGCAAGTAAACAACTCGCTGAAGGCTTTTCAACGACTTCTGATTTTGATTCACGCCGCATTAAAATTGCCGCACGCCGCGGGGCATTTACGGTTCAAGTCGCGCGTGAAACCTTCCCTAAAGCAACGGTTTTGCAATTTGATGACGATGCTCAAGCCTTTCAAGAAGTATTAAATGGTAATGCGCACGCTGTTATCGCATCTAGCCCAAAACCAGAACATGAATCTATCCTCCACTCTGATGCCCTATTTATCCCCTTTACTGAGCGTTTATCACAGGGTAACGAAGCCATTGCCGTTCGCTTAGGTGAGACCGATAAAACCGAATTCTTTAACCACTGGATCCAAGCAAGAACTGCTGATGGTTGGCTAAAAGAGCGTTATGAGTACTGGTTCTCGACTTTAGATTGGCAAAATGAGATTGCTCAAGGACAGTAACGATTCCTAGCGTAGTCGATTAACCAAAGTCACTGACACCTTGAGAGTTATTCACTGTACCTTGATTAACTCTCGCTTTATTTATTTTAATTGAAGAACGCCATTTGTGCTAAAAAATGCGATGACTTTACCTGTAGAACCCAACTCACAGCATAGATTCAGCAAGCGACTTAATCGGCTTGATTATGGTCTATTGGTTATTGTCGCAATGGTGGTGATGTGGCTCATCTACCGCTCTTCTATTGGTATTAACTACCATTGGCGCTGGCAACAAACCATTGAACTGATATTTACCACTCGTTCAGACGGTAGCCTACCTTATTTCTTTCAAGGGTTTTTAGCGACACTGCGCTTAAGTGTTTGGGGACTCGCGCTTGCCTTAATACTTGGCACAGCTTTAGGTTTAGCGAGACACTCCAAAGTCGCTTTTTTTCAACTACCTGCCACGGCTTTTATACTTCTTGTCCGCAATATTCCACCATTGGTCTTTGTGTTTATTTTTTACTTCTTTATTTCCAACCAACTCATACCATTACTAGGTTTGACCGATATACTGCGTCATCACTCAGGCGATATAAATCCGATCCAAACTTGGCTTTTTGGACCGAGTAATTTATGGGAAAACTTACTTTCAGGTGTGCTGTGTGTTGGCTTGTTATCAGCGGCTTATATTGCGGAAGTGATTCGTTCAGGCTTGCAAAATATATCGAAGGGACAATGGGAAGCTGCCGACTCTTTGGGGCTCTCTAAGCTCGTTAAATATCGCTATATTATTGCCCCACAAGTGATAAAAAATAGCGCTCCGGCTTTAGCTGGGCAAACTATCTCTTTAATTAAAGATACATCGATTGTTTCTTTAATCTCAATTCAAGAAATGACGTTTGTGGGAACAGAAATCGCTAACTCTTCAGGACTTATTTTTGAGATATGGTTACTTGTTGGTGCGGCTTATTTGTTGCTATGTTCTGCGCTATCATTTCTATTTCAAATTATTGAAAAGCGTACACGATACTACGAATAGAGATAACAGCAATGCTAAGAAATAACACGGTGACCTATTTAAGATCACCGTGATTACTCGCTAAAACAAAATCATCATCAAGATGCAATCATCAGATTAGAAAAAGTCTATCGAGTTACGTCCACTCTTTGCATCACGCTCTGGCGCAGAGGTTGATTCTTGCTTCGCTTGTGGTGCTTTCTTTTTCTGCTCAGGTTTAGCAGGCTTGCTCTTCTTCGCTGATGCTGAGAAAGGGTGTGAAATATCTTTTGATTTCTCAGCTTTCTTGGCTTTTTCAGGTTTTGCTGTTTTTTCAGCTACTTTCGCCTGCTGCTGTTCAGCCTCAGCCGCTTGAGAAGCTTTTTTCTGCTTTCTTGCTTCTTTCTTCGCTTTTCTAGCTTTAATCTGAGATTCTCTATCTAGCCTAGCTTTTTCTTTTTGCTTCGCTTCTTTGTTATCAACCACCTCTTGTACTGGCTGATCGCAAACAACAACGTAGTATTCTTGGTTGAATTCAAAGAAGTCGCCATCATACATCTTACGACGTTTACGAGTTTCTAATTCACCATTGACTGCTACATAGCCTTCAGCAATGATGTGCTTTGCTTCACCACCGCCACCAACTAAGTTTGCAATTTTAAATACTTTATACAATTCAATTGGTTGGCATGTAACGTCGACACCGATAGCTTCAATTTCTATCTCTTCGCCTTCTTCAGCAAATTCATCCTCTGGCTCAATCCAATCGTCATGGTCTATTTCGTGGTTCATAGTAAACTCTGTAGTCATATTTTGCGGTCAGTGTAATAGTTATCGGATGAAATGACCAGATATACAACTAATATCCCGTAAATATGACGTGACATTGTCACTCGCTATTATACAAAAGCTTCTCTTTGTGATAGCTCATCAAACCAACGTTGGATATTAGGAAATAGCGTAAATACATCAATTTTCAATGCATTAATAATAAAGCCAATATATATATAAGCCGTAATATCAACGATGGTGAGTCGGTCTCCAATGATAAAGGTGTTATTAGCTAATGTTTTTTCTATCTTAGGTAATACCATTCTTACACGAGACTTGGACTCAATGCCCCACTCTTCAATGCAGTGTTCACGATCTTTATAGATCCCGGTAATATTCCGAAAAGCCTGAAAAGCAACATATAAGCCTTGTAACTCAACAACGCGGCTCCACATTTCAACTTTAGCTTGCTCTAACGCATCACGACCAAAAAGGTAGAGATTATTATCGTATACACCATTGAGATAACGACAAATCGCAACACTTTCACACAATAATGTACCGTCCGCTAACTCTAGCATTGGTACTTTGCCATTAATGCTTTTGCTGAGAAACTCCTCGGTTAAGTTTTCTCCATCTCTGACATTAACAGGCACTCGATCAATGTCTATTCCAAGTTCATTCATAAAAATGGCAACCCGGCGACAACTCGGTGTCATCTCAGCTTCATATAATTTCATTGTTATTCCTTTACAGTGTAAATTATCGAATATTACTCATCTAGAAGGTCGATAATGAAACCAACTGTTGAGTATATGGATGTTGAGGCTTAGCAAACATCTGTTGTGTCTCACCTTGCTCAATAATCTTTCCTTGTTTCATGACTATCGTATAGTGGCATAGTGATTTCACCACATTCAAATCATGACTAATGAACAAGT
This sequence comes from Vibrio sp. 10N.286.49.B3, assembly GCF_002873395.1. Taxonomy (GTDB): domain Bacteria; phylum Pseudomonadota; class Gammaproteobacteria; order Enterobacterales; family Vibrionaceae; genus Vibrio. The sequence goes on along the minus strand of NZ_MCUV01000018.1, from coordinate 54,073 downwards.
AAGTTAATTTATATTTTTCTTGTAGTGCTTTCAATAGATCTAACACTTGCGCTTGTACGGTTCGATCTAAAGACGAGGTTGGCTCATCGAGTAAGATAAACTCTGGCTTTAAAATCAACGCTCGTGCAATAGCAATACGTTGACGCTGCCCACCAGAAAATTCATTCGGGTATCGATGGCGTGTTTCTGGATCTAAACCCACCTCCTGCATAACATCACAGATCGACTGCTGCCACTTGTCATCAGAGAGTGATTGATGCACTCGTAGCCCTTCACCAATGACTTGTGCAACTGACATACGTGGATTGAGCGCAGAGAATGGATCTTGGAATACCACCTGCATGCGACTGCGATATGGCAGCATTCCTTTACGATCAAGATGTTGTAATTCATTGTCTTGATAATGAATCGAACCTTCACTGGTAATCAACTTTAAAATTGCCATTCCTGTCGTCGATTTACCTGAACCACTTTCACCCACCAGCCCTATTGATTGCCCTTGGTATAATTCAAAACTCATATCGGTGACTGCTTTAACATGCGAAACAACACGTTTAAATATACCACCGGTAATTGGAAACCAAACCTTAAGCTGATCAACGGTTAAAAGCTTAGTGGCTGCTTCATCGACTGTCACTGGCAGACCACGTGGATCAGAATTAATCAACTGCTGAGTATACGCATGCTCTGGTGATGAAAAGAGTGTTTGGCATTGATTGACTTCTAGCAATTGCCCCTCTTTCATCACTGCAACTCTATCTGCAATACGGCGAACAATACTAAGATCATGAGTGATAAACAGCATCGCCATGCCTAACTCTTGCTGTAGATCTTTCAATAAATCTAGTATTTGCGCCTGTACCGAAACGTCCAATGCTGTTGTCGGCTCATCTGCAATTAATAACTCGGGCTCATTAATGAGTGCCATGGCTATCATGACACGCTGTCTTTCCCCACCAGAAAGTTCATGAGGATAAGCCAGTAGTTTTTGCTCAGGGTCACGGATACCGACTTTATTTAACCAGGATAAGGCAAGTGCTTGAGCTTTTTGTTGGCGCATACCACGGTGGATAGCTAACACTTCAACTAACTGCTTACCTATCTTATGCAAGGGGTTAAGAGAAACCATTGGCTCTTGAAATATCATGCCAATACGCGCTCCGCGAATGCCACGCAACTCCCTTTCACTACACGCCATAAGATCGATACCATCAAAGTAGATAGAACCACTCAAATAGTGCGCTGAACCTTTTGGAAGCAGCTTTAACACCGCATTGGCCGTGACCGATTTACCGGAACCACTTTCTCCAACTAACGCTAATGTCTCACCTTTTTTTATCGATAATGAGATTGAGTCCGTCACTGGTGCAACGATCCCTTCTCGTTTAAAGCCTATCGATAAATTATCAATGTTTAGCACATCATGGCTTGTATGCTGCTGTGTTTTGTCTAATTGTGTCATTTTATTATCAGTCATGATCAGCACTACCTTTGCTGATGTGGATCGAATGCATCACGGACAGCCTCACCGACAAATACCAATAACGTTAGCATTAGTGATAAGACGGCGAATGCTGATATACCTAGCCACGGTGCTTGTAAATTTGCTTTACCTTGCGCTAATAATTCACCCAACGAAGGGGATCCTGCAGGAAGACCAAAGCCAAGAAAATCCAGTGAAGTCAATGTGGTTACAGAGCCAGATAAAATGAAAGGCATCATGGTTAATGAAGCGACCATAGCATTAGGTAACATGTGACGAAGCATTATGCGCTTATCATCGACGCCCATTGCTTGTGCAGCTCGGACATAATCAAAATTACGACAACGTAAAAACTCAGCACGGACAATACCGACCAGCCCCATCCAACTAAATAGCACCATAATGCCCAGTAGCCACCAGAAATTAGGTTCAACAAAGCTAGATAAGATAATCAGCAGAAAGAGCGTTGGCATGCCTGACCATACTTCAATGAAACGTTGCCCGAAGAGATCAATCCAACCACCATAGTAGCCTTGTGTTGCACCAACCCCAATTCCTATCACACTCGAAACGATCGTTAATACAAAACCAAACAGCACTGAGATCCTAAAGCCATAAATCACCCTAGCCAGCACATCTCGTCCTTTGTCATCGGTGCCTAATAAGTTGTGACGATCTGGAGCTGATGGAACGGATCCAACGATGTCATAATTGATCGTGTCATAACCAAAACGGATCAAAGGCCAAATAATAAAGCCGCTCTCTTCAATCAGGTCGATCACATAGGGATCGGTATAGTCCGCTTCGGTTTCAAACTCACCACCAAATTGGGTTTCACTATACTGCTCAACGATTGGGTAGTACCACTGGTTGTTGTATTCAATTAATAGCGGCTTGTCGTTTGCAACTAACTCAGCAAATAAGCTAAAGAAAAATAGAGCGGCGAAAATCCACATTGACCAATAACCACGTCGATTCATTTTAAACCGTAGCCAGCGGGCTTGAGTCATTGGATTTTTGAATCTAGGCTGAACACTTTTAGATACAGATGTCATTATCGAGCCTCAAAATCAATACGAGGATCAACCCAAGTATAGGTTAAATCAGAAATAATACTCAAAACCAAACCAAGCAGCGTCATAATATATAATGAGCTAAACACGACCGGATAATCACGTTGAATAGTCGATTCAAAGCCCAACAATCCAATCCCTTCCAATGAGAACATCACCTCAATAAGCATCGAACCCGTAAAAAAGATACTGATAAAAGCACTTGGAAAGCCGGCTATAATAATAAGCATCGCATTACGGAAAACATGCTTGTACAAAATGCCTTTCTCATCGAGCCCTTTCGCTCGGGCTGTTACCACATACTGCTTATTGATCTCATCAAGAAAAGAGTTTTTGGTTAGCATACTTAATGTGGCAAACCCACCAATGACCATAGCAAGAATAGGCAGAGTTAAGTGCCAGAAGTAATCGATAATTTGCTCAAACCATGATAACTGATCAAAATTGCTCGATACGAGTCCGCGCAGTGGGAACCAACTGAAGTAGTTGCCACTCGAAAAAACAATGATCAAAATAATCGCAAATAAGAAACCAGGAATGGCGTAGCCGACAATGATCATGGCACTAGACCAAATATCAAAACGAGATCCATGATGGATCGCTTTCATGATACCCAGCGGAATAGAGATCAAGTAGATGATTAACGTGCTCCACAACCCTAGAGATATGGAAACAGGCAAACGCTCTACGATTAAATCGATCACATTACCGCCTTTAAATAAGCTCTCGCCAAAATTAAAGGTGGCATAGTTCTTTAGCATTTCGAAGTAGCGCACGTGCAATGGCTTATCAAAACCAAATTGCTTACGTATCTCCTCAACGACTTCGGGATCGAGACCACGTGAACCACGATAGCCACTACTATCTGATTTTTCAGTTGCACCTAAATCAACTTCACTTCCCCCGCCACTGAAGCGTTCCATAATCCCAGAGTTATGCCCCTTTAATTGAGCCACGGCTTGCTCAACTGGACCTCCAGGTGCTATTTGGATAATAAAAAAGTTAATGGTTATGATCGCCCAAAGGGTCGGAATAACCAGTAACAAGCGCCTAAATATATACGCAGCCATTATTTTGTTCCTTTATCCTGCTTTTAGCGACGCTTCTCTGGAAGTAGGCGTGCCTTTTCTTCTGAAATCCACCATGTATCAATACCTAAATCGTAGGTTGGTAATATTTCCGGTCTTTCAAACTTGTCCCACATTGCAACTCGATACGCACTTAAATACCACTGAGGGATAATGTAATGGTTCCACTGTAAAATACGATCTAAAGAGAGCCCTAATGCTTTCAGTTTTTGTGGGTTTTGCTGATTCTCGGCAATGGCAATCGTGAGTTCGTCAATGACAGGATCCATAACACCTGCAGTGTTGTAAGTTGAATCAATGTAATGAGAGTTCCACGCTATCATCATATTTGGGCTTGGGTATGGGTTGGCTGAATATGCCGAAGAAACCATATCAAAGTCACGATCTCGTAATCGCTTGATATATTGTGTGGTATCAATGGTGCGAATGTTCATATTCACACCCATCAAACGCATATTTTTCTGAATAGGAATAGCTATGCGCTCAGTGGTCGGGCTATAAATCAACAACTCGAAACTAAGAACCTGCCCAGTTTCTTTATTGGTCATGACTTTATTATTAAGCTCCCAACCAGCTTCTTTCAATAACTGAAAAGCAAGGCGAAGCTGAGGACGAATTCGACCTGAACCATCAGTGACTGACGGTTGGTACTCATGTGTAAATACGCGTGCTGGAATTTGATCTTTAAATGGTGTTAAAACTTCCAACTCTTCAGCACTTGGTAGCCCTTTCGCTTCATATTCAGTATTTTGAAAGTAACTGCGTGTGCGAGTGTATTGATCATAAAACATATTTTTATTCATCCACTCAAAGTCCATGGCATAACTTAATGCTTCACGGACTTTAGGATTTTTAAAAATTTCATTTTGTGTATTGAATACAAACACCTGAGTACTTTCTGGCTTCTGATGTGGGATTTCTACTTTCTTAATGAAACCTTTGTCAAAATTAGCTCCAGTGTAAGAATTTGCCCAAAACTTAGCAGAATTCTCTTGGCGTAGGTCAAACTCACCCGCTTTAAACGCCTCAAGCATAACAGTGTCATCTCGGTAGTAATCATATTGGATCTGCTCGAAGTTGTTGCGCCCTACATTAACAGGTAAATTGCTTGCCCAGTAATCAGGGGTCAAGGTATAAGTCACACTCTGCCCTGGTTTGTAATCCATGACCTGATACGGACCACTACCTACTGGTGGCTCACTAAGTGGTTCAGAAAGCTTTCTCTCTTGCCAGAAGTGCTTAGGTAAAACACGTGTACTTTGAGCAAAGCTGAATAACTTTTCACGATTGGGCTCTGACATTTCAATACGAACCAGTAAGTCTTGTTTCGCGACAACAGATTGAATATCTTGGTAATAGACCCGATATTGAGGCACCCCTTCCGTCATGAACTTATCAAAGGTAAACGCAACGTCATGTGCCGTAATAGGTTTACCATCCTGAAAGCGTGCATTAGGGTTAATTTCCATTTCCAACCAAGAAAAATCGTCTGCATAACGGATATTTTTAGCAATCAATGGATAATAAGCATCTATTTCATCACTTGGAGAGAACATCAATGTGTCATAAAGTTCACCTGAATAAGCCGCAGCAACACCACGCGATCCAAAACGATTAAAGCTATCAAACGTCCCTACTTGCCCATAAGTGATTTTGCCATATTTAGGAGCATCTGGGTTTACATAATCAAAATGTGTAAATGAATCGCTATATTTTGCACTTCCAAAACCAACAAGGCTTTTCGTTTCAATTATTTGAACAGACTTATCCAGCACCACTTCTTCTGCAAATAGTTGTGAACAAAACAGACTCAAAGTGATCAAATGCAATGTTTTGTAGTGAATTGCTACCATTTATCTTCCCTTTTCTACCAGTGACTAAAGGTTTTTCTAGTATAGGACTAAATCTAACATCATGTTCTCATTAATAAAATATCTAGGTGATAATGTTTGAGTTTAAATCACTTTAATACATAAAAAATGAGTAAGCATATAAACAAAGCGTATATGTTTGTTTTGAACTAACATTAATAGGTTAATAGTGAAATGGCTGATATAAATGACTGTTTTAAAGAAACTTTACATCGTTTTAGTACCAATTTTGATTCTTGTCTTTGGCATATCTAGCCTTACTGTTGCCCACTTTATAGCAGCTCATGATGAGCAAATGATTAAAGAGCAACTGCATCATGAAGTCAGCCTCGCCTTAGTTGACAACTCATACCAAATCAAACTTATTTCTCTTGTCATGAAGAACTCTATCACTGCTATAAAAGAATCTTCTTCTCAACAAAAAAGCAACGATAACCCATTGAGTATGGGCAATATCCTTGACATCATGAAAAAGCGATCCTTTGAGTTGATTGATAATGCTGATCTCTATGTAATCAACCCTAACTTTAATGTTCTCTTCAATAAAAATAGTATCATTTCCAGTGATGTTGAAAACATACCCGATAATGTGTATAGCGCTGTATTTAATCATTACGCAAGTAATAGTGATAAGGATAATTTCTCTAATTATTCGTCTATTGATGAGACCATAAGAATCGTTAGGACAACCAATATGACTTTGACGACTAAAAATGGAAAAGAACACTTTATCCTTGCTATTGACATCCCACTGAAATCATTAAGTGCATTAATTGAAAAATATAATCATAACGAGTATATCAGTATAAATTTAAAACCAATAAACACGATAAAACCTGAGCATAACATTGATGATGGGAAAGTTATTATATCATTAATGGATGACTACTTCTTCATTATAGCTACTATTGATGACTATCACTTCATGCATAGTCAACAAAATATTTTATTCGTTACAGCTGGACTGTTCTTTTGCTTGTTGGTTATTATCTTAACTCTTATTTACTCAATCATAAAACATCAATTAATAATTCCTATCGAAAAGCTACTCAAAAGTATATCCCTTGGTAACTTACAACTTCGACATTTCCATCGCTCATCTGATAAAAATGAAATTGCCCTTCTTAATAATGCTTATATTGATTCACTCACTGGGATTAAGTATGAAGCAGAGTTTGATCAACTGACAAGACTCGCAAATAGACGTTCATTTATTAAGTATTTATACTTTACTCTCGCCAATAAATCCCCTTCAAAATATGCGATCATTTGTTGGGATATCATAGACTTCAAAAAAGTCAATGATTTATATGGCGAAAAATTCGGTGATACTGTCTTAGTGAGCTTTGCTAACTCACTAAGACAGATCATTTCACAGCAACAATCTTCTTACGGTCTTAACTGCAATGAATATTCAATTGCTCGACTTTCTGGTAATCAATTTATTGCTTTAGTTAAAGTTAACAAACGAAATAATATAACGAATAGCATTGCTAATCTAAATGAGAAAGTAGTAAAATTAACGACAATTGATAAGTACGATTTAAAAATTAAACTCGCATCGGGTTTTCTTCCTGTCGACATCACTGATTTCAATAAACTATGGAATCGATGCATTGATGAGATTTTCATTGAAGGGAAAAAGTATGAAAAACAAATTATTATAGGTGAAGATTTAATTGATACCATTAAATATAGAGATGAAATAGAGAAGAAACTGATAGCTTGTTGCGACAACGATGACTTCGATCTTCAGTTTATGCCCATTGTTAAAGCTAACTCACTAGAAATAGATGGTGCTGAAATATTAATTCGTTTACCTAAAAAATATAACACTATAGGGCCTGATACTTTCATTCCAATAGCTGAAAGATGTAAATTGGTCACAAGAATAGATTTATGGGTGATTAGGAAGTCAATTCTATGCTATAAAAACCTTTCTCTAAAATATGGCTTTCAAGGTACTATTTCGATTAACATATCGGCTTTAGAACTGTATAACAGACATTTTCCGGAAACTGTAAAAGAAATTTTGGATCAACATTCTATTGACCCAAGCAAAATAATCATTGAAATAACTGAAACGACTTTTGTTAAAAGCTCTCAGTTAACTATAAATACTATTAACTCTTTACGTAGTTTTGGAATGCAAGTTTCTCTCGATGACTTTGGCACTGGTTACACAGCTTTCAACCAATTATTAAACTACCCTGTCGATGAATTAAAAATAGATAAAACCTTTATTGATAAAATCTTGCTTGATAATTACGATAGTGCCATGATCACATCTATTATCTCCCTAGCGCAATCAAGTAATGCGACAACTGTAGGTGAAGGTGTTGAGAGTATAAAACAGCTTAAATATTTACAAAACGTGGGTTGTGACAAAATACAAGGTTACTTATTTTCAAAACCACTGAGTTATCACGGTTTTTTAAAATTTATTACTCGCTACACACCTGATCAATCACTCATTAATAAAGCAAGTAACTGTGATAGAGTGATTAATATGAAAAGGTAAAGTGTTACATTTCATGTAAATATCTTAGCACTTGCTCAGCCGTCGTTGAATATCTGAAAATCACATTAGCATCAACAAGTAATTCAATATTACCAACACTAAATACATCACTGGTTTTTTTCTTTATCCTTTCAACTGTAACGTGCTCTAGCGTTCCTTTTTCAAGAATTAAAACAAACTGTCTACTACTAAATCGATAACCATCAACATGCACAGGCATTGATAATATCAAATCATTAACGTAAGTAGCTAGAACCATATCGCCATATTCAATCCCATACTTTAGGTTTATTTCAGATATATTTTTCAACTTAATAGAAATCAAGTCAAATTTATCTCTATCCATCGAACTCGTCTCAAATTGACTAATTAATCCAAATCGAGTCCCTAACCCAGTCAACTCATCTTTTAGTACCTGATTTTTATTATGTCTATATTCAAGATAAAAAGTAATCCACAATAAAAAAATACACACTAAGCATATGACAAAGCTTAAATTCAGTATCAAGACCATTTTTTCATGTTTATGATTATGTTTTTCAACTAAAGGGTTCTGAACTCTAAAGTTATCTCTTACAAAAAGCCATAAATCTAAATAAGTTAACTCAATTTTCTTAATTAGATTTTCTTTTGCTAGCCCTCCGGACTCAACCATTTTAATTGGCATCTCTAAAGTTTGGTGTTCCATAAACAAGCCAGTAAAGTAACTTTCAAAATCTGACAACTGAATAAAATTCTTTGACTCCTCACTATGCAAAATTATATCGAATCGACTCCAAGTTAAATCGTAAGCCAAATTTAACTCATCAAAATTGATAGGATCTTTTTGAGATAGCATATAAAATCCCGCATATTCTTTTATCAACTGAAACATAAACCAATTTCCTTCATTCGCTCTTACATTGATTTGTTCATGTTCGTTATTGATATGTTTTGCGGTTGAAAAACTTACAACTATGCTTATTCCTAAAATCAATGCAATAATAGTTTTTATACATAGATATGACTTATTCATTTACTATCCCTCGATATATTATACATTAATAAAATATCTCTTTAATTTGCCATATCATTTTTTCTCTATAATACATAGTGTCTATTTCTTTATACTCAGACAAAGGGAATATCAACCAATATGGGCCTTTATCCCTAACACTCATAAATTGACCATTTTTTTTAATCGCAATTATTGGGCTATACTCTAAAATATCTTCTCTCGGTACACTGACTTGATAATCATTTAATGCAATTAAAGTAATTGTGTCTGGTATCTCTTTTTTTATTAGGCTAAATATATCGCCAATTAAAACTCCTGAGAACTCAGTTTGTCCTTCAACCCATGGTAACTCAGTTACAATCACCTTTTGTGGTAGCGATAACAGTTGCTCTTGTGAAACCGTATATGAAGAGCCAAACTCTTGTAGTAACTTAAGGTCAAAAGCCTTTGATTGAGCGGTTAAACTCCAAGCTAAAGTTAACAAAAAGAGAAGAGTTCTCATGGTAGATCCCTATATTTATCAATTAATAGCAAAAGTATAGAAAACAGAGATCAATCATGCCAAATATAATCAGCAATAAACCACAATTGAATCTATATTTACATCGACGGTACTTAGAGAGTTAAAGGTATGGCACAATTACTTGAACCCCTTCCTATCCTGTATTCACTTCGCTTTTGTCCTTATGCTATGCGAGCAAGATTAGGTTTACTGGCAAATCAGCATACTTTTATTCTTAGGGAGGTTAATATGAGTCACTTACCTATGGAAATGATAAGTTGTTCATCGAAATCAACAGTGCCGGTTCTGCAACTACCCGATGAAGTAGTAATAGACGAGAGTTTAGATATTTTACTTTGGAGCTATAGCTACATTGACCATTGCACTGTCGATCAACGGCAAGCACAATTGCAGTTAGTACAACTTCACGATAACGAGTTTATTCCTAACTTAGATCGCTATAAGATTGCAGCACGCTACCACCATGCCGACAAAGATGACTACCGCATAGAGTGCTATCAATTACTCATTCACTTAAACCAAAAATTGCAAAATAATCGATATTTATCAGGTGGCTCAGCTGGTCTTGCTGATTATGCGATCTTGCCTTTCGTTCGTCAGTTTTCACGAGTAGAAAGGCGGTGGTTTAAATCACAACAGCTTGATTTAATTGAACAGTGGCTGTCCTCTATGTATCAAACCCCGATTTACCATGCTGCAATGTTGCCGCACGTAAAATGGCAACCCGGTACAGAGGAAAATATCATTTCTGCGATCAAAGTTAGATAACTATAGTTATATTTAATATTTGATATGCAATTGCATTACTTTTCAATATATCGAACTATACTTAATTAGATAAGCACCATGGTGTTATCGGTGCTCATTCCAGTCAAATAAGTTTGGAGATGAGAAGTCATGGTAACGATAGCAAAAAGTGAATCAAAAATTCAAATTGCGTCAATCACTACTAAATTGAGCTATATACAAGACGATCTACAGGTTAAATTTCCTCACCTGCAACGTGTATCGTTTGCATTTTATGATTCAAGTAGTGATAAGCTATCTACCTACGCTGAAAGTGCGTCGTCTCACTCAACAATGAATTACTATGAAACGCGCATCGATAACACCAAGTCGCTATGTTCGCTTGCGGAGCAAAACAAACCGCGTATTTTAGGGAATATTTCACAACAAGTGACACCAGACTCTCAACACTCTCGTTGGTTGCTTGAGCAAGGCTTTAACTCTTCTCTTACTGTACCTATTTTCAATCAAAAACAGTTTACCGGTTTCTTATTTCTAGATTCGGCGGGAAGTAACGATTTTGAATATTGCACAGACCGAGTAATTAAAGAGTATATTGATGACTTGCAAGAAAAGTTCTCATTAGACTTAAATATTGTTAACCGTATTTTATCTCATGCTAATGAAAGAAAGAATATGGCTTCTGGTTATCGGTCTGAGAGCCAATATCATCATCTGCGCTTAAATGCTTATATTCGCATTTTATCACAAGAGCTCGCCGAACATTATCAATTAGGTCATGAAGTTATTCAGAATTTAATGATACTCTGTCGGTTACACGATATAGGAAAATCATCCTTATCTGAGCAACAATTACTCTGTCGTAGTAATATTTCAAACGAGGATAAAAATACCATTAAGCAGCACTTAATCAATGGTGTGGGTATCATTGATGAACTTATTGACCAAACTGGCTCACCTCAGCATTTTGACATTAATATGTTAAAAAATATCATTACCACCCAGCATGAATATTTAGATGGCTCTGGTTACCCTAATGGTCTCTCTCACGCCAGTATTTCTATACCAGCGAGAATAATGAAAGTTGCTAATATTTTCGATAATCTAACCAGTCATAGACCATACCGACAAGCAGGTTCCGTTCCAATGGCATTAATTCAATTAGAGCGACTGGCTAGTGAAGGTAAGATTGATGAGAATTGTGTAGAAGCGCTCAGAGAGCATCAAAATGAACTAACAGCTATTATTGAACAGTACCCAGAAAAAGATGTTCTCTGAGTACTTTTACAATTCACTAGTGTCTAACTATTATTTTTCGTGCAATTAACTCGACACCTGGTTGATAGCGTTTAGCCGATGCATTTAATGCTAACTCCATTGCACTATCTGCAATCATTTCAAATTGCTGAGGTAATGAGTTTACCTTAATAGGGATAAAATCTAATAATCGATTATCACCAAATGTGCCAAGTTTAATTTTAGACATCAACTCTGGCTTTTCAAATAGCACATCAAGCACACCTTCAAGCAAAGTATATGATGTTGTGATTATTGAATCAGGAATAATGCCATTAGCTATCCATTGCTTAAATACAGCGCTTCCAGATTCTCGGTTAAAGTGATCGCCATAGCCAATGACACAATGCTCTAGCAGATTCAATTTTCTCTTTTGACACGCTGATTCAAATCCCAATTGACGTTCATGTGAAATATTTAATTCTGGTAATGCCCCTATCAAACCAATACTTTTTACCTGCGGCGTTAGTACCGAATCGGTTAAATCATAAGAACTACTAAAATCTTCACTAATGACGCATGAAAAATATTCATCATCTAAAGGTCGATCAATTGCAATAACAGGGGTACCTGATCGCTGCAGTTTCAAATAAAACTCACTAGCCTGCGGAATAGAACTGGCCACAAATAAAGCATCGATACGACGACTAACTAAAGCTTCTGCTACTTTAATTTCTGTTTCAGGTTCATCATCTGAACACCCTATCAAGATTTGATAGCCTGCACTTCTTGAGTTTTGCTCAAGAAGTTTAGCCAAACGTGCATAACTTGAGTTTTCAAGATCTGGAATAATAAGCCCGAATGAACGACTATGCCCAGCCCTTAGCGATGAAGCGGCATGATCGGGTCGGTAGTTATACTCTTCCACAACTGCCATCACTTTTTTTTGAGTCGCTTCGCTAATGCGATATTTTTGTGCTTTTCCGTTAATGACATAACTAGCAGTTGTTTTTGAAACTCCAGCTAATTTTGCAATATCATCAAGTGTCATATCATTAAACCTTTAATTGTGCGTTAGATCATATTTACTTACATTTGATCTTACCAATACTTGAATTATACGCTGAACCGATTCAGTATTGTAGCTGAAATGATTCAGCTACTAGTAAAAGTGTAAACTAGATCGCAATTTTAACTATCTAAATAATATTATTAGTTAACTCATTATTGACTATACTCTAAAAAGTAATTTTTGATCCTGTATATCAAAATTTGCTTTTTTTACACCCTCATGCTGAATCGTTTCAGCTAAAACCAATATCGCTGATAGCTAAAGAGGCAACATGCTAAAACTAACGAATGAAGATATACAATTACAACAATCTGCCGCAGATAAATTTATTGCAATACGAGCTTTAGCCGCTGATCTAACTCAGAAAGGATTTGTTGGTGAAGGTTATGTTGAAGGTATGCTCAACCGTGAGGGGCAAAACTCTACTTTCTTGGGAAACGGTATAGCTATTCCTCATGGCACCACCGATACGCGTGATCTAGTAAAACAAACGGGTGTTGCCATTCATCATTTTCCACAAGGTGTTGACTGGGAAAATGGTAATACGGTCTATGTTGCTATCGGGATTGCAGCTAAATCAGATGAGCATTTAGGCATTTTAAAGCAGTTGACCAAAGTTCTCTCTGCCGACGGTGTTGAAGAACATTTAAAAAATGCACAAAACGAAGAAGAAATAATTGCATTGCTAAACGGTCAAGTTCAACTAGAAGCTGATTTCGATGCAGCACTAATCCAACAACTCTTTCCTTCTAGCGATATGTTACAAATGACTGCCGTTGCAAGTGGCATGCTAAGAAACACCGGCTGTGCTGAGAATGAATTTGTTGCTGATATCGTCACTAAAAAGCCAACACACCTTGGGCAAGGTCTATGGGTCACCGCAAGTAATGTGGCAACAAATCGTACTGGTGTTGCCTTTGTCTCTACTGCCAACGATTGTGAGTATGAAGGGTTACCAGTTAAAGCTTTGATTGCTTTTGCAGCCTGTAATAATGCTCACCAATCTATTTTAACGACTTTAACACAGCTTGTTTTTGAAAATAAACAGGCCTCTTTATTTAGCGCTACGCCTGAGCAACTCATTTCTATCTTAAAAGGGGAAGAGTCAGCCCCAGCAGGAAATGATGATAATACGGCTACTTTTATCATTAAAAATACCCACGGTCTTCATGCTAGACCTGGAGCGATGTTAGTTGCTGAAGCGAAGAAATTTGAGTCTAAAATTGTTGTTACCAATTTAGATGGTACTGGTAAGCCTGTAAATGCAAAAAGCTTAATGAAAGTTATCGCCTTAGGTGTGAAGCACGGTCATCAACTTCAGTTCAGTGCTGATGGTGATGATGCTAAACAGGCATTAGAAGCGATTGGTAATGCTATTGCTGCAGGGCTTGGAGAAGGAAAATAATATGGCCTCTTCAAAAGTAACCAACAAAGTAGTCACCATTACACTCAACCCAGCTTTAGATTTAACAGGGCAGCTTGGTACATTAACAAAAGGAACTGTCAACCTTGTTTCTAGCAGCTCTATTCATGCTGCTGGTAAAGGCGTTAATGTCGCTAAAGTACTTAGCGATCTTGGTGCTGATGTGACAGTTACTGGATTTTTAGGCAAGAACAACCCTGAACTTTTTCAGCAACTTTTTCACGATATCAATGCTAAAAATGAATTTATCTATGTTGATGGTTCAACTCGTATCAATGTAAAGCTTGTTGAGGATAATGGTGAGGTTAGCGATCTTAACTTCCCTGGCGTTCAAGTAACGTCACAAGATATAGCCAACTTTGAAGCAACGCTTATCCGTTTAGCAAAAGAGCATGATTACTTTGTTTTTGCTGGGAGCTTACCAAAAGGAATTACGCCGAGCCAATCAGCAAAGTGGATTCAGTTATTACACGATCTAGGCAAAAAAGTAATCTTTGATAGTAGTCGTGAAGCTCTCGCAGCAGGCTTAGAGTCAAAGCCATGGTTAATTAAACCTAACGAAGAAGAACTAGGTGAGTTCATTGGTAAGAAATTAACAACTCCTGAAGATTGTCAGCATGCAGCACTTGAATTATCAGATAAAGGAATTGATAACATTGTTATTTCAATGGGTCCTCAAGGCGTAATGTGGCTAAACCAAGGTGAATGGCTACAATCCCAACCTCCGCGTATGAAAGTCGTTAGTACTGTAGGTGCTGGTGACACATTAGTGGCTGGTTTATGTTGGGGGCATATGCAAGCTATGGATAAACCATCACTTCTTAAGCAAGCGACTGCCCTTTCAGCATTGGCTGTTTCACAAATTGGCGTCGGTGTAGCGAACACAAATCAATTGAACGACATGATTCAACAAATCCAATTACAAACTCTTTGCTCTGCACAAAGTAAATAAGAAAAAGGTCAACATTATGAATATTGCCATCTTAACTGCATGCCCAAGCGGCATAGCAAATAGCATCATTGCTGCGGGCCTGTTAGAGCGCGCAAGTAAATCTCTTAACTGGAATGCTGACATTGAGTGCCAATCAACGGTATCCCCGACAAATGAGCTCACTGCTGAACAAATAGAGAAAGCAGATTTTATTGTTATCGCAGCCAGTGTTGACATTGAACTTTCTCGTTTCAAAGGTAAAAAAGTATACCAGGCTGATATCTCCGAATGCACAACTGACAGCGTTGCTTTTTTACAACAAGCTGCAGAAAAAGCAGTAACACTGACTAATGTTGAAAGTAAACAGACTCCAGTAGCCAACGATCAATCTCAGAAAAAAATTGTTGCCATTACTGCTTGTCCAACAGGTGTCGCTCATACCTTTATGGCTGCTGAAGCGCTGGAAAATGAAGCGAAGCGTCAAGGCCATCATATTAAAGTTGAAACGCGCGGATCAGTAGGGGCGAAAAACCAACTTACTGATCAAGATATTCTAGAAGCCGATCTTGTTATTATTGCTGCAGATATCGATGTGCCTCTGGATCGTTTTAATGGCAAGAAATTATATAAAACAACAACGAGCCCAGCGTTAAAGAAAACAAAAGAAGAAATGAATAACGCATTTTCTCAAGCTGAAACTTATGCTCATTCTGGTAGTTCTTCTACTGCTTCAAGTAGTGATGAGAAAAAAGGCGTTTATAAGCACTTAATGACAGGTGTATCTCACATGCTTCCTGTTGTCGTTGCTGGGGGCTTGATCATTGCTTTATCTTTCGTTTTTGGTATTAAAGCATTTGAAGTTGAAGGCTCACTACCTGCTGCATTAATGAATATTGGCGGCGGAGCAGCATTTGCATTAATGATCCCTGTATTAGCAGGTTTTATCGCTTTTTCTATTGCTGACCGACCTGGTTTAGCACCTGGTCTAATTGGTGGGATGTTAGCAAGTACATTAGGAGCCGGTTTCCTTGGTGGTATTGCAGCTGGTTTTATTGCCGGTTATTCAGCAAAATTTATTGCCGATAAGCTATCTCTGCCACAATCGATGGAAGCATTGAAACCAATTCTTATCATTCCATTTATTGCCAGCTTATTTACTGGTTTGGTAATGATTTATGTCGTTGGCACGCCTGTTGCAAGTATTATGGCTGCAATGACCGAGTTCTTAAACAACATGGGTTCAGCAAACGCAGTATTGCTTGGTGTTATTCTCGGTGCGATGATGTGTTTTGATTTAGGTGGTCCGATTAATAAAGCCGCTTATACATTTGGTGTTGGTCTATTAGCATCACAAACTTATGCGCCAATGGCTGCCATTATGGCCGCAGGTATGGTTCCGCCTCTAGGTATGGGTTTAGCGACATTTTTAGCTAAGAAAAAGTTTGCAGCAAGTGAACGTGAAGCTGGTAAAGCTTCTTTTGTTCTCGGTTTATGCTTTATTTCAGAAGGTGCTATTCCTTTTGCGGCAAAAGATCCAATGCGTGTTATTCCTGCATGTCTCTTAGGTGGCTCATTAACAGGTGCATTGTCAATGCTGTTTGGTGCAAAACTGATGGCTCCACACGGCGGATTATTTGTACTTGCCATTCCTGGCGCGATTAACCATGCATTGATGTACCTTATTGCAATTGTTGCTGGCACTGTCGTTACAGGTTTAACTTATGCTTTCATCAAAAAAACAAATGAAAGTGAAGAAGCGAATTCATAATTAATCGTTAAGTCACAGCCTTTCACTGCCAACATCCACCTTAATTGCATTTCTTCGCCAATTAAGGTGGATGTTTTTTATACTCTACTCCTTCATTTAGTTATTCCAACCTATAAAAGCAATAGTATTACAATATATCCACGTGATGGTTTATTGCACATTACCATAAGAAAATGTTATCACTACTGATAATTTAGACATTAAAAATGTTATTGAAATTTAATTTTGCAAATCTGATCATTACGCAAACGTGTGCGTGACTTTTCTTGAGTTTAGTTTATGTAAAACCAGATTGCGTCAATTTCACAGTGCTTTATACTGTCGGGATCTAAACTAAGAGATCTCAATAATGTGGAATAGATTAAACAAATCGATGATGTTCTGCCAAGTAATGTTTGGCTTATCTTTTTATGGGGTGATGGTCATTCTTACCCGCTTTTTCCTAGAAGATTTAGGTTATAGCGAAGCGAATACCATGATGGTTGTAGGTGCCTTCTCTTCTATTGGCCCACTATTTGCTATCGCTGGCGGTTTCATTGCCGATAAATTCCTTGGGGCTTATCGTTCATTAACGATTTCTTATTTCTGTTTTGCCACAGGTTACTTATTACTTGTACTAGGTGCATCAACAACGAATGTACCACTGAGTTTAATTGGTATCGCTCTTGCAAGTTACTCTCGTGGATTAATGTCTCCTTCTTATCCTAGCCTGTACAAGCGTACATTTGCTAACGAAGAGCATTTCGAAAACTGCTACCCAGTCAACTACTCTGTAAATAATGTTGGTGCATTACTTGGTCAATACTTATTCCCAATGCTAGTGCTTATTATTGGCTTTAATGGCGGTTTCATGATCTCAGCAGTAATGGCTTCTTTTGCCTTTATTACTTTAGTGATCTGTAACAAGTCTTTAGTTGCTGTTGCAGCGCCAATCGATCAACAACCAGTCAGTAAGAAAAATTGGCTCGCATTTATTGCACTATCTGGTGCGATGATTGCTATGGTTTTCTTCATGTTCTCAAATATGGACGTTGGTCAAAATATCGTTTACGCCATCGGTACATGTGCAATTTTGTACTTTGTCTCTTTGATGGTTAAATCTAAAAAATCTGAAGCCCTAAAGATGGGTACGATTTTGATCATGACTGTGCTAACTACTTGCTTCTTTGTTTACTACGGTCAAATGATGACATCAATGACAATGGTAACCATCAATACCATGCGTGGTGAGTTATTTGGTTTAATCCCAATTGCACCTGAAGCATCAATGGCAATGAACCCACTATGGTGTATTGTAGCTGGCCCATTAATTACCATTATTTTCTCTGCACTTGAAAAGCGTAATATTCACTTTACAACAGCAACGAAAATTAGCTTTTCATTTGTTCTGACAGCACTTGCATTTGGCTTACTAACTTTCTCTGTAATGAATGTCGGTGAAAGTGTGATTATTCGCCCTGAAGTTTTCCTAGCGATTCACTTCTTCCTTGCGTTTGCTGAGGTTATTGTTGGTAGCTTAGTTGTTGCATTCATTCTATCGGTAACACCAAAGCATATTGAGAACTTCTCTGTTAGCTTATTCTATGTAGCAATGGCGCTAAGTGGCATTATTGGTGCGGTATTATCAACATCGATTGCAATGGAAAAAGGTCAAGAAATCACACGTGAAGTGGTGCAAAATGTATATGGTAACTACTTCATGATGCTAACAGTAATGGCCGTTGTTATGGTTGGTGTTGCTTTGGTTGCCTCTGTTATTATCCGTAAGATGATTGAAGCGAGCAAAAAAGCGGAACTTATCGAGCAAGAGAATGAAGCACTAACGGTATAATATCTGATTAGTCGCTATTGATAGCCTGATGTGTCCTAGGTCATATTAATAGATATAAAAAAACCACTTCAAATGAAGTGGTTTTTTATTATCAACTTAAAATCGATTAAGCTGATTGAGTTTCAGTACGTGTCGCTAAATGTACTTCTTCTTCTTTAACACCAGCATTGGGATCATTAAAGCGCTCTTTATCTAATGCGCCTTCTGAATTAGCCACGATACAAGTCATCGCACTATCACCAGTAATGTTTACAGCAGTACGAATCATATCAAGTAAGCGGTCAACACCCATGATTAATGCGATACCTTCCAGTGGTAGACCAACTTGGTTTAATACCATCGCTAGCATAATAAGACCAACACCTGGAACCCCTGCAGTACCAATTGACGCAACAGTGGCAGTAAAGATAACCATTAGGTAATCGCCCATCGTCAGATCGATATTAAATGCTTGAGCAATAAAGGCTGTCGCAACACCTTGCATGATTGCCGTACCATCCATATTGATGGTAGCACCTAGTGGGATCGTGAATGATGATACTTTGTTATCAACACCTAAGCGGTTCTTTGCTGTTTCCATTGTAACTGGAATCGTTGCATTTGATGATGCCGTAGAAAAAGCAAACATCACAGCATCTTCCATCTTACGTAAGAAGACTTTCGGGCTTAAACCTGTGAAGCCTTTTAGTAGTAGGCTGTAAGTAACTAAACCATGCAGCAGCAATGTACCCGCTAATACGAAGAAGTATTCTGCTAAGTTAAAGATCGCGCTTAAACCAAGACCGGTGAATAACTTAGCCATTAGGAAGAATACGCCATATGGAGCGATGTGCATTAGTAAAGCAACTAACTTCATGATGACTTCATTTAAATCAACAAAGATAGAAGCAATACGTTCACCAGCCTTACCTGATGCACTGATTGCTATCCCAAATAATACCGCAAACACAATAATTTGAAGTGTTTTGCCTTCCGCCATCGCGCTGATTGGGTTCGTTGGGAACATGTCAATAATGACTTGGCCTAATGAAGGTGCTGTTGCTGATTGGAAACTACTTGCAGCAGTAAGATCTGCACCTGCGCCAGGTTGGAACAGGTTACCCATCACTAACGCTAAGCTAATAGCAATCGCTGTAGTACATACATAAAGTAGCACTGTTTTACTGCCGAGACGACCGAGTGTCGCCACATCTTTAAGAGAGCTTGTACCACAAACAAGAGAAACAAAGACAAGAGGTACAACCAGCATTTTTAAACTGGCTAGGAAGATTTGTCCACCGACCTCGAATAGGCCATTGACAACATACAGATCGACAAATCCATTTTCAGAAAACAAGCTACGAATGACGAAGCCCGTTAAAATACCCATTACCATACCAAGAATAACTCGGCCAGTAAGTGACATTGGTTTTTTAGTATTCATCTTGAACACTCCTTGTTATTTTTACTTTGACAACATTACAAAGCGAAAATAGGTTATCAGGCGAATTTCAATTCACAGAAATGAATTTTTTATTCTAAATCAGCAATGTGATCCAGGTCACCTTTCCCACTCAAGAAGTTACAAAAATACAACACAAAAAACCACAAAAACAAACAGTACCGAACAATTGATCTTCTCTGTCTAACTTAAGCAACAGGAAGTTCTAGATAATAAGATATAATAGCGTGCATTATAACGCATGATCTACCAATTAAATAAATAGTGCATATAGACACTTATTAGAATAATGTTCTAGAAATAAATTCTTACACAACATTTAGTTTAGATATTCAAAACAATCTCTCTATCAAATCATTCTAATTTATTTACCTTTATAATGACATTCTTAATATCTTTTACACATTTATATGCCTATTATCATGAAATGTATCACTACTTTACTTTTGATCGCTACCCTCATTATTTGCTATGTATTATATCAAAAACCCGTTGCTACTTTAGGTTCAGAAGAAAAAGCTGTAACTGTAGAAGTTGTTAAGGCTTCACAACAAAGCCTCAATAATAAAATCCAACTCCTCGGTACAACATTCTCGCTTAATTCTATTGATATAAGATCAGAAGTCGCTGGAAAAATAGATCATATCTATGTCTCATCGGGTGAATATATCCAAGCAGGTACCTTGCTTTTTTCTCTGGATAATCGCCATCAGAAAGCAGTATTAAAAAGAGAACAATCACGTTTAGCAGAGCAAAAAAGGCAATATCACAATTTACTACAACTATTACCTAAAGGGGCTGTTAAACAGTCAGATGTCGATCTCGCACAAGCCGAAATTGAGATACAACGTGCTGAATTAAAAATCGCGCAAGTTGCATTAGATAATAGCTATATACGAGCTCCCTTCTCCGGAAAGCTTGGACTGATTGATATCAGCCCTGGTCAACTGGTTGATACCAGTACTTTATTAACCTCCTTAGATGATGCCTCCAAGTTACGTATCAACATTCCTATTTCAGCCCAGTATTTACGTCAATTAAAAGTTGGTGAAATAGCAATGGTCACGAGTTCAGAATTTAGCACTCCTATTCCAACTACGCTAACCACTCTTGATAGCCGAATAAATAGCAACACTCTTAATATTCAAGCTCAATTTACCATTGATAATCACAAACTCAATTTAACGCCAGGCTCAATGGTTAGTGGTGAATTATCTTTATATAAAGATCCTGCCACTACTATTCCATTGCAATCGGTTGTTTATAAAGGAAGCAAGCGTTATGTCTTCAAACTCAATAATGATCAGCGAGTTGAAAAAATAGCTGTAGAGCTCGGTCTAAGGAATGGTGACTGGGTTCAAGTTAATAATGGTTTACAAGTTGATGATATTGTTGTCTATAAAGGAACAGTAAAATTACGTGATCATATGTTAGTCGAAGTCATTAACACGTCCACCGTTGTCGAGATTTAATTATGAAGCTGTCTGATTTAGCTATGTATCGTCCAGCCTCAGCGGTAGTTCTTAATATTTTATTGATGCTTTTTGGGATTATTGGCTTTAGCATGCTGCCCGTTCGTGAAATGCCAGATATAGAGAGCAGCGTGGTTTCCATTGGTACACCTTACCGAGGCAGTGCATCTTCAATTGTAGAGTCACAAATCACTAAACCGATTGAAGATCAATTAAGTGGCATTGATGGCATTGATACCATATGGTCATCATCATGGGATGGCTGGTCTGGTATTAATATTACCTTTAAGCCAGGTCATGATATGAGTGAAGCTGTTAGTGATGTTCGAGATGCAGTAAGTCGTGCCCGCTCTCGATTGCCGGATGATGTGGATGAATCTATTGTTAAGAAAAATGATAGTGAAGGAGCTCCTTTCATGTGGCTCAATATCACCAGCACTAAACATAGTAGATTAGAACTCAGTGATTATGTCGACCGTATTTTAATCGATCAATTTAGCCTTCTACCTGGGGTAAGCACCATTAATAC
Organism: Vibrio sp. 10N.286.49.B3; assembly: GCF_002873395.1. Taxonomy (GTDB): domain Bacteria; phylum Pseudomonadota; class Gammaproteobacteria; order Enterobacterales; family Vibrionaceae; genus Vibrio. Next base: position 32,067 of record NZ_MCUV01000018.1, on the reverse strand, counting down.
ATCAGGTGTAGATGAACGAGTGCTCTATATTGAGATCGACCCACAAGCACTTGCTGCCCGTAATTTAACCACCAATGATATTTCTCAAGCCTTGAACCGTGAAAACCTTCAATTACCAGCAGGATATGTCAAAAATCAATCATTAAATATTGTGGTACGCCTCGATCGTCTTTATCAAAAAGTAGAAGATTTTAACCGCTTACAAATTAAGTCGATTGACGGCTTGCCTATAGAGCTTCAAGATATTGCGACTATTTATATTGGTTCTAAAAAAGAGAGCACAACCTTTAAAGCGAACAATATTGATAGTATGGGACTAGGCATTATTGCTATCTCAAAGGCAAATCCACTTGAAGTTTCAGATACAGTGCATGATGAACTCGTACGGCTTAGGCACTTTTTACCGAAAGGCGTTGAAGTACAAGTGGACTACGACAGTACGATTTTTATTCGTGAAGCAATTAAAGAAATTTATATTACGCTTGCTATCACAGCCTTTTTAGTTATTTCTATACTGTATCTATTTTTAGCGCGTTTAAATACCACCATTATTCCTGCCATTACGGTACCAATATCATTGATTGCTGCTTTTTCTGTCGCATATCTGTGTGGATATAGTGTCAACCTTGTTACGTTAATGGCATTGATCTTAGCTATCGGTCTTGTAGTTGATGATGCCATTGTTATCGTTGAAAATATCATGCGCCATAGGGCCAACGGTGCATCACCTATCATGGCGGCCTTTCATGGTGCTAAAGAGCTAAACTTTGCAGTGATCGCAACTACACTCGTTTTAGTCATGACCTTTCTACCCCTTATCTTTCTTGAAGGCAAAATTGGAGACCTTTTTACTGAGTTTGCTGTCCTATTATCAGCAGCTGTAATTTCCTCTTCCATTGCCGCCTTAACCATTGGACCAGTATTAGCTGAAAAGTTATTTAGCCAGCCCTTACAGAATCCAAACAAAGTTTGCACTATTTTTGCAGCTCAAATAACAAAACTGCAAAGGTTTTACCGGACGATGTTAATCCGTACTCTCTCATTCAAATACATCGCTCTCTTTATATTAACCTTATGTTTTGTAGGATTATACTTTGCCTTTCAAGCACAACAAAAGGCATTAGTACCCATTGAAGATCGCGGTAATGTAAATATATATGTTGGTGGTACAGAAGCCACCAGCTATCAACGTATGGTTGAAAGCATGGAGCAAATCAATGATCGCTTGATGCCACTCGCTGCTGATGATGGTCCGATTGACTCCCTCAATTACTCCGCTCCTGCCTTTGGCTCATGGGCTGATCACCAAGGCTTCTTTATTATTCGCTTGAAACACTGGTCTGAGCGTAACGAAAGCGCCTCTGAAGTTGTTAATATAATCAGAGACTTGACTCATGACGTTACCGATGTGGGTGTTCACCCTTACCAGCCAGGTTTCGGTGGTGGCTCTGGTGAAGCAGTACAATTTGTCTTACAGGGTGAAGATTATCAGTCACTCTATGCTTATGCGCAAAAATTAGAGATACAGGCAGAACAAAGTGGACTAATGCTCAATACTAAACTTGATTATAACCCTACAACTCCAGAGTTATTAATCAATGTAAACCGAGAAGCGGCTAAACTGCTAGAAATCAGTGTTGATCAGATAGCATCAACACTTGAGGTATTATTAGGAGGAAGATCTCAAACTCGCTTTGAAATTAACGGTGATGAGTATGATGTCTATTTAAAAGCACACGAAGACCATTTCAACTCTTATCAGGATTTAAGTAAAGTTTACTTGCATTCAGCTCAGGGCGAGTTAATCGGCTTAAATAATGTAATTACTATTGATGAAGTTGCCTCTGCTCGTGGTCTGTTCCATTATCAACGAAAAAAATCTATTAACTTAAAAGCCAATTTAGCCGAAGGCGTTGCTTTAGGTGAAGCTCTTAACTATCTTAACCATCAAGCGAATAGTATATTACCCGTTGGGTACAGTTACGACTATGCTGGTGAATCAAAAGATTATTATGACAATCAAAAAGAAGTTGGACTGCTATTTTTACTTGCGATTTTTATATGTTATCTAGTATTAGCAGCTCAATTTGAAAGTTTTATCAGCCCTGTAATAGTTATGCTAACCGTTCCTCTTGGTTTACTTGGTGGTCTTATTGGTTTGATCGTCACAGGGGAAACCTTCAACATTTATAGCCAACTGGGTTTATTAGTGCTCATAGGGATGGCTACCAAAAATGGCATTTTGATTGTCGAATTTGCTAACCAACTCCGTGACCAAGGTTTATCAGCTTATGATGCTATCCTAAATGCTAGCGAACAACGATTACGTCCTATTTTAATGACGGCAATGACAACATTATTAGGTGCGATTCCAATGTTAGTTGCATCTGGGGCTGGTGCGGAAACTCGTTTCGCTGTAGGCATTGTTATTTTTAGTGGTATGCTACTTACAACATTTGTCACCCTATTTATCGTGCCTAATCTATATAACCTTATTGGTGGTTACACTCACTCTCCAGAAGCAAGAGTTGAAGCTTTAGACTTGGCTTTAAAGAGTAGTGAATAGCTATTATTGCTGTTCAAAGCATTTAATGGGACAATATTGGCCTGACTTTTTTTGAGTATTTTACATGAACTACCAAGCTGCTATTTTTGACATGGATGGCCTACTTCTCGATACAGAACGCGTCTGTATGCGTATATTTAAACAAGCGTGTGAAGCACTCAATGTTGAATTTTTACAAGATGTTTATCTCTCTATCATCGGCTGTAATGCGAAAACAATAGAAAAGATAATTATCGATGGCTACGGTGAATCACTGGATTATCCTGCTTTAAATGAAGAGTGGCGTACTCGTTATAATGCTGTTGTCAAACATCAAGCTATCCCTGTAAAAGAAGGGGTTATTGAATTGTTAGAGTGGCTAAAGGCGAATAATATCCCGACAGCCGTTGCGACCTCAACACAACGTGAAGTCGCTGAAATTAAGCTGGAACTGGCTGGGTTAGCACATTACTTTGATTCAATCTCTACGGGATGTGAAGTACAACAGGGTAAGCCTCACCCAGAAATATACCTATTAGCCGCTGAGCGATTAGGTATTAGTCCCGAGCATTGCCTAGCATTTGAAGATTCAAATAATGGGGTAAGATCAGCGGTCGGTGCAAACATGATTACTTTTCAAATACCTGACTTAGTCTCTCCATGTGAAGAGGTCTTAGCATTAGGTCATCAAGTATCTGACTCATTGAGTGCGGTATTATCGAATTTAAAACATAATATCAAATAAAACGTTGAAGTGAGTTACTAATATATTTGGTCACTCACTTCATCATTATTTATCGTTTTTATCTTGCTTAGCTTTGAAGCGATTAAAGACTAAATTTGAAGCATATAAAAGACCACCGATAAGAATAGCAGAGCGAATCAACGTAAAGCTATCATGTTCAAGTTGCTCTATATGCGGCCCCACGGATGCAAATAAGCGCAGACTGAAGAATGCAATTAAAATGCCCATAACGAACTTATTCATAGAGTGCTAGCCTTTTTTTATTAATAGAATAAACGATGAAATTAATCTCGCGCTTTAAAGATAGTACCTTTGTTATAAAATAAAAAAACGATCAATACTGTAACCTTACATTGCCTCATTTCGATTGCTTTTAGGGAACAGCTTACCAACCAACACTAACAAAACCCTACCCCTGACATAATCGCCCCTGAAAGTAGCGCTAATATTATGCCTTTATTTGATAGCTCAATTTGATTGAAAAATAACGTCAGAATAACCACACGTACAGAGCGGTAACAGCATTGTATCCTAACAATCAGGTTTTTAACGCTAGAATATCGCTTAAAAACGACACAGAGTTCACGTTAACATTAAAGGCAAATGCAAACGTTTGCATTTTTATGTGATCCCGCTCCCATTTTTTTCTAGAGATTCGGAACCTTTCCTTACTTTGTATTTAGAATGCGCCCGAAACAAATCAGACATCACCAACAGCAATAAATCATGCACAAGTTCATTTGTCACGGTGATGCATACTGATGCCGTACCTATCATTTAAAAAAGCCTTGGAGCTGTACATGAGATTTAATGGAACAAAGTTACTGCTAGTTTCTAGCATTGCTATTGCATTAGTTGGATGCAATGACGATGACAATAATCCTGTTGATACCAGTATCAAAATGGATTTGCGCCTAATGGAAACAACCGATATTCATACCAATATCATGCCTTATAACTATTTCTTAAGTGCTGCGGATAATAATGAAAAAATGCAAGACTGGGGACTAGCTCGTACTGCAATTGTGATTAACAATACTCGTGATGAGGTTGATAACCACATGCTGTTTGATAACGGTGACTTAATCCAAGGCAGCCCTATGGGTGATTACATGGCTAACCTAGGGGTTGATCATGTCAGAGGCAATACACACCCTGTTTATAAGGCGATGAATGAGCTTGAATATGACGCTGCTAACTTAGGCAACCATGAATTCAACTACGGTCTTGACTACCTAGATGAGACATTAAAAGGTTCAAACTTTCCTTATGTAAGTGCCAATGTATGGGAGTACGATGAGTCTCTAACAAAAGTTTCTCGAGCTACTGATGAATGTGAAGTCCGTGTTGATGACGCATTTTATGCCAATGCAGAAAGCATGTACGCACCATACGAAATTCTAACCCGTGATTTTATTGCCGAAAATGGCGGTCGTTACACAGTAAATGTTGGTGTGATTGGCTTTACTCCGCCTGATATCATGGGCTGGGATGCAACGCACCTAAAATGTAACGTGCTCGTTTCAGATATCAAAAAGACAGCAGAATACTTTGTACCAAAAATGAAAGCAGAAGGCGCGGATATTATCGTCGCTATTCCACATTCAGGTCTAACGGATTCAAGCAACGAATTTGCTGAAAATGCAACGTTACAACTTGCCTATGTTGATGGTATTGATGCTCTGATGTTTGGTCACGACCACCGTGAGTTTCCGAATTCAACTGGTGAATATGACCACATTGCTGGCGTTGATCCTGAAGCAGGTAAAATTAATGGCAAACCAGCAATCATGCCTGGTATGTGGGGCGCTAAATTAGGTGTTATCGACCTAAAACTGACTTCTTCTGATAAAGGTCAAACGTGGGCAATCGCATCAAGTACCACTGAGCTGCGTTCACTTGTTGAAGATCAATCAGATAAAAATATCGAAGCCGCTGTAGAAGAAGAGCACATTGGCACCATTGAATACATGTCTGAAGTTATTGCGCAGATCGATTCAAATGTGAACAGCTTCTTCCCTCAGTTAGTCCCTGATCTTTCAATTCAGATTGTTAATGAAGCTCAGTACCACCAGCTAAACAAATGGAAAGAAGATGGCGAATTTGAAAATGCTGATGACGCAATTTTCTTATCGGTTTCAGCGCCATTTAAGAGTGGTCGTAACGGCCCAACTGATTTTACTAATATTCAGGAAGGTCAACTGACTAACGCAAGTATTGCTGACCTTTACGTGTTTGATAACAATACGCCAGCGGTACTTAAGTTGACCGGTGCGGATCTTAAAAACTGGATCGATTGGGTTAACTCAAACACTTATAACCAACTGCCAGTTGCTTCAGGTGAGACTTTCTTAGTCGAATCTTACCCTGGTTATAACTTTGATGTTTTCTTTGGTGGCTTCAATTCTAATGATGAAAGTCGCTTACAATACGTTATCGACGTAACAGCAGAGTCGGCTTTCACTAATATCAACGAGATGGAATACACAGCAACAGACAGCACTCAAGTTGAGAGTCTAATGTTTGATGGTGTGGAAATTGATGATGAGCAAGTTGTTTATGTGATAACAAACAACTACCGCGCGTCTAATGACAAAATGCCTGGTATTGATAATGCTGAAATCGTAAAAGAAGAAGCAGCATTCAATAACCGTGAACTGGTTCAGTACTACTTAAATGATCTTTTAGAAGCACAAGATGGTGACACTAAGCTTGAGTTTGTTAACGCAAAGAACTTCACTTTAGTGGCGGAAGGAATAGAGAGCGTTGATTTTGCATCGGCAACAACAGATGAAGCTTCCCGTTGTGCCACTGAAATCACAGGCCTTTCAACAGATGGAAAGTTAGGTGATAAAAATAGTACACCTGGTTTTACTATCTTTAGTTTTGATTTTGACTACTCTGGTAACTTTGACTGTGCTGTAAAGCAAGACTAGTGACCTTGAACCTATAAACATTGAGTTTAATATTAAGCCGGCTATTTATATAGCTGGCTTTTTGTGTCTATCTAGTTTCAAAACCCATTAAGCGCTTCTCTTTATTTAGGGGACAGCTTACCAACCAACACTAACAAAACCCCACCTAAGACTAAAAATGATGCGATGATAAAGGTTGCAGATAGCTGTTCATTCGAAAAGACAATCCCACCGCAAGCTGCAATTAATGGGACTAATAACTGCACAACACCCGCTTGAATTGTCGTTAATTTAGCTAAGGCGGAATACCAAATTGCATACCCTACCCCTGACATAATCGCCCCCGAAAGTAGCGCTAATATTATGCCTTTATTTGATAGCTCAATTTGATTGAAAAATAACGCCATAATAACCACAACAAAAGGTGCTGTTCGAATGAAATTATAAGTCGTATCAATCAGTGGCGTTTTCGAACCTCTGCCAACTATCGTATAAAGTCCCCAAGCGATACCTGAGATACTCATTAGTATGACGCCACTTAGAGACGGAGCCGATGAGCTTGGTTTTAATAAAATAGTCACACCAATAAAGGCTAGCAATAAGCCAAACCATTCTAATGCTCTTAAACGTTCCCCCTTAATGGTACCATAAACAATGAGGGTCGCCTGTACACAACCAAAAAGGATAAGTGCACCAACGCCGGTATCAAGGGTTAAATAGGCATAAGAAAAACTCATTGCATACAAAAAGAGAGAGAGACTCGATGCCCAATTGCCTCTTTTTAATTCGATCGGTTTTTTGGTTTTCAGTAAAACGAGCAAAGACAAAAACAACGCGCCAGAGAGCAAGCGGATCGAAGCAAAACTTATCGCATCAATCGTCCCTTCACCGAGAGCAAGACGTGATAATACCGAGTTACCTGCAAAAGCAATTAATGCTAGCCCTGTTAAGAGCAACGTTTTCCACATATTATTGTATGACTCTGACTGTAATGGGCTATTTATAGTTGTACTTCATAGTGACAATAAAAGAGGAATATACCTTATCTAAAGTGACCGATTTCTTCCGAAATTAACTCTAAGATAATATCGAGAACTTCATCAAGGTTCGCAGCCTCATATAGGTTAGCTTCTCCAACACAGTCTTCTAACCCTGTAATATCTGCATCGGCACCACTTGGTTTACTTGATAAATCATAACCAAAACCTATACCAACTAATTTAACCTGCTTTTTAGTGCCTTCAGCATCGGTTAGACCTTCTTTTACATTTTCACATAAACCATGATCATTAATTAAGTCATAGCTTACTTTGAGATAAGAACCTGTACCACTTCCAGCATAATTACCATAACCACCACTTTTCAATGGATGTTGACTGTGTGAATCTAAACCATCAGAGAGAACAATCATTAAACGGCGATTATTGATGCCTTCCTCTAACATCTGAGCGCCGCGGATAATACCTTGTACCGATGAGGTTCCCCCTCCTGGAGAAAATTTCCCTAAGGATTCATTAAAAGTGCTAAACTCGTCCGTTAAAGGGATATTTTTAAAACTACCACCCGAATTTGCTACATTTTTACACGATGTTCTTTTATTAAATATATTGTCAATGGAAGCCGTCTTTTTTAAGTCTACTTCGTTTGAACTGCTATATAGAAACTGATCTTCATAGCAAGTTTTACTAACCTTATCAATAATAGCGCTACCGCCTGCCTCGGTCGTATAAAAATTAAACACTGACACGCCCATTTGATTAGTTTGGCTGGTGTTGAGGTCATTAAATCTCTCTAACTCATCTGAAACTTCTTGTATCACCTTAACAAGTTGCTTATATTTTCTATCAGCATCATTACTTGGATTTGTATCACCTGATATATCCCATAGCATAGACCCTGAAAAGTCTGCCACTAGCATGACATCAACAGCTTCACTCTGAAATTTTCTTACCGTTGAACTACTAGCCACATTAAAAGTCTCACCCAAGCCTGGTATCGCATCTCCACCTGGAAACCATGACTTATGAACGGTATTGGCTGTGATTTGATATTGATAAAAGCGCCCTTTTTCATCATCACATTCATTAAGGTCAACACACGTATTCTTTACTATTTTTAGCTTATCCATATCAACCGAATCAATATCCGGTAAATACTGCTCGAGGTATTCAACAACCAGTTTTCTATTGGCTTCACTGCCACCATCAGGTGCCCCATCTTCGGCAACCGTATTATCTGCATTTCTTGCGGTAACGGCTAAAGTTGCTACCTCTACCGCATCATTAATTCGAGCTTTTGTCTGCAATGCTCGCGCACCATCACTGGCTAAGATAAAAACACCAAAAAAAAGAGGGACTAACATGACAAATAAAATGGCGGCATGCCCTTGCTGTTTCTTCATCGTATTCATATCCCTTCCCTCATATTCTTGCTATTGGTGACAAAGTACCTAACTTAAACTACCCTGTACTCTGTTCTAATTAGAGCCCTGTTATTATTATGCAACAGGGAGATAATTGACAACTTTCATAGTGATCGAAATCAAACTAGCGACGGAAAAACTGTCTTAATTGTAAGATATGTAAACAGTTAAATTATTCTCGTTTAATCATGGTGTTATTTACGTATAAAAAGTTAGGGGTTTATCTTTCGTTATTGTGATATAGCAGCATACCTTCTCGCTCAAAATGTTATATCGCTTACAATTCTACTTTTTTTGCGCTTCAAAAACGCAATATTGTTTCCATTTATTAGCAATGGTGTTTAGTCTATTTATTCTGATGCAGAAAACTATAACAATTGCACAGAAAGACAATACGTTAAATTAAGGTCGTCCTCCCCTGTTCGAAAAATGGCATGGTTTATATGCTAGGGGTGATTACATCTATTTTTCGTGCAGTGCGGATGTAATCTATATACTTATAAGATAGAAAATAAAATGCACTCAAACATAACGTCATCAAATAACCTTACGATAGGTGTAGTTCTTCCCCAGCTAAGTGGCTTTTATATGGGAGAAATAACTGCATGTCTACGCCGGCTAGCTCAGCAGCATCACTTTAATTTAGTGCTCATTCGGACGGGTGCTTCAACAAACTTTAACCTACCTTTAGCCTTAGAGAAACTTGATGGCTTAATCACTGTTTTGCACTCAGCTTCGTTTCAGTTGGTCGAACAAGCGATTGAAAAAAACATTGCTGTTGTTTCCATGGGGGGGAGCTACTACCCTCTTGCTGTTGAGCAAGTAGAAAGCGACCAATGTGACGGTGTAACCAAAGCAGTTCAACTTTTTATAGAACAAGGGCTCACTAAAATTGGCTTTTGTGGTAACCTTGGTGTTAATGATATTCGTATTCGCTTTAAAAGCTATGTAGAAAAATTAAAAGAACACAATATTACTTTTTCACCTGATTGGCTTTTTAATGTCACCGAATCAACGCTTCCTGGGGGACGTCAAGCCGCACGAATGTTCCATGAAAAAAGATCCGACTGTGAAGCGATTGTCTGCGCGACAGATTACAACGCTGTTGGTCTCATTGAACAACTTCAATCTTTAGGCACTCAAATACCTAAAGATGTTGCAATTGCCAGCATCGATAATACCTATCTAGGCAGTCGATTAAAACCTTCTCTCACCTCAGTAGACCAAAATTTAGAGCTTGTTACTGAAAAAGCTGTAACCCAAATCTTAGACCAAATTAACGGTGGAAATGTATTAAAAGAAACAACGTTAGTTCCTCAGCAACTAAAAATTCGTCAGTCTTGTGGTAGCCCAGTTTCTATGCAGCACAAAACCGAAGTTTCTATTCTAAGGCAGCTCGTTGATAAAGAGTCGCTAAATACAACAGAAAAAATTAACGAATCTTTTTTAGATTTAGCTCAAAATGGTTTTAAATCAATTCAAAACTTACCTAGTATTTTTGGATCATCACATTATTGGGCTTGTTCGGCAGAGTGGAATTCTCAGCACTCCTCGATATTATCAATCAGAGATTTTTGTGTTCGAGGTGAAATTGATCGCCAATTGAACGAAAACAATTTCGTCAACTGCCATGTAAAACGCTACCCACCTGAACAGCTTTTTAATTACTCTCTGCCTGATCATTACATTATTACCCTCGTCCCAATTTCAACTGATAATAAAATTCATTGGACAATCATGGCGGTTGTAGACGACCTTGATAAAGACTATTCATTATCTGGTTATAGTATGTTTAATAACTATTTAGATATGCTGTCTTTATTTATTGAGCGTGACTCTTTGATAGAATCAGTGAAAAGTAGGGAGAAAAAATCTCAAGAACTTGCTCATCAACTTGGTGTTGTTGCTAAAACTTCAAATGATGGTATTTGGGATTGGGATCTGCAAACTAATAACGTTCATTGGAATCCACGTTTATTAGAGATGATCGGATTTAAAAGCGTCATTGCACAACAGCAAAATCAGCATATGGGATTTTGTGAACGCATCCACCCTGATGACTTATCTATCGTTGAACGCAAACTTCAATTGCACTTCGAGCACGATATTCCTTTTAAGCTGCATTATCGTATTCAAGCTTCAGATAATACCTATTTATGGGTCGATGCAAGTGGTGAAGCTGTTCGTAATAACAAAGGGCAACCGGTGCGTTTTATTGGTTCAATGACTGATATTACCGAACAAAAGCGTTCCGCAGAAAAAATTGAAGCCATGGCATATTATGATACGTTAACTGGCATTCCAAATAGACAAATGATGACTGACACAATGAGCCATCATATTAATAATAATTCAGAAACATCTCAGGTCGTTATGCTTATGGATCTCGATCGATTTAAGTTTGTGAATGATACTTTTGGTCATGACGTCGGTGATGCTCTACTACAGCATGTTGCATCATCAATAAAAGAAGCCGTGCGTGATGACGATTTCATTTCTCGATTTGGCGGTGATGAATTCGTCTGCTTTTGTAATATTGATAACGAAGAAGATGCTCTTATTTTAGGTCAGCGTATATTACAATCTATCGAGAAACCGTTTATCCATCAGAATATTGAATTATCAACTCATGGCAGTATTGGTATTGCATTCTATCCAAAGGATGCTCAAACATCTGATGGGTTGTTGAAAAAAGCAGATATTGCCATGTATAAAGCAAAACAAACACGTAATACACACGTCATGCTTTATAATCCAACCATGGATGCTGATGTTAAATTTCAGATGACACTCGAACAACAACTAAAGCAAGCCTTAGATAAGGACGAGCTTGAAGTGCATTTTCAGCCTAAATTTAATCCCCACACTAACGAAATTTATGGGTTTGAAAGTTTAGCGCGCTGGCACTCACCGGTACTTGGTCATGTTAGCCCTGCACAATTTATCCCGGTTGCCGAGGAAAGTAGCCTTATTTGTAAACTAGGGGCACAAATTGCACGTAAATCAGTCAGGCAGCAAGTCGAGTGGCACAAAAAGCATCCTCACCAACCACCTTTAAAACTATCAATTAATATTAGCCCTGGTCAACTTATGCGATCGAATTTTGCGCATGAATTTATCAATATTATCCGTTCTGAAGGCGGTGATCCTAACAATATTATCGTTGAAATCACTGAATCAGCAGCGATTGCCAATCTTGAAAATAGTCGAATAATGCTTAACGAATTGGCTAGTGTTGGTATCAAGATAGCTTTAGATGACTTTGGTACAGGTTACTCTTCTTTATCATTATTACAGCAACTACCCCTTGATATCGTAAAGATTGATCGTTCTTTTATTGCGGATATACACAACCAGAAATCGAGTAGAGATATTGTCAACGCCATTGTAATGCTGTGCCATTCATTTTCTTATGAAACCGTTGCCGAGGGTGTTGAGACAAAAGAAGAGCTTAATTTAGTTAAAGATATTGGCTGTGATTTAATCCAAGGATTTATTTACAGCCCTGCTCTCAAGGCGCAAGATTTTGAAAAGTACTATTTTTCACCTACTGCTGAACCTTGCCTATAAAATCCCACCGAGAGTCCGAGGAGATAACACAGGGTTAGCAAATATAATTAATGCTAACCCTGTTAAGCGTAACGTTTAGAAATATTATTGTACTACTCTGACTGTTCGACCAATATTATATTTTCGACATCAAAACCACGCTCTCGAGACATCGCCATAAACTTATCGATCACTTCTTGTTCAACAACCGGTGTTCGCGCTAGTAACCATAAATAATCAAGATTAGGTCCTGATACAAATGCGTATTGGTAATCTTGTTTATCTAATTCAAAGACAATATATGAGCCATAGAACGGACCAAAGAATGATACTTTAAGATAGCCTTGATTCTGTGCATCAACAAAGTAAGCTTTCCCTTCAGCTTCCTGCCATTCATTACTTTCTGCTGAAAAACCTCGATTTATCACTTGAACGCCACCATCTTCTTTCAGTTGATACTGAGCAGAGACCTGACTAAGTCCTCTTTCAAAAGAATGATCTAAACGGGCGATTTCATACCATGAGCCTAAGTATCGATTTAATTCAAAATCACTCACTGGCGTAACCGTAGTTGGCATCCCTAAGCAACCGTTAAGGAGTAACGCGGTAAATATCAATATTATTTTTTTCATCGGTTCATCCTTGAATATAATGATCTGAGATTAGCACTGTAGTTGTAACATAGTGATGCATTCATGGCTATAATTTACAGCACTAACCTATACATAGATTTTATCTATAAAAATACCACCAAACAATTCATCATGAATATCTATCTGGTTGGTTATTGTATATAAAAATTTTATTACTTGTGATTTATATGTATCATTAGTTGGTGCCTATGCCATCATCTCTTTTCAAAGGATAACTATGAACCAAGAAACCACTATCCAACCTGCTTATGATGATATCCTGCTATATTCAGACAGATTACATAAATCGGGATGTGCACCATATTCTGTTGCCAAATATACAAAAGAGTATGCCAAACAAAAAAACATTGAGATCTCTATCGATGTAACACCAACAAAAATTGTCACTATTTTTGAGCAGCCCACTCAAAAGGTAGTCATGCAAACCAAAACACCGCCCTCGGTTAACTTACGCACACTCGTTCATACCATCAAAAATGGCTCGGAAAAAAGTGACTCACCTAACTTGCAAGGCTATTCAAATGGAGTGATGTGTTTAGCCAATGTATTATTACCACCCTGCTACTTAATGTTGGTTGGGAGTACTTATTTTGCCGTTGGGGTTTCCATTATACTTGGCTTTATTGCGTGGCTGACACAAGTTCTATTTACTGGTAAGCGTGCCATTTTAACCGAATTCTTTGTTGCGTTTATTTCCAGCTTTTTCGTTGGCTTATTAGCATTATATATCCCTCACATACCGATATTGGCATTGTGTATATCATCAATTGTTTTGTTCATTCCAGGGTTAACCGTAACCAATGCCCTTGCCAGTTTCGCCTTAAATGACTTTCGCTCTGGGATCGAGTTATTGGCTCAAAGTAGCCTTATTGTCATGAAGATATTCATTGGCATTGTTTTAGGGTTAAGCCTATCGAGTTTGGCGGGCGAAAATATTGCAGAACCTTTTATTAATCAAATACCGCTTGCGTTACATATTTTGGCGCTTATCGGAATTTCAGTCGCTATAGGTTTGATTTTTAATGCAAGTTTAACCGATATTCTAATTGGGTTACCTGTCGCTGCTATCGGTATGTGGGGACCACATTGGTTTACAAGTGACTGGGTTGTTGGTACGTGGATTAGTACTATTCTCATTACTGTATATGGATTGTTAGCCGGAAAACTGCGTCAAGTTCCGCCTCTAATCTACATCATTCAAGGTATTATTATTTTAGTGCCAGGCAGTCGTATTGTGGTAGGGGCGAGTGAATCCTTTTTTGCTACTGCTATTCTACCTATACCCAATATTGGTCTATCGGCATTATTGATGTTTTGTGCAATTTTTGCTGGTCAAATTCTTGTTTACTCATTATTTAGTGCACAATTTTTTGCAACAAATAATGCCCACGCAACAAGCTTGTCTGCTGATCATAATCTGCGTAAATAAATTCAATTTGACGCTACAAAAAAAGCACACTGAAAACCAATTCAGTGTGCTTTATAAGTATTAAATATGACTTAAATTATTTTTGTAGGTTACGGATTGGTTGACCTGGCATTGCTGCTAAGTCCAACTCACCATCTTCAATGATAGTCTGACCGTTAACTAATACATGCTGCATACCTACAGAAAGCAGGTTTGGTGCAGTAAATGTTGCCATATCTTTGAATTCATTAAGGTTGAAGATTGCAATATCAGCATCTTTACCTACTTGAATACGACCTTTATTACGCATTTGTGGTACTGCGTCTTCGATAATACGACATGCATTTAGACTGGTACGCTCCATTGCCTCAACTAAAGAGATACTCTTGTAATCAAGAACGTACTTGTTGATAAAGCGAGCGAAACAACCAATTGAACGTGGGTGAGCAAATGCATCAGCAGGTAATGGCCATACATCACCTTCAATTAAAGCACCTTTTGCATCCATCCACGGCATAGCATCTGAAGCAATCGCAGCACCTGGGAATAGTACTGAACGCTTCATCATGCGTAAATCTTCTTGGTAATCATCTGGCTTTAGGAAGTGAATAACAACGATTTCACCTGGGTTAGTTTCACGCAGTTCATCGATCTTATTCTGCGTCATTGGCTTGCCGTTTGCTTCCATGTAGCTTGCATCTGGCACACCAAAACGCTCAGTCCAATCTGGACCATTAAATAGTGCCGCACCTACCGCTGTTGAACCTGCACCGTATGGGTAAGCTTCAGTCGTAATCGGTAAACCTTTATCTATTGCTTCTTGTACTAAATCAGCACAGTCATCAATATCACGAACTGAAGTACTGTTTAGGTGACAAATGTGCATGTGTGCACCCGTTGTCGCCGCTAAGCTGATCAACTCTTGGTAAGCTTCAAAACTTGAGTTTGGCTCACTACCATTTGCATAACGTACGTGCGTGTAAGTTGGTAGATCATAGCGTTTAGCCAGTTTAGCCAGTTCGTAGTACTCTTTGTGACCGTAGCCAGGAGCGTAACCCGCATTAACACCAATACCAAGACCACCTTCTTTCAGGCCTTGCTCAACATCTTTAAGGATGCTATCTAGTTCAGCGTCTGTTGCGATATCCTTCTGCCAATTTGTTTTTGTAAACGCTTTTTGGAACCAAGTGATGGTGCCGTCTGCAGGTGGCATATCGCTTTCTTTTGCCATAACACGAGCAAAAGTCCACGCAACGGATGCACCGTAGTTAATTGGGCGACCTTCAGAAGCGGTATCATCATAGAACTTACCAATTGGTAATAGACCTGATTCCATTTCTAATGCAGTAGTTACACCATCGAACGCTTGCGCTCGTGCTGCTGGGAGTTGTTGACCATGAGCATGCATATCAACAAAGCCAGGTGCAACAATTAAACCAGTCGCATCAATAACCTTTTTACCTTCTAACTTTTCAGTAGAGATTGCTGCAATACGCTTGCCTTTCAAACCAACGTTACGGACAGCATCTAGGCCAGTTTCTGGGTCAACAACACGACCATTGTTGATAACAACATCAAATGGGCCTTTTTCATTTGGCATTAATAGAGGCTTTGATTCTAGTTTATCAGCTTCAGCGTATACTACAGAAGCAAGTGGTAATGCTGCAGCACCTAGCGCTAATTTTTTCATTGAACTACGTTTACTAACATCAATGTCATTTTTCATAGAGTCAGACATAAAATACCTTGTTATTTTTATTTATATAAATGAGAGACCAAAACAACGAATATTTCGGTAATTAAGCAACCAATGCATCTAGCTTGGCTTTCATCGCCACTTGATCAAGACCGCCTTTTGGCCCAATGAAGACAAGTCGAGTCGCTCGATTCTCATCTTCTTGCCACGCATCACCAACAGTGACATTGGCACGTTGACCTGTACATTGGAAAATACAACGATGATCAGGGCGATCGATCAGATTTAAAATACCTTTCATTCGATATGCATCAATAGAGAATTGTTGTAATAACGGATATAAGGCTTGTAGTGATAAAGGTTTCTCTGTTTCAAAACTGAACGTTTCAAAATTGTGGTTAACATGGTCATGATCACAATGCTCATCATTACAATCATGATGATGACAACCATGCGCTTCTGTTTTTTCTAACTGAGCCACTCTTTCTGGCACATCAAACAGAATTGGTAAATCAACATTGGCGTATTCAATTTCAACTAACTTGGCAAAAGGAGCCTGAGTTCTGCACCACTGTTTTACTTCGTTGAGTTTATCACTATCAACTAAATCAACTTTATTAACCAAAACAATATCAGCAACGTGAATTTGTTGCAGTGCAAGATCTGCCATTGGACCTTCAAGACCTAAGATATTTTCAGCATCAATCGTTGTAACAATAGCATTTAGCGGCGCATGAACTTGTAATTCTGGGTCTTCGAAATTTTGAGCGACTTCTTTTGGTTCAGCAATGCCTGATGTTTCAACAATAATATGATCAGGTCTTTCTTCTAATGCTAATAAACGCATTACTGAAACCACAAGGCCTTCAGCAAGGTTACAACAGATACAGCCATTTTCTAAGCTGATCATATTTTCACTTTCAGATTTAACAAGTTCAGCATCAACATTAATTGAACCAAAATCGTTAACGATCACAGCCATGCGCATTCCATTTGCATTGGTTAGAATATGATTTAATAGCGTTGTTTTTCCTGCGCCCAAAAAGCCAGCTAAAATAGTGACAGGAATTGGCTTATTACTCATAGCATGCTCTCTTACTTTATCAGTGTGTTTTTATTCAAAAATTTCTCACAAAAAAGGCTAGAAAATACCTAGCCTTTTATCGTTGTTAATTGATTATGCTGTTACATCACGACGAATTGCTTGACCAGCCATTACATCTAAATGTAGCTCTTCATTTTCAATCACTGGCTTACCATTTACGATAAGGTGCTTAATACCAGTAGAAAGTGCATTTGGTTTATCAAATGTTGCAATGTCTTTCACTTCATCTAATTTAAAGATAGCTAAATCAGCATCTTTACCTACTTGCACACGGCCCTTGTTTTGCATTTGTGGGATGGCATCTTCAAGAATACGACAAGCGTTTAAACTTGTACGTTCCATCGCTTCAACTAAGTTTACTGCTTTGTATTCATTAACGTATTTGTGAATGAAGCGAGTAAACGTTGCAATTGAACGTGGGTGAGCAAATGCATCAGCAGGAAGTGGCCACACTGAACCTTCAATAAGTGCACCAGTTTTGTCCATCCAAGGCATTGCATCTGAAGCAATAGCAGCACCAGGGAATAGTACAGAACGATCCATCTTACGACGGTCTTCTTTATTCTCATCTGGTTTTAAGAAGTGCATAACAACGACAGAACCTGGAGCAGTTTCTTGTAGTTCAGTAATTTTCTCTTGGTTAAGCGCTTTACCGTTCATTTCCATGTAGCTTGCACTTGGCACACCCCAGCGCTCTACCCAATCTGAACCACGGAATACTTCTGCACCAACAACTGAAGAACCTGCACCGTATGGGTAAGCTTCTGTTGTAATTGGTAGGTCTTTATCAATTGCCGATTGAATCAGATCCGCACAATCATCGATATCTTGCACAGAAGTACTGTTCAAGTGACAGATGTGCATGTGTGCACCTGTTGTAGCAGAAAGGCTGATAAGCTCTTGATAAGCTTCAAAGCTTGATTTTGGTTCAGCACTGTTTAGGTAACGGATGTGCGTGTAAGTTGGTACTTCGAAGCTTTTCGCTAGCTTAGCAAGTTCATAGTACTCTTTGTGACCGTAACCTGGTGCATAACCACCATTGATGCCAATACCTAAGCCACCTTCTTTAAGGCCCTGCTCTACGTAGCCAAGTAGCTCTTTTAATTCATCTTTTGTTGCAATTGTGTTTTGCCAATTACTCTTAGCGAAGGCTTGTTGGAACCAAGTGATCGTGCCATCAGCGGGTGGCATCGTACTCTCTTTCGCCATAATACGTGCGTAAGTCCAAGCAACCGATGCGCCGTAGTTGATAGGACGACCTTCTGCTGCAGTAAGATCGTAGAACTTGCTGATTGGTAGCAAGCCAGATTCCATTTCTAATGCCGTAGTCACACCATCAAATGCTTGTGCACGAGCAGCTGGTAGTTGCTGACCGTGAGCGTGCATATCAATGAAACCAGGTGCAATGACTAAACCAGTGGCATCAATAACTTTTGCACCTTGTAGCTTTTGCTCAGAAATAGCGGCAATACGGTTACCTTTGATACCTACGTTACGAACAGCATCTAGCTTTGTTTCTGGATCGATAACACGACCATTTTCAATAACGACGTCAAATGGACCTTTTTCATTTGGCATTAACTTGATGTTTTGACCAACAAGCTTCTCAGGAGCCGCATGTAATACAGAAGCAAAAGGAATCGCTGCAGCACCTACTGCTAATTTTGTTAGTGTTGAACGCTTTGAAGTATCAACGACTTCATTTGTGTTGATTTCTAAATCTTTATTCATTTTTATAACCTTAGAAACATTAAAATAAATTATACATTTATCAAGTATAGCCAACAAATTTACAGGCTTGACAGGTCATTTACTGCCAATATGAAATTATCAGTAACGATATGAATTTATAGACATTACATATAAAGTGAATAGCCAGTTACAAACCACTACCAACAGTGATATAAAAAGCACTATCGTCATCACTAAAAGCTACATCTACACCCATATGAATACCATAACGACGTGCTATCTGATAACGAAAACCAACACCATAAGCATCAACACTTTCATCATTATCTTGAGCGAATTTTTTATCTTCAATTGCACGACCTATTCCATAAAATGCAGATACGGTCCAGCGGTTGTCAATTGCATACATAATTTGTGATTGAATAGTTTGTATTTCATCACCTTGATAACGATATGAAGCAACGCCTCGAAGATCCACATAAGGTTGTACTGTTGGTGGTAGAATAAACTGATCTGAATTAAATAATTGGTAATTACCAGCTAAGGCCAGTGTCCATTTATCATTTAATGGAATATAACCCTCACCATTAATATTTAAATTGTGATAATTCCAATCGCTGCCTATTTTTTCATCATAAATCATATACTCGGCAGTAATAGCATAGCCGTTAGTTGGAAAAAATAGATTATTACGAGTGTCATAATCTGCAGTAATACCTAAACCTGAAGTGATTGAATCCTCACCAAGAAGTAAAGTCAAAACTTTATCGATATATTTATTATCAGAGCCAACAGATGATTGAGCTAAAATTTGTTTAACACCGAGCATCAATGGCATATCAGCAATTCGAAATTGTAAATGTTGGAATAAGACTGCCCCAGAAGTGTTTGTTTGAAATTTTAGAGGGGTTTCTATCAAACTAATATCTTGATAAATATCTAAGTTAGCTTCACCTGCACCAAGACCACCCGTATAACGAATTGAATCTTTCAACCATGAATGCCTGTGGCCTGCGAACGCAAACCAAGTACCATTTTCTGTACCTGCTGCACCGACTAACGTAATTGCCGCGGGCATTAACTGTGCTCCACCATCCAAAGAATGCATTGCAAGCTCTTTACGGGCATTCTTTTCTTCTTCACTTTCATGTAAAAATAAACCGACTACACCTCCACCAACGCCAACAGCGGGTTCGGTTATTAATATAGGAATAGGCAGAAATCCATAGGCGTTCTCAGCAAGGTGCTCCCCTAAATCGAACTGATTATCAATAGGATCAAAAAATGAGGCTGCTGCTGGCAAAGCCAAAACTGAGGTTAACAATAAGGATAGATGAGATAGTGTATACTTATGCATATTTTGCCTACATGAAGGAAAGTAGATTTACAATATCGTAATAAAGAACGCTTTATGCTCTGCACTATTTGAATAGCATTCACACCTTCTTTAAGCGATAACCTTGGCATGAAGTTTAGTTGATTTAAAAAAATTATCGAACTCACATACGATGGATGAAACCCTACAAGCAATTTAAACCCGCTTTATTGCCGAAGAGAGTATTCCAGTTGATTTGTTCATATAACAAAAGGTTTCGATATACAAGAAGAGCGCAGAATAGCTTTGGAAGGAGGATAGTAAAAAGGAGCACTCTGTGTACTCCTTATTGACACTATATAAGAATTATTCTTGTAGCTTTTTAAAGCGTTCGATATAATTTTTTAATGCAATTAGTATCGATTGTTTTACCACTGATATTTGTTTTGAGTGAGGACACCATAGAGCGATAGCAAATTTAAAGCCATCTTTTAGTTCATCCCCTTTAATGACCTGAATATTCTCAATATTATACTCTGACTCAGATAGTATTTTCGGCAACATAGCCCACCCAAGTCCCTCTTGCACCATACGGATAATTAAAGCAAGTTGATCGATTTCTTCATGTTCCGCAGAGACTAAAATTTTATCTTTTATTCCTTCGTCAACTAACGAACGAAGTACAAACTGTCGGCTATTACGTAAACCTCTTAGCGCTTGGCTAGAAGATAGTTTTGACAGCTCACTACCCTTTTGCACAAAAGGAACAAACTCAATATGCCCAAGTAGCGAGGCATCAAAACTATGTATCGCTGAACTTTCATGAATATTAACCAAGCCAAAGTGAATTTCACCACTTTGAAGACCTTTTTTGATCTCCGATTTAGTACGTACCAAAAAGTTAACTCTCATTGTTGGAAAGTCCTTGGCTAACTGGGAACGGATATCAGATAAAATCCTGTGTGGTAAAATACTCGAATAAGCAATGGTGACATTTTCCATACCGCCATAAGATAAACTCAATGCTACCTTATCAAACACACGAGCTTGTTCTAAAGCTTGTTTGGCATAGTGATAAAGTAAATGACCATCTTCCGTTGCCTCAACTGAGCGACCAATACGCTCAAATAGCTTTACTGCAAGCTGATCTTCTAAATTCGTGATCACTTGCCCTATTGTCGTACGATGCTTATTAAGTTTAACCGCAGCTTTACTAAACGAAAGCTGTTCATAAACCGAAACAAAGGCTAAAAGTTGCTCTAAACTAAAGTTCATAATGTGCTTCATCATATAGAATGTTAATTATTTAATAACATACCATCACACATCATTTATGTACATCAAACTGAGTCGAATTAAGCTGTTATGGTACTTCTGTTTGCCATAGATCGCCTTGAACAGCCTTATTATATCCATAATGATATAATGCTTTCATATACTCTAGATCAAACATATCATTGGTGACTTTTGGAGCCTCAAAGCTGTCTTCTATAAAAGTAAATGAGAGGTCTAGGTTATTTAATTCACTTATGTACATCATCCTATATAGATCTCCTTTCGCCTGTTGAACGGTTAAGCTCGATAAACTGCGACTAAGTAGCTTTATTCCTTTATCAGGCACTGATTGATAAGGTACTTTCAAGAAGCCATTTCGGATAACATGGACTTGCGGCGCAACAGACAAACCCAACGCTTGATTTAGTTCATGATAATTTATTTGTCCTGGGTTAAAGAACATTTGCATCACAATACCACCATCAACATGCAACTCTTCATATTGCTCATCTAAATAGTTCACATTAATAAACTGGGGAGGGAAAACACCAGGAATAGAGGAGCTTGCTGCTAATATTTGATGAATCAGTTCAGCTTTATTTGGCATATCACTTTCTGCTATACGACCGATATTCCAAACAACAAGCTCTTCTGAATCAAAATGTGTTGTACCTATAAATAAACGTCGCCCTGCTTTATGCTCTAGTGCAATTTTGTCTATTAAAGCGGGTGTATAGACCTTTTCAATGAAGTCGAGCATACTTTCACCATCAGTAAAAGCATCTTTTAGCAGTGTGTTTAAAAAATTTCGTTTTCCTAATACTAACTTATCATTTAAGCTCAGCATCACCTCTTTCAGGTAATCTATATTCTCATCGCCTGCGAATACAAAAGGTGCGATTAAAGATCCTGCACTAATACCTGTTACTATTGAATAGTTAGCCAATTGACCACTATCACGCAAGCCTTTAATAACCCCAGCACCATAAGCACCATTTGCACCGCCACCTGATAGCGCTAAAATTCTCAGACGATCACCTTTAATTTTCAGCGGTGTGGTCACCTCATCTTTATTCAATAGAAAATCAACCGGTTCATCAAACCAAAAACGCACTGGTTCACCATTTGCGACTTTACCTTCCGAAGAGATGGAAACTGACTTGTAGTTATCTTCCGTCACTCTCTTTTCTAGCGTATGGGGCGAACTACAAGCGGTAAGAAAAAGGCTTAAAGCTAACCATATGGGTAAAAATTTGTTTTGATTTATTTCCATTATTATTCTCTTTCAAATTCACCTGATAATACTGTAGGCAAAGCATGTAATTAGTTCAACTGATTGATTTATTTAATTCTACAAGTTTAACTTTTAATGGGTGAATCATAAATGATGGATCAAACCCTTCCTATTTTGAGCACCTCCCGCATCAAGGTACGCAAACAGAAAAAGATTTGAAGGATTGAATCAAACATACATGATATTAGTAATAGCAAATAGGACGCTATATTTACACTCTCATTGAATTATAGATAGAGTCCATATGAATAACTTCAAGCTGTTAAATATAATGTGTCTATTGCTTCTACCCTTACAAGTCTATGCTAATGTTATTGTCGATACTAAGGGAGTTGACACTGAAAAGTATCATGCTGATATGTATGAATGTGAACAAATTTCTCACCAAGTTAATGCAGAAGGTACTGATTCTTTTGCTCATGACGCCTTAGGTTCAACAGCTAAAGGGGCTGCATTAGGAGCAGCTGGTGGAGCAATTTCTGGTGGAAGTGGATCTAAAGGCGCAAAGATCGGTGCAGGTATTGGTTTGATTGGTGGTGCTTTAAAACATAGTGCTGAAAAAAAGCAAGTTGAACAAAATTATAGTTATCAGCAGCAAAATGTTATGCATAACTGCATGGTTGGGCGAGGTTACAGAGTTCTAAACTGACATAAATACAAAGCTTAATATAATCTTTCTTATTGAACGATGATATTAGGCTTTGTCCGGTTTTTTTATTAATTAAACTCGTAGCGGTAATTCACGCTCAGTTTCTCTTCTCCACCGTAAATAGAGCTATCTGATGCAACACCAAAGATATTAAACGAGTTGTGCTTATTAATACGATAGCTCGCACCAATGCCCGCCCAATAAACTGACATATC
The DNA here is from genome assembly GCF_002873395.1 of Vibrio sp. 10N.286.49.B3. GTDB lineage: Bacteria > Pseudomonadota > Gammaproteobacteria > Enterobacterales > Vibrionaceae > Vibrio. The sequence goes on along the minus strand of NZ_MCUV01000018.1, from coordinate 8,589 downwards.
TTTTGAGCCTTGTGTTGTGCCTAAAAATGCCATCGTTGTCCAGTGCTCATTCCAAGGTTTAAATGCAAAAGCACCTAAATACACAGCATGGTTGCTCATTTCGTTGAATTCGTTGGTTTGCGCCGTAAACTCTAAAGGCTCAATAGTCGCCACTGGTGAAACATAATCATAATTCTTAATTTCACCTTTATTATAACTATAGCCACCCGTGATAAATGGCTGCCAACCACCTGGAGTGAAATCAAAATAGCTTAGTGGAATGAATGAACCTAAGTTATATGATGTATTGTGAGAGTCATCATCGTAGGTTGTTTTTCTGAAGTTGAAATTTAAGATGCCTGCATCAAATAGCCATGAACCACCTAAACTCCACTCTGATGCATCTTGGTTAATTGTCGCGTTAACCATACGCGCATCATCAAGACCTAATGAGCCTGAAATTGTTGCTTTTTCATTAGAGTACCCCACACCAACTTTAGTGATGATTTTTGTTGGATCTTCTGGGTTCTTTTCATCTTGGTCTGCTGAAATAGCAACACCAGATACCATAGCTAAGCTAATAACTAATGGATATAAACGCATATTTTGTGACATGAAACTACCTAATTAAACGGGGATGTGAAGGTAAATAAAAAATGCAAACCAACACCAAAAAAAGTTCGCGCAACATACCCCTTGTCCTAAGCAAAAAACAGGTCATTTAGCGCCAGCGGTCTAAGTTGTATCCGCTTTTGCGATATCAGGCGATATATATGTCAAAATATCATTCACATGTTTAACGTTATTATCGATTGTAAATGGCTATTAATAGCTAAATTATCAATAAGCATCACACTCCCCATCAAGTGTCACCAAATGACCTATCCCAGATCCCTTGATATACGTAATCTTCGCTGCAACTTAAATCGAAATCTTAGAGTTTAAAAATGGAAAACAACGTTTCCCTTCTCTAGATATCGAGCTTACAGCTTGTAATAGTGCTCATGTTGCTACCATTACCAAGCAATAAGTTTTAGCTAACGAGCAATTAGATTACACAACATATCGTTTGATAGTGATTAATATCTCATTCCGTTTTTATTCCCCCTTTTTGATGTAAACATTTTATGACTGATAAAAACATGACAATAACAAAGATTGCACTGGCAACTTCAGCGCTATTGCTTTCGACTCCTGCTCTTTCTGCTGGTGAAATGGAGTATAATTTTGGTGGCTCAATCAACACTGTACTTCTTCTTGACAGTAATATCTCTGGTGCAGGCGTAAACATCCCAGCGAATACACTATACGGCAAGAGTACCCACGGTGATAACAAGTTAGATGTTACTCTGTCTCAAGTAAGTGCTGGTGTTAAACGCTCTATGCACGATGGTTCAACGCTTTCTGCTCGTTATGTTATGGACTTCAATGCATCAAACAACTCAAACGTAAGCCCAAGAGTACGTGAGGCTTACTTACGCTGGGACAACGGCGTAGGTCAAGTTACTGCGGGTCAAACTTGGTCGACATTGATGGATTTACGCAACCTTCCACCTTCAGTGACTGAAGCAACCTTCAGTGGCGTTGCTTTTATGCGTCAACCATTGGTTCGTTGGACACAATCTTTTGACACGTTCAAATACCATCTTGCCTTGGAAGATGGCAGCAATGCTGATATTAGCTATAGCTACGACCCTGAAGATAAAGAAAATATTGATAATATTGACCGCAATAAATCAACTATTGATCTAATCGGTGCTATTGATTGGGATTTCTCTGATCAAGGTCATGTGTATCTATCTGGCTTACTTGCTGAGAAGACCATGCACTATAACGATAAAGAGGAAGATACTTTCGGTTATGCTGTACAAGCGTCTGCTGTCTACAATTTGACACCAGGCCATAAGTTCTCAATTATTGGCTTCCAAGGTAAAGGTGTTGATCGTTACATTCTTGGTACACAAGACACTGGCGCAACTTGGAATGATACAGAGAAGAAGCTTGAACTTCGTAAAACTAAAGGGGCCATGGCGGCGTATACTCGCACTTGGTCACCAAGTGTTTTATCTGTATTCGGCGTTGGCTCAGCATCAACCGATCCGTTGGAGTTCCAAGAGTCTTCAGAAGCATCAGACAAAGACACATTTACTTACACTCAATATGCGGTCGCAAACGTATTATGGGACGCGTATGAGAATGTAACACTTGGTTTAGAGTATAATTACTCATATTATGAGCGTTTGTCTGGTAAAGACCGAGAAAACCACCGTGTCAGTATGGGTGTTAACTGGAAGTTTTAGCGGTATAATCTAAATTAAATAAAGTGCCAAGGTGGCAACGATAAATTATCGTCATTCATGGAATGAAAGCATATATTAGCAAAATATATGGAGTCATAATCATGTTAAGTTGTTCTACAGAATCGATAGTACCAAATATAGGTCAAATTGTTGGTCGTACACAAAAAAACTCTGACCTTGCTATCAGCACTTATAACAATTTAGCTCCTTTCATCCAATATTTTGAACACAAAGGTTGGGACTGGCAAACTATTGCGACTGAATGCGAACTGCCAAGCCTAACCTCTGATTCTACTCATCGCTTAGTATCCGAAAGCCTGATGCTATTCATTAGTAAAATGGCGAAGCTGTATGATAGTAATTTAGGCTTTAACGTGGCAAGTCACGTAACAGTCAATGACTTACCTCAGTGCATATCAACCAACATTAAAAATAGCCATGATTTGAATACTTTTATCAACGGTTTACTCCCTGCTGTGAAAATGCTGAGTAATCACGTCAGTGCTTGGGTGGAATACATCGATGGTCGTTACTTTATTTGTCATAAAGGCTATTTTTCACCAAGTACCTCTGGACAAATGCATGTTGAGCAATATCGAACTATCAGCCTAATACGCATGCTACAATCTTATATCGGTGATAATTGGAAGCCTGATATAATTTGGATGAATAACAACAGTACAGATAAAAGTAAGGCGTTTGAGCTTTTCTTTCCTGAACCAGATATTATTCAAGGTAATAAAAGCTTTGGTGCAATTAGCCTCCCTGAAGGTTTTTTCTATCAAAGTGCTCTACCACAAACTGAAATGCCAAGCTGGAATTTGGAAAAGGTCATTGCAAGTTATGCCCTACTGCCACAATTTACAATTCGCTGGTTTGCTAACTTAGTTAATATGAGTCCAAGAACAATACAACGAATACTTGATAAACAGAGTACTAAGTTTATTGATATTAGAGATAAAGTTAGGCGTGAGCATGCTATTTATCTTTTGACAACTCAGATTAATAAGACGATTGAAGATATAGCCTTTGCTTGTGGCTACAATGATGTAGCTAATTTTAACCGAGCCTTCAAACGTTGGGAAAGCATGACAGCCGCACAATATCGTGATCGTGCGACTCATTAATGAAAGTTTAGAAGTATAAACCTCGTTTATGATGGGTATGATCCTACATAAACGAGGATATATTTATTACCTTACGGTATAAGCTAACTATCCTTGTCACCTCTTTTTACGAGTTAAGCATGCCCCAAGAAATTGTTTTTGGTGAAATCTATTTATCACCTTTGCTTATTGTTTTAACTCTCGCTTACTTATCAACGTATAGCGTGAGCCATATTATGATAAAGCTAGGGCTTTATAAGTATATCGCTGCTCCTGCTATAGCCGAACTCAGCCTTCTAGTGATATTTTCATCAATCATTGCCCAATTTATTCTCGTCATATAAACACTGTTTATAAAACTTACAGATCATCTCTTGATTCACTCACAAACTAGCGCAATCCGTTATTGGTTAGGGCTAATTTGATAAGTGAGGATAAGATCCGTCATAAGCGATTCACTTAACCTAGTGACTTCTCGTTATAGTAGTCATATCAAGCGTATAACAGCATAATGTGAATTGATTTTAGCTCACACATAAGTACTTCACATACTGATATCTTCCTACAGTTGCACAAGGTATGGCAGCTGAAAAAACATCGCTGAAGACTCAAAGGACGAATTTTCAGTGGGATACTAAAATGGCAATAATGCAAAATTTAAAATCGTTCTCTTTCAAGTATTCAATAATCATCATTGCGACAAGTACTTTATTTAACTTTTCAAACAATGTTATTGCTAATGACGATATAAGCACCTCTGATGAAATAATCAACAATGGTCAAGTTATATTCCAATACTATGGTATTGCTGATGATTTACCTAAATTAGGCTTAAGCTCTCTCAGCCAAGGTGATCACCTTGTTGAACATATTACTCGCAGTATTCGTATCGGCGATGACGTTCGAGACTCAGAAGCTTTTTTAATTCAGAGTACGGATGCTAAAGGTAACATCGATTTACGTATTAAATACAACCCTGAGAAACTTGCTAAGGGTGAAGATGTTATTGCCGAAATAGAAAAAAACACTCGTACTGAGTACCGTTTACGTGACTATGCACAAAGCTATGATCCTTCATCTGTATCGGCTAAAGATCTTGATGATAATAGTGCTGTCATATCATTCAATTATTCAAAGTATGGATTACCGCAGGATATTGCGTACTTTCGCTTCATGAATGCCGAGATTACAATTAAGAATAATATCCCGGTCGGTATGGTTATCTCCAACTCAAAACCATTTTACTATGATAACTATAAAATTAATTCATACCGACAAGATGTCACTTTCCAAACACTTAAAAATGGTCAAGTGATTATTGAAAATAAACAAGTGGTTGTTAGCGGTATAAGTAATAATAAAAAACAACAACCGCTAAATTTAGCATTGAATATTAAGCCTATTGCTTACTATGGCGATGAAACTGGAGTAACAGTGCTGGACGAGGAGTTACTATCAGTAGTATCCGATCCTCGCATTAGAGAAGAAAGCGTTAAACTTGATCGTATATTCCCACTGATGGGTGATATTGTTCGCCGTAAGGGTATTGATATTCCACTGCCTTATGGTATTTCTGTTGCATACCGTAACCAAGATATGAACCTAGGCTTTACGGATTTAAACGTTATGGATCTCGACCTAAATGACATTTTTGATCCAGAAGAGTCTTTTGCTACGGTAAAAGCAGAAAGTTTATCACTTCGTGGCGATCTCTATATTTTACCATTTTGGAATGTCTACGGAATCCTAGGTAAAGTAAATATTGATGCCAATGTTAACGGAAAATACACAGGTGCTATTGGCGAAGAAATAAAAAATCAATTAAACAATAGAGTCCCTGGTTTAGGTAATGCTTTTTGTAATGAGTTATCGGCACTATGTAACCCTGGCAGAGTGAATTTACCACTACATTTAGAATATGATGTGCTTGGTGCTGGAACGACATTATCTGTTGGCTACCGTGAATTTTTTGCCTCACTCAATGGCACCTACTCAATGACTCGTTTGAAAGGAAGTGATACCTGGGGCGATGGCATTTTAACGGTACAACCAATGATCGGTTATCAACTTGTCGATTATAGAACACAGGTGTTTGTTGGTGCTGAATATCAGGGCTTGAAACCTTACATGTCTGGAAAGTTAGATGGCATTGAAATTGGTGGTGAGACCTTTACTTATAATGTCGGTGTTGACCTTAATAAGTGGGCTTACATGGTTGGTGTTAATAAACAATTAGGCAAGCATTACAACCTGACTGCCTTGTATAATAAAGGTGAGTCTAGAAACTCAGTAACATTAAGCCTAGGTTATCGCTTCTAAACTTGATACATAGAAAAGCTCCAGTGTTAACTTTCGACCTGAAAGAAAAACACTGGAGCTTTTTGGTTGGTATTACCTAGGTAACAATCTACTCAGTTTATTTAAAATGAGTTTTGGTCTAGATCCGTGCCTAGGTCATTACCTCCTTGTGTATCATTATCGAAGCTACCTGAGTCATCAGTGAAGTCAACGCCTGCATCTTCGCCTCCAGATGTTGTCCAGTCACCACCACTACTATCGCTCGCTGCCATATCAGGTTGTTGATCTGAACCACTAGATGCTTGCATCGCGTATTGGTCGTCAACTTCAACCTCAACAGAAGCACTTGCTCCATCGACTGAAGTACCTAACTCGTCATAACCTTGGAATTGAATATCACTTGTACCTTGGTAGCCCTCAGGAAGTTCTACGCTAACAGATTGGTTAAGGTCGCCACTTATCGTGTAACTACCATCACTTCCTTCAAGCGCACCACTTACTGTTGAACCTTCTGGTAACCCACTCATTTCAACATGGTCGACAGAGTCATTACCGCTGACCTCATCTGGAATCGCAATTGAAATTGTATCACCAGGTGCTGCAGTAACATCAGCATCGTTAGCTTCTTCACTCTCGTCAGCAACAACACTATCGTCAGTAACAACGGCTTCAGGTTGCACACTCGCTTCAGTCGTAGCTTCATCTGTTTGTTGAGCAGCGGCGGCTTCAGGTGTCGCAGCAGTATCGACATTAATGGTTGTACTGTGATCTTCAACAGTACCATTATCATTAACGGAGACATTAAGCGGTAACTCACCAGTAAAGTCATCATTAGGCCAGAATGTCCACTCACCATCACCAGACTCTGCGAAGAAGCCAACACCACTTTCATCATTAACATCTAGCACTTCTGCTGATGGGCTTAAACCAAGCTCATCTAAGATCTGTGCCTCTTGGATAACAAATGAACCATCGTCAGAAATAGCGTAATCGTTACTTATCTCACTACTTCCATCAATATTAACATTGAAGAAACTTTCAATTTGATTTTCACCATCACTCGCTATGAAGCCAACTTGAACATCTCCGGTATACCCTTCTGCTGGTGTAAATTGGTAATTACCTTGATTATCCATCTCGATAATACCTTCGCCTTCCATCAAACTTACTGATTGGATAGAAAGAGAATCACCCTCGGCATCACTTAGGTTTGCCAACATATCACTATCGGTAAACTCTAATGTTGCTCCAGCTTCAATATCGGTTGTGATAATAGATTCAACTTCCGGTGCTTCATTTTCAACCGGTCCTGATTCATTAACAACGACACCCGTTTGCTCGTCATGAAGTACACCATCTTTATCAATGACATAAGCAATATCAACTTCGCCAGTAAAGCCTTCTGCTGGTGTAAAGGTCCATGTTCCATCACCATTATCGACCATCTCACCTTGGCTTCTATCAGCTAAGTGTACAAACTTAACTTCATCACCTGCATCGACATCAACATTTTCAGCTAGTGCCATCAGATCATCGGCCGTCAGGATAATTGCATCACCGGCTGTCATTTCAAAGTCACCAGACACAACACCGTCATCAAGTTCCTCTGGCTCATCACCATAGTCAACAGTTGTTGCTGTTACCGTCACATCAAACTCACCATGGAAATCTTGTGGAGGTGTCATTTGTAAATCTGATACATCCCACTCGGTAATATCAATATATTGCCCTGGCTCTGTAATCATAACGGTATTAACACCATCCGAAACCTCAAAGCCAACAGGGAAACCAGTCATGACTAAGTTACTCAATGTTTCAGAGTCATCCACCATGCCCACATTCAAGCCCATATGCCCTGTGGTATCTTCACCAAAGACAAGCGGACCATCATGATCGGTACTGATTACGGCACCATCAGCAACAGGTCTTACATATACCGGTATATCAAGCGCGGTTTCAAATTCTCCATCACTTACGATAACTTGTAGATCTGCAACCCCTGCAAAATCTCCTGTCGGTGTAAAGGTCCAAGTACCATCACCATTGTCAGTAACTTCGCCACCGTCTTCCCCCTCTGGTGTAATGATACGAGACACAACTAAGTTGTCGGTATCGATATCACCAAATAGGTTCATCAGGTCGCCCGCATCAAAGGTGAATGCACCATCCTCATCCGTGGCCATTAATGCATTACCAGTATTAAATGGTGCATCATTAACAGGAATCACATCGACGTTCAGTGAACCATCAACACTATCCACACCATCCGTTACCGTGTAACCTAGCTCAACAATACCGTTGAAATCTTGCGAGGTAACTAAGTGGTACATACCATCAGGTTGTTGAGTTAATGTCGCATTAGCCGGTGCTTTGACTGTAATGTCTTCTAATGTAACCTCATCACCATCTAAGTCAGTTATTTGATCAGTAATAAAGGCTGGGTCTATCACCATTAACTGATCTTCTTCGCCTAGCATTTCTATCGTCGGAGCATCTGGTGCATCGTTAACCGCTGCAATATCAAGATTACCGTTGACTGTCGTTACTAGGTCACCGTCACTTACACCAAACTCCATCGGTACATCACCGTTGAAGTTTTCGACTGGAGTAAAGGCCCAAGTACCATCGCCATTATCTACTAGGTCACCAAACTGCTCATCAATAACAAGATCAACGGCTGATAAATCTTCATCAGCGTTATCTATATCCGTTGCTTGTTCTAGCAACATTTGCTGAGTAATAAGGACTGTTGTATCTTCAACACCACCAATCTCAATAGGATTCGACTGCGGTGCATCATTGACTGGGTTAACCGTTAGGTCCGCCTCAGCTTGCACCACGTTGTTGCCATCGGAGATATCAAAGTTGATATCAATGTCACCATTGAAATCCGCATCCGGAACAAT
>NZ_MCUV01000017.1 GCF_002873395.1 Vibrio sp. 10N.286.49.B3 | reverse complement strand
TGAGCTATCCGTTGAAGGGGTTAACTACTCTGGCACGGATGGTATACTGACAGATAACGGTAATGGTACTTACAGCTTTGCACCAAACGAAAACTTCAACGGCGACGTTGAGTTCAGTTTCGATGTCTCAGATGGAACGGACATTGTTTCTGCAACGGTTGATGTCAATGTTACTCCGGTCGATGATGCTCCAACGGTAGAAGGTAGCCTATCTTATACCATCAATGAAGATGGTCAGATAACTCTAAGTCAAGACCAGTTATTGGCTAATGTTACTGATGTGGAAGGTGATGATCTAACCGCTTCAAATCTATCGGTCAACGATAATGCAGCGGTGACGGTTAACGATGATGGTAGCTTTACCATTACCCCAGATGCAGATTGGAGCGGTGATATTGATATCCGTTTCGATGTTTCAGACGGTGATAACCTAGTCTCTTCAGGTGCTGATCTAACGGTTAACCCAGTTAACGACTTACCACAGCCACAAGACCAAGCGTTCACGGTTGAAGAAGATGGAATGCTGACCTTTACTGATGCTCACTTACTACAAGGAGCAACGGATATTGAGGGCGATAATCTATCGGTTGAAGGAATTAGCTACACAGGCAGCGATGGTATCTTGACCGACAATGGTAATGGTACCTATAGCTTTGCACCAAACGAAAACTTCAACGGTGATGTTGAGTTTAGCTTCGATGTCTCAGATGGAACGGACATTGCCACCGCAACGGTTGATGTCAATGTTACTCCGGTCGATGATGCTCCAACGGTAGAAGGTAGCCTAGCTTACACGGTCAACGAAGATGGTGAAATCACCCTAAGCCAAGAGCAGTTACTGTCTCAAGCGAAAGATGTGGAAGGCGATGACCTAACCGCGTCGAATCTATCAATTAGTGGCAATGCAACGGTAAGTGAAAATGAAGACGGTAGCTTTACGATAGTTCCGGATGCAGACTGGAGTGGTGACATTGATATCCGCTTCGATGTCTCAGACGGTGATAATCTAGTCTCTTCAGGTGCAGATCTAACGGTTAACCCAGTCAATGACTTACCACAGCCACAAGACCAAGCGTTCACGGTTGAAGAAGATGGAATGCTGACCTTTACTGATGCTCACTTGCTACAAGGAGCAACAGATATTGAGGGCGATAATCTATCGGTTGAAGGAATTAGCTACACAGGCAGCGATGGTATCTTGACCGACAATGGTAATGGTACCTATAGCTTTGCACCAAACGAAAATTTCAACGGTGATGTTGAGTTCAGCTTCGATGTATCAGATGGAACGGACATTGCAACCGCAACAGTTGATGTCAATGTTACCCCAGTCGACGATGCTCCAACGGTAGAGGGAAGTCTATCTTACACGGTCAACGAAGATGGTGAAATCACCCTAAGCCAAGAGCAGTTACTGTCTCAAGCGAAAGATGTGGAAGGCGATGACCTAACCGCTTCAAACTTATCAATTAGTGGCAATGCAACGGTAAGTGAAAATGAAGACGGTAGCTTCACGATAGCTCCGGATGCAGATTGGAGTGGTGACATTGATATTCGCTTCGATGTCTCAGATGGTGATAATCTAGTCTCTTCAGGCGCTGATCTAACGGTTAATCCAGTTAATGACCTACCACAGCCGCAAGATCAGGCATTCACGATTCAAGAAGATGGAATGCTTACCTTTACTGATGCTCACTTACTGCAAGGAGCAACGGATATTGAGGGTGATAATCTATCGGTTGAAGGAATTAGCTACACAGGCAGCGATGGTATCTTGACCGACAATGGCGATGGCACGTACTCATTCGCACCGAATGAGAACTTCAACGGTGACGTTGAGTTCAGCTTCGATGTATCAGATGGAACGGACATTGCAACCGCAACGGTTGATGTCAATGTTACCCCAGTCGACGATGCTCCAACGGTAGAGGGAAGTCTATCTTATACCGTAAATGAAGATGGTGAAATCACCCTAAGCCAAGAGCAGTTACTGTCTCAAGCGAAAGATGTGGAAGGTGATGACCTAACGGCAAGTAACTTGTCAGTGGGTGATAACGCAACAGTCACCGTTAATGATGATGGCAGCTTCACCATTGTTCCAGATGCCGATTTCAATGGTGACATTGATATCAGCTTTGATATCTCAGATGGTGATAATGTTGTCTCTTCTGGTGCTGATCTGACGGTTAATCCAGTTAATGACTTACCACAACCGCAAGACCAAGCGTTTACCGTTGAAGAAGACGGTACATTAATCTTTACCGATGCTGACCTACTCACCGGTGCAACCGATATTGAAGGTGATGAGCTATCCGTTGAAGGGGTTAACTACTCTGGTACAGACGGGATCTTAACCGATAATGGTGATGGCACTTATAGTTTCGCACCGAATGAAAACTTCAACGGTGATGTTGAGTTTAGCTTCGACGTCTCAGATGGCACGGATACAGTAGCGGCGAATATCGACGTTTCAGTGACGGCAATTGATGATGCGCCAGTTTCGGGTGACCTGGCTTACACGGTCAACGAAGATGGCGAAATCACCCTAAGCCAAGAGCAGTTACTGTCTCAAGCGAAAGATGTGGAAGGCGATGACCTAACCGCGTCGAACCTATCGGTTGGCGATAATGCAACAGTTACTGCCAATCAGGATGGTAGCTTTACCATTGTTCCGGATGCCGACTTCAACGGTGATATAGACATCAGTTTCGATATCTCTGATGGCAACAGTGTCGTTCAAGCTGAGGCGGACTTAACGGTTAACCCAGTTAATGACTTACCACAGCCACAAGACCAAGCGTTTACCGTGGAAGAAGATGGCACCTTAGCTTCACCGATGCGGACCTATTCACTGGCGCCACCGATATTGAAGGCGATGAGCTAACCGTTGAAGGAGTGAACTACTCTGGCACCGACGGGATCTTAACCGACAATGGCGATGGCACGTACTCATTCGCACCGAATGAAAACTTCAATGGTGATGTTGAATTTAGCTTTGGGGTTAATGATGGTACCGAAACGGTTCCTGCTACTATTGATGTCAATGTCATCCCTGTTGATGATGCCCCAACGGTAGAAGGCAATCTTGCATACACGATTGATGAAGATGGACAAATCACTCTAAGTCAAGAGCAACTACTTTCTCAATCAAGTGATGTTGAAGGTGATGCTTTAACGGCAACCAACCTATCTGTTGATGGTAATGCTGAAGTTGTCGCTAATGATGATGGCAGCTTCACCATTGTTCCAGATGCGGATTTCAATGGTGACATTGATATCAGCTTTGATATTGCTGATGGTAGCAATGTTGTTCAAGGTTCTGCAGATTTAACGGTTAACCCTATCAATGATGCACCTGATGCGGGTGAAGAGATCTTTATCCAAGCAGAGGAAGATCAAACCGTTGGTGTGACGCTTCGTGAAGAACCAGTACTGCGTTTAGATCAAGCACCTGAAAATGGCATAATCCAAGCCAATATTGATGAGGAATGGGTTGATCTTGAGGTTGGTGTTGAAATTCCTGCGGATACTGAAGTTCGCTTTGTTGCTGATGAAGACGCAATAGCCAATAGTACCCACACCTCGCAAATTGGTACATTTGATGAAAATGCAACTCTTGATGATTGGGGAACCGAAGTTGACCCATATACTCGAGAGTTTGTTGATGGTGACTTAACTGTAACGGTTCAGAGTAACGATGACCCATTAGGTGCATGGAATGGTAATACTCACATAGGTCACGGTATTGGTGATACTGACAATAATGGCTTAAGTGGTGATGAAACACTAACCGTTACTGTTGAAGGGCAAGATATTAATGAAATCAGCTTTAACCTTGATGGTGTTGGTGGTTGGTTCATGGAAGAATCAAAACACTTCACCGAAGTTGAGATTAAAGCCTATAACTCTGATGGTGAATTGATTGATTCAATGACCTATCACAAAGAAGATAAGAGCAGTTTTGAAACTGATTATACGCTAACTACAGATGAGCCCGTTTCGTATTTTGAACTGGGTACGATTCAAGGTAATGGATCTTATGTTGTTCAGAATATGTCGGTATCACAAACCGTCTCAGATGAAGTTGTTTTCACATCAATAGGCGTAGATGGTACAGAAATCACAGAGACAGTGGACTTAAACCTTCACGCTGGTGATACAGATATTGATTTAACAGCTGATCTTCCAAATATTGAAATTGATACCGATGGAGCAAGCCAATTTGCTTCAATCGTAATTACAGAAGAGCAATTACTCGCACAAGCTTCAGATATTGATAGTGAGAACTTAGATATCCAGAACTTAGAGTTAGTCGGTGAAAACTCAGAACATGCGACATTAATCGATAATGGTGATGGTACTTGGACGGTTACTCCTGATGAAAACTGGCATGGTGAAATCGAGCTAGGTTATCAAGTAACTGATGGTGAGTTGACTGATGATAATATCATTAATATCAACTTTGAGTCGGTAAATGATGCGCCAATTATCTCGGGTCCTATTGTTCTATCTACCGATGAAGATACAGGCATTACCTTTAGTGCTGATGATCTGTTAGCTAATGCAAGCGATGTTGAGGGTGATGAACTTTCGATTAGTGATATTGCTTACAATGGTGATAATGGTGAACTACTCGATAATGGTGACGGCACCTTCACCTTCATGCCAAATGAGAACTTCAATGGCGATATTGATATTGACTATAAGGTATTCGATGGTGAGGCAGAGGTTGATACTCACCTCGATCTAACCGTCATACCAGTTAATGATATCCCAGTAGCGGGTGAGCCTCTGCATACTCAAATGCTAGAGAATGGCACCATAGTGATTGAAGCTAAGGATCTATTATCTGGTTCAAGTGATGTCGATGGCGATATCTTACATATTGAGAACCTTCTACTTGTCGACCAAAGCCAAGGTACATTGACCGATAATGGTGATAATACCTTTACGTTTGAACCAACAGAAAACTTCAGTGGTGATGTTAACTTAACCTTTGATATTAGTGATGGACAGGCAAGTGTACCAAGCACTGCAAGTATTGATGTTGAAATTGTCAATGAAGGTCCAGAGGTTAGTGCACCGGTAACAGCAAATGTTGATGAAGATGGTTCAATCACCTTAACGCAAGAAGATCTACTAAGTAATGCGAGTGATGTTGATGGCGATGGGCTTGAGGCAACGAACTTACAGACTAATGATCCAAATGCAACCATCGTTGAAAATGCAGATGGCAGCTTCACCATAACACCAAGTGAAGATTTCTTCGGCGATATTGACTTTACGTATGATGTGACAGATGCCATTGAGACCGTCGCAGCGGGTTTAGAGTTAACGGTTAACCCAATAAATGATGCACCAGATGTCCCTGATTTATCATTCACTACGGAGGATGGGGAATCGATAACTGTGACAGAGCAGGAACTATTAGCTCAAGCCACAGATGTAGAGGGGGATGACTTATCGGTTGTAGATTTAACAAGCTCAAACGACAGTGTAGCAGTGGTCGATAATGGCGATGGCACATACACACTAACGCCAGAACAAGGTTTCTTTGGTGATGTTGACTTAAGTTTTGATGTTAGTGATGGAACCGATATTGTATCCGCTAATATTGACCTTAAAGTTGAGTTTGTTAACGATGCACCTGAAGCCGATAGTGTTATAGCGGATGTTGATGAAGACGGCGTTATTCTCGTTACTCAAGAGATGCTGTTGGAAAATGCGAGCGATATGGATGGTGATAGTTTGCAGGCGGTTGGCTTACAAACGAACGATCCAAATGCAACGGTTGTTGATAATGGCGATGGGACTTTCAGTGTTACCCCATCAGAGAACTTTAATGGTGATATTCAGTTTAATTATGAAGTCACAGATGGCGAGTTAAGCACAGCAACAGAGCTTAATTTAACGGTTAATCCGGTTAATGATGCACCAGAAGCTGAAGATAAAGCTTATACGGTAGAAGAAGATGGCACGCTAACCTTTACCGATGAGCAGCTTCTCGTTGGAGCGACGGATATTGATGGTGACAACTTAACGGTTGAAAGTGTTAACTACCCTGGCACTGATGGTGTATTACAAGATAACGGTAACGGAACTTATACCTTCTCACCAAATGAAAACTTTAATGGTGACGTACAGTTTAGTTTTGATGTCTCTGACGGAACCGATACTGTCACGGCTGAAATAGATGTAAATGTGACAGCTGTGAATGATGCTCCAATCGCAGGTAATACAGCCTACACCATGGATGAAGATGGTGTGCTGGTGATGAATGAGACTCAAGTTCTAGCCAATATTACTGACGTTGAAGGGGATAACCTTGAAATTGTTGGGATGAATTATGATGGCAATGAAGGGGAACTTGTTGTTAATGGTGATGGCACCTGTACATTCACTCCTAATGAGAACTATTCTGGGCAGGTTACCTTTGAAACTATCGTAAGTGATGGAGAGAATGAAGTTGTAGCGACAACAACAATTGATGTTATGCCAGTCAATGATTTACCTGATGTTGAACCATCAAGTTATAGCATTGAAGAAGATGGCAGTATCTTACTAACCGAGGCAGACTTACTCGTTGGTGCTACTGATATTGAGGGCGATGACCTTTCGGTAACAGAGGTTAGCTATAGTGGTGATGATGGCGTTGTTACTGATAATGGTGATGGGACATATAGCTTTGTTCCAACAGAAAACTTTAGTGGTGATTTACAACTGAACTTTACCGTATCTGATGGTACTGATGAGGTTGAGCAGGTTATCGATGTCCATGTCGAGGCGGTTGCTGATGCGCCTGACTTAGTGATTACTGATGGTGATGGAACCAATGTTACAGATGAAGAAATATTAACAGTACCAGGTGGAACGGTTGAGCTTAATATTGCTGCTGGTTTGGTCGACCAAGATTTATCAGAAACACTGACGGTTGATATTGATGGTATTCCTGAAGGTTCAGTAATTCGTTATGACAATGAAGCGGTACTGAATGATCAAGATAATGGTATTACCAGTTTTAATGATACTGAGATAACCGTTACCTTTGAAGGCGAAACTGCTGGGTACCAAAATGCAGCGGGTTACTACAAAGTAGATGAAGACGGTAATATTACCGGTGTTGAACTGGTTTATGAAAATGCATCACAAGTTGGTGGTGGTGGTGATTTAGTCGCTGGGCAGGATTCATTTACTTTCCCAGTTGAAGAAGGAGAAAGCTTTAACTTATTCCTGATTCCAAATGGTTACAACAATAATGACTTTGATGCTATGCAGGACGGTACCTTTGAATTTAGGACCGAAGATGGTTCACCGGCTACGATGGATAGTGTTGACCCTCAATTAGTATTTGTTGATGCCGATGGTAATGAAACCGTTATTCAAAGTGAGTTTGGAGATACTATTTTCCATGGTGGTAGTAGTGCCGAGCTCAATCAAGATGGTATCGAGCATACAAAAACGACAGTTAATGAAGATGGCGAACTTGTCTATGGGTTTGAAGATCTTTATGGCGGTGGTGATGCAGACTACAGTGACTTTAATTTCACTATTGATGTCGGTGAAGTAAACAGTGGTATCTATAGTGGTGAAGTTACGGTTGGTGCTGATGGAAGTGTTGTGTTACCAACCACAGCGATTGAGCAAACCGTTCAATTAGAGCTACCTACTGATTTTGATGAGCAGCTAGAAATTGTTGTGACAGCAACAGCAACTGAGCTATCTAATGATGATTCAGAAAGTGTCTCACAAACTATTCACATTAACGCAACCGGTTCTCATATTGAGCACACACCAGAAGCACTACCTGTTGAAGCTGTTGTCGATGAAGATGGTTCAATAACCATTACCCAAGAAGATTTACTTGCAAATGCTAGAGATCTTGATGGTGATGATTTAACGGCAATTAACTTAACGACTGATGATGAAAATATCACACTAGTTGATAATGGTGATGGTACTTACACCTTAACACCAGATGCTGACTATAACGGTACGGTTAACTTTAGTTTTGATGTATCTGATGGCGATAATATCGTATCAACTAATCTTGAGCTTTCTGTTACTCCAGTTAATGATGCGCCAGAACCACAAGACCAAGCATTTACGGTTGAAGAAGATGGTATTGTTATATTCACTGATGCTGACTTATTAACTGGTGCTACGGATATTGAAGGTGATGATCTTTCAGTTGAAAGTGTTAATTACTCCGGAACTGATGGGATCTTAACTGATAACGGTAATGGTACTTACAGCTTCGCACCGAATGAGAACTTCAATGGTGAGGTTGATTTTAGCTTTGATGTATCAGATGGCACGGACACGGTTCCAGCCAACATTGATGTATCCGTCACGGCAGTGGATGATGCGCCAGTTTCAGGTGACCTGGCT
>NZ_MCUV01000016.1 GCF_002873395.1 Vibrio sp. 10N.286.49.B3 | reverse complement strand
ATCAGCACCGGCTGGTGAGTTGTTCAAAATGTTTGGTTTTACTACTGAGAATGTAGTAAATACAGCAAAAGAATTACTCGCTTAATCTTTTAATTACTTTACTCATTTGAGGAAAGTAATGTAAAAAAACCGAGAGTTTTTAAAATGTTTGTCATCGTAATGGCACATTTTAAAGCCTCGGTTTTTTTTATCATTCACATCGGCACTCGCTCTATTTGCATGACGACTTAATCACTCAAATGAAGAAAAATTAGATCCAGCCAACAATCAGTATTACTATCCATAGCTAATATTTAATCTAGAGCGATGGACTTCATGCTTAGAGTTGCAATTAATGGATTTGGCCGAATTGGTCGAAATGTGCTTCGTGCTATTTACGAAAGTGGAAAAAACCAACATATCCAAGTGGTTGCGGTGAATGAACTTGCTCAACCAGAAGCAATGGCACATTTATTACAGTACGATACGAGTCATGGTCGGTTTGGAAAGAAAATCACACATGATCAAAGCCATCTCTATGTGCATCACAATAACAGTGAATTTGATACTGTTGCCATCTTACACTTAGCCGAAATTAATCTGCTTCCATGGCGAGATCTGGAGGTTGATATCGTATTGGATTGCACTGGTGTGTATGGCTCTAAAGCCGATGGTTTAGCGCATATTGCAGCAGGGGCTAACAAGGTATTATTTTCTCATCCTGGCAGTAATGACCTTGATAATACGATTATCTATGGGGTTAATCACGAGACGCTTAAAGATGAACACCATATTGTCTCTAGCGGTTCGTGTACGACAAACTGTATTGTCCCTATCATAAAAGTCTTAGATGATGCTTTTGGTATCGATTCAGGTACGATAACCACTATTCACTCAGCGATGAATGACCAACCCGTTATCGATGCTTACCATACCGACTTGCGCAGAACTCGTGCTGCAAGCCAATCTATAATTCCAGTCGATACTAAACTACATTTAGGTATCGAACGTATTTTCCCGAAATTTTCTAACAAATTTGAAGCCATTTCTGTAAGAGTTCCGACAGTAAACGTGACTGCAATGGATTTAAGCGTCACTATTAGTACAAATGTGAAAGTTAATGACGTAAATCAAACCATTATTAAGGCTTCTCAGTGTACATTACACAATATAGTTGATTATACTGAAGCGCCGCTAGTTTCTATCGATTTTAATCACGATCCTCATAGCGCCATTGTTGATGGTTCGCAAACAAGAGTGAGCAATGGGCACCTAGTTAAGATGCTTGTATGGTGCGATAACGAATGGGGATTTGCGAATAGAATGCTCGATACTGCACTAGCAATGCAATCATCAAAGTCGTTATTTTTGTCTATAAAAGACGAAAAAATGTGATGAAGTGGGGAAATCTTTATTTTGCTTATTGAAATAATTATGCATTATCCCCATAAAAGAGCTAATTGAAGAATTTATAGGTTTGGCACGATGCCGAGCTTTCAACTTTTTTATTTTTAATTGAGAGGACTAATCATGTCTGTAATCAAGATGACTGACCTGGATCTTGCAGGTAAACGCGTTTTTATCCGTGCTGACCTAAACGTACCAGTAAAAGACGGTAAAGTAACTTCAGATGCTCGTATTCTAGCATCGCTACCAACAATCAAACTGTGCCTAGAAGCTGGCGCAAAAGTAATGGTTACTTCTCACTTAGGCCGTCCAACTGAAGGTGAGTACAACGAAGAGTTCTCTCTAGCTCCTGTTGTTAACTACCTAAACGACGCTCTTGATTGTGACGTTAAGCTAGCAAAAGATTACGTAAATGGTCTTGAATTAAATGCTGGTGAATTAGTTGTTCTTGAAAACGTTCGCTTTAACAAAGGCGAAAAGAAAAACGAAGAAGCTCTTTCTAAGCAGTACGCTGCACTATGTGACATCTTCGTAATGGATGCATTTGGTACAGCTCACCGTGCACAAGCGTCAACTCACGGTGTTGGTACTTACGCTCCTGTTGCATGTGCTGGTCCTCTTCTTGCTGCTGAGCTTGAAGCACTAGGTAAAGCGATGGATAATCCTGCTCGTCCATTAGTTGCTATCGTTGGTGGTTCTAAAGTTTCGACTAAACTGACCGTTCTTGAATCGCTATCTAAAATTGCTGACCAACTTGTTGTTGGTGGTGGTATTGCTAACACATTTATCGCAGCAGAAGGTCACAACGTAGGTAAGTCTCTATACGAAGCAGACCTTGTTGAGACAGCTAAGAAGCTAATGAAAGAGTGTGCAATTCCAGTTGCGACTGATGTTGCATGTGCAAAAGCATTTGATGAAAACGCTGAAGCTGAAATCAAGCACGTTTCTGAAGTTCAAGATGACGATATGATTTTTGACCTTGGTCCAGATTCAACAGCGGCTCTTGCTGAAATCATCGGTAACGCAAAAACAATCCTTTGGAACGGCCCTGTAGGCGTATTCGAATTTAAGAACTTCGAAGCAGGTACAGCTGGCATTTCTAAAGCAATCGCAGAATCAGCAGGTTTCTCTGTAGCTGGTGGCGGCGATACTCTAGCAGCTATCGACAAGTTCGGTATCAAGGCTGATGTTTCTTACATCTCAACGGGTGGCGGTGCTTTCCTTGAGTTTGTAGAAGGTAAAGTATTACCAGCAGTAGCAATGCTTGAAGAGCGTGCTAAAGCATAATTTTTTTAAGCGGGAATGATTATTTCCCGCTTTTTTGTTTGTTTGATACACTAGTTAGTGTCGAAAGCAAACGATTGTAAACTTTCAAACTGTAACGTTTTAATTTTAAAACGAAAGAATATATAGGACTAGTATCATGTCTAAGATCTTCGATTTTGTAAAACCTGGTGTAATTTCTGGCGATGACGTACAGAAAGTATTTGAAGTAGCTAAAGAGAACAAATTTGCTCTTCCAGCAGTAAACGTTGTAAACACTGACTCTATCAACGGTGTATTAGAAGCTGCTTCAAAAGTTAAAGCGCCAGTTGTTGTTCAGTTCTCTAACGGTGGTGCTGGTTTCTTCGCTGGTAAAGGCGTTAAACTTGAAGGTCAAGGTGCACAAATTCTTGGTGCTGTCGCTGGTGCTAAATACGTACATGCAGTTGCTGCTTCTTACGGTGTTCCAGTTATTCTACATACTGACCACGCTGCTAAGAAACTTCTTCCATGGATCGACGGTCTACTAGACGCTGGCGAAGAGTTCTTTGCAGAAACTGGTAAGCCTCTATTCTCTTCTCACATGCTTGATCTTTCTGAAGAGTCTCTAGAAGAGAACATCGAAACATGTGCTAAGTACTTAGAGCGCATGGCTAAAATGAACATGACAATCGAGATCGAACTTGGTTGTACTGGTGGTGAAGAAGACGGTGTTGATAACACTGATATGGACGCATCAGAGCTTTACACTTCTCCAGAAGATGTTGCATACGCATACGAGAAACTAAGCGCTATTAGCCCACGTTTCACTATTGCTGCATCTTTCGGTAACGTACACGGTGTTTACCAAGCAGGTAACGTTGTACTAACTCCAACTATCCTACGTGACTCTCAAGCATACTGTGCAGAGAAGTTTGGTATTGCACCTAACGCTCTAAACTTCGTATTCCACGGTGGTTCTGGTTCTTCTGAAGCTGAAATCCAAGAGTCTATCGGCTACGGTGTTATCAAAATGAACATCGATACTGATACACAGTGGGCAACTTGGGATGGTATCCGTACTTATTCTGCTGAGAACTTTGACTTCCTACAAGGTCAAATTGGTAACCCAACTGGCGAAGCTGCTCCTAACAAGAAGCACTACGATCCACGCGTATGGCTACGTGCTGGTCAATCGTCTATGGTTGCTCGTCTTGAGAAAGCATTTGCTGACCTTAACGCAATCGACGTACTATAATTTAGACTAATTCATTGGCGTTTATTCGTCATGTTTTATCAAGCCCACTCATTTGAGTGGGCTTTTTCGTATAAACAAGAAAAAGACAAACATTTCCTTAAAAAATCCCCACTTTTCATTAAATTGCGTTATCTTTTAGATAGAACATATTTAAATACCAATATTTACCTATTGTTACATTGGTATCGCTGAGTATGGTCGGCTAAAAATGGAGATTTGGCGTTAAAACTGGCGTGATGTTCAGTCGCTAACAGGGATTATTATTGCTTAAAAAAAGAAGTAGTAATTGTTTAAACATAATCTATTTATTTTAAGGATGTAAACATGGCAAATGACTTGTCGAGTGTAGTGGA
Source organism: Vibrio sp. 10N.286.49.B3 (assembly GCF_002873395.1). Classification (GTDB taxonomy): domain Bacteria; phylum Pseudomonadota; class Gammaproteobacteria; order Enterobacterales; family Vibrionaceae; genus Vibrio. Next base: position 57,341 of record NZ_MCUV01000016.1, on the reverse strand, counting down.
AGACCCAATTGTAGAGACGCTTTCTAGTGTTCAACAGTGGCTAAATAATAACTCGGAACTTTTAATTCAATATGGCGTGAATATTATTTCGGCTATTTTGATTTTATTCATTGGTAATCTTATCGTTAAAACCATTGCTGGTAGTGTCGCTAAGATTTTAGAAAAAAAAGAAATGGACAAAGCGGTTATTGAATTTATTCATGCGCTAGTTCGTTATACATTATTTGTTATTGTCCTTATTGCGGCGCTTGGTCGAATAGGGGTACAAACTGCATCTGTTGTCGCTGTTATTGGTGCCGCGGGTTTAGCCATAGGTTTAGCGTTGCAAGGTTCTCTATCTAACTTTGCTGCAGGCGTACTTATTGTTGCATTTCGCCCATTTAAGTCGGGTGACTATGTGGAAGTTGGTGGTGTAGCCGGTTCTGTTGAATCAATTCAAATTTTCCAAACCGTATTAACAACGCCTGATAACAAAATGGTCGTGGTACCAAATGGTGGCGTTATTGGTTCACCGATCACAAACTACTCTCGCCATGCTACTCGCCGTATTGATCATGTCATTGGGGTTTCTTACAAAGCCGATCTTAAAAAGACCAAAGAAGTGATTACTCGCGTTTTAGCAGAAGATTCGCGTATTCTAACCACTCCCGCACCAACCATTGGTGTGGTTGCGCTTGCGGACTCTTCAGTGAACTTTGTGGTTCGTCCATGGGTTAAAACGGCAGAGTACTGGGATGTGTATTTTTCTTCACTACAAGAGATAAAAGAAGCGCTAGACGCTGAAGGTATTGAAATCCCATTCCCTCAAATGGATGTGCATTTGAATAAGCAAGAAGACTAAATTAAGCACTCGAAATGCAGAAGGGGATCTCATTGAGATCCCCTTTTTTTATTGTGTGACTAAATTCTAAGGTTTAGTGAAGAAGACGAGCGCGAATAGTGCCTTCAACCTCTTTTAGTTTTGATAATGCTTCTTCTGAGCGGCTTGCTTGAATATCAATCACCACATAACCAATATTGGGATTTGTTTGTAGGTATTGACCCGCAATGTTGATACCTTCATCGGCAAAGATAGTGTTAATTTGCGTTAAAATACCAGGGCGGTTTTCGTGAATATGCAATAAGCGAGAAGTACCAGTATGTAGCGGTAGTGAAACCTCAGGGAAGTTTACGCTAGATAGTGTTGAGCCATTGTCAGAATATTTCGCCATTTTACCAGCAACTTCGATACCAATGTTCTCTTGTGCTTCTTGAGTTGATCCACCCACATGAGGCGTCAAAATTACATTATCAAACTTCATTAATGGGGACTCAAAAGGTTGAGCATTGGTTGCAGGCTCTGTTGGGAATACATCGACCGCAGCGCCACCTAAATGTCCTGACTCAAGTGCTTCGCAAAGTGCAGGTATATCAACAACAGTACCACGAGCGGCATTGATAAATATTGAGCCTGGCTTCATGCGTGCAAACTCTTCCTTGCCCATCATGTTTTTAGTGCCGTCCGTTTCAGGTACGTGCAGAGAGATGACATCACATTTATTGAGTAACTCACTCATTGTATGAACTTGAGTTGCGTTACCTAATGACAGTTTATTTTCAATATCATAGAAATAAACACGCATGCCTAGGTTTTCAGCAATAATACCTAACTGAGTACCGATATGACCGTAGCCAATAATACCTAAACGCTTGCCACGAGCTTCGTATGAATTATCTGCACTTTTTTTCCAAATGCCACGGTGAGCTAGAGCGTTCTTTTCAGGAATACCACGCAATAGGAGTAAAACTTGCCCTAGAACTAGCTCGGCAACACTACGAGTATTAGAGAAAGGCGCATTAAATACAGGAATACCACGTTTAGCGGTTGCTTCAAGATTAACTTGGTTTGTACCGATACAGAAACAACCCACAGCAACTAATTTTTCTGCAGCATCAACGACTTCTTGACTAATATTGGTGCGAGAGCGTATCCCGATAAAATGGGCATCTTTAACAGCTTCTAAAAGCTCTTCTTCCCCTAACGACCCTTTATGGTATTCTATGTTGGTGTAACCTGCTGATTGGAATACTTCTACAGATGAAGGGTGGAGTCCCTCAAGCAAGAGGATCTTAATCTTATCTTTTTCCAGTGATACTTTAGCCATTATTATCGTCCTTAAAATGGGAAGGGGAAAATGCGGCGCACATACAGTAAAGCGATTTGATGATTTATCTATCACTATTCTGTATAGAAGCAAACGTTATCCCTGTGCGTCTTCTGCTTAATAAAGTAACAAAAAAAAAATCATTTGGGTAAGAAAATTAAGGAATAAGGAATAATTTTATATGCAAAAAATAAAAAAACGGCACTCTTAAGTGCCGTTTGTAATCAAATAACAATATCTAGCCGTTATTCTTCGATTTTTGCCCCTTCAGGTGTACCAGTAATGATCACGTCAGCACCACGATGAGCAAATAGACCAACGGTAACCACGCCTGCAAGTGCATTTATATCGTCTTCAAGCTGTTTTGGGTTGGTAATGCTTAATCCATGCACATCGATGATGATGTTGCCATTATCAGTAACGACACCTTCACGGTAAACAGGGTCACCACCAAGCTTTAGCAGTTGACGTGCAACATATGAACGCGCCATCGGGATAACTTCCACTGGCAGAGGGAAGCGACCTAGAACGTCAACGGCTTTTGTACCATCAACGATACAGATAAATTTATCTGAAATAGCAGCAACAATTTTTTCACGAGTTAATGCAGCGCCACCGCCTTTGATCATTGCACGGCTTGCATCGATTTCATCAGCGCCATCAACGTAGACATCTAAAGAAAAGACATCGTTACATTCAAAAACCGGGATCTCAAGGGCTTCTAAGCGCTCTGTTGAAGCGACAGAGCTTGATACTGCGCCTTTAATTTCCCCTTTCATCGTCCCTAGAGCATCGATGAAGTGATTAACAGTTGAGCCTGTGCCTACACCGACAATGCTGCCTGGTTCAACATACTGTAGTGCTGCCCAACCTGCTGCTTTTTTCATTTCATCTTGAGTCATGCTCATCTCCTGAGTGTTCATTTTTATGGATGCGATATCGTTTGCGCGATGAGCAGGATTATATACTTAAAAGTGAGTTAGAGGCAGGGGATGACGTGAAAATATGATCATTTATTTTGTCTAGACCACTGCCAAACATGAGAAGGCGTAATAATAGTTGGTAGTGGGATGTCCCAGTGCTCTGAGGGGAGCAGGTCCACTTGTTGACAGTCATGAGCAATACCTAAAGGTTGAGCCCCCTTACCAGTCTGAAACCATGCTTCAAGCGTTCGATCATAATAGCCTCCTCCCATACCGAGGCGTTGGCCGTTTTGATCAAATGCGACCAGTGGGGTAACGATCAAGTCGAGTTGTGAACTTGGTTTGATTAAACGTTGGTCGAGTTTAGGCTCAGAAATACCGTATTTATTCGTTACCATTGGCGTTGATGGTAAGTAGTGAAGAAAGAGCAGATGACCCGGTGATAAGGGATGCAATACCGGTAGGTAGACCTGTTTTTGTTGTTGCCACAATGCAGTGATTAGTGCATGTGTATCGATTTCACCATCGGACGGTAGGTAGAGTGCAATATGTTGAGCTTGTTTGAATAAATCGAGAGAAAGGCATTGCTGCAATAACTGCTGGCTAGCATGATTTTGTTGTGAGACGGAAAGAGCATGTCGCTGAGCGCGAATGAGTTTACGATAGTCTGAACGTGATCGTGTGATCATAGAGATTACCCCAAAGTGCCGTTGAGAATAGATGGCCCTTGAACCAGTAGTTCAAGGCGGATCAGTAATGATTACCGTAGGCTTCTCGATACTAGCCGAGCATGCTCAATAGCACTCAAGTACTAACCCTTAGGGATTGCTTATCGGCTCGGGGACTTAAATCCTCTGACAAACACTCCAGGGTAAATTTAGATCGTTATCGATATATCGATTAACGAGTTAGCTGTCCTTGCGGTACATTTTTGAGTGCACCTTCAAGAGATGCGGTGAGCTTTTCCATTCGCTCAGCCAGTAACTTGTTTTGGTCATCAGCACTATGCTGCTGAGTTTGTAACTCATAACATATATTAAGCGCTGCAATAGTCAATAGCTTGACTTCATTGGTGACCTTAGTACGTTCAGCCATCTCTTTCAAGCGATTATCAAGATCTTGTGCAGCTTGAACTAAAGCGTCTTCCTGCCCACTGGGACAGTTAACTCGAGTTAGCTTTCCTAAAATTTCTACGTCTACCGCTTGATTACTCATGATGAATGAACTCTTTACGCGCTACCTAAGATGGGCTTCACTGCAACCATCGAGGGGGAAACTATAGGTAAAGCAGTGACAAGATTCAAGTCTTTCGCTAACTCAATGTTTAAATCATTGGCTAACAACACAGTAATTCAACAATTTGAGCAAATGCTGTGCATAATTGATGAGATCAGCATTTGCGCATTAAGGGTGAAATGATAGGATTGTTGCTTACATAACTAGATTCGAGTGAGTCCATTCATGAGCGAAATAACCTTACCTGATTACTTAACGACGGCAACTGAGCTACAGTCTTCAAGCTTGGCGGTAACACCAGCAGAAATGCATGGTTTATTAACAGGAATGTTAAGTGGCGGTTTGAGCTTAAGCGATAAAAGCTGGCAGCCATTGATTTTTGATTACACCAACGAAGGAATGGGTTGGCCAGATCGAGCGTTACAACTTGCCGAGACAACATTGACAGCAACGATCAGTGAAATCACTGGTTCAGATATGGAGCTATCTTTGCTACTGCCAGATGAAGAGGCGAGTGCTAGCTTATTTGACATTGCTGATGGTGTTTCAGAGTGGGTAAATCATTTTATTTCAGGTCTTGGTCTCGTTGGGGCAAAACTCAACTCTGCTTCAGAAGATGTGAAAGAAGCGCTTGCTGATTTAGAAGAGATGGCAAAGTTAGGTATTGATGAAGATGATGACCTTAATGAGCAAGCTCAATTGTTAGAGCAAGTGATCGAACATATTAAAGCTTGCGTATTAACAGTACATGCTGAGTTCGGTGTGAGACCAGAGCCAGCGCCGTCAACAACGGTTCATTAGTCTATGCTTAATACGATGAGATAAAATATGAACCAATATGATGTAGTCATTGTTGGTGGAGCGATGGCCGGCTCAACGCTTGCTTTAGCTTTGCATAAGTTAAGTAATGAGTCGCTTTCTATTGCCATTGTTGAGTCATATCAAATGGAGAGTCTTTCTCATCCTGGTTTTGACTCTCGCTCGATTGCTTTATCTTATAGTACGGTACTAATTTTACAAAATCTTGGTTTATGGCAAGCGATAGCGCCTGTTGCGACAGCGATTAATAACATTCATGTTTCAGACCGTTCTCATATGGGGATGGTCAATATTAACGCTGAAGATGAAGGGGGCTCAGCACTTGGTTATGTGGTTGAATTAGCTGATATTGGTCAAATATACCAAACGAAAATTCAATCAATAAAACAAATTGATTTGTTGTGTCCCGAGTCAGTAGCAGAGGTAACGCGCACGCAAGATAATGTCGTTGTTCGCTTATCAAGTGGAAAAGCATTACAAGGTAAGTTACTTGTTTCTGCAGATGGCGCCAATTCAACGTGTTGTCAGCAACTTGGTTTAGATGCAACAGCGCATGACTTTGAGCAAGTCGCAATTATTGCTAATGTGACAACCAATGAGAGTCATCAAGGTCGAGCATTTGAACGCTTTACCCATCATGGTCCGATTGCTTTATTGCCGATGAGTGATCAGCGCCTTTCTTTAGTTTGGTGTACTTCAGTAAGTGATGCAGAAGGCATTGTTAACTTAAATGATGATCAATTTATCGCTCGTTTACAGCAAGAATTTGGCTGGCGTTTAGGTGCCTTTACTAAGGTGGGGGAGCGAGCAAGTTACCCTTTAGTTTTACGTTATAGAAAACAAAATATCTCTCACCGATTTGCTGTGGTTGGCAATGCTGCGCAAGCTTTACACCCTATAGCTGGTCAGGGGTTTAATTTAGGTATTCGAGATGTAGCCTCTTTGGCTGCAGAGATTGTTAAATCACCGCATGATGCTGGGGAATATGCAAATCTAATGCGCTTTAGTCAACGTCGACAGCAAGATCGAACGGAAACAATAGCACTCACATCTCAATTAGTGCATCTGTTCTCTAATCGTCTACCAGCACTGCAAATAGGTCGAAATTTAGGGTTAATCGCAATGGATAATTTTGCGTTAATTAAATCCCCTTTACTACGCCGTACATTAGGCTTAGTTAAACGATAATAGGTTAGAAGATAGATCATGATGCAGAGTGTGGATATTGCAATTGTAGGTGGTGGAATGGTTGGGCTAGCTTTAGCAGCCGCTTTAAAAGATAGCCATTTACGCATTGCTGTTGTTGAAGGAACAATGCCGGAGGTAGAGCTACAGGCTTTACCTGACGTTCGTGTCTCTGCTTTAAGTCGTTCCAGTGAAATTATTCTACGTAATTTAGGGGTATGGGAAGGAATTACTTCTCGTCGTAGTGCTCCATACCAAGCTATGGAAGTATGGGAGCGAGACAGCTTTGCTCGTATTGAGTTTAAAGCGAACAACCTGGCTCAGCCTAATTTAGGTCATATTATTGAAAATCGTGTTATTCAGTTAGCTTTACTTGATCAAGTGAAGCAGCAGGATAATGTTACGTTATATATGCCAGCAATGTGCAGCTCCCTTGCTATCGGGGAGCAGGAAGCGTGGTTAACACTCGATAATGGGCAAGCCTTAACCGCAAAATTAGTGGTGGGTGCTGATGGTGCTAACTCTTGGGTTCGCCAGCAGCAAGCGATTCCTTTAACGCATTGGGATTACGGGCATAGTGCGATCGTTGCAAATATTAAAACAGAGTTTCCTCACGAGTCTGTAGCAAGGCAGGTTTTTACCCCTCAAGGTCCATTAGCTTTCTTACCTATGTCTAATGAGCACATGAGTTCAATAGTTTGGTCAACGGACCCAGGTCGAGCGCAGCAGTTAATATCAATCGATAACAGTAGTTTCAATAAAGCACTGACTACAGAGTTTGATGCCAAGCTTGGGCTGTGTGAAGTCGTTGGTGAACGTTTCGCTTTCCCTTTAAAGATGCGTTATGCACGAGATTTTGTATTAGATAGAGTCGCACTGGTTGGTGATGCTGCGCATACTATTCACCCTCTTGCAGGACAAGGGGTAAATTTAGGTTTGCTTGATGCCGCGAGTTTAGCGCAAGAGTTACTTAAGTTGTGGAAGCGAGGTGAAGATATTGGAACTCGACGAAATTTACGTAGTTATGAGCGTTGGAGAAAAGCAGAAGCCGCGAAAATGATAGCTTCAATGCAAGGCTTTAAAGATCTATTCGAAGGTCAAAATCCTGCCAAAAAACTGATACGTGGATTGGGTATGAAACTGGTTGGTCAGCTACCTGGGGCAAAAGATGAAATCATGAAACGGGCACTGGGTTTAAAAGGTAACTTACCGGATCTAGCAAAAAAAACGGTTCACTGATAAGCGAAAGGGCTGGCATAAATGCCAACCCTTTTTATTTTTTAAGCCATGTTTATTTTTTATTTGAGATCTAATCGCCTCAACTCATTATGCATAAGCACAACGTAGTCTCATTACTTCTTGGTTGATTTCATTGACCGTTTTAAAGTGACGTTTTTCAGCGCGTTCTGGAAGAATTAGCTTGCCATGATCGAACTCAAATTTTCCCACGCCATAAATGTAGATTCTACCTTTAAAAAGACGGCTAGTGTGTTTTGCTATCATCCCTGGAGTATAGCGTTTAAATAGTCTCATTTTGGTTGTCCTTATTATTACCTAGCGCTGCAAATTATAAGAAATTTTTGATGAAATTAGTGTGACACTATTAGAGTTAAATGCACTGGAGTGTTCTTTTGTTGGCGATTTGTGCTGGAGTTTGCACTTTAATTAGTAAATTGATTTTTATGTGTGAGCATCACCCCATAATCACGACAATTTAAAAAGCTGAATCGCTGCTTTATTGTTCAAGCCGTGCATTATGATGTCTAGAATAGTAGGTTCGCTGTCATCTTGTGTATTTTTTGTGTAAAAATCAGGCAAAAAAATGCCCACAATCAAGTGGGCGAATAGTCTTGCAGACAGTGAACTGTCTAGGGGGAAGTTTTATATACATATAGAAAGTATAGACTAAAAAATTACTCTTGAGTATTTATGCTTTTTTAATGACTGATAAATCAAGATAATTAATTGTTATTCTGCATCTAATGTGTAAGGCAACGGCATGATTGTCCAACGAGTTTCTGGCTGTGCCGTTAAGCGTAACTCGGTGTCATTTTCTAGCGTGTTAGGAAGAACAATAAGACCAATGGCTCGCTGATCACTAAATTGGAAGTGATTCATTAGCTTACCCGTGCTGCGCCAGTTTTCTCCAACAGAACGTTCTAGTTGAACTTCCTCGCCCATAACAAGTGGCTGTTGAGTATCACCAGTGACAATGCATAGTTGTCTTTTGTTTGTGCCGCGGTATTTTGCTCGAGCAACCGTTTCTTGACCGGTGTAGCAGCCCTTATTAAAGCTAATGCCACCTAAAGCTTGTAGGTTTAGCGCTTGAGGGATGTGTTCATTTTGCTCATCACTGGTTACGTTTGGTAGGGCATCAAGGATATCTAAATAGTGCCAAACAGATTCAGTGGCTTTGGTTGCTGTGATTGTTGTAACCAGCGACTTTGCTGCAGCAGGGGTTAAAATTAACGCCCAGCGAAGTGGTGAGACTTTTACAGCGGTTCCACCATCAATCACTCTTACGTCACCACGCTCAGGGCTTAACGAATCGATAAATTGCTCAGCATCACTGCCGATAAGACCTAAAACAGTCTCATCACCTTGAGCGATATCTACTTTTGAGAAAACAGCGTATTTTTTAATTTCATTCAATTCAATATCGATAGCAGACTTAGGCTGTAGGAGCGCATAACCTTGGTTGTGGTTAAATAGTCGGAAGATGCTCCATACTTTTCCTTTTGCATCACAGTGAGCACCAAGTGTTGATTGATCGGGCTTTAGTGCTACGACATCACAGGTGACTTGACCTTGTAGGTAAGATTTTTTGTCATCACCAACAAGTGTGATAATACCCCAGTCTGTTAAATGGCTAATAACGAGAGCGGGTAGTTTATCGTGTTGAGCAAGAGAAAGCGGTGTAAAGTCTTTGTGCCAATCCATATTTTTATTACCTAGTTCAATGGGTATTATTGATATGTTAATCCTATTATTTTTTTTTGCCAGCTTGAATAGGAGTGTGACAACGATAGTAGTTGAATATGACGAGGCTTGTTACACTGCAAGTAAGATAAGTCTATGGTGAGGGGCACCTATGTATAGTACAGAGCAAAGAGCACGAATCAAATGGGGTTGTCGTCGAGGAATGCTAGAGTTGGATGTGGTCATCATGCCATTTTTTGATGAATGCTTTGATAGGCTGCAAGAAAACGAACAGCGTGACTTTGTTTCGTTGCTAGAGTGTGATGATCCTGATTTATTTACTTGGGTCATGGGGCACGGTCGTAGTGACAACCTTGGGCATGCATCTATTGTGGATAAAATCGTTGCACACAACCTTAGTAAGGTACGCTAACCTTAATTTACATCAATCGATACTATCCCATAGGCTCAGCGTGGTTACGCTTATCTTCAGTCTATGGGCTATCACCTTGTCATCGATCCCACTCCTGCCATCTATTTTATTGCTATTGCTTTTATCTCAGTGGCTAATCGTCGATAAACTACCACTAGAAGCGGTATTTTTTGCTGAACCTTTGCATGGAAAAGTGACATTTAAAACCCAGCAATGGCTTGAGTATCAACAGCAGCGTTATCGCATACATTCACTGTTTCTTGCTTTTTATCGTTGGGCAGTTGTCATTCAATGTGAGAACAAACAACGTTTTATTATTTGGAGAGACAGTTGTAGTGAGCAAGAGTATCGGCACCTACTGGTCGTGTTAAGGCAGCATAAGGCAAGTAAATAGAGGTGTAGACGATGAGTTGTTATGCTCGGGCTAAATTGAATCTATGGCACAAACTGCATGGTAATAACCCCGATATAGCAGTGACTGCAGCACTGACCGCAACCCGTACACTTGGCTTTATCTAGACTAGGTAATTCATCCTCTTCCACTAAAATTGCCGCTTGTGGGCACAGCTGTTGGCATTGATTGCATTCGATTTGTAGATAGTTATTACAGGCTTGAGAAAATGTGGGCTGTAGGTCAATCGCGATGTTGATAGAGTCATGCAAAGCATCGGCGTTGCAGGCGACAACACATTGTTTACATAGACTGCATTCATTGTAGTCGAGGTTAATTTTTGCCAGCCCATCTTGGATTTCGATGACACCATTAGGGCAGGCAGATTGACAAAGACCACATCCATCGCATAAGCGCGTAAAAAGAGCTTCATCGACAGCGCAAGGAGGTCGAGGCTGTTCTCTTGGCGTCACTTCTGGAGCCTGACGAATAGCAGAGACAGGCTTTGAGAAGCGAGTTAAAAAACCTCGACGCTGCGGATCAACGATCTCACTCATGGCTGTGAATTTTGCGTGGTTGAATTGTATATTGCTGGTTTTTCGCTAGTTGTAATAGCCAGATTTTTACATCATGTGCAAGCGCTTGGAAGTAGAGGTTGTCAGTTTGAGTATGTAATCTTTCAAGGTATACAATCCCCCAAGGAAGAAAATGATATTCCATTAAGTCTTTGGCTGCGCTTTGTTTATTTTCTGACAGTAGTTGAGCGTATGCAAATAACATTAATCCAAATTGATCTTCAGGCTCTCTCAGTCCAGTATCTAACTCAATATCATGTTGAGATAAAAAAAGTCGGTATTCAATTGTAGAAGTGCCAAAGATGACCTTTTCTTTATCTAAATATACCGAACCCCAAGGTGGAGCTGGCATCTGACCATCACCTTCAAATAGAGTTAAGAAACTGGATTCTATTAATTCATCTGTTTGTAAATAAAGGCTTTTTATGCAGTATTCACTTAGGGCATTAATATCGATTAAAGCAAGGGTTAATGCTTGTAACTCATCTTTCTTATGTTTGTTGTAAAATAATGAACCGAGTATTTTAACCGTATCGATAATCATTCTTAATCCAATGTTTAAATATCAAAGTGAGCCTGTTTATATACCACACAGTTAGAGCAAATAAATATGTAAATATAACTGATAAAATTATTTTTAACCTGAATTTGATTTCTATCAATAGAACGACGAAGTGTAGATGTCATTCATCCATATAACTATAAAGTGGTAGCAATGGTTATAAAAAGGCATCTTATAATGACAAAAAGTACCAGCAAGTCAGGAATAATGAACGTTACCCGCCGTGGCTTTATTAAGGCTTCATCGGCAGTGGGTGGCGCTGCAGCTATTGCGAGTGGAATCACGCTTCCATTTACATCCAAACCAGCATCAGCAGCAGAGGCTTCTCCGTCGGATGAAAAAGTGGTATGGAGTGCATGTACAGTAAACTGTGGCTCTCGTTGCCCATTGCGAATGCATGTTCAAGATGGTGAAATTAAATACGTTGAAACCGATAACACCGGTATTGATGAGTACGGTAAAAACACTCAAGTACGTGCTTGTTTACGTGGTCGTTCTATGCGTCGTCGTGTGTATAACCCAGATCGTTTAAAGTACCCAATGAAGCGTATTGGTCAACGTGGCGAGGGCAAGTTTAAGCGCATTAGTTGGGAAGAAGCGTACGATGAACTGGCTGGAACCATGCAACGCTTGATCAAAGATTACGGTAATGACTCTATTTATCTTAATTATGGTACCGGCACTTTAGGTGGCACAGTGACACGTTCATGGCCACCGGCAACCACCTTACTTGCTCGTTTGATGAACCTATCGGGCGGTTACTTAAATCATTATGGTGACTACTCGACAGCACAAATTGCTAAAGGTTTGAGCTATACCTACGGTGGTTGGGCAAACAACAACTCATTTTCAGATCTAGAAAATACTAAGCTTAATATCCAATTCGGTAATAACCCTGCAGAAACGCGTATGTCGGGTGGTGGTTTAATTCATCACTATGTTGAGAGTAAGAATCGTTCTAATGCCAAAACGATAATTATCGACCCTCGCTATACCGATACGGCTGGTGGTCGAGAAGATCAATGGATCCCAATTCGCCCTTCTACTGATGCCGCGCTGGTTGCTGGTTTAGCTTATGTCATGATCACCGAAGATCTTGTTGATCAGCCGTTCCTGGATAAATACTGCGTAGGTTATGATGAGAAAACCCTTCCTGCATCAGCACCGAAAAATAGTGATTATAAGTCTTATATCCTAGGTCATGATAAAGATGGTATCGAGAAAACGCCGCAGTGGGCTGCCAAGATTACCGGCATTCCCGTTGATACTATCGTTAAATTGGCTCGTGAAATGGGAACCAATAAACCTTGTGCTATCCACCAAGGTTGGGGTTTACAGCGCACAGCAAATGGCGAGTTAGCTTGTCGTTCCATTGCGATGCTGTCATTACTTACCGGCTCTGTGGGTGTATCAGGTGGCTCTACTGGCGCACGTGAAAGTGACATTAACATTCCATTTGTTCGTTTCCCACAAGTACCAAACCCAATTAAAGCGTCAATTTCCATGTTTATGTGGACTGATGCGATTTATCGCCATGATGAAATGACGGATATTACCGATGGTGTACGCGGTGTTGAGCGTCTTAATAACCCGATCAAAATGATTTGGAACTATGCGGGTAACTGCCTGATTAACCAGCACTCAGACATCAACCGCACACACGATATTCTTCAAGATGATAAAGCGTGTGAGATGATTGTGGTGATCGATAACCATATGACTTCATCGGCTAAATATGCTGATATTATCCTGCCAGATCTTACTACCTCAGAGCAGGACGATTGGTGTATGGATGGTAAAGCTGCCAATGCGCCTTACTTTATCTATGCGCAAAAAGCGATTGAGCCTCAGTTTGAAGCTAAGAGTATTTATGAAATGTGTACTCAGCTTGCCAAACGTATGGGGGTTGAAGAAGCGTTCACGGAAGGTCGAACTCAGGAAGAGTGGGTTGAGCACCTATATGCAGAAACTCGCAAGAATGATCCATCTCTGCCAACGTTTGAAGAGATGAAAGAGATTGGTATTTACAAGCGCCAATACGATCATCACTACATCGCCTATGAAGATTTCCGCAATGACCCAGAAGCAAATCCACTCAATACACCAAGTGGTAAAATTGAGATCTATTCTGAACAACTGGCTGATATTGCAAATACTTGGCAGTTGAAAGCGGATGAGGTCATTCACCCATTACCAATCTATGTTGATTCGTTTGAAGGTCATAACGATCCTTTAGCGGAAAAATACCCACTTCAACTCACTGGCTTTCACTTTAAAGCTCGTTGCCACTCAACCTACGGTAATGTTGCTGAAATCAAAGCAGCAGCTCGCCAAGAGTTATGGATTAACCCTATCGATGCCCAAGAGCGTGGTATCGAAAATGGCGATATGGTGAGTATCTTTAATGATCGCGGTGAAGTGCGCATCTCAGCGAAAGTGACACCACGTATTCTGCCGCGAGTGGTTGCATTAGGTGAAGGTGCCTGGTATTCGCCAGATGGGCAAAAAGTGGATCATGCCGGTTCGATCAATGTTTTGACAACTCAGCGCCCAAGTCCATTGGCGAAGGGTAACCCTCAACATACGAATCTTGTTCAAATTAAAGCAGTTAAGAAAGCATAAGGTAGGTTGGAATGAAGCAATACGGCTTTTACATTGATTCAAGTAAATGCACAGGTTGTAAAACGTGCCAACTTGCTTGTAAAGATTATCGAGACTTAGATATTAAGCGTAACTATCGCCGTGTCTATGAATATGCTGGTGGTGGTTTTGTTCAAGATGGTGATACATGGGTGCAAAATGATGTTTTTTCATATTATCTATCAATTGCATGTAACCACTGCTCTAAGCCAGCGTGCGTCAAAGTGTGTCCATCAGGAGCGATGCATAAACGTAAAGAAGATGGCTTAGTCGTTGTCAATGAAGAGGTGTGTATCGGTTGTCAGCATTGTAGTAATGCTTGCCCATATGGCGCACCACAATTTGATAAGAAAAATGGTCATATGACGAAGTGTGACGGGTGTTATGAGCGTGTTGCTGAAGGTAAACAGCCAATGTGCGTAGACTCTTGCCCATTACGAGCGTTGGAGTTTGGTGAAATTAATACATTACGTGAGAAGTACGGGGCGACAGCCGATGTTGCTCCGTTACCATCATCAAGTGCTACTTTGCCAAATATTGTTATTAAGTTAAATAAAAACTCGAAGCCAACGGGTGATACGACTGGCTTCTTAGCAAATCCAAAGGAGGTGTAAGATGATTTTTCATGAGTGGTCTTTAATCTTTTTTACTGTGTTTGCTCAAACTGCTGTCGGTGGCTATCTATTCGTTAGCGCTCGAGCGTTAGTCATGGAACACGATGAAGAAAAGATACATAGCTATAAAGTGCCGATGTTTTTTTTATGGGCACTGATGGGGCTTGGTTTTCTTTGTTCAACTATGCACCTTGGTTCGCCACTGCGCGCACTGAACGCTTTTAATCAATTTGGCACCGCGTGGTTATCAAACGAGGTGTTTTTTGGTGCGGCTTTCTTTGCTGTTGGTGGTTTGCAGTGGTTATTGTCGGTGGTCAAAAAAGGCGGCTTAATCCTGCAGAAGGGGTTAATGTTTGCGGCAATGGTGCTGGGTATTGTTTTCATGTATTCGATGGTTCAAGTCTACATGATTGATACGGTTCCAACCTGGAATACGATTTATACACCATTGAGCTTTATCATGACGTTAGTAGTTGGTGGTTTATTGTTATCGCAACTGGTCATTGTTGCCGCTAACGATAGTCGATTCACCGTTGATCGTAATATTGCGATGCTGGCTGTGGTTGCTATCACCATTAGTTTAGTTGTGACCATAGGTAAAGCGGCATTTATTGGTGGTATTGAAACATCGATAGTGAAAGCTGTAGATTTAGTGGATGGTTTAGGCTGCTATCTTGGCATGCAAGTCGCTTTGCTTATGTCGGGTTTATTGATTTGGCTATTACCAATGATAAATAAATCGACACTTAACCCTGTAAATCTAACGGTCGCTTTGGTGCTTGTCTTAGCCTCAGAGTTGATTGGTCGTGGTCTGTTTTACTCACTACATATGACGATAGGCTTGTAATTGAACCTCAGTCATACTGATTATTAGTAATAAAAATCGTTGTAAATAACAGTTCATTTGACGAAAAAAAGCCACTTCTCATATGCTTTCAACTAGAAAGAAAGTTGTTGAAGTGGCTTTTTTATAACTGACTTAACCAGCATTAATCATCGGATTTTTTTGTTGCCGACATCTGCTTTGGTATTAATATTGTTGGTCCACTATCTTCAGCCAGTTCTGGGTAATCAAGGGTATAGTGTAAGCCTCGACTCTCTTTTCTTTCCATCGCACAGCGAACCATTAGTTCAGCAACTTGCAGTAAGTTTCGCAGTTCAAGTAAATTGTTTGATACTCTAAACGTACTGTAATACTCATGCGTTTCTTGTTGCAGTAATTGGATGCGGCGTAGTGCTCTTTCAAGACGCTTGTCGGTACGTACAATTCCCATGTAATCCCACATAAATAGACGTAGTTCATGCCAGTTATGCTGGATAATAACCTCTTCATCTGAGTTGGTTACCATACTTTCATCCCAAAGCGGTAAAGCGGGTGGAATGACTTCTTTATCTATGTTGGCGATAATATCTTTTGCTGCCCCCCATGCATAAACCACACACTCGAGCAGAGAGTTTGAAGCCATACGGTTTGCACCATGTAGCCCGGTGTAGCTCACTTCACCGATCGCATAAAGATTACTGATATCCGTTTGACCACTTTTATCAACCATAACGCCACCACATGTGTAGTGAGCAGCAGGAACAATAGGGATCGCTTCCTTCGTCATATCAATGCCAAGTGTTAGAAGGCGGCTATTGATCGTTGGGAAGTGTTTTTCAATGAATTCAGGTGTTTTATGACTGATATCAAGATACATACAGTCAGCACCAAGACGCTTCATTTCAAAGTCAATGGCACGAGCGACGACATCACGAGGTGCAAGTTCTTCGCGAGGGTCAAAGTCGGGCATAAAGCGCGAGCCATCAGGACGCTTAAGGAAAGCCCCTTCACCACGAAGCGCTTCAGTCAGCAAGAAGTTACGTGCTTCAGGGTGGAACAAGCAAGTAGGATGGAACTGGTTAAACTCAAGGTTAGCCACACGACAACCGGCACGCCATGCCATGGCTATACCATCACCAGAAGAAACATCAGGGTTTGAAGTGTACTGGTAAACTTTAGATGCACCGCCAGTGGCGAGTACAACAAACTTTGCTCGAACCGTTTCAACACGCTCTTCATTGCGGTTCCAAATATAAGCACCGACAATTTTATCTTCAGCACCGCCAATCTTATCTTCAGTAATGAAATCTAAGGCACTATGGCGTTCTAAAACTTGGATGTTTGGGTGGTTATGAACGTTATCTTGCAATGAGTTTTGCATCGCCATACCCGTGGCATCAGCGGCGTGTAGAATACGACGATGACTGTGACCACCTTCGCGAGTCAGGTGATAACGTGGCGCTTCATCGGTGTCGTCATCTTCACGATCAAAAGGCACGCCGCCATCAATAAGCCACTGAACACAATCTTTAGCATTCTCAGCGATAAACTTAACGGTATCGACATCACAAATACCGCCACCGGCAATTTGCGTATCTTGGATGTGTGACTCAATGCTGTCAGCCTCATCAAAGACAGCAGCAATACCGCCTTGAGCATAAAAGGTTGCGCCTTCACAGCGTGGACCTTTACTCAATACAATCACATTGCCAAATTCAGCGACTCTAAGAGCCAGCGATAGACCAGCAGCACCACTGCCGACGACTAATACATCACAAAGATGTTCACGGTTTTCGTTCATAAACTTTCCAAATCCCTAACTAGTGTAGAGTTTGCCTCTACTGCCTAGCCACATCCAAGTGCGATTTGCTTGAGGAGGTCACTGAGGCTTATTCCAAACTGCATTATTTAGCTATATTACCTCACAATTTAAGCCTATCAATGAATACTTTCATAAATGACGTTGCTTTTCGCATTTGCCACCTGCATATTCAAAGGAGTGATTATTTTCGATAGCTTCACATTACGAGTGATAAAAACTTAATATAATAAAAATGAATGGAACTCTTATAATCAAACAGTGTCTCAATGATGCTCTTGTAATTAGTAGTGTCAATGCTGCATTATTGCATAATAAATATCCATATTTAATGGGATAAGAGTTTATAACAATAGGAGTACACGCTCGAATGAACGAGCAGCTGACAGATCAAGTATTGATAGAGCGAGTTCAGAGTGGGGATAAGCAAGCGTTTAATTTACTAGTGATTAAGTATCAAAACAAAGTTTGTAACTTGATCTCTCGCTACGTAAATAACCCTGGAGATGTACAGGATGTGGCACAGGAGGCGTTTATTAAAGCGTATCGAGCCCTTCCAACCTTCCGTGGGGAAAGTGCGTTTTATACTTGGCTATATCGCATCGCTGTGAATACCGCTAAAAATCATATCGTAGCTCAAAATCGTCGACCACCGGCAAGTGATGTAGACGCAGAGGATGCGGAATACTACGAAATGGGTGATGGGTTAAAAGAAATTTCGAACCCTGAGAACTTAACGCTGTCTAAAGAATTGAAACACGTTGTTTTTAGTGCAATAGATGCGTTGCCAGAGGATTTAAAAACAGCAATGACCTTACGTGAGCTTGAAGGGTTAAGCTATGAAGAAATTGCTGATGTAATGGATTGCCCAGTCGGGACAGTACGCTCGCGTATTTTCCGCGCTCGAGAAGCCGTTGAAAAGAGGATCAAGCCTCTAATTCAACGCTAGACCAGTAATTAATATGGTGAAAATAATGGCTGATAAAGAAAAACTTTCGGCACTCATGGATGGTGAAGTGATCGATAAAGCTTTAATTTCTGAGTTAGAGCAAGATCAAGAAAGTTTACAAACGTGGCAAGACTATCATCTTATTGGTGATGTTTTACGAGGTGATACTCCGGATGAAATTCAATGGAATATTGCTGATAACGTAGCGCAAATGCTTGAAGATGAGCCTGCGCACAACAGTTTGAATAGCGATGCTTCTAATGTGTATTCGCTATCTGCAGCTGACTCGAAAAAATCGATGGTTGCTGAATCACAACCGACACCTAAAGAAGCAAAACGACAAATGCCAGCTTGGATATCTCAATTTGGTCAAGTCGCTGTTGCTGCATGTGTATCGTTAGCCGTTGTGTTAGGTGTGCAGCAATATGGCGGTGATGATCCATCTCAGCCTCAAATCGAACAATTACCTGTTTTACAAACGATTCCATTCTCAGGAAGTGTTGAGCCTGTTAGCTTAACGCGTGAATCATTTGAGAAGGATAACAACTCAGCTAATATTCAAGAGCAGCGCCTAAGAGTTAATGCGATGCTGCAGGATTATGAGTTACAATTGCGACTTAATAGTTCACCAACAGAAGCCAGTGAACACATCCAAGAGTCGGTAATTGAATGAAGAAAGTCTTAATTAGTGCTTTGACCTTATTGAGCCTTATGACAACAAAAGCCTTTGCTGATGACCAACCAGCAGAGGCGATTTTGCTTGATATGAACCAAGCTAGCCAGCAGCTCAATTATGAACTGTCGTATATTTTAATTAAAAAAAGCAGTATTGAACCGCTTTTGTATCGTCATGCCAATAATATTGAGCAGCAATTAGCTCACCTTATCTACTTAAGCGGTCCGGTTCGTGAGGTTATTCGTCGCGGTGATGAAGTCAGCTACATTGAACCCGGTGTCACGCCTTTCACTATTGAATCGGGTAATATGGTTGCGCCGATTATGCCGATGCTAAATAGCCATATTCCTCAGCTTGATCCTTATTATGACTACATTAAAGTAGGGCGAGCTCGTGAGGCGGGTCACCCTGCGCAAGTACTAAGAATTGTGCCTAAAGATGGTTTGCGCTATTCGTATGTACTGTGGGTAGATGAGCAAAGTAAGCTGCCATTAAGGGCTGATTTACTTGATCGTGACGGTGAGGTATTAGAGCAGTATCGGGCTATATCCTATACGGTTAATGATAAGATTGCGGAAATGATGAGTGGTTTAAACGATGTTAAGCTACCAGAAATGCTTTCTTTGCCAAAAGGTAATCTATCAGAAACGCACTGGAATGTGAGCTGGGTACCGAATGGTTTTGAAGCGCAAGATTTAAATCGTTACCGAATGGCAATTACAGATAAAGTCGTTGAAAGCCAAATGTTTAGTGATGGTTTATTCAGCTTCTCTGTTTATGTAGCAGATAAAGATGAGCATTCATTAAAAGGTCAATTGGTACGCCAGGGTCGCCGCACGTTACAAAGCCTAATCAGAGGTAATCATGAAATCTCTGTGGTTGGCGATATTCCACCGGCAACGGCGTTGCGTATAGCCGAATCAGTCAACTTAAAAGCACCGACGAGTGTCAATAGTCGCTTATCAGAAATAGATAAAAAGGTACAAACTCAATGATGACAGCATTAGCAACTGTCACTGATGTCCAAGCGAATGAGCAGGGTTATAGCGTTGGACTAAGTTGTCAGCAGCAAACCAGTTGTAAAGGTTGTGCTTCTCAAAAAAGTTGCGGCACAGGAATAGTCAGTAAGGCGGTTGGTAATAAATCTTTATTCTGGCAATTAACCACGTCAACACCAGTTGAGGCTGGGCAGGTGGTTGAAATTGGCTTTCCAGAAAAACAAATCATCCAATCTGCCGCCATTGTTTACCTTATCCCTCTTTTTATGCTTATGCTCGGTGCGATGATTGGGCATCTATGGTTAGCCCCTTTTTTTGCCATTGGAGAAGGGGGAGTTATTCTTACTTCCGTTCTATTTGCTGGTGGCGGTGTTTGGTTAGCTAAAAAATTATCCCAAACAATAGAGCAAAAATCAGCCCAGCAGGTCGTCCTTATCCGCATTCTTAGCAATGAGAGGTTATGCTGATAGATGTTGGATTACCTAATTTATGGTGCGAATTACCTAAAAATTGGGTAGAATCTGCCAACTTGATTGAAATGCCGTCAATGTACGGCTTTCTTATTTCCCTTTTTCAAAGAGTTTAGTCACACCAAGCCTATGAAGCATATTCGTAATTTTTCCATTATTGCCCATATCGACCACGGTAAGTCGACCCTTTCAGACCGCTTGATCCAAGTTTGTGGTGGTTTGAGTGAACGTGAAATGGACTCACAAGTCCTTGACTCAATGGATCTTGAGCGTGAACGTGGTATCACTATCAAAGCGCAGAGTGTGACACTGGATTATACAGCGAAAGATGGTGAAACTTACCAGCTTAACTTTATCGATACTCCAGGACACGTTGACTTTTCTTATGAAGTATCTCGTTCTCTAGCAGCCTGTGAAGGTGCGCTATTGGTTGTTGATGCCGGTCAAGGTGTAGAGGCTCAAACACTTGCTAACTGTTACACAGCGATTGAAATGGACCTTGAGGTTGTGCCTATCCTAAACAAGATAGACCTTCCTGCTGCCGATCCTGAGCGTGTTGCTGAAGAGATTGAAGAGATCGTTGGTATCGATGCTATGGAAGCTACGCGCTGTTCTGCTAAGACAGGTCTAGGCGTAGATGAAGTACTAGAAACAATCGTAAAACAAATTCCAGCACCAGAAGGTGATCCTGAAGCGCCAACACAAGCGTTGATCATTGACTCTTGGTTTGATAACTACTTGGGCGTTGTTTCATTAGTACGTATTAAAAATGGCGTATTAAGAAAGAACGACAAGATCAAAGTAATGAGTACGGGTCAAGTATGGGGTATTGACCGCATTGGTATCTTTACACCTAAACAGCTTGATACGGACGTACTAAATACGGGTGAAGTAGGCTGGGTTGTTTGTGGTATCAAAGACATTTTAGGCGCACCTGTTGGTGATACACTAACGCTTGCAAAAGGCGGCTGTGAAGAGCGTCTACCTGGTTTCCAAAAAGTGAAGCCACAAGTTTATGCAGGTCTATTCCCAGTATCATCGGATGACTATGAAAACTTCCGTGATGCTCTTGGTAAGTTAAGCCTGAATGACGCTTCATTATTTTATGAACCAGAAAGTTCAGCAGCACTTGGCTTTGGTTTCCGTTGTGGCTTCTTAGGAATGCTTCACATGGAGATCATTCAAGAGCGTCTAGAGCGTGAATATGACTTAGATCTGATCACAACAGCACCAACAGTAGTGTATGAAGTGGTTAAAAACGATCAAAGCATTTTATATGTAGATAGCCCTGCCAAACTACCAGCTATTAATGATCTACAAGAAATCCGCGAGCCAATGGCACGTTGTAATATCTTAGTACCTTCAGAGTACTTAGGTAACGTTATTACTCTGTGTGTTGAGAAGCGTGGTATTCAAGTTGATATGGTTTACCATGGTAACCAAGTCGCATTAACTTACGATCTTCCAATGGCAGAGGTGGTTCTAGATTTCTTCGACCGCTTGAAATCAACATCTCGCGGTTATGCATCGCTAGATTACAATTTCCACCGTTATGAAGTATCAAACATGGTTCGTGTTGATGTATTGCTAAATGGTGATACAGTGGATGCACTAGCTATCATTACTCACAAAGACAACTCACAAACTCGTGGTCGTCAATTAGTTGAGAAAATGAAAGAGTTTATCCCTCGCCAAATGTTTGATATTGCAATTCAAGCCGCGATTGGTAACCATATTATTGCTCGTTCAACCGTTAAGCAGCTACGTAAAAACGTAATCGCAAAATGTTACGGTGGTGATGTGAGTCGTAAGAAAAAGCTCTTGAAGAAGCAGAAAGAAGGTAAGAAGCGTATGAAGCAGATCGGTAACGTAGAACTGCCTCAAGAAGCATTCTTAGCAATTCTTCATGTTGGTAAAGATTAAGTCTCTCTTTTTTGAGTAGGCAATAATAGAAAGTGAAAGCACGGGATATCGTTCTTTCACTTTCGTTATTTTAAAAGAATTAAAAAGTAAAGGAATATCAATGGCTAATACATTCTCACTTATCCTAGTGATGGTAACTTTGGTGACTGGCATCGTCTGGACACTTGAAAAGTTAATCTGGGCTAAGAAGCGTCAGCAGAAACTGGCTGATGTTGAGTCGCAAACTAACCCTTTAGATGCGGCATCAAAAGAGAAAATTACACGCCAGCCATGGTGGATTGAAAATAGTGTTTCTATCTTCCCGGTTATTGGCTTTGTATTAGTATTGCGTTCTTTTATTTATGAACCGTTTCAAATCCCATCAGGCTCAATGATGCCAACCTTATTGATTGGCGATTTTATTTTAGTCGAGAAATACGCTTACGGTATTAAAGACCCAGTATGGCGTACTCAGTTGATTGAAACGGGTAAGCCAGAGCGTGGGGATACTGTCGTATTTAAGTACCCACCACAGCCAAACATTGACTACATTAAGCGTGTTGTTGGTTTGCCTGGTGACACAGTGCGTTATTCTGATAAAGAGCTATGTGTGCAGCCTCAAGGCGAGAGGGTATGTAAGCCTATCGTGTTAAATAATGTGGTTGAAAGTGAATTCCAGCAAGACGGTGTTGCACTGATCAAATTGGATGAACAGTTAGGTACACAAAAGCATGAAATTTTAATTAACCCTCTACGTCGTGATCGCGTTGATGCTTATCAACCTCGTGGTGGTGTTAATGAGTGGGTTGTCCCACAAGGTCAGTACTTTGTTATGGGTGATAACCGTGATAACAGTGCTGATAGTCGCTACTGGGGCTTTGTTCCAGAAGCAAACTTAGTCGGCAAAGCGGTCGCAATATGGATTAGCTTTGAATTTGAACGCAGCGCAGATAGTATTTTGCCTGCATGGATTCCAACTGATGTGCGTTTTAACCGCATTGGTGGACTCTATTAATCAAGCCTTAATGTATCGAGCCTTTAATGAATCGAGAAAACATGAATACTCTAACATCTAAGTTAGAGAAACGAATCGGGTATCAATTTAATGAGCCCGATTACCTCCAGCACGCACTAACTCACCGTAGTGCGAATGGGAAACACAATGAACGTCTTGAATTTCTGGGCGATTCAATTTTAAGTTTTGTTATCGCTGATGCCCTTTATCATCGCTTTCCTAAAGTGAATGAAGGCGATATGAGCCGTATGCGTGCGACGCTGGTTCGTGGTCATACATTGGCAGAACTAGGTCGAGAGTTCGGGCTAGGAGATTACTTAAAATTAGGTCCAGGTGAGTTGAAAAGTGGCGGTTGCCGTCGTGACTCCATTCTAGCTGACTCTGTTGAAGCCATTATTGGCGCTGTGTATTTAGACAGCGACGTTGAAATGGTTCGTGGTGTTATTTTAGAGTGGTACAAAACTCGCCTAGAAGCGATTGAACCAGGTGTTTCTCAAAAAGATCCTAAAACACGCCTGCAAGAACACCTACAAGGTAGAAGAAAACCGCTACCTATTTATGTAGTGGCTAATATTAAAGGTGAAGCACATAACCAAGAATTTACGGTTGAGTGTAAAGTAGCAGGTGTGGATGAACCTGTTGTCGGTAAGGGCACAAGCCGCCGCAAGGCAGAACAAGCGGCCGCTGAAGCAGCATTAGAGCAACTGACCAATGTCTGATAACAAAGATCAAGAATTTGATATCGATTCTTTCTTCTCAACAGAAAAGAAAGCGGAAAGCCTTCCTGAGAACCAACGTTGTGGCTTTATTGCTATCGTTGGTCGTCCTAACGTGGGTAAATCTACTTTACTTAACCACATCTTAGGGCAAAAAATCTCGATTACATCACGTAAACCGCAAACGACTCGTCACCGCATTATGGGTGTTGAAACGGAAGGAGATCACCAAGCTATTTTCGTTGATACTCCGGGTCTTCACATTGAAGAGAAGCGAGCGATTAACCGTTTAATGAACCGTGCAGCAAACAGTTCATTGAGTGATGTTAACCTAGTTTTATTTTTAGTCGATGGTACCCATTGGACTGAAGACGACGAGATGGTTTTGAACAAACTGCGTAAAGCTGAGTTCCCAGTCGTATTGTGTATTAATAAAGTCGATAATGTTCAAGACCGTAATGATGTGATGAAGCACATGATGGACTTATCACAAAAAATGGACTTTGTTGATGTTGTGCCAATTTCAGCAAAACAAGGTAAGAACATTGATGTGTTACGTAAACATGTTCGTGCTCACCTACCTAAAGCTGTGCACCACTTCCCTGAAGAGTATGTGACCGATCGTTCACAGCGCTTCATGGCTTCTGAAATCGTACGTGAGAAACTGATGCGTTTCACTGGTGAGGAATTGCCTTACTCTGTGACCGTTGAAATTGAACGTTTTGATTACAATCCAGAAACGGATGGTTTTCACATCAATGCGCTTATTTTAGTTGAGCGTACTGGTCAGAAGAAAATGGTTATTGGTAAAGCGGGCGAGAAAATTAAGACAATCGGACGTGAAGCTCGTCTTGATATGGAAGAATTATTCGGTCGTAAAGTTTACCTAGAAACATGGGTTAAAGTTAAATCAGGTTGGGCAGATGACGAACGAGCACTGCGTAGCCTTGGTTATATCGACGATCTATAATTGACCATAATAAGTTCCTAGTGCGCTTTAGGCTCGCTAGGGGCTTGTTGACGGTTGAGGCGTAATTATCTCATGTCTGACGGTTTACAACGTTGTTTTGTCCTTCACCGCCGTCCCTATAGCGAATCAAGCCTAATACTTGACGTGTTTAGCGAAGAGTATGGTCGCATCACACTGATGTCGAAAGGTGCTCGAGGTAAGCGCTCGCATTTAAAAGGTGTATTACAGCCTTTCACTCCTTTATTACTGAAGTGGTCAGGTAAAGGGGCAATGAAAACTCTACGTCAAGCTGAACCCATTAGCCTAGGCCTTCCCCTTAGTGGCATTAATCTTTTCTCCGGCATGTATGTCAATGAGCTGACCGCTCGAATTCTCGCACCAGAAGTCTCTGTACCAGCCTTATTTCATGACTATTTGCATGCGATAACCGAACTCGCTCATAACAACAATCCCGAACCCGCTTTGCGTCGTTTTGAACTCGCTTTACTGTCAGTGCTTGGCTATGGTGTCGATTTTTTGCATTGTGCGGGCACTGGTGAAGCTGTTGAGGGAACAATGACTTACCGTTATCGAGAGCAAAAGGGTTTTATTGCTAGCGTAAGGCAAGACAACTTAACCTTTATGGGTGATGAACTGATCGCAATTAGTGAGCGCCGCTTTCAAACAAAAGAGCAGTTGAGAGCAGCAAAACGCTTTACACGAATAGCATTAAAGCCGTATCTTGGCAGCAAACCATTAAAAAGCCGGGAATTGTTTATCTCAAGAGCAGGCATTCCCAGAGCACGGAGTATTGAAAAATGAGCTCAATCCTTTTAGGTATTAATATCGATCACATTGCGACATTACGTAATGCACGTGGCACTAAGTATCCCGATCCTGTACATGCTGCAGAAATTGCAGAGCGTGCAGGTGCTGCGGGTATCACTATCCATTTACGTGAAGATCGTCGTCATATTAAAGATCGTGATGTACGTATTTTACGTGAGACTTTACAAACACGTATGAATTTAGAAATGGCCGTTAC
The DNA here is from genome assembly GCF_002873395.1 of Vibrio sp. 10N.286.49.B3. Classification (GTDB taxonomy): domain Bacteria; phylum Pseudomonadota; class Gammaproteobacteria; order Enterobacterales; family Vibrionaceae; genus Vibrio. Next base: position 31,538 of record NZ_MCUV01000016.1, on the reverse strand, counting down.
TGATGAAATGGTGGCAATTGCATTAGAAACAAAGCCTGAATTTGTCTGTCTTGTACCAGAGAAAAGAGAAGAATTGACAACAGAAGGCGGCTTAGATGTTGTCGGTCAGTTTGAAAAAATTAAAGCGGCGACAGAGACGCTTGCTGCTGCAGGAATTAAGGTTTCGCTTTTCATTGATGCAGACCGTTTGCAAATTGATGCAGCAAAAGCGTGTGGTGCACCATTTATTGAACTTCATACTGGTCACTATGCCGATGCATTGACCGATGAAGATCAGCAAGATGAGTTAAAGAAAATTGCAGCTGGTGCAAGCTATGCTGATGATCTAGGCATTACGGTTAATGCAGGTCATGGTTTGACTTACCACAACGTTGGTCCTATTGCAGCATTGCCAGAAATCTATGAATTGAATATCGGTCACTCTGTTATGGGTAGAGCGGTATTTGATGGATTAGGCAAAGCCGTTGCGGATATGAAAGCGGTAATGGAACATGCCCGTAATGCGAAAGCATAGCGAATAAGTGCAGAGTAAAGCGTAATGGCAATTGTAGGCTTAGGCACTGATATTGCTGAAATTGAACGTGTTGAAAAAGCATTGCTAAGAAATGGTGATGCTTTTGCAGAGCGAATTTTAGCGCCATCAGAACTGGAATCGTATCGAAAAATAAAGCAGCAAGGTCGCTTTTTAGCGAAACGATTTGCTGCTAAAGAGGCGGCGTCGAAAGCACTAGGTACTGGGATCGCTCACGGTGTTACCTTTCAAGACTTTGTGGTGAGTAATGATGATAATGGTAAACCGTTATTGAATCTAACCGGCAAAGCGGCAGAGATAGCCAAGAGTCAATCGATACAACATTGGCATTTGAGTATTTCTGATGAAAGGCATTACGCGATAGCAACGGTGATCTTCGAATCTTAGTGCGCCTTTTAAACCTAACGACTTAGCAGTTTTATTATCATACCGATTAAATCCGAGTGTAATTATTACACTCGGATTTTTGCTATTATCATTATTACTTTTCATTTTGGTGACGTCTCTTATGCAGATAAACGAAGCGATTGCGCGTCGAATAGTCGAACGTGCAATGAAAATTATTTCTTATTCAATTAACGTGATGGATGCAAAAGGACGCATTATTGGCTCAGGTGATTCATCGCGTTTGTATGAAAAGCATGAAGGCGCTATTTTAGCCATTAATGAAAATCGTATTGTTGAAATAGGGCAATCAACGACCTCTTATTTAAAAGGTGTGAAGCCTGGTATCAATTTACCTATTGTTTATCAAGATCTTGTTATTGGTGTTGTTGGTATATCAGGGACTCCCGATACTGTTCGTCATTATGGTGAATTAGTCAAAATGACAGCTGAATTGATTGTTGAACAAGCGGCATTAATGGCTCAAGTACAATGGAATAAACGTCATCGAGAAGAGTTACTACTGCAACTTATCCAAGGTTCGACGTTAAATGAAGAGCAACTTAACTCTATTGCCGAGCGATTAGATCTCGATCTTTCTCAGCCTCGTATTGCAACGGTTGTAAAGGTAATTCCAGCCAAGGATACCGCTTTATCTTTAGAGCATTTACAGCAACTTGTGCATTTACTTGAATTTCCAGAGCGCGATAATTTAGTTGGAATTATTTCTGTATCACATAATGAAGTTGTCGTGCTTAAACCTATATCTTTAACCGCTTCTGGTTGGTCTCAAGAGATTGAGGATAAACGTATCAAGCAACTATTAAAGCGAATTAAGAAAGAAGGGAATTTTACGATAAAAATTGCTTTAGGTGATTACTTCCCTACTTTGAATGGGTTGGCCAAATCATACCAAACAGCAAAGTTAACGATGAAAGCGGCTCATAAAAAGCCCGGCTCAGTCTTTTTTTATCAAGACTATAAATTACCAGTATTACTCAATAGTGTGAAACAAGAGCAATGGCAATACGATCAATTACGAAAACCTTATACCTTACTTGAAGAACATGACCATAAAGGGGTATTGATAAAAACGCTGACTCAATATTTTGAACAAAATTGTGATGTCAGTCAAACTTGCCAATGTTTGCATATTCATAGAAATACTCTTCGTTATCGCATGGATAAGATAGAGTCATTAACTGGTTTGAAATTCAATAACTTAATGGATGTTACGCATCTTTACCTATCACTTTCTTTAATCTGATTTGCTTTGTTTTTTGGTCATGTGCACAAAAATGTAGGGCTTTTAAGTCTTATTATTTGTCACTTTAACTAAAGACTCTCTGACGTTCTCTCTCTAGTATTGCGGCATATCTCAACAATACATTCGGAATAGAACATGATTGAAGTATCTACATTAGGAGCCTTAGCTGCTCTGGTTATTGCTATCTCTCTGATCCTAAAAAAAGTCCCACCAGCTTATGGGATGATCATTGGTGCATTAGTCGGTGGTGTTATTGGTGGTGTATCGCTAACTGATACTGTTGGCTTAATGATCGGTGGTGCTCAAGGTATCGTTACCGCAGTTTTGCGCATTCTTGCCGCAGGTGTTCTCGCTGGTGTGTTGATTGAGTCAGGCGCGGCAACGTCGATTGCTGAAACGATTGTGAAAAAAGTAGGTGAGACGAGAGCATTACTTGCCTTAGCGCTTGCAACCATGATTTTAACTTCTGTAGGCGTGTTTGTTGATGTCGCAGTGATTACCGTATCACCAATCGCTTTAGCGATAGCTCGTCGCGCTGATCTTTCCAAAATGGCTATTTTATTAGCTATGGTTGGCGGAGGTAAAGCCGGTAATGTTATGTCACCAAATCCTAACGCTATTGCTGCAGCTGATGCTTTTAATGTCCCTCTAACATCAGTAATGGCTGCTGGTATTATCCCCGGTTTGTGCGGCATGATGCTCGCTTACTTTATTGCTAAACGTTTAGTTAATAAGGGCAGTAAAGTCGCTGAGCACGAAGTCGCAGCCGTTGATTACTCCAAATTACCAAGTTTTGGTGCTTCTATTATCGCACCGTTGATTGCGATTACCTTGCTTGCACTTCGCCCTATTGCTGGTATCAATGTTGACCCTCTTATTGCTTTGCCTCTTGGTGGTTTAGTGGGAGCGGTTGCTATGGGGCGCTTTGCTGATACCAATCATTTTGCTGTATCCGGTTTAAATCGTATGGCACCAGTTGCTGTTATGTTACTTGGTACCGGCACACTTGCTGGTATTATTGCGAACTCAGGTTTAAAAGATGGGTTAATTGATTTATTAACTACGTCAGGTCTTCCTTCTTATTTATTGGCTCCAATCTCGGGTGCCATGATGTCTCTTGCTACTGCTTCAACCACTGCTGGTGCAGCGGTTGCGTCGAATGTATTTAGCCACACCATTTTAGAGCTGGGTGTTCCAGGTTTAGCTGGCGCTGCAATGATTCACTCAGGAGCAACCGTTCTTGATCATATGCCACATGGTAGCTTTTTCCATGCGACAGGTGGTGCTGTTCATATGGATATTCGTCAACGCTTAAAACTGATTCCATACGAATCTGCTGTAGGTCTAATGATTGCCTTTGTATCGGTAATGATCTTTGGTGTGTTTGGTTTATTTGTTTAATTTTGTTTAAGGTTTAAAAATGAAAATTGTTATCGCTCCTGATTCATATAAAGAAAGCCTGACGGCAATGGAAGTCGCTATTGCGATTGAAAATGGTTTTAAGCAAGTAATACCCAATGCGGAATACATTAAATTACCAATGGCTGATGGTGGTGAAGGCACCGTACAATCTCTTGTTGATGCAACTGAGGGGTCGATTGTCAGTGCTGTAGTAACAGCACCACTTGGAAATCAGGTCGAAGGTTTCTATGGTGTCATGGGTAATGGTAAAACCGCTATTATTGAAATGGCAGCAGCATCAGGTCTTCACTTAGTTGCACCTGAATTGCGTAATCCTTTAAAGACGAGTACTTATGGTACTGGTGAGTTAATTAAAGCGGTTTTAGATAAAGGCGTTGAACATATTATTATCGGGATTGGTGGTAGTGCGACCAATGATGCTGGTTTAGGTATGGCACAAGCATTAGGCATTAAAATGCTTGATAGCAATGGTCAAGAGCTTGGCTTTGGTGGTGGTGAACTATCAAAATTAGTGAGCATCGATGTTTCAGGTATTGATCCACGTTTAGCTGCAACGAAGTTAGAAATTGCTTGTGATGTTGACAACCCGTTATGTGGTCCTCAGGGAGCTTCTGCTGTATTTGGACCACAAAAAGGTGCTACGCCAGAAATGGTGGCAGAATTAGATGCAAACTTGGCTCACTATGCTGATTTAATGAAAACGCTATTTGATTGTGATGTGAAAGATATGCCAGGGGCTGGTGCAGCTGGTGGCTTAGGTGCTGCCTTGGTCGGTTTACTTGGTGCAACACTACGTCCAGGCATTGATATTGTGATGGATGCTGTTAACTTGAGTGATATTGTTAAAGATGCAGACTTAGTTATTACTGGGGAAGGGCGTATTGATAGTCAAACTATTCATGGTAAAACGCCAGTCGGAGTTGCTCGTACAGCGAAGCGCTTTAATCTGCCGGTTGTTGGAATTGCTGGTTGTTTATCAATGGATTGTGATGTGGTACACCTCCATGGTATCGATGCTGTATTTAGTGTTGTACCGCGCTCTGTCGATTTACCAACCGCGTTGGCTGAAGCTGCGCAAAATGTTGAGTTAACGGCTCGTAATGTTGCAGCAATTTACAAGATGAAAAAATAGTTTGTAACCCACCCTAATGAAACCCCGGTAGCTTTATGCTCTCGGGGTTTTTTATATCCATTTATTTAGCTTTCACTTTCGTTAAGGTAGGGGGCGGAGGCAACAATCACTTTATCCATTTCATCTTGTAATTCAAATAATTCAGGCTCAACTTCTTCGATAGTTCCACCTGATCTCAATACTTGTTCGATAGTGGCACATAGTGATTTTAAACGCGGCACTCCACAGTAGGAACTGCTGCCGTGCAACTTATGAATGTGATGGATCAATTCATCGGGTGAGTAGTTACTCTCTTCTATTGCGGCTTCGACGACAACATCAATCTCAGGAATATACTCAACGAGCATCTGCAGCATATCACGCGCAAGATCCTCTTTATTGGCTGATTGCTTTAAAGCCGCCTGCCAATCAATAATCATATTGTTACGAGTACTATCGACGATTAACTCTGGTTCGATCGGTTCATAAGGAAGAATGTTCTCTAACTTCTCAAGTTGGTCCTTATTCGTATGTGGACTCCAGTGGCTTAAGATTTGCTGTAAAATATGCTCTTCTATCGGCTTAGTTAGATAGTCATCCATTCCGACTTGTAATAAACGTTCTCTTTCCCCTGCCATTGCGTGCGCTGTTACTGCGATGACTGGTGTTTGAGAGTTTAGCGCCGTTTTTTTAATATGCTGGCAGGTGGTCACGCCATCCATTTTCGGCATTTGAATATCCATAAAGATGATATCAAACTTCTGTTGCATCGCTTCTTGAACGGCATCTTCACCATTAGTACAAGTAATTACGTTTTGTACCCGCTCTTGTAAGAGGGCTTTAATGAGTTTTAGATTCGCTCGGTTATCATCAACCGCTAATACCGTTAATGGCGCGAGTCCATCGCTTGAAACACTCTCAATAGGTGCTTGTAGTACAACGGGAGATTGATTGGCAATCAACGTTTGCAGTAGTTTTTTACGTGATAATGGTTTAGTTAAACATTGTACATTATACCGCTTCATTAAATTATCGGCTAAAGCCAGCTCAGTACTTGGTGTACCGATAATGACATTAGGTGATATTTGTAGTGCTTGCTCAACCTGCTCACTGACAAGCGCTTCATCGTGCGGTTGAGTTGGAGATAGGTTAAGTAATACATAATCATATTGAGCATTATCGCTTGGTAACTCAGGGCGGTAGGTCATTGCAAGATCATATTGGGCTAAGGTTTGTTGCATGATAGATGCGACGATCATATTTGGCTCAACAAGCAACAACTGCTTATTCGCTAGCGTTTCAACTTCCAATAACTCGCTGATAGGCATATCGGTGGTGTTTAAGCGCAGGGTAAACCAGAAGGTCGATCCTTGGTGCAGACGGCTGGTTAAACTAATTTCACCCCCCATTTGACCAACTAATTTTTGCGTAATGACGAGCCCTAAACCTGTACCACCATAGCGACGTGAAATGCTCGCATCGGCTTGGCTAAAGGCTTGGAATAGTTGTGCTTGCTGACGCTCTGAGATACCAATCCCGGTATCGCGCACCATAAACTGAATTTCAACCGCTTCTGGGCTTTGTGAGCGTAATTCGACACTGATATCGATATTGCCACGCTCAGTAAATTTAATGGAGTTACCGACGAGGTTCGTTAATATTTGCTGAATACGTAATGGATCACCAATGACACCTGCAGGGATCTTTGAGTCTACTTTTAAAGTGATTTCTAGCCCTTTTTCATGCGCACTGGTTGCCTGTAGATTAACCACCTCTTCTAGGCTTTCTTGGAACTCAAATGGGATATTCTCGAGAGCTAATTTACCCGCTTCTAGCTTTGAGAAGTCCAAAATATCATTGATAATATTAAGTAAATTATTAGCTGAGCGCTCAATGGTTTGCAGGTAATCAATTTGGCTATTTGTCAGGTGAGTTTTTAGCATTTGACGAGTGAAGCCGATCACCCCATTAAGTGGTGTACGCAGTTCATGAGACATATTAGCTAAGAATTCAGATTTTACACGTGCCGCTTCTTGAGCTCGTTTTTTCGCAATATCGAGCTCTACGTTTTGAATCTCTAACTGTTCTAGTGTTTCACGTAAATCAGATGTGGCCTGATCAATACTGTGCTGCATTTCGACGTGGTACTCAGAGAGCGAGATCGCCATTGAGTTAATACCATTTTTTAAATCATCCAATTCACCATGCATGTTGCCTTCAATACGTACATCTAAGTGACCTCGACGAATGCGATCAACCATATTTTTCATATGAGTGATAGGTTGGGTAACATCATGCATTAAACGAAAAGCGAAAACGCCAGCCAGTCCGAGACCAAAGATGAGTACAATAAAGGCTGATAGCACCTCTTGATACTGTTGGAGTCGCAGCGATGAAAGATCAAGCTCCATCGCAATATAGCCGAGCGCCTGACTTTTTAATCCTGGACCACTCGGAGCATTAACAAATTGACCTTCACTCCAGATAGGTGCTCTAAGAATTAATGTATCATCCAACAGTTGAGCTGAACTTGAGCTTGGTATTGGTTGATCTTCAGCAAAAGTCAGTTGCTCAAAGTTGGGGTGAAAGTTGGACGTTACGAATAACTCATGATTGTTATCGAAGACAGCAATACTACGGACAAACTTGGAATTTTTCCGATGAGCATAACTGATCAATTTACGCACAGCTTCACGGCTTTGAGAGAGCATGCTTACTTCGCTAACGATCGCAATCGGCTCTATAATACTCATTCCAGAATGGATCACTTGGTGTTCTAAATCTTGATAGCGGTTATAGGAAAAGAAAGCACTTAAAAGAAGACCTATAATTAAGGTCGGAGCTAAGGTTAAGGTAATAACGCGGGCGCGTAAGCCATATCTGGTCATTTTTCTCTAATTACATTGGGGGCTGGATATGGGAAAATGAACTTTCACATTAAGCAGTTCAATCGAAACATAAGTTAGCTTAATCAAGTCGGCGCTATTCGACAATGCCTCCAAGCAAGAATAGTGACACTTGGAAGAAAATAACTTATTCATTATAGATTATATTAGGCAAATAAGATGGCACGTTTTTTTCAACCCAAAAAGAAAACTCAATTTGAGACCAAACACCAATCGGTTCTGGTTGAAAGGATGGATCACCAAGGCGCAGGGATTGCTTATCTGAATAAAAAGCCGACCTTTATTGATGGTGCTTTGCCAGGTGAGCAGGTCGTCATGCAGCTAACGGAAACGAAAAGCAAATATGCACGTGGTCAGTTAATTAAAATACTACAAGCAAGTGAAGATCGTTTGCAGCCATTATGCCCTGTGTTTGACGAGTGTGGTGGTTGTCACCTTCAGCACCTTGCATACCCTGCTCAAGTTGCACATAAATCCCAATCGCTTACACAGGCAATGAGTAAAATTATCGCGGGTGATGAAGTTGTTCAACCGGCAATACTGGGTGATGATCAAGGTTACCGTCGTCGTACACGCATCAGTTTGTTTTTTGACCGCAAGACTCAAAAGCTTAAATTTGGCTTTCGTAAAAAGCAGAGCAAAGCCATTGTCGACATTAGTGAATGTGCGGTATTAGCACAGCCATTACAAGCGATGCTGCCAGCATTAAAAGCGTGCTTAACTAACTTCTCTTCTCCAAGTGATTTAGGTCATTTAGAGTTGGTGCTTGGTGATCAAGGTCCTGTTATCGTATTGCGCCATTTACGATCTTTAGCAGCGAAAGATCAACAGGCACTGCTGGCATTGGCACAAGAAAACCAAGCTTCGCTCTATCTAATGCCAGAAAGTGATCAGCTAGAACTTATTCATGGTGAAGAAGCAAGTTACAGTGAAGCTGGGGTGACCATTCCTTTTTCACCAAGCAACTTTATTCAAGTAAACCAAGCGGTGAATAAAAAAATGGTTGCTCAGGCGATTGAGTGGTTGAATCCGCAATCTGATCAGCGTGTATTGGATCTTTTTTGTGGCTTAGGTAACTTTAGCCTGCCGTTAGCTAAATTAGCTAAGCAAGTCGTCGGCATTGAAGGTGTGGAGGCGATGGTCTGTAAGGCAAAACAGAATGCACAACTGAACCATTTTGATAACGTAGAGTTTTATCAAGCGAACCTTGAAGAAGCTCTGTCTGATCATGCTTGGGCTGATGAGAAGTTTGATAAAGTATTGCTGGATCCTGCGCGCGCAGGTGCTAGTGGAATTGTCGAGCAGTTAGCGAGCTTAGGCGCTAAAAGCGTTGTGTACGTTTCGTGTAACCCTGCGACATTAGCACGTGACAGTTTGAGTCTATTAGAGCAAGGCTATCAGCTGAAAAAATTAGGAATGTTGGATATGTTCCCACATACCAGTCACCTAGAGGCGATGGCATTATTTGAGAAAAAAGGTCAATAGTGTAGCTAGCGTCACTAAAAGCAAAACAGAATCGTTATAAGAAGCAAAGCTGAACTTTTCAGCCTATATTCGGTCAGACGATCACGTTATGATAAGGCATAGTATAAGACGAATCAGGAAGTGATGAGTCACTAAGACAGTAATCAACACTAGGATGAAGAGATGGTTGCGGTAAGAAGCGCACATTTATACCCAAACGAACAGTTTGAGCTAGAGCATTGGATTGCCACATTAGATCTTGATAAAAAGACCGCGAATAAACTGACGAAAGTTTATCGAGAGTGTGAAACGCTATTGGATGGTGAGGAATTAGCGACGCTATTTTTATGGCGTGGTCGTGAAATGATCGAGATATTGATTACCTTATCAATGGATCGAGCGACTCTTATTGCAGCACTACTCTTTCCTATTGTCTCTAGTGGCTTGTTTGATCGAGCTTCTTTAGCGGAAAGCTATGGTAAAGAAGTGATGAAGTTGATTGATGGCGTTGAAGAAATGGCCGCCATTGGTCAACTCAATGTCACGGTGGAAGGTTCAGAGGCTTCAGGACAAGTTGATAATGTCAGACGCATGCTCTTGGCCATGGTTGATGACTTCCGCTGCGTCGTGATTAAACTGGCTGAACGTATTTGTAATCTTATCGAAGTAAAAAAAGCCCCAGATGAAGTGCGTAGAGCGGCAGCGAAAGAGTGTGCCAATATTTATGCGCCTTTAGCTAACCGTCTTGGTATTGGTCAACTCAAGTGGGAAATTGAGGATTACGCCTTTCGTTATCAACAGTCCACGACATATAAGCAAATCGCCAAGCAACTGTCGGAGCGACGTATCGTTCGCGAGCAGTATATTGATGACTTTGTAACGGATTTATCGCAAGAAATGCAGGTGTCAAATATCAATGCAGAGGTGAGTGGGCGACCTAAGCATATCTATAGTATTTGGCGAAAAATGCAAAAGAAAAACCTAGATTTTGATGAACTGTTTGACGTACGAGCCGTCAGAATTATTGCCGATCAACTGCAAGATTGTTATGCGGCTTTAGGGGTTGTACACACCAAATATAAACACCTACCGAGTGAATTTGATGATTATGTAGCGAATCCCAAACCTAACGGTTATCAATCGATTCATACTGTTGTCCTAGGCCCTGAAGGGAAAACGATAGAGATCCAGATCCGCACCAAGCAGATGCATGAAGATTCAGAGTTAGGGGTTGCTGCACACTGGAAGTATAAAGAAGGGGCATCGAATGCTCGCAGCGGCTATGACGAAAAAATCACTTGGTTAAGAAAACTGATTGATTGGCAAGAAGAAATGTCAGACTCAGGCGAAATGCTTGATGAGTTACGTAGCCAAGTGTTTGATGACCGTGTTTATGCCTTTACTCCGCGAGGTGATGTGGTCGATCTTCCTATGGGGGCAACACCGCTTGATTTTGCTTACCATATCCACTCTGAAGTCGGTCATCGCTGTATCGGAACAAAAGTAGCGGGTCGAATCGTTCCTTTTACTCATAAGCTTGCTATGGGTGACCAAGTTGAAATCATTACTCAAAAAGAGCCGAATCCTTCTCGAGATTGGTTAAATCCATCGTTAGGTTTTGTTCACTCCGGTCGAGCAAGAGCGAAGATTAATGCTTGGTTTAGAAAGTTAGGTCGAGATAAGAACTTAGAAGCTGGGCGTGAAATATTAGAGAATGAATTAGCTAAAATTGGCGCAAGTTTAAAAGATGCTCAAACGTATGCCCTGAAACGCTTTAATGTCAACACTGCCGATGAACTCTATACCGGTATCGGTAGTGGTGATCTTAGAATTAATCAGGTGGTTAACCATATCAATGCGTTGGTTAATAAACCAACCGCTGAAGAAGAAGATCAAAAAGCATTAGAAAAGCTGCAAGAGTCGGAAAGTAAGCCTGCGCAATCAAGCCGCCCGCAAAAAGATGCTGTTGTGGTCGAGGGGGTTGATAATTTAATGACCCACCTTGCACGTTGTTGCCAGCCGATCCCAGGTGATATTATCAAAGGTTATATCACTCAAGGGCGAGGTATTTCAGTGCATCGTGCAGATTGTGAGCAACTTGATGAGTTAAGCCATCACGCACCGGAACGTATTATTGATACAGTTTGGGGGAGCGGTTTTATCGGCTCTTACATTCTAACGTTGCGTGTTGAAGCTCTAGAGCGCAGTGGTCTATTGAAAGATATTACTTCATTGTTTGCGAATGAAAAAGTCAAAGTGACGACAATGAAAAGTCGTACTGATTATAAGCGACAAATGGCAGTGATGGACTTTGATTTAGAGCTAACCAATGTTGAAATTCTGTCACGTGTTTCCATGCGACTTGAGCAAATCAAAGACGTGATATCAGTGAAGCGATTAGGGTAATAAAAGGCAAAAACATGTCAAAATCAATCGAGTCGCTATTAGGCATTATGGAAAAATTGCGCGACCCTGAGCAAGGTTGCCCTTGGGATAAACAGCAAACCTTTTCTTCTATTGTTCCTTATACAATAGAGGAGACCTATGAAGTGGTTGATGCTATCCATCAGCAAGACTGGCCGAATTTAAAAGAAGAATTAGGCGACTTGTTGTACCAAGTTATTTTTTATAGCCAGTTAGCAAAAGAGCAATCATTATTTGATTTTGACCAAGTGGTTGAAGGCATTAATGAAAAGCTAATTCGTCGACATCCTTATGTTTTTTCTATGATTAAGTTTGAAAATGAAGAGCAAGTAGCAGAAAATTGGGAAGCAACGAAAGCACAAGAAAAAGCTCAGCAAGGAACGGTTGATCACAGCATTCTTGATTCTGTTCCTAATGCATTGCCAGCATTATCTCGTGCCATGAAGATTCAAAAGAAATGCTCTCAATATGGCTTTGATTGGGACACATTAGCGCCAGTTGCTGATAAAGTATTAGAGGAAGTTGACGAAGTTTTGGAGGAAGCAGTCCAAGCTTCTCCAGATAAAGAGAAGGTCGAGGAGGAACTGGGTGATTTATTATTTGCCACGGTAAACTTTGCTCGCCACTTAGGTCACAACCCTGAAGTCGCTTTAGCAAAAGCCAATTTAAAGTTTGAACGACGCTTTCGTGGTATTGAAAATATTGTCGCGAAACAAGGCAAAACATTAGGTGATTTTACCCTTAATGAGTTGGATGCTTTATGGGAACAGGTAAAATTGAGCGAAAAAAAGTAAAAAAGTGATCACCGTCAATAAGTGTTTCAACAGATAATATAATCTTGTGAAACTGTTGGTTTACAGTCGCTTTTGTTTCTAATGTAGATTCACGGCAAAAAATTAAATACCGACTGTGATAAGTTTCACGTTGTGGCGAGAAAGGGCTTCTGGTATATTTTTACCCCGTCCAGAAGTAGTCCATTTCCCTCATTCAACCAATTTCAGGTTAAACATGACGACAAATTACATTTTTGTTACTGGCGGGGTTGTTTCCTCTCTAGGTAAAGGTATTGCAGCAGCTTCATTGGCTGCTATTTTAGAAGCTCGTGGTCTTAAAGTGACTATGATGAAGCTTGACCCTTACATCAACGTTGATCCAGGCACAATGAGCCCTACTCAACATGGTGAAGTGTTTGTTACGGAAGATGGCGCTGAAACTGACCTTGATTTAGGTCACTATGAGCGTTTTATTCGCACTAAGATGACTAAGCGCAATAACTTCACAGCTGGTCGTGTTTATGCAGACGTTCTACGTAAAGAGCGTCGCGGTGACTACCTTGGTGCAACCATTCAGGTTATCCCTCATATTACTAACGCAATTAAAGAGCGTGTTATTTCTGGTGCTGAAGGCCATGATATCGCGATCGTTGAAGTTGGTGGTACAGTAGGTGATATCGAATCTTTGCCATTTATGGAAGCGATTCGTCAATTAGCTGTTGAGCTAGGCCGTGAGCGTGCAATGTTTATGCACTTGACTCTAGTTCCTTACCTTGCCGCGGCAGGTGAAGTGAAAACTAAGCCAACACAACACTCAGTGAAAGAATTACTTTCTATCGGTATTCAACCTGATATTCTGGTTTGCCGTTCAGATCGTGTTATTCCAGCAAATGAACGTAAGAAAATTGCTCTTTTCTGTAACGTACAAGAAAAAGCAGTTATCTCAATGAAAGATGTAGACTCGATCTACAAAATCCCACAGCTAATTAAAGCTCAAGGTACTGATGATCTTGTGTGTCAACGTTTTGGTATTGACGCACCTGAAGCTGATCTGTCAGAGTGGGAGCAAGTTATTTATGAAGAAGCGAATCCAACGAGCGATGTTACTATCGGTATGGTTGGTAAGTATATTGAACTACCGGATGCGTACAAATCGGTAAACGAAGCTCTAAAGCATGCTGGCTTAAAGAACCGTTTAAATGTAACGATTAAGTACGTTGATTCACAAGATGTGGAATCAAAAGGTTTTGAAGTACTTGAAGGTCTTGACGCAATTCTGGTTCCTGGTGGCTTTGGCGACCGTGGTATCGAAGGTAAGATCCTTGCTGCTCAATTTGCTCGTGAGAACAAAGTACCTTACTTAGGTATTTGTCTTGGTATGCAAGTTGCGCTAATCGAATACGCTCGTAATGTCGCTGGTATGAAAGGCGCACATTCTTCAGAATTTAGCAAAGACACTAAATACCCAGTTATCGGCCTAATTACAGAATGGGTTGATCAAGAAGGTAAAGTAGAAGCTCGTACGGAAACGTCTGATCTTGGTGGAACAATGCGCCTTGGTTCTCAGCTATGTCACCTAGAAAAAGGGACAAAAGCTTATGAACTTTACGGTAGTGCAACGATCCATGAACGTCACCGTCACCGTTACGAAGTGAACAACAACCTTCGTCCGCAAATTGAAAAAGCGGGTCTGAAAATTTCGGGCTTATCAGCGGACAAGAAACTGGTTGAAGTAATTGAGAACCCAGAACACCCATGGTTTGTGGCTGCTCAATTCCACCCAGAATTCACATCAACACCTCGTGATGGACACCCATTATTTGCAGGTTTTGTTAAAGCAGCTGGAGACTTTCAGCGCGGTGAGTTAAAGAAGTAAATTAAGAATACAGGTAGTAGCATAACGTTATGTTGCTACCTTTTTATTTTAATATTTATTATATATTCAACGAGAAGGAAATATTCAATGTCTAAAATCGTTAAAGTTCTAGGTCGTGAAATCATTGATTCACGTGGTAACCCAACTGTAGAAGCTGAAGTTCACCTAGAAGGCGGTTTCGTAGGTATGGCTGCTGCACCATCTGGCGCATCTACTGGTTCTCGCGAAGCTCTTGAGCTACGTGACGGCGACAAAGCACGTTTCCTAGGTAAAGGTGTTCTTAAAGCAGTTGAAGCTGTAAACGGCGCGATTGCTGAAGCTCTTGTAGGTCAAGACGCTAAAGCTCAAGCTGACGTTGACCAAGTAATGCTTGATCTAGACGGAACTGAGAACAAATCTAAGTTCGGTGCTAACGCAATCCTAGCTGTTTCTCTAGCGAACGCTAAAGCTGCTGCTGCTGCTAAAGGCATGCCTTTATACGAGCACATTGCTGAACTAAACGGTACTGCTGGTCAGTTCTCTATGCCTCTACCAATGATGAACATCATCAACGGTGGTGAGCACGCTGATAACAACGTTGATATCCAAGAGTTCATGATCCAACCTGTTGGCGCTAAAACTCTTAAAGAAGCTCTACGTGTAGGTGCTGAAGTATTCCACAACCTTGCTAAAGTACTTAAAGCTAAAGGCCTAAGCACTGCAGTTGGTGATGAAGGTGGTTTCGCTCCTAACCTAGAATCTAACGCTGCTGCTCTAGCTGCAATCAAAGAAGCTGTAGAAGCTGCTGGTTACGAGCTAGGTAAAGACGTTACTCTAGCTATGGACTGTGCTGCATCTGAGTTTTACGACAAAGAAGCTGGCAACTACAACATGAAAGGCGAAGGCAAAATCTTCACTTCTGAAGAATTTAACTTCTACCTACAAGACCTTGCTAACCAATACCCAATCGTATCTATCGAAGACGGTCTTGACGAGTCAGATTGGGATGGCTTCAAGCACCAAACTGAACTTATGGGCGACAAGCTTCAACTAGTTGGTGACGATCTATTCGTTACAAACACTAAGATTCTTGCTGAAGGTATCGAGAAAGGCGTAGCTAACTCTATCCTTATCAAGTTCAACCAAATCGGTTCTCTAACAGAGACTCTAGCTGCAATCAAGATGGCTAAAGATGCTGGTTACACAGCTGTAATCTCTCACCGTTCTGGCGAAACTGAAGATGCAACTATCGCTGATCTAGCGGTAGGTACAGCTGCAGGTCAAATCAAAACTGGTTCTATGAGCCGTTCTGACCGTGTTGCTAAGTACAACCAACTAATCCGTATCGAAGAAGCTCTAGGTTCTAAAGCTCCTTACAACGGTCTTAAAGAAGTAAAAGGTCAAGCTTAATTCTTTTGAATTAACTTACGCTTTTTAGCTTTTAAAACGCCCCATTTATGGGGCGTTTTTGTTTTTATGCACAAGAGGTTTTGTTGACTAACGTTTATAGTAATCGCAGTAAGCCAGTTATCGAGTGTTTTAATAAGCGAGTACAACTGGGCTATTTACTACGATTGGTATTATTGTGTAGAGTTTTTATTTTTACTCTTTATCCTGCGCCTAGTTACTCATAGTGAGTTATGCTATATATGAGTAACGATTTATCCTCTCTTTTATTAACGATACGAAAAGAAGCTATGCGATTATTTTCCTTGGTCTTATTACTCTTATTAGGTTGGCTACAATACACCTTGTGGTTAGGTAAAAATGGTATCGCTGATTACACTCAAGTTCACAATGATATTGATCTTCAACAGCAGGTGAATACACAACTGCAAGAGCGTAATAGTGAGATGTTTGCAGAAATTGATGATTTGAGACAAGGCTTGGATGCGATAGAAGAAAGAGCAAGACATGAGCTTGGCATGGTTAAACAAGATGAAACGTTTTATCGTTTGATCGATGAGGAGTCGTTGTAGTGGAAGATATGATAGTAGCCATCGTCCCTGCGGCAGGTGTAGGCAGTCGAATGCAAGCCGACAAGCCCAAGCAGTACTTAGTTTTGCATGGCAAGACAATTTTAGAGCATACAGTAGAAAAACTTCTTCAACATACAAAAATTCAAAAGGTTATAGTAGCGATAAGCGATGCAGATCCTTACTATAGTCAATTATCTTTATCCTCTAATCCGAATGTTATTCGTGTTTCTGGCGGAAAAGAGCGTGCTGACTCCGTTTTATCCGGTCTCAATTATTTGCAAGCTAACCCTTCAGCTGCTTGGGCTTTAGTGCACGATGCTGCGCGTCCGTGTGTGACGTTAAATGATATTGATAATTTAATTTCCGTTGCTCTGCAGCATAGCGTCGGTGCGATTCTAGCAACTCCGGTACGTGATACGATGAAGCGCAGTAATCAACAGCAGGCTATCGTACATACCGTTGAGCGAGAGCAATTATGGCATGCCTTAACGCCGCAAATGTTCAGAGTCAATGCGCTGAGAGATGTGCTTTCTCAAGCCTTAGAGCAGCAGGTTACGATTACCGATGAAGCTTCGGCATTTGAGTGGTTAGGGCAATCACCAGCACTGGTAAAAGGTCGAGCGGATAATATCAAAATTACTCAACCAGAAGATTTAGCGCTGGTGGAGTTTTACTTAGGTCAAAATAAGGAAAGGTAATGATTCGTATAGGTCATGGCTTTGATGTACATAAATTTGGTGGTAATGGTCCTGTTATTATCGGTGGTGTTGCAATACCTTATGAACAGGGGCTAATTGCTCATTCCGATGGTGACGTCGCGCTGCATGCTTTATGTGATGCTTTACTTGGCTCCATTGCAGCTGGCGATATCGGTCGTCATTTTCCTGATACTGATGATGAGTGGAAAGGAGCAAATAGTCGCGACCTACTTAAAGATGTTTACCGAAGAGTCAAGGAGCAGGGTTATGTACTTGGTAATGCTGATATTACCATTATGGCTCAAGCTCCTAAAATGGCACCTCACATTGAAGCGATGTGCCAAGCTATTGCGCAAGATTTAGACACGGAATTACACAATGTAAATGTCAAAGCAACGACGACTGAGCGACTTGGTTTTACTGGGCGCAAAGAAGGCATAGCTTGTGAAGCTGTTGTCGTTATTAAAAAAGCTTAACTAATTAGAAAGAACTCTCATGACTGATATTTTATCTCCATTAGCTTACCTACATGGCAAGCCAACAACGACAGCAAAAATTAAAGCAAAAGCTGAGCACTTTGTCGTAAAAGAACAACTTGGTTTTTCTTTTACAGGTGAGGGCGAGCATTTAATGGTTCGCATCCGAAAAACCGGTGAAAATACCAGCTTTGTAGTTAATGAACTCGCTAAAGCCTGCGGTGTAAAATCAAAGGATGTCAGTTGGGCTGGTCTTAAAGATCGTCATGCAGTGACAGAGCAGTGGTTAAGTGTTCACTTACCAAAAGCAGGAACACCAGACTTTAGTGATTTTCTTGCTCAGCATCCAAGTGTCGAGATCTTAGCAACCGATCGTCATAACAAAAAACTACGCCCTGGCGATCTGATTGGTAATGAATTTGAAGTGACGCTTTCAGAAGTTTCTGATGTAGCAGAAGTATTATCTCGCTTAGAAAAGATCAAAACCTCTGGTGTACCGAGCTACTTTGGCGCTCAACGCTTTGGTAATGAAGGTAATAACTTATCTGAAGCTCGTCGTTGGGGGCGTGATAATGTCCGTACTAGAAACCAGAATAAGCGTAGTCTATACCTATCAACTGCTCGCTCATGGATTTTTAATTTGATTCTTTCTGAGCGAATTAAACAAGATAAACTTACTCAGCCTATGTTGGGCGATATTCTTTTTCATGATAATAACTTAGTTGCTATCACAGCCGATAATCTAGATGCTTTTACCCAATTAGTTAAGCAAGATCAGGCATCAATCTCAATAGCGATGGCGGGAGATAACGCACTGCCAACAACCGATGAAGCATTAATGCTTGAGCAAGTCTTTGTCGATGCGGAACCTGATTTGATGGCTTTGATCCGTGGTAATCGCATGCGTCATGAGCGTCGTAATGGATTATTACACCCACAAAACCTTGCTTGGCAGTCTACTTCAGATTCAATAACGTTAACCTTTTCTTTAGATTCAGGATGCTTTGCCACTGCTCTTGTGCGTGAATTAGTCGAAGAAATCGCAGTAGAGCGTGAATTTAGCACAAACCAATAATTGCAGTGAATCTTAAGGAAAAGGAATGGAATATGAAAATACTGCTTAGTAATGATGATGGTGTTTATGCGCAAGGTATTCATGCGCTCTCTGATGCATTAGCAGGTTTGGCTGAAGTGATTATTGTTGCTCCTGATCGTAATCGATCGGGCGCTTCAAACTCATTAACGCTCGAGCAACCATTACGCGTGCAAAAAGTAGCGGCAGATAACTATTCCGCTTCAGAGATTTATTCAGTGCAAGGTACGCCAACAGATTGTGTACATTTTGCGCTTAATGAATTGATGAAAGACGATATGCCTCAGTTACTCCTTTCTGGTATTAATCACGGCGCAAACTTAGGTGATGACGTACTTTATTCTGGAACGGTCGCAGCAGCAATGGAGGGGCATTTCCTTGGTGTTCCATCGATTGCCTTCTCTTTAGTTGGGCAGAATAACTTTGCTACTGCAGCGAAAGTGGTTCGCGATATTGTTGAGCAGCATTTAGCATCACCAATTCCAACCAATCGAGTGATCAATATTAATATTCCAGATGTTGCCATAACTGAACTGATGGGAACTCAGGTTACTCGTTTAGGCGCCAGACATCACTCCGAAAGTATGATTAAGCAGCAAGATCCAAGAGGACATGATATTTATTGGTTAGGTCCTCCAGGGAAAGAGCAAGATGCTGGTCAAGGGACAGATTTCTTCGCAATAGAACATAAATATGTATCAGTAACACCACTTTTGGTCGATCTGACAGCACATGAATCTTTGCGTTGTATGGATTCATGGTTAAAAGGTGAAGTACGATGATTGGATCGCATTCTATGCGTTTAGTTGAATTTCTAATCGAAAATGGTATTCAGAATCAAGCTGTTTTAGATGCAATCTATGCTCTACCTCGTGAACGATTTGTTGCGCCAGCCATGCACCATCAAGCCTATGATAATAATGCACTACCTATCGGGCAGGGGCAGACGATCTCTCAACCTTATATTGTTGCTAAGATGACAGAGTTATTAGGCTTAAATCGTGATAGTCGTGTATTAGAAATAGGTACGGGCTCTGGTTATCAAACCGCTGTTCTCGCTCAATTAGTCGATCATGTCTACTCTGTGGAACGAATTAAATCGTTGCAGTGGGAGGCCAAGCGTCGCTTAAAGCAGTTGGATATTTATAATGTATCAACAAAGCACGGTGATGGTTGGCAAGGTTGGGTGAATAAAGGTCCTTTTGATGCCATCATTGTGACCGCTGCTGCCAAATCGATTCCACAAGCTCTACTTGAACAACTCAGTGATGGCGGTGTCATGGTTATCCCTGTTGGTGAGCAAGAGCAGCAATTGCTGAAAATTGTTCGCAGTCAGGGGACATTTGTTTCAGAGTTAATTGAGATGGTCCGTTTTGTCCCTTTAGTTGCGGGTGATCTGGCCTAGTTATGAATATAAAGCAATGAAAATAAATAAAAGAGTTAGCGTATTATTATGTGTGTGCAGTAGCCTTATTGGTTGTGCTGCGCATTCTCCTGCGCCAGTTTCTAGTGTCTCTAAAGACTATGGAAGTATTAGCCGAGGTAGTTATCGAGGCAGTTACTATGAAGTTAAAAAAGGCGATACACTTTATTTCATTGCTTATGTGACAGACAAAGATGTTAAAGAATTGATTCAATATAATAAATTGTCTCAACCTTATACTATTCACCCAGGACAGAAGCTCAAGCTATGGGGACCTAAATATTCAGCCCCTGTTGTGGGGCGTGCTCCAAATAAAAAAGCTGCAGTCGTGGCTACCGCTGCCTCTACTCCGGTATCAACACCTGTAAAAACACCAGCAGCCAAGCCTGTCGCTGTAAAGTCAACAGCCTCTACAACCCCCGTCGTTGCTAAGACAACCCCGACAAGTACAGCGCAAACAACACCAGCGACCACGAAAAAAGTCGTTGCGGCACCTGTTGTAGCCAAAGCTGCACCAAAGAAAGAACCACAAGCGACACCTCCCCCAGCAAAACCTGTAAATAAGCAGGCAGTAAGTGCTACGCCTTCAAAAGTTAACAAAGTTTCAACAAATAAGGTTGAACAATCCAAAACAAAAGAGTATGTTGTAACTAAAAGTAACAATACACCCAAACCTTTAACAAAAAACACCAAGGCAGTTGATGATAAGGTTTCTAAGTGGCTATGGCCAACCAAGGGAAGAGTCATTAAAAACTTCTCCTCTGGTGAGCAAGGAAACAATGGTATTGATATTGGTGGTCAACGTGGTCAATCCATTATTTCAACCGCGGCTGGTTCGGTGGTTTATTCAGGGAATGCGCTACGAGGGTATGGCAACTTAATTATCATAAAACACAATGATAAATATTTAAGTGCTTATGCTCATAACGACAAGTTATTGGTTAAAGAAGGTCAAACAGTGAATGCTGGTCAAAAAATTGCCACCATGGGCAGTTCAGGAAGTACCAGCGTCAGATTACATTTTGAAATACGCTATCAAGGTAAATCGGTTAATCCAAAGCGTTATTTACCTTAATTGCTGATATGAATTACGGGTCAAGATTTTATAATAAAAGGCATAATTAATATGCCTTGCTAGCTCGCCAGGGGGAGGCACTATGAGTAAAAGCAATGCAGTTATCCAATCTGAAGAGTTCACTAATCCAACCATAGCAAAAGAGAAGAAAAGCAGAAAAGTAAAAGAAGAGTATGAAGCAAGCAGTAAAAGCTTAGATGCAACTCAACTTTATTTAGGTGAAATAGGTTACTCACCACTGCTAACAGCAGAAGAAGAAGTACTTTATGCCCGTCGAGCATTACGTGGTGATGAAGTTGCTCGTAAACGCATGATCGAAAGTAATTTACGCTTAGTTGTTAAAATATCTCGTCGTTATGGCAACCGTGGTTTAGCGTTACTTGATCTTATTGAAGAAGGTAACTTAGGGTTAATTAGAGCGGTAGAAAAGTTTGATCCTGAACGAGGCTTCCGTTTCTCTACTTATGCAACATGGTGGATCAGACAAACGATAGAACGTGCTCTGATGAACCAAACTCGAACTATTCGTCTTCCTATCCACGTGGTTAAAGAGCTTAATGTTTATTTACGTACGGCTCGAGAGTTATCGCAAAAATTAGATCACGAACCAACAGCAGAAGAAATAGCAGAGATGCTAGATAAACCTGTTGAAGATGTGAGTAAGATGCTACGCCTTAATGAGCGAGTTAGCTCTGTTGATACGCCATTAAGTGGTGATGGAGAGAAGGCGCTTCTAGATATTATTCCTGATCTACATAACACCGATCCTGAAGTTTCAACTCAAGATGATGATATAAAAGCTTCATTAATTGATTGGCTTGATGAACTTAACCCTAAACAAAAAGAAGTACTAGCCCGCCGTTTTGGTTTGTTAGGCTATGAACCTTCTACATTGGAAGAGGTTGGTCGTGAAATTTGTTTAACACGTGAACGTGTTCGTCAAATTCAAGTTGAAGGCTTGCGTCGTCTAAGAGAAATTCTACTTAAACAAGGTTTGAGCATGGAAAACCTATTTGATGTCGAAAGTGACTAAATAAGTTTGAAGCCAGAGTGAAAAAGCATGACAGTTCTCCCTGTCATGCTTTTTTGTTATTTTACAGTAGCTTTTTCAATCGATATAGCTCGTCTAACGCCTGGCGAGGAGTTAGATCATCAGGGTTTAAATTAGCTAATGCTTCCTCAGCTTCACTCGGCTCAGGGATCAAGCTTAATTGATTTGCGATATCAACTTGCTGTGATGTATCGCTACTTGTTGCAATTGGTGTTTGCTCAAGTTGTTTCAATTTAGCTCGTGCATTTTTAATAACAGTTTTAGGTACGCCTGCTAATCCTGCAACGGCTAATCCATAAGATTTATTAGCCGCCCCTTCTTGAACAGCGTGCATAAAAGCAATGCTATCTCCATGCTCAACAGCATCTAAATGTACATTCGCTAAATGCGCAATCTGTTCAGGCAGTTCTGTTAACTCAAAGTAGTGCGTGGCAAATAAAGTCAAAGCACCAATTTTCTTCGCTAACCACTCAGCACTTGCCCAAGCTAACGATAAACCATCATAAGTACTGGTTCCGCGACCAATTTCATCCATTAAAACTAAACTATTTGGTGTGGAGTTATGCAGGATATTAGCGGTTTCTGTCATCTCGACCATGAAGGTTGAGCGACCGGATGCAAGATCATCAGAAGCACCAATACGTGTAAATATTCGATCAATCGAGCCTATTGTTGCACTTTCAGCCGGTACATAAGAGCCAATATGTGCCATGAGAGCAATCAATGCAGTTTGACGCATATAGGTTGATTTACCACCCATGTTAGGGCCAGTAATGATCAACATTTTTCGTTCAGGGCTCAGTACGATAGGGTTAGCAATGAAAGGTTCATCCATAACTTGCTCAACCACGGGATGGCGACCCGCTGTGATATTGACACCTGGCTTGTTAGCCATAGTAGGGCGACAGTAATCGAGACTTTCAGCACGTTCAGCTAAGTTTTGTAGAACATCAAATTGAGAAATAGCTGAAGCTAGATTTTGCAGTTGCTCAAGATGTGGCAATAGCAGATCAAATAACTCTTCCCAAAGCTGCTTTTCAATCGCTAGCGCTTTAGACTTAGAGCTTAGTACCTTATCTTCATGCTCTTTGAGTTCAGGAATAATGTAGCGTTCAGAATTTTTAAGGGTTTGACGACGAACGTAGTGATCCGGAACTAAATGGCTTTGCCCACGACTTACTTGAATGAAAAAACCATGTACGTTGTTATAGCCGACTTTTAATGTATCGATACCATGCTGTTCTCGCTCTTCAAGTTCTAACTTATCAAGGTATGCGGTGGCGCCATTAGCAAGCTCTCTCCACTCATCTAACTCTTGGCTATAGCCGTCAGCAATAACCCCACCATCACGAATCACAACGGGAGGATTCTCTTTAATTGCTCGCTCTAAAAGCTTACAAACCTCATCCAATGGTGCTGAATGCTGTGCTAATTGGCATAAGTAAGGGTGGTTAAGATCTTGCACAATCGCAGCAAGTTCTGGTAATTGTTGCGCAGCATGACGCAATCGAGCCATATCTCGTGGTCTTGCTGAGCGTAGCGCTAAACGAGCAAGAATACGCTCGATATCACCGATCTGTTTTAATACCGGGGTTAGGTCTTCAAACAAGCTAAGATCTTTAATTTCAGTAATAGCATCTAAGCGTTGATTTAAGGTATCAATATCACGCATAGGTTGGTGCAACCAGCGCTTTAGCATACGACTGCCCATTGCGGTCGCAGTATGATCGAGAACCTCTGCAAGAGTGTTATCAAAGCCGCCAGCAAGGTTTTGTGTGATCTCTAAATTACGGCGAGTTGCAGCGTCAAGGATAACAGAATGATCTTGGCTATCTAAGGTCAAAGAGCGAATGTGAGGTAGAGCAGTGCGCTGTGTATCTTTAACATATTGAATTAAACACCCTGCAGCACATAGACCTAATGTTGCATCTTCAACGCCAAAACCAATCAGATCCTTTGTACCAAACTGTTGATTTAGCTGCTGCTTAGCGGTATCTAACTCAAATTCCCATACGGGTCTGCGGCGATTCCCATTACGGTTTGCCATCAGGTGCACCGCTTCAAAATCTTCAGAAAATAGTAGCTCTTTTGGTGAAGTGCGCTGTAATTCTGCCGCCATTGCTTCTTCTGTGACCGGCTCGGATAATAAAAAGCGACCAGAGGTTATATCTAATGTTGCGTAGCCGAATTTGCCATTACTTTCATAAATAGCAGCAATGAGGTTATCAATTCTTTCTGATAATAACGCTTCATCAGTCACAGTGCCTGGCGTAACAATACGCACAACTTTACGCTCAACTGGCCCTTTACTGGTCGCTGGATTCCCAATTTGCTCGCAGATAGCCACAGATTCACCAAGTTGAACCAGTTTTGCTAGATAGCCCTCAACGGCATGATAAGGAACGCCAGCCATTGGGATCGGCTCACCTGCAGAAGATCCTCGTTTGGTTAGTGATATTTCTAGCAGCTGTGAAGCTTTTCTCGCATCGTCATAAAAAAGCTCGTAAAAGTCACCCATGCGATAAAAAAGTAAAATTTCAGGGTTCTCAGCTTTTAATTTATGGTATTGCTGCATCATTGGGGTATGTTTTTGATCGGCTTTCACAGAGTGCTCTTTTGTTTATTTCTATTAGCGCCTAGGATACGTTAATAGCACTCAAGCGAAAAGTCACAAAGAGGTTTTATCTTATGGAATCACTGACAAGGTTAAGTCATCAGGTTGGAGCGTTATTACGTGATCACCAGCAAGTACTCACTACAGCAGA
This sequence comes from Vibrio sp. 10N.286.49.B3, assembly GCF_002873395.1. Lineage (GTDB taxonomy): Bacteria > Pseudomonadota > Gammaproteobacteria > Enterobacterales > Vibrionaceae > Vibrio. The sequence goes on along the minus strand of NZ_MCUV01000016.1, from coordinate 6,840 downwards.
ATCGTGTACAGGGGGAGGGATTGCAACGGTTATTACTGATATAGCAGGCAGTTCAACATGGTTTGATAGAGCTTTTATTACCTATAGCAATGAATCTAAAATGGATATGGTAGATGTATCCGAGCTTACTTTAGAGCAGCATGGTGCAGTGAGTGAGCAGGTTGTAAAAGAAATGGCTCAAGGGGCGTTGCGTCACTCTAATGCAACAGTAGCGATTGCAGTGAGTGGGATTGCTGGGCCTGGTGGTGGAAGTGCTGATAAACCAGTAGGGATGGTTTGTTTTGCTTGGGCTGAATGGCATAAAGAGGTGGATATTCAGACTCAATACTTTAGCGGTAGCCGAGCACAAATACGTCAACAAGTTATTCATCACGCACTGTCTCATTTAGAGAGCAAACTGATCACTCAACAATAATTAAGCTGAGGTAATGGTTTTTAGTATCTGATTATTAATGTTATTTTTGATTTTCGCCTTGTTTTTCTGATTTTTTTTTCATACAGCTATGGACACTGTATGAATCAACAGTATAATAAATGTTAACTACCGACCCTTATGTGGGTTAATTATATTCAAGTGCACTTCTTTATTAAATGAAGTGTATTACGTGGAGATAGTAATGAACGAGAATAAGCAAAAGGCTCTTGCTGCAGCGCTAGGTCAGATTGAAAAACAATTTGGTAAAGGCTCAATCATGCGTCTAGGTGATAACCGCACTATGGATGTTGAAACTATCTCTACAGGTTCACTGGCCTTGGATATTGCTTTGGGCGCTGGTGGCTTACCTATGGGACGTATCGTTGAAGTTTACGGTCCTGAAAGTTCTGGTAAAACAACACTAACTTTAGAGTTAATCTCAGCAGCACAAAAAGCAGGTAAGACGTGTGCTTTCGTTGATGCCGAGCATGCTCTTGATCCTATCTATGCTCAAAAGCTGGGTGTAAATATTGATGAACTACTTGTTTCTCAACCGGATACTGGTGAGCAAGCTTTAGAAATCTGTGACGCACTAGCGCGTTCAGGTGCTGTTGATGTACTTGTTGTCGATTCTGTTGCTGCTTTAACACCAAAAGCAGAAATTGAAGGCGAGATGGGTGATAGTCATATGGGTCTACAAGCTCGTATGTTGTCACAAGCAATGCGTAAATTAACGGGTAACCTAAAGCAGTCTAACTGTATGGCTATCTTCATCAACCAAATCCGTATGAAAATTGGCGTGATGTTTGGTTCGCCAGAGACGACAACCGGTGGTAACGCACTTAAATTCTACGCATCTGTTCGCCTTGATATTCGTCGTACTGGCTCAATTAAAGATGGCGATGAGATCGTTGGTAATGAAACGCGTATTAAAGTCGTTAAGAACAAGATTGCAGCACCATTTAAGCAAGCTGAAACTCAAATCTTATATGGTCAAGGCTTTAACCGTGAAGGTGAGTTAATTGATTTAGGTGTTAAGCATAAGTTGGTTGATAAAGCGGGTGCTTGGTACTCATACCAAGGCGATAAGATTGGTCAAGGTAAGGCTAATTCTTGTAAATATATTCGTGAAAACCCACAGATCGCCAACGAAATCGATAGCCGTTTACGTGAAATGCTATTGAAGCCAGCAACCTTAGAAACTGAGTCAGAAGGTGATAAACCAGAAGTAGAAGAGCTATAAACTAGCCTTCATTGATATTATAAGCCTCGCGATTGCGGGGCTTTGTTGTATTTATAGTCTCTACATAGATATTCTTTTGCTCGACTCGTCATTTCAATTTACAATATGCAAAAATCTCACTTGAATATTTCAGGAAGAATTGCATGTACATGAGCACCGACGAGGTACGTAACGCGTTCCTTAAGTTCTTTGAAAGCAAAGGACACCAAATTGTAGATAGTTCATCATTAGTACCTGCTAATGATCCAACTTTACTTTTTACCAATGCTGGTATGAACCAGTTCAAAGATTGCTTCTTAGGTTCTGAGAAGCGTAGTTACACTCGTGCGACAACATCTCAACGTTGTGTTCGTGCTGGTGGTAAGCATAATGATTTAGAAAATGTCGGCTTTACTGCCCGTCATCATACTTTCTTTGAAATGCTAGGTAACTTCAGCTTTGGTGATTACTTTAAGCAAGACGCAATCAAGTTCGCATGGGAATTTTTAACAGAAGAGTTAAAGCTACCTACAGAGCGTCTACTTGTTACTGTTTATGAAACGGATGATGAAGCGTTCGATATCTGGAATAAAGATATGGGCATCCCTGCTGATCGCATTGTTCGCATTGGCGATAAAAAAGGCGGTAAAGCATTCGAGTCAGATAACTTTTGGCAGATGGGCGATACTGGTCCTTGTGGTCCATGTACAGAAATATTCTATGATCACGGTGAGCATATCTGGGGCGGTCGACCAGGTACTCCAGAAGAAGATGGCGATCGTTTCATTGAAATCTGGAATAACGTATTTATGCAGTTTAACCGTCATGCTGATGGCACGATGGAACCATTACCTAAGCCTGCGGTAGATACAGGTATGGGTATTGAGCGTATCTCTGCAATTATGCAAGGTGTACACTCAAACTATGAGATTGATGTATTCCAAACGCTGATCAAAGCGGCAGCTGAAGTAACGGGTTACGAAGATCTATCTAATCAATCACTACGCGTGGTTGCCGATCATATCCGTTCATGTTCTTTCCTTATTGTTGATGGTGTTATGCCATCGAATGAAGGTCGTGGTTACGTATTGCGTCGTATTATTCGTCGTGCAGTACGTCACGGTAATAAGCTTGGTGCGCAAGGTGCATTCTTCTATAAGCTAGTGGGTACATTAGCAAAAGTGATGGGTACAGCAGGCGAAGAGCTCAAAAAACAGCAAGCGATTGTTGAAAAAATTCTACGTATTGAAGAAGAAAACTTCGGACGTACTTTAGAACGTGGTATGACAATTCTAAATGAAGCGCTTGATAACCTAGAAGGTACAGTGCTTGATGGTGATACGGTATTTAAACTTTATGATACCTACGGCTTCCCAGCTGACTTAACGAATGATGTAGCGCGTGAGCGTGAACTGTCAATTGATGAGCAAGGCTTTGAGCAAGCAATGGAAGCGCAGCGTCAACGTGCACGTGAAGCAGGGCAGTTCGGTACTGATTACAATGCAGTGATCAAAGTGGATACTAACACAGAGTTCTGTGGTTACAGCGGTATTGAAGGTCAAAGCACCATCGCTTCTCTGTTTGTTGATGGCAGTGAAGTTGAGAATTTATCTGCTGGTGATAAAGCCATTATCATCCTTGAAGAAACACCATTCTACGCTGAATCAGGTGGACAGTGTGGTGATGCTGGCGTTTTGAAAACAGAGACGGGTTTATTTACGGTAACGGATACGCAAAAGCTAGGTAATGCAATTGCTCATCATGGTGAATTAACTCAAGGTGTTATGGCTAAAGACGATGCTGTTGAAGCATTAGTTGATGGTGCTCGTCGCCAAGCTATTTCATTAAACCACTCTGCAACTCACTTATTGCACGAAGCTTTACGCCAAGTATTAGGTGAACATGTCGCACAGAAAGGTTCTTTGGTTAAGCCTGATAACCTACGTTTTGACTTCTCTCACTTAGAAGGTGTTACGGCTTCAGAACTTCGTACCGTTGAGCGCTTAGTGAATGAGCAAGTACGTCGTAACCATGTGATTGAAACTAATATCATGGATATCGAATCCGCTAAGCAGAAAGGCGCAATGGCACTGTTTGGTGAAAAGTACGACGATGAAGTTCGCGTGCTTTCAATGGGTGATTTCTCTACTGAGCTATGTGGTGGTATTCACGCAGCGCATACCGGTGACATTGGCTTGTTTAAGATCACTTCTGAAGGTGGTATTGCAGCAGGTGTTCGTCGTATTGAAGCGGTAACGGGTGAAACGGCTCTTGATGCACTTGAAGAGCAAAATGCACAAGTTGAAGCTAAATTTGCTGAAATGGCAACGAAGACGAAATCACTGGAAAAAGAACTTCAACAATTGAAAGATAAATTAGCCTCTCAAGAAGGTGCTAACTTAGCAAGTAAAGTCGTTCAAATTTCAGGTGTTAACGTTCTTATTGCACAATTAAATGGTGCTGAGAACAAAGCATTACGCGGTATGGTTGATGAACTTAAAAATCAACTAGGCAGCGCAATCATTATGCTAGGCAACGTTGCTGATGATAAAGTCGGCTTAATTGCAGGCGTAACAAAAGATTTAACCGGCAAAGTAAAAGCGGGTGAATTAGTTAATATGGTTGCTCAACAGGTTGGTGGTAAGGGCGGTGGTCGTCCTGACATGGCTCAAGCAGGTGGTAGTGATGCAAACGCATTACCAGCAGCTTTAACAAGCGTTAACGCTTGGCTTGAAGAGCGCCTATAATAAATTAGCTCAATCATAAATAAATAATGCCCAATCAATGTATGTTGATTGGGCTTATTCATTCTAGCGAATCAAGTAATGTAATTCGTCTCTGTTGCAGAGAAAGCCATACATTTTAGTTTGGTTCGCCTTATATAGTAAAAAATTAATGCTTTAATTTTTATCGATGCAAAACCATAGTGTTTTGCTCTTAGGAAGGTGAATACTGGTGAATAAGCCCCTTATCGTTCAAAAATTCGGTGGAACCTCGGTGGGTTCTATTGAAAATATCCACATTGTTGCTGAGCACGTTATTAAAGCTAAAGAACAAGGTAATCAGGTTGTTGTTGTTGTTTCTGCTATGTCAGGAGAAACAAACCGCCTACTTGGTTTAGCGCATGATATTGATGCTGTACCTAATGCGAGAGAATTGGATGTGCTACTTGCAGCAGGTGAACAAGTATCGATGTCACTATTAGCAATGACCCTGAATAAGTTAGGGCATAAAGCTTGCTCTATGACAGGCGGCCAAGCTCAAATAGTGACAAACGATCAATATGGTGATGCCACTATTGAGTCGATAGATACGCGTTCAATCAAAGCTCAGCTTGATGAGGATATGATAGTTATTATTGCTGGTTTTCAAGGGGTTGATACCAAAGGCAATATTACGACATTAGGCCGAGGAGGTTCAGATACCAGTGCGGTAACGCTGGCTGGAGCTTTACATGCCAATGAATGTCAGATTTTTACCGATGTTGACGGTATTTATACCTGTGATCCTCGGGTTGTTTCTAATGCGAAAAAATTAGAAACAATAGATTTCCATGCTATGGAAGAGATGGCAAGAATGGGGGCTAAAGTCTTGCATTTACCGTCTGTACAGTATGCTAAGGCTCATAATGTCCCATTAAGGGTGTTATCAACCTTTGTTAGTAATACTGGCAGTCTTGTGCAGCATGCTAAGTCTCATAATCAAGTCTCAGGCTTAGCTATTCAACAAAATATGATGTTGATACAAGTTGATAGCGATCTTTGCGCTACACTTATAAAGCAATGCGATATGTTAGGTATAAAACTCTGGAATTTCATCGAAGGTGAGAAGTTCAGTGAGTTTATTATTAAGCATGAGTATTTTGCTAAATTAAGCCTGATTTGTGATGAAAAGATTAACAATAGTAAAATAGTAAGTTTGTTGACTATAGTTAGTGAAAAAGAACAGGGAGATGTCGCTCATTCATGTGAATTGTTAGCCCAACAGGATATTGGCATCAGTCATTATTTTGTTCGACAGCAATCTTTTGTACTCGTAGTTTGTCCTACGAAAATCGAACACGCAGCTAACATATTGCATGAAGCGTACATAACACCGTGTAATATTGCCTTATCTTAATATAAATGGACCTATTTTAAGTAAATTAGTGAAATAGACAGTTTACGAAAATGTAACTTTTGTTGATAATGGCGCAGTAGCAGATAATTTAAAGAATAATTCTAGGAGCAAAGAATGCTAATTTTAACTCGCCGTGTTGGTGAAACCCTGATGATTGGTGATGAAGTCACTGTAACGGTACTTGGCGTAAAGGGTAACCAAGTACGTATTGGTGTTAATGCACCAAAAGAAGTATCAGTTCACCGTGAAGAAATTTACATGCGCATTCAAGCTGAAAAAGGCAATGTAGCACCTGCTGAGCCAGGCAACTACTAATCTAGTGTGTATTGCAAAAGGCTAACCATTTGGTTGGCCTTTTTTGTAGAAGTAATTTGAGTTAATCCCCTGAAATATGTGGACTAACGTTTAAAATACGGTCGATTTGGTTAAAATGGCAACGGTTGAGCGATTTTAATCAATTTTTTATCATAAAATGTTTGACATATTTTCGGTAAAACGTAATATGCACATCCGCAAGACGGTGAGGTGGCCGAGTGGCCGAAGGCGCTCCCCTGCTAAGGGAGTATACGGTTTGTAGCCGTATCGAGGGTTCGAATCCCTCCCTCACCGCCATTCTTGCAACGCTGATTTAGTCATAAGATTAATGATGCAAAATGCGCCCTTAGCTCAGCTGGATAGAGTACCTGGCTACGAACCAGGCGGTCGGAGGTTCGAATCCTCCAGGGCGCACCATCTTTTCTTATTAGAGTTAAGATACAATGATTTACGACGGTGAGGTGGCCGAGTGGCCGAAGGCGCTCCCCTGCTAAGGGAGTATACGGTTTGTAGCCGTATCGAGGGTTCGAATCCCTCCCTCACCGCCATTCATTGTTTTATTGGCCTTTGGCCTTTTTTTTGTTTCAAACGAAATGAAATGTGATATGCTTCACAAATATTCTTTAGCAAGAATAACCGTGCGCCCTTAGCTCAGCTGGATAGAGTACCTGGCTACGAACCAGGCGGTCGGAGGTTCGAATCCTCCAGGGCGCACCACTTTTTAGGGTTTTCATTAATCCTGATGCTGTTTAAGCAGTATCGAAACCTT
>NZ_MCUV01000015.1 GCF_002873395.1 Vibrio sp. 10N.286.49.B3 | reverse complement strand
AGTAGGACATCGCCAGGCTCTTATTCGTTTTTATCTTTTTCGAAAAGATAAAAGCAAAAGGTTCGACTTTGTTTCTCTTGTAGAGACAAGTCACCATAAAGTTTTGACTATTTTGCTTTTAGATTGTTTAAAATCTGAAAACATAAAAAAGATTAAAGTTTTATGTTGACTTTCAAAGTAGATAGCGTATTATACGCGTCCTGCCTAAGTGCTAACGCACTGAAAGCAAAGCTCTTTAACAATTTAAACCTATCAATCTGTGTGGGCACTCGTTGATGATAATCAAAAAGATTACTTAGGTAATCATTGATTCTTAGGAATCAAAATTGATTTCAATGAACTGAGTGACCAATCGAGATTAAGTTTACTTAGTCTTGGCACAGTCAATTCATTATCGTTCTGTTGGAACGATAATAGCTTTAGAATTACATGTTCATCTTTGCGATGAATATTAGTTTTGAAGTCAGTATTCATTGAGCCGACAAAATCTTAAATTGAAGAG
>NZ_MCUV01000014.1 GCF_002873395.1 Vibrio sp. 10N.286.49.B3 | reverse complement strand
TAATGAATTGACTGTGCCAAATAACTATAAATAGTCATTCGTATTGGTCACTCAGTTCATTGAAACCAAATTTGATTCCTAAGAATCAATGATTACCTAAGTAATCTTTTTGATTATCATCAACGAGTGCCCACACAGATTGATAGGTTTAAATTGTTAAAGAGCTTCTCTTCTCATTGCGCTTAGCACCCTGTGAAGAGGCGGCTATTCTAGCGATATTTCATTCAGTGTCAAACACTTTTTTGAATTATCTTTTTTGCTAGTAAACCAGACTAACATTCTTCGTTGAACCCTTGTGGGCTCTACCGTGTCAGTGAGGCGGCATTATAGAGACACTGCTGATATTGGCAAGGTTTATTTATCAAAAAATGCAGAAATATGATCTGTTTGCTGAATTATTATGCAGATTTGCTTTTATACCATTTAGCCCAAAACAACCCCACAAGTTATCCACAGAGTTATTCTTTTTTGCCGTATTTACACAAGACAAACTCCCTCCTTTCATGGCTAATATAGCTAAGATAAAGGCATTGTTATTGATCGCCTCATTCATTCCCTCTTTATATAGACAAAAAAATAGAACAACCTACGCTGTTCTATTTTTTATCACAGGCTCATTCGATATAGAGAGATAATTGAGGCGACTGTAATTAGATACCTGAACCATCAATACCGATGTCATCATCCTCATGCAATCCACACTCTCGCTTCAAACCAAAGAAACGAGTTTCCTCTTCACTCATTCCTGGCTCCCATTTACGACTGGTATGAGTATCACCAACCGAAAGGTAACCTTGATCACGTAGAGGGTGATAAGGCAAGTTATGCTCTTGCAGGTAATAGTGGACATCTTTATTGGTCCAATCAATGACAGGCAGAAACTTAAACACACCATTTTGAATCGATAGAATCGGTAAGGTTGAACGAGAACTCGATTGCTCACGGCGTAAACCAGAAAACCACGTCTGCACATTCAACTCATCTAAAGCACGGCGCATTGGCTCGACTTTATTCAGCTTATTGTACTTACCAATCCCTTCGACCCCTTGCTCCCACAATTTACCATAGCTCGCCTCTTGCCAATTTGGGCTCTGCTGCGCTCGGTACACTTTTAAGTTTAAGGTCAAACGCAAACTAAGTTGATCGATAAACTGATAGGTCTCTGGAAATAGGTAACCGGTATCGGTCAAGATGACTGGAATATCGGCTTTTACTTGAGTCACTAAATGGAGCATTACTGCTGCTTGAATACCAAAGCTTGAAGATAAGGCAAACTCTCCGCCAAGATGTTCAATCGCCCATGCGACCCTTTGTTGTGCGGTTAACGCTTCTAACTGAGCATTAAGTTGACCAAGCTTTAAGGTTTGCTCAACTTTATTCAATGTCAGTAACTGGGTTAACTCTGGCTTTATAGCAACAGAATTAGGCATGAAAATCCCTCTTAGATACCAAGACTTCAGCGATGATGCCGGCTCGGATAGTAAAGTCACCAAAACCCTCCCCCTCTTCTCGCTCGTTAGCCCATCGTGCAACTAACTGATCAAGCTCGGTGAGAATTTGCTGCTCAGTAATGTTCTCTTTATACATCTTAGGCACTCGTGTACCACTGCGATTACCACCAAGGTGTAGGTTATAACGCCCAGGCGCCTTACCCACCAGCCCAACTTCTGCCAACATGGCGCGACCACAACCATTTGGACAACCAGTAATACGCAAAATAATATTGTCATCACGGTCTAGTTGGTGCTGAGTTAAAATCGCTTCTACTTTGGTGACAAACTCAGGCAGCATACGTTCCGCTTCCGCCATCGCTAATGGACACGTTGGAAACGCCACACACGCCATCGAATTCTTGCGCTGCTCTGTGACCGAACCATCAATCAATCCATACTCACGTGCTATCGCATCAATTTGATCTTTTTGCTCACTGGTAACACCCGCAACAATCAAGTTCTGATTGGCTGTCATACGGAAATCGCCTTGGTGGATCTTAGCAATTTCAGCCACACCCGATTTCAGTGGTTTACCCGGAAAATCTAACAAACGACCATTTTCAATAAACAGGGCTAAGTGATGTTTTCCATCGATGCCTTCAACCCAACCGATGCGATCGCCACGCTCAGTAAATTCATAAGGACGACTGGCAGCAAAAGTAACGCCAGCACGCTGCTCAACTTCCGCTTTAAAAACATCAATACCCACACGGTCTAAGGTGTATTTGGTTTTCGCATTTTTACGATTAGAGCGGTTACCCCAATCGCGCTGCGTCGTCACGACCGCTTCTGCAACATCAAGGGTTTTCTCTAGCGGAACAAAACCAAAATCATCGGCACGGCGTGGATAGGTAGAAGTATCACCATGGGTCATTGCCAAACCGCCACCGACCAGCACATTAAAGCCAATCAACTTACCTTCATCGGCTATCGCAACAAAGTTCAAATCATTAGCATGGACATCAACATCATTTTGCGGAGGAATAACAACCGTCGTTTTAAACTTACGCGGTAAATAGTTATTGCCTAGAATCGGCTCTTCCGTGGTTTCTAGCTTCTCGCCATCTAACCAAATTTCGGCATAAGCACGGGTTTTCGGTAATAGATGCTCACTGATTTTCTTCGCCCACTCATACGCCTCTTGATGAAGCTCTGACTCAATTGGGTTCGTAGTACACAGAACATTACGGTTTACATCACCCGCAGTCGCAATCGAATCGATACCAATATTATTCAACGTTTGATGCATGTGTTTAATGTTTGGCTTTAGCACACCGTGAAACTGAAACGTTTGACGAGTGGTTAAGCGAATACTGCCATAGATAGTATGATCGGCAGCAAACTTATCAATTGCCAGCCATTGCGTAGGAGTGATCACCCCACCCGGCATACGAGCACGCAGCATGACATTATGTAAAGGTTCGAGTTTTTGCTTAGCACGCTCCGCACGAATATCACGATCATCTTGCTGATACATGCCATGGAAACGGATCAGTTGAAAATTATCTTGCGTAAAGCCACCGGTGATCTGATCACCTAAGTCTTGCTCTATCGTGCCCCGCAAAAAATTACTCTGCCCTTTCAAGCGCTCATTGTCGGCCAAAGGACCAAGCACTTGACCTAATACTTCTTGTTCTACCGCTGCTTGTTTGCTCATTAGTACACATCCCTTTGGTAACGCTTCGCTTTTCGTAACTCATTCAAATATTGTTCAGCTTCTTGGTGGCTCAATTGCCCTTGCTGCTCGATAACGGCAATTAACGCAGCATGGACATCTTTCGCCATTCGTGTCGCATCACCACAAACATAAACATAAGCCCCATCTTGTAACCACTGCCACACTTGCTCGGCTTGCTCTAATAAGCGGTGCTGAACATAGACTTTTTCATGTTGATCGCGGCTAAAGGCAACATCCAGTTGAGTAAGCAGTCCTGATTTAAGGTACTTTTGCCATTCAACTTGATATAAGAAATCTTGAGTAAAAGTGCGATCGCCAAACAATAGCCAGTTTTTACCTTCGGCTTCACGGTTATCACGCTCTTGAATAAAGCTACGAAATGGCGCAATACCGGTTCCTGGACCCACCATAATCACTGGTGTCGAATCATCTTGTGGCAACTTGAAGTTATTATTGTGTTCAACAAAGACTTTAACTTGCTCACCTTCTTCTAGGCGATGAGATAAAAAGCTCGATGCGCCACCAAAACGCGTCTCTTTGCCTTGCTGATATTCCACCACACCGACGGTCAAGTGAACTTCTTCATCAACTTCGGCTTGGCTTGAAGCAATCGAGTATAAACGTGGCGTTAAACGGCGTAATAGACCAGTAAGTTCTTGCGCACTTAATTTACTTTTCTTCTCACCAAATAGATCGATGATTTGTGTATTACCGGCGTACTGACGCAGTTTATCTTTATCATCCACCAGCTTTTGCAGCTTTTTACTGCCCGATAACTCAGCAAACTTAGTCACTAGTTGTGGGTTTGCTGACGTAATTTCATAGTGATGAACCAATGCGTTGTGAATAGTGACCGCTTCGCCATCGACTTCAATAAGCTCTTCACCCGATAAGCCAACCTTAGCGATAATGGCACTGGCAAGTTCGGCACTATTTTCAAACCATACACCAAGCGCATCACCTGGTTGATAATTCAGACCAGAGCCTTCAAGATCAATTTCGATATGACGAACATCTTTACCAGAATCTCGCCCGGTAATTTTTTGACTGGTTAATAGACTGGCAGCAAAAGGGGCTTGTTTCGTGTATTGACTCTGGGCAGCTTGACCCACTGGCAATTGCACTACTTCACCTGCCGTCTGCTCGGCTAGGGCATCTTTTACTTGCTCTAACGCTTTTTCACGCCACGTTTTTGCTTGTGCATCATAATCAACATCACAATCAATGCGCTCAATAAATGGCGTCGCACCTTGCTTAGCTAAGTAGGTATCAAAGTCTTTACCCGTTTGGCAGAAAAACTCATAGCTCGAATCACCTAAACCAATCACCGCATAGTGTAGGTTTGGTAGTTTCACCGCTTTCTTAGATTGCAGATACTCATGCAGTTCGATGGCATTATCTGGCGCTTCACCTTCACCATTGGTCGAGGCAACAATAATCACATGCGTCTCTTTGGCGAGGTTTTTACCTTTATAATCACTGGCATCAAAAAGCTCGGCATGAATACCTAAAGCCGATGCTTCTTGCTCTAGTGCTTCAGCCACTCCTTTGGCATTACCGGTTTGTGAAGCGTAGATAATCGTTAACTTACCGGCAGGTTGAGTAGCCAGCGCAACTTGCTCAGGAGCGACTTGTGCCCCTGATGTTTGCTGCTGACTTATGCCCCAAAAATAGCCACTCACCCAAGCAAGCTGTTGAGAAGATAGCGTTGATGTTGCCTGTTGCAGTTGACCAATCTGTTGATCATTCAGTGGACTAGCAAGAGCCGAAAGACTCTGATCAGATGGTCCTTGTGATACATTTGTTTGAGCATTTATTGCTTTTGATGATATAGCTTTTGATGATATAGCTTTTGATGACATAGTCACAGCATCCCTGTTCATTGCGTGACTATAGATTAACCACTCTGCATACTAACAAGAAAGAATAGATGGGTATGTTTTATAACTTTTTGGAAGTAAGAAAGGTTTGATCTCCCTACAGAGCATAAGGAGATAGGATTTGAGTGGATTGAAAGTGGTGACTTAGGAGAGAAAAATAGTTATTTGGACTCAATGCGAACTTGTTGAAAACCCACCACCATCGCCGATTTCGTTGCGGTATCTAAATCACCATACTGGCACTCTTCACCTAAAGGATCGGTTAATGCCACCAGCCCGCCCTTCACATGACGAAACTCCAACACCCAACTTCCTTCTTGCGCAGCTGGCTCGATAATCGCCTCGACTAATGCATTATCTCGATATAAACGTCTTAGCTCGGTTACTGTCATCTTATTATCCCTTTTTAACCTGCCGATAAGCCTAACGTATGCTGTTAGCTTATAAGCATGGCTCAAGCAGGGAAATGTGCTAAGAAATCTCGCCTAGATATATCCATTAGGTATAAAAAAACGCCACGTAATAACGTAGCGTTGTAGATAAGGGCAATCACTTAGATCAAAAAGGGATCGCTAAAACACGTATTGCACACTGGCAAACCAACCATCAATAAAGATATAGGCTTCTTTTTGTTCTGGCGTTAAATCGGTAAATTCTAAGTCGATAACTCGGTAACCCCCGCGCAAGCCAAGATGACTGTTAGCAAAAGGGATGCGATATTGCAGTCCTGCCATAAAATCGGTGGTTTTAAGATCGCTGCTATTACCAAAATCCACTCGACCAATAATATCAACCTGACTGTTTGGAATCGTTAACTGACCATTGAGGTGCCAACTCCAGTGCCAAGTATCAAAGTCACTATCTAGCATCGTATCTGCATTGGTATGTTGTGTATTGGTGTATTGCGTGATTGAAGCGCCCGCATCAAAGTGAAGAAGATCGTGGTCGATCAGCGAATAGTAAAAGGTGTAATCAAACTTATCCAGCGCGGCATAGTCACCCTCAATACTGGTATAGCGCACACTCACATTTGGCCAGTATGGTTCTTGATGTTCAAACGCAACGTATAACGCTGGCGATTGCACTCGGTCTTGACGTTGTTCATCAATCTTAGTGCTTGCCGACCACCACTCAGCCTCTACCCTGACTTGATATGGGCGACTTGCATCCTCTTGAGCTGCGTAAGTAGAGGTTGAGATAAAGCTAAACAAACCAGCTGCCCCAATTAAGGCAACTCGTGATAGATCTTTCATTCAGGCGACTCCAATAATAGCCAATTGTCCTAGTGTGACATAATGATCATAGTGTGAAAAGTGCGCCTAATGCTTAATTTTAGTAAGATTTATGACATAACTAGGTCATTTTTTATCGTATAAGTGCCTGTCGCTATATCATGCTCGTTATTAGTCTATAACGGTTAATAACGACGAGATGAAGTGGTATCGCGAGTAAAAAACCAAATCCCAATAGCAATAAGTATCAACCAAGGTAAGACTTTAAATATCACCCCTAACATGCCAAAGAAAAATAACACGATGAATGAGATAACTGTTGCTGCAATCACCGTCGCCATCGTAAGCCCAGTGACTAATAATGTCGTGAAAAAAATGACAATAAACATAAGTTCAAACATAACGCTTCTCTCTTTTCTATAAGGTATAGATGGGTAAATAGCAGCTTTCATACCAACTTAAAAAACACTATATATCAGATAAATAAAAAGCCACCAGAGCAAGACCCCAGTGGCTTTATCAAATGATAGGTTAATTTAGCCGACTAATGGTGAAATTCGCCGCCTCCATATCCCCTATCTTTAATCGTTAACTTAGTCGCCAACGTTAATAGTTAGCTTGACCATAAAACACAACGCGATGTTATACGTTTAGCTCAGTCGGGATTTTAGCAAAAGCCGCTTCAACCACTTCAATGCCAGCGCCTTTCTTATGCGCATTTTCACTGATGTAACGACGCCACTGACGCGCACCCGGTAAACCTTGGAATAAGCCTAAGATATGACGAGTGATATGACCTAGACTTGCGCCATTAGCAAGTTGCTGTTCAATATAAGGCAGCATTTGTGCAACCACTTCACTGCGCTTAACAATCGGGGTATCCAATCCGTAAATCAGTTGATCCGCTTCTGCTAAGATATAAGGATTATGATAAGCCTCACGTCCAATCATCACACCATCAAGATGCTCTAAGTGCGCTTGAGCTTCAGCTAACGTTTTGATCCCACCATTAACGCCAATGGTAAGCTCTGGGAAATCTTGCTTAATTTGGTACGCGCGTGGGTAATCCAACGGTGGAATTTCACGGTTCTCTTTTGGACTTAAACCACTTAACCACGCTTTACGAGCATGAATAGTAAAATCTTTACAGCCACCTTTTTCAGAGACGGTAGAGATAAAGTCGGTCAAAAACTGGTAAGAGTCTTGGTCATCAATACCGATACGCGTTTTAACCGTTACTGGAATATCAACAACCGCTTGCATGGATGCCACACATTCCGCAACCAAGTCAGGTTCACCCATTAGGCAAGCACCAAAGCGACCATTTTGTACTCGGTCAGATGGGCAGCCGACGTTAAGGTTGATCTCATCGTAGCCACGCTCAGCAGCCAACTTAGCACATGCGGTTAAATCGGTTGGGTTTGAACCACCTAACTGCAGCGAAAGTGGGTGTTCTTGTTGGTTATATTCAAGAAAATCACCACGACCATGCAAAATCGCCCCTGTCGTTACCATCTCGGTATACAGCAGAGTTTGCGATGATAATAGGCGCAAGAAGTAACGGCAATGGCGGTCAGTCCAGTCGAGCATCGGGGCAACCGAGAAACGGTTACTTGGATAACTTCTATTTAAGTCATTGTTTTTAGTGCTTTTATTGATCATTAAAAATCTCATTGAATATTGTGTTATTGCCTATTTTGACCAATTCTGATACATTTTAAGAATGTTTTGACCCCAAAATGACCCCAAAACGCTTGATACTTTGACCCCAAGCATTTGGGACTGACCCCAAAATGACCCCAAATTAATAAGAGGTGAAGGTATGGCATCAGTTAGTATAGAAGAGCGAAAATCGGCAAATGGTAATTCTAAATTTAGAGTAAAAGTTAGAGTTACAAAAAACGGTAAAAAAATCGCTGAAAAACAAGATACATTTTCAACTCGCAAGCTTGCAAAAACTTGGGGTGAGAAAATCAGAAATGAAATGGAAGCGATAGAAGCCAGAAAAAAAGCTGGTTCATTTCGTGAAGAAGAGAATTTAAAAGAAGCAACAGTTGGTGAACTGATCGATCTCTATTTACGACTTCATGATCCTGACGAACCTAAAAAACCTAATGACCCAAGCGGTGCAATTGAACCTCTTGGTAGAACAAAAATGTATGTTCTCAACGCTTTACTTCACTACCCTATTTCAGCAATTCTTGCTAGTAATCTTCGTGCTGACGATATTATAGCGCATTGCAAACTTAGAAGAAATGAAGATACAAATCCAAAACCGCAGACCGTTTTTCATGACGTAACTTATTTGCATACTGTTATGCAAAGCGCAAAATCTTTTTTTAAAATTAATGCAAATTTAAAATATCATGAAGAAGCTATCCCTCTACTTGTTAAATATAAATTGATTGGTAAATCTCAACCAAGAACAAGCCACAGACCTACAGATGAACAGCTTCAGATAATGAGGGAAGGTTTAAGAAAAAGACAAGAGCATAGAGGTTCAATCATTCCGTTTTTAGATATTCTCGATATATCTTTACTTACTGCAATGCGTATCAGTGAAATCACTAGGGTTCGTTGGGAAGATTTTAATTTTGAGAAAAAGACTTTAATAATTCGTGAACGTAAAGATCCCGACCCGACTGAAAAAGCAAACAAACACTCAGTAATACCATTGATCGGTGATGCGGCAGACATCATCGCAAGGCAGAAAAAGTCAACTGACCCAGAAAAGTCAGATTTGATATTTCCATATAATTCAAGAAGTGTAACCGCTGGCTGGCAACGAGTTAGAAAAGAACTTGGTGTTGGTGATATTAGGTATCATGATCTTCGTAGACACTGCTTAAGCAACCTCGCTGAAAGAGGTGTTCCGTTGAACGTTCTTGCTAAAATCAGTGGTCATAAGAGTATAAACATACTTCATAATGTCTATCAGCATTTAGAAATGGAGAATTTTGATATTGAATCATTTACTCCTGCATTCATTAAAAAATAAAATAATTAATCATTGTTGTTGTCTAAATCGACAACAACAATTTAATCGAAGGTCAATAAAAACAAAACCTATGCTAATTTGACAATAATGTGTTCTTACTCTAATTTTTAAATTACCAAAAGTCATATTTTTCAAATCTCTCTTTGATTTCTTCTTTTTCATCTTCATCAATATCTTCATCTTGATCAATTAAAAAAGATACATATTGAAGAAAATCATAAACAAATTGAGTATCTTTTTCTTTATTCAACTCATAATCAAAATATGCTAGTTCTTCGAGTGAATCTAGAAAATGTTCAAACGCCATACCTTTTATTATCATTATTTTTTTAATCTCCCATCGTCCAGTTTTCTAAATATCTTTTTGAATCATTCAATTTTTCAACTTGTTCTTTTAAAAAATCTATTTCTTCTTGATTGTTCTCTTCACTTAGTTCTAATTCGTATTGATGAATCAACTCTATATAAAGACTCATTTTCTTATCACTATATTTATTTTTATACATTATTATTCTCCTTTTTTAAAATGGTATTT
>NZ_MCUV01000013.1 GCF_002873395.1 Vibrio sp. 10N.286.49.B3 | reverse complement strand
CATAATATGATCTATATCTTCTTTATATATTAAATTGATAAATATCTTTATGATTGATGTTATTTTGTTCGTAATGGAAATGAAACATTTAATACTAGTTGATATCGAGTATTTTTTTTTGCTATCTAAAAGCGTATGTTATAGTATTCACCATTGTTAATGGATTATAACGTGTATGATATGGATTTTAGTATTGATATGTGCCTCAGTAGCACATTTATTAGTCAACTTGCGCCAAGCAAAAATATAACGGTTGGTTACTTACCTTCAAGTATTCCTAAATCTTCTTTGCGTAGAAGTAGTGCCTTGACGAAACAAGTCTTAACTTTTTCTGACTTTGTATTTAAAACAAATCCTAATTATATCGTGTTTGCAACTTGCCATGGTGAGTTGGGAAGAACGCTAAGCCTTTTATACTCTATTGCTGAAAAAACAGAACTTTCTCCTATAAAATTTGCACAATCTGTTCATAGTACAGCCCCAGGCATACTCACCATAGTGAATAATCAGCAGGTACCTTTCACTACTGTCTGTGCTGGCGAGGATACTTTTATTATGGCAATAATAGAAGCGATTGCACACTTAACAAACAACCCAAAAGATGAAGTGTGTATAATCTTTGCCGATGAAAATACACCAAATGAATTAGCAAATTTTCTTGGAGACAATGGTAGCTACTCACTTGCTATTAAGTTGCGTGTGGGTGGTAACTATCAAATAAAGGTTGAAAACAGCAAATCGCAATTAACAAAAAAAGAACAAAATAATAACGGTGATGTTATGAGTTTTGTTAATAATATTTCTAACTTAGAAGAGTTTGAATTAAATACTTCATCATTGAACTTAATATGGAAGCTAAGTAATGATGATATCAAAACGACTTAGGCAAATAGGATTTGGTATATCATTTCTTATTTTTGGTCTTGGTGGATTAGTATTATCTTATGCCATATTTCCGCTTATCTTCCTATGCTATAGAAACAAGGAAAGGCGCCAGGATATATGCCAGTATTGGATCTCATGTAGCTTTGAGATTTTTGTACGTATGCTGTCGGTTACGCATATAACATCAGTAAATATACTTGATAAAAACAGGCTTGACTCTGATAACGGTGCTCTAGTCGTAGCCAATCATCCAACATTGATTGATGTGGTGATCATTATTTCTCAATTGCGACAATGTGACTGCATTGTTAAATCAGACCTTTGGAAAAACCCATTTGTTCGTCATGTTATTCAAATGGCAGGCTATATCCCAAATGCATCTGAAGATATTCTCAATATTTGCCAAAAAAAATTATCTAGTGGGCGCAAGTTATTGGTTTTTCCTGAGGGAACTCGTACAGAACCTGGTATGAAAATTAAGTGTCAACGTGGAGCCGCTCAATTAGCTGTTCGATGCCAAGCAGATATACAGAGAGTAATAATCACTAGTAACCCCGCTATTTTGTATAAGGGCATACCTTGGTACTGCGTGCCATCAATTAAGCCCCTTATCGAAGTTCAAGTGATGAATCGTGAATCGGTAGGATTTTTAATCGAGAATTCACCTTCTACATCGATAGCAGCGAGACGTCTTACTCGCTACTTTGAATCAGCACTTGAGCCAAGTTATATTTTTGAATCATTAAATATTGAGGAATTCACAGTTGAAAACATTAGAAAATAAAATTAAACAGCTGATTATCGATGCATTGAATCTTGAAGATTTAACCGTTGCCGATATTGAAGCGGATGAACCATTGTTTGGTGATGAAGGCGGTTTAAACCTAGATTCAATTGATGCATTAGAGCTAGGTCTAGCGATTAAACAAGAGTTTGGTGTCGTGATTAATGGTGATGATCCACAAGCACGTGAATACTTTAAAAGTGTACGAACGTTAAGTCAACTTGTTGAGCAACAAGCAGAAGCGGTGGAGTAAATTATGAATGATTCACAAGTATTCCAATTAATTAAGGATGCGATGGTTGAGCTTTTTGAATTAGATCCTAATGATGTTGTCTTAGATGCTCACATTGTTGATGATCTTGAGTTGGATAGCATTGATGCTGTTGATTTAATTGTTCATTTACAGCGTCAAACAGACATCAAAATTAAACCTGAAGAGTTTAAGTCAGTACGCCGAGTAGAAGACATTGTGGCTGTTGTTTTAAGTTTAGTTGAGACAGCGGAAGCGTAACCTTTGTTTAATATTTTAAAGTTGCTAGTAGTTGTAGTTACCATTTGCTATCCCTTCATTGTTTATTGGGGGCTTAGCTCAGATAATTTAGTTTTTGTTGCTCTGCTAATGACCACTTTGCTTACTATTAAGTTAGCGACTCAAGTTTATAAAAAGCAGACAGGATTGAGCGATATACTACCGCCAATGCTTGGCTTATTTGTCATTATATTTGCTATGGTTTATCAAGATATACGAGGTTTTTTATATTACCCCGTTATCGTTAATCTTACGCTACTAGTTACTTTTAGTTTATCACTGTTTTATGGGCAACCGGTAATAACACGCCTCGCTCAGATCACGACGCCTCTTGATGATGAAGGTAAAAAATACACACGCCAGTTAACTAAGGTGTGGGTGACATTTTTTTCTTTTAACGCATTGATTGCATTGATAACAACTCAGTTAAGTTTGGATGTGTGGACCCTTTATAATGGCGGGATAAGCTATATTTTAATTGGTCTTTTAGCTGGTGGTGAGTGGATTTATAGAAAAAGGATATTGGCTCAGTGACGATGTTTTCCAGTCTTCATCAACTGTTATTTTCAAAGCAGGAGAATACCATTCTTGCTTATGATGCAAATGGTGATAAAACGATTGCTGATCTTAAAAAAGAAGTCGCAACTGTTCAGTATTTATGTTCCTCATTAGAGGCAGAACGGTATGTTATAGCATGTTGTGATCCGTGGTTTCATTTGGTTGCCTTACTTGCGGTTCAGCAAATGGGGAAAACAGCGGTTTTTCCTCACAACCAAGCTTCTTCAACATTGAAAGAGTATCAAAATGATGCCGTGCTGCTTTCTGATCAGTTGAACTTCCAACCTGATGTTGTATTAACAGGTGAGCAATCCTACCCAGAAATCGACACTTATTTACCTCTTAAAGTATGTGCACTCACTTGTAAAATAGAGCTTTTTACATCTGGTTCAACAGCTAAACCAAAACGTATTGTTAAATCGTTAGCGGTTTTCGAACTTGAAGCCGAAGTATTACAGAAACAGTTTCTTTCAATGTCTGCGGTCACTCGAATTGTAGGCACTGTTGCACACTTTCATATTTATGGCTTCTTATTTCGCATTGTTTGGCCACTTCTTTCTCAGCGTTGTTTTGATCGAAGACTTGCTAGTAACACTGAGTTATTAAGTGCAATAGTTTCAAAAGAAACAGCATTAATCGCTAGCCCTGTCATGCTTGAGCATTTGAGTTTAGAAGACTCAACGCTAATTACAGGACAAGTATTTAGCTCTGGTGGTCCTCTTAAGTACGAAACAGCTTTAGCGGTACTGAAGCGCGTAGGGCATTTGCCTATTGAAGTATTTGGTAGCTCAGAAACTGGCGGTATTGCGTGGCGAACTCAAGAGCAAGTGGTAACGCCTTGGCAACTCTTCGAAGGGATATCTTATACAGAGAACGATGGACAGTTAGTGATTAATTCTCCTTTTATCGATCAGGGCGCAGATTTTTATACCGATGATGCCATCAAGTCAGTTGATGAGCGTCACTTTCAGTTACTTGGACGCCGCGATCGCGTTATTAAATTAGCAGAAAAACGCATCTCTTTAAGTGCGATAGAGCGTTCGGTAATGATGTTAGATGAAGTGAGTGCAGCCATTGTTCTTGTTAGTGAAAGCGATAAACGTAAAGTAATTAATTTAGCGATTACGTTATCGGACACTAGCTATCAAACAACCTCTCAATCGGGGGGGTATTGGTGGAAAAAAATTCGTCAGCACCTAGTAAAAGATACTGAGTCAGTCGCTTTGCCAAGGAAGGTTCGTATTATTGATGCGATTCCGCGTAACTCACAAGGCAAGATCGATAACCATAAACTGCAGGAGTTATTTATCTAATATGGTTAGGCAATTACCACAAATAAAAAGTATAGAACTGGTAAATAATAAGGCTGTTATCACTTTGTATATTCAGCCAGAGCTCAAGTACTTTTCTGGTCATTTTGAACATTTTCCAATACTGCCAGGTGTTGCCCAGTTAGATTGGGCTATTTATTATGCTTCTGAGTATTTTAAGCAATCCTTTCAATTAAGTGGTATGGATCTAATCAAATACCAGCAACCGGTTAAGCCTGGGGCATTACTGACCTTAGAGCTGCTGTGGCTGTCAGATAAGAATAAATTACAGTTTCATTATTTTGATCATGAGTGTACTTACTCAAAAGGAAAGGTGAAGCTGCGATGAACTGCGCAATTCTAGTCCCTTGTTATAATCACGGCCTCGCCTTGAAAGGAGTTATTGACTCTTTGCAGCCAGTTAATCTTCCAATACTTATTGTTAATGATGGAAGTGACTTAGTAACCACTCAAATTATTGATCAATTAGCTGAGCAGTATGAATCGGTCAATCAACTGCATCTAAAGGTTAATTCTGGTAAAGGTGGTGCAGTTATTGCTGGTATTAAGCATTTACATCACCGCGGCTATACCCATGCACTACAAGTTGATGCCGATGGTCAGCATGATTTAGAAGCGATTCCCAAACTATTGCAGGCAGCGAATTTATCACCGTATAAGTTGATATCTGGTTTCCCTATTTATGGCGATTCTGTACCAAAAGCACGTCTATATGGACGCTATGCCACGCATATATCAGTATGGATTGAAACGTTATCATTACAAATAAAAGACTCAATGATTGGGTTTCGTATCTACCCATTATCTAAATGCTGTGAACTGTTTGCGCATAAGCAACTGGGTACCCGTATGGATTTTGATATTGAAGTGCTTGTACGTTTGTACTGGAAAGGGGTCGATATTGAATATATTCCAGTTAAAGTCCACTACCCAGAAGATGGTATTAGTCATTTTTCTGGCGTTAAAGATAACTTACGTATTAGTTGGCTGCATACTCGCTTGATTTGCGGCATGTTGCCCCGTATTCCAACGTTATTAAAAAGAAATTTAACTCGTAATATCCATTGGTCTAGTCGCAAAGAGAATGGCTCTGTACTTGGTATGAAGCTACTTTTTGCAAGCTATAAATGTTTTGGGAAAAATCTATTTAAGTGGTTTTTACATCCGGTTATTGCTTATTACTATTTGATGGATCATAAATCTCGCCGCGCATCGAAACAGTTTCAATTAGCTGTGGCGAAAACGAATAAACAGCCAGTAAAAAGCAGCTATCAACATCTGTATAACTTCGGTGAAGCCATGTTAGATAAACTGGCAGCCTGGACCGGGCAATATTCACCAGATGACATTACGATTAATGATAGCCAATTGCTTCAACAGGCAGTGGAACACGAGCGTGGCTGCTTAATTATTGGCAGTCACCTTGGAAATTTAGAAGCGTGCCGAGCATTAAGTCGACGATATACCGGTTTAAAAATGAATGCGATTGTATTCACACAACATGCCGAAAAATTTAATGCAGTAATGGAATCGGTCAACAAAGATAGCGCATTAAACCTTATCCAGGTGACAGAGCTTGGACCTGATACCGCTATCTTGCTAGAGCAAAAACTAGCAGCAGGTGAATGGGTTGTTATTGTTGGTGATCGTACACCTGTGTCTCAAAACCGACGCGTGGAATATAGCTCTTTTATGGGAGAAAGGGCGCCTTTCCCTTTAGGACCTTTTATTCTTGCTTCTGTTTTAAAATCTCCAACTTATGTGATGTTTGGTTTTTGTGAGCAAAACAGAATTAATGTACATCTAGAAGCGCTACCTCTTAAGCCGCTAACCCGTAAACATCGAGAGCAAGATATTCAATATAATATTGATTTATATGCTTCTCGTTTAGAACATTATGCACTTCGTTACCCTTTACAGTGGTTTAACTTTTTTGATTTTTGGAAATTAGATAATGAGTAATTTACAGGACGTTATATTTGGTCAACAGGCAATCACCATTGAAGATATTAATAATATTGCCACACATCAATCGAAAGCTGTTCTTAACGATGAGCCTAGTTATGTGGATCTAATTGAAAAGTCTGTCAACTTTCTTGAACGCTTATTAAAAGAAGATGGTGATATTTATGGTGTGACAACGGGCTATGGTGACAGTTGTACAGTACAAATCCCAAAGCACTTAGTTGAAGCGCTTCCTTTGCAACTGACTCGTTTTCATGGCTGTGGTTTAGGTGAATTTTTTAACCCTCAGGAATCACGTGCAATTGTTGCAGCGCGACTTGCTTCTCTTTCTATTGGCAAATCGGGTGTCACTGGGGATCTTCTTGCCGGTCTTATTCATCTACTTAAGCACGACATTATGCCGCAGATCCCAGAAGAGGGATCCGTTGGAGCATCGGGTGATTTGACACCATTATCTTATGTTGCAGCCGTTTTAATTGGTGAGCGTGATGTTCATTATAACGGTCAAATTATGCCAGCTTTACAGGCTCTTCAATTGACAGGTATGACGCCAATAACGTTACGCCCAAAAGAAGGGTTGGCGCTGATGAATGGTACTGCAGTTATGACCGCCATTGCTTGTTTAAATTGGCAACGTGCAAATTACCTTGCTGAAATGGCAACTCGAATTACAGCAATGACTACTTTAGCGATGCAAGGAAATGCTTTTCACTATGATGAGCGTTTACATGCTGTTAAGCCGCACCCTGGTCAAGTGAAGTGTGCACGTCGTCTACGTGAAGACCTTGCTGCACAACGCCCACCACGCAACTCTGATCGCCTTCAAGATCGTTACTCTCTACGTTGTGCTCCACATGTTATTGGTGTTCTAGAAGATACGCTGACGTGGACACGACAACTTATTGAGACAGAATTAAACTCTGCGAATGATAACCCAATTATCGATGGAGAAAATGAGACAGTATTGCATGGTGGTCATTTCTATGGTGGTCATATTGCCATGGCTATGGATAGTTTAAAAACGGCAGTAGCAAACGTTGCTGACTTACTTGATCGCCAATTAGCACAATTATGTGATTACAAATTTAATAACGGCTTACCGTATAACTTAACCGGTGCTGGTGACGATATTCTACCCATTAGCCACGGCTTTAAAGCGGTGCAAATTGGCGTATCATCTTGGACGGCTGAAGCGTTGAAAAACACGATGCCTGCTTCAGTATTTTCACGTTCTACAGAGAGTCACAATCAAGATAAAGTGAGCATGGGAACTATTGCATCTCGTGACTGTCGTCGTGTTGTTGAACTTACTGAGCAAGTAACGGCAGCGTGTCTATTTGCTTCTGTGCAAGGTGTTGAGTTGCGCTTAAATGCAGGAGAGCTTGAGCAGGCCGCATTAAGTGAAGCTGTGATGACAACCATAAGTGAAGTTCGAGAGGTTTCCCCATTCTTAGTTGGTGATCGTCCGCTCGATGCAGAATTACGTCAATGTATTACCCAAATCGGTCAACGTCAGTTCACAGGTTATCGCCATGATTAGCGCCACAGCATTTGTTACCGTGGCATTTCAAGATTGCGATCCGATGCAGGTCGTTTGGCATGGTAATTATTATCGCTATCTTGAGGAAGCTCGTCGTGCATTGCTTGAAGAGCTGAAATTTCCTTATGATGAAATGGAGCGACAGAACTTAGCTTATCCAATTGTTGATACAAGAATGAAGTTTGTATCTCCCGCTCAACATGCCCATAAGTTGGAGGTAACAGCCACGTTATCAGAGTGGGAAAACCGTTTGAGAATGGATTTTGTCGTGTTCAACCATACAACAGGCAAGATCAGTGTTAAAGCACATACGATTCAATGTGCAGTTAACCTTACGACTCAAGAGATGTTGTATGTCTCACCGCAGTGTTTATTGGATAAGGTAGCGGCATGTATCGATTAGTGTTGTCTTTGGTTTTAATGCTCAGTGGTATGAATTCACCTGTGCTGGCTGTTGAAGAGTTTCATAATCAAAGCTCGTTGACAGATGTGATTGAGCTAATGGCAGGTCAACCCACACAAGCTGGAACGTTTTCACAGGATAAAAGTATTACTGGCTTAAATCAGAGCCTTCGCTCATCTGGACAATATTATATTGAGGCTAATGTTGGGATCGTGTGGAAGCAATTGATCCCATTTGAAGATTTGTTAGTTGTTAAGGAACAACAGCTTTTTAGCTTGATGGGTAAAGAGTTGGTACCTCAAGATGTGCCTGCTAATGTGGTTAATTTGATGACCGATATCTTTTCTGGGCTTATGACGGGTGATATAACTAACTTGGAGCGTCAGTTTGATATCCAACTTAAGCATTATGAGATGTCACCTAAAGCCAAAAGCGAATGGATCATTTCACTTAACCCTAATAGCGCACCACTTAATGTGATTTTTAATCAAATTACGCTCAGTGGCAATGGGCACAATTTAACCAAGGTTCATTTATCTGAAATATCGGGGGATAGTACATCGATAGTACTTGACCCTTATGGTAAA
Source organism: Vibrio sp. 10N.286.49.B3 (assembly GCF_002873395.1). Taxonomy (GTDB): domain Bacteria; phylum Pseudomonadota; class Gammaproteobacteria; order Enterobacterales; family Vibrionaceae; genus Vibrio. Next base: position 189,252 of record NZ_MCUV01000013.1, on the reverse strand, counting down.
GAAGTCGAGTCAATGATTAAGCATTGGTTGCGAGGTCAGGACTAATGCTTGATAGTGTGCTTAGGCGTAGTTGGTTGGCTGTACTTTTTCTGTCTTTGATCATTAGTAGCGTCAAACTAATGAGTGGTAATAGTATTCAGACTAGCTTATTTGCCATGTTTCCCTCTGAAACTCAAACAGAAGCATTAGATATTGCGCTTGAACATGCCGCTGGTGTGTTTGAGCACGATCTTATTGTTTTAGTTGAGAGTCAGGATGAACATCTAGCGTTACAAACCGCTCAAAAGTTAAGTTTGGATCTTAATGATTTATCACAAATTAAAGAGATTAATAACCAGCAGCGAGTGAGTTTTGTATCACAACTCTTTCAGCACCGGCAGCAACTACTCACCGATCAGGATTACCAGGTTATTGAACAAGGTGATTCAGCGCAACTGACGCAAGCATCCGTTCGCCGTTTATATTCGCCAGCGGGTATTAATGGACAAAGTTTTATTAATGATCCATGGCAAACTTTTGAACGCTATCTATTAACGTTAATAGATCAACAAGAGTTTAATTATCAAGATGGCTTTCTTGTTGCTAATCGAAATGGAACGACACAAGTACTATTGCAATTACTAATTAGTACCAGTGCATATAGTAGTGACTCAATTGATGATATCGAACAATTAAATACCGTTATCGATCAACTTAATATGATTGAAAATGTTCAACTCTACCGTACAGGTGTTGGCTTTTACTCAGCCAGTGCGATGGAGTTAGCAAAAAATGAAATATCAATTATAGGTGGTGGCGCTTTATTATTGGTTATCATTATTGTGCTATGGCTATTTGCACACTCTAAACCACTTATTATGACGATAGCATCGCTGTTCAGTGGTGTTTTACTAGGGCTTACAGCAACGTTAATTTGTTTTGGTGAAGTGCATGTACTTGCCCTTGTTATGGGTAGTAGCTTGATCGGCTTATCATTTGATTATGCTTTTCATTACATTAGCTTCCAAATAGGGATGTTGGGTAAGCTTGATAGTCGTGCTATTTCTCGTCAATTAAAACCAGCATTAATGATGGGGATGCTAAGCTCAGTTATTGCTTATACGTGCCTGTTTTTAGCTAATTTACCTGTCTTAAATCAAATGGCACTCTTCTCAGTGTTTGGTTTGATGGGAGCATTAACAACAGTATTATTATGCTATCCACAAGTTAAAAACCTACATCAATCTCCACGAACGATTATCGTTGCTAATTTATTAAATAATAAAGTTAATAAATGGTTTAAACCGAAAGGTATATGGGCGGTAGTCGCGGTTTATAGTGGTATTGCTATCTGGGCATTATGCGTTGGATATACTGATGATGATGTACGTATCTTACAGTCTCCTGATGCTCAATTACTACAAGATGAAACCTATATAAAGCAGCAGTTAGGCTCGCATGGTGGATCAGATTGGATCATTACGCTTGCAAGTAGTGAAGAGAAGGTCGCACAGCAAGAAGAAGCATTGGTAGAGCAGTTAAATGACTTAATTGACGCAAAACAACTGTCTAGTTACATGGCTTCTACTCAATGGGTACCTTCTTTACACCGCCAAGAGCGTAATTGGCAAACTTATAAAAAACTGGTTGATGAGGAAGGTCAATCACTTGCTCAAGTAGCGGGCATGAGTGTTTTACCAGGTAGTTTAGCATTTCAACCGTTACCATCTTTTAATGCCAATGATGGCGTACCACAACTAACAGGTCAGTTAGATGATGGGCGTTATTTTTCATTGCTTCTATTAGGTGGTCTAAAGCAACCATTTGAACGGGAAGTACTTTCTAGTGAGCAGTATTATTTGAATTATGTCGATGATATTGGTCATATGCTAGGCGATTACAGACAGCGAGTGACTAAGCTATTAGTGATGGCGATTCTTACTGTGATGGTTTTAATTGGAATTAAATTTGGTATTTCCAATCTATTACGTTTAATGGTCTCTCCGATCTTAGCTGTGATTATAGCGGCAGCGCTCCCTGCGGCATTAGGATTTCCGGTCACACTTTTTCATGTACTTGGCTTATTTCTTATTTTCGGTATAGGTATCGATTACAGTATTTTTCTACTGTGCCATGGACGATCGTCACATACTATTCTTGCGGTATTTGTTGCTGGAATGAGTTCATTATTATCGTTTGGTTTAATGGCATTATCGACAAATTATGCCATATCGAGCTTCGGTATAACGGTAGGGCTTGGCGTTCTTTCTAGTTGGCTAGTTGCGCCAATGGTATTACTTGGTAGGGAATATAATGAGTAAAAAAAATATTGTTAGTTGGATTGTTTTTGCTTTGTGCTTCGGGTTGACTGCCTGTGTTAACTCTAATCATTCAACTGAACCTGATTTGAAAAAACCTATTAACTTGCTTAGCCCTAACTCTTATCAAGGTAGTTTAGTGGCCCAGCAATTAATGACAGTCGAATTCGAGCAGAAAGAATATCGCTTACAGATGTTATTAGAGATTACCCCAGAGCAAATCACTTTAGTTGGGTTAAGCAGTTTTTCTCTTCCGATGTTTAATATTTCTTGGGATGGCTTTAATTTGAAGAGCCAATCTAATTTGCCAGAGAGTGCAGAGGTCTTGAGTGCTGAACGTATGATGGAAGATATTATGTTCGCACTATGGCCACAATCATCACTTCAACCTTTATTATCGACGAAAGAATGGCAGGTAGAGGTTAGTAATCAAGCAAGATCGTTTAGCGATAGTGATCAAAATCTTATCATGACGATAGACTATAAAAATCATCACCAGGTAAATGGTACGATAAACGTTTCTTATCATGATATTGGCGTGGAATATCAATTAAAAACACTGCAGTGGGACGCAACGTATGAGTGATCAAATATATATAGAGGATGTCGCTATAAGTTGCGCGTTAGGCTATAAAACTGAGGAAATATTAGCGAATTTACGCCTTGGTAACTCGCCTGGTATGCAAGGGTGGCATCAGACGCTTTTTTCTGGCCGTCATGCCTATGTAGGACGTTTGACGCATGAACTGGAAAAGATGGATATTTCAGACATTCCTGATAATCGTAATAACCAATTAGCACAATTTCTAGTTTCAGAGTTGTCTGAAAGCTTTAAGAAGTTACATCAACGCTTCCCTGCAAATCGCATCGGTGTTGTGATTGGTTCAAGTACATCGGGTATTTCCGTTACTGAAAAGCAGATAGCTGAAAAAGTACGCAATGGTGAGTTTCCTAGTGATTATAGCTACCAGCATCAAGACATGGGTGATGTGGCAAAAACGGTTGCTAAGTTGGCGAATGCAAAAGGACCCGCATATACAGTATCGACAGCATGTACTTCATCTTCGCGAGCATTGATTAGTGCCGCAAAACTGATTAGGGCTAATATTTGTGATGCGGTAATTTGTGGTGGTATTGATACTTTGTGCGACTTAACGGTCAATGGTTTCGATTCTTTAGAGCAAGTCTCTGATCAAGCCTGTCGCCCATTTGATCCAAACCGTAAAGGGATTAATGTCGCAGAGGGTGGTGCTTTATTGATAGTCACTGCGCAATCAAGTGACATCTTGCTAGCCGGTTATGGTGAATCCTCTGATGCGCACCATCTATCAAGTCCAATGCCTTGTGGTACAGGTGCTTATAATGCTATGAGCCAAGCATTAACAATGTCAGGATTGAAGCCAGAGCACGTTGATTATATTAATGCGCATGGCACCTCAACTCAGCAAAATGATGCAATGGAAAGCCAAGCGATATCAAACTTATTTACCGATACAGTACCTGTAAGTTCAACGAAAGCATTGACAGGACATTGCTTGGGAGCAGCTGGTGCAGTAGAGGCAGTGATGAGTTGTCTACTCTTGAGAGACTCCGAACAACCTCTTCCTAGACAGTGGCCTGCTGAGCGATCTAATGACGATGATATAGCAGCAATCGGGCTTGTAGGTGAAAAGCAATACGCATCAATAGATTCTATATTGTCAAATTCATTCGCCTTTGGTGGCAATAACGCATCTCTGCTTTTTACAAGTAAGAAATAAAATAATGATACAGACAATTTACCCAGAAATAGAAACACTACTTCCACACAGTCACCCAATGATTTTGCTCGATCGTATTATTTTGCAAGATGATACTTTGATTATTAGCGAACTTAAAATTACATCAAAGAGTTTTTTATTTGATGCAGATTTGGATGGTGTTCCTGCGCAGGTTGGTATTGAGTACATGGCGCAAACAATCGCAGCATTAGGCGGTTTAGAAGCAATAAGTATTGGCGATAAGCCACCGATCGGCTTTCTTTTAGGATCGCGTCGCTATAAACATGAAGGTGGGTGCTTTATTAATGGTCATTGTTATCAAGTGCGGGCGGGTGAGCTAATGCGCGATGATAATATGGCTGTGTATCAATGCCAAATTTTTGATGAGAATCAATGTATTATTGCTTCTGGTCAAGTCAATACAGTAGTTGCTTCCGATAGTATGTTAAAAGCAATAACAGATAATAATTAACTCTAAGTCGAACAATTTATGAAGAATGTATTAGTAACAGGTGCTAGTAAAGGAATAGGTCAAGCGATCGCGATACGCTTAGCTGAGGATGGCTACATAGTGACAGTTCACTATGGGCGCGATAAGGCGGGTGCTGAAGATACAGTGAATCAAATTGTTGCCGCTGGTGGTCAATGTCGAATGGTTCAATTTGATATTAGTAACCAAGCTGAATGTAAAACAGTGATCGAAGAGCAGATAGAGCAATACGGTGGTTATTACGGTGTCGTTAATAATGCCGGTTTATCAAGTGATAACGCTTTTCCTTCGATGACGAGTGATGAATGGAAAGGAGTAGTACATACTAATCTTGATGCTTTTTATAATGTCATTCATCCACTTATCATGCCGATGATTGGCTTAAAGCAGGGACGCATTATTACTCTGTCCTCTTTAAGTGGGCAAATTGGTAATCGAGGGCAAGTGAATTACTCAGCCGCAAAGGCGGGGATTATTGGTGCTACGAAAGCACTCGCACTTGAGTTGAGTAATAAGCGTCGTCAGATCACAGTCAACTGTATAGCACCTGGATTGATTGATACTGGTATGGTGGAACCACATGTTGTAGAACGTGTTATGCCACAAATTCCTGTCCAGCGTATGGGTAAGCCAGAGGAAGTTGCAGATTTAGCCGCTTTCCTGATGTCGGAAAGAACGGGTTATATTAACCGTCAAGTAATTGGTATTAATGGGGGGCTGTATTAATGGCTAACAGAGTGGTAGTAACAGGAATGGCTGGCGTTACGTCGTTAGGTGAAAGTCTTGAAACTGTATGGGATAACTTACGTCAATATAAAAATGGTGTTGTAACCATGCCGGAGTGGGATAAGTATGACGGTCTTCAAACCCGACTTGCAGCCCCGATTCAAAACTTTGAGTTACCAAAGCATTATACCCGTAAGCGAATTCGTTCAATGGGAAGAGTTGCCCAACTTTCTACTCGCGCCTCAGAGTTTGCATTAGAACAATCTGGCTTAATTGATGAGCAGGCATTAACGGATGGTTCAACTGGAATTGCATATGGCTCGTCGACAGGGAGTACTGGACCAGTCTCTGCCTTTGCTACAATGCTGCTTGATCATAGTACTCGCAATATTAATGCCAATACATATGTTGCAATGATGCCGCATACAACAGCAGTTAATACTGGGCTGTTTTTTGGTTTGCGTGGGCGAGTGATTCCGACTTCATCGGCTTGTACATCTGGATCTCAAGCCATTGGCTACTCTTATGAAGCCATTAAATATGGCATGCAAACAGCGATGGTAGCTGGTGGGGCTGAAGAGCTTTGCCCAACAGAAGCTGCTGTATTTGATACTCTTTTTGCAACTAGTCAATATAACTCACAACCTCACTTAAGCCCAAGACCCTATGATGCAGATCGAGATGGATTAGTGATTGGTGAAGGTGCTGGTTCATTGATTTTAGAAAATTATGACCATGCTATTGCTCGAGGTGCGAAGCCTATCGCGGAATTAGTTGGTTTTGCGACTAATTGCGATGCTGCTCATGTGACTCAGCCTCGTGCAGCGACTATGCAATTGTGTATGGAAATGGCACTAAAAGATGCCAACTTAACGCCTGAACAAATTGGTTATGTTAATGGGCATGGTACGGCAACAGAGTTAGGGGATATTGCAGAGACGCAAGCCACTCACCAAGTTTTTGGTAGTCGTATGCCTATTTCAAGTCTAAAAAGTTACTTTGGACATACCTTAGGAGCATGTGGTGCTATTGAAGCTTGGTTAAGCATTAATATGATGAATCAAGAGTGGTTTGCACCAACGTTGAACCTTGAATCGATTGATAGCCGTTGTGGGGAACTTGATTATATTCACACAGCAGGAAGAGAGATGGCTTGTGAATATGTAATGAATAATAATTTTGCTTTTGGCGGAATTAATACTTCAATGATATTCAAACGATTGTAATAACATTTTGCCCTGCACTCGTAGGGCATTTAATTTACCAAGGATGGTATTATGTTTATCCCTAGTTTATTGGGTCGCTCTATAGCGCTAGTTACTATGCTAGTTGTTTTTAACGTGCAATATAGCTTTGCCTCAACGGATAAGGTCGCTTTATCGTCACTTTTTCCAAACCAAGAAGTTAAACGTTGTGATTCCCAGCCTGGGGAATTATTGCTAGAGCCGAACCAACCTTTGGTTTTGATCGTACATGGTTGCCGTTCATCGGCAGGTCAATTTAAGGCACTGTCAAAGGTTTATGAGCATTTAGGTGAGCAAAGTGCATGTTTTGAATACAAAGATCGTAGTAGCTTAGATAAGGTATCAGGACAACTTATTGACGCTATTAATACACTAAGCCCAATCGTTGGAGAAGAGAGGATCGTTGTATTAGGTCATAGCCAAGGTGGGCTGGTTACTCGCCGTGCTCATATGGCTGATCGCGTAGATCGTAAGACTTTGACCCATTCAATGATTGATATCGCAACAATCTCAACACCTTTGAATGGCATTAATGCCGCCTCACACTGTGGTTTAGATTGGTTAAGAGTTGCCTCTCTTGGCTTAGTTGATGCTATTTGTTACTTAATTTCTGGTAGTAAATATTTAGAGATCCCTCCGCAATCCGATTTTATTTCACAACCTGGGCAATTAGCGACCCCAGTTGCATCCCACTTAATTATTAAAACTAATGAAATAAATACATGTCGAGTTCAATCACAATCAGGAACTTGTCAACAGGATGATTATGTATTTTCAATAGAAGAGCAAACACAAGCACAGATAGAAAAATCGGTGCTGAGCACAGCATTAGTCGTAGATGCAGGGCATGTTGAAATTGTGGGTAATGAAATAACACCGCCATGGAAGTTAATTCATGTACTTCAAGATAATGGGTTAATGAAGTACCCAGATGGCTCAGAAAGTGAAAGTTTTGTTCAAGTAGTGAATCAAATTTATCAAAAGAATAATTTACTAATGTAAGGGGAATAAAATGAAATTGATAAAAGTAATATTGATGTCTTTGCTTATATTTTCTCCTTTAGCTAATGCGGCTAGAGTGATACCAGTAGTAAACCAACCTTTGCACTCCGAAGTGTCGGTGCAACAAGCTCAAGCTATTTTTAGTGAAGCAGTCGCAAGACGTGGATGGAATATTAAAGCAGGTGAAGATAAAGATAGTCTAATTGCCGATCTATGGGTCCGTAATCACTATATTGCTGTTGATATTAAACTGCATCAGTCTAGTTATGATATTAACTATCGAGACAGTGAGAATATGAAGTATAAACCTAATGGAACTATTCATAAGAAATATAATGGTTGGGTTAGGAATTTTAATAATGATATTCAGAAAAAGCTTCGTACAATAAAGTAATTAAAGGAAATAGTTATGTTTAAAAAAGTATTATTCTCAATCATTTTAACGAGTGTGTGTGCAGCACCCGCTTTAGCTAGAGATGATATTGGTGATTATAATATTAAAGAGGCGATGAGTAGTTCAGCTGCCAAATCAACACTTGGTAATGATGTTAAGTTTTATTTTGGTAGCCAAAAACACTCAAAGGTTAAGAGTGATCTTGGTGAATTTAAAACCAATAAGAAAACGAATGCATTGAATAAATCAGATAAAGAAGCATGTGAATGGGTCTTTTTATCAGCGATGAAAACATTAAAAGAGCGTGCTGAAAAAGAGAATGCAAATGCAGTCGTGAATATTCAGTCCAATTACAAAGGTAACCTTACTTCAAGCCCTGAAACTTTTAAGTGTGGTGCCGGTGCTTTTGTTGCAGGTGTTGCTCTAACTGGTCAAGTCGTTAAGCTATAGAACCAAAACTCCACTTACTTCCTATGATTGGTATGCTAAGTGGAGTCGTAATTATGATGCTACTTCAATTTAAAGAAGTAGCGTTTTATTGTTACTTACTCAACCCTAAAGACTCTTTTATCACTTGCACTACACCCGAATCGTCATTACTTGGAGCAGAGAAACGAGCATAGCCTTTCACTTCTTCGTGCGCATTTTCGACGGCATAGGAGTAGTAACTAGCCTCTAGCATCTCGATATCATTAAAGTAATCACCAAAACTCATGGTCTGTTCATAGGTAAAGTTGAGCTTATCTTGTAAAAATGCAATCGCATCGCCTTTAGACGCTTTTGAGTGCATCACATCAAGCCAGCATTTCGCACTCACTACGACCTTATGGCTATCACCAAAAGCGGGGTTAATTGAAGGGTAGATATGCGCCTTTGTACCATCAAAGTGACACAGTGCGACTTTAATAAATTCATCATCCACACTCAGTAGATCATTAACGGACTGGCGTCGATGGTAATACTTGCTAATTTCTGCAATGGCTGTGGCATCTTGTGTTTCGATATACGCAGACTTCTTACCACATAAAACAATATGACAGCCTTCGATTTCTCGAGCTTGCTTGATGATTTCAGTGATCTCTGATTTCTCAATCGTACGGCTATATAACTCTTTCCCTTGATGCATCACTAACGTGCCATTTTCAGCAATAAACATCATTTCATCTTTTAGGGGAGCAAAGGTTTCGAGCAAGCTGTAATACTGACGCCCTGAAGCAGCAGCAAATAAGATAGATTGTTGCTTTAGCTGTTCATAAAGGGCAAAGAAATCAGGGTCGAGTTGACCTGCACTATTTAAAAGGGTTCCGTCCATATCAGTAGCGATGAATCTTACTTTATTCTCATTTGGCATTAATTCAACAACCTCTCAGGTGACAGTGTAACTCAGGTGGGTAAGAAAGAATAAAAAGTGATGATATTTCATCCTAGTTTATGCATGGGTTATTATGCGGCTATTAATCGATAACAACAAATAGTTTAGGGTATGAAAAAACCTTCGAGCTTTAGGTACTTTTAATCAGCAAGAAAAAAGTAGCATCGAAGGTTTGTCTATTGGTACACGTTGATAGCGATTCAGATCTACCTATCTATGAACGTTATTCTTTAATGATGACCACTCTCTCTAGCTCTAAACCTGGTTTTATAAAGTTGATATCCAGAGAGTAAAAGCCTGGCTCTAGCTGCAGCTTTCGCCCTTCAACAGTAATGAGTTTGCCATCAGTGCCACAATGAGCAAGGGTCATGCAGAAGTCGCCATTTAAAAATAAACTAAATGATGATTGAGCTATCGGGCTAAGATCGTATTTTACTTTGCCGTTAAATTGATAGATCCCTACTTCTTTTACCTCAAGAACAATCGATTTATTTTCTATGGTGTTCAAGACAATATCTTGCTCAATAGAAAGCGTTTCACCTTGCGGGGTATTGCGCAAAGGAGCAAAGTGTTTAATTGGGTTGTATACCGTTAGTGGGCGATCCATCACTGGAGTCGTCATAATAAAACGGCAGATGTTCATTGCACAGCGTTGTAATTCTCCAAGCTCTAGTGTGCCATTGTCGAGCGCTTCAAGCGTGTCATCACCCATGACATTGCTTTCAGCCCCATCATTTTCCACCACCATATACAGATCATTCTGCGCACGGATCATAAATGAGGTGAAGGTTTTGCTCTCTTCGCCAGCCTCGATAGGGTCGTTCATCTTTGCCCACCAATCGGTCATCACAATACCATCATAGCCCCATTCATCACGTAATACCGTGGTGTTGAGATCATAATTTGAAGCAGCCCAGTGACCATTGACTGGGTTATATGACGTCATGATACTAGAAGCATGTCCTTGTTTTACCGCGATTTCAAAAGGCTTGATATGTATTTCACGCAGTGCACGTTGTGACATGATGCTATCTACATCGACTCGAGCGGTTTCTTGGTCATTCGCTGCAAAGTGTTTGATCGTGCCTGATACTCCAGCCTTGCTTAAACCACGAGTTTGCGCTGCAGCCATCATACCGGTCATTAATGGGTCTTCTGAAAAATACTCAAAATTTCGACCATTTAATGGATGACGATGAATATTAATGCCAGGACCTAATAGATTGTCGATGTTGTTAGCTCGCAACTCCTGACCAATGAGGAAAAATAAATCTTCATTTAGCGTTTGGTTCCAAGTGCAGCCAAGTAGGGTACCAATCGGCACTTGAGTTGCTTTATGACCGCTGTCCATGCGTATTCCTGAAGGTCCATCAGCAGCAGCAACAACGGGGATCCCAAGGTTAAATAAGTCTTCAGATACGCCGCCAAATGCCGAAGCGGTTCCCGGTGTAACTTTAGGGCTGCACATGCCTTCACCACAAATAATGGTAGCTAATTGCTCGGGAGTCATTTGAGAAATAAAATCCTCAAGAGTTGCAGTGCCTTGTTTTACATCGATTAACTTAATGTTTTTACAACCCGTTATCGGATAGCTCGGTGGCATGTTCGCGTGGATACGTTCAGCCATACAGATGCTACGAAGCGGGACATTGTCATGATCTAGCTGATAAATGCCTAAATCATTTCTCTTGCCAGGCTTAATGCGATCAAAAGCTTTGATCGGAGCGCAAACTTCGCTCAGAGTTTCGGTAACTAAGAGCGTTTCTAGCGTAAAGCAAGCAGCGATAGGTTGAGCATGACGCACATCACCACCGAGGTAAAATTGATAATCGCCAGACTCTAAAACATAACTATTAATACAACCTGTTACCCCGTTATCATCGTAAGAAGCAAGAGAGGCAAGGGGGATCGATACATGAACGACTTCACTTTCTTGTGGTGGAATCAATTGTGTTTTAGTGAAACCCGCTAGCACTCTATTCGGCTTGCCAAGGAGACCTTGTGGTGCGCTGACATAGAGTTGTACCACTTCTTTACTGGCAAATGCAGTACCGGTATTCGTTACTTTGATATCAAAATGAAGCTTGGTATCAGCCCCTTCACCTTGAGTGGAATAGTGCATAAGTTCATGATGAAAATCGGTGTAAGAAAGACCTGCACCAAATTCAAATTGCACCACTTCAGGATTAAACGTCTCGAAGTAACGGTAGCCAACATAAATATCTTCAGCATACAGGTTGCGATCACTACGACCAAAATGAGCTGATGATGGGTAATCTGACAGATGATAAGCAATTGTATCGGTAAGACGACCGCTTGGAGATTGAGCGCCAGAGACAACATCAGCAAAGGCGTGTCCTCCTTCCATACCGGCTGCCCAACTGTACATCACCGCTTTAATCGCTTGGTTATTTTCAAGCGTATTTAGCCATGCCATGTCCATAATGTTCGTTACGTTCATTACGACAATAACATCTGAGAACGATCGTGTTACCTTAGTAAGCATATCCATTTCTCGATCCGTTAAGCGGTATGATCCAGGCTCATCAGCATTGTCTTGATCTTCGCCGGCAGTGCGACCGATAAAGACCATCGCTTTATTCGATTGTTGAGCAGCATTAGTAACGACCTGATCACTTAATAGCATTTCTTGTTGGAACCAAGGTTCTGAAACCCAGCCACCACCACCGTCATCAAAGGGGTGACTTGCAATCCAATCTTGATACACAGTGACTAGCTGTTCGTTGACATTAATGCTTGAGTTGGCACGTAGCCCCTCTAAAAGGCTCACCGAATAAGGAACATTAACCGCTCCGCCAGATCCAGTACCACTACGGTAAGTATCAATTTGACAACGACCAAAAAGAGACACCGTATCCTGTGGGGTTAATGGTAAAACGGCGTCGTTGTTTTTTAAAAGTACAATGCCTTCAGCCGCCGCTTGACGACTGACAGGAATAAGATTTTGTTGTGCTTGGAGAATCAGAGTCTTGTTCATAGATAGTCACGTAATAGTTGATAACGGTTGATTAAAAAGGAAAAATTATCGCTACAGTCAGCGAGCTAGGAAAAAAGCGAATATTAAATGGTTGATTTGGGATTTGGGGTAATGCTAATGAGTGATGTGTAACAGTTAGTTATTTCACAATAGATTAGGAGGGCAGTTTGATTGCCCTCCAATATTGTTAATCAATACTTCAGGATTTGTACTTAATCTTAATTAGTTTAAGAAAGTACAAGGGATTTCATTTGGGTAACGCTCTGATGCTGGTTGGTTGTAATCAATTTCAGTCACACCTAGCAGGTTCAGCACTTGGTACATTGTTTTACCAACATTACCAAACGCAATACCAGCATGGTGAGGGTAGCGTTTTTGAATGAGTACTTGGCGGTAGAAACGTTGCATTTCTGGAATAGCAAATACAGCGATAGAACCAAATGATTGTGGATCAATATCTAAGATATCACCTTGAGCAACGTAAGCACGAAGCTTCGTATCTGCAGTTGATTGAAGGCGGAATAACGTTACTTCGCCTGGCTTAATTTGGCCTTCTAACGTACCACGTGTGATGTTTGGTTCTTGGCCTGGTTCCATTAAGCTATGCATGATTTTTTGGAAACGTAGCTGTGAATTTTTCATGCAGCTTGATGCTGTGTTACCACAGTGGAAGCCCATAAATAAGTCTTTAGCTGTGTAATCACCCATAACATCGGCATTGTTTTCAACCATGTCAGCAGGGACTGAGTTGTTAATATCAAGTAGCGTCGCTGGCTGATTTGTTGCACATGTGATCATGTATTCAGAAAGTGCACCGTAAATATCGACTTCACATGCGACTGGAATACCACGCTCAGCTAAACGAGCGTTGACGTAACATGGTACAAAGCCGAAGAATTTTTCAAATGAAGGCCAACATTTATTCGCAAATACACCAAATGTTGAAGCGCCTAGGTTTGCTTTATGGAAATCAAGCAGTGCAGCTTCGTATTGTGCGAGTTTTGGCAGTAGATCCGGGTATGGGTTGTTGTCACCTAATTCTGCTTCCATATCAGCAATGATAGCCGGAATATCCTCATGTCCTTCAGCTTCAAGGTAAAGGTCATAAAGGTCAAGTTCACTGTTTTCCATAATTTCAACGCCAAGATCAAACAAGGCTTTGATAGGTGCATTACAAGCAACAAAATCTTGTGGGCGAGGACCAAAGCTAAATATTTTCAATCCTTTAAGACCTAAGATAGTACGAGCGACTGGCGTAAAGTCTTCAATCATTTTCGCCACTTCACTTGGAGTACCAACTGGGTACTCAGGAATGTGAGGGCGAATATTACGTAAACCAGCACTGTATGAAGCGTTTAACATACCGCAGTATGCATCACCACGTGCGTCAGCAAGACATGCTGTTGATTCTTCAGCTGCCGATACAAACATGACAGGACCATCAAAACGCTGCGCCATTTGTGTCAGAGGACCTTCAGGACCAAAGTTACCAAGGTAAATAACCAGTGAGTTAATACCAGCTTCAGTTGCTTCTGCAAGTGCTTTTACCATATCGTTTTCATTTTCGATAATAGTTTCAAGCTCGATAACTTCAACATCGCGCTCAACACAGTTTGCAACCACAGAACGGCGACGCTCTTCAGATAGTGAAATAGGGAAACAGTCGCGGCTCACAGCAACGATGCCAAGTCTTAACGTTGGGATATTAATCATAATAGAGTTCTCATATTGTTAATGAATACCTACTAAGCGCAGGTATTATTGTTATTTGTGTATAAATAATGATTGCGCTCATTATTAATAAAATTTAATACAGAGAGGTTATTTACTTACTTTATAAATAACATTGTGTTCATAGGTTTTATCGGCGCTGAATATGCAGTCTTCAGCATTGCCCATATTGACTTGATCTGGGTAGCATTGAGTTTCTAAACATAAGCCAAATCGTTTGGTATATAGTTGACCATCTCTGCCTTGGACATTATCGATAAAGTTACCACTATAAAACTGGATACCAATTTGGTCGGTATAGACCTCAAGATTAAGTCCACTTGCTTCATCAAATACGTTGGCTGCTTTTTGCATACCATTACCAGGAAGACACCAGCAATGATCAAAGCCGCCTGCGTAATTGAGTTGGTTAAAATCGCTATCAATGTTGTCTTTGATAGTTGTTAATGTACGTAAATCAAGCGGTGTACCGGTAACGGATGCTTGTTCAACAGGAATGGCTAGTTCGTTAACATGTAGATATGAGTCAGCAAGTACCTGTATTTGATGGTTAAGCACATCTCTGTGTCCATCTAAGTTGAAGTAGGTATGTTGCGTCATATTGATTGGCGTTCTTTTTTCAGATTTCGCCGAATATTTAATAATTAATTCGTCACTGTCTGTTAGTTGGTAAGAGACTGTGAAGTTGATAGCTGATGGGAATCCTGCTTCATCTTCTTCACTACTAACTTCAAAGACGACTTCATTTATGGCAGCGCTTTTGACGATCCAACGTTTACAACCAAGACTAGCAGAGGCACCATGTAAATGATTAGAGCCTTCGTTTAGTTCAAGGTTAATTTGTTTGCCATCAAGCTCAAATTGACCGTTAGCAATACGGTTAGCCCAAGGGCCGACGACGCAGCCGAAGTAGTTTTGCCCTTCAAGGTATTCCTGTGGCGTGTCGTATCCTAGAACAATATTACGTTTTGTATTTTGCTTATCATTGACAAAAAAATTAACGATGGTCGCACCAAGATCAGAGATATCGACTTGTGTACCATGCTTATTTGATAATGAGAATAGCTTGTACTCTCCCCACTTAGTTTCTATTGCGTTAGGGTTTAGGTTCATCGTTGGGCTTAAATTCATAATAGTGATACTCCGTTCTTATGTGTTCTATTTTTAATTAGCACAGAGTTTTTTTCTATTATGTTTTTCGTATTATGAATTATCTAAAATTACAAAAGTGATCACGATCTCAGTTATATAGGGTATAAAGCCATAATTGCATTAATTTTCAGTATTTATATAGGTTGATAGCTCTAATGTTGTTAATTAAGGGTGAATTTTATGGCTACTATTAACATCAAATTTGGTAACTGATTAATAAAAAAAGGTTAAAAAGATAATGAGATGAGAGTGTTTGGATGCAAATGGTTTTGGATGTGAGGTTGTTAGGTAAATTTTGATTGGTCAGATAAAAAAGCACTGAATGGGGGACATTCAGTGCTTAAGTGATTAACTACATCGCGAGTCTATTGATGAAACGGCATAGTTGGTTTTATAAATACTTATTAATCTTCTAATGCGATAAAGCTTTGTACCATCATATCTTCAATAGTTGGGTGCTCTAACGATTTACCTTCTTCTTCAAGTGCTTTGATGTAGTTCATTAGTGAGTCAGTGTAAAGTAGACCAGTGTCTTCTCTACGGCTATCATCTTCATAAGCTGGAATCATCGAAGTATATAGATCACCACCCGCAGCAATGAAATCGTTTGTTGCTACCACATAAATCTCTGTTAGCTTGATTTCGTGCCAATTTTCATCTTCATGTCCATCTTCAGTTGCACGCTTTCTTGCTTCTACGTTAGTGATACGCGCACCTTTTTCTTGGTTCATATCAACATCGAAACGTAAGTTATGGGCTGCAGGGAATGCACCTGAAGAACTATTTACAATGGTATTATCGATTGCATCTTCGATAGTATCGACAATCTCTTGGCCAGTCATATCTAAGTTAACGATGAAGTTGTCAAAAGGTAAAACATCAAAGGCATGACCGACAGTTACGTTACCTGCAGGAATACTGTTACGTACACCACCTGAGTTTTGGATAGCAATATCTGAACGTAATGAAAGATGAGCAAAGGCCTCTGAGACGATATTAGCCATTACACTACCGTGGTTGTTTAGGAATTCACGTGCTTCGTTATCTGTGCCACATAGGTCGCCCGAACTATGGCCGCTACCTGGAACACGTTCATTACACAGGTTAGCCTCACTATATCCAATCTCTTCAACTTTCTTTTCATCGATAAGCTCTGAATATTCAGACAGTTTATCAGTTGTTACAAGATCTGCTTCAACAAATGATAACTCTTTTGTTGCTGCAATAAAGTCGGTAATTTTCGTTAGTTCATCGGCAGTATGTTTAGTTTGCTCGTCATCCTGTGGTGTGAATGTATCACCAAGTAGAATGTGCGGTGTACCAGAACATGATGCAACAGTACCATCGCTTGCAAAAGAGATATTTAACTCACCAAGAGCACGTGAATTATCCCATGCCTGTGCAACACATACTTTATCACCGTCTACATTTTCTACAATAGTCGGGTAGTCACCAGAAACTGCTTGGTCAATTGCTTTAAATGTATCTTCGTCACCCAGTAATGTATGGCTATCACCACCGATAATGACATCAACACCGGTTAACTGCTTAGCCATCGCGATATCATTTTCGTAACCGTAATGGGTTAGTAACACAATATTTTCAACATCCTGCTCATCTTTTAAAATATCGATATATTTTTGTGCAGTTTCCACTTCATCAAAGAACTCAGTTTCTTTATCAGGTGATGAAGAAGCCTCTGTTTTACTTGATACATCGATACCAATAACGCCGACTTTTTTACCATCAACGGTGTAAACTTTATAAGGTGCATACAGGTCGTAAATTGGGTTGTCACTAGGCACCTCTATATTAGCAGCAAGCACTTCAGTACCACAGCTATCCTGGCCAGTTTTTAATGTGTTAATAAAGTGTGCTAGTTGCGCATTACCGTCATCAAATTCATGGTTACCAAGTGCAAAGGCATCGAAACAGACTTGGTTCATCATCAATGCGTCAGGTAATTCGTCACGGAATAGGCTGTAGTACATTGTTCCTGTGATTGCATCACCCGCATGAAGTTTTAACGAGTTTTCTTTTGCTAGTTCGTTAACTTTAGTTACTAATCGTGGGAAACCACCCACGTCTACTTTCGTTTCAACACCACCAAGTACGAAGTTTTGTCCATCTGTAGCATCAATTTTAGAGTGATGATCGTTAATGTGAAGAATTTGTAGATCTAAGCTATGGTCGTTAGATGGGTTTGAATCATCATCAGATGAGTTACATCCAGTAAGTGCTGCAATAATGCTTAAAGCAATGAGGTTATTTTTCATGTAATTACCTATTGTGAATACTATTCTGTAAATAATTTAGGTAGAATGCATGAGGTTTATGACGGTTATAATGCCATTTAATGACAATATTGCTGCAGAAGAGTGATAATGCACTAATTTTACATACGATAAGTATAAAAAGTGCATTAATTAACAATAAAAGAACTTAGATAGTTTATTTAATGTTGATGATTTGCCCAATGAGTAGTTCACGAGGGTCATCAATTTGAGGATTTAGTGCAAGTAACTCATCAAGCGGCATATTATTTACTTGTGCGATACTATACAGCGTGTCATTTTCTTTGATTGCGTATGACTTATTAACACTATTGGTTTGTAACACTAACTGAGATTGTTCAGATTGTAACTGACTGATAGCTTTAGCCATTTCCTCATCCGTGCCTTGCGACTCACTTTTTATAGCATCGACTTTGGATTCTAGTTCAGTGATCTTTTGATCATTCTTCTTCTGCTGCTGCGCAAGTTCATATTGTGTTGCACAACCACTTAGTGCTAATGCAGAAACTGCAATAAGAAGACATTTTGTTTTTTTCATGTGTTGCCTAAAATTCGTTTAGCTATTGCTATATTGGAAATAATCAAACTTAACTAAGTTAATTATTTGAATGCGCATGAATTATATAGGCTAAAGGTAGCTTAGCTCAACCTATTGTTATCATTGAAGTATTAAAACTGACTTTTCTGTCAATTATTCACTGTTTACCTTGTTAGTGTGGCAAATCGCTTCGGAGTCATTGCATGCATGGCGATAATTAATAACAAAATTCCGGTGACGGCTAAACCTATGCCAATGCCTCCCCATATACCGGCGAGTCCGTAGTGCTTCATTAGTAACCATGCGGCTGGAATCCCACATACCCAGTACCCAACTGCAGTCATTACAGTTGGAGTAATGACAATTTTCATTCCTCGTAAGAGGTTGATTGCCAGTAACTGCCAAGCATCAGCCACAAAGCATAAAGCGACAACCCATAATACAGCCGAGAAAAGCGCGGTCATAGATACGCCATCTTCGCTATCTTGAAGCTGAAATATCGCAGCAATGAGATCTGGCCACAAAACAAACACCGCCGATAATGCCAAGCTGATTACAGTGACGACCATAAAGCTTAGCCAAGATGTACGACGGATACTTGCGAGATCGCCAGCACCATAAGCTCGACCAACTAAAATAGCCGCTCCCTGACAAAAACCAAAGTTGATATTCCAAGTGAAACTTAAGCACTGTAATAGCACTTGTTGCAACGCTAAGGCAGTCACGCTTAACATTCCTGCCATTAAAGTGCCGCCGTAAATTAAACCGTGCTCTAGAAGAGAGGCAAGAGCAATTGGTAAACCAAGAGCGAGCAATGGTGCTAATAGTCGTAGTGAATATTCGTGACAGTTTTTCCATGGTGCGTATTGTTGGTATTTCTGTTGAGCAAAAATCCAATAGCCGTAAAACAGCATAGCTAACGTGGCAGCAATTGCGGTACCAGCCCCTAAACCACCAAGCCCAAAGTCGAATGTAAAGGCGAGCAGATAACTAATTGGAACATTGATGATAACAGTCATAAGAGACATTACCATGATGGAACGAGCATCACCAAGTACACTGGTTAATCCACGCAAAACCAATAGCAGCATTGTAGGCAGCATTGCCCATTTGAGGGTATTGATGTACTCCATCGCCAGTGCAACGACATCATCGGGTTGCTGAGCTTTTACTAATAGTAGTGGTGTAAAAGAAAGACCAATGATAAGAACGATACTCAAAAGGAAAGTTAGTAAAACACCGCCTTTAACAACGTGTCGTATTTGTTTTTTACTGTGCTCTGGACGAGCGATACCTTGACCATAAGCAATGGCAATGAGATTGGCAGCACAACCGACCGTGCTACCTGCAATAAGGAAAGTAAAGTTATATACAGCAGCGCCTAGACCGCCAGCAGCCAAGTCAACGACACTTAACCGTGACATCATCCATACATCAGTAAACACCAATGCAGCAGCAACCAGTTGAGAAATAATCAGCGGGAAAGAGAGCGCGAGTAATTTCTTCATTCAAACCTCAAAGTAATACCTTCTATCTAAAGAAAGTGTGCAGAAAACAGGTTTGTAAAATACGTATTAACTAACTGGTGTTCAATTGATTTTTATGAGAATCTAGCATTCTTAAAACTCATGCGAATAAATTATGACTCCTTATACACATCTCCCACATTCACATAACGGATTAAAAGCGTTTGAAGCGGTTGCAAGACATATGAGTTTTACGCATGCTGCGATAGAACTAAATGTGACGCAAAGTGCGATTAGTCGGCAGATAAAACAGTTAGAAACCGAATTAGAACTAATGCTTATTGTTCGTCATCATAGGTCTATCACGCTAACTGAACATGGTAAGCAGTTAGGAGATCTATTAAAGGAGCATTTTACCGTGGTTCAACACAATTTGACTTTATGGAAGAGCAGTGCCAATCACCGTATTACTATTAAAGTAGCCATGAGTTTTGCGATACGCTGGTTTATTCCTAAGTTGAAAGAGTTGAATGCACACTTTCCACAATATGAAATGGTAATAATTCCTACATTGGATGAAGAATCCGAGATGAAGTACCCTGATTATGACTTGCTATTTCTCTCGACACAGCGTTCTTTGCAAAATTCTAATTTAGATAATCTATTTTTTATACGTAACGAATTGATGGCACCGGTTTGTGCTAAGCCCATTACGGGAGAAAAAATTGATGTAGAAACGATTCTTTCATTGCCTAGATTACACGCAACTATTGATCACCATGATTGGCGTGATTGGCTCTCTTCTAGTAATTCAAGTACGACTTCTACGGTTAGAAATACCACATTTTCAACACTAGACTTGGCTCTTAGTGCTTGCTTAGCGGGACAGGGAGCCACTATGACAGATCTAATGTTAATACTACCTGAGCTTGAGGAAGGTTTTTTACAATGTCCAACCAATATTGATATACGGCTAAGCCCTTGGCGTTATTATTGCCACCGAGCCGTTAATACACCGATTATAAATGAACTAATTGATTGGATAAAGATAGAGCTAGAAAAAGATAGTAAGCAATTAACTGAACTTGCGAAAGATAACCAGTGGACTTTGCCGTAAAGGATTAATGGCATTAATATTAAATACACAAAAAACGCAGTTAAGCGTTTAATTTTCATAGCGTTGGGAAGTTGTACCTGGAGAGGAGAACTTGGAGCGTACAGCGGGAATCGAACCCGCATCATCAGCTTGGAAGGCTGAGGTAATAGCCATTATACGATGTACGCACATCGTTGGTACGAGATAGATAATGCCATAATATGATAAAATAGAAAGGATTAATTTCACATTTTACGTTCGTTTGCCTAACTTTTGCTCACATTGTATTTCAACAGGTTAAGTAATCGACGATAAGGCTAGCTTACTCGATCAAACTAGCCTTACCCCAATAAAATGAAAGAGTTAATCATTTTATCTCATTAGCGGTGCAGTGCTTTCTCTATTTCACCTAAACTCGCAGGATCATCAATCGTTGATGGCACTGCATATTGTTCACCATCGGCAATTTGACGGATCACTCGGCGCAGAATTTTTCCTGAGCGGGTTTTAGGTAATCTTTCGACCACTAAGGCATCTTTAAAGCAAGCGACTGCACCTATCTCTTGCCTTACTTTCCCCACTAATTCCAACGCTAGGGCATGCTCGTCAAACGAGACGCCATCTTTTAATACGACTAATCCTAGTGGTCGCTGCCCTTTTAAATCATCATGAACACCGACCACTGCACATTCAGCAATAGCAGGATGAGCACCGACGACCTCTTCCATTTCTCCTGTAGATAAGCGGTGACCTGCCACATTAATCACATCATCAATGCGACCCATAATAAATAGATAACCATCTGCATCAATGTACCCACCATCCCCTGAAACATAATAACCAGGGAACTGACTTAAATAGCCACTTTCAAAACGATCATGATTGCGCCAAATGGTCGGTAAGCAACTGGGCGGCAGCGGTCTTTTCAGTGAGACAAATCCTTGCTCATTAGCACGAACAGGCACACCCATTGCGTTTAAGATCTCCACTTGATAACCAGGGATGGGCTTTGTTGCTGATCCAGCTTTTACTGGCATCATCTCAATACCCGTTGGATTTCCGGCTATCGCCCAGCCCGTTTCCGTTTGCCACCAATGATCAACAACAGGTTTTTGCGTATGCTTAACTACCCAATCTAATGTCGGTGGATCAAGTCTTTCACCAGCCATAAAAATTGTCTTTAGCTGCGATAAGTCATAATCTTTAATCAACGTACCATCTGGATCTTCTTTCTTGATAGCACGAAAGGCGGTTGGAGCAGAAAATAAAGCGTCAACGTTATGCTCTTCACACACTCGCCAAAAAGCGCCGGGATCAGGCGTTTTAACAGGCTTACCTTCAAATAAAATAGACGTACAACCATGGATAAGTGGCGCATATACAATATAAGAGTGCCCGACGACCCAACCAACATCAGAGGCTGCCCAAAATACACCATTTTGATCAATATTATAAATGGCTGACATGGAGTATTTCATCGCCACGGCATGACCGCCGTTATCTCGTACGACACCTTTAGGTTTACCGGTTGTGCCTGATGTGTACAAGATATACAAAGGATCGGTAGCCAGAACAGGCACACAATCATGCGGCTGGGCAAGCGCTAATTCACTTTGCCAATCAACATCTCGAGCATAATTTAACTCTGCTGGTGATTGCTCTCGTTGAAACGTCACCACTTTTTCTGGCTTCCAACGACTGTCCATAATCGCTTTATCCACCAGCGGTTTATATTCAATGACTTTATTGACCTCAATGCCACACGACGCCGTTAGGAGTACCTTTGGCTCTGCATCTTCAAGACGGACAGCTAATTCATTAGCAGCAAAACCGCCAAAGACAACCGAGTGGATTGCCCCTAAACGCGCACACGCCAACATCGCCATGGCTGCTTCTGGGATCATCGGCATATATATAACAACGCGATCGCCCTTATTGACCCCTTGATTAGCAAGCATTCCTGCCACTAAAGCGACTTCATCTTTGAGTTGACCATAGGTATAAGACTGTTTTTTATTCACCACTGGCGAGTCATAAATTAAAGCAATATTATCCGAGCGCCCTTGCTCACAGTGATAATCTAACGCCAGCCATGCCGTATTCATTTCACCGTCAGTAAACCAGCGCTCAATACCCTCTGCATCTTTCTCTAAGATAATGGTTGGCTTTTTAAACCAATCGATATTCTCCGCTTGGGCTTGCCAAAATGCTTTAGGGTCATCTTTCGCCCATTGATATTGGTTAAGATAGGCAGACATGGCACTCTCTCCTTGTGAAATAATTACTTACTGTAAGTTGAATCAATCGGTTTACTGCATAGCGTGACTTGGAACCCTAACCCAGCCTTCCATTATTATTCTGGCACTGCGGCTCATCATCACTTTTTCAATATTCCAACCATCGGGAGTATTTTGAGCTTTAGCACCAACACGTAAAGTGCCCGATGGATGACCAAAAGTGACCGATTCCCTTTCTCCTCCACCAGCGGTTAAATTGACTAATGTACCGGGAATACAAGCTGCACTGGCAATAGCAACCGCTGCCGTTCCCATCATGGCGTGATGAAGCTTGCCCATGGAAAGTGCTCTAACAAGCAAGTCGATATCCTCTGTTGCCACCGTGTTATTGCTAGAGGTTAGGTAAGGTTTTGACGGTGATATAAAGGCAACTTTGGGGGTATGCTGACGAGTTTCCGCTTCTTCAAGTGAATCAATTAAGCCCATTTTTAAAGCGCCATGCGCACGAATAGATTCAAACATGGCTAAAGCAATCGGATCGTTATTAATCGCTTCTTGCCCTTCAATGCCTTGATAACCTATCGCTTGGGCATCAACAAAAATGGTTGGGATCCCAGCATTTATCATCGTTGCTTTTAATCGTCCGATATCTGGCACATCCAAGTCATCCACCAGATTACCAGTAGGAAACATGGCATTTTTTCCGCGTACCTCTCCATCACCTGGCTGAAGAAAATCAACTTGAATTTCAGCGCTAGGAAACGCCACACCATCGAGGATAAAAGCGCCCTCTTCTTGCACCTCTCCTTGATAAATAGGAACATGAATTACTATCGTTTTTTGGATATTAACTTGCCAAACCCGCACCATAACATGACCATTAGTTGGGATTTTTTCTTGTGCGATTAAGCCTCGATGAATAGCAAATGGTCCAACAGCTGCCGACAAATTCCCGCAGTTACCGCTCCAATCGACATGCGGTTTATCGATTGATACCTGACCAAATAAGTAATCGACATCATAATCTGGCTTTGCACTTTTAGACACAATCACGGTTTTGCTGGTACTTGAGGTTGCCCCGCCCATACCATCAATATGCTTACTGTATGGATCAGGACTACCAATGGCTCTTAATAACAAAGTATCACGATAACTCCCTGGCTCTTGAGCGGCTTTTGGTAAATCATCTAACACAAAAAAGAGACCTTTGCTGGTGCCGCCACGCATATAAGTCGCAGGAACTCGGGTCGCTGCATTGATACTATCTGTCATGGTTTTGCTCTCCTAGACAACAAGTTTTACAACTGCCTATTGCGTTAAAAAGTCTTGTGCAAATCGCTGTAACACACCACCAGCTTGATAAACACAAAGCTCATCAGCGGTATCAAGTCGGCAAGTCACCACAACCTCCAGAACGGTTTGATCGACACGTTCAATCACAAGCACCAGATCACCACCAGCAACCATATCGCCTCTCACGCTAAACACTTCACTGCCATCAAGGTGCAATGAGTGTCTCGTGTCCTTTGGCTTAAATTGCAGTGGTAAAACGCCCATGCCAACCAAATTAGTCCGATGTATACGCTCAAATCCTTCCGCTACGATCGCTTCCACACCTGCTAACCGGACTCCTTTGGCTGCCCAATCACGTGAAGATCCTTGCCCATAATCATCACCCGCAACAATAATTAACGGTTGCTTGCGGTTCATATAGGTTTCTATGGCTTCCCACATGCGCATAACCTTTCCTTCTGGCTCCACTCGCGCAAAAGATCCTTGAACACACTCCCCTTCTTTTTTAACCATTTCATTAAATAATTTAGGGTTGGCTAACGTGGCTCTTTGGGCGGTTAAGTGATCGCCTCGATGGGTGGCATAAGAGTTAAAATCCTCTTCAGGGACCTGCATTTTTGCTAGATACTCACCGGCTGCGCTTTCAGCAAGAATGGCATTGGAAGGGGATAAATGATCGGTGGTAATATTGTCGCCAAGAATAGCTAACGGTCTTAAATTCGATAATTGACGCTGACCTGCTAGCGCCCCTTGCCAATATGGGGGTCTGCGAATATAGGTGCTCATTGCTCGCCAATCATATAACGGTGATGTCACACTCGCGGCTTCATCTAATTTAAACATCTGAATATAAACTTGATTAAACTGTGAAGGTTTTACATGCGCGGCAACTACCTCATCAATTTCCTGATCCGATGGCCACAGATCATGCAGATAAATCGGCTCGCCTTGAGCATCAAAACCGAGCGCCTCTTTTTCTATATCAAATCGAATCGTACCCGCGATAGCATAAGCGACAACTAAAGGTGGCGAGGCAAGAAAAGCTTGTTTGGCATACGGATGAATTCGACCATCAAAGTTTCGGTTCCCGGATAACACCGCGGTGGTATAAAGATCACGCTGAGTAATCTCTTGTTGAATATTAGGATCAAGTGCACCACTCATTCCGTTACACGTTGTGCAAGCATAACCAACAATGCCAAAGCCTAATTGCTCTAATTCATTCAATAGCCCGGCTTCTTCCAGGTACAGTTTTGCCACTTTGGA
Source organism: Vibrio sp. 10N.286.49.B3 (assembly GCF_002873395.1). Classification (GTDB taxonomy): domain Bacteria; phylum Pseudomonadota; class Gammaproteobacteria; order Enterobacterales; family Vibrionaceae; genus Vibrio. The sequence continues at coordinate 163,896 of NZ_MCUV01000013.1, read as the reverse complement.
ACCAGGCGCAAATGAAGTTTTTACCCAAGGCTTTCTTGTTAACCCTAATGCATTCGCTTTTTTAGCAATGAGCGCAGCGGCAACAACATTACGAGGATTACTGGTATTTGTACAAGAGGTGATCGCCGCAATAATCACTGCTCCATCAGGCAGTTCGCCACTTTCACTCGGGGTTGAAGTGATGTTAGAGGATTGAGTAATACCACGCTCAACGAGTTGATTGGTCGGTAATCGGCGATGAGGGCTAGAGGGACCAGCCATATTGCGCTCGACCATAGCAAGGTCAAAGGTTAACACGCGCTCATAGTTAGCAAGATTTAACTCCTCAGCCCATAGCCCCATGGTTTTAGCATACGTCTCGACTAAGTGAATTTGCTCTTCATCTCGCCCTGTAAGCTTTAAGTAATTGATCGTTTGTTCATCAATATAAAATAGCCCTGCCGTTGCCCCATATTCAGGTGTCATATTCGATATGCTTGCCCGATCTCCTATGGTCAAATTACGCGTTCCATCACCATAAAATTCAAGATATGAAGAGACGACTTTTTGTTCACGTAAAAACTCAGTCATTGCCAAAACAATATCGGTCGCGGTAATGCCTTCTTTGCGTTCCCCAGTAATATTAACGCCAACGATATCGGGTAATCGCATCATTGACGGTCGCCCGAGCATCACCGTCTCCGCTTCTAATCCGCCAACGCCTATCGCTAACACACCTAACGCATCCACATGCGGCGTATGGCTGTCGGTTCCAACACACGTATCAGGATAAGCCATCCCTTGTTTTAATTGGATAACAGGAGACATTTTCTCAAGGTTAATTTGATGCATAATCCCATTGCCTGCAGGGATCACTTGAACATTCTTAAAAGCGCTTTTACACCATTCGATAAAATGGAATCGGTCTTCATTGCGGCGATCTTCAATGGCTCTATTCTTAGTAAAAGCATCGGTTTCAAAGCCGCCATGTTCTACAGCTAACGAGTGATCAACGATCAATTGTGTTTCGACCACAGGGTTAACGTTAGCCGGATCGCCACCTTGCTCGGCAATCGCATCACGTAGACCAGCAAGATCGACCAGTGCAGTTTGCCCTAAGATGTCATGACACACGACTCGCGCAGGGTACCATGGGAAATCAATCTCACTTTTTCGATCGATCAGTTGCCATAACGCTTCATCAAGTTCTTTAGGGTCACAACGTCTAACCAACTGCTCGGCAAGGATTTTAGAGGTATAAGGTAAATATTTATAGGCTTGAGGTTTTAAACGATTTACCGCTTCTTGAGCATCAAAATAATCTGCCTGTGTGCCCTCTAATTGCTTTCTATAGCGCGTATTTATTGAGTCCATCCTATTCTTCCTTGCTGATATTAGCGCTGTTCAATCGGTAACCATGCACGAGCTTCTGGTCCATGATAATCGGCACTTGGGCGGATAATTCGATTGTTTGCTCGCTGCTCAAAAATATGCGCAGTCCAACCGGTTAAACGGCTCATAACAAAAATGGGCGTAAATAGTTTGGTCGGTATATTCATAAAATGATAAGCAGAGGCATGGAAGAAATCAGCGTTACAAAAGAGATCCTTTTCACGCTTCATTACTGCTTCGACTCGTTCTGAAACCGCATACAGATGAGTATCCCCCACCGCATCAGATAAAGCGCTAGACCAATGTTTAATTAACGCATTACGAGGGTCGCTTTCTCGATAAATAGCATGACCAAAGCCCATAATTTTGTCTTTATTGGCTAGCATTGTCATGATGTTATCTTCTGCTTCATCTGCGCTTTTCCAGTGTTCTATCATTTCCATTGCCGCTTCATTTGCCCCACCATGTAATGGTCCTCGCAGTGTGCCTATTGCCGCTGTGACACAGGAGTGAATATCCGATAGCGTTGAAGCACATACACGCGCTGCAAAAGTAGATGCATTAAATTCATGCTCGGCATACAAAATCAACGAGCAGTGCATAACTTGTTTGTGTAAAGCGCTTGGCTCTGTATCAGTTAGCATTTTTAGAAAGTAGCCACCAATGGAATCTTGCGATTGATCGTGTGTATCAACTCGAACCCCATCATGACTAAAGCGATACCAGTAACAGATAATGGCAGGAAAGAGTGCAAGCATGCGGTCGGTCGCCGCTTGTTGTTGTGAGAAATCAATCTCTTGCTCAAGGTTACCTAGGACAGAACACCCCGTGCGCATCACATCCATCGGGTGAGCACTGGCTGGGATCAACTCTAAAGCGGATTTTAGTGCTTGCGGTAAACCTCGCAGCTCAATCAATTTCCTTTTATAGTGGTCGAGTTCCACTTGTGTCGGTAAGTGACCAACCAAAAGAAGATGGGCAACTTCTTCAAACTCGGCATGATGAGCTAAGTCACTAATGTCATAGCCTCGGTAAGTTAAGCCTGTTCCTGATTGACCGACAGTACATAACGCGGTGACTCCGGCACATTGACCTCGTAACCCTGCGCCGCTTAGTGCTTGATTTGGCATGATGAATTCCTTCTCTTTTTTGTGCCGACTCTCTCGTGGAGCTTAGTGGCAACCATAGGTTTGACGTTATTGGATTAGCGTTATTCTTCTGAAAATAGTTGATCAAGTTTGTCTTCATAGTCGTGATAATTAAGATGCGCGTATAACTCATTTCTTGTCTGCATGTCACCTAGCAGCGCTTCTTGGTTACCGACCTCAAGTAAGTGACGATAAACCTTTTCAGCGGCAAGGTTCATCGCTCGAAATGCACTCAACGGATAGAGCACCATATCCACATTAACTTGAGCTAATTGTTCACATCCATAGAGAGGGGTTTGACCAAATTCAGTGATATTCGCCAATATTGGGACGGGTTTTCCTATGGCGGACTGCAAAGCAGCGGAAAATCTCTGATACTGATCCAGTTGATTCATCGCTTCGGGGAAAATCATATCGGCACCCGCTTCGACATACGCAATAGCCCGTTCAACGGCACAATCAAACCCTTCAACGGCTAATGCATCGGTACGTGCCATCAAGACAAAATTTGCATCATGACGTGCATCAACAGCGGCTTTGACTCTATCCATCATCTCTTGTTGGCTGACAATGGCTTTATTCGGACGATGACCACAGCGTTTTTGAGCAACTTGATCTTCAATATGCACGGCTGCTGCACCTGCTTTTTCCATGCCCCTTATTGTTCTGGATATATTGAATGCCCCACCAAAACCGGTATCAATATCCACCAGCAAAGGTAAGTCACACGCATTCGTGATCCGCTCTACATCGACCAACACATCATTTAATGTCGTAATGCCGAGATCAGGTAGACCGTACGATGCATTGGCGATCCCTCCTCCTGATAAATAGATTGCTTGGTGACCTAGATTCTTTGCCATCATCGCGCAATAAGGATTAATGGTGCCGACAATTTGTAATGGGGTATTCTTTGCTACGGCTTGACGAAATTTAGTACCAGGGCTAGGCAAGTTAGACGATGATTGCTTCATTGAGCTTCTCCTTTAGCGAGTGACTGTTCCTTTAACACGTATTGTTCAATTAAGTGGCGGGAATTGATAACGCTACATACGTAACAGATGATAAAGCTCACCACAGAGCAAAGTGATTAACTGCTGATTTGAGCTGGCTTTGATTATGAGATTTGTGTTTATTTCGATTCATACAAAAACCGTCAACAATGTTTAGATATGACTATAAAGTAGAGGGTGATTTGCTCGTTAGACAAGTAGGTTGCCTGCAATTTCGACTAAAGTATGAGGGAGAGGTGGATAGATATAGATAGAGAGAATATCACTACTCCCATAACAAAACTTGACACTCTTTGACTCTTTGCAACTGAACCCTGATATGATTTTTCCACTAAGATTTATTCAGAGGACGATATGGAAAGTAATAAGATTCAGAGTCTTGAGTGCGGAAGAGTCATCGCCATTTTTGCTATATTAGCGATGCATTGCCAGATGTTTGTAACCTATTGGCAGTGCGATGGTGTGCCTTGGTTTGGCTATATATTCAATCAAGCCACACGCTTTGCCGTGCCACTCTTTTTCGTTATCTCCGGCTATCTAATCCAACCTAAACTGACTCTTCGCCCGTTCGATACCCTGAAACGATATTGCTCCCCTCTAGTAAGAGTGTTCATTGTTTGGAGTATTATCTGTTTACTGATGCCTTTTAACCTCGGCATAGTGCTAGAACATGGCTACTTAACTGAAAGACAAGGTTACTGGAACTTCTTAGCACAAACGCCTATCAATTCACTGCTTGAAGGCGGATTAGTTCATTTATGGTTTTTGCCAGCACTGATGTTTGCGACTTTCATTACGGCTCTATTAGCGAAGGTTGATAAACTCAATCTTCTTATTCCCATTGCTGTCGTGTTATACATCTATGGCGTACTGGCTGGTAGCTATCAAATACTCACGGACTTTACTGCCCCATTCTTTACTCGTAATGGTCCTTTTTTTAGTACTCTTCTGTTTGCGGTTGGCTTTATGATCCGCCAATACAATATTGAACTATCGAGTAAAAAAGCGCTGATGATTGCTATCGGAGGAATGCTTGTTCATTTTAGCGAAGCGTACGGCTTATCCTTTTATGGGCAAGCCTTTAATGCTAATGATTTCTTATTTGGGACGGCATTTTGGGGGATTGGATGTTTCATGTTCCTACTATCTAAACCTAAGTTTGGCAGTCATCGTCGCCTAACCTCCCTTGCTAAATATGTCTTACCTATTTATGTCGCACATTTACCGATGATCATTATCATGATGAACCTTTCGAGCTTTTTAGCACTGGAAAATATAAGTAAGGATATCACTGTATTTACAGGTTCTATTATCCTTACTTCATTGCTTATTATTGGCTTAGAAAAAACACCACTATACCGATGGCTATTTAGATAATCATTTGATCTATTGAACAAAATCACAAATGATCATGATGTTCAACTAGTTGCTTGTATAAACGATCTTTTAACTCAATACGTTGCAATTTCAGGGCGTTCATATTGTCATCATCGATTGGACTGCCTGAAATTTCCAACTGCCTAATATCAAAATCTAACAGATGATAGCGCTGTAGCTCTGCTTTAAAAATGGGATCATCATGATTAAGTTGTACGATATCTAACTTGAGTTCAGGGAAGTCTAAAATAAATGCATGGTTTTCATTCAACATTGGCATAACCTCTTCTATCACAGTTTCTACAGTATAGATTCGATTAATAAAAAGAGACGTGACAAGTTAGCCAGAATAGATAAAGAGTCGAAGAGTGAGGATTGATATGAGTTGGCGTTTAAATAATGAAAGGCTAAATAAAATTCAAGCCGCATAGTGTTGCGGCTTTGATCTAAGCTACATCATATCAGATAGTAAATCTACTAACTCATTTTCTGTAGAAGGCATTTTTGCAAGTTCAATGTTCGAGGATTCACCACCATTTAGCATGTAAGCGTTGGTTGTGCAGTGATCGTAATGGAACCACTTTCCTTTCACACAAACATCGGTATAGCATCTAGCATCTTGTATTAATTCCATACGATAAACCTTACTATCAATATTAACGAGTTATCAACATATCGCTAAATTAATCACTACAAAATGATCTAGATCAAGCTAAATAGTCGTTAAACTAGATTAACTTATTTAAAGCTTCACTTTGTGATAGAAGGTGTTTCTATGACCAAATTCAATTACACTGAAGATAATACTTTCATCTTTGGATAGAAAACAACCAAATAGCAGCCATTATGAGTAAACAAGATATCCAGACAATCATCGAAAGCTTTGAGTCTATTGAACAAGCATTGGACTATTTTGATATTGGCTTTGACAGTCGTTTTATTGACGAATATCGCTTACCCCTGGTAAAACACTTTAATGGTTATCTGATATTAACGAAGCCAGATGACTGGTTTTCTGCAAGACGAGCACTTAAAAATGCCTACTGTAAAGTGCAAAGAAGCCGTTTAGATCCTCACACCCGATCGGCATGTCGAGGTTGTACTTCATGTCAGCGCCGTTAAAAAACGCCAGCTAAAAAGCTGACGTTTCCTAAAGCATAGAATTGAATACTGCTATCGTCTATCTAAGCATTAAGCGCTTGTTCTAGATCGGCAAGGATATCATCAATATGCTCTATCCCTACTGATAAACGGATCATTTCAGGAGAAACACCTGCTTGTTTTTGCTCTTGCTCGCTCAATTGACGGTGAGTGGTTGATGCTGGGTGACACGCTAATGATTTCGCATCGCCTATATTGACTAAGCGTTTAAAGATCGCTAATGCATCATAAAAACGAACGCCTGCATCGTAGCCATCTTTTAAACCAAAAGAAAGAATCGCAGACGGGGTACCTTTCATGTACTTTTGCGCTAAGTGATGATGTGGCGAATCGATAAGACCTGCGTAATTGACCCAACTTACTTTATCATGCTGGTTAAGATATTCCGCCACTTTAAGTGCATTTTCAGTATGTCTTTCCATACGTAGTGGCAGTGTTTCTAACCCTTGCATGAGCATAAAGGCATTCATTGGTGAAAGTGCTGAACCGGTATTACGTAGTGGTACTGTGCGAGCACGACCAATAAAAGCAGCAGGACCAAAGGCTTCAGTATAAACCACACCATGATAAGAAGGCTCAGGTTGGTTAAACACTGGGAAACGTGCTTTATGCTCTGCCCATGGGAACTTACCTGAATCGATGATCATGCCACCCAGTGTGGTACCGTGACCACCAACGTATTTTGTCAGTGAGTGAACCACAATATCAGCACCAAATTCAATCGGCTTACACAGTGCAGGTGTTGCCACCGTATTATCAACAATCACAGGGACACCTTGCGCATGAGCCAGTTCTGCCACACGCTCTAAATCAATAATGTTACCTGCTGGATTACCAATACTTTCACAAAAAATTGCTTTAGTTTTATCATCAATAAGCTCTGCCAAACTCTCAGGTTTATCATCCTTTGCGAAGCGAACTTCAATCCCTTGATTTGGCAACATATGAGCAAATAGCGTATAAGAACCACCATAAAGCTGTGGCGTCGCAACAATATTATCGCCAATTTGCGCTAGAGTTAAAATAGCGTAATTAATCGCAGCACTGCCTGCACTCACTGCCAACCCAGCAATGCCCCCTTCCAATGCAGCCATACGCTTTTCTAATACATCATTTGTTGGGTTCATGATGCGAGTATAAATATTGCCAGGGACCTCTAAATTAAACAGATCAGCACCATGTTGAGCATTATCAAATTCATAAGCAACGGTTTGATAGATAGGTGTGGCTACCGATTTGGTTGTCGGATCAGTTTCATAACCAAAATGGATCGAGAGGGTTTCGTCTTTCATTATTCTTCCTTAAATAATATATGAGCAATTAAGCCCTAGGTATTTTTTCTAAGATCTAATACCAATCAAAGTAAGTGATCATAAATAGCATAAAAAAACTTCTTTTACATCAATTTAACTATATCCATCAAGTCTATAATACTGGTTTACTGCTTTGCTTAACATTAAATTTGATTATGAGCCATACTGATAATAATGATGTTGAGAATACTTATACCAATCGCAGTAAATACTTTCATTCGCTGCCTCTTCTCTGACTACGATTTGGAATAATAATGTTTAATTGGTTTGAAAACTTAACGAACCCCTTCCCTGCACAAGAGCCACAAAAACCGCCGAAAACATTGGTGGGGTTTTGTCGTCACTATACAAAAGGCTTTGAAGTACCTTTGCTTATCATGTCTTCTCTTAGTGCTTTGATCGCCATAGCCGAAGTGGTGCTACTTAGCTACATGGGACAGTTGGTGGATATATTAAGTACTCAAGATCGCGCCACATTCTGGGTCGATCAGGGTGAGAAAATGACCACAATGCTATTGCTGGTGACGCTTGTTATGCCGCTGCTTGGACTCCTCCATTCAATGATCATGCATCAGACATTATTGGGCAATTATCCTATGTCGATTCGCTGGTCCGTGCATCGTTATTTATTAAAACAGAGTGTGAGTTTCTTCCAGCGTGATTTTGCTGGACGAGTGGCGACAAAGGTCATGCAAAGTTCATTAGCAGTACGTGAAACCATGATGAAGTTACTTGATGTCTTAGTCTATATATCGGTCTATTTTGTCTCTATGATCTGGATGATGGGACAATCCGATCTTCTACTCATGCTGCCTATTATTATCTGGCTAATCTGTTATATCTTGATCCAATTGTACTTTATTCCCAAGATGAAACGTGTCGCAACCGACCAAGCCGATGCACGTTCTATCATGACAGGTAGAGTGGTTGATACTTATACCAACATTACAACCATTAAACTTTTCTCCCATTCTGAGCGTGAAAAAGAGTACGTAGAAAGTAGCTTTAAACTGTTTCTAAAAACGGTATATCGTCAAATGCGTATGGTGACTTGCCTGCTGCTAAGTGTTGATACCATTAACTACTTACTGCTTTTCTCCATCGCTGCCCTCTCTGTGACACTGTGGTTAGATGCTAGCGTCACTATCGGAGTGATTGCGGTTGCTATCAGTATTGCGCTGCGTGTACAAGGTATGTCGAAGTGGATTATGTGGGAAGTCAGCACCCTATTTGAAAATATCGGTACCGTTATCGATAGCATGAACACGATTTCGACTGATGTGGAAATAGAAGATGCAGCAAACGCGCCTTCGCTGCAGGTAAGTAATGGCAAAATCGATTTTGATCAGGTGAATTTTTATTATAACCAAGAGAAACCCGTCTTTAAGGATCTCAACCTTACCTTTAAACCTGGTGAAAAAGTGGGCTTTGTCGGTCGCTCTGGTGCTGGTAAATCAAGCCTAGTTAACCTACTTCTGCGTTTTTATGATATTCAATCTGGGCATATTCGTATTGATGATCAAGACATCGCTACTGTTAGCCAAGATTCACTGCGTAAGCAAATTGGCATGATCACCCAGGATACATCACTGTTGCATCGCTCCATTCGCGAAAACATTTTATATGGCGATCCTGAAGCGAGTGAAGAGGCATTGATCAAAGCGACAAAACAAGCTCATGCTTATGATTTTATTCAAGAGTTAAAAGATGAAAATGGTAATCAAGGTTTTGCTGTTGAGGTTGGAGAGCGTGGTGTGAAATTATCCGGCGGACAACGCCAGCGTATTGCCATTGCTCGTGTGCTATTAAAAAATGCGCCAATACTGATCATGGATGAAGCGACATCGGCACTCGATTCTGAGGTTGAGTCGGCTATTCAGGAAAACCTAGAAGCCTTAATGGAGAATAAAACCGTCATCGCCATTGCACACCGCCTGTCGACAATATCAGCGATGGATCGATTAATTGTTATAGATAACGGTCAAATTGTTGAGCAAGGTACTCATCATGAATTGCTCGCAACAGGAGGCATTTATGCTCAACTATGGGCACATCAGACCGGTGGTTTTCTAGGTGATATGTAGGGTGCAAAACTTAAAGAAAAGTATTCACTTCTTCTTGAGTTAAAAAGCGCCACTGACCAACATCAACATCTAACGTAATATCACCGATTTTCTCTCGATGTAAAGAGATAACGCGATTACCGATGGCGGCAAACATACGCTTAACCTGATGGAACTTCCCTTCAGTTAAAGTTAGATAGACATCTTTGTCGCTAATGATCGCTAATTTTGCCGGGAGCGTTAACTGTGTTTCGCCTTGTAACTTAACGCCAACTTTAAACTGCTCTATCGCACTTTCATCGATAGGTCGCGCTAACCCGACTCGATAAACCTTGCTGCAGTTTTTACTCGGGAGCGTTATATTGTATGACCAATGCCCATCATCGGTAATAAGTACTAAACCTGTCGTATCAGCATCCAATCGACCAGCAATATGTAACTCATCACGCTTCTCGATAGCGATATCATTAAATAACGATGGATAAACTTCATCAATATTAGAACAAATGGTTCCAGCCGGTTTATGCATTAAAAGATAACGAAAAGGACGGAGTTTAAGCGCTTTATCTTGCAACATCACGCTATTGTTTGCGTGAACTTGCATCCTTTCGTTAAGAGAAATATCACCATTGACACTAACATTACCGGCATGGATCACTTCTAATGCCATCGCTTTAGTGAGCTCTGTACTTTTACAAATAAATTTATCAAGGCGCATTATGAATACTTTTATTTAATGGGCGGCTATTATGCTGCCTGATGAAGCAGAATACCAATTCATTTAAATAAGAAGATAAAAATGAGGGAGTTTGAAGCGATGAAACGGAAGAGTAAAAGCGAGGGTTTAAAAAAGAGATAACCCCACTAAAGGGTGGCCATTTGCATAGCCACACCAAAGTAGGGTTATGTTCGAATTACTTCTCTAGTTTAGTGAAGTAGTCGAAGATTACTGGTACGTCGTTTTGACCTAGGCCAGCATCAACTGCTGCTTGTAGGCTCTTAGAAGTACCTTCAGCGATTAGAGACTCAGTACCTAAGTCTTTAACTAGCTCTAGGAAGTAACCAAGGTCTTTGTTTGCGTTTGCAACAGAGAAACCTAATTTTTCTTCGCCATCTACAGCGTAGAACTTACAGAACTGCATGAATGGAGAGTTAGAAGGACCAGCAGACATGATGTCGAATAACTGTTGACCGTCAACACCAGCAAGTTTTGCAACAGCAAACGCTTGAGACATAGTAGCAACAGTAGTCATACCCATGAAGTTGTTTACAAGCTTAGTAACGTGACCTGAACCTAGTTTACCTAGGTGGAATACGTTTTCGCCTTGCTCTTCTAGAAGAGGCTTAACTTTGTTGAAAGTTTCCATGTCGCCAGCAGCCATGATGTTTAGAAGACCATCTTTAGCGTGTGCAGGTGTACGACCTAGAGGAGCATCGATCATGCCAGCGCCTTTCTCAGCTAGAGCAGCACCGATTTTTTGAGTAGAAGCAGGGATAGAAGTACCGAAGTCAATTAGAGTTGAACCTTCTTTGATACCAGCTAGAACACCGTCTTCACCGTAAACAATTTTTTCAACAACAGCTGAAGTTGTAAGACAGAACTCAACAACGTCACTTGCTGCAGCAAGTTCTTTAGCAGAAGTGAACTGTGTAGCGTTACCACGAGCAAGTACAGCATCAACTGCATCTTGGTTAAGGTCCATTACGTTAACTTGGTAACCACGTGTTTGTAGGTTTTCAACCATGTTGCCGCCCATAAGACCAAGGCCGATGAAACCGATTACTGGTTTAGTCATGTCTAACTCCTAAAAATAAGATTAAATATCATATTGTATGTTTATATCGAGATAAGAATATACGTCTCATGATTTGAAAGCAAGTATTGGATGACTGAAAAAGATGAGCTATTTAGATAGATTAAAATTATTTGTACAGACAAAAAAACTAAAATGACCACATCAAACCACTAAAGAGTCTAATAAATACTCTAAAATAGTTCAAAAGCAATACAAATGACATGAGGTAAGATCTTTATTAGTGCTAACCCCTCTCCTTCTGTGAGGTTGGCCCTTAGGAAAATAAAGCTAAAAACATGCTATTCATCACACTATTCACTTTATGAATTACTCATACATATGCTTAATTTTTCACTTCGACCCTCGTCATCGCAACAAATGGTTAACCAGAGCATCTCATACTCGTAATTTTTTATCCGCTTAATCATCTATTAGACCTTTACATAGATTTACTCATCACTGACGCTCATTGACAAACTAACAGCTATTCTCATAGATAAAATCTGGCAGCAAGGCGCGACTATGAAAAATACCTACTTTAAATTCACCGTATTTTTAATTGTTCTATCCCTATTTTGGTTACAAGCAGAACCTCAGTTATTCAGCTTGACTAATTTTTTCCAGTATAGAAGCGCTTTCGTTCAATATAGTGGCATTATTACAGTGACCTTGATGGTTGCAGTCATGTTGCTTGCTTTGCGTTTGCCATTTATTGAAAAATTTACGCACGGTTTAGATAAGTCTTATCATTTACATAAATGGCTTGGGATCACTTCATTAGCTTTTGCCATATTGCATTGGGCAATAGCTATTATTCCGAAGTACTTAGTTCGCTGGGAAATACTCTCGAAACCTGAAAAAGGGGTTGGAAATATCAATCCCGACTCACTTTATTCGATCATTCGCCCATTACGTTCTGGTGCTGAAGGCGTTGGAGAGTGGGCTTTTTATCTCATGCTTATACTTGGTGTCATTTCATTACTTGGTACTATTGGTTATAAAAAATTCAAACTTACGCATAAATTGATGGCGTTTTGCTTTCTGATCATTGCCTACCATAGTGCTGTCTTACTGAAACATAGCTACTGGCCTTACCCTATCACTTACTTTACTTTAGGTATTATCATGATAGGTATATTTGCTGCTTTATGGAGCCTAAGTGGTTACGTTGGTAAAAAAAGAATCCAAGAGGGTCATGTCTCTAGCTTATCTCATGATAATAAAAATAGAGTCACAGATTTGCATCTATCCGTAGCCAATTGGCCAGGCCATGCTGATGGACAATTTGCTTACCTAAATTTTGGTCAAAACAATATTCACCCTTTTACCATTGCAAGTACCGATACCGATAATGGACAGTTACGTTTTTTGATCAAAGAGCTAGGTGATTTCACTTCGACATTAAAAAGTAATCTATTCGCTGGAGACCCTGTCACCATCGAAGGGCCTTATGGATGCTTTGATTTTAATGATCAGAAGCCACAAATATGGATTGCTGGAGGTATTGGTATAGCGGCATTCAAAGCGGCATTACAGAAACGCCCCTCACCCACTCAACCGGTAACACTATATTATTGTACCAATGCCCCAAGCATGACATTAATTCATGAATTGGAGCAAGAAGCTCAACAAAGTAATATCACTTTCAAAGTAGTTGATGGGCGCACTCAACCGTTCCTTGATGTTAAACAACTCTCTGAGCAACACTCTGACCTTTTACAATGCTCAATTTGGTTTTGTGGTCCTACAGCATTTTCAGAACAGTTAACCCATGATTTGTCATCTATAAATTACGACTTGTCATCCTTTCATCAAGAGTTCTTCTCTATGCGTTAGTCGAACTCGTAAATTGAAAGACACAGTTGAGCTAGGTGAAACCTAACATTATTTATTTTGGTGCAGGGTAATTAATACTGACATATTCTGGCTCTTCAGTGCCCATTTCTTGATTCAGAACTCGGGTCAGTGCAAAGTAGTAGTTCGCCAGTATGTTCGCAAAGCGAGGTAAGGTTTCCGGTATTTTCTTGGTAGTCAGTTTATCGACTAATACCAACGTACGTACCACTTTTTTACTCAAACTACGGCATTGATGCAATTGGATCACAGGTCCAACTCCGCGTGGTAAAACAAACCGCTTTGCATCATCGGTCACTTGCGCTTTGAAGTAATGCAGATCTTGTAGCAGCTCCGCTATATCTTCCTCAAAAATGCCACACTTGCCTCGAATCGAACCATTGAGGTTAAAAATCTTTGGCTGTAGTCGCTCTAACGAATCTCTCACTTCACCACTTACTAGTTGAGATAGTGCTAAACCAGTATAGGTACATAGCTCATCGGTTAAGATTTCAAAGTCGCATAGTGGGCTATCTTCAAAAATAAAAGGGTAACAAAGCTCACCAACATTTCCTGACGCTTTCAGTGCCATCGTTTCATCTCTAGGTTATCAAAGGGGATCTATCTACTCTAACATGCTTCATTAATAAGGATTATCTCTTTTCTTAATCTATTAAAACCAATTATTTACCTGTTTAAAGATAGTATCTACCGCTTTAGGACAGTACAATACGCCCGTTCTTTGGAATACGGTTAGAATCCGTAACGGGCGCGCCACTGTAAAAATACCACCAGTATTAAAGTCAGATACAAAGAACCCATACTTTATTAAATATTGAAATTTGTACGCGTTTTACAGGAGTTAGCATGGCTTGGCCGGCATTTAAAGCATTGATCACCACACTCATTTTCTCATTTAGCTATTCTTTATTAGCAAGTACCGAGTACCCTTTAACCGTTACCGATGGATTAGGTAATCGCGTCACTTTTACGCAAGCACCTTTAAAAATATCCTCCAAGACACTCTTTACCGATGAAGTATTGCTCGATCTCATTGAGCCTCACTATTTGACCAGCTTGACTAATTTGGCTGATAACCCAAACTACTCACCTTTTATCGATAAATTGCCACAAGGTATCCCGTTAACTGCATTGAATATCGAAACGATTATCGCCAATCAACCGGATGTGGTCTTTGCTGCAAATTGGAGTGATGCTGGCAAGTTAGCGATTCTTAAAAAGGCGGGTATCACGGTGTATATTTTGCAATCACCAACGACTTTGCCAGAAATTGAGGCAGAAATTCGTCAAATAGGTCAAATTATCAATCGAAATGATGCGGCTGAAACGGTCATTACCACGATGCAACAACGCCTAATAACCGATGTTATTATTCCTGACAAGCAATTAACCGCTTTGGACTACAACCCTTGGGGCACATCGAGTGGTGATAATTCATCATGGAATAGTATGTTAGAGCGCGCGCAGTTAACCAATGTCATTTCCGGTTATGCCAATGACCAATATGGCCAAGTACCTGTCTCTAAAGAGTTGATGGTTGCATTAAATCCTGATGTTCTTTTCATTCCTGGTTGGGTTTATGGGGATAAAAATGCGGCCGAGAAATTTAAGCAAGAAGTACTCTCTGATCCAGCGCTGAAATCAGTTAATGCTATCCAATCAGGTCGAGTTTATGAAATACCACAAGTTTTGCGTGGTGTTTATAGTCAATATATTGCTGACTCGATTATTTTCGTTAATCACTCTGTATACAAAAATTAACTATGCCTTTTTATCGCTATAGCGCTTTTCAGATCCCATTTACACTTTGCTTATTTCTAGCACTCTTTTTTGCGTATTTAAGCATTGGCGCTGTTTCCGTTCCTGTTGCCGATATTATTGCCATGTTTAAAGCTTACTTGCTTGGTGGTAGTGAGTTGGCAACGCAAGAGCAACCCCTTGCTTCTGCCATTGTGCTGCATATACGTTTTCCTCGCGCCTGCGCTGCGATATTTGCTGGCGGTGCATTAGCATTAGCCGGTGCTTGTACTCAAGGTCTGTTTAAAAACCCGTTAGCGAGCCCTGATGTTTTAGGGGTTAGCTCGGGGAGCAGTTTTGGTGCGGTCATGGCTATTGTTACTGGCTTTTCATTCATGCACCCTCTGTGGCTGCCCGTCTTTACTACGGTTGGTGCTTTATCAGCCACACTCTTCATTTATCTACTAGCATCAAAAACGTCATCGTCACAAATTTTGTTTCTGATCCTTGCTGGCCTTGCTTTATCGAGCTTATTAGGTGGAGCAACGATGGGGATTTTATTAATGGCTCAGCAATATGAAGTGAGCCAATTTGTCTTTTGGACCATGGGTGGCCTTGATGGTCGCATGTGGCAGCACCTTTTCTATCCAGCACCAATTATTCTTATTGTTGGTGTCATCTTATTGCGTCACACAAAAGCGTTAAATTTATTAGCACTTGGTGAAGAAAGCGCGCATGGTATGGGGCTTAACGTACAAAAAACTCGCTTTCGTCTGCTACTATGCGCCACATTACTCACTGCGATGTCGATTGCGGTTGCTGGTCCCATCGGTTTCATTGGTTTAATGGTGCCACATCTAGTACGTCTTCTTGTGGGCCCAGATCACGTCAAACTCCTTCCCTACTCGGCAATTTTTGGCATTATCTTCCTGTTACTTTGTGACTTACTCGGTCGCTGGATTATTGCCCCACATGAGCTAAAAGCTGGCATTATTACCTCATTTATTGGTGGTTGTTACTTCATCGGTTTGATTATCCGCTTTCAGAGAAAAGGGCAATTAGTATGAGTGATGTAATACTGAAAAAACCACAATTAACTGTCTCTGGTCTATGCTATCAAGCCGGAGCTAAAACCCTGTTAAATAATATCTCACTGGAGATCAACAGCGGTGAGCTTGTCGGTATTATTGGTCCAAATGGTGCAGGAAAAAGTACATTAATGAAGTGTTTAAGTGGGTTTCAAACATTGACCCATGGTGAAGTAGCACTTCAAGGTAAACCTCTGCATAAAATATCGCATATCGAACGGGCACGTTGTATGAGTTACTTACCTCAATATAACGAAGCAGCCTTTCCATTTAGCGTCGCCGAAACGATTAGCTTAGGGTTTCATGCCCAGCAACAACAAGCTTTTATCTCTCCAAAAACGATTCAAAGCCAAATTACCCAAGCATTACGCCAATTAGGTATTGAGCATTTAAGATCGCGTTCTATTACTGAACTGTCTGGTGGTGAAAAACAGTTAGTACACTTTGCTCGATTATTAGTTCAAGATACTCCACTGCTACTACTCGATGAGCCAACCGCGAGTCTCGATATTGGTCATGAGTCTCAATTAATGAATGTCTTAGCTAAGGCGTGTCAGCAAGGAAAATCGGCGCTAGTTGCGATTCATAACCTTAATACTGCTGCCGAGTTTTGCGATCGGCTAATACTCATTAATCATGGTGAAGTAATGGCTGATGGGCATCCTAGTGACGTACTAAGCCAGCAGAATATTCATCAACTTTATCAAGATAAGGTTATGGTAACTCGCCACCCTGTAACGGGAAATGCAATCATATCGCCCTATAAACAGTGATCATGAGATAAATAAAAAAAGCCTACTCCCTCATCGCTTTCTATTTAAAAAAGAGCGATGCAGGAGAGGCTTTTCTTATCGAGTAGATTCTATTTGGTACTATTTATCCACTAGACCTAACTTCTCAGATAGTGGCTCAATCGCCCAACCTTGCAAAATAACCGAAATCAGCACAATAAAGAAAACCATGTGGATCATCTCTTGTGAACCTGGAACGCCTGCCGATGCTGGAATTAAAGCAAAAACAATCGGTGTCGCCCCTTTGAGTCCAATTGCAGAAACAAATAGCTTTTTCTTAAACGATACTTTACGAAATGGTAAGTAACTTAAGAAGACGGCAACAGGTCTTGCTATAAAGATCAATGCCATCGCAGGAATAACCGCTGACCACATATCACCAAATAGTTCTTTCGGGAAAAACTGCAAGCCCAGAATAATAAACATAAGCGACTGCGCTAACCACGATAAGCTATTAAAGAAATGCTTGCTGACTTCACGCCCTCTTCTCAGTTCATTACCGATCAACACACCAGCAACATAAGAAGATACGAGAATGTTTCCGCCTAAAAAGTCACTGCCATAAGCGGCGATAAAGAAACAGGCTAGAATGAAAACAGGGATCAAACCATATTCTTGCAGCTTGATCTTATTGAGCAATTTAACACAACACCAACCAATGACGTAACCTGCGCCTAAACCAACGATAACTTGTTGAGCGAGTTCAACCGCGATATTCATGCTACTAATTTGCTGGTGAGAGTTAATCAGCATTTCCGTAAGAATAGCAACTAATAATAGTGCCACCGGGTCATTAGTTGCGGATTCAAATTCTAAGATAGTATCCGTCGATTCTTTTAACTTTAACTTTTTAGATTCTAGAATCGAGAATACCGCCGCCGCATCGGTTGAAGAGACAACCGCAGCAAAAAGTAAGCAGGTTAAAATATTAAAATCGGTGATGAAGTAAAGCAGACCACCAAATATTAGTGTGGTAAATAAAACGCCAAAGCTAGAGAGTACCCCACCTTCTTTATAAGCGACTTTTATACTGGCTTTTGAAGTATTCAAACCACCGACAAATACAATTACATTTAGAGCTAACGAGCCGATAAATGACGTTAACGCCAAATCATCGTAAACAAAATTAAACTCACCATTACCAAATAGCAGACCAACGCCAATGAAAATAAGTATCGAAGGTAAACCTAACGTTTTTGATGGTTGGTGAAGCAGGATACCGACAGCGATTAATGCAGCCATTCCTAACATAAGTAATTCTGTGCTCAATAGACTTCTCCTAAAAGTATAATACAAACGATTTCGTCACTTTGAGTGTAACACGTGAAAGTTAATTTCCGGTTAACAATTACGGTTAACCGCATAAAGTCACAATAAAAAATGTTACTGGGTGTGATTACTCCGCAGTAACGTCTTCATTACTTTAAAATCACGATTAAAATCAGTAATTACTACTTTTGAGTGTCTTGCTTAGTCAGAAGAGGTTGGTAGGATTGTCTCTTACTTTGTGGCTTTTGCTATATTATTTATACTAACGGATTATTTAATCACAAACTCGATTACGACCTGCTTTTTTCGCTCGATACATAGAAGAATCGGCTTGATTAATCAACTCCTCTAAAGTCTGGTTGGTGTAACAACTGACGCCTATACTAATCGTCATTGCAACCGATCTCGACTTTAATCTTAAAGGACTTGAAGAGACACCTTGCCGATACTCATTAGCGCGCTTGATCAGCTTCTCTTTAACATTAACGCACTCCAAAGGCATGGGTGTCAGAATAAGAAACTCTTCTCCACCCCAACGAATAACGACTTCATCACTTTGCTTTACCTTAGAGATGACCGCAGCAATATGCTGTAAAGCTTGATCTCCAGCTGCATGCCCATAACGATCATTCACTTGTTTAAAGCGATCGACATCGACCAGCATCACACCAAAGTTTATCTCCTTATTCACCGCTAATTCTATTGCCGTTGCCGCTAACTTCTGCCCTTCACGCCGATTAAATAAACCAGTCAGCTGATCAAGAGTGGCATAACGAGTCAGCTTTTCTTCTAATTTCTTTTGGGCTGTAATATCAAATATAACGCCAATGATGCCAGCAATTTCTCCTTGTGGGTTATAAAAGCATTTTTTATGAAACACCACCCAAAGCGTTTCACCCACTTGATTAGTAAACTCATTTTCATAACACTGAGTCCCACCATCAGCACATAACTCTGTGTCAGCTTTTTTACATGCACTTGCAAACTCTGTCTCAAATAGATCATGTGCAGTACTGCCAATAAGCTCTTCGTGGGATATCTGCACAAAGTGTTCAAAAGCTTGATTGCAACCCAAGTAGACCCCCTGTGTATCTTTATAAAAAATAGGGACAGGTAAGGTATCAATAGTTTGCTGCAAAAACGGAGGACTACCTGCAAAGTAGCTTAATAAATCAGCAGGAGGTTGGTTCTCATTCAAAGACATCTCATTTGATTCACTTGTTAGCATGTATTTTGAGTATAGTTGCTCATGGCGATTCTTACACTCAAGGCTAAAAATATCTCTGGCACTCGGATAAAAATCACGCATAATTAGTGAGCAACTTGCTGTTAAGTCATTACATTGCCAAATGTCGCTCGCTATTTTAAGGAACTAATCATCGATGTCCGAAATAATCGTTTCACCTCTCGTTTCTTTTACGATTGCTATCACCTTACTTTTTATTGGTAAAGGGCTAATTGAACGATCAGAAGTATTACGAAAGTACTCACTGCCAGAGCCAGTTATTGGTGGTTTTGTCTGCGCTGCAACTGTTGCGGCTCTGTATTATATTTTTAAAATTCAGCTGACATTTAGTTTAGATGTAAGAGATTACTTATTACTTTATTTCTTTGCTGGCATTGGTCTGCAAGCTGACTTTAAGACATTGATTAAAGGCGGTCGCCCACTCTTCATTTTGCTCATTCTTGCCGCTGTCTTTATTGTTTTGCAAAATATTGTCGGCATGGGTGTGGCTTCTAGCTTTGGCTTAGATCCTAAAGCTGGGTTACTTTCTGGCTCTGTCAGTCTTATTGGTGGTGTCGGTACAACATTGGCTTGGGCACCGACTTTTGTTGAAGAGTATGGCATTAGTAATGCGATGGAACTGGGTGTCGCTTCTAACACCGTGGGTTTAATTGCTGCCTGTGTTATTGGTGGTCCAATTGCCAATTACCTACTGAATAAACATAACGTACAACCTTCTAGTGAAGAAGAAGTGGTCGTTGGTCAATACCAAGAGAAAGCAACCAGTGTCGAGCTCAGTCATTATGGGGTCTTATGGGCGTGGTTAGTTCTCAACCTTACTTTAATGCTCGGTTATAGTATCAGTGAAGTCATTGAGTCTGCCGGTTTAAAGCTACCGTTATTTGTGAGCTGCCTCATCGGTGGTATCTTTATTGGTAACATAGGTCGTGCATTATTTAAAAAACGTCGTACTCAAGTCAAAATTGAGCAAGGTCGTAAAGGTTTGGCAATGATTTCCGATATTTGCCTGGGGATGTTTTTAACCATGGCTCTAATGGGGCTACGTATTTGGGATTTAGATGGGTTATTTGCTTATATCTCGGTGATTATGTCGATACAAATCATTTTCTCTCTTCTATTTACTGTTTTTGTTGTCTACTTCCTCATGGGCAGAAATTATGACTCTGTCGTTATCTGTTCTGGCTTTGGTGGTATTACACTCGGCTCAACGGCAACCGCAATCGTCAATATGACCGCTGTAACTAACCGCTACGGTGCAAGTCCTCAAGCGTTTATCATTGTTCCTCTTGTCTGTGGCTTCTTTATTGACTTAATCAATGCACTCGTCATTAGCTACTTTGTAGGGTTTTAATATGGTGCTCATACTCTTTATATAACTGATAAAAAAAGCCAGAGTTAGACGTTAATCTAATTCTGGCTTTAAAAGTGCCTTAATGACTATAAATATATCTCTTTATTCAGCCCTAGCGACCCTTGCTTTGCCATGATTTGCTGATAGGTGTAAAGTGTTTGACGAGAGCAGCCTAGGATACGGGCTGCTTTTGATATGCTCCCCAGCTGCTCAACTAACTCGAATACTTCTATTTTTCGTTGTACTTCTTTTCCATATTCACTGCATTTACGAGGCTCAACGAGTTCAGTTATATCAAGTCGTCGATGACCAAAATAGGCAGACAATGCCCCATCGAACGTATAATCACGACGTATCTTACGCTAGTATTTCTGCATACAAATAGTATTCAGATCTAAGTCATCAGGGATGACACTTAAAGGCAGAACGCTGGCTTTTAGCTTATACCATAACGTTTTGTACCCAGTAGTTAGGAATGAGCTCTTCCTGCAAATATCGGTTCGCACTCTCCATATCCGTGATGTTGTGCAATCGTAATTCTGGCACAAGCCGATCTTAGAAGTTATCAAATGAACGTTCAATTCGTCCTTTTCCCTATAGTTAGTTTGCAAATATAATTTCAAGCTCATCACAAGCTCTTTGCATTTGGAAGAAGTTACTGTGTTTAGGGCACCCAAAGATACCTGCTCTATCCACATAGAGAGTCTTGAATATGCCGCGTTACTCGATATAAGCTCGCATCACTTTCATACAGCCTTCGGTAGTTTCAGATCGGAAGAGCTGGGCATGAATATCACTGGTAGCATCTCAATAATTGCGATCAAGCAGGATTTATCATCACCGAACCAACGATGAGGGCTATAATCCATTTGTAGCATTAGACTAGGTATCTCCATACGTTCACGATACTTCCTGACTCGACTTCTACGTCGCTTTGCGCGTTTAACATGATGGATGTCATGCGCCCAAGAACGCAAAGTTCTACGTTTAATAGCCATCCCTTAATTCTTCTGAAGAACCTCAAAGAGGTGTTGCTGATTAAAATCGTCATACTTGGTATGCATGAGGCTTTGTACTTCTTTCTTGAGCGAATCAGGGATCTTATTAACTGGAGATCGCCCTGGATTCCCATGAATGACGAAGCAAACACCTTCTTTCCGATATCGACTGAGATTGTAGTGGTACGCTGAATTTGGTCACTTAGTTAGAGGTCGATGATCCAACAACACCACCACCAAGTGCACGATTGTCGGTAGATTCAATTATGACTACCGGACAAGGTGTTTTCGCAAATCACTCTGATGGCTATATCTCCATATAGAACAAGCCTTAATGAAAAAATCACCCCATACTCCCACAAGCAATTAAAGCAAGCTGCATCAATGAAGTATTACACAATGATGCTTCA
Source organism: Vibrio sp. 10N.286.49.B3 (assembly GCF_002873395.1). Classification (GTDB taxonomy): domain Bacteria; phylum Pseudomonadota; class Gammaproteobacteria; order Enterobacterales; family Vibrionaceae; genus Vibrio. The sequence continues at coordinate 141,910 of NZ_MCUV01000013.1, read as the reverse complement.
TGAAGATGGTAGTTATATTACCAGCAAACACTCAGACTTGATAAACACGCGATATGGTGAAACTAGCATAAAATCTGTTGACATTATCTCTGGTGGATTGGAAGATTTTTATGTCCTTAGAGAAGACGGATCTATGATCATCATAGAATCATCATAGAATCATCATATTTTGGATTTACTGAAAAATTGTCTCAAGTTTTCGATGGTACTTCATCCATTAAAGAAGTTGCTACATCGAAATTTAACGGGATAACATTGGTTAGTTTGGAAAATGGCGAAGTATACCTAGTGACACCTCATCATGACGAAAGTTCTAGTGATATTGTGCGGTATATTGGCACATTTGCGGACCCAGAGTTACGCATCCCACCACTAGAACGTGGTTTCGTGATTGATGGAGAGCGTATTTTCTCAGTTTCTAGCAGTGGAACTTCTACTGAAGTTACTCAAGGGTGGCGTGCTGCTGAGTTCTACCTAACTCATAATTCATATGTTGCTGTTGATACAGACGGTGTAATGAGAGGTGATGGTTCGTTTTTGAATGATAGAGAGATTTACGCTGTACATCACGCAGGTTGCACTATCTTATTTGAGTTAACAAATGGCGAATTCGCGAACTCATACGAAAATCGATGCAAGGCAATACCAGATATATCAGCTTTGACTAAATTAAGTGGTCGTAGAATATCTCAACTACATGTTGGCTCGGATTCAAGTGTTTATGAAAAAATGTATGCGGCAATTCTGGATGATGGCTCCGTAGTTACTTGGGGATTGGCTGATAAAAATGATGCTCCGCATATCCCATATGAATTGGAAGACTGGCTAGACGGTAGCGTGGATGTCACTAAGTTGGCCATGAGCAAATGGGGAATCATTGCTCTACGAACAGATGGGCAAGTAGCTTCATGGGGTTCTGATGGACTAAACTTTAAATATGGTATTGCTTTAAAAGAGGACGGCATGCCATTTTTGGCATCAGATATCGCCATTCCTTACAATTTTATGACTTGGGCTAGTGATAACTTTGCAGCTATAGAAAAAGATACGAATTACCTCTACACGTGGCGTTTAATTTTAGAGTAACTTCTAAACTGTTGTTGTGGTTTATGAAGTGACCCCATACCAAAATCACAGAATTTACTAATAATAAGTGGCTTCGGGCTTGTTCAACACCAGAATTAAGTGTTGCGCAGCCAACACTTAATCCTTGTTTATATGTTTTATAGATACCTTTGTTTGCAGTCCCCACATACATAATGCTCGTGTACTATTTGCCTTGTATTTGCTGAACTGCAAATTTCACAGAAACTAAAGCTTGAATTAAAACCTACTTTTACGTTACCTTTTAACTTTTCTATTAGATCCATATTTAGTAATGTTTCAGCTTCGTTAATAGTATTATTTTCTAATAACTTTTCTTGTTCTTCTATTTCATTTTTTACATCAGAAATAATAATACTAAGAGCTTCTTTGGTTAATCCTTCTTTTCCGATTACAAAGAATAACTCTTTTAATTTTTTCTCAGCGGAAGCAATACCTTTATATGTCAATTCATCCAAGATAATTTCTAGTGAGGATTTAACTTCAGGTACATATTTTTTAACTACTTCCCATTCTTTATCTTTTTCAACTTGTGTAGCACGATCACTTGTTACGATATTAAAAATTTCTGACTTATCTCCTGTAATGAGCAAGCATATAGCTGCAAGTAATGGAGATATAAATGCTGCGATTAATCCCCAAACAAAACCATTTCTCCCTAACTTTGAAGCCCATACTCCAATTAAAATAGAGAGAACAAACCAAAAAATAAAACCACCAAACATAACACCAAACATAACTATAACCCTAAAAAATATAATGCATCATACCATAATTTAAATATAACGCCTTGTTAAGTAACAACTAACAACACTTTACCAACTTAAAACTCTAAGGTAAACATCTCGCAACTACTAAACCTAATCACACTTACATTACTCTATTAGTTATGTGGGGCTACCCCCTGTGTCAGGCTCTTTTTTCTTAGCATTACCTTCATTGTTATGCGTCCTCGATTCACAAAAAAACCAAGATTAATACATAAATTTACAAGGCTTTCACTTGATTTGCATATAAGGAAACAACAAGAAATATTCATGGAATTTGATGTAAATTTAAAGGCTATTTGCAGGTTATTAGAAAAGCATCACAGACTAATATATAAAGGACATTCGTCCATGATAAATAACTTTTTCAAAGTGATTTATATGTACGACGGTGCATTAAACCCATTAGTAGTAGTTAGTGCTAGAACACATAACCCAGATATTAAAGTACAAAAAATCGACTTCTAGCCGCAGAGAAAACAAAAATCCAAGCGTTAAGTGCAGCAATGAGAAAGCTAATTCAAATTTGTTTTAGGGGAATAAAAAACAAACAATATATCAGCCTACATTAGGTTTAAATTAGGTTTGTACTTGGTTCTGAGAGATGGTATCTACAATCAAACTCCAAATCGGATTCGAATATATGGATAGAGTTCGTTTTGAGGCTGAAAAAACGTAATATGTTTTTTATTGACGAGTTTCTAAGAATTCGTTTTTTCATAATAAAACAACCATACCTGTAGTAAACTTACTTAAGCATTGTATACTTTATAAGCTAATTCAAGGCATGGTTGTTTTTAATTCAACGTATGGCTTCGTAAAAGCAATGGTTAGTTGTTTTTACATGAAAAAATCGACTTAATTAAGCATCTTTACCGTATACGTTGTTTTCTTGCTCTTGTACGCGGATGAACGTGGTACGCTTAGTTAGCTCTTTAAGCTTCGCTGCACCTACGTAAGTACAAGTTGAACGTACACCACCAAGAATGTCATTGATTGTGTCGTTCACATCGCCACGGAATGGTAGTAATACTGTTTTACCTTCAGCAGCACGGTAATTAGCAACACCACCTGAGTGTTTAGCCATTGCGCTTTGAGAAGACATGCCGTAAAACTTCATGAAAGTCTTACCATCTTTTTCAATTACTTCGCCGCCAGATTGCTCGTGACCTGCTAGCATACCGCCAAGCATTACGAAGTCTGCACCGCCACCGAACGCTTTAGCAACGTCACCAGCACACGCACAACCACCGTCACCAATGATCATACCGCCAAGACCGTGTGCTGCATCCGCACACTCAATGATTGCAGAAAGTTGTGGATAACCAACACCTGTTTTAACACGTGTGGTACATACAGAACCAGGACCGATACCGACTTTAACAATATCCGCACCAGCAAGAATAAGCTCTTCACACATATCGCCAGTTACAACGTTACCTGCAGAGATAGTTTTTGTTGGGAATTCAGCACGTACACGTTGTACATACTCAACTAAATGCTCAGAGTAACCGTTGGCAATATCGATACAGATAAATTCTAGATCTTCGCTTAATGCTAGGATTTCTTTCGTTTTTTCAAATTCACGGTCAGAAGTACCCGTTGATACGAAAACTTTATTTAGTGTCTCTTTGCTTGCGCCTTTTACAAATTCAGCCCATTGCTCAATTGTGTAATGCTTGTGCATTGCAGTCATAACACCGTGCTTTGCAAGCTCAGTCGCCATTTCAAAGCTACCTACAGAATCCATATTAGCAGCAATAACAGGAACACCTGACCATTGACGACCGCTATGCTTGAAGGTAAAATTGCGAGTTAACTCAACTTGAGAGCGGCTTTTTAGTGTTGAACGTTTTGGACGAAACAATACATCTTTAAAACCTAACTTAAGTTCTTGTTCGATACGCATAGTGATATTCCTTTCTTCATTTAATGTTGTGTCACTGCACAATGCACGAGTAAACGTTGGCAGACGCTTCTCAAATTTCGGACACAAAAAAACCGGGGCGCTGGCAGGCGCTCCGGTTTTCAGCATTATAGGTCGCAATTTATAACTAGCAAGACTGATAATTTATTTTTTTTTATGCTATTGTTTTAAAATTGCAAACCCCGCAAAATCACCTCTCTATCAAGATAGTAACAAAACAACATAAGACCATGATTTTAAACAACTTATGCATTGACTATTACTAATATAAAACTAACTACTCTGTTACTTCATTTACGTTAATGCCAATCAATCTGGTTAAAACTTAATCAAACAGTAATAAAAAGTACTATATTCTGTATTTAATTCACTAAATGACCGCCATAAAAAGAAGTGATGTAGATCACATTACTGACTATTTTATACTATTTACTGTTGTTCGCTGAGTCGTTAATGCTTCAGTTGTCACATCTTGAATCGATAAAAACAATGCATTGATCTTGCCTGAAGGGTTGCGCATGGGATTTAAAGTCACATTCTGGTACATGAAGTCTGCCTGCTGGGTCACAGGTCTCACGTTACGACATTTGAAAAGGTAGGGTCGTTGCTGCCAAGTTATAAAACTTCGGCAACCTAAATCATAAACTGGCTTGGTTTTTAATGTAAACCACTCTTGTGGGATCTCGGGAAAAAGTTCAAACAATGAATGCCCTATTGCCTCACTAGATAACCGACCACTATGATGCGTCATAAAGCCATTCCAGACTTTAACGGTATAATCTTCATCAATCACAATCAGACCCATATCAACATTCTGTACCATATCGATCATCCAATGAAACTGTTCAAACTCTGCTGGTAAATTTAGCATTAAAAATCATCCAATAAATAAGCAAGCTTACGATCAAGCAAAGGCAGTGACTCATCAACAAACATAAAGAGTAAATCGCAGCGAATCGAAGTGTCTTCTATGTTATAGCTAACTTCAAATGTCATCGTTTTATTAAACGTACCCGCTGTATTATTGATCACAGAATCAATGGATATATGCTGTCCTAATAAAACCGGTGAACTTTGGAAAAAACGCACTTCTGCTTGTCGACCTAAACCATTAAGGAAGGAACCGACCAGAATATTAGAAACATCCATTAGCAACTCTAACTCTTCTAAGTCGTCACTCTCTGCTGGCACCTTCATCAGTTGCTTTAAATCGGCAACACTAGAGTCTGATAACAAAACTAACGCTTCCCCTGAAATACCTTCACCACTAAAACCTTGGCAAATACCTGATATTTGATCATGCTCAGCGAGATCGCGCAGTGCCATATGTAACTCACTGACTTCAAATATATTGACGTTAGGCAGAGGCAACTGAACAAATACATCAAAATAACGCGCTAAGGCATCAGCTGCACAACCAATAGCAACATTCGCCACTTCCATATAAATATCTCGGCGGCGTAAAGCTGGCAGCTCAGCCTGAGGTATGACTGATGATGGTGTACCTACAGAAGGAATAAATGGTGTTAATATTTCGTTCAATAAACGTTTATCAATTGGCTTTTGAATAAATCCTTTTGCCCCTAGTGCCATAACTTTTTGCTGAGCTTTCGGCTGAATATCACCAGAAACAACAATAACTGGAGTCGATAAATCCAGTCTCTGCATTTCAGATAAGGTTCCAAATCCATCTAGCTCTGGCATTGTTAGATCTAAAAACATCAAATGAAATGTCTGCTTATTAAGCAGATTAAGTGCTTCTAAACCATTTGTTGCAAACGTTATTTCAGCATGACAATGAGAAGGAAGTGATCGAGCTATCTGCTTGCGGGCTAATGCAGAGTCATCACAAATAAGAATAGAAAAGGACATCCAACACCTTGGAATAGAGCGTATATGATACGGTAAATATGATTAACTTTAGACTGTAACATAATATTCACTATCAAACATAACTATGTTAACAATGGTCTGAGTAAAGTTTGACGTATGCTATATATTTAAAGTGTATTGAGGCCATAAGATTAAGACAATAAAGCGCAATATCACCGCAAAGATTAAAAATGCGATACCAAGTCGATACCATTTATACTCTGAAGTCGTCAGTGGTACTCGCTTATAAAACATGGTCGCAATTCCTGCCCAATCTTGGCTGCGTTTTCCGTATTGGATAACACCAATTAACACGAATGCGATACCAAACAATAATATTGCTTTTTCTGCTACATAAAAACCTACTTCCATTTTAGCCCCTACTTACTTAATCCAACGTAATCATGCGTTAAATTTTAATCATAAACACAGATTAAATCTGTAGGACTATAGTCGAAGTCTGTTGCTTGGTGTCTATAACAAAAAACCAGAATCAGATATAAATCTAACTCTGGTCAAATGTATTAACTAGCAACTCATTTCGATATAGAGATCTAGGTATGAATGTTAAGTATTAATGTGCCAGATGCAGCTTTTTGGCAATGATTCTATCTTTATAAGTAAACCATACATACGTAACAACAACGGAAAAGAACAGATACGATAGCGCAAAGATAAGCGGTGATGTCAGTAGTTCAGCAGAAATACTCCATGCAACACCAATAACAGTAATAGCTATTTTAGACAACATGCCACATAGCAGTAGCAACAACGCTAATTGTGGAAAACGGGTACTACGAAATGCAAACCAGTAACAACTTCCAACCGCTAAAGCAGCAATATATAGACCAAGCAGAAAAGAATGTAGATGATCCGCAGAAGCGATACCTCCTGTTACAGAAATTATCGAAATTAGAAGTAGTTTACCCATAGCACGCCTCACTTAATAAAGTAGAAAAAGCATCCGTTCAATTTTGAAATCTCATTTTTCACTTATTTTCGCATGTTAAGAGCAGATTACAAGCACAAAAAAACAACATAAATCACAAAATACAATAGAAAGTAAGCTGCTTTTACAACACTTTAACATAACAAATGTAAAAAAATGTTTCACACCATCAACTTGAGGAAATTCATCTGAAAATAAACATAAAATCAACATTTGATTTTAATTTTATCCCTTTTTCTGCTACTTCATCTTATTGGTTATTTCTAGTTATCATTATCGCCAATCATTAACGCAACATTTTCGAAACAATAAAGCTCCAAAGACCTGATAATTTTAAATTAATGGAAAAAAGTGATTCCAATCACAGTGAGTTTGGTTATAATCCGCGCTCTTTTTTATGTCTGTGTTGATAAACGCAAACTTATTTTGAGCTAATCCCTCCCCCCCTTTTAATTTTGCCTTTCACGAGGCAACTAGAACGAGAGTAAAAATGAGCAAGATTGATAAAGCAATGCGCATCCTGCTAGCTGGATTCTGTATCAACCTTTGTCTTGGCATCCTGTATGCTTGGAGTGTCTTTAATAAAGCACTAGTAACGGATTTTGGTTGGAGTGCCGCTGATGCATCTTCTCCTTACGCTGTTGCTACTATCGCGTTTTCTGCCTGCCTATTAATTGCAGGTATCCTTCAAGACCGTATGGGTCCACGTAATATTCTTATATTAGGTGCATCAATGACGGGCTTAGGTATGATTGCATCAAGCTTTGCTGAATCAGTACTGATGCTTAACATTACTTTCGGTCTAATTACTGGTTCTGGTATTGGCTTTGGTTACGCTTGTCTAGCGCCTGCTGCAATGAAGTGGTTCCATCCTTCTAAGAAAGGCATGGTAAACGGCTTAATTGCTGCTGGTTTTGGTTTAGCGGCTGTTTATCTAGCACCTTTAACATCGACGCTTATCTCAACCGTTGGTATCCACTCTAGCTTCATGATCCTTGGTGTTGGTATCCTAGTTATTGCTGTTCCACTAGCATTCACTATTAGCAACCCACCAGCGGACTACACGCCAGAAGAACCAAAAGTAAAAGATGGTCAAGCACCAGTTAGCGTTAAGAAGCCTGAAGATCTAAGCTGGAAAGCGATGCTTAAAACACCTCAGTTTTACTCTCTATGGGTAATGTATGCACTAGCGGCATCTGCAGGTCTAATGATCATTGGTAACATTACCAATATCGCAAGTGTTCAAGCTAACCTACCTAATGCAGTTTATCTTGCATCAATCCTAGCTATCTTTAACTCTGGTGGCCGTGTTGCGGCTGGTATCCTATCGGATAAGATTGGTGGTATCCGTACTTTGCTACTTGCTTTCGTTATCCAAGGCATCAACATGGTTCTATTCAACACGTTTGATTCAGAATTCACATTGATCATTGGTACTGCTCTAGCGGCTCTAGGTTACGGTACACTTCTAGCGGTATTCCCATCTCTAATTGCGGAATTCTACGGTCTGAAAAACTACGGTACTAACTATGGTGTTCTATACACTTCATGGGGTATTGGTGGTGCAATCGGTGCTGCTGTTGTTGGTTACTCAATGACTCAAGGTGGTGGTAGCTATACTCTTGCTTACACTATCTCTGCTGCAATGATGGGTGTTTGTATTGTACTCGCTCTTATCACTAAGCCTATTTCTGAAGAAAAAGTAGCTCAACTGAAAGCATCAGCTTAAGTTACTTCTCTTAAATAAAAAGCGCTTAACCTAGCGATAGGTTAAGCGCTTTTTTTATTGCTTAAAAATGATTAAGCAGACTTTACGGCACTTTCTTCTTCATGAGACTGATCACTTAATACCTCAGCTAAGGTTGAACGACATAAATGCCCCTCTACATCCCCTTCTGCATTTAATACAGGTAATGGGTGCTCATTATCAATCATCTCTGGGATAACACTTTCTAATAATGCATCACTTTGTACCGCGGGAACATCCTCAAGTAAAGATGAGTCAATCGTATTGCTATAGTCACCCTTTTCAACATTCTCTAATGTCTCCTGTGTGATTAAGCCACGGTAGCCATCTTCTTCATTAACAACATAACCATAGTCTTGCTTTGAGTTACGCATTTGTATCACCGCTTCCCCAATCGTTTCTGTCGATATACGACAAACTTGAGGTTGCATCACCGTCTCTACCGTTAAAGCGCGCGCGCGATTCACATCTTTTACGAAGGCTTCAACATAGTCATCAATAGGATTAAGCAGAATATCAACCGGCTCACCTTGCTGTACTAAAATACCATCACGTAAAATAGCGATCCTATCACCTAAACGCAGCGCTTCATCAAGATCGTGGGTAATAAAGACAATGGTTTTATGCAGCTTATCTTGCAAACCAATTAACTGATCTTGCATTTCACTGCGGATCAAAGGATCTAAGGCGGAAAAAGCTTCATCCATTAATAGAATATCAGCATCGGTACACAGTGCTCTTGCTAAACCAACACGCTGCTGTTGCCCACCAGACAATTGACCAGGATATTGATTCGCATAACCATCTAAGCCTACCGTCTCTAACCACTGCTTCGCCGACTCTTCGCGCTGACTTTTTTTAATCCCTTGAACTTGCAAACCATAAGCGATATTTTGCAAAACAGTTCTATGCGGCATTAAGCCAAAGCGCTGAAATACCATCGACATTTTATGACGGCGGAAGTCTTGTAGCTCTTTATCATTCAGTTTCATGACATCACTACCAGCAATTTCTATCTCGCCAGCTGTCGGCTCTATTAAGCGATTAAAGTGACGGATCAAGGTTGATTTACCAGAGCCCGATAGACCCATGATCACAAAGATCTCACCAGGATAAATATCTAGGTTAATATCTGACAGCCCAACAGTGTGACCTGTTTCAGATAAAATGGTGTCCTTTGACTTGCCAGCTTTAACTTCTTCTAACACTTTTTTTTCATTACGACCAAAAACTTTGTATAAATTCTTAATTCGTATTAACGGGGTCTTACTATCCGTTGCGTCCATCTTATTGTCCCCCAAAGTTTTGCAAAGTACGCTTAGCATAACTTTGTGAAATGCGGTCAAAGATAATCGCTAATGCAACAATCGCTAACCCGTTGAGTAGCCCAAGAGTAAAGTATTGATTAGTAATTGATTTAAGTACAGGTTGTCCTAAACCTTTTACTCCGATCATAGAAGCAATAACGACCATAGCCAGTGCCATCATAATCGTTTGGTTAATCCCCGCCATAATATTTGGCATAGCTAGCGGTAATTGAACACCAAATAGGCGCTGCATAGGGCTTGCACCATAAGCTGTCGCTGCCTCTAATACCTCTTTATCGACCAGTCGAATACCTAAGTTAGTTAAACGTATAACAGGTGGAATAGCGTAGATAATCACCGCAATCACCCCTGGTATTTTACCAATACCGAGCAGCATCACCACAGGGATCAGGTACACAAAGGCTGGCATCGTTTGCATAATATCAAGTACTGGCGTGACAATAGATTGCACCCGGTTGGAACGCGCCATGGCGATCCCAATAGGTATACCGATACAAATCGCCAATAGTGTGGAGACTAAGATAATACTCATGGTACGCATGGTGTTATCCCACATACCAAAGAAGCCAATGAGGAAAAAGGCAACGCCAACACTCAACGTCAGTTTCCATGAACGACTCGCACCGTATGCAAATGCCGCTAATACAGCGATCACTAACCACCATGGGCTACCAAGTAATAGTTTTTCAAACCAGATAAGAAAAGTTAATAACGGATCAAAGAAGGCTTCAATACTGTCACCGTACTCACGTGAAAAACCACGATAAGCCCCATCTAATGTTTTTCTTATATCAAGAAGCTGATGACGATCTAACTGAGGAATTTCAGAAAACCATGATTTATCAGACATTTTATTTACTCCCTAAAAACACAAAAGCCCGGGCATCCCGGGCTTAATAGATAAAAATTAAATTTCTGATAGAGCTTTCTTTATTTTACTCGCTGTTGCTGAATCGACCCATTTAGACCATGTGTCTTCATAGTTCGTTAAGAAGTGTTCAACTGAATATTCACCATCAGCTTGTTCATCTTCCATCCAAGCAAGTAATTCATTCATTTGACCATTAGTAAACGAACGCGCAGCAAGGTAAGTGATTGCCTCTGGAGATCGTTGAGCAAAATCCTCTGTGACAACCGAGTCTACGGCTGAAGGTGGGTACATTGTCGCTTTTGGCTCTAAACAGTCAATTTGAGTGATACATTCTTCATAATGCTCTTTATCGGTACCAGAGCCAAAGTCCACTTTCACCATATCGTATTTACCCAACACCGAGGTTGGTGCCCAGTAGTAACCAAACCATGCCTCTTCTCGTTCATATGCTTTTGCTATAGAGCCGGTAAGACCCGCACCAGAGCCTGGATCAAGCAGTTCAAAACCTGAATCCGCAAGTTTCATAGCATTAAATAACTGGCTAGATGATATTTGGCAATTCCAACCCGCTGGGCAACCCATAAATGCTGACTTAGATGGGTCTTCTGGATGTGTAAATAGCTTAGCGTTTGCTTTAATACCTTCAATTGTGGCTAAAGACGGATCTTTTTCAACCATATAAGCTGGAACCCAAAAACCCTCTTCTCCACCTTCAGATAAGGTCTTTCCAGCATAACGGATACGCCCTTCTGCCACACCCTTATCGAGTGCTTCTTTCATTGAATTACTCCAAAATTCAGGAGCAAGATCTGGCTGACCTTTTTCAACCATTGAAGTCCCTGTCGGCATAGTATCGCCAGGAACCAGTTCGGCATCGCAATCAAAGCCGTGTTCGAGTATAAAGCGGTCAATATTGGCGATCAAAGTGGCTGAGTTCCAATTCATATCAGCAATAGTGACCGTTCCACACTCGCTTGCAGAGGCGTTCATAGCAAAAGATGAACAGGCAAGTATTAGTGATGATGATACAAGGTTACGCATATTAATATCCTTATTAATTCATTAACTTATGTATAATTTCAACAAGTATTTTTCACATGTAGCGCACTAAGCAACCAGCGCCAATGTTAAGGTATGTTACAACAAATAAGCTCCAATTGTAAAAAATAATCATAAGATCTTATATTTATTGAAAGTTTACAACCTAAAATACATGATATAAATACATCGAAATGAGCAACATTGACTAACAAAAAGGTCAACATTAATTGCGAAATGTTACATCTTTGCTTTAATTCCAGAATAACTCTTAAAAGGCTGCATTATGATTTTAAAACAACGTCTTCTACTCGTATTCATCGTTCTCTTTTCTGGTTGTGCCACTTATGCTGGCTTAAATTACGATCAACTTTTCGGCAAAGAGCAAGTTCGAGAAAGGCAAGCAACGCCTTCAACTGCAGCAGCAAGTCATTTCCTCAATGAAGTAAAGCCCATCATTGATAAGCGCTGCGTCGTTTGCCATGCTTGCTACGATGCGCCCTGCCAACTAAAAATGTCCTCGCCTGACGGTATTGATCGTGGGGCAAGTAAAAATAGGATTTACCAAGGAACACGACTAACCGCGACAGCGCCAACACGACTATTTGAAGATGCTCAACTAACTGAAGAGTGGCGGCAATCTGGTTTCTATCCTGTTTTAAATGAACGCGACCAAACACCCCAAGCCAATATTGAGGCAGGGTTAATTGCACGTTTATTAATGCAGAAGAAGAACCATCCTCTTCCAGATCAAGTTCAGCTAGAAGGTTTTGATTTTGCAATTGATCGTGTTCAGCAATGTCCAACCATGGATGAATATGATCAATATGAAAAAGACTACCCAACTTGGGGAATGCCCTATGGGATGCCAAATCTGGCGGACCAAGAGTATGCAACGCTCATGAATTGGCTGCAAACTGGGGCAAAAATGAATACGCCTCAGCCATTAACAACGAATGAAACAAGTAATATTGCCTTGTTTGAAAGCTTTTTAAATCAAGACGCACTAAAAAACCAGTTAGCCTCGCGCTACATCTATGAACACCTCTTTCTTTCTCATCTCTATTTTTCGGAACTCACCAACAACAATAATAAAACACCGCGCTTTTTCGCATTAGTTCGCTCTGTAACCCCCCCTGGTGAGCCCGTTAAAAGAATTGCAACACGCCGACCTTATGATGACCCTAATGTTGAGCGTGTTTACTACCGTTTAATTCCAGAGCTAGGCACAATTGTTGATAAGACCCATATGCCTTTTGCACTAAACCAAACCATACTAAGTAACTGGAATCAATGGTTTATAAAAGAAACGTATGAGGTAACGGCACTACCAAGTTATAACGTGCATGTTTCAGCTAATCCGATGACCGCATTCATTGATCTTCCGGTTAAATCACGTTTTAAATTCATGCTCGATAATGCCCAAAATACAGTGATGGCTTATATCAAGGGTCCTGTTTGTCGCGGTCAATTGGCACTCAATGTTATCAATGATCGCTTTTGGGTATTCTTTCTTGATCCAGATAAAACGGATATACCAGAGGTCAGTGCCTTTTATCAATCACAAGCCGATAACCTTAAGTTACCAGGCGAATTAAAAAGTAATGTGTTACCCATAACAACATGGGCGCGCTATTCTCGCCAACAAGGACGCTACTTAGAAGCTAAATCTGAGTTTACTAATCAAGAGTTTAAAAATGGTGCAAATTTAGATACGAACTTAATATGGACAGGCAATGGTACCAATCCAAATGCTGCTTTAACTATTTTTAGGCACTTTGACAGCGCATCTGTTGTTCAAGGCTTGGTGGGGGAAAAACCAAAAACGGCATGGGTTCTAGACTACGCCCTACTTGAACGCATCCATTACCTACTTGTGGCTGGCTTTGATGTTTATGGCAACTTTGGACACCAGTTGGTCACACGGATGTTTATGGACTTTTTACGCTTAGAGGGAGAGAGTAATTTCTTATCGCTATTACCAAAAGACATACGCCATAAAGAGCACTCAAGCTGGTACCAAAATCAACACCCACAGCTGAGTCAATTTCTGCAGCGTAACGTTGAACCGTTTAATCAGCCAACACAAGTGATATACAAAACCAATGATCCGAAATCTGAATTGCTCGATCAGTTAAAAGCGAAGGTACAACCAGTGCTCAACCATCGCTATCGCATCACCAATACAGGTTTAAGTGAAAATAATGAAGCGCTTTTAAAACAGATAGATAAGATAAAAGGTACGGGATTAATTCATGTACCACAAAATATCATTATGATGATCAAGCCTGAATCGGGTACTGAGCAATTATTTACTATTTTGCATAACAATGCTCATAGCAATATATCGAGTTTGTTTAGTGAAGATAAAAATAGAGACTACCAAAATGATGACCTAACTATTGTCAGAGGCGTTGTCGGTAGTTACCCAGAAGCCTTTTTACAGGTACAAGAAAAAGACATTGCTAAACTTGTCGTCATGCTAGAAAAACTAGCGACGGAGCAAGATTACATTGATATTTTAGATGCCTTTGCTGTGCGCCGAAGTGATAGTGATTTCTGGTCTTTTAGTGACCGAGTCCATCAATGGTATCAAAATGACCAACCTATTGAAGCTGGTCTACTTGATTACAACCGTTTTGAGAACCGTTAACCGACTTTAAGGTAGCTGGGTTAATAAGTCCTTAAGTTGCTCACTTGAGTCAATAATAGCATTAGATAGTGCCTCTTTTGATTGAGTTAAGTGAGCTAAAGGATCAACAGCAACTTCCAGATCAAAACAGAGTTCAGATAGGTAATTTAACCCCAAACTTCCTGCCGATCCTTTTAATTTGTGAGCTAATTCGACAATGGTATCGGCAGCCTTCTCCTCCTCAGCTTGCTTTAATTGCAACTCAATCTCTTGGCTAGTTTGTACAAATAGATCGACGATAAAACTTACTTTTTCAATGCCTAATATTTTTACATCTTGGCGAATAACATCGGGGTTAATCCATTTTTCATCAATGGAGGGCACGGTTCTTCCTGTCGGTTTAGTCAAGGATTTCAGTTGATTAAGTTCATTGCCTGCCTTGCTGGGAAGATTTTGATCGAGCTGTAGTGCTTTACCTAAATGAACTCTCTCTTTTAATGCCGCTTGAATCTGATCATCTAATGCCTCTTTCTCTAACGGTTTAGGTAAAAATCCATCAAAGCCCATCGCTAAATATCGCTGAACATCCTCAGCAAAAACATGTGCCGATACTGCAATCATAGGCGTGACAACGGACACACCTCGCGCTTCCTCTTGTGCTTTCAACTGATGCAATAAATCAATACCACTGCCATCAGGTAGGTGGATGTCCAATAGGGCTATATCAAAGTCCTGTTGAGAGAAGAGATGTAGAGCCTGATCAATATTCTCAGCGATCACAGTCTGATGATTTAAATTCTGCAAAAAACCTTCAGCAACAAGACTATTAATTGGGTTGTCTTCAACTAACAAAACCTTCGCTCGATATTTGCTTTTTTCTGCTTTAGGTAATGCCATTACTATGACATCTGATACTTCCTGTGATTGCTGTAATGGCACAGAAAACCAAAATCGGCTACCTTCATGTTTAACAGAATCAACACCAATTTCACCGCCTAGAGCCTCAATAATATGCTGGCAAATAGCGAGACCTAACCCTGTACCTCCTGTTGAGTTTATCCCTCCAACCGCTTGAATAAACGCATCAAATATGCAGCCTAACTCTTGTTCATCAAGCCCTATACCTGTATCAGATACTTCAAATAACACCTGCTGAGTCGCACCTTGTTCAACATTTTCTTGAAAGCGGGTATCTAAACTGACATAGAGATCAATACTGCCCTGTTCAGTGAACTTTATCGCATTACTAATCAAGTTATTAAGTACCTGCGAAAGCCGAACACCATCACCTAAGCAGTGTGGATTAACATCACTTTCAATAAAGTAATTGAGCTCAATACTTTTCTCGTTTGCGCGCCCCTGCATAAGCTCAAAACTATCAGCGACTCGCGTGGCTAAATCAAAAGGCAAAGTTCGAATTTCAATGTGTCCAGCTTCAATTTTTGAATAATCTAATACATCATTAAGTATCGCTAATAAATTTTTACCACTGCGATTGATGATCTCAGCATACTGATTTTGCTGCTCATCAAGCCCACTCTCTTGAAGAAGCCTTGCTGTTCCTAATACCCCATTCATTGGGGTGCGAATTTCATGGCTCATTGTGGCAAGAAAGGCAGATTTTGCACGGTTTGCTTGTTCAGCTTCTAACTGTGCCTTAGCATGGTTTTCAACTTCAATATTTAAACGCTGATTCGTCAGTTGCAATTGATGTGTCCGCTCTGCAACGAGCTCTTCTAACTGCCCTTTATGCATTTCTAATTCCGACTTGGCTTGCGCTTCCCTTTCAGCGACCACTTTAAGCGATCGAGCGGTATTTCTCGCTGTCATAATCGCTCGCCCCATATTCGCTAACTCATCATGACCTTTAGCATTAATATTGATAGATAGATCGCCACCAGCCACCGCCAACAGTGCGTGTGAATACTCGGTTAAGCGTTTGACCACAGAAAGGTATACCACCTTCCAGATAATAAAAGCAGTAATGAGTAAGCCAATAATCGAGATAACCCCTAGAGACCACTGCGCATAATTAAGCGTTGTACTTAGTTCATTCACCGCTTTATTGGTCGACTGGTTCGATGATTCAATTAATTGCGTTACGGTTCTATTGAGTTGCGCAAATAAACTCAATGTTTTTTGCATCAATGATTGCGATTGAAGGCTGTTATTCACTCTTTGTCGTAAGAGATCAAATAAATTCTGACGCTGGTCTAGTTCTGCTAATAATGCAGTCATTTGTTGCGATCGCGTGGGATCTTCAACAGAGTGAATACGGCGAGACATAATGGTTAAGTTACTCGAAAAATTCGCTTCTAGCTGCTTGATACGATCTAAATCCGTCACCGTTTTCGCTTCTTCGATAATATTCAAGATCTTAAATGCTAATAGGTGCAATTCATGCAGACGATCGGATAAATCAAGATCTACTTCAATCAGAGCATCCAGTGCTTGATAAGAGTCCTCAATGTTATTTTCTTCTAATAAGTCATAAATATGAGTGATATTGGCAACGGCAATCGTACTGGTATTTAAAACTTGAGTACGCGTTAATTGCTCAAGTTCGACACTAAACGTACGCATCGCTTCGACTTGCGAATAAACACGGTTCTCGAGCATCAATTTACTTTCAACACCTAACCCTAATTCCGCTATATTATCAATAACTTGCTGCACCGTACTTTCTAAGCTATTTAGTAGATTTTCATCAAAAGAATCTGAACCTAATGCTTGTATATGGGTTAATAACGCATTGAGTTTATTAAATAGATCTTTGCCTGACGCTTGTCTTTGCTCTTCTGTCTTAACGTTACTTAAAGTCTGTACTGAGGAGATGATTCGAGAACTTAGTTCTGATACCTGGCGAGCTTCTATCATTGCAGGTAACGCAGAGTTGACAACATTACTTTCCGTCTTAGCCACAAATGAAAAACCTGATACACCAATAACGGCTGACAAGAGCACTAAAACAGCCATAACCAAAAAGGAAAGCAGAAGTTTGCGACCAATACTTGCGGTTGCTAATAACATGAAGGTTCACCTTAAATACCTGTTCAATACGTACTAAGCTTCTTAACCCAGCAAGAATACGCTATATTTTGCAGTGTTTACTGATTAATTTAATGGGTTTCATGTCAAATCTCACAGCTTTGCTAGTACGTACAACACTACTCTCTCTTTGTTTATGGCAAAGTGTTGGTTCACTTTTCTCTTCTGCATACGCCACAGAGAGCCCGCATGTAATCGCTAATCCCTATGTCATAAAAAGCCCTTATGTCATAAAAAAAGCACCCGCTAAAATTTGCGCTCTCTATCCACACTTGAAAGATTCTTATTGGTTATCCGTTAATTATGGAATGGTATCGGAAGCTAAGCAACAAGGCGTAGAACTACGAGTACTCGAAGCAGGTGGCTACCCAAATAAAGATAAGCAAATAAAGCAACTTAAGCTATGCCGACAGTGGCAAGCTGATGCCATTATTTTAGGTACCGTTGACCCACAGCTTTATAATGATCAACTGTCAGAACTCATTGGTGATATACCGCTATTTTCTGCCGTTAATGATTTAGAACTCGCTGGTGAAAGTATCCAGCAACTTAAAGGCGTTATTGGTGTTGATTGGTATTTAATGGGTTTTAAATCTGGACAATATTTAGCTGACAGGCACCCAAAAGGCAGTGGCATAACCAATATTGTTTTATTACCTGGACCGCAATCAAGTGGTGGTACTAAACCAACCATTCAAGGTTTTCATGATGCAATCAAAAACAGTGATATCAAGGTGATACAAAGCCAATGGGCTGATAATGATAAAGAGCTACAACGTAATATTTTACAAGAATTTATCCAC
Organism: Vibrio sp. 10N.286.49.B3; assembly: GCF_002873395.1. Classification (GTDB taxonomy): domain Bacteria; phylum Pseudomonadota; class Gammaproteobacteria; order Enterobacterales; family Vibrionaceae; genus Vibrio. The sequence goes on along the minus strand of NZ_MCUV01000013.1, from coordinate 123,824 downwards.
TTGCCAGACTTAAAGTATGTCGTTGGAGGGGCGGTTGCTATTGAGGTGGCAATTAGTGAATTACGCACCGCAAAAAAATCTGCTGATATCGGCTTAGTTGCGACCTACTTCAGTCACGGTGTTTACCGAGGTCTACTGCGTAATAAGGTGGAATTTGCGCCCAGCGATCAAATGGTCAAGCAAGGTCGCTTAGCCATCATTCAAGCTGCGCATTATTTACGCAATGAAACGTATCAAAACCCAATCACATTAGAGGTTAAATCATTAACGCCGACAACACTGGAAAAAAACATCATCACCAATTCTTTATCACCCTCGGGCTATCGACCTATTTTTAATGTGAGTACGATTGAAAAAATCAGCCATCGTGTTATTAATAACTGAAATTAAATGAAATAATTAGCATTCCCCATAAAGAATGCTCTGCACTAGGAACGTCAGAATGAAAAAAACAACTCGCACCATGCCTGCTAATAAAAATATCGCACTTGTTGCTCACGATCACCATAAGCCAGAACTACTGCGCTGGGTTGAAGAAAATAAAGAAAAGCTACAAAGCCACTTTCTTTATGCAACAGGTACGACTGGAACGATGCTTAGCAAAAAAACAGGTCTTGCGATTAAAAACCTACTGAGCGGTCCAATGGGCGGAGACCAACAATTAGGTGCGCTTATTTGTGAAGGGAAAATTGATATTCTTGTTTTCTTCTGGGATCCACTGAATGCGGTTCCACATGACCCTGATGTAAAAGCATTACTACGTATCGTAAGCGTATGGAATATTCCAGTTGCAACCAACCGAGCAACGGCTAACTTCCTATTTGCGTCTTCTTTAATAAAGCAAGAATGCGTGATTGAAATTCCTGATTATGCTTCTTACCTAGCAGATAGAACAGAATAAAGACCATTTCATTGTGATCATAACCAGCAGGTCTAATCTGCTGGTTTATCTCTTATCTCTTATCTCTTATCTCTTATCTCTTATCTCTTATCTCTTAGCAGAATGAATAAAATGCAGCGTAATACCGTCCTTATTACTCTCAAAGATAACCTTGCCGATTAATACTTCATCTTTGTTTTTGAACTTTTTAGACCAAGTCAGCCTTTTTTCTTGTGTTATCGGTTGAGAGTTTAAAAATATAATCAATTCTTTATCTACATCCATTATTGTATTTTTTGACAATTTATCTTTTACATCAAATAGATGACCATTCATGGTAACCGTTTCTATCTGGTAGCCATCTCTGCGCAAACTCAACTGTAAGTTCGAATAACTTGTCATAGAAAAGTCTCGAGTCAACATAAGCTCATTAACGCTATTATTCTCTACCCATAACTGAGCAAATACCGCTGTTGTATAGTAGTTAACTTCATCACTACAAAATTGTATATCCTCATCTTCAAGTCCACAGTCAAACAAATCCGCTTGCTGCTTAATCTCGTTTAACGATAGGTGCTCATTAGTGATGAAAGATCGCAACCAGTTCGGCTCGGCAGCATAAGATAAAGTGGGAATGAAACTCATTAAACTGAGAGTCAAAAGAAGTATAACGCGTTGCTGCACTGCCATAATATCCATATTTACTATAAAAAGAGGCTAATGGTAGCTTAGTTAAAATTAACTCGCACTTTTTTTTGATAACTTTGCAGTAAATACCTTATGTAATAAAAGTAACAAATAGCATAAAAATTCAATTTAAACCTTATAGGCAGAATAATAATTTATTAGTCATGTGTGACCATTTTTTAGCTATTGCGTCCATGTTAAAAACCTGCGGAAATAGACCAAGAATAGAAAAGTACTCATTTGAATCAAAAATAGCTTTCAAGTCGCTAAAACTATACCTAAGCAAGGATTGAATATGGAAAACTCGTTACAGCAAAGCCCCGAAAAACCGACATTAGGTATTAAGCATATCATTGGTTCATTAGGTCCTGGTATTATGATGGCAGCGGCAGCTGTTGGTGGCTCTCACCTTGTCGCTTCAACAAAAGCAGGCGCCATTTATGGTTGGCAATTACTCGCGCTGATCCTTGTGGTTAATTTATTGAAATACCCTTTTTTTAGAGCCAGCGTTCAATACACAATGGGGACAGGTGAAAGTTTAATTCAAGGTTATGATAAGTTAGGTAAGCCTTATTTGTGGGTATTCACCCTATTAAGCGCTATTTCAGGGGTTGTGAACAGTGCTGCGCTACTGATTTTTAGTGCGAGTTTATTAGGCTACTTCTTACCCTTTGACCTATCACTGACCGCTTTATCATTTATCGTTTTAGCTACATGCATCACTATTCTGTTTGCTGGTCACTATAAAGCGTTAGATTCGTTAGCAAAAACCATCATGGCAGTATTAACGGTAACTACCTTAATTGCGGTTACTATCGCATTTTCTAATGGTAGTGTTGCACCTGCTGATTACCAAGCACCTTCGGTATGGTCTCTAGCGGCGATCGGATTTGTGGTGGTAACTATGGGTTGGATGCCGGCACCCATTGAAATCTCATGTTTGACGTCAATGTGGCTAAAAAGTCAGAAAAAAAAGCAAGTCGTCACGGCTCAATCTGCTTTATTTGATTTTAATGTCGGGTATATTGCTACGGCATTGTTAGCGATTGTCTTCTTAGCTCTGGGTTCATTGGTATTACATGGTTCAGGTACAGAGTTAGCCGCATCAGGTACTGGCTTTACTCACCAATTGATCAGCATCTATGCTTCAACCATTGGTGAATGGTCACGTTACCTTATTGCTGTTATCGCTTTCTTCTGTATTTTTGGTAGTACCATTACGGTTATTGATGGTTATTCTCGTGCTGTTGCCGAAGCTCAATTGTTATTACAGAAAAAACCCTTAGAGCAACCGAAATACTACCAAGCGTGGGTGATTATAACGTCAGTGCTCGCTATTTCGATTATTGCCTTTTTTACTTCATCTTTGATGCCAATGTTGAATTTTGCAATGATTATGGCCTTTGTAACCACACCAGTATTTGCTTTATTGAACTATATTCTAGTCACTAAAACCTCGCTTCCGGCATCGCTACAAATGGGAACGAAATTAAAAGCACTCTCTTTGGTTGGTCTTACTTATTTATTCGGTTTCTTAGCTATTTTCATTTGGTGGAAATGGTTAATGTAATCCCGCTATCATAGCTAGCATAAAAACCACAAAAGCCACCTTTGATGTTCAAAAGTGGCTTTCTTTGTTTAAGCGCTTAAGTCACCATTAAGTTACGATAACATAATGATCCACCAGCAAAGCCATAAACAACAGCATCAAGTGGTAGATTGAAAATTTGAATGTTTCGATTGCGCTATTTTCTTGTGCTGAGTACTTTAATCGCCACGCATGAACAATAAAGCCAAAGCTTAATACGATAGCAGATAAGAGATAAATTAAACCGCTCATACCAACAAGAACAGGCAAGATACACACAATCGCTAGCAGTATGGTGTAAAGCAGAATAGAGGTTTTGGTGTACTCAACGCCATGTGTTACCGGCAGCATAGGAATATCGGCTTTTGCATAATCATCTTTACGGTGAATCGCCAACGCCCAAAAGTGAGGTGGAGTCCAAATAAAAATGATCATCACGAGTAACCATGCATAGGAGTGCAACTCATTAGTCACAGCGGTCCAACCAAGCAGAGGTGGCATCGCTCCAGCAATACCGGCAATAACAATATTTTGTGGCGTAGCACGCTTTAAATATAAGGTATACACCACCGCATAGCCCATTAAACTTGCCAGCGTTAACCAAGCCGTCAGTGCATTAACCCACATATATAAAATAGCGAACCCTAAAATACCGATACTTGAAGCAAACCAAAACACTCGCATCGCTTGTACATCACCCGATGGCAGTGGTCTGCGATAGGTTCTTGCCATAATGCCATCAATGCGACGATCAATGAGATGGTTAAATGCTGCTGCGGATGCTGCCATCAAGCCTATTCCGCTTAACCCTAATATACTTGCCTGCCAAGGGAGTGCACCCGGCGTCGCTAGGCACATGCCCACTAACGCCGTTAACAACATAAGCGCAACCACTTTTGGCTTGGTCAAAGTCAAATAAATACGCCACGTTGACGACAAAGAAGCATTGTCAGTACAAGATACTAGTTTACTCATGTATAAACTCCTTTCGTGCATAGTTCGGGGCGAAATTGCCAAACGATATAGTTGGTATAAACAAGATTAGCTAACAACAGAGCAGCACCAATATTATGTAAAACGGCAATAGCTAGAGGCAGTTGGAAAACCACATTACTGATACCTAGCAGAATTTGAATACCTAAAAGAAATATCAGTCCGATTGCGACCCTTTTCAGGCGTACGTTATCTTGCAGTAATAATTGAGCGGCAAGCAGCATGACAATACACGCCGTAACCAGCGCACCCACTCGATGACTGACGTGGATCGTCATTCTTGCTGGATAGTCTAAAACGCCAAATTCATAACTTTCGATATTTTGATGCGACCATTGAAATGCGTTAGAAAAATCGAGGTATTGCTGCCAATCACCTTCACAAAAAGGCAGTGCGGTACACATTAACGCGGCGTAGTTAGCCGATGTCCACCCTCCTAACATGACCTGTATAATCAAAACACACAGGGCGAGCGCGGCAACAAAACGCACTAAGCTTGCTCGCCGTATTTGACTAAAAGGTTGCGCTTGAAAATTAAGCCGCTGATATAAAAGTACCAATAGCGATAATAAGCTAAAGCCACCAAGTAAATGCCCCATCACCACAATCGGCATTAATTTCATGGTGACCGTCCACATCCCTAACATCGCCTGACCTATCACTAATATCAGTAAAAACAGTGGCAATTTTTTAGGTACTTGGCGGGTAAACAGACACATCAGCGCAATCGCAAAAACACACAGCCCTAGAGCACCAGCAACATACCTATGTATCATCTCCAACCAGGCTTTATTCGGTTCTATAGTGTGATTAGGGAATAGGCGCATCGCTTGATTAATTTGCGCTTCTTGAGTTGGCACGACTAATTGCCCATAACACCCAGGCCAGTCAGGACAACCAAGCCCAGCGTCAGATAAACGAGTATAAGCCCCCAACATAATGACCGTAATGGTTAACAGAATTGTATACTTGGTTAAGGTTTTAATTCGACCAATAGAATCTGATGACATACTTCTACCCCACTCGAGAAAGCTTAATTAATTTACGCAGATCGGATAGTAGCCCCTTACTTTGTTTAACTAATATATCCTCACTCACTTTAGGGTAACGCATCACTAGTTGACCAAGCGGATCAATAATGACCGACTCAAAAGGCTTTACCTGCTGAGAAAATAAAGGAGAGTCGATAAAAACAGGGGGAGCGTAACTCGATAAAGCCGGATAAAGGCTATTTTCTTCACGGGTAAACAGTACAAGATCAACGCGTTGCTGATACTGCCCCAAAGCGGTAATACTCTGAGCTAACAGGTGAATTTGCTGCTGACAAAATTGCTGACACGATGAAGGTAAAACATAAGCCACTTGCCAACTTTGCTCCTCTCTTGGGTTACTCATCCCTAAAGAGTGATAACTCACCGTAGGCTCAATCAGTTGACCTTTATTTGTCACGCCAGATTGATACCACTGATTATCTAAAATAACCTTGGCAATCAGTGCAGGTAAAGCAAATATTAATACTAAGAGACACAGTATTGCTCGCCCTCTCCATACCTTTTTTTCCATTTTAGCTCCTTGAATGACTGCGCCCTTTGATGATTTTTCCTATCAATATCACCACCAAAACCAAAAAGACAACGGCCATAGTGAACCACTGGAAAGCATAGCCATAATGCTTGTTTGCTGTCATCGGTAAAGCTTTTTCTGGTAATGGATACAAGGGATCAACTAGGTTATCTGGCTGTAAATACACCGGTAATATATTGAGATCTAAATAGTCGGATAATTGCACTGTGTTTAGGTTTTGTATTCGTAACGGTGCCGTTTGTTCTAACATCAAATCATGGCTCATTGGGTTCTCTAATCTCGCGTACAACTTGCCAGTAAGCGTTGATAAATCCACCTCTTGTACCAATGGCAGCACACGTCGATCTTTGCCCGCAACTATAAACCCCAATTCAACCAATAAGCCATATTGAATTGATTTTATAGTGACTATTGTTAACTGATAGGCAAGGTAACCCACTTGACCTGCATAAATTTGATTATCTAAAAGATAAAGTGATTGCCCTTGCTGATCATCGTATTTCACCGTTGTCGTGGAGACTTTTCGCCCCATGATATTAAACCAATCTTCCCCACGCTTTACTGCATTACCTGACAGTTCAGAACCTAAATTAATAATAGACCCTAATGGCTGATAAGGTTGTTGATTACGCTGGCTTAATGCTGTTTCAATGGCCTGCTTTTCATCACCACGCTCCATTTGCCATAGACCTAAGTTGACCAATGCTGCAAATAACACCACAGTTAAGAGGATACCAAGGCCATTTTTAAAATATTGCCACCTATCAACCTCACCTTTAGGAGTCATTATGGCGCTTATATTCCTCTTTAAATGCGCATTAGTTTTATTTGTGCTCTTTATCATGTTCAACCTTGTAAGGGCGCTATTTCAAATGATGTCGACCAATTCCGACGGTAAATCCATGACACATTTTTTAGGCAAACGACTACTCTTCTCTACCCTTATTATCAGTCTTGTTTTTATTGCTCTTTTAATGGGTTGGATAACGCCTAACCCGCGCCCCTACTAGCGAAACCTAGAAAATAACGCCAAGAATAAACTGAACATCGCGTTAAATAACATAGACAAACAGGAACAGGCAGAGCCATACCACATCGACAAAGTGCCAATACCAACTACCTGCTTGGAAAGCAAAGTGGTTACTCGGGGAGAAGTGGTCATAGGCAATGCGCGCTAATAACACCATCAAAAAAAGTGTCCCTAGTGCCACATGCAAACCATGAAAGCCCGTCAGCATAAAGAAAGTATTACCGTAAATGCCAGACTGGAGGGTTAAGCCCATTTCTTGATACGCATGGATATACTCTTCTGCTTGGAAATATAGAAAAAACAGCGCAAGAATAATAGTGATCTCTAGCCATACAATGAGAGCAATACGCTTATTCTTTTCTAGGCTAATATGCGCAAAATGTAAGGTGACCGATGAGAGCAGTAAAATCATGGTATTTTTTAACGGTAATCCAATCCATGACATTGCTTGAGTTGAAGTACCATCTGGCGTTAAAGTTAGTGGCCAAATTGCCTCAAAACTAGGCCATAGTACTTCATGTGTCATCACATTATTATCAGCACCACCAAGCCAAGGTACAGCAAACATTCTGACATAAAATAAAGCACCGAAAAAAGCACCAAAAAACATCACTTCTGAAAAAATAAACCAGCTCATACCGTGGCGAAAAGAGCGGGAAATTTGTTCTGAATACAGTCCTGCTAATGACTCTGTAACCACATTACTTAACCAGCCAGAAAGCATATAAAGTAGAACGACAAACCCTAGCCCTAAAGTCACTTTCCCTACACTGCTACCCATGCCACCACTTTCTAAATATTGCACGGTGACACCCGCACCTACAGCGATAAGAAACAGAGCAACGGCACCAATAATAGGCCAATGACTATCACTTGGAACAAAATATCGTTCAGGCTTTTCACTCATGGTTATTTTCCTTATTCGATCGATTCTTATTCAACGTAATTGCAGGTGTTGAAGGTAGATTTGTCACTTCTTCTTTGTGGTTAACTGACTCTGTAATATTGTACAAAGTATAAGAGAGAGTCAGTGTTTGGATGGAATCAGGGAGGTTAGGCTCAATATAAAAAATCAACGGCATTTCAGCTTGCCCATTTGCGGTTAGGGGCTGCTGATTAAAACAAAAGCACTCTATTTTATTAAAATGACTCGCCGCTAATCCGGGAGAAACCGAAGGCACAGCTTGACCCACTAACGCTTGTGTAGAAAGGTTTTTAGCAATATAAGCCGTACGAATAACCTCTCCAGGATGGACATTCATCGTGGTCACTTCGGGTTCAAACCGCCATGGCAAGTTAGGTGTGATATGGGCCATGAATTCGACCTTCACCGTCCTTGAGGTATCAACGGTCAATGCATCAGGTAATACAACGGCTTGTGAATTGGTCTTACCATTAATACCTAATGCATCGCACATAATGTCATACAGAGGCACAAGTGCGAAGCCAAAGCCAAACATCAACACCACAAGCAAGCATAACCAACGTGTTAAGGATCGGTGCGATTTTTTCTCTTTATCAGAGAGTGGGCTAAATTTATCCATACTGATACCTAATCTACTTTCGGAGGAGTATCAAACGTATGGTAAGGCGCTGGACTTGGCACTGTCCATTCAAGACCTTCTGCCCTATCCCACGGTTTAGCTTCGGCTTTTTCTCCCTGCTTAACACACTTAATCACTAGGTATAAAAAGATCAGTTGAGACAAACCAAATGCAAAGCCACCGATTGAAACGATTTGATTCACATCGGCAAATTGGATGGCATAGTCTGGAATTCGCCGAGGCATGCCTGCCAAGCCTAAAAAGTGCATAGGAAAGAAGAGAATGTTAACCGAGATCACCGAGCACCAGAAATGCCATAAGCTCAATCTCTGATCGTACATATGACCCGTCCACTTCGGTAACCAATAATAGGCAGCCGCCATGATAGAGAACACAGCTCCAGTCACTAATACATAATGAAAGTGCGCAACCACAAAGTAAGTATCATGGTATTGAAAGTCAGCCGGTACAATCGCCAGCATCAGACCAGAAAGACCACCTATGGTAAAGAGGACAATAAAGGCAATCGCAAACAGCATCGGCGTTTCAAATGTCAGAGCTCCACGCCACATTGTTGCGACCCAATTAAAAACTTTAACCCCTGTAGGTACGGCAATTAACATGGTGCAATACATGAAAAACAGCTCAGCAAAGACGGGCATTCCAGTGGTAAACATGTGGTGCGCCCAAACTAAAAACGACAGTAAAGCAATGCTGCATGTCGCATAAACCATAGAGTGATAACCAAAGAGTTTCTTGCCACTAAATGCAGGGATAATTGCCGATATGATGCCAAAAGAAGGTAAAATCATGATATAGACTTCAGGGTGTCCAAAGAACCAGAAGATATGCTGGAACATCACAGGATCCCCCCCACCTGCAGCATCAAAGAAACTGGTTCCAAAGTACTTATCTGTTAACACCATGGTAACGGCACCAGCGAGTACGGGCATTACCGCAATGAGTAAGAAAGCGGTAATTAACCATGTCCAGACAAACATTGGCATCTTCATCCATGTCATACCGGGCGCACGCATATTGAAGATGGTCACAATGACGTTGATCGCCCCCATGATCGAACTGATCCCCATAATATGCACAGAAAAAACAAACAGTGCCGTACTATCGGGACCATAGGTTGTCGAAAGCGGTGCATAAAACGTCCAGCCAAAGTTTGGACCACCTGCTGGCGTAAATAACGAACCAATAAGAATAAGAAAAGCAAAAGGGAGAATCCAAAAGCTTAAGTTATTCATTCTCGGTAGTGCCATGTCTGGAGCACCAATCATCATAGGGATCATCCAGTTAGCTAGCCCCGTGAAAGCAGGCATCACCGCACCAAATACCATGACTAACCCATGAACGGTGGTCATTTGATTAAAAAAGTCTGGCTCTACAAGCTGTAACCCAGGCTGAAACAACTCAGCTCGAATCACCATTGCCATCGCACCACCAGTGAAAAACATTAATAAACTGAACCAAAGGTATAAAGTCCCAATGTCTTTATGGTTAGTTGAAAAGACCCAACGACGAAATCCACTCGGTAAAGCGTGTTGATGATCTGCACCCGTTACGGATGCTTGTGCCTCTTTATCGCTCACGGTATTTTTCATTATTCATCTTCCTGTGCATTCTTTTGCGCTTTAAATGCATTCACATCTGCAGCTTGAATCATGTCGCCAACCTCATTACCCCATGCATTCCTCTGATAAGTAATAACGGCAGCAAGCTCTTCTTCAGAAAGTTGATTCACAAACGCTTGCATTGCAGTACCTGAGCGTCCGTTGACCACCACATCTAAGTGCGCGTCTTGCTCACCTAACGCCACAACACTTCCTTTAATGGCAGGAAAAGCACCTGGAATCCCTTCACCATTCGTTTGATGACAAACAGCGCAGCGCTCTAAATAAACTTTTTCCCCTCGCTGCATCAACTCATCCATTGATAAAGATTGTGATAATGCGGCTTGTGCTTGCTGCTGTTTTTCGGCTTGCTCAAGTTTCTTATCAGTGAGCCATTTATCATATTCATCTTCAGGTAGAGCTTGAACAACGATGGGCATAAATCCATGCGCACGCCCACATAACTCTGCACACTGGCCTCGATAGACACCGGGGTGATCTATTTTGGTCCAGGCTTCATTAATAAATCCGGGGATGGTATCTTTTTTCACGGCAAAATCCGGCACCCACCAAGAGTGAATGACATCATCGGAGGTCATTAAGAAGCGAATTTTGCGGTTAATCGGAACGACTAATGGATTATCAACTTCCAATAGATAATACGCCCCTTTTTGCTCACCGCCCTCAATTTGCTGTGAACTAGTAGCTAACAAGCTATAAAATTCAATTTCTTGATCGAAGTACTCATAGTGCCACTTCCATTGTGACCCGGTAATTTTGATGGTGAGGTCCGACTGCGAGCTATCTTCCATTGCAATTAAGGTCTTAGTGGCTGGGATCGCCATAGCGATCAAAATTAAGATCGGGATGATCGTCCAAATAATTTCAACTTTGGTACTTTCATGAAAATGAGCGGCTACTGCCCCTTTTGATTGTCGATGCTTAACAATGGAGTAAAACATGACACCGAAAACAACAAAGGCAATGGCGCAACAAATATAAAAGATCAGCATATGCAGTTGATAAACCTGCTCACTAATTTGTGTCACGCCTTGGGTCATATTCAGTTTTAATTCTTCTGCGCGTGCAGGACCTGAATGACTCACGGACAATAATGACAAAAGTAGGGGTAGTAAACTTTTCAAAGCTCTCTCCTTTATTCCGCACATCCACGCAAACCCTTTGTTACATTTGTGTTAACAAAGGCTAGTTGTTGGATGCAAAATGTTCAAGGGATCACGTATAAGAGAGCGGTATAAAAAATGATGAAGGTAAAATAGGAAGTGAGTAAGAAAGATAATAGAAGGTAAAAACAAATAAAAGCAGCCAGTTTATCAACGCTTTTTAATCAGCGTAACGATACCGACTACTTTATTATAGTGTACTGTTTTAACTGAAAAATGAGCTCAACATCCAAATTGAAAGCAGGACAAAAATGCCACCCATAAATTTATGTTGATAGGTTCTAAACTGAACATTATCAACGAGTGACTTGCCTAAAGAACCAACAAGCGCTACGAGGATAAAGTTAAATAACAAACCTAACACATTTAACATTAAACCCAGCACTAACATCTGTTCGCCAGAGGTTGCCGCTATATTGGTCGACACAAATTGCGGCAAGAACATCACAAAAAAGACTAATGCTTTTGGGTTGAGTAAGTTACTGATTAAGGCGCGTTGATAAAATCGACTGGCCATAGCAGAGGTGTCATTGAGCTCTGGCGCTTCTTCTGCCTGGGCGCGTAAACAGTCCCAACCCATTTTCAATAAGTAGCCACCGCCGAGTAAGTGCAATGCTTTCAACGCCAATGGACTCATCGCAATCAAGGCTGAAACACCTAATGCCGCTAATAGCGTTAAGATAATTCCTGACGTCGCATTACCAAGGCTAGCAAAAATACCCACTTTGCGCCCATAACTAATGCTTGAGCTAGCAATGAGCAGCATATCTGGACCAGGTAAAAGGAGTAAAGCGACCACGGCGGTCAAATAAACAGGTAAAATGGAGAGATCGATCATAACACTACAGCACTTAGAGAAAAACGAAGGATAATATACTAGCGATATTAACAAATCCACTCGTTATTCTCTATCTTCTTTAGCAATCAAGCTATATAAAGCTACTTAAATGCCACTAATGCCATTCATTCAACTATTTAGCCTGCCACTCTATCTCAATCAATGTTTTATCCGCGCACTTTAAGCGACCTAAAAAGATATCACCACGATGCACTTCACCCACCCCTTTTGGCGTACCTGTCATGATCACATCACCATCGCATAGTGTGGTATAGGTGGCTAACTCATCTAGAATCTGCTGGGGAGAGTAAATCATTTGTTCAATATGACCACATTGTACTCTGACACAGTTAATAAATAGCTCTAAGTTCAGTTGTGATATATCAAGGTTATCAAGAGTGATGAAACGACTTAGCACAGCAGAACCATCAAACGCTTTCGCTCGCTCCCAAGGAAGCCCTTTCGCTTTTAATTCACTTTGTAATTGACGTTTAGTGAGATCTAACCCTAATCCAACGGCAGTTAACTGCCCGCCTTCAACGACAAAGCAAATTTCCGCTTCATAATGCAGCGGTTGTTGATGATAAGCCAATAATGACTCTGAGATAGAAGTGTGAGGTTTATTAAACAGCACCATACGATCGGGAATGGCATTATTAAGCTCTTTAATATGATCGAGATAGTTACGTCCTACACAGACGATTTTACTGGGAGTGAGTGGTCGATTATCAACACGAATTACCGTCATTAGCCAATCCTTGGTTTTAACAAAACAAAGCCGCTATTTTACCTGAATTAAACGTCAATATGATGAAATTCACAGGGTTAAGATCAAAAAACCCACTCTATGAGTGGGTTTTAGCATTCGGTAATTATCTAACGCCTGAGTATTAACTCAAACCATCAAACAATTATAGGTAGAAACGGCCACCGACCATCCAAGAGTTGTCGCTAGATTCTTTGTAATCGCCAGAACCTTGGTGATCGAATTGGTAACCAGCAAAGCCAACAAACTTAGGTGTGAAGTTGTATTCAGCTTGTAGTGCTGTTTTAGCGAATACAGTTTCATCGCTATCGTTATCAACTACAGATTCGAAGTGAACGCTTAAGTTAACACCGTTAACAACGTAAGCAGCTAGAGCTTCGTAGCCCGTTGTATCTTTAAGAGCTTCATCAGAATAAACGTTCATGTAGTCGTTCATTGCGATCACAGCAGAAACGTATACGTTATCTTCTTGACCGTAAGAGCCGTAAGAAGCACTTACTAGGTTAGATTGTGCTGTAACAGAACCACCAGAAACGTTTTGGTAATTAACATCACCAGTGTTGAATGCGTAGTTTACAGAGAAATCAGCAATGTAGTAGTTCAGTGCGATTTGAGCACGGTCACCGTACGATTCTACAATTGTCTTATCTTCTTTAATATTAGCATCACCTTGCCATGCAAGTGCGTATGCTAGTTCGCCCGCTTCACCAAAAGATTGTGCATTGCTGTAAGAAACCATTTTATCGCCACGACCAGTACCTAGTTTACCAGCATTGTCGTAGATGAAGTTGTTAGCGTAAGCGATTGGTAGATCGGCAACACCAGCTGCATTGTAGTAAGGTGCCCACTGAGTACCAACAACAACGCGACCTAGATCTTCATGAGTAGCGCCAACGTAACCTAGACGAGTAGATAGTGCGTTATCGCCGCCCTCTAGCATGTTGATGCTCCACTCTGCGCGAGTATCAACTGTGATTTGGTCGTTTACTTGGTGCGTAGCATTGATGTTCACACGTGGAGAAACAGCAGTAACTGAAGCATCTGCGCTTTCAGAAGCAGTTAGTGCGCCAGTTAGGTGACCACCAATAGAGAAAGTGTTGCCGTCTTGGTTGTAAAGTTCAACAGCAGAAACTTGAGTACCAAATGCAGCTGCAGAAATAGCTAGAGCTAATAAATTCTTGTTCATTATATTATCCATAATAGAGCGGTGTTGTGTGTGCTATTAAACAAGGTGGCAAATCAAACAATGAGTTGCTAATAAAAGATAGAGACCATAACGAAACGGCATACCTAAAAAGTTGTGTTGTCACGCCTGCTTAACAAGTGATTCAAACTGTAATCCACTAAGTCGAAAAAGTTGCATAAAAAAATATAAAACATCACAAAAACGCAATATAAAAACATTAAACCATAATAATCAGATGCTTATATTTTTATAAATCTTATAAAAACCATCTCATTTAGCTTTATTTTTAGTTAATTGATAGAACAAAACACTGTAAAATACATATAAATGCATTAAATTGGCATTAATAAAATAATTACCGGTTAAAGTGGTTAAATTACAATCAGATAATTTGATATGCATGTCGTTTATTGTAAATTTTTATTTACATCACAAATGAGCGACAGGTGAACAATTTCATTGAATATCTATTCTCTATTCTCTATTCTCTATTCTCTATTCTCTATTCTCTATTCTCTATTCATAGGATAAGCAAAAAAGAAAACATACCTATCTATTATTATGCTGTCCCACTTTTATCTTTTCTTTGAATAGGGAGCACTTCCCTCTCCTCTCGCACTATCACCACTTTCTTCCCTTTTTATCTCATTCTTTCTATGAGTAGACAAATTCAATGGTTACCATATATATGTTTCCAAGCTCGAATAACAATACTATATAGATCACATCTTTCTGTTTTAGTTAAATAAAACTGAAATATAATCAACACGTAAGTGTCACAAAACAGCCACGAATCCGTCATTTAACTCGGTTAACTTATATCTCAAGCAAACAAAGAGCATGAAGCTCACATTTTTGAATTAAATTAGGATATAAGAAAAATGAAAAAAGCAGTGATTTCAACCGCAATTCTAGCCGCTCTAGTATCTGGCTCATCTCTTGCTGCAACGGTTTATAGCAATGACGGTACTGAGTTAAAAATTGGTGGTCGTGTTGAATTCCGTGGTGATTTCGGTGATGCTTCTGACGGCACTATGGCAGATAAAACTCGCTCTCGTCTAAACGTTGGCGGTACGACACAAATCGCTGATGGTCTTTCTGCATTTGGTTTCTACGAAGCTGAGCACTCTTCTGGTTCTAAAGAGTTCTCTAACCGTTACATCTACGCTGGTCTTGACACAAACGTTGGTGCATTCTCTGCAGGTAAACAGAACACAGCTGCTGTTCAAATTTCTGACATGACGGATATCACTGAATTCTCTGGTGGCCAACAAGTAATTGCTGCCGGCTCTGATAAGCAAGATGGTACTTTTGCCTACCGCGGCAACTTTGCTGACCTATCTCTAGAAGTTTCTTACCTAGCAAGCGATGAGAAAGACGCTGACGGTTACGGTATCTCTGGTCTTTACGCAATGCCATTTGGTCTTGATATCGGTCTAGCTTACTCTGCTGATGATGAACAGAATCAATTTCTTGGTGCTGTAGGTTACTCTATTGATAACCTATACATTGCCGCTTCTTACTCTTTCGGTGAGACGTTCTCTGAAAATGCAAATGACGATTATGAATTAACAGATTTCACTTCACTAGAATTAGCAGCTCAGTACAAAATTACTAGCCAATTCCGTATTACAGCACTTTATGGTCTAGCTGATGCTGAATTTGCAGATGGTAAAACAGATACTACGGATTTCTTTGAGCTAGGCGCTCGTTACGATTTTGCTAAGAGCTTCCGTATCTACACTGCTATTGAGTTCGACCAACTTGGCGACGAAGACACGACTGTTCGTCTAGGTGCTCGTTACGATTTCTAATCGTTGAACCTCTAGTTAAATATTGTCCATGATTCAAACCGAGAGATCTCATCACTCGGTTTTTTTGGTTTTTGTACACTGCATTCCTAAATACTATTCACTCCTAAGTTCTACTCAATAAATAATCTCTCTATTTCTCGTCTATTTATAAAAAAAACGATTACACTGAAAGATATACCAAAGGACTTCGTTCTTATTATCTATAAGCGATAAATATAAGGATACTGCTATGTCTCATTCTACATCACCAAAAACAATCAAGATGACACTCTACCGCTGGGGCGGAAGTTGGGGTCCGTTCAAAGTGACCATTCCCTGTGGTGAATGCACCTTAACCAAAGATATCCTCCAAGACACCTTTGAGAATGAGTTAAATGGCATCCCTGTTGAGCTTGAAGTTAAAGATTGGTTATCACACTGGTGGGAACCGCTGAAGATGGGTGCTTGGCATGCCCCTATTTTGGTCGTAGAAGGCAAAGTTATTAGCCAAGGTGAAGCATTAAATCGCGGTGTTTTGGTTCAATCGGTAGTAAAAGAGTGGACTAAGCACGATACCTTAAAAGGCAATATTGTCTATGGTAAAGCCACTTGCCCTTATTGTGTGAAAGCTAAGGCAATGCTCGATGAGGCTGGCGTAGATTATCAATATTTCGATGTGGTTAAAGACAGCGCTGCACTTTATCGCATGATCCCAGAAGTCAAAGCCATTATTGGTGAGAAGACCCCTGTGACGGTTCCGCAAATTTGGCTCAATGGTCAATATGTCGGAGGGGCTGATAACCTTGCCGATTGGGTAAAAGACAATAAGTTAGACCAAATCCCTGATAATGTCGTTGATTTAGCCAACCAATCCGCTGGCTAAATGTACTAAACAGATATCAAAGCCTCAATATCCATCATTATGAATATTGAGGCTTTGTCTATAGCATCCATAGCACTCGTATCGCCAGTGCAATTAATACCACACCGGATAATTGGTCGATTATTTTTGCCTTTGTTCTTAATTTTTCCAATATTTTCGGGCGCGATAGCATGATAGTGATGAGTGTATACCAGAGCCCATCCACCAGCCAAGGTGTGGAAACAATCAATAATTGGCTCAAAATATCATTTCCAGCGCTAACAAACTGACTAAATAGTGCAATAAAGAAGATCGCAATTTTCGGGCTAAGCAGTGAAATAAGAAAACCTTCACGCGCCGATTGCCAAATACTAACGCTTTCTCCCGATTCTAGCTTGGCCGCAACCCCACCTTTTGAGCGTAAAGCACCGTAGCCTAAATAGGCGAGATACAATGCACCAGCAATACTGATCCCCTTAAATAGCATCGGAGATTGCTGTAATACGACGGCTAGACCAATAATGGTTATAAAAGCATAAATACCAATACCACATGCATGTGCCCATGCGGCAGCTAAACCATTGGCTCGACCGCCCGCTAACGTATGTTTTGCCACCATTGCTAAGCTTGGCCCCGGTGACATCGCCCCCAGTAGACAGACCGCTAACAATGATAACCAAATAGAAAAAGTCATAATTACTCCTTGTTTTAACTAACAATAACAAGTAATTAGTTTGTTTTCTTTCTATTTTTTCGTTGAACGCTTATTAATAGTAAACTCGATACTTATATGTAAAAAATTGTGCATAAAAAATGCCCTACTAATAGTAGGGCATGGTTTTTATTTCGTGCTTAGAAACTAGAAAGCATAGCGCATCCCTAGCATCAACTCATCTTCGTCATTATCACCAACGCCACCCTCACCTTCATCCAGTAAGTTAAATTTATAACTGCCATAGAAAGCGACGTTACTTATATACCGAGCATACTCGACGCCAATAAAGTTAATATCAAGATCAGCTATATCATCGGCTGAAAAATAGCTGTAGGTTAAGTTAACCGTATTATCATTAAATGAATAACCAAGATAGGCATCTGCAGCATTATAGTCAGAGTCACTCACCCCTTTAGCTGAAATACTACCTCCTTGGTAAGTTGCAGCTAACCAGACACCGTCATCATTGGTGTATTTGGCACCAACTAGAAGTGAGTCCGATTTATCGGTATCTGTACCAACGCCATAGGTTTCATCACTCGCAGCATAGCCAATGCCCACTTCGACACCGACTGGGAAAAGGTAAGCAAGTACGACCCCATAACCGTCACTTTGATCGGCTTCACTTTCGGAATTAAAATTGCCATCAAGCTGAAAGGTTAAGCCGTAGTCGGTAGTGACGGCATAACGTAATACATTTTTAGCTCTATCGGCTGTCGATATCGTGTATTCGTTAATATAACCACTGTAGACTTCCGCCATATCAGTCCAGTTGGTTAAATACGTTACCGCATTATCTTGGTGACCGTAATAAATATTACCATGCGTAGTTTCAACCCCTGCGTATAAAAATCGCGTATTGATGCCAACATCATCGCCTGAGTTATCTTCTGCCTCGGTCAGTTCAAACTCATATTTACCAAAAAATGCGACATCACTGGTAAATTGCTGCGTACCATCCACACTGAGACGTACTCGCGATTTATCTTGATAAGAACTGCTATTGCCGGGATCTTTGTTCGCATCGGAGAAGTTTCCTCGCACTTCTGCTCGTCCGCCAATATTAAAAATGGTATCACCATCTTGATAAACCGTTGCTGCTGAGGCCGTCATGCTTGCAACTATACTTGCCACTGTTATGGCTATGAATTTAATTTTCATTTTTATGCCTTCTATTATCTGTCCATAGTTAATGGTTATATGGATAACCCTATAAAGCATAGACAACGATAAGCTTAAGTAATAGCTCCACAACCAAAGATACAAATAAGGAATGTTATTTTTGCTTTCTCTACTCACAATACTGGTTAAATTTACTTCACATTGACTGTAAAAATTTGACGCAGTCGAGATTCACACCTACTTTTAGTACACTTATTAACCGAATGAGCAGCTAGCAATGAAAAGAATGAACCCATCTTACAGACTCCAAATCATCAAAGAAGTCGCACTAAAAAATCAAAAAACAGCAACAGAGCAAGATCCAATGGCGGATTACATTTCTCGTTTATTAGAAGCCAGAGAGAATGGTGAACAAGTAGTAGAGCAGAAACAGCACTTTGGTGGGTGTCATTTTAATGAAGATATTGGCGGATGGGTCAGTAATTTTTGGGACAACAAATAACCTTTAAACTATCCAATAATGTTAGACAAAGTAAATAAGTAAATAAGTAAATAAGTAAATAAGTAAATAACAATATAGCAAGGCGAACTATTTTCTGTTCGCCGCTATTTTTTCATCATTTAGTGCTGCACTGCATGAACGTATTCTATGATCACTTGGTTTCCTTCAATATAGACATGCTCAATCTGCCCATCAATAACCACTCTATTTTGCAATCTCACCATACTTGGCATGTGTACACCAGTCTGCTTAAGCGATGGTAAGTAATGCTGAGGTTCAACTTTAAGTAAGCGACAAAACTGAGAAACAAAAGGCATTGTTAAAGGTGCTGAACCTCGTATCAGATCGGAAAACTCCACCTGCGTTAGCCCTAGACGCTTCGCCATCGCCATTTGTGTCATACGCATCTTGGCTTTTTGTGACATCCAAAGATCATGAATTGCAACTCTATCTTGCTCGACTAACTCCATTTTACACACCACTCTGCTTGAATCATTAATTGCCAATATTTTGACTAACTCATCACTTAGTCATGTCAATTTTACGTAATTTGATGTCATAGAAGTGTGATGCTTGTTCCATAGATCACAGTTGTGTTGCTACTAAGCCGTGAAAAGTGATCGCGTAATAAAAAAGCAGCCAGAGGGCTGCTTTTAGTCGACACTTAATAATATCAATCGTAATAACACGATTATTTTTTCAGCATTTTCGCTAAATCGGCAAATGGATTATAAGTCGCACTCTCATGATCATCTTGCCCAGGGACAACTTCCGTACCATAGCGATCATGGTCCGTGTATTTACTGTGCTCGTGATCGTGACAATAGAGACAAAGTAGCTCCCAGTTGCTGCCATCTTCAGGGTTATTTGTGTGATCGCTGTCTTTATGATGCACTGTTAGCTCACGCAAGTTTGAATACTCAAATTCACGAGCACAGTTACCACAAACCCAAGGGTATAATTTTAATGCTTTATCTCTATAACCCTTCTCTTGACGGGCATAAGCAGCACTTGTTCCAAAAAAATCAGATGACATCGGATAACCTATCTATTAACTATTCCAATCAAAATACCTTAGCATAATAATCAGCTAACCGACTATCAGCAAGTACTAGACCCTCACCTATTTCGCTTTAATCACTAAATGGTTACGGTTATCACGACTTTTGCGGATCAACTCATCACCTTCTACACGTTGAGAAGATTTTGCTAGGCGATCATAAAGCAATACGTTGACGGTCGCGGCTAAATTCATACAACCAATCGTTGGTACATAGACCACATGATCCGCACGATCAGCTACATCTTGGCTAATTGATCCATCTTCTGGACCAAAAACATACAAGGCTTTTTCTGGGTGTACAAAATCTGGTAATGGTGTCGCACCTTCAGCAAGCTCAACACAAACGACCTTCATATCTTCTGCTAAGTCTTCCAATACATTCTCAACACTCGTTAACGGGATCGTTTTTGCTGCCCCTTGAGTATCAGTGTGAAATTTGGCTGCCTTAGCGTAACGCTTACCGGTATATAAAATATTATTGGCTTGGTAGCAACCTGCGGCGCGCATAACAGCACCAACATTGGTTGGACATTTAGGGTTAATTAAACCAATAGTGACATGAGTTGTTTGCATTTTGTTTCTCTAAATTTAAAGCGTAAACATCGTGAGTACTATCGATAGAACTCATAATACAGCCGCGCATCTTAACAAACCGTTGCCGATGAAGAAAGATACGTTTAACGCTGACTATTAACCGACAAATAACCAGACAGCGACCCCGACCATTAAAGAGCCTGAAATTCGATTCATTAAGCGGACATTTTCACTATGACCTAATAGCTTTTTCAAGCCCTTACCACCGCCCGCATAAAGAGACATACAAATAAACTCGGAGGCTAAAATAATCAGCACAAGAACAGGCAACTGTGGAAACATAGGATAATTACTATCAATGAAAGGAGGCAGAAGCGATATCATAAACGCCCAGCCTTTCGGATTTGCTATCGCAGTAACAAACCCTTGCACAACTAACCCCCAATCATTGCTAGCTTTTATCGCTGTCGGCTCAGCGCTAATTGCCAACTTACCTTTTGAGCGCCACATTTGAATGCCTAAGTAAGCAAGGTAGCTCGCACCGACGAATTTAAATACCATAAATAACCAAGGGTAATTAAGCATAATAGCAGCGATACCTAAGACGGCAGAAACGGCTACCACTGCAACACCGGCTAACTCACCGATCATCATCCATAAAGTACGTTTATAGCCAATGCTCATCCCTAAGGTTAAGGCTAATGTCATACACATCCCTGGCGTTATAGAGACAAAGAAAAAGGTTGGGATAAACGCCCAAAGCATTGCACTATTCATAAATTATAAAAGTCCTTTCTATTAATAAAAAAGGCTACCGTCATATCTGGTAGCCTTTCGTCAATTGCTATGATGCATAGCTCTGCGTGTATTCTTTATCGTTATTTACGACGACTCTTAATACGCTGCATCATCGCTAAACGACGTTCAGCTGAAGCTTGATCCGGTTTTACTTCATCCGCATTATTACGGCGACCTTGGCGATTTTTATAAGCCGATTTAGTGTTCATACGCTCAACATAAGCATCGCGGTTTTTTGGTTCATAGCCAGGCTGCTCTACACGGCGAATACGTTGTTGAATAAGCGTTTCAACTTGAACCACCGTTAGCTCTTCTTCTCGGTTAACAAAAGAAACAGCATGACCACGCTTACCAGCACGACCTGTACGACCAATTCGGTGTACATAATCTTCCGCTAAGAAAGGCATGTCATAGTTAATAACATAAGGAAGATCAGCAATATCCAAACCACGAGCGGCGACATCTGTTGCAACCATAACACGAGCTTTGCCTTCTTTAAACTCATCAAGTGCACGACGGCGAGCACTTTGCGCTTTATCACCGTGACACAATACCGCTTTTATACCGTCTAATTTAAGCTCTTTTACTACATCATTCGCCGTTTCTTTATAGTTCACAAAAACCAAGACTTGTTGCCAGTTTTTGCGACCAATAAGTTCAGATAGCAACTCTGTTTTACGCTCTTGATCAACAGGGTAAATTACATGCGCTACCGTGTTCGCAGTCATGTTCTCACGATCAATCGTAATACGCTTTGGCTTACGTAGAATATCCACCGCTAATTGGTTCATCTGCGCAGATGTTGTCGCCGAGAACATCATGATTTGTGGCGCTGATTCCACATCTAGCATAATTTTACGGATAGGGTTAATAAAGCCCATATCGAGCATACGGTCAGATTCATCAAAGACTAAAAATTCCAATTGGCTAATTGAAACATTGCCTTCTTCTAAGTGCTCTTCTAAACGACCAGGAGTCGCAACAAGCACATCAACACCTTGATCTAACTGACGAACTTGTGATGACATTTTATTACCGCCGTAAATAGCAGCAACCGTCAATGATGTGTACTTAGTGTAATCTTTAATATTTTGCGCAATTTGAGCCGCTAATTCACGAGTTGGTGCAAGAATTAACGCTCTCGCGGTAGCACGAGATGGCTTTTTACCACTATCTAATAAATGCTGGATAACTGGCAATGAGAATGCCGCTGTTTTTCCCGTTCCGGTTTGCGCCGTCGCAAGAATATCGTGTCCTTTACGTGCTAAAGGAATAGCTTTTTGTTGAATTGGTGTGAGTTTTTCATAACCACACTCAGTTAATGCTTTAACGATTTCAGGAGCAAAACCTTGAGATGAGAATGACATAGAACAGATTCCTTAAGCAGACAACATATTTTTGCAATGCTTTGTTAATTTAGCCGCGCATTATAAAACAACTAGAGTGATTTATCTCACATTTATCCAAGCTTCACCTAAAAAGCGTGCAATTATCTTAATTAATAATCACTTCTAGGCTATTTTTGATGGTTTGGCTGACGGTTTCATAGCGTTTAGGCAACTGTCGATGCCGTTTACTGACTAAATATAGCGTTTCAAGCACCGCTTTTTGTGGAGTATAAACGAACAACTGATCTTTTAAAGCAAATGCCTCAACAGCACTTTGCGGTAAAACAGTAAATCCTATCCCTTGTGCTATCGGGACTAAAATTTGTGTCAATTGATTGATATAACTTTTGGCAGGCAGATCTGCTGGGTTAATATTCTTTAGCTCCGCATCACCACATTTTTCAAGATAGAGTGAAAGATAGTGTTCAGCATCAGGGTGCTTGATCATGCCACATGCTTTAAGGGCATCAATATCAATAACCTGACCTTGATAAGCCTTAGGAAAGATCATACATAGCGGCTCTTGCCCTATTTCTTCTGCTTGAAAAAGACTAGGATTTGGCACATGAGTCACGATACCTAAATCAATTGATCCCAATTGAATATCATTTAATATTTTGTGGTTCGGTGCCACTTCAAAATAAGTGATTAATTGAGGCGATTCATACTGTAAGCTAATCAACTTAGGGTAAAGCAGCAGTGCAAGTGCACCAGACGTTGCCAACTTACACACACCAGCTTTAGGGTTATCAAAACTCAGACGCTCTAATAAGCCAGCCTCATTATTAGCAACCTTCAATGCATAATCATAAACCAGTCGCCCTTGTTCGGTAAGCTCAAAACTTTTTCCACTGCGAATAATTAAACTATAACCGCATGACAGTTCGAGCTTTTTAATATGCTGACTAACACCTGGTTGCGTCATATAAAGCTTTTCTGCGGTTTGAGTAAAATGCCCGATCTCAACCAGGGTTTTAAATGTTTTTAACCATGCATTATTTAACATAACAGCCTAATGATATAAATATAAGTTATTATAAATGTAGTATATGATAACTTATATTTTCAAATTATTGCTGCATTTCTTCTTTAATCCTCAATATCGCCATATGCACCATGTGGGCTATACTTGATTGAATATATCATCAAGGTTGCCTTTATTATGCGTTTCTCTGTTTTTGCTTGGACTATATCCTTAATGGTTATACTAATGTTTAGCAGCTTTCTTTATTTCTCATATCAATCTACAACGTTAGGTTCAACTGCCCTTGTAAGTAATCCAAAAATTTCAACGGATAGCTTACCTATATTTCCAGTGCCAGAGTCACCCACTCACGATATTGCGATGGTTAAACTTGGATTCCAGTTATTTAATGATCCAAACCTGTCTTCAAATGGACAAGTCAGTTGTGAAAGTTGCCATCATATTTTTGAGGATGGAGCAGAGGAGACAAAAGTATCGATAGGTGTATTAGGTGTCGGAGCAAGAAACTCACCTACCCTTTACAACATTAACTTTAACTCACGTTTTTTTTGGGATGGTAGAGCCGCTAGTTTAGAGCAGCAAATTGATGGTCCGATTCACAACCCTGTAGAAATGAATAGTGACTGGGAGAAAATAATTACTTATGTCAAAGACCAACCAAACTATCAACGCGATTTTAAGGCTCTTTTTAAGCAAGGAGTGAGTGAAGAATCGATAAAACACGCGCTGGTCATCTTTATGGAAATGCTAAATACACCTAACTCCCCTTTTGATCAGTATTTACAAGGGGATATTAATGCCCTTTCAACTACCGCTATTATTGGCTGGAATAAGTTTCAAAGTTTAGGCTGCATTGTCTGCCATCAAGGTATCAATATGGGTGGCAATTTATATCAGCGCTTTGGCAACCTGCACTCAGGTAACATGTTAGAAAAAGAACTCGATCTTGGTCGCTTTAATGTCACAGGAAATGAAGCAGATAAACTGGTTTTTCGTGTCGCAGGTTTACGTAATGTAGCCGATACCCCCCCCTACTTTCATGATGGACGTGCTGCAACCCTAGAGGAAGCGATTGTCACCATGGCAAACTTACAACTTGGCATTGACCTAGATTCTGCCTCGATCATTGAAGTTAGCGCATTTCTAGAATCTTTAAGCGCCCCTAAGCCTGCTATCCTATCGGAGTTGTCACAATGAAAAATTTAACAACTAAGTTAGAGGCTGTAATAATTACGACTATCACGATTATTAGTTTAAATATTGCGATGAATATTTATCAAACTTATATGATCAATACATACCGCGCTAACTACCACAACCTGACACTGCAGGTGGCGAAAACATTTGAGGACATTTATACCTTCCATTACAACCAAACAAAGTCATACGATGATATTTCGCAAAGCATTGTTGGTATAGAGAATAAGGCTAATTTTTTATATCAAAGCTTGTTAGAAAACCGTAAAAACACATTGCTTTCTATCCATTTCCATAATGACAGCGCCTTCACGCTCACTAATAAAATTAATGACAAAATGCACGCTTTCAGTCAAGCGGCTGAAACACTATTAGCCGCAAAGGTTTCTTTAACCTACTCAAACCAAACAGTAATAAGCCTTAAAAACCAATTACTTGATAAATACCCAAAGACAAATGATAGACTATCAATACTCAGTGCTACCTATGAAAAAATAGAACAACCAGTGGTCAGCACTGCGCTATTTAATGATCAGATTTTTAATAATCTTATTAGTTATATCTCATTACGTAATCGAGTAACCGAAGATATAAACAAGCAAACTTCATCAATAGCATTAAAGGACATCAATACGGATTTAAAAGATTTTAATCATATTTTGGAGTCAGAGAGCAGTGAGCACAAACATAACATCATTACTTTCTCTATCGTATTATTTATCAGTTTAAGTCTCTATGTTTTTTGGAAACAGTGGTACAACTATCAGCATAAACTTGTTACTCGCCAACATTTATTAGATAGTGAAAAAGAGCGCTCAAAATTAGCATTTATTATTGAGTCAGCTCAAGATGCTATCTTTGTTACGAATCGAGCTGGCTATATTACTTGGGTAAATAAAGGATTTGAAACTCTTTCTGGCTTTTCTCGAACTGAAGCGATCAATCAAAGTTCGAGCCTCTTATTGCAAAAGAAAGAGATGGATCAAGAGCAGTTACTATTAATGCAAAAGTGTGCTCAACAAAGAAGTGCCGTTCAAACTGAAATTATTAATTTCCATAAGCTAGGTCACCCTTACTGGATTGATGTAGTGATCACACCAATATTTGATCACGATGATACACTGACTGGCTATATTGCCGTTGAAAGGGATATTACCAAACGTCGAGAGTTAGAAGATAACTTAGAAAAAGCCGTTGAAAAAGCACAAGCCTCAAACAATGCAAAATCGACATTTTTAGCCACCATGAGCCATGAGTTACGTACTCCTTTAAATGGAATTCTAGGTATGGCTCAAATTATTGATAGCTCTACAGAAAATAAAACTCAAAAGGAACAACTTTCTATATTAATTGAATCAGGAAACCACTTACTTTCATTACTCAATGATATCCTTGATTTCTCGAAAATTGAGCAAAATAAAATGGAACTCGAACTGCTACCATTCAAGTTTGACGATATTTTATTACCGATCAAATCCACTTATGATGTGTTATGCCACGAAAAAGGGATTGAGTTTGAATTGCAAGATTTGTCATCACAAGCATTGACCTATAATGGTGATAAAGCACGAATTAGACAAATTATCTTCAACTTGTTAAGTAATGCCGTTAAATTTACTACGACAGGTACTGTACGACTTATTTTTTCCGATCAACCTTTAGCAGATAAAAAACATAAATTAACCCTTATCATTAAAGATTCTGGTATCGGTATTCCAGAAGAGCGATTAGATGATATTTTTAACCCATTTACTCAAGCTGAGTCTTCAACAACCCGTGTCTTTGGTGGGACAGGCTTAGGTCTTGCGATCGTTAAGCAGTTTATTGATTTAATGCAAGGGACAATTGTTGTTGAAAGTGAAATGGGGATAGGAACCACCTTTACGATCACGTTTGAGTTATCTCACACCGATACGCTTCACGAAGAAACTCAACTAGAGCAATCACTGGATCAGCATGTACTCGTTGATTCATTATCGATTCTTTTAGTTGAAGATAATCGAGTCAATACCATTGTTGCCAAAACCTTCTGTACCAAACAAGGTCACACTGTAAGCTGCGCCGAAAATGGTCAAGTGGCTATCGATATGCTGCAAAAAGATCATTATGACTTGATTATTATGGATAACCACATGCCTGTGATGGATGGAATAGAAGCAACACGAGTGATCCGAGAAGAATTAAAACTCTCCATTGTGATCCTCGGTTGTACTGCTGATGTCTTTAAAGAAGCACATGACAGTTTTGTCCAAGCAGGCGTCGATCACGTCCTCACCAAACCCCTACAAAAAGCGAGTTTTATCGATGCATTACAAAAATATCAACATCGCTTTGTCACGAATAAAACAACAAATTCATCCGATGCTGTGATTGAATTACATCGCTCTAAACTAGGTCAGTTACCAGAGCATCAGTTTACGGAGTCCGAAGTTTGTTTTGCGCACTTACTGGCGAATCACCAAGGTAACCGACAACAAGCCTATGATAAAGTTGAAGATATATACAAAAAAACCGAAAACTACATCACTCAGTTAATTGGAGCTTATACTGAAAACTCCAGCGAGGATATTACTACAACATCACAGGCGATTCAGAACCTTGCTCGCCAAATGAATGCGATTAAGTTATTAAACAAAGCCACAGAGATCGCTCTTATTTCCGATAATGGCAAGGTGCCAGATAATGAAACTATGCAGACCTTGGTCAATCTACTTGAAGTAAATAGCCATCAAGCAAGACGGATTTTAGATAAACGTTTAACCCAAGAGAGCGATAACTTTAGTGCGTAGTCTTATGAACTAGCAGCTATAATAAAATAAGTTCATCAAAATTAACGCTTACTTTGCGCTCTCTTTGTATCAAGCATCTAAGGATAGTAATGCTCACAAGAATCAAGCAACGGCTTGCTCACTCCATAAAAAACCAAATGCAACTAGCTAGCGTCGTTATGCTTTGCATGCTTGCGCTTTTTTCATATTCTATCCATGTTTATCAAACCAATAATAAAGCCCTGCACCAATTACAATTAGAGATAGCTGCAGCCGATAACTTGATGCTCACATTACGTCGTAATGAAAAAGATTTTCTCAGCCGAATCGATGTGAAGTATTTAGACCAATTTATTGAAACGGCAAACACTCTCCAAGACAGTGTTCAACGGATTGAGCGACTCATTAAACAAAACGATTTAGACACCAAATTTGCCGCTGAAGCAGTGGATGACAATATCATGCTTTATGTCGATATATTTATCCGTATGTCTACATTACATTTTATTATTAATGGTGAAAGACAAACAGAGACAGGTCTGATAGATGAACTGAAAGACGATTGGTTTGACATCACAGATGCCACCATGGGAAGTGGTGATACTAAACTTGAATCTCTACTGGTTAATATCCAAGAAAATACTTATTACTTTTTCCGCACTTTTGAAAGGTCACATCTATGGGCATTACACGTCTCTCTTGATCTACTAATCAAGCATGCTGAAGATAACCACCAGGAAAGCCTAACCACTCTGCATAATTATAAAAACCGCTTTAAAGAGCTAGAACAGGCTTACGAACAATTCGGCTATGACTATAATTCAGGGCTATTTAAAGAGTTACGCATTGCTATTCATCATGTGGAGAGCAATTTGAGTCAAGTGTATAGTGATGCCCGCCATGAAATAGCTGACGAGCTCTACACTATCCAAATACAAAGCCAAGGCGTACTGCTTGCCATGGGGGTTACTTTAGCTATTGTGCTGCTGTTTGTGACTAACTCTATCTCAAAGCTAGAGCGACGTATTCGAGAATCGAGTGAGCAAGCCAAAACATCAAATATAGCCAAAAGTGCTTTTCTCGCTAACATGTCCCATGAAATAAGAACGCCTCTGAATGGGATTATTGGTATGTCGGAAATATTATCAGAGACAAGATTAACACCGACTCAAGAGGAGTACTTAGATACAGTTGAAACCTCATCTCATACCCTTTTAATGTTAATTAATGACATTTTAGATTTATCAAAAATAGAATCCGGTCACCTTAGCGTAACCGCGCACACTTCTGATGCCAGAGAAGTGATTTATGATAGTGCAGCAATGGTTATGGCTAAAATAGTTGAAAAGTCACTCCAGCTTAATATCGATATAAGCCCAGAAGTACCTGCTCGTGTATTATTAGATGAACACCGCCTACGCCAAATACTAATGAATTTAATGTCTAATGCGGTTAAATTTACTGATAAAGGGAGCATTTCTCTGAAACTGAGCACCTCAAAAAGTGCTGAAACTAACCACCTTTTATTACATTTTGCTATTAGTGACAGTGGGATAGGAATAGCAAAAGATAAGCAAGAAAAAATATTTGCTCCATTCACTCAAGAAGATGACTCGATTACACGACAGTTTGGTGGTACCGGCTTGGGACTCAATATTAGCTACCAGCTTGTCGAATTAATGGGTGGGAATTTAGAAATAAACTCAACTAAAGGGGTCGGTAGTACCTTCTTTTTCACTTTAGATGTCGACACGAATTTACCACAGCCACAGCTTCCACAAGCTATCACAAAGAAAAAGATCGCGATTATTAGTTCAGAGTTATTTGTCGTTAACTGTCTAAAAACAGAGTTGGGCGTTTATAACTTTGCAAGCATATCCTCATCTAACAATATTGAACAGACACAAGATAGCGATATTATATTGTATCACCATCAAGCGTCGAACTTAGTAATGAGTCATATTAGTGACCTTTCGCTCAAGCACCCTAATACCCCGATTATTGTGGTGCATGATATTTTATTACCTAGCTTTGACTATAACGATAAAATTGATGGATTAGTTAAATTTCCTTTATTAGGTAGTCGACTTATTAAAGTCATTCAAAACAGTTATGAAAACTTCCAGCATAGGCAATCTCTATCAACAATTGACAGTACACCTTTAGCGCCTGAAGAAACACAAACTAATACCGGTAATGACCAAGATAACTCTCGCAATACAACAGATAACTTTCGCAATAAAAAAGATCACAAAGTCGATGAGACGACTAGCCTACCGGTATTAATCGTCGAAGATAACCTTGTTAATCAGAAAGTTGCTACTCTATTTCTCAAAAAAGGTGGGTTTAGTTTTGAAATAGCCAATAATGGTTTAGAAGCTTTAAATATGATCAAAGATGGCAATACCTATCAAGTGGTTCTCATGGACTGCATGATGCCCGTTATGGATGGTTTTACTGCCACAACAGAAATAAGGCAGTTTGAACAAGAGAATAATTTAGCACCAATGCCAATCATTGCTTTAACTGCAAGTGTGCTCGATCAAGATGTGCAAAAATGCAGTGATGTTGGTATGGATGGGTATTTGTGTAAGCCGCTTAAAAAAGACAAATTATATGAAATGATTGAACAGCATGTCGCTCATTAAATAAAAAACCTCGGATAGATTAATTAATACTAAAAGTAAAAATCAATTCCGAGGCTTTATTTTGACTAGGTTTATACTGTTAAATTGCTAACCTTACCTATGCGAAGGCAAGGTCTGCCACAGTCAACCTGCTGTCTAATCATCAAGTGGGAGCAGTTTCGTGCTTCCCCCATGAAATTTCTCACGTCGGCGCTGAATGAAGGCGTAGAAGCCAGGGATGAGGAAGGTTCCAGCCAGAAGAACGCACAAAAGCCCGCCGATCAATGAAATACCCAATGAGTTTTGGCTAATATGCCCGGCACCACTAGCAAAGATCAGTGGAAAGATACCCAAGATAAATGACCACGATGTCATATTCACAGCACGGAAACGTAACATTCCCCCTTTCGTTGCCGCTTCATCTAATGGTACTTCTTTCTCTTCTCGCTCTTGCTTAGCAAATTCGACGATCAAGATTGCATTTTTAGCAGCCATGGCTATCAAGAGAACTAAGCCTATTTGAGCATATAAGTTTAATGGTGTTCCCGCTAAACGCAGCGCAATAAATGAACCTAAAGTTGCCACTGGAACAACCAGAATAATCGCCACTGGAATCGTCCAACTTTCATACTGAGCAACCATGAACAAGTAGATAAAGATTAAAGCAAGTCCAAAGGCATAAATCGCTTGGCTTCCGGCAAGTTTCTCTTGGTATGCCATCCCTGTCCATTCGTATTGATAGCCTTGCGGTAATACCTCGGCCGCTACCCGCTCCATTGCAGCAATCGCATCACCACTCGAGTAACCTGGTGCTGGTTGCCCCTGAATAACCGCACTGCGATACATGTTATAACGCCATGCTACATCCGGTTCAAAGACTTGCTCATAAGTGACTAAAGTACTTAGAGGGATCATATCGCCATTAGCTGAGCGTACATGAAACAGTGACAAATCTTCCATACCGCTACGATACTGAGCATCCGCCTGCATGGTTACTCGGAAGTTTTTACCAAACATCGTAAAGTCATTAACGTATATCGACCCAAGATTACCTTGTAACGTTTGAAATACGCTGCCTAATGGAATACCAAGTTGCTGAACTTTCTCGCGATCAATATCGACATAGTAGTGCGGAACGTTAGCACGGAAGGTACTAAAGGTATGCGCAATCTCAGGCTGTTCATTAGCCGCTTTGATAACATCAGCCATCACTACTGCAAGATCGGTTCGACTACGCCCAAGCGCATCTTCAAGGACAAACTCAAAACCCGATGCTGCACCCATACCAGGAACTGCCGGTGGTCCCATAGCAAAAATAATCGCCTGAGGGATCTCTCGACTTGCTTTCGCATTGATACGCGCGGCAATTTCATTGGCAGAGTGACCATCACCTAATGCATTACGATATTCCCAATCTTTTAACTTAATGAAAAATGAAGCACCATTTGAAGCAGCAGCTCCCGTCATAAAGGCATAACCATTAGCAACCGTCGCCGCTTCTATACCCGGCTCAGATTCCACCAGCGCCATTAGCTGTTCGCTTGTCTCCTGCGTTCTTGATAAAGAGGCTGAGTCAGGCAACTGAACATTAACCAGTAAAATACCTTTATCTTCCTGAGGAACAAATGCCGTCGATGTTGTTTTGGCTAGAAAGACTACCGACGCCATTGCAACAGCAAAGAAAGTCAGCAGAATCAGCGATTTTTTCACTAAGTAGCCAGCAATAAAGCCATAACGTGTGGTGAGTTTATCTAAACCTTGGTTGAAAGCTTTAAACCATCTTTGGGTATTTTCTCCACCTTGCTTAAGTACCAAAGAGCAGAGTGCAGGAGATAAAGTTAAAGCATTAATCGATGAAATAACAACAGCAATACAGATGGTTAATGCAAACTGGCGATACATTATCCCAGTGATACCTGGCAACATCGCAACGGGAATAAATACCGCTAATAACACCAAGGTTGAGGTGATAATTGGACCCGTTACCTCTTTCATTGCTATTAAAGTCGCTTGACGCGGCGTTACTGTCGGATTTTTTGCCATGGTGGTATCGACATTTTCAATCACCAAAATCGCATCATCCACCACAATACCAATCGCTAAGATCAAGCCAAAGAGAGTCACGGTATTGATGGTAAAACCGGTCACTTGCATCACAGCAAAAGTACCGATTAAAGACACCGGAATAGCAATAACAGGGATTAAGGTCGCTCGTGCACTGCCAAGGAATAGGTAAGTTACAGCAATAACTAATAAAATAGCCTGCAGTAATGTTATCAGTACGCCTTTAATTGATTCTGCGACAAAAATGGTCGTGTCGTAACTGGTTTCATACACCATCCCCTCAGGGAAGTTAACACTCATGCCATCTAACAGCTTCATGACCGCTTCACCACTTTCTAATGCATTGGCATCTGATTGTAAGGTGAGCGCTACGATTGAAGCATCCTGCCCTCGGAACTCTCCATTACCGCTGTAAAACTTTTTACCAAGTTCAACTCGAGCAATGTCTTGCAGGTAAACACTTGATCCATCAGAGTTAGCACGTAGTACGACTTTTTGAAACTCTTCAACCGTTTCTAATCGCCCTTTGGTCACTAAGTTAAACTGAACCTCCTGAGCATCGTGATAAGGCGCCGCCCCCACTTGTCCTGCTGCCACTTGTACGTTTTGCTCAGCTAAAGCAGCGTACACATCAGAAGTGGTTAGGTTAAGGTTGGTCATCTTTTCCGGATCAAGCCAAACTCGCATGGCGTATTCACCACCACCGATCACGTTAACATCACTGATGCCTTGTACACGGGTTAACTGATCTTTGACGTTTAGGTTGATATAGTTGATCAGGAACTGATCATCATACTTACCATCGGGCGAGTAGAAGTTTAATACCATTAATAGATCGGGTGAACGTTTACGCACGGTCACACCTGCCATCCGTACATCTTGAGGCAGTTTTGATTCTATTTGTGCAACTCGGTTTTGTACGTTGACCTGAGCCATATCAGGGTCAGTACCCACATCAAAAGTTACATTTAAGGAGTAGGAGCCATCATTTGCACTCTTAGAAGACATGTATATCATGCCCTCTACGCCATTCACTGACGCTTCGATAGGATCGGCAATGGCTTGTTCAACCACTTCTGCACTTGCGCCTGCATAATATGCCGTCACACTCACCGATGGCGGACTAATTTTAGGATATTCAGCCACTGGTAAAATAGCTAAAGCGATAGAACCCACCAACGTAAGGATAATCGAAATAACGAGCGCAAATTTAGGTCTTAAAATAAAGAAACGACTTAACATAACAAACGCTCCTTATTGCTCAGAATCTTGCAAACTAACACTCATACCATTACGAATACGCTGTAAACCTTTGGTAATAACAGTATCATTAGGCTCTAAGCCAGAGCGGATCATAATGCCACCCTCGACCTGTGCACCTAAGGTGACATTTCGACGCTCAGCAATATTTCCCTCTGCGACTAGCATAACAAAATCACTTTCTAAATCGGTTTGCACAGCGCGACGTGGGATAACAAGTGCTTCAATCGCTTGCTTTTCACGTAAATCAACCATCACATGTTGACCTGGAAGCAGGCGCTGCTGTGGGTTATCAACGATGGCACGTAAAGCAATCGTACCGGTATTTAGATTTATGCGATTGCCTAAAAAGTCTAATTGACCTAAATGCTCAAATTCGTTGCCATTTTCTAGAATCACTCTGACTTCAACACCATTATCATCCTCTGCACCTGTTCCTTGCATTTTATCCATACCAAACGCTAAGCGTTCACGTTCACTGATGCTAAAGCCAATATGTATGGGATCTAAGCTCACTAACGTGGTTAACGTACCTGATGAGGGAGAAACAAGAGAACCTTGACTCACTTTGCTATCACTAATTCGCCCATCAAAGGGGGCTCGAATGTTGGTGTACGACAAATTCACTTCAGCTGAAATAAGTTGTGCTTTTGTTGACTCTAACTGTGCCTGTGCCCCTAATAAATTCGCGGTTAAAGCATCAAACTCCGATTGGGAAATACTGCCTTTCGGTAATAAGTTTTCTCCGCGCTTAAAATCTAGTTCTGCTTTCTTTAATGTCGCTTTAGCTTGAGCAACCGCCGCCTTTGCGCTGGCCACTTGTGCTTCGAAAGAAGAAGGTTCAATGGTATAAAGCAACTGCCCTTTTTTTACCATTTCGCCTTCTTCAAAGTGATGTCCTTGTAAGTAACCTGAGACTTGAGCGGTAATTTCGGTATCTTCAACTGCATCTGCACGCCCGATATAAGATTTACCTTGCTGGTACGGAATAACCTCAACATTTTGAGCAGTAACAAGGGGTAACGGTGCTGATTGGCTACTTACAGAATTATCATTACAACCACTAAGCATCACTGAGCTTACCATTGCACTTAAAAGCATCACTTTACGCATAAACAAACCATTGTGTGAATATAGAATTAGCCTCTAATTTAGCGGATCAATCATTCATGAATGTCAGACGGTTATGAATGAAACCTGTTTTATTGTTTCAAGATATAAATAAGAGGACTTACATTCACTAAATCTTACAATCCCACAAAAGTATCCAGCCTTCATAACGAAAAGTTAATGATTTATTTTTACTACTTACCTTTTAAGATGGTTTTTCAGTATGATAGGAAGCGCCCTAAGCAGCGGCACAAGATTGGAATAAATAAACCACTTATAGAGAGAGCAAATATGATGACAAAATGGTCGAAACGTTTTTTTCAAATGGCCGAATTAGTTGCATCTTGGAGTAAAGATCCTTCCACTCAAGTCGGTGCAGTGATTACCAAAAAAAATCGTATTGTATCGGTTGGATTTAATGGCTATCCACATGGTGTTTCAGATAGCGTTGCAACTGATAGTCGTGATATGAAGTTATTAAAGACATTACATGCAGAAGAAAATGCCATTCTTTTTGCCAAGCGAGATCTTGATGAATGTGATATTTGGGTAACTCACTTCCCTTGCCCAAACTGCGCTGCAAAAATCATTCAGACAGGGATAAAATCAGTACATTGCCCTGAACAAAGTGAAGATTTTTTATCTCGTTGGGGGGATAAAATAAAGGTGAGCCAAGATATGTTTGAACAGTCAGGCGTGACGATACATTGGCTGCCAATAAAAGAGTTAGATTAATTATTGCACTACCACCTTCTACGCCTTTTAGTCTACACCTTAAAAAAATATAAAATGGATGAGGTTCACAGTTTTTAATTAAGGCATAATTGCCCTACGTTCAAAAACGAGGTCATTCTCATGTATTTCAATAAATATTACGTTTTTGTTCCACAGGATGCGGAACAACAAGTCGAAGATTCAGAGCAGGTACAAAGTATCTCTTCTCTTCTAGCAGCAGTTAAAGAAGCTCAAGAACTTGGTGGTTTGTCAGTCGAGTAACTTTCTTTGTTGCTAACAAAGAGATAATAACCATTCCACTTTAATCCTATTATTAGTGCAAATGGTATAGTCAAAATTCTGTTGTTTTTGATTTTTCTCGATAAAAAGGGGAATGCTTATTAAGCATTCCCCTTTTTCTATTTTCTACTTACAAAGATTGGTGTCACCATTCGTTATTTTAATAAACGAGCACGGAATTGACGACCTTTCATTTTGCCTGCCTGGATTTTCTTCAGCGCTTTATTCGCCATCGATTTTTCTACAGCAACATAAGCTCGCATTTGGAATAAGTTGATTTTACCAACCTGTTGACCCGTAATGCCACCTTCACTGGTTAGTGCGCCAAGGATATCACCTGCACGAACCTTCTGCTTTTTACCGCCATCGATTTGAATCGTCACCATTTTTGATGAGTAAGCCTGTGTATTTGGCTTCACTGGTAATGTCGCAGCTTCTGTTTCAATATTCATGTACTCATCAATTTGAGCAACACGGTGATATTCATTTTCGCTAAAGAAGCTACATGCAATACCCTTGCTTCCAGCACGTCCCGTACGACCAATACGGTGAACATGAACTTCAGGATCTCGTGATAACTCAAAGTTAAATACTGCATCTAGATTATCAACATCTAGACCACGAGCAGCGACATCGGTTGCAACAAGAATACTACGGCTTTTATTCGAGAACTGAACCAGTGCTTGATCACGTTCACGCTGCTCTAAATCACCATGCAATTCAATAACACTAAAACCACGATGGTGCAGTTCATCAGTTACATTCTGAACTTCTTTTTTCGTATTACAGAATACAACCGATGATTCAGGTTGATGGTGTAGTAACAATGCCTCAAGTGCATCATCACGAGCTTCAGAACCTTCTACTTTATAGAAGTGCTGCTGAATACTTGATGGCTCATGAGTCGCTTCAACTTTAACCATCTCTGGTTTATTCATGATGCGATTTGCAACGCTTTTGATCTGTGCTGGGAATGTCGCACTGAATAGTAACGTCTGGCGCTCAGCTGGTACTTCGCTAATAATCGCGTCTAGGGCATCTTGGAAACCCATATCTAACATGCGATCGGCTTCATCTAATACTAATGTATTCAGTTCTGATAAATCGATGCGACCTTTATCTAAATGATCAAGAATACGACCCGGAGTACCAACTAGGATGTGTGCACCGTGCTCTAATGAACCAATTTGAGGTCCCATAGGCATACCGCCACATAGAGTTAGTACTTTGATATTGTGGATCGCACGACCTAGAGTACGGATTTCCGTCGCAACTTGGTCAGCCAGCTCACGTGTTGGGCACAAGACTAATGCTTGTACACGAAAACGCTTTACACGTAAGTTAGATAAAACACCTAAACCAAAAGCAGCGGTCTTACCTGAGCCTGTTTTTCCCTGACCGATAACATCTTTACCAGCCAAAATTGTTGGTAGGCTTAACGCTTGAATTGGCGTCATGTGAGTGTAACCAAGAGAGTCAAGGTTAGATAATAATTCTGGCTGCAGATTAATCGCAGAAAATGGTGTTTTGCTCAAAGGAAGTACCCTTTATGTTAGAGACAATAAATGAAGGTGTATTATCGTTATTTGTCGCCGTCTGGCTAGTAGTTATTCACCTAAAGCTTAGGAATGAATCGTTAATTTAGCCAATATATTGAGTTTTTGATGAGAATAACGGCAAAACGGTCTATCGATACTTCTACCTGCATAAAAAATGGCACCTCAATCTAAGATCGGGTGCCATTATTCATGCTGCCTTATTGACGCTCATAATCAACGTCAGAAACACTATCGCGCTTAATTGATACTAATAACTCGACTTGCACGCTTACCTGTTTCTGAAATTGAGCGTAGTTGCACATTGCCAGCAACACTTGGTTTCGCAGCGTTATCATAATCTAGCCAAGTCTTACCATCATCAAGTGAGTATTGTAAACCGACGCCAGGGAATGAAGCGTTCATACTCAGCAGACCGTTTGCTACTTTTGCTCCTGGAACAGGCAGGCGATAATCAATACCGGCTCTTTCTAATTTCGCCAATTCACGCTGTCCCATCGCATTAGCAAAGTTTGTCCAATCTGCTAGGTGAGCCTCTTTATCGACTAAGTTACTTTCTTGAGAGTATTGAACCCCAACTTTATAATCATTTTCCCAAGAGGCTTTATGCCATGCACGCTCTGCAGCGGCGAGTACGCGTGGGAACACCATGTATTCATACTGCTCATCTGTACGTACTGTTTCACTCCATAGCTGTGCGGATAATCCATAAAATGGCTTCGACTCAACCGTTCCTTCACCAGTAAATCCATTGCCATCACGATCCAGTGACGTTTCGGCATTTTGTGGTAAGTTCTCTGGGGCAAAACCGAACATTTTACGCGTATCTGTGGCGCGAGTTGCCCAGTAGTAACCACGCTCTTTTGGATCTATCTCATACGGCATATCCATGTAGACATAATCTGGGTTAGATAAAATGACATCATACCCTTGATTTGCTAACTCATAGCCTGAAGCTGTGCCACCCCAATACAGCACATCCCAGAAGTTCACTCGTACGTTTTCTGTCGCAAATGAATCTGAATTTTCAGAGTATTTTAAACCATCTTGCCATGCCTGGAAGTTGGCAATGCCGTGTTTAGCAACCACCTTTGATACTTCTTCTGCAAAGTAACTTGGTAAATGATCAAAGTCAGCCACTTCCCCACTAGCAATGACCGTTTGACATGCTGGTGATTTTGCAAATGGTGCATCTTGCTTGGCTAAATCAAGATCGCCTTTCCATGCTATTTTCTCTTCATCATTAATATCTTGGAAGCCAGCGTGTAATTTAATATTTTTCGCTTCATCGCCACCAAATTGCCATGTCGTAAGTGGAACACCCGCCGCTTTGTGCATTGCAGCCACTTCCGTGATCACTTTGTCGACAAATGTTGTTGATGACTCTAAACAAGGGTTGATGAAACTCTGCTTATTATAAAATTGAACAGTCGTTACATTTGATTCATCCAATGGATCCATTAAGCGATACTGATTTGCTTCCTCTAACTTACCTTCATTCGCCAGACGTAAGTAACGCGCTTCCATCGACATTACAGCAGCACGTGAGTGGGCTGGCATATCAATTTCTGGGATCACTTCAATATTACGATGCTTAGCGTAAGTGAGGATCTCAACATAATCTTCTGTAGTGAAGTAACCAGAACCAAAGTTATCTGTATTAGCACCAGAGCCTAATTGTGGCAATAGACATTGGGTTTCTGATTCATCAAAACAGCGCTGTCCACCAATATCGGTTAACTCTGGTAAGTCAGGGATCTGTAATCGCCAACCTTCATCATCGGTTAAGTGTAAATGTAATTTATTAAGCTTATAGGCTGCCATTTGATCTAAAGTGGCAAGCATAGCGGCTTTTGAGTGGAAGTTACGCGCTACATCGACCATAACCCCACGATATTCAAAGCGTGGTTGGTCTTCAATTTTGACCGTTGGGATCTTTGTTTCAGCTAAATTGACCAGTGCGAGTAAAGATTGCACACCGTAAAATGCGCCAGCTTGATCAAAAGCGATCACACTGGTTTTGCCTTGCTCTACTTGAAGTTGGTATGCACCAGAAACACCATCGGTAAACTTGCTTTGATCGACTTCAACCTGGATAGGATAATCACCAGAAGTCGCTAGCCCTAACAGCTCTGCACGTTGATTGAGCGCCTCTATTTGACCCGCATCAAGACCACTTGCTGTAATGCGGATCCCTTGGCTTAGATCTGCCGTTCCATTGGTCAACGTTGTTTTGACTGGGGTAGGAATAATATGCGCAGAAACCTCTTTTTCAACGACATCAGCATTTTTAGCAAAACGTGTGGCAGCGGTAGCAAAGACATTATTATCACTTAATGTGCGCTTAAGTTTATTGCCCGTCAATTCATCAATATATTGGCTTGTTTCTTCAGTATCGAGTGAAACAATATTTTTGGCTTCAGCACCTGGCGCTGTCACAAATGCTCTTGGGAAAAAGTCCGTTTCAAATAACTGCCAGTACTCCCCAATCATAGGGATAACGATCTCTTCATCTTGTGCAAAACCAGTAAATTTATCGGTTGGCTCTAGCTTATGTAAGTCACCAGTAAGGCGAGTGACTTTAAACTGTTCATTTTCACTATCTAGAATTAAACGAACACTATGAAAAT
Source organism: Vibrio sp. 10N.286.49.B3 (assembly GCF_002873395.1). Taxonomy (GTDB): domain Bacteria; phylum Pseudomonadota; class Gammaproteobacteria; order Enterobacterales; family Vibrionaceae; genus Vibrio. Next base: position 83,934 of record NZ_MCUV01000013.1, on the reverse strand, counting down.
AAATCGACCAGTCCTGAGAATCAACGGTTTCACCTGTGTTTTTCAGCGTCATGTGTATTTTATTACATGATGCCCACTCTGCTTGCAGCGTTTTACATGGTAAGCCATCATCAACCCCTTGGTTAGTGATCACTTCATAGTTGATATCAAGATTGCTAGCCAACAAGTCGACTACACCTTGAGTTTGCGCGGCTTGATCCATGCTGTTTGTAGAGCATGCAGATAAAGTAGTAAGGATAACTGTCGCAAGGAACGTCTTTTTCAACATAATAAATACATCCTACAAAAAATAACGAAATTAAAAACTTTCCATTACGATACGAATGTTTTTTACCATTGAAAATTAAGTTTTTATTGAAGTATGGCTTTTATCACAAAGCTTAAAAAATTCATGCCGATTAATCTTTTACAATGCGACCTACTTCATATAGTTATATTTTTTATTTCGCTACGAAAAATAACTAAACGGCGAAGAAAATATGATATTGCTCGCAAAAAATATCAAGTAAAGTCAGTCCTTAGCCAGTGAGTGAGCAGAAATAAAAAAGCCTCACGATATGACTAGCAATTTCATGAGACTTTTCTCGACTTAATTGAATCTATTATGGCGTATACTCTATGGCACACCATGCCCTTTTGAAGCAACCCAAACGCGATACCACTGCTCACGGGTTAAGGTGAATTGCAATGCATCAACGGCTGTTTTGACTCGCTCAATATTACCAGAACCGATAATTGGTAAAGGCTTTGAAGGTAAAGTTCGGATCCAAGCATAGATAACTTGATCGATACTTTGCGCGCCAATCTCTGCTCGAATCTCTTCCAGTGTGTGACGTATTTGAATCGCTTGCTCGCTATCAGAAAAAATGGCACCACCAGCTAAACAAGACCATGCCATAGGGCGAGTGCGACTCATTTGTAACTGATCAAGCGTTCCATCATCGGTGACATTGAAGTTAATGGGATTAATCTCAACTTGATTGGTCACCAAAGGTTTACTCACTCGAGACTGCAATAAATCGAACTGACGCGGAGTAAAGTTAGATACACCGAAATGCTTCACCTTACCGACTTTGTAAAGTTCAGCGAAGGCTTCTGCGACTTCATCAGCATTCATTAGCGCATCTGGACGATGAATTAATAAAACATCGATCTCGTTAACCCCTAACCTCTGCAATGAGTTATCTACTGATTGGTAAATATGCTCAGCACTCGTATCGTAGTGATTGATTTTGCGCTGTGGGGTTTTATCACCACATAATTGAATATCGCACTTGGTCACTATTTCTATTTGCTCACGTAAGCAGGGTTCTAAAGCAAGTGCTTCACCAAATAGACGTTCACATTCATAATTACCATAAATATCGGCGTGATCAACCGTGGTAATACCCAAGTCAATGTGCTGCTTTAAGAAGTCTAAACGCTGTTGCGGGGTCAAATTCCATTCGGCAATTCGCCAGTAACCCTGAACTAACTCAGAAAATTCTGGACCTTGTGATGCTATTGCTACTTTTTCAACCATAGGATTTCCTTTTTAATTATGCTCATATCCTAGGTCTGATCTTGTCACATCACAATTATTTCTTCTTAATAATGGGATACCCATTTGAATGTAATTCTTGGACAAATCCAGAGCCCTCACCATTATGTGTGATCCAAACTTTCTCTTTAGCGCGTGTCATCGCAACATAAAACAAACGGCGCTCTTCGCTGTATGGGAAAGGATCGCTCGATTGGGTTAGTGCTCCATCAAGGTGAGTCTGTTTTTTCTTCGCTGGGAACTGACCTTCATCCACCGCTAAAATAATGACGAAATCCGCTTCTTTCCCTTTACTGGCATGACAAGTCATAAAGCGCAGTTCGAGTTGCTTAAAGAGCTTTTTCCATTCATTTAACTGATTTGGTTGATGATAGTGGTTACGTCCCAATAGCAAGACCGATTTCACTTTAGATTTACTCTGTCGATTCAGTTGATCTAAGATTTTTTCGACTTTTTCACTTGGCTCGGTGATCACCGCTTTTTGCTTCTGCTGCTTATGACTATTCAGCGTTTTTTCCAACTGCCTTGGGTTCGCTTGAATAAAGCCATTAGCAACATCACCTATCTGATTATTAAAGCGATAAGTTGTATCTAGGTAATGAATCGTTGAATGAGTAAACCTTGAGGTAAACTCAGTGGTTAAATCGATATCCGAACCAGCAAATTGATAAATAGACTGCCAATCATCACCAACAGCGTAGAGTGATGTCGATTTCTCGCTGCCTTTATTTTGATCGCATAGCGCTTGAATTAACGCTAACCGGTCAGGCGAAATATCTTGATATTCATCCACCATAATAAATGCCCATTGAGAGCGAAAACGCCCTTTCTTAACATACTCTGTGGCTTTGCTGATCATGCTAGGAAAATCGATATGCTTCGACTCTTTCAACATCTGCTGCCATGCGCTGTAAATTGGCCAACATAGTGCTAACTCGCTATTTAATCGCGTATAATCTGAGTGATCGATAAGCTTGGTTTGAATCGCTTTTTTGGTCATACCTAGGGCGGCTAGTTGTTCAAGCTGCCTTACCAACCAACTGACAAGTTTTGGATTTTCTACATGGCTGCCTAAGTCATCATCACCGGTTAAGTACGCAATTGGCCATTGAGTTAAATGTTTCTGCCAACGCTTAAAGTTAGTGGGTGTCATCCAATGTTTTTTTAGCCAATCAATACACCAAGCTTCTTTTAACTTACTATCCAGTGCTATTGGTGAAATTGTTATTTCGTTTTTCTCTACGGCTTTAATAATGTTTAAACCCAATTGGTGAAAGGTATTCACTTGAACTTGATCAGAAGACTGTCCTAATTTAACTTCCAAGCGCTCACGCATTTCCCCTGCCGCTTCTCGACCAAAGGCAACCATTAATATTTCATTAGCTTGTGCTTGATGGCTCTGCAATAAATAGCTCACTCTTGCCATCAATACACTGGTCTTGCCTGAACCAGCGCCGGCTAAGACTAAATTATTATCATCATTTAAAAGTACCGCATACTGCTGAGAAAGGTTCAATGGCGATGATTCACACTGGGCAAATAACACCGTCCAGTTTTGTATTTCTCTGTTCAACCACTCTTTATTACGCAGCGCTAATTTACCCGACTCTTTATCTAACCAAGGCTCTAATAATGCGACCCGCTGTGGAATACGCTGCTTCGCCTCTTCAACCGTCATCGTCAGTGTTGAAAATTCATCGCGCACGGTTTGTGACCACTGTTCAAGCTTAGAGTGTGGTAAAAAAGCTGGAAGGTGCTCTAAACGGTGAAGTTCTTGCTCCCATTTCGGCAAGTATTCGGCTAAATTCTGACACTGTTCATCATGCCACTTTTGATAAGCGGCGACGGCATAGCGAGCAAAAGCACGACATTGCGACCAAGGTAGACCTTGAACAAGCCAGCTGTGCTCGATATTGCTTTCGTCTTGCTTTTGATCCTGATGAGCAAAAAACTGAATCGATCCCCAACATAAACCACGATGAATTTTCACCTTGCCATTCCATACAGTAAAAGGGATACGTTCTTCGCTTCCCTTTGCAGATACAATAAGGCGTTGTGATTCGATTTCGACTTGGTGATATTCATTATGAATAAAGAATTGTGCCATTGCATTTGCACATAACTGCATAAAAGAGCCTATGATTTGGTTAACAATTGTTAGCTATCTATTGATATACTATACCGAAAAGAAAAAGAGTTGCTTATCTTTGCTATAAAAAAGTCTCTACGATAAAAAATAGCATCATTTATATTTCCTTACTTTTATCTATAACTTATCGCCTATTAAAGCTGAACTCTGCTACTATCAATTTTTTATTCTAGTGATGAGTGAACTGTGGCACTACCTGTAAAACTGCGCCGTTATTGGGCAAATAAAACCATCAATTACAGCATTTTAATTTTAATCACTCTACTTGGTGTCGTCGTTCCTTGTTGGTACTTTGAGCAACATACCCTCATCACACCATTGATTTTAGGCGTGATTGCCGCTGCGATTGCTGAAAGTGATAACCGATTTAGTGGTCGGCTCATTTCCATCACTCTGACTTTTATTTGCTTCTCTATTACCGCATTTTCTGTTGAGTTACTTTTTAATACCCCATGGCTATTTGCTTTGGGGCTATTCACGTCAACCTTCTCATTTATTATGATCGGTGCGATTGGTCCTCGTTATGCCAGTATTGCTTTTGGGTCGTTATTAATCGCAATTTATACGATGTTAGGGGCCCATGAAAGCATCAACCTCTGGCTGCAACCCCTGCTACTCTTATCAGGCGCGGCATGGTATTACTTGATGTCTCTCATTTGGCACCTTGTTTGGCCAATGCAGCCAGTACAACAAAATTTAGCCAATGTATTTTCCCAACTCGGTAATTATCTGAATGCCAAAGCGCACCTTTTTTATCCAGTAAGCGACCTCACTCCTCAACCTTATCGCATCGAAGAAGCTCGTTTAAATGCCAGTACCGTTATGGCGTTGAACCAATCAAAAGCAACGTTATTACATCGCTCTAAGCGTGGTCATGTGGATGCGATCAGTGACCGATTTTTAAATACCTATTTTCTTGCCCAAGATATTCATGAACGTGTTAGCTCGACGCATTATCGCTATCAAGATCTTGCTAAACACTTTGAACGCTCAGATGTGCTATTTCGCTTTAAGTACCTTATCGAATCTCAAGCGCAGGCTTGTCATGAAATCGCTAATTCTATTCGCCTTGGCAATGAATATGTCCATAGCAAGCAATCCATTCTGGCGCTTGATGAACTGCAAATATCACTCGATTACCTGAAAAATCATCCGCAACCTCAATGGCAGCATTTACTGAGCCAACTGAATTACCTTTTTAGTAATCTCGTTACCGTCGAAAAGCAACTGTCCAATGTTAGTAACCCTGATGCAATGGAAGAGAACACGCTCGATGATCGCGACCCACATACCTTAAAAGCGATGTGGCAAAAAATCACAGCAAACCTAACACCAGATTCAATGCTTTTTCGCCATGCCACACGAATGTCGATTGCATTAACGTTTGGCTATATTATTTTGCAAAGCTTTAGTATTGATGGAGGGTACTGGATACTCTTAACCACACTCTTTGTTTGCCAACCGAACTACAGTGCAACCCGTCAAAAGCTAACAGCACGAATTATTGGTACCTTAGCGGGACTGCTTATTGGCGTACTGCTACTGACTTTATTTCCATCACAAGAGAGCCAACTTGTTTTCATCGTGATCTCGGGTGTTTTATTCTTTGCTTTTCGGATCAATGATTACCGATTTGCAACTACCTTCATTACTCTTCTAGTGCTGTTTTGCTTTAATCAGTTAGGTGCAGGGTATGCGGTTGTTTTGCCAAGACTCATTGATACCTTGATTGGTTGTGGTTTAGCGGTCAGTGCGGTTGCATTTATTCTGCCTGACTGGGAATCGCAAAGGCTGCATAAAGTGATGTCGGAAGCGGTAAAAATGAATAAGGCTTACCTAGCACAAATTATTCAGCAATATCAGTTCGGAAAAAGCAATAATGTCGATTATCGTATTGCGAGGCGATCAGCGCACAATCAAGATGCGAATTTAAGTATTGCGATCAGTAATATGTTAGTTGAGCCAGGTAAACACCAAAGTGCTATTGATGAAAGCTTTCGTTTTTTAACCTTAAATCATGCTTTGCTCAGCTATATTTCTGCTTTAGGGGCACATCGAACCCATATTGAAAACAAAGTGACACGTGATCTGATCTTAGAAGCTCACATTGAAATTGATAAACATTTAACCAGTTTAAACCAACAGTTATTAAACAGTAGTCAGTTCAGTGACAAAATCTGGCAACATCATACTGATATCGAACTGCGCTTGAGTGAATGGCGAGATGGGGATGATGAATCCGCTCGAATGATTTTGCAGCAGTTACACTTAATCTACCAAATGCTGCCTGAGTTACACATGCTCGGCTCTCAATTTGCACATCGTGTTCAGAAAACCCAACCTGGACAGTAAAACACAGCCTCACGATATTCATTTCTGCTCTCAAAGTGAAATCTCTCGACCTTACTATAAGGTTGAGAGCTTTCTAGCACATAGAAAGTGTAACGACTCTTAACTTGCTCTTGTTTCTCAACTCTAGCGATGTAAAATCAGCACAAATTTTCTATGTTGCTTCTTTATGCCTAAATTAAATCTACATCGTCGCGATTATATCTCTATTCTGGGTGGTGATATCACCGAACTCGAACTTGAGCAAAGCCTTCAACCTCATTTCGAAGCAGTGACTAATAAGCTTACTCCTAGCCCTTATCTAACAGAGAAAAACCTTCAACGCCGTTGGAAAGCATTAGAGCAACCTGAGTTACAGCAAGAGTTGCTTGATCCTCATACGCACCAACAGATGCAAAGTTATGAGAAAAATATCGAGTACTTTATTGGTACCGTAAAAGTACCGGTCGGTATTGCTGGACCGCTTCGTGTTAATGGCCTATTTGCTAAAGGCGATTATTTAGTGCCTTTAGCAACAACGGAAGCAGCGCTCGTTGCCTCCTACCATCGCGGTGCTAAGTTGCTTACTGCTTGTGGTGGAGCGAGTGCTATGTTGCTCAATGAAGGGGTAACTCGTACTCCAGGCTTTGCTTTTTACAATCTAGCTCAAGCCGGTCAGTTTGTTGCATGGGTTGTAACACAATACGATCACTTTAAGTCACTTGCTGAAGCCACAACATCACATGGCAAACTAAGCGATATTAGTGTCAATATTGAAGGCAACCATGTTTATATTGTTTTTGAGTACCTAACCGGTGATGCTTCTGGGCAAAACATGGTAACCATTGCTACCAATGCCGTTTTTGAATATATCATGAGCAACACTCCCATTGAGCCTGAGTACGCTTTCCTAGACGGCAATTTGTCTGGTGATAAAAAAGCCAACTCACAGACGCTTCGTAGTGTTCGTGGTAAAAAAGTGACCGCTGAAGTGCACATTCCAGCGGATTTAGTGCTGAAGTACTTACACACTACCCCAGAAAAAATGATGCAGTTTGCGCAAATGACAACGGTGGGTGGTGCACTAAGTGGCACCATTGGTATTAATGCTCATTACGCCAATGCATTAGCGGCGCTTTATATTGCTTGTGGTCAAGATGCGGCATGTGTTGCCGAATCGGCAATCGGTATGACTCGTATGGAAATTGATCGTGATGGTGGTCTATACGCCAGTGTTACCTTGCCGAACTTAATGCTAGGTACGGTTGGCGGTGGTACTAGCCTACCAAGTCAGCAAGCATGTTTAGATTTGATGGGCTTGTCTGGCTCTGGTAAATCTCAAGCCCTTGCTGAAGTAACAGCAGCACTGTGTTTAGCTGGTGAATTATCGATTGTTGGTGCTTTTTGTGCCGGTCACTTCTCTCGAGCACACCATAAGCTTGCTCGAAAATAAGATCGTTTAACCGTTAAGCACTATGGAGATCAGATAAAAGCGATTGTCTGATCCCATGAAACAAAAAAAGCGACAATTACGTCGCTTTTTTCCTATCAAGTGTTATCGCTCGTTATTTTCGTGCAAAACCCATTAATACTTTTCTTGTACCTTGCTTAGTTTCAACCTCAAAAGGCGTACTCATCTCAACGGTATCAAAACCTGCTGCTGTTAACGTGCTTTCCGCTTTATGCATTGATAAGCCAAAGTCACCTTCATCGCTTTCCGTTAGCCAGTCCCAATGAATAAAAGTGCCACCAGCATCAAGCAGTGAGTAAATGACGCTTACCGTTTCTTGAAGTTGAGGCACAAAGCCACAAACTGATGATGCCACCACCATATCAAACTGCTTACGAAAAGCAGGGTGCTGTGCCACTAATCCTCGAGAGAAATAATCAACCACTGGTTCAACATTGCCCAGCATCTTATTATCAAGCTCTTCGATCATGGCTTCTGAAGCATCAATAGCAACAATATCTTTCGCATGTAGTGCGATTTTTTGAGTTAACAAACCGGTACCACAACCTAAATCTAGTGCCCTAATTCCTTTAAGGCTACCTAATTTATTCAGTTCATCAAAGGCGGATTGTGCAAAGAAAACGACGCTTGGATCGCTTTCCCACGCTTTCGCATACTCATCCCATTCATTTGCCATTATGGCCTCCCTCCAGATCTTTAATTCTAATAACCTAAGTACGCTATCAAAAGCACACTGAGGTTATGAGAATAGTGTCAGAGTAAACAAAACAACACTAAGATCATAGCTCTATAAACCTGTCATTATCCATATCTCTGATAATGAGCACACTATTTGTTCGTTTTGATACCTTTATCCATCATTCTAACCCTGCTTTAATGCGATTACATGACCATAATACCTCTTTAACCTAAAAAAAAAGAAGCACTAATACACTATCTTACTTCTCTCGCTCGGCAGTGAAGCTTACATTATCAGAATTTAGCAGCTTAATGGCAAATGAATATCTTAGTAAATTCTGGTTTGATTTCCGCATGATGGGTTAATTTCACTTCTTTTCCACACAATCATTTTTTAATGCGTATACTTGCCATAATAAAATCTGTTTTTACATACCAAGCAAACCTTGTCTGCTATCTTTATCTAAAAGGTCATTATGTGCTCTTCATTTAATAATAAAGTACTTTTCCAACAATTAGTTAAAATGACTTGGCCAATGATGTTCGGTGTCTTATCACTGATGAGTTTTCAACTTGTCGATAGCGCCTTTATCGGTCAGTTAGGCGTATTACCACTCGCCGCACAAGGTTTTACACTCCCTATTCAAATGATCATTATTGGTACTCAAGTTGGGCTTGGTATTGCTACAACAGCGCTTATCGCAAGAGCTTTAGGGAGTAGCAATTACCTCTATAGCAAACAACTTGGCGGATTAATATTAACAATTGGCACACTGGGGATAGGTCTACTCTGTGGACTGATATGGCTACTTAGAGACCCTATTCTTAATTTATTAAGTGCACCGGATACTGTCTACCCTGTTATTGAGAGTTATTGGCCACTTTGGTTAGTCAGTGCATGGACTGGAGCCGTTTTATACTTCTATTACAGTATCTGCAGAGCCAATGGAAATACCATGCTTCCTGGCGTAATGATGGTCGTCACCAGCATCATCAATATGATACTTGACCCACTGTTTATCTTTACTATGGATCTCGGCATTAATGGTGCTGCGCTTGCCACGATTGTCTCATTTGGTTTGGGCATTTTAGTCGTTGCCCCTAAAGTAGTGCAGCGAAATTGGGTTAGCTTTCAGTGGCAAGATCTTAACATTATTCAAAGTTTACGCTCACTTGCTAACATCATGGGACCGGCCATGATTAGCCAATTACTTCCCCCTCTTTCATCCATGCTGGCGACTAAGCTATTGGCAACCTATGGCACTGCTGCTGTCGCGGCTTGGGCACTCGGTTCACGTTTTGAATTCTTCTCTATTGTGGTGGTGTTAGCCTTAACTATGTCAATGCCACCGATGATTGGGCGCTTGCTTGGTGCAGGAAAGATTGAAGAAATACGCAGGTTAGTTGTCATAGCTTGCCAATTTATTATGGCATTTCAACTGATTGTTGCCATCGCTAGTTTTTTACTCTCAGCGCAACTTGCTGATCTCATGACGAGCGATAAACAAGTTGAAGATATATTAAATTGGCACCTGATGATCGTACCACTGAGTCTCGGGCCACTAGGGATTTGCATGTTAATGGTATCGGTCTCAAATGCATTGGCAAAAGCTTACACAGCACTACTCATTTCTGCATTACGCCTGTTTGTCTTTTTCTTACCTTGCCTAAGCTTAGGGGCTTATATAGCTGGAATTCATGGACTCTTTGTGGGCGTTTTGGTCGGTAATATTTTAGCGGGGTTATGTGCTTGGTTTATTTACTCACGTATTATCAATCAGATACTGCATGAGGCAAATACCAATCAAAGCACGTAGATAGTCTGAGATTGCGCAGAAAAGCAGACACAAAAAAGCCTAACATTTCTGTTAGGCTTTTTTGTGTCGAATAATGGAGGCGCCTCCCGGAGTCGAACCGAGGTCCACGGATTTGCAATCCGCTGCATAGCCACTCTGCCAAGGCGCCTTCGATGAGTGTTTTAAGAGAACTACTCTGCTGATTCCTACCAAAAGTAGCAATCAAATAGATGGTGCCCCGGGCCGGACTTGAACCGGCACAGCGCGAACGCCGAGGGATTTTAAATCCCTTGTGTCTACCAATTCCACCACCAGGGCACGCAATACTTTGCGATGCGCCAACTGAAAAGTTAAACACCATCTTTGTCTTATCGCGTTAGCAATAAGATTTTAATTTACAGTGACACACGAGGTTCCCGAATCTCGAGAAGCTAGGCGTGACCTCAATATTAGCAAGGTGACTCTAACTTTACCTGTATCCACTTATCTTACGATAAATCATAAGACTTAATTTGGAGCGACACACGAGGTTCGAACTCGTGACCTCAACCTTGGCAAGGTTGCGCTCTACCAGCTGAGCTAGTGTCGCATTCAAATTCTCATTCAATGAAGTAAACATTTAAAACGTCTTCTCCGTGAGAACGAGGTGTACTTTAACGGATTAAAAAAATGAGTCAACAAAAAAATGTACTTTTAAATTCAAGCGATTGAAAAGCATACGCAAAAGCACAAATAACACACAAAACAAAGAGTAGCTATGCGAATTTTTCACAAAAAATACATTTTTCTAATAATTTTATATACGAATAGAATAAAAAAATGAATACTACCCGTCTAGTCATTATCAAAGGCATAGGATAGATGCTTCAAGAAGTAAACTGTTCCGATCTTGAGGTTGGAATGTATATTGTTAATATTCACCAACAAAATCATTCATTCCGATTAAAGAGTGCAGACTGGATCAAAACTAAAGCGACTATTCAAAACCTAATTAGCAACGATGTTATTAGTGTTATCGTCGATACAAGTAAAAGAAAGTACACCAAAGCGGTTAATCCCATTAAAAACCTGCAGCATAAAAGTGCGTTAGAAGATTTCACCTCAGCAAATCGTATTTTTACTGAATCAAAGAATATGCAACACAAACTGTTTAGCAGTATTCAGCAGGGTCTGCCTATTAATATTGATTTAGTGAAAAATGTCACCGATAAATCAATTGATCTGCTATTTAAGAACCCTAATGCTATTAGCTGCATGCTTAATATGCGTAATAAAGATCATTACTTATTAGAGCACTCTATTGGTGTTGCTATTTTAACGGCTATGTTTGCCCGCTACCTTAAGCTTAATAAAGATGTTATTCAGCATATGACCATAGGTGCAATATTGCACGATGTCGGTAAAGTAGATACACCTGATAATATATTACATAAACCAGCACGACTCACTAGTGCTGAGTTCGATATCATGAAGCAGCATATTACTCACTCTATTACTTACCTTAACAAGATGAAAGGTCTATCAAAGTTGTCATTGAGCACTGCCTCTTTGCATCATGAAAAACTAAATGGTACTGGCTATCCACACGGGTTATCTGGTGACGCAATACCATTGAATGGGCGAATTATCGCGATCTGTGATGTCTTTGATGCACTAACAGCCGCACGTTGCTACAAGCAAGGAATGACGCACACACAAGCTTTTATTATCATTCGAAAAATGGCGGCGGCTGGTGAACTGGATGAAAACTTAGTAAAGAAGTTTATTGATTGTATGGGGGCTTACCCTATTGGATCTATTGTCGAGCTTAGTTCAGATAAATTAGCGCTTGTCGATACACGAAATCAAGAAAGCTCTACTAGGCCAAAGGTTTATCAGTTCTATGATTTAACCACTAGAAAGTATTGCCCAGTGAGCTATCTCAACTTAGCCGATGCACATAACATCGAGATCGTTAAATGCATCCGCGTAGAAGAATATGGGATTAACTTTCAGAAATCGATTGAGTATATTAATAAAAATAAACCTAGCTAATAACCCGAATCTTTTAGATTAATTAATATTAACTTCAACATCACTTTTAATTTGACTAGAACAAGCTAATACATAGCCATTTTCTATCTCTTCTGCACTCAAGGTCTCTTGGCTTGTTGTCGTAACCGTGCCACTTTTCACTTTACACTTACAAGATCCGCAAATACCACTTCGACAAGCGGCAATAATAGGTACGCCACCTTTTTCCAAAGCATCGATTAAACTGCTATCAGGTTCAACCTCAACAACGGCAGAGAATTCAGGTACGGAAACTGTAACGGTTTGCTTTGAATCTTCACGGCTTACCTCTGTGCTGGCAGCGCTAGAATCAGACTGTTCAACGGGGGTGAAACTTTCTTGATAAAAGCGCGCCATGTTAAAATCTATATTCTGTAAGTAGCTCTCAACATCGTGCATAAAGCCTGTCGGTCCACACAAAAATACAGTGCTGCTATCAAGGGTTGAGCATAATCTCACTAACCAATCTTGATCTAATCGTCCTTGCGGATAATCCGATTGCTGAGCATTCTTTACTAATAATTTCAGGTTAAAATTAGTGTGTGTTTTAGCGAGATTTTCTAATTCAGCAAAGTAGATAGTTTCACTCACTGAACGAGATTGATGCACAAAGGTAATATCAACATTTGCAGCATGCTCTAGCCAGTGTTTCGCCATTGCCATAACAGGCGTTATTCCACAACCGGCACTGATTAAAACGACTTTAGCGCTATCACCACTGACTTTATCTAAAGCACAATCAATACTATTAAACGATCCCGTTGGCTTTAGTGCTGTAACAATATCGCCACTTTTAAGGCTATCAATGATAAAGTTTGAAACCTTACCACCAGCGACACGCTTAATCGTGAGTTTTAATACGCTTTCCATCGGCAAAGAACTGATCGAATAGGCGCGATATTCCATCTTCCCTGCGACTTCAACACCCAATGAAACAAACTGACCTGGCTTAAAATCAAATACTTTCGCTTGATCTAATGCTTTAAATTCAATACTGACGGTATCTTCGGTTTCAAACCATTTATTACAACAAACTAGCTCAATAGAACCGCTATTAGCCCATGCATTCATATAAAGAGAACCTTAAAAAATAAGCCCCTGTAAAATACAGAGGCTTGTTATTTGATGAAAAAATTACTAATAAATTACGCAGATAAAATCGTTTTCAGATCTTGCTCTGGTGTAGAGATAGAGCGCATATCAAACTCTTTCTGCATGATATTTAACAAATTTTCAGTTAAAAATGCAGGAGCCGTAGGGCCGGTATAAATGCCTTTAACACCTAGTGCAAATAACGTCAGTAGAATAACGATCGCTTTTTGTTCGAACCAAGAAAGTACCAGAGTTAATGGCAATTCGTTAATCCCACAATCAAACTCTTTAGATAGCGCTAAAGCCAGTTGAATCGCTGAATATGCATCATTACATTGACCTACATCGAGCAAGCGTGGAATACCATTAATATCGCCAAACTGGTTTTTATTAAAGCGGAATTTACCACAGGCTAATGTCAAAATAACGCTGTCTTCTGGTGCTTGAGCAGTAAAATCTGTGTAGTAGCTACGTTCAGATTTATCACCATCACAACCGCCAACCAAGAAAAAGTGCTTAATGTTGCCTTCTTTCACTTGTTCAACCACAGCTGGCGCTGCAGCCATTAACGCATTACGACCAAAACCAACCGTAATCATTTGCTCAATTTCATTGTGTTTGAAACCGTCTTGCGCTAATGCACATGCAATCACTGCGCTAAAATCATCACCTTCAAGATGAGCAACACCAGGCCAGCCGACAATACTGCGCGTAAATAAGCGATCTGCATAATGACCAACATCAGGGTTTAATAAACAGTTTGATGTCATGACGATAGCACCAGGGAAATTAGCAAACTCTTTTTGCTGATTCTGCCAAGCACTGCCGTAGTTACCAGCTAGGTGTGGGTATTTTTTCAATTCAGGGTAAGCGTGCGCTGGTAGCATTTCGCCATTGGTATAAACGTTGATACCAAGCCCTTCCGTTTGTTGCAGTATTTTCTCTAAATCATGTAGATCATGACCTGAAACCAAAATACAGTGGCCAGATTTCGTTTTTACGTTAACCGTAGTTGGTTCAGGGTGACCGAAAGTATCTGTCTCGCCTTTATCCAGCATTTCCATGATTTTGTAGTTCATTAAGCCAATTTGCATTGAGGTATCAAGCAGTAACTTAAGATCTGTAGGATCAGTACCCAGCAAGGACATAATTTGGTGGTATTCACCTTGTACCGCTTCATCGGTTTGACCAAGAACGCGGGCATGCTCCATGTAAGCAGCTGCACCTTTTAAGCCGTATAAACAAAGTAAACGCAAGCCAATAACATCTTCATGTAGAGTATCATGTCCACGGTTTACTGCCGCTTCTGGAGCTAACGCCAGTAATGCTTCAAGATCGGTTGGTAGGTCAAACTGCGCAGCAGCAGAAAGGGTAGGAATCGCAACATCGGCAATCAATGCAGCAGCACGAACTTGTTGCTCTAATTGCTGTTTATATTGGTTTGATTGTTGAGTAAATTCAACGATTCGTTGTGGGTCAAAGTTAACGTTGGTTAACGTAGCAAAAAACGCTCTTGGTGCCCACTCGTCGATCTCTGCATTAATCACACCGCATTGACGACCTAGTTCAGCCCAAAATGAAACGCCTTGCAAAGAGTAAACCAGTACATCTTGTAAGTCCGAAACATCCGAAGTTTTACCACACATGCCTTGAGAAAATGAGCAGCCTTTTACCGCTGGGGTTTGAATTGTTTGCTCACATTGAATACAGAACATTATTTGGGCTCCAAAAATAAAATAGGTTACCGAGGGTTGAGTCATCTCGGAAATTAAATACTATTTTTATCTTTGCATCTTCCATGCCAAAACTTAAAGCGCTGATTTATAACAATTTAATTTTCAAAGCATCAATAACAAGTCGTCTATACAACAACAAGCGGGTGTCATATAGACAACATTAGGCATTCTCGCCTACTTTAAGCCTAATTTTTTCCCCATTCGGTGTAAATTCCCTCTATCCATCTGCAAAAAATCAGCCGCTTTAGACCAGACGCCTTGGTTTTGCTCTAAGGCATGTTGAATCAAATTCACTTGAAAAACTTCAACAGCCTCACGCATCGCCACAGGTTGAGCTGTAAATTGGGTCTGCTTTGTGGTTGTATCTGGCTTTTCATCAAAGCCAAAGTGATGATTTTGAATAATATGTTCTTTTCTTTGAATAGCTTTAAGCCCAGCTCTCATCAAAGTATGTTCTAGCTCTCTGACATTACCAAGCCAAGGTTGACGATCTAGCACATCTAATGACTTAGGATGAATATGCAAATTATCAATGTTAAATTGACTACGAACTTTCTCCAGCAGGTAGCCCGCTAAGACTGGAATGTCCCCCTCTCGGTGGCGGAGCGCTGGTACAAAAATAGGAAAGACATTCAAGCGATGATAAAGATCAGCTCTAAAACGCCCCTCTGCAACTTCCTGCTCCAAATTACGGTTTGTCGCTGCAATGATGCGAACATCGACTAATAAATTCTTATCTGCCCCAACTCGCTGCACTTCACCTTGCTGGATCACGCGCAGTAACTTAGCTTGTAGTAGCAATGGAAGTTCGCCAATTTCATCTAAGAAAATAGTCCCTGTATCAGCCAGTTCAAACTTACCCGCTCGATGACTTGTCGCCCCAGTAAATGCGCCTTTCACATGACCAAACAACTCACTTTCCGCAATAGATTCCGGTAAAGCGGCACAGTTTACATACACCATAGGTTTATCACTACGCTGAGATTTTTCATGCAGGCTATGGGCAACCAACTCTTTACCCGTCCCCGTTTCACCACTAATTAATACCGCATAATTTGAAGGGGCAACCATCTCAATGCTTTCGCGTAGCCTTTCTATTTGCGGGCTAATACCGATGAGTTGACCATTTTTATGCCTTGCTTGCTCGATAAGTAATTGGTTAATCGATTTCTGCTGTTGGTTATTCTTTTGCAGCCCTTCAAATAGAGCAATATTACGTAAAGTGGCCGCCGCTAATGCTGCAAAAGTTTCAATAATGATAGGGTCGATGCGATCAAAAGCCCCAACATCCAGTGCATCTAACGTTAACAAGCCAACCAGTTTATCTTCAACATACAAACTGCAACCCATACAGTCGTGAACATCAATATGCTCATCAGGATTAGACAGTAATAAACCATCAAAAGGATCGGGCAATGCACAATCAGCACTAAATCTCACTGGTGCTTTACTGTCTAAGATGGCTTTTAAGCGCGGATGCGTGGTCGGGAAAAAACGACGACCTAATACTGTTTGCGATAAACCATTTAAGGCGACAGGCTTTAAGAAACCTTCGTTATCGAGCACAAAAAGCGCACAAGCATCACAAGGTAGTACTTGGTTAAGTGAATCGAGTAACTTTTGATAATGCTGACCTTGCGATAAATCAGAGCTTAAATTAAGCGCAATTTGCAGTAGAACGGTTTCAATAGATTGCTTCATGGTGGTCTATCCTTACAGGCGTAATATTATAAACGTACCACTAGGTAGTCATAATGACAACTTAATCACTTTATAAACGCTTATTTTCATTTATTCATGTTCGATTCATCTTGCCTTGTTATGATGGAGAGGAATTAAAAGAGGTGACTAAATGAAAAAAGTATTCGTATCAATCTTTGCATTAATGGCCGGTTTTATGGCTCTTGTAACAAGTTTATTCCTTGCTATCCCACTCGCTATTGCAGCGGTTATCACAGGGAAACGCATTCAAAAGCAAATGAATCAACAAGGTTTTACTTCAGCTTATGCGACAGCTGGTAGCACACAAAACCAAAGTAATACTCACCGATCTCATGTCATTGAAGGTGAGTTTGAAGATCTCTCAAATCAACGTTAAATGCCCGCTCACTCATACACCAAGCTGGTAACGTAGTCAGAGAAGGTTAACTATTTCGGTATTATGCTCCCCCCAGTTGTCATAATACGCACTGCTCCGCCCTATAGCGATACGACCGTTATAGGGCTTTTTTATCTTTTCACTTTTTATCTCTCGTAAAGTCTCAAGCATACAATGAGACTAGCGTAGGAAAAGACGTTTGAGCATTTTCATCATTGTATGGCGACGCTTTGTCATCCAATGCGCTCTAGGTAGCCATCCTGGTGTATGGAGCAAGGTTCGTGAATGGCTAAACGTTTTAAACCCTTCAAAGCCATGATAAGCCCCCATACCTGACTCACCAATACCACCAAAAGGAGCATCATCGGCTGCTACATGAAGTAATGTATCATTAAAAACAATACCACCACTTTGAGTCTCAGCTAACACCTGCTGCTGCACCTGTTTGTCATTACTCATCAAGTACAGTGCCAACGGATGAGGTTTAGAGGCAATATACTCCATCGCTTCATCAATCGTTTGATAGGTCTTAAGTGGTAAAATAGGGCCAAATATCTCTTCTTTCATCACTTGCATATCATCACTGACATCCGTTAGAAGATGAACCAGCATCTTCGTACCTTCTTGAACACTCTCTGCTTCTGTCACCGTATGTATTTGCGCGCCCTTTTCTTGAGCATCGTCTAAATAACCTTGTAAACGCTGATGCTGGGCTGAATTAATAATATGACTAACCTGCCAACCCTTTTTCTTGGAATAGAAAGCACTTTTAAAACGTTGTAAATATAAAGCGATAAAGTCATCTTGCATCGCTTGAGGCAACAATACGTAATCTGGAGCGACACAAATTTGTCCAGCATTAATCGATTTACCAAGCAATATGGCATCAACGGCTTTGGTCATATCCGCATCTGGAGCAATAATCACCGGCGATTTACCCCCCAACTCAAGGGTCACAGGCGTTAGATTTTTAGCGGCTTCTTGCGCGACAAGGCGACCAATCGTTGTCGATCCGGTAAAGAGGAGATGATCAAAAGGTAAATGGCTAAATGCAGCGGCCACCTCGCCTTCCCCCTCAACAATGACAACTTGCTGAGACAGCGGCTCAAATAGTGTCTTAATAACTTGATTGGTTGCTGGCGTATGTTCACTCAACTTGACCATGACCCGATTACCCGCAGCTAACGCAGTCACTATCGGGGCTAAACATAACACGATAGGAAAGTTCCACGGCACAATCACACCAACCACTCCTAAAGGCTGATAGTGCACTTTCAATTTAGAAGGCGATAACAACAACCCAGCAGAACGCTTTTGACCTTTTACCCAGCGAGGCAGTTGTTTCACTGTATAATCAAGGTGGTTAACAGCAGGTAAAACATCACAAATCAACGAGTCAAACTCACTACGAAAACCATAATCTTGTGATAGCGCGGTGACACACGCCTGTTGAGCCGCGAGTAAACGTTGCTTCAGCGATGTTAATATCTCCACTCTTTCAACAAGGGTTAAGCGAGCACCATTTTGCTCTTTTTTCAGATCTTGAAACTGCGTGTTAAGACAAACAGAATCGGTGGAAGTCGCTGTCATATAAACCTCATTTTCAATAAATTAAGACCATGCCTTCGTACTTGATTAATTTTTACCTTAAATTTTCAATCTTAAGTGCGTCTATAGTTGCAATCTATAACATTCAAAGGCAAGCTCCAACTATACAGTGAATACTCTCTAGGACATTAATAGATGAATGTTATAAAACCGTTGTCATGCCTTCTTGCTATCACTCTTAGCCACACAGCTTTTGCTGATGTTACTTTAAACATACCAGCAAATGTGGACGTGTTAGCGATTAACGCTGAAAAACCTGAGCTTTCTGGTGGCTTTTTCTCAACCAAAAAAGAAGCCGTATTACCAAATGGGGAAAATCAGATTGTTTTTCGCTATAGCCCTTATTTTGAGCAAGGAGACGGTCGAGTAAATGTTGACAGCAAAGCGATTATTACAACATTTACCGCGAGTAATACAACGCTCGATTTTGAAATGCCACGCTATCGTAATATTCAGGATGCAAAAAAGAATATTGATCCATTAGACTGGAAGCTTATCGAAAAAAGTGGTCAAACCGTTACCGTGCTGCAAGATACCCTAGTGAAAGATGGCTTACAGCTTGGTCGTGACTACCCTCAAGAAGCGGTCACTTATAATGCTACTGGCGGTGTCGCAGCTTTAGGGGTCAACATGAAACCAGTGACACTTCCAGCAACAACGGCTGCGACCTCATCACTTGCCACCAGCACGCCAGCAGTAACTCAAGCTCAACCGGCTGCATCAGGCACAGAAGAAGAGATGCTTCATTTTTGGTACAGCAAAGCGGATGCGGAAACAAAAGCTCGCTTCAAAGCATTCATTAACCAATAATAAGTCGTTGCTCTATAACATAATGAAATAGCTAATATAACGAATTAACCAATGACTCAATAGGCTGCCCTTCAATAGGGCAGCCTTTTTTCACGTTTATTTACTCGCCTTTCAAAGGTAAGTCTCGCTTCAACTGCAGCTTGTATCGACTTCAGCACTGCTAAGCTGCATAAAAACCTTGATGTCGTTTTTGTTGAAAGTGGCGGTGACAACCTAAGCGCAACTTTCAGCCCTGAACTGGCTGACTTAACGATTTATGTGATTGATGTGGCTGAAGGTGAAAAGATCCCTCGTAAAGGCGGACCTGGCATTACTCGTTCGGACTTGCTTGTTATCAACAAAATTGATTTAGCCCCTTACGTTGGTGCATCATTAGAAGTGATGGAGCAAGACACGAAAAGAATGCGTAAGACCAAGCCTTATGTGTTCACCAACCTTAAAGAGAGTGTTGGTCTAGATACCATCATCGACTTTATTTTAACGCAAGGCATGCTTGAATTTCACACCGATAAGTAAGCCAGTATTGGCTTCGGTGGGATAAAGAGCGGTATTTCAACGGCACTATTTCGATAGTGCCGTTTAGTTTTTGAACCAAAAGCTACCACTTTGAGTAATCAATGTATTGATACAGTGGTCGATCTATTTCTAGCTCACCTTCAAGTTTTTCTCCGCAATAAGGACAATGAATTATAGGCACTTTTATTTTCTCAATTAATTCTCCAACCATTTCTAAGTAATGATTTGACTCCAGATCTTCTTCCGTTGCTTCTTTATATAAAGAGAGTGTCCATGTCGATTCTTCCTTATATATTGCAATACTATTCTTACTTATTAAAAATTGACACGAGTGTTTTCCGTCCATATTTCATACCGATACTATAAAGCTTTACCAACATAAAAGGTCAAGATAAACGCTTTAGAATTGAAGGTGATGCGCCCACCATGCAAGATCGCACAATTTACTAATATTAAATGGCTTCGGGCTTGTTCAACACCTGGAATTAAGTGTTGGCTACACAGCACTTAATCCTTGTTTGTTAACAGTATGCTTTCACCTTACTTCTCAATGAATAAATGAATATCTACTGAGGAGCTTAGTGAAGACTTTTTGCGTCGATACTCATTGATAGCATGATCGCTATTGGTTTTATCTTTTGGCGGAACAGGAATATCCGGTAACTCTTGAACCAGATATTTGCACTCTTTAGCAACTAAGTTGCGATCATTTAGATCGCAGATATTGTCCATTAACTTTGATAGCTCATCTTGAGCATCATCAATTTTTTCAACAATGTCGGAAGCAAGCATAGCACCGTTGGCACCACTTTTTATTCTTCCTAGTTGATTCAAAATTTTATGAACAGAACCAATTATTCCAGTCCTTGCCTCTACTCGAATAACATCATGATGTTTTGCTTTGGTTTGATACAGAGACTCCGAAATGATTGCATCTGACAACCATTTAGCATCCGAGTGTAGTAATTGAAGACCTTCTCTAAAGTCTTTGTATGAGCTAATGCCTTGTAGTAGAAGCATTAACGTACCAATTACCGTAACTCGTGCTCTAATTGAACCTTCTTCAAACTCAATGTTTACATCAAGTCCATCAGATAAGAAGAACTCTGTACGACTAAGCGCAAACGCTCTTAGGTTTTCTTTGAACGCTTCAAGCTGTTCTTCAGTTTCAATTCCCGTTGGCTCCACGTGAATATAAGCCTGACTCAGAATGTTTTTATTTATGTAATCAGCCACGAAAATCCCTCAATACTGTTAGACATAATGACCCCCACGAGGTGCTAGCCTCCATTTTCGTGAGTTAGCTTGACGCCAGAGCCATACTTAGTGTGCAAACAACTAAACCTGGAGGCTCACATGAATAACGATACCATAATTTTCATTGGCTTAGATACACACAAATCCTTTATTCAGGTCGCAACTTTACAAGATAATCGTGGCGCACAACCCATACATTTTGGTCGTATTAAATCGGCTCGGGGGTTAGAGCAAAGGCAACTCGTACGTATCCGTGTTACCAGCATGAGATGGCTTGCATGGGAATAACTCAACGAGGTAGTCGATAAGCAAGCATAATGAGGATAATGGCTGGAGTGGAGTTAAAGCGATAAAGACTGCATATAAAGAAAGGTAAACAAATAACAGATTGATAAGATAACTGTCGTAATCTTATCTCAATCTCACTCGCCTTGAAAAAAGTATCAAGGCGATGCACTCACTATACAAGATCACACAATTTAAATTACAGGCTCTTGGGCTTGTTCAACACCTGGAATTTAGTGTTGGCTACGCAACACTTAATCCTTGTTTATTATTTTTTTATTGCCAACCATAGATTTTGAATTGTTTCGACATCCAGTTTTATCAAAGTAAATATTATAGCTGTAGAGCCCAGAAAATAAGGCCCCCAAAGATCAAGGTTTTCTCTATATTTTAATAATGCTTCCAAACGGTACCTCGATTCATACCAATAAAGTACGAAAAAGCTCCATCGAGTCCACTCTTCATTATATCTATTTAATGGGATATCCTCGTCTAAGAACTCTCTACCTTCTTCGTTATGATATTCCTTTTGGTAGACAATTTTGCGTTTCAAAAAACCGTCAGTTTCGTACTTGGCGGCTTGTAGCCCTGGTTCATCACCACCAAAAAGATCAATTCCATATCTAAGCAAACCAGATATTTCTTCAGTGTGGTGGTTAAATCTAAATATTTTATAGTCAGACATCATTCTTTCAGCCATAAGTTTGAATAGCTCTTGATGATATTCATGTGCATAGCTGTAATAACGAACCATCAAAACGACAACAGCTAAGAGCAAAAATACACTCAACCCACTTTGATTAGTAAACTCAATTTTAAAAATAAATGTATTAGCTTCTTTAAAGACTGCACCAGTAAATTGTATAACAAGAAGTAATAATGACAGTGTAACGAGCATTCTACGCTTGGAAACTAATCCAGCATTACCATCTAGCCTTTCTCGAAAGGCTAGTAATGATTTATTGTTCATCGTTTTCTCTATAGCTAATTTAACATTATATTGTTACGCATATGCATAGAACTTTTTCCGTACCAATTTACCACCAGCATCCATTTGATAATGAAGGCAAGCAAAATGCGCATGCTCACTTTGTTTTTCTCTTATGTCACCAAAGCAATGCCTCTACCTACTATGCCTACTCTCGTTATCTTGATGTTGGCCAAACAGAAGCATCATCGCTCATTTTATAAACAACACTTTACCAACTTAAATTTCCAAGATAAATGCTGCAAAACCAGCAATGCCTATTTCGTGCTGTATGTCAAATTTATTAGTCATTTAACTGTGACTTCACACATTAAACAGCATCAGTTTGAAAAATAATCGGAGCGTATTCGTGTTGCTGGAATGAACCTAAAGGGAAAAGACCACAATGGAGAGTGGTAAACAGATAACGGATGGATAAAATTGCTGTCGTAACCTTAGCTTAGCCTCACTCGCCTTGAGAAAAGTATCAAGGCGATGCACCCACCATACAAGATCGCATAATTTACTAATAAGTGGCATCGGGATTGTTCAACACTCAATCCTTGATTATTAAGTAAAATTTATCTCAATTGACCAATGCAACAATTTGTCGCATAATTACACAATTATATTTCTACAAAGGTAACTCATTATGGCTACTAGCGTCCGACTCGATGATAACTTTGTGAGTCAAGCAAAGGTTCATGCAGAAGCTGAGAATCGCTCTGTTCCAAAACAAATTGAATACTGGGCTAAGATTGGGCAAATCATGATTGATAACCCTGACTTACCATATGAATTTGTAAAAGAATCTCTACTTGCCAATCAAGAAGTTAAACAAGGTCTTACTAAGCGTTATGAGCGAAGAACAAAGAAACATTGATATCTACGAATCTCGACGCTTTGAGAAAGCATTAGCCAAACTCCCTGAGAGTTTACTCATTATCGTTGAAGATGAGATTGAAAGAATTATTGAAGACCCTGAGATTGGTGAACTTAAAAAAGGTGACCTTTCCCATATGCGGGTTCACAAATTTCAACTCAATAACCAACTAGCACTCTTAGGTTATTCTTGGGTTGAAAATAAGCTAGAGATTTACTTGCTGCATTTAGATTCACATGAAAATTTCTACCAAAAATTGAAGAATAAACGTAAAACAGACCTGAAATTCATCCAATCTTAATTCTGGCGCTGGATAATGCTTTTTACCTAACATTATATTATTATGCATGCACATCGGTATTTTTCCCGCACTAACTCACCACCAGCAACAAACTGACTTTTAAGATAAACAAAACAGATACCTGATTGATAAGATTACTATCGTATCCTTATCTCTGTTTTGCTCACCTGAAGAAAAGTATCAAGGTGCTTAATACTTGTTTATTTACATTTAGTTGCTACAAACAAAAACAGCGGATACGGCACTTCTTTACCTTCAAAGTTTTCTTGCCATATTTCATAATACTGTTCTATTTTTTCAATCTTAAACCCAACACTTTCAGCTATATTAGACAATGCAATAACATCGAAGCCATTGTGACCATCAAAGGACTGATTGTGTTTATGAAAAGATCCATCTTCTTTATATAAATCAGCGATTATTAGAGAGCCTTTTTGTTCTAATAAATTATAAGCATCAATAAAAAAATCTTTAACACTGTTTATGTGATGTAGTGTCATCAATGTCACAATCGCAGAATGTCTCGAAGCTAAGTCAGATAGTCCAGTGACATAATGAGTTTCAACATTTGTTATTTTAGATGTGGCTAATTTACTACGAGCAACTTTTAGCATTTCGTTTGACGAGTCAGCAAGGTGAATCTGTGCAAATGTATCTTTTAGCTGTACGCCAAGTAACCCTGTGCCGCAGCCAAAATCAATACAACTATTAAATGAAGAAAATGGAATCTCTTTGATTTTTTTAGCCGTTATCTTGGCTCGTTCAATTTTCAGTGTATTTGAATCCCAATTATCCGCTACGCTATCAAAATAATTAGTCATAATATTTCCTTGTATACACCTATAGATAAACGTCGCTGACATATAACATTATATTACTGCGCAGGCGCATCGGCAATTTGCTCATAAATCTCTAGTGGAAGACCATCAGGATCATTAAAAAATGTAAACTTCCTGTCGGTAAATTCATCGACCCTAATTGCTTCAACTTCAATGCCTTTTGATACCAGGTAATCACACGCATCCTCTACTGAAGCAACGTTAAATGCTAAATGTCTTAAGCCTAGCGCTTCTGGTGAGCTTGGTCTTTTAGGCGGATTTGGGAAAGAGAATAATTCTAACTGACCACCATCTGGTAATTTAAGGTCAAGTTTATAAGATTGTCTCGATTCTCGGTAATTCTCAGCGATCACTGTTAAGCCAAGTATTGATGTATAGAATTGCTTCGATTTTTCATAGTCCGAACAAATTATTGCAACGTGATGTATCGAGTTAAACATTGGACTCTCCTTGTCATATAACAGCTTACTCTGCGAATAAAAGTAGTTGGTAAAAATAACGACATATTATTTAGGATAATCTCTTTGATTTCTATTTTTTATCCCTGCATTCTAATATCGTTGATCTTTCTAAAACATGAAAAATAGAGCTAATCACTTCCTCTTTCTGTCATTTTGACTAGACTCATAACTTAGCCAACTCATTGATTAAGGATACTACTTTGTCTAAGTCGTTACTTGCTATCTTCTTCTGTTGTTGTTTACTTTCTGCGTGTGCCAGTTTACCTCAAAATACAACATCACCAAGCAGTGCGATATATCAATCAGAACAAAGCTACCTAAGTCATGCCGTAAAAGATCAGCGTCAACGACTAGGGTTAACCGATAGCGAAACCTTACTGACCTTACTTGATACTGGTGTTGACTCCTTTGTAACACGTATCGCTTTAATCAACGATGCTCAAGAGAGTATCGACTTACAATACTACCTTTTTCATTCTGATTTAAGTGGTGGTCTAATTACCGCAGCGCTTTGGAAAGCCGCTGAGCGAGGTGTGCGTATTCGCGTCTTAGTTGATGATATTGACCTAGATGGTAAAGATATTGAAATGGAAAAGTTTAATGCCCATCCCAATGTTGAAGTGCGCATATTCAACCCTTTTGTTCGTGGGGAAAGCCGTATAAGCCAATATGTCACCGGCTTAGGAAAAGTGACTCGCCGCATGCACAATAAATCCTTTTCCGTTGACGGCAGTGTGGCTATTTTAGGTGGCCGTAACTTGGCAGATGAATATTTCAGTGCTTCTGAAGAGGTCTCTTTTGGTGATTTAGATGTTGCTTTCACGGGAGAGTCAGTCAAAGAAGTGCAGCAAGCTTTCGACTTATATTGGAATAACGATCTCAGTTTCAACATTGAGCTGCTTACCGATTATCGACCTCAGCCTAATGATCTAGAGTTAGTGTCTCAACAAATTGATGCGTTTATTATTAAAAACCAAAACTCACTTTATATGCAAGCGGCGAATGATGACGATCTCGTTGAAAGAATTAATAACGATCAAAGCAACCTATATGTAGGTCAAACGGTTGTTCTTTACGATAACCCTTTAAAAATCATCTCTTCTCATGATAAGCAGCAATATAACCTCGCGCCTCAATTACAACCTTATGTTGACGCGACCAATGAAGAGCTAATTATTGTATCGCCTTACTTTGTCCCTGGAAAAGAAGGGGTAGCTCTCTTTCAAGCCATTGTTGACCGCGGTGTTAAAGTGAAAATATTAACCAACTCGATGATGTCTAATGATGTCACGGTTGTCCATGCCGGTTACTCAAAGTATCGCAAAGCCCTGTTAAAAATGGGCGTGGAATTACATGAAATAGATAGCCAAAGACTCGGTGACTTGGTCAAAAAATCTCACAAAAAGCGCTCATCAAAAGCCTCTAAACTTAGCCTTCATGCTAAATACTACATCATGGATCGCGATACGGCATTCATAGGGTCATTTAACCTTGATCCTCGTTCCCGCAATGAAAATACTGAGATAGGTATTCTGACTAAATCCGACACTCTCGGTCAATTTCTAGCGGAAGAGTTCGACAGAAAAATTGATACCCTTGCCTTTAAATTAACGCTAGAGGATGGTGATATCATTTGGACTAAAATGATTGATGGTAAGACGATTCGATACACGAAAGAACCATACAGTAGTTGGTGGGATCGTACTCAAAACACATTAATCAAAATCTTACCAATGGAGTCGCAACTTTAAGGCTGCATACTGAGATACCAAGAATAATTCATTGGTATTATAGCTAATTGTTTACATTACTATTAGGCTAACTACACTCTCTAAAAAGTAATCATCGCAACAATCAAGAAAGGGTGAATAATGACGCCATTAATTAATATCCAACAGCTTTCCAAGCACTATGGCCAACATTCGGCACTCAGCAACATTAACCTTGAACTGTACTCCGGTCAGATACTGGGATTACTCGGTCATAACGGCGCGGGCAAATCGACGCTGATCAACGCTATTTTAGGCTCGTATCCGTATCAAGGCACTATTGATATCGATGGATTAAATCCAATTAAACACCACACGGCTGTCATGGAGAAGTTAGCCTATATTTCGGATGTGAATGTCTTACCCGATTGGATGAGTGTTAAGCAGTTACTCAAATACACCGCAGGCGTTCACCCAGGCTTTAACCCAACTAAAGCAAAAGAGACCCTCAGCCACACGCAAGTGAAACTCAACAGTAAAATTGGAGCGCTATCTAAAGGGATGAAAGTGCAATTGCATCTCGCTATTGTTATTGCCACCAATACACAAATTTTGATCCTTGATGAACCAACGTTAGGGCTAGATTTGCTCTACCGTGATGCCTTTTATCAACATTTACTGCGTTGGTTTCATGAAGGCGAAAGAGCGTTAATTATTGCAAGTCATGAAGTAGCTGAAATTGAGCATTTACTTACGGATGTATTGATCCTAAAGCAAGGTCAGCAAGTGCTACAAAAAAGCATGGATGATATTGAACAAGATTACTTTATCCTCGAGGCACCAAAAGAGCACAGTGACGCGATAAAAGCCTTTCAACCCCTTTCCCACAGCCAAACGTTAACCAGCGTCAAGTGGCTACTAGCAACGCCATACCAAACTCAAGCGGGTTCATTAGGCACAATCCATAAGGCAACGTTAGCCGAGATTTTTATTGCCTTACAGAAGGAGGGAGAATAATGCACTCTAGTTTCTATATGATTGAGAAAGAGCTCATTGAGCATAAAATGGTAACGCGAGTTCCTTTATTTGTACTGGTTTGTGGCGGGCTACTGTTTATCAGTTTGATCATGAATAACGGTTCACTGGATAACTTTTCTTATCAAGTGGAAGTCAGCGGTGATATGGATATTATGCCTCTTGATTTAGGTAAGAATATCAACTGGGCACTCACCTCCATTATCGGCATACTTTCAATGGCCTTAACGAGTCTCTACCTGCCTAGAACTTTACGTAAAGAGCGCCAAGATGGAACCAGCATGTTTTGGCGCAGTATGCCGGTATCTTATTCATTAACTCATGCGGTTAAGTTAGGTTTTGGCTTATTGGTTATTCCTTTAATCTGCTCCCTGCTTATATTGATCGCCAATGCTGCCCTGTGGCTTGCGAATATAACCAGTGGTGATTCATCGCTTTTATTTAGCCACCAAAGTAGCCTTGCGGTTGTGATGACCAACTGGTTTATGTTTATTATCAAAACGTGGGAAGTGTCAGTGGCTTTGCTACCGCTGGCATGTATTGCCTTAATGTTATCTCAGCTTGTGACGTCACCAATTTTAACGATGGTACTTATCGGTTATGCAGCAAAGTGGCTAAGCGTTGGGTTATTTGGCTACCAAGGTGTGAGTGAGTTTTTATCCACAGTTCTATCACTGCCCTACCAAACGCTCACGACGGGCTTGTTCACGAGTTTCTCTCAAGCCAGCATCATGCATGTCATTATCTACTTTGCTTTAGGTGCTTGTGCTTTGGTGGCTAGCATCTCTTTATATAAAACCGCTAGCCCATCATGGAAAAGTTTGTTTGATCGCTAACTGCGCGATCAGTAAACCAGATAAGCGTCTTGCATAGCGTAGAATTGAAACAGAAAAAAGGGTCGGATACGCTTTCTCGTTAAAAGCATGTCCGACCCTTTTTATTGAAGTGCTGGTATTTTTTACTAAGCGATCACTGTGTTTAACGTTTGATCTCTTAGCTGTAAAAGATGCAAAATGGCTTCTGCATGCTGAGGGTAACCGCTAAATTTAGCGCAAACGTCAGCGTTCATTAGCATCAGATCGTCACTTAATTCCCAATATAGCGTTGTGGTATATAACATCGCCATCAGTGGTTTATAAACTTGGAATTCATACGCCATTGCAAGTTCATCAAGCGTTTGTGCACGTTCATCTTCTGTTTTAATCGCATCTGCAATTAACTGAGTCGCGTTACGATACGCATCACTTTCCGCTAACGTATCCATAATCGGGCGGTTATTTTCTGCTTGCTCTGTCAGGTTGTTTTTAATGATCGACAACCAGTGCTCTTTGCTTAATTCACTTTCATCAAGGTTGGCAAAGTCTTGCTTAATTTTCTTCTCAATAACGCGTTGCGCTTTTTTTAATGCTGAGCGAACCGTTTGAAAAGGAAGCAGAAATTCTCTTGATAATTCAACAATCTGAAGGTGAAATCCACCACCTGGTAAGTGAAGATTACCTTTTAAGGTCGCCATTGCGTTTTCTTGTTCTTGAGTCAACTCACTCATAAATAAGCTCTTATTAAAATTTGGTTGATTATACAATATGTTAGAGTTCACTATCACTGACCATTAACAAAAAGTAGATAGGGATTTAGTACTGATTTACTCACTCCCTTTTGACACCTCGATTCACTCATCTACCGAGGACAATAACTGATGCGCAACGCGCTTAAATGAAGCAAAGCAAGTATCAAAGTCGTGTGGTTGTGAGTTAAACACCATAGGTGTAACAAAATCGACAAACCGTTGACGGAAAATAGGGTTGTCTTCTAGCTCTTGTAAACCGAGGCGTAACTCCTTGATAGGGGCAGCAACAAACTCAGCGTGCTGGTTGCCGAAACGGTCAACATCTTCTTGCAATACTGTGAGGAATAGCGAGGTTAGTGACTCAATATCTAGAGTCTGAGCGGTATCAATGCAATGAACATCGTAGATATGACGAACCAAAGTAGTATCATCTTTACGTTCAGTATCACGCTTAACCAACATGGTTCGACGTAACATAGAAAGTACTTTCTCTACTAATGTTGCGTAAACCGAAACACAAGCGAATGAACTGACCTCTTGTGGCTGCTTATAAAGCTCTGCAACTAACGATTCAACTCCTCGGTCTTCTACTTCTAGAAGTGGAATTGTCTCCATCAACTCTAGTTTGATGATCGGTCGTAAGCATGGGGCTTGGCTAAATTGTTGTGGGTATTTAAGTTCATACTCCACATAGCGGTATTCATCACGAACAAGTTTATCTTCAACTGTAAACTGCTGAGATCGTGCAATCGCCTGCTCTATTTGCTCGATAAGCATTTTACGTACGGCTTTCTTTTTACCACGACTTAATGGATCAAACTCTTTACTTGGGATCAGTTTAATATCAACGTCTTCTGACATCCGTAGGATCTTGACATTAGATTTTGCTAATGCGGTACCCCCTGCAAAAACTAATTGATGAGTTTCAAATGTGAGCTTTTCTAGCTCTGCCAGTAGCGCAACGACCCAGTAATCTTTTTCAATGATGGCTGGGTTTCCAAGCTCAAGTGCATCGGAAACCTCTAGGAATTGTTGTTTTAGTTTTTCCATATTAACTCGGCGAGTTTAACACTCGGTTACCTACAACTAATTTACGATTAAATTGTTTGGGATTCCAGGAATATTGAACGGATGATGGGATTTGGGTACTTTCACCTGATAGGCTTTGCAAAGATAGATTGTCCATCTCAAAATCGACACCTTTCATCTTTAATACCTCACGTATCAGGGCATCGCTTCCCCCTGGGTTAGTGGGCATAGGCCTGCCTGTCAGACTGTTAATTCTTGCCTTGGTGTAAAGACCATAGCCAAGCTTTATTAACTCACCTTGCTTGACCAACTGCCTTAGTGCTCGACCAATTTGGTCGTAGCTAGCAAAGCCATCAAAGTCTTTACGCTCAAAAACATAGCGTCTCGAACGCTTTATCTTTTGATAAATACGATCAACGGCTGTCATTTGAACCTCCCAACATTTAAAGTAACTTGAGTATAACTCAAACCTCTTTAAATAGGAATAAATACGGCATTTAGATCATTATTAATACGGCATCTCCATATCAAAAAACCAAATATAACCATACTTAACAGCAACTTATAGTAAGTATAATAAATACCACCTACAGTAAACACAAGCACCCACTTACGTTACACTCTGAGTGGGTTAATAACATAATGAGTCTCTTTTCATAAACGCTATCATACCGCTTATATTAATAAAGCCCGCATAAATACGGGCTTTAATAGGTAGAAGGTGTGAATTAATTATGCTTCTTGCATCGCTAATACTTCTATCTTAACCGCTGCTACTTTGAACTCTGGGATTTTAGCCTCAGGGTCCGTTGCTGCAACAGTCAGTTTATTCGCAGGTGCTTCTGCAAAGTGGAATGGAACAAACACAACACCCGGCTGCATTCGCTTAGTCACAAACGCAGGCGCTTCAATGCTACCACGACGAGAAGTCAGTCTTAGCGGTTGGCTATTGCTAATACCAAGTCGCTCAGCATCCGCAACACTCAGCATAATTCTTGGACCGGCTAATGTATTAAGTCCTTTGGTCTTACGTGTCATGGTTCCAGTGTGGAACTGTTCAAGTAAGCGTCCAGTAGTCAAGATTAGCGGGTACTCTTCATCTGGAAGTTCTGCTGCGTAACGGAATGGTACGCCTGCCATTGCACCTTTACCGCGTCTAAACTCATCAATGTGCATCGTGCGAGTACCTTCTGGGTTCGCATCGTTACATGGCCATTGAATGCTTTTCTCTGTCACAGCATCCCAATGAATACCGGCATATTGAGGGACAACTTGAGTGATCTCTTCTGTGATGTCTTGCTCTTTCTCATAAGACCAATCACCACCCATCGCGTTAGCAATTTGGCTGATGATCCACCAATCTGGTTGAGCAATGCCTGGCGCTTTCACCGCTGGAGATAGACGCTGAACGCGACGCTCGGTGTTTGTGAAGTGACCTGATTTTTCAGCAAATGAGTACGAAGGTAAAACAACGTCAGCAAACTCTGCCGTTTCAGATAGGAAAATATCCTGCACAACAACAAAGTCTAATGCGTTAAGCGCTGCAATAACGTGTTTTTGATCAGGGTCACTCAGTACTGGGTTCTCACCCATAACATAAAGTGCCTTCACGGTTCCGTCGCAAGCTGCATCCATTACTTCCGTTAGAGTTAGACCTTTCTCTTTCGGTAATGAGTCACTTCCCCAAGCCTTGGCAAACTTCGCTTGAACTTGTGGATCAAGGACTTTCTGATAACCTGGGTAATCCCATGGTAGCGCACCCATATCACATGCACCTTGTACATTTGACTGACCACGTAATGGGTTAATACCACCACCTTCAACACCGATGTTGCCACACAGTAGTTGCAGGTTAGCAATAGAACGTACGTTATCATGACCTGTCGTATGCTGAGTAATACCCATAGAGTAATAAACCGCTGTTACGCTAGCCGTACCGATAAGTTTCGCCATCGCTTTAATATCGTCAGCTTTAACACCAGTCACTAACTCCACTTTTTCTAGTGAGTAGTCTTCTAGCATGACCTCTTGCTTAAAGTCTTCAAAGCCTTCAATACGCTGTTCAATATAGCTGTCATCTTGCCAGTTATTTAACAAGATCTGCTGCATCACACCGTTAAGTAACATCACATCAGTACCTGGGCGTTGAGCAACATACAGCTCAGCGTGATCCGCCATATCAATGCGTTTTGGATCGGCAACGACTAAACGTGCACCGTTACGAATCGCTTGTTTCAGATGAGAAGCAATAATTGGGTGTGCTGACGTGGTATCTGAACCGATGATAAAAATCACATCCGAAGATTGAATGCTCAAAATATCATTGGTCATTGCTCCACTGCCTAACGCCGCTTCCAGACCGGTTACAGTTGATGCATGACAAAGACGCGCACAGTGGTCGATGTTATTGGTACCAATTTCACGACGCATCAGTTTTTGGAAAGCGTAGTTATCTTCATTGGTGGTTTTTGCCGATGAGAAACCTGCTAGTGCATCAGGGCCGTACAACTCTTTAACTGTGCTAAATTTATCAGCGATTAATGCGATCGCTTCATCCCAACTCGCTGGCTCTAATACGCCGTCTTTACGAATTAGTGGTGTATTTAAACGTGACTCACTATGAATGAAATCAAAACCGTAACGCCCTTTAACACATAGCATGCCTTGGTTTACTGGCGATGACTTGTCACCTTCAACGTAACGAACTCGGTTAGTCGCTTCGTCAACGTACATCACAACGCCACAGCCGACACCACAGTAAGTACAGATACTTTTAACTGGGGTTAGCATTTCAACGCGACCTTGTGATTTATCACGTTTATCAACGAGTGCACCGACTGGGCATACTTGAACACATGAACCACACTGAACACAGTTGCTATCGCCCATTGGGGTGTTGTCAGCAAACTGAGGACGGCACGTTGCCTCTTCGTTACCACCTTGGATGAAGCTGATAGCACCGTGAACCGCTTGCTCTTGGCAGGCTTGAACACATTGACCACAGCTAATACAGCGGTTGGCATCAAACACAATAAATTCGCTGCTTTTATCGACGCAGTGAATTTGGCGCTCAGCATTGTTTAGCTGTTCATTTTTAACTTGGTATTCGGTTGCATAATCGCGCAAGCTACAATCGGTGTTCGCTTGGCAAGCACACTCTAAACAACGTTCAGCTTCACTTTGTACTGCTTGTGCTGGCGAGTCTTTTTCAACTTCAGCAAAGCTGCCTTGGCGCTGTTCATTTGATAGGTGTGGGAATTTAATACGCTGCTTCGCTTTTTCGCGTCGGTATTCTTTGTCTGAAACTAAGCTCAGCTTCTCGGCTTTATGACTGTTAAAGCGATTTGCTGAGTGAACAGGCATTGGCTTTGCTTCTTGCGGATTGAGTAACGCTTTTTCAATCGCATTCGCTGCAATTTTTGCATCTGCAATTGCTTCAATGGCTGTTGCTGGTCCGCGACGGAAATCACCAATACTGAAAATCTTGTCATGATGCTGCATTGAGTGTTCATTAACGTCAGCAGTACCCCAGCGCGTCATAGGCAGCTCAATACTTGAACCTTCAAACGGTGTTAAATCTGGTTTTTGTGAAAGTGCACAAATAACAGTATCAAAGGCTTCTTCGAAGTACTCACCTGTCGCTTCTGGACGTTGACGCCCTGATGCATCAGGTTCACCTAGTGCCATGATTTCAAATTTAACCACATCAACACGACCGTTTTCATCTGCCATGTTTTCAACTGGATTGGTTAGGAAGTGGAATTTCACCCCTTCTTCAATCGCTTCTTCAATTTCGTAGTCTTCTGCCGGCATTTCAGCTTTAGTACGACGGTAAACCAGTGTGGTATCGGCGCCAGTACGAATTGCCGTACGTGCACAGTCAATCGCGGTGTTACCACCACCGATAATTGCCACCTTCTTACCGGTCGTTAGCTTACCTTCAGTGACATAATCTTTTAGGTAATCGACACCTAAGTAACAACCGTCTAGTTCGCTGCCTGGGTAGCGACTTTCAACCGCTTTTACCGCACCGACAGCTAAACAAACGGCATCGTAATCTTGTTTTAGTTGATCTAGTGTAAAGTCTTGACCTAGCTTTTGGTTGCATTTGATCGTCATTCCACCCAGACACAAGTGCTCGATCTCTTGATCAAGTAGATCTTTTGGCAGACGGTATTCTGGAATACCATATTGAAGCCAACCACCCGCTTTAGGCATCGCTTCAAATACCGTGACTTCAAAGCCTTGGTAACTTAGGTAGTAACCGGTAGCAAGCCCACCAGGACCAGCACCAACAATCGCCACTTTTTGGCCATTGCTTGCTAATTTTTCTGGAGAGTATGGCGTCGACATGCTCATATCGATATCAGCAGCGTGACGCTTTAAGTGACGAATCGCTAATGGTTCATCCACTAGACTACGGCGACACTCACTTTCACAAAAAGCAGGACATACACGACCAATTGAGATCGGTAGTGGTAATGTCTCTTTAATAATTTCAATGGCTTTTTGGTGCTCACCTTGAGCGATGTGATGTAGGTAAGATTGAACATCGACATGCGCTGGACAAGCGACTTGGCAAGGGGCTACACAGTCGGCATTATGATCCGAAAGTAGCTTAGTTAATGCTTGATGACGATGCTCGGTTAAAGCGGCTGACTGAGTCGTCACCGTCATACCTTCAGAAACCTGAGTTTCACAGGCTCTCACCGTTCCTACTCCATCAATTTCCACTCGGCACAAATCACAAGGCTGTTTATTTTCTTGGTGGCTATCACCACACAGTGATGGAATATCGACACCTAAAGTACGAGCTGAATGCAAAAGCGATGTTTGCGGCTCAACTTTATAAGCGTTTCCATTAATTATTATTTTCATCGACAGCCCCTTACCAGACATGTACTTATTTACGATAGAGAAATTGATTCACGTTGGTAGGAGCGTGACGATAAGGTAAGTGTAAAAGAGGGGGAGTACCATCACCGAAACGACTCAAACGCAACAAATATCCCACATAAAAACGTCGAACTACCACAAAATTATTACAGGTAAATAACAACAGTTTTTATATGGGAATTAAGACTATCATATAAATATCAATAGTCATACAAAAGTGCTTAAGAGTTGAGCGGTTGGCTTTCTGGTCGTATGAGTTGGCTCAAAAAAACGACATTTTATGGTTAATATTTAACGGTCTGTCTTCTTTTTGAACTGTTTAATACTGCGTTTTTGAGCGGTGCGACGGTTGGCACTTTTATCACGTGGCGGACGCTTGCGAGCTTCACCAGTTGAGGGCTTATCAGTCACAGGAAACTCGGCCAATTCTAAGACAGGAAGCGCTCGATTGGTTAGCGTTCGAATGGCGTTTAAATGCTCCATCTCAGCATGACAAACTAAAGAGACAGCATGACCTGATAAACCGGCTCTTGCGGTACGTCCTACACGGTGAACATAAGTTGCCGCATTCGCAGGTAAGTCGTAATTAATCACCAGTGGTAGTGCATCAATATGTACACCACGCGCGAGCACATCGGTTGCGACAAGAACTTGCACTTTGCCTGCTTTAAAATCGGCTAATGCGACTTCTCGCTCTGTTTGCTCTTTATTACCATGTAATGCAGCGGCTAAAATACCCGCTTTATTTAAACGCTTCACAACAGTATCAGCGCTGTCTTTTGCACTGATGAACACGAGTGCTTGATTGTGAGTGATTAACGTTTGCTTAAGTAGCCAAATCAGAACTTGTGGCTTGCTGCCTTTATTGACTAAAAACAACTGCTCTTCAACCTGATCAACTGTGCTATTCATGGCTTGTGCTTCAATGCGCTGCGGTTGATTAAGAATCGGTGTTAATACTGCTTCCAACTCTTTACTTAGCGTGGCAGAAAAGCACAGCGTCTGACGAGGTTGTGGTACAAAAGACAAAATACTTTCGACATCACTCCAAAAGCCCATATCGACCAGTCGATCGGCTTCATCAAGCACGACGCGTTCCACCTGACTCAAATCAATATGCTGATTCTTTAGTAAATCCAATAAACGCCCTGGTGTTGCAACGATAATCTGTGGTTGCTCTGCCAGCGATTGAATTTGACTCTCCTGCTCAACGCCACCAACCAGCAGTACACTCTTAATCCCTAACGGTTGAGCCACTTCTTCTAATGTTAACTTAATTTGAGCGGCTAGCTCTCTGGTTGGGGCAATAATGATGCTACTAAATGACTGATCGCCTTTCTTAGAGTGATTTAATAGTGGTAAGCCAAATGCCCATGTTTTACCACTTCCTGTTTGAGCTAAGCCTAAAACATCCTGTCCATTTAATGCCGCTGGAATAGCATGCTGTTGAATGACTGTTGGTTGTTTTAAAGCAGTCGGTAGTGCTGCAAGCAGTGAAGAATTCAGTTTTAAATCAGAAAAAGTCATAATAGTGACATCAACAAAGAATAGAGTGCCCGCAGTCTAAACAGAGCCTGTTGGGATGTAAATGACTTATCCCTCATCAACTGCTCTCATTTAGAAACATTGACGCTTATTTGGGTTTAACCATGGGTGAGTTAATCGATTCCCCCACAAAAACAAGGGTAATATTCACACAAATACAAATAAGAATGGAAGTAGTTCTCATTTGGCATTATAGTGACCCTCATATTGATAATTTTACTCTAATTCATTTTTAAAGGTTCATTATGTCGCGTTTATCTACACTTATAAAAACGATGTTTATTAGTAGCGCCTTGCTGTTGAACTTATCTGTTTCAGCACAAAGCATTACTGTTGAACATGCTCTAGGTACGACTCAAATTGCACAAACTCCACAGCGTGTCGTTATTGTTGGCGGTCATGGTAGCCTTGATGTTCTTGATGAGTTAGGTATCAAACCGGTTGGTCTGGTTACGCAAATGCTACCTGAGTACCTAACATCGTACGGCGACGATCAAAGCGCTTCGACTGGCAGCATGAAAGAAGCTAACTTTGAAAATATCTTTACGCTAAAGCCTGATCTTATTATTGCTGAAGCTCGCATGGTTAATAGCTACCCTATGCTTTCTAAAATTGCCCCTACCGTAATGTACTCGGTAGAAAATGGCGATTACTGGAATGGCACGAAAGCAAACTGGCGCATGCTAGGTAAGATCTTTGATAAAGAAAGTGAAGTCGAAACCATTATTGCTAATACTCAACAGCAAATGAATGACATTAAAGCGATTGTTGAAGATAAGCACTTAAATACCCTAGCGCTAATGAACAACGGTAATAATGTATCAATGTTTGGTCACAAGAGCCGCTTCTCCGTTATTTTTGATGAGTTTGGTTTTGCTGAAGCACGCACAAGTGATACACAAAACCCACACGGCAACTTAATTTCATTTGAATTTATTGCTGACTCACAACCTGATGTTATCTTTGTTCTAGACCGTGAAAATGCGATTGGTCTTAGCTCTGGTAAAGCACAAGAGTTGTTCGATAACGTCTTAGTGAAATCAACGCCTGCATACAAAAACAACCGCATCATTTTCCTAGATGCTAATGCTTGGTACTTAACGATTGCTGGCACACGCTCTACACAGCAAATGATCCAAGATATGGCTCAGGCTACTCAGTAGAACTTTTATCTTTTAAGGCATCGTCTATACGGTGCCTTATGTATTATCGATATAAAAAACTATGTTAAACATTAAACCTTCTTTTACATTGAACCAAGTACTCGCCACGCTTTTGCTATTAACGTTAGGTGCACTCTCTCTTTTTGTTGGGGTAGCTAATATTGATATTCACAGCCTTCTCGCGGGTGACCCACACAGCCAAACTATCTTATATTCCAGTCGTTTGCCTCGCTTGCTGGCGATCTGTCTTGCCGGTGCTGGTTTAAGTGTTGCTGGTCTTATCATGCAACAACTGTGTCAAAACCGCTTTGCCTCCCCTTCTACTACCGGGACTATCGACTGTGCGGTTTTAGGCTACATCGTTAGCATCATCTTTTTATCTGGCACAAGCTTGTGGCTTAACCTTTCCGTGATTTTTGTTTTCTCGGTTGCGGGTACTCTGATTTTTGTTCAGTTCTTACAACGCTTACAATTTAAAAGCGTCATTTTAGTGCCTTTAATCGGTATCATGTATGGCAATGTTGTCTCGTCATTAACCACCTTTATTGCCTACCGATACGATCTTGTTCAAACCATGTCATCGTGGACGGTCGCTAACTTTTCTTCGGTTCTACAGGGCAACTATGAATTCCTTTACCTAGCGCTTCCTGCTGGGTGTCTGGCGTATTTCTATGCCAGTCAGTTTAGCGCAGCTAGTGTAGGTGAAAGCTTTGCAAAAAATATTGGCTTAAATTATAAGCGAGTCGTTTTCATCGGCGTCATCATCGTTGCTGTTCTTGCTTCTTCTGTGGTTATGATTGTTGGCGTGATCCCATTCCTTGGTTTGATTGTGCCAAATTTAGTGGCCATTTTTATGGGTGATAATATGCGCCGTAATTTGCCGTGGACTGCCTACTGGGGCGTCATCATGGTATTGGCTTGTGACATTATTGGTCGCGTAATCATCTTCCCTTACGAAATGCCTATCTCAATGATTATTAGTATTTTTGGTGGTGTTGTTTTCATTATGTTAGTCCTCAAGGATAAGTCTAATGCGTGATGTATATAAAACTTGGGCATTAGCTATCATCTCGGTCATGGTTATTGCCATTTTTCTAGGTCAGGGCTTAAACGCGCACAATTACTCTTTCTTCTTGTCGTTGCGTATTCCTAAGATTCTGGCGATCGTGCTGGCTGCTGTAGCGATTTCAGCATCATCACTGGTATTTCAGACCATCACTAACAACCGGATCTTAACGCCATCAATCTTAGGGTTTGACTCTTTATATGTCATGATCCAAACCGTGATTATCGTATTCTTCGGTAGCATGAGTGTTTGGTTTAGTGATCCTAAAGTGAACTTCTTAATCTCCACCATGATCATGGGTGTGTTTTCTGTTTTGCTATTTAGCTTCTATTTTAAACGTGCTAACACCAACATCTTTACCCTCTTACTGATTGGTATTGTGTGTGGCAGTTTATTTAGCAGTGTGACGGACTTCTTCACTATGCTCATCGACCCAAATGAATTTGCTGTCCTACAAAACTCTATGTTTGCGAGCTTTAATAACGTCAATGGTGATCTGGTTTATTGGTCAATCATTCCATTGCTGCTTTGCTTTCTTTACCTTTTCCATTTATCACCAAAGTTAGATGTTCTTTGGCTAGGTATGGATAATGCGAAAAGCCTAGGGGTTGATACTAAAACCATTACCGTTAAAGTCATGCTGGTTATTACCATTATGATTGCAATCGCAACGGCTTTAGTTGGACCGGTACTCTTTTTTGGCTTAATTGTCGTGAGCTTAACTCGTGAGATGTTCAGTCGTTACCAACATACCTTTTTGATGGTTGCATCTAGCCTACTTTCAATCGTTTTGCTTGTTGGTGGACAGTGGTTAATTGAAAGTGTTTTTGCCTTTGACACTACAATCAGCGTTATTATTAACTTTGCTGGTGGTAGTTATTTCTTATTTTTGCTAATGCGTAACAAGTTGAATTAATATGATAAAAGTAACTGGATTATCGAAAAAATACAGTGATAATTATGTGGTAAAAAATGCCGATGCACTTTTCCCTCTCGGTGAAATTACATCGATCATTGGTCCTAATGGTGCGGGTAAAAGTACACTGCTTTCTATGGCGAGCCGTTTAATTGAAAGTGATGCTGGCAACGTATTTATCGCTGATAAACCACTAGCAGAGTGGGACACAAAAACATTAGCAAAACACTTAGCCGTTCTACGCCAGTCAAATAATATTAATATGCGCTTCACTGTTGAAGAGTTGGTGGCGTTTGGACGCTTTCCTCACAGCCAAGGTCGCTTAACATCTGAAGATAAACAGGTGATCAACCAAGCGCTTGAGCACCTAGGTATTGCCGATATTCGCACTAAATATTTAGACCAGTTAAGTGGTGGTCAACGTCAGATGGCTTTTATTGCCATGACGGTAGCGCAGGATACCCAATACATCTTCCTTGATGAGCCACTAAACAACTTGGATATCAAACACTCTGTTGAGATCATGCAAACCTTACGTAAGCTTGCCCATGAACTTAATAAAGCTGTTGTGATTGTTATCCACGATATTAACTTTGCTTCTAGCTATTCAGACAACATTGTTGCAATGCGTAAAGGCGAAGTCATTAAAAGTGGCAAGGTTGATGAAGTGATCGAAAAAGAGGTGATGGAAAGTATTTACCAGATCCCATTTGAAATTCAGCAAGTTAATGGCAAGCGTATTTGTATGTATTACGGCCAATAAATAACTCCCAATTGCAGGTTTTATGACATTTCAATGATGATAGATAAGTGGTAGTGATGTATTATCCTGCCACTTGTTTAATTTCAATACATGGTACTTGCATTGTCATCTCTAAAAATAAAGTCGTTTATGATTTTAGCGATTTTTACTCTCTTACTCTTCCCTGTTATCTATTTAAACACCAATGGATCGCTTACATCACCCGTCAATGATAGCTACGGCTTATTTATTAGTC
Organism: Vibrio sp. 10N.286.49.B3; assembly: GCF_002873395.1. GTDB lineage: Bacteria > Pseudomonadota > Gammaproteobacteria > Enterobacterales > Vibrionaceae > Vibrio. The sequence goes on along the minus strand of NZ_MCUV01000013.1, from coordinate 43,143 downwards.
TATTAACCGATTCCGCTGGTAGTCGAGGATTTCTCATTACTCTTGCAGTATTATGCTTAATGACACTTTCTCTCAAATTAAATAAAGCCACATTATTACGCTTTACCCTCGCTCTCGCTTTCCTGCTTATTACTAGCTTTGCGACCAAGTCGATATTAAAACATGTCACACAACAACCCCGCCCTTATGTTGAGTTTCTCCAGCAAGAACACATTATTCCTGATACCGATACATTTTATCGCGCGGAGTTATTAGAAAAGAACCTCTTTATTACTGAAGCAACTAACAATACCAGTACATGGCGTACTCGGCATTGGCTAGGTGAGACCAATTATTCATTTCCATCGGGTCACACTATCTTTGTCGCCATCTGCATTATTTTCTTTGGTGGTATTTTTGCTCACTACCGCTGCTATGCTTTCATTGCTTTGCTCCTAACTTGGGGGCTCGGTGTTAGCTATACGCGCCTCTGGCTTGGGATGCACCACCCTTTCGATTTATTAGCTTCGACGCTTTGCGCAGCACTTCTTTTTGCCCTTATGCCAACGAATGCCATTCAACGCTGGTTAGTATCAAAAAAACTCTCGAAATAGCGTAATGATAATGTGAATGTTTTACCACTAAAATAGATGGATATGGACGCTCATCTATTTCGCCTTCGCTCTCTACCTTCCTGTCACCCTATTGCCATAAATCCTTAATCAAACTGACATCGCCCCTGCACCTAATCGTCACATTTTCCTATCAATATAGCGTCAAACGAAAAAAGTTAATTCGTTCGAAACTAAAACATCATAAATAAGGAAAAATGATGAACAAGATTTGGTTAGCTAGCGTGTTATCAGCAACAGTATCTGGTACCGCTTTTTCTGCTCCAACAGAAGTAACTTGGTGGCACGCGATGGGCGGGCAATTAGGTGAAACCGTTAATTCAATTGCTACGGACTTCAACAATCAACAAGATGAATTCAGAATTGTTCCTATTTATAAAGGTTCATACGTAGAAACATTGACGGCAGGTATTGCTGCTTTCCGTGCTGGTGAAGCGCCAAATATTTTACAAGTTGCTGATGTAGGCGCGGCGACAATTATCAATGCACCAGGCGTTGCTAAACCAATTCAAGATATTTTAGTTGAATCTGGCTACACATTTAACAATCAAGATTACATTGCTGGCGTACGTAACTTCTATGCGGATAGCGAAGGTAAGATGATTGGTATGCCATTTAACAGCTCAACCCCTGTTCTTTACTACAACAAGGATCTGTTGGAAAAAGCGGGCGTTCAAGCTCCAAAAACTTATGAAGAAATGGAAACTGTTGCTAAGACGCTAAAGAAAAATGAGATCGCAACATTCTCACAATCTTTAACGCCTTGGATCATGTTTGAGAACTTCAAATCTCGTCATAACCTACAGTTAGCTGATAAGAACAACGGCTACGAAGGTCCTGCTTCTAAGATCATGTTCAACACACCTGACATGCAGATGCACTTTTCAAAGCTTAAAGAGTGGTCTGATAAAGGTTACTACAAATACTACGGTAGCGATTGGGATGCAAACCAAACGCCATTCGAACGTGCAGAAGTGGCAATGTGGATGGGTTCATCTGGCTCATTCGGTGGACTTAAAAACCGCGTTAAATTTAACTTAGGCACGGCTTACCTTCCTTACTGGGAATCAATCAATGCAGAAGCTGGCCGTACCTTTATCGGTGGCGCAGCACTATTTGCAATGAACAACAAGCCTGCACAAGAAGATAAAGCGGTTGCGGCATTCTTTGAGCACCTAACGCACCCTGAAACGCAAATGCAATGGCACCAGTCTACTGGCTACGTTCCTGTGACTACTGCTGCTTACGAGCTAACTAAAGAATCAGGTTACTACCAAGAGCAACCTGAAGCTGAAGTCGGTGTTAAGCAACTAAGCCTACCTGGTGGTGAGTGGACGAACGGTTACCGTCTAGGTTACTACTCGCAAATTCAAGAACTGATGCACCGTGAGTTCGATAACATCTTTTCTGGTCGTTCAACGATTGAAGATAGCTTCAACAAAGTAGACCAAGAAAGCCAACAGCTACTAAGACGTTTTGCGCGCGCAACTCAATAGTCTTTAGTGAGTTCAACTCATTAGCTTTAACGCTTACTAAAAAACACGCGCTCAGTTATTATTTATGGTTGAGCGCGTACATAACTTTCAGATAACCTAAGGAAATATTGTGGTACGTCGACAACAATTTTTTCATTCACCTTTGCCATATTTTTTTCTTGCCCCGCAAATTATAATTATTGCAATTTTCTTTATCTATCCAGCATTACAAGCTTTCTATCTCTCGTTTAGGCTTGAAGACCCTTGGGGTCTATCATCAACGTTTGTTGGATTTGAAAACTACCTTATGCTTTGGGAGTCTAGCGAATATTTAAAATCCGTTGGTTTTACCATTAGCTTTGCATTTATTGTCTCTTTCTTATCGCTCGCTTTGGCACTCCTTCTCGCGGTAAAAGCGGATGGGATTCTACGTGGTCAAGGGGCTTATAAAGTCACACTAACTTGGGTTTATGCCGTTGCTCCTGCTGTTGCGGGTATTATGGGTAGTTTTCTTTTTAACCCTCACATTGGCGTATTAACCGACTTCTTCCAGTACATTGGCTGGCAATTCAACTTCCAAACTGACCCTGTCGATGCCACTTTTGCATTGATTGCCGTTTCAGTGTGGAAACAAGTCTCTGTTAACTTTATCTACTTCTTAGCGGGTCTACAGTCTATCTCTTACGCCGTAAAAGAAGCAGCCATGCTCGATTGTGTGAGTGATTCACGCCGTTTCTGGACAATTACTTTCCCACTACTGGCTCCAACCGGCTTCTTCTTATTAGTGATTAACTTAACTTACGCCTTCTTCGATACATTCGGTGTTATCGATACGATGACCAATGGTGGTCCAGGTGGCACAACGACTTCTCTGGTATATAAGGTATATCGCGATGGTTTCATTGGTGCTGATTTAGGTGGTAGTTCTGCTCAATCGGTTGTGCTGCTAATGCTAGTACTTCTTTTAACTTTTATTCAATTCCGAGTGGTTGAGAAGCGTGTTCACTACTAATTTAGTTGCCACTATTTTCATCCAGATTGTAAAGGATTCATAATGAAATCGAATCGTATAACCGACCATCTTATTCTTATTATCGGCGCTCTGTTTATGCTCGCTCCGGTTTGGTTGATCTTTGCTAGCTCCACTCACGATCCAAGTATGATCGCAAGTGAGGGTTTGCAGTGGCTACCAGGGGAAAACCTGACTTCTATTTATCAAGAGGCTTGGAATAAAAGCTTAGGGTTTGAATCTGGCGTTAACGCTAAAAGTATGATCATCAACTCAATGATCATGGGTCTAGGCTTCGCCATTGGTAAAATCATTATCTCGATGATGGCTGCCTATGCGTTAGTTTATTTCCGCCTACCATACGCAACAGCTTGGTTTTGGCTAATCTTTGTCACACTACTCATGCCACTTGAGGTTCGTATCATCCCTTCTTATGAAGTGGTATCACACCTTGGCATGCTCAATAGTTACAGTGGTCTAATTATCCCATTAATTGCCTCTGCAACGGCGACATTCTTTTTCCGCCAATTCTTTAGAACCATCCCTGATGAGTTACTTGAAGCTGCACAACTTGATAATGCAGGACCATGGCGCTTTTTAGTCGATATTTTACTTCCTCTGTCTAAAACAATGATGGCTGCTATTTTCATCATCATGTTTGTGGTCGGTTGGAACCAATATCTATGGCCAATAATGATGACAACCGATGAAAGCTACAACACCATCGTTATGGGTATTAAACAGATATTAAGCAATATAAATGATACTAGCCTACCTCGTTATGACTACGCATTTGCCATGGTAATTTTAGCCATGCTACCACCAGTATTAGTCGTTATTATTTTCCAACGTTGGTTTGTTAAAGGCTTAGTTGAAAGCGAAAAATAAGGAATACCAAAATGTTACATATCAAAAAATTAGTAAAAACCTACGAAAATGGTCACCAAGCAGTAAAAGGTATTTCTTTAGATATCGAACAAGGTGAATTTATTGTTTTAGTTGGCCCATCAGGGTGTGGTAAGTCTTCTGTATTGCGTTCTATTGCTGGGTTAGAGTCTATTACTGATGGCGAGATTCACTTAAGTGGACGCCGTGTTGATGCAGAAAAGCCGGCACTGCGTGATATCGCTATGGTATTTCAAAACTACGCACTTTACCCACACATGACGGTTTACAATAACTTGGCTTACGGGCTAAAAAACCGTGGCGTGAACAAAGACGAGATTGACGCAAAAATTCAACAAGTCGCACGTACATTGAAAATTGAGCAATACCTAGACCGTAAACCATCTAAACTTTCTGGTGGACAACGTCAGCGTGTGGCAATGGGCCGAGCAATTGTGCGTGACCCTCAGCTTTTCTTGTTTGATGAACCACTATCGAACCTCGATGCTTCTCTACGTGCACATATGCGTTTAGAGATTAAGAAGTTACAGCGTGAACTGGGGGTGACGAGTGTTTACGTTACTCATGACCAAGTAGAAGCAATGACGCTAGCTGATCGTATCGTGGTATTAAACCAAGGTGAGATTGAGCAAGTAGGCACACCGCATGAAGTTTACCACCAGCCGGCAAGTCAGTTTGTTGCTAGCTTTATGGGTAGCCCTGCAATGAACTTTATTCCTGCTCATATTGAACATGGAAAAGTATCGGTTGCGGGTCAAGTTTTGCATACGCCAGAGTTTCTTCATATTCCAACAAGTAAGATTACACTTGGTATTCGACCAGAGCATGCCGACATCACACCGATGGAGTACGGCATCAAGCTTAATGCGAATGTACAAGCGATTGAGCCATTAGGTCCAAACCAACTGGTTCACTGCGATATCGAGCAAGAGCGCTTTATTGCTGTCACACCAGAAGGAGATATTGAGCTAAACCAAGAGATGCCTCTTTATGTTAGTGCCAATAATCTGCACTTCTTTGACAGCGAAGGTAAGCGTATTACAGCGAAGCCGTTAACGAAAAAGCCAGAATCTCTAGAAGTGGAACAAGAAGCGTCTTTAGAGACAAGCTCAGAAGAAGAGTAATACCTATTATAGCCAAAGATGGGATCCCTACCACTCGATGTAGATAGGTGTTCCCATTGATACAAAGCGAAGAAACTCATCCATTTCTTGATTAGTAATCGCAATACAACCGTCTGTCCAGTCAAAACTCTGAATGAACTGGGCAGGCTTTCTATTATTATTCTTTAACCCATGAATTTTAATATTGCCCCCTGGAGAAACCCCTCGCGTCTTAGCTATATACCTATCTATCTTATTAGGGTAACTAATGTGAACAGAGCGGTGGAAAGCAGAACCTTCTATCACAAAATCAAGCGTATACTGACCTTCTGGCGTTCGCTTATCACCTTCTTGCTCCTTATGCCCGCGTGGATTTGCCCCCAGCGCAATTCGATACTCACGAAATATTTTACTGCCACTCATTAGATACATTCTTCGAGCTGATTTATCCACTTTAACTAACGTCACCGTCGAGCGTTTAAGCGCCTTTTTTTGCTGTTGAGAAAGTGCTAGATGATTGCTGTTAGGCTCAACAGAGAGCGTTGAGTTTGCTTGACAGTGCACCGCTATCACAAACACTAAGCAAGCACCGATTCGTTTCCAATTTTGTCTTTTATCCATCGCTCTTATTGATCCTAACTCATACTTTTTTCATATATAACTCTAGCTAAATTAAACTCTAGCAGAGAGTAGTCAGAAATTAAGTTCGCAATAAATACATTTTTACCATTTAGAGACTATCCTTAATTCTAAGGGACTGATATCAATAAAATTAATATTCAAGAAGCAAAGGAGTAATACGTATGGGGATTCCAGTTGGCATTAGTGCTTGTGTTATGGGACAAAAAGTCCGCTTTGATGGTGGACATAAACAAAATAAATTTGCAGTCGAAGAGCTAAGTAAGTACTTCAAGTTTGAACCCGTATGCCCTGAAGTTGGTGCTGGTATGACGGTGCCACGCCCCACGATACGATTGCTTGCAAAAGATGAAGATGATATTCGCTTGGTCGCTACCAAAGATATTAGCGAAGATTTCACCGACAAAATGACAAACTTTATTGATAAACGCCTACCTTCCCTAAACGCGCTATGTGGGTTTATTGTCTGCGCTAAATCGCCGACCTGTGGCATGGAGCGAGTTAAGCTTTATATTGAAAACGGCAACACCCTCCCAGGAGGCACAACAGGGCTTTTTACCAAGCGTTTAATGCAAGATATGCCATGGTTACCGGTTGAAGAAGACGGGCGCTTACAAGATCCAGTATTACGAGAAAATTTTGTTGCTCGAGTCTACGCGTTACATGATTTATATGAGTGCGTAAAAGATGGCATAACACGGGCAGCGATTGTTAACTATCACTCGCGCTACAAGCTAACCTTGATGGCTCACAATAATGTCGCTTACAAAGAGTTAGGGCAGCTTGTTGCGAGTATTGCTGACTGGGATAGCATTGATGAGTTCTTTATCGAGTATCGTCAGAAAATGATGGATGCACTCACACACAGAGCCAGTCGTAAAAACAACACTAATGTACTTATGCATTTGCAAGGTTATTTCAAGCGCAGCTTAACTAAAAAACAAAAAGCGGAATTAAATGCGGTTATTTTTAGTTATTCTGATGGTCTTACGCCTTTGATCGCGCCTTTAACCTTAATTAATCATTACTTATCAGAGCACCCAGACGGCTATCTTGAAACGCAGTTTTACCTAAACCCGCACCCTGCAGATTTAAGACTGCGTTACGCACTATAAGGTAGATTTATTGCTCTTATAAAGTATAAACCCACGTCATTCTTTTTATTTAGAATAAACGTGGGTTTTATTATTGTTAGTAGTCTGTTTTATTGGGGATCAAAGATCATTATGAGTCACTGACCTCATAGGTAAATGATTCAAAATCAGCAAAACAACCATCGCTACTAATGTCTTCACAATGCAAACCAACGAATGCTCCAGTAAAGAACCCACGACCATCGATGTAATCATCTGAAATTTTCCAAGATTCAAAAGATTTATCGAATTGTGTCCAAGTTTCACCATCAAATGAATAGCTGTAATAATAATCTAAACCTTTAACATCAACCTTCATCCAAATATGTTCTATTTCATCAGGTACAATAATTTCATTACCATCATAATGATGAAAAGTTGCGTTCTGCTTATCAACTTGAATTAACCGTAAGCAGCGCTTTGCTAGTTTTTCATCAAAGTCGACTAAACAGTATGTCCAGTTACTCGTATTATAATAACAACACATACCCGCAGATTGCTGAAAATTCTCTGGTTGGAAAGCCATCTTAGTTTGCGCACTAAAATGATGATGACGCCATCGCGTTGCTACGGTTGATTGTTCAAAAAGAGATAGCAGGCTGTCATTACCATACAACCTTAAGTGCCCTGGATTTTCACTCAAGCTTCCTAATTTATCACTAAAGGGAATGCGTAATGTTTGCCAGTTCCCATCCAATTTATGCGTGTCAAAGTTATCAATAAAATCCTCTGAAAGCCCCCAGTCACATTCTGGTAAATTCGCTTCCGGTATTGAGACTTTTGCATGCGGTCCGCCAACAACTAATGGCCAACCATCAACCCATTCAACCCTATCAATCACAGTCTCACGCCCTAGAGGACACATGCCTCTCCCTCGACGAGCTAAAAGAGGACGATCAGGAAAACGTATAGGGCGACTTGCTAAATAAGTAATAAACCACTCACCATTTTGCGTGTCGACTAACGCACCATGACCGGCTTTTTGCAGTGCATTTGTTGGGGTATGCCAAGTTGTCACTAATGAACCATGTGGGCTCACTTCATATGGACCAAATAAATCCGTTGAACGTGCGACCGTTACTGAATGCTCAAAGCTTGTTCCGCCCTCTGCGGTCAATAAATAGTAATAACCATCTTTTTTATAAATATTCGGCGCTTCTGTATATTTAAGATCAGTACCTTCAAAAATATTAATTCGTTTTTTATCTAACTTGTTTGTTTGTGCATCAAATTCTTGCACTACTATTTTATTATATGGATCACTATGATTTCTTGGCCCCCATGGACGAGATACATAATATTTTTTTCCATCTTCATGCAATAAAGAAGGATCAAACCCGCCATTTCCCATCGAAATAGGATCGCTCCATGGTCCTTCGATACTCGGTGCTGTCACTAAAAAGTTACGTCCATTTTTCCAAGGCGCATCTATCACCTTTACATCGGTATACAGTAACCAAAAAAGACCGTCGGAATACGTCAAGTTAGGAGCCCAAATGCCACCTGAATCGGGATTACCACGCATATCTAACATCTCAACGGAATCTAATGGTGTTGCTGCTAGACGCCAGTTTTTAAGATCTTTTGAATGAAATATTCTAACCCCAGGAAACCACTCAAACGTTGATGTCGCAATGTAATAATCCTCACCGCTACGACACACAGAAGGGTCGGGATGAAAGCCTTTTAATATTGGGTTATTAATCATGAATATCTTTCCTAATATATATTAATATTTAAACTGCAGGTGTGACTTTAGGTTCTGTAACCTCAATAAAGTCATCATCAACTACATTATTACGTTTCTCTTTTAATTCTTCTGCAATACGATTTATCGTTACACTATCTAATCTATACATGCTCAGCATAATGTACATGCCCGCATATAAAACAACAGGTACAACACAAAATAATAATTTAATCATTGTAATTATATTGTCGGGTTGAATGGTTAATGATGCGTCATAATTCATTGCAGCTAATAACCAACCAATTAATGCTCCACCAATGGCTAAACCCATTTTCAAGCTAAATAGATAACTTGAGAAAATAAGACCATCTAAGCGGCGTCCGCTGCGGATTTCTTCATAATCAATAACATCAGATGCCATTAGCCATTGAACAGGCGTTGTTGTGTTAAAAATAAACATAAAAATAATATTAATTATAAATAACAGAACAATATAATCAGACGGAGCAAAGAATAAAGAAAGACTTAACAGAGAGTAAGCTATTATAATTGCTTTGAATGATTTTATGCGATCATATTTAACTAACAATTTAGCAGAAAGTAATGAGCCTAACATGGCAGCAATACTACCATACAACAAAAATGTTGGTGCTAATTCAGGGACATCCATAGCATATTTAACAAAGTATAGTGTCGCACCACCACGAACAACATTCGAGCACGTTGCCATTGACTTAAATAGACACATAATACGCCACTCTCTATTTCCAAAGAGAACTTTTAAATCTTCTTTAAAATTCGCATTCTCAACTTTAGGAAAGCTTGTTCTTTCTTGTGTCGTATTAAAACTAGTGATTAATAATAATGAACCTACTAAGCCCAAAACACACATAGCACCAAAATATCCAAGTTGCGCATCGCCTTTACCAATCAAACTGACTAGTGGCAATGCCACCCCTGCAATAACCAAACCACCAGCAGAAGCACAAAAGAAACGAATCGATTGTAAAGAGTGACGCTCGGTTGGATCATTTGTTAACGCACCAGGCATCGCACAATATGGCACATTAATAAAGGTATAAACTAATGTTAAAGATATATAAGTAATAGAGGCATAGATAATTTTTCCTGTTTCTGAAAAATCAGGTGTATAAAATGTCAACATACTTACCAATGCAAAAGGAATGGCTCCCCATAATAAGAATGGTCGAAATTGTCCATATTTCGTTCGAGTTCTATCAACCCAAGCTCCCATCAGTGGATCCGTTATTGCGTCCAATAATCGAGAAACTAAAAATAAAGTCCCCATGACTCCCGCTGGAATCCCAAAGACATCTGTATAGAAAAAAGCAAGTAAGATCATTGTGGCATTCCAAATAAAGCCACATGCTGTATCCCCTAAGCCATAACCAATTTTTTCTTTTAGTGTTAATTTTCCCATTTTCTCATTCGTCCATATTCAATGATTTTTCGTTAATGGTTCACAAAACGCCAAGTTACGGGTAACATGTTACCCGTAAAGTCGATAAGATAAAGTCATTATTTAAAAGGATTTCAAAAATGAGATCTGGCTCAGAATTAAAGCAAGAGGCTTATATGACCGGTAAAAGTATTGTTGTTATGGGAGTTTGTGCTTGTGGCAAAAGCACAATAGGACAACTGTTAGCGATAGCATTGAACGCTAAGTTTATTGATGGAGATGACTTACACCCCAAAGCTAATATTCAAAAAATGTCACGCGGTGAACCACTTAATGATCAAGATCGCATTCCGTGGCTTGAGCGTATTCGTGATGCCGCTTTTAGCATAGAAAGCAAAAATGAAGTTGGTGTACTTGTTTGTTCTTCATTAAAAAAAAGCTATCGAGATCAGATACGAGAAGGTAATAAAAACGTTTCATTTCTTTTTCTTGATGGCAGTTTCGAGCTGATATTAGAACGAATGAGAAGTCGAAAAGGACACTTCATGAAAGAGAATATGGTTAAGGGTCAATTTGATACATTAGAAAGACCAGTCAATGAAGATAATGTCATCACTATCAATATTGACAATACCATCGATGAAATTGTTCGCCAAGCAGCACTTGCTTTCACCAATCTTGATAAGAAAGAGTTAGTATAATAGGTTTCCTTATGACACATACCACCATTGTAAACGTTACTCAGCGCATTATTGAACGCAGCCAAAAGTCACGCCAAGCTTTCTTAGCAAAAACACAGCAACAAGCATCTCAAGGTAAAGGCCGCACACAAATGTCATGTGGAAACTTAGCCCATGCTATTGCTTCTTCTTGCTCAAGTGAAAAACAAAAAATGTTGAATTTTACTCATGCAAATATCGGCATTATTACCGCTTATAATGATATGTTGAGTGCACATCAAACTTATAAACATTATCCTGATTTGATCAAATCAACATTAAATCAGCACGGTCATACAGCCCAAATCGCAGGTGGAGTTCCTGCGATGTGTGATGGTGTCACACAAGGTCAAGCAGGCATGGATATGTCATTATTTTCTAGAGATCTTATTGCACAATCCACCGCTTTTTCACTGAGTCATAATGTCTTTGATGCGACATTATTACTTGGTATTTGTGACAAAATTGCTCCAGGTCAACTCATGGGGGCTTTAACTTTTGCTCATCTACCAACGGCATTTATTCCTGCTGGTCCTATGTCGACAGGAATAACCAATGAAGAAAAAGTAGATATTCGACAAAAATTTGTCGCGGGTGCGGTTGGTCAAGACGTATTACAAGAAATGGAGTGCAATGCGTATCACTCAGCCGGTACTTGCACTTTTTATGGTACAGCAAATACAAACCAGTTGGTTTTTGAAGCAATGGGGTTAATGCTTCCTGGTTCTGCCTTTGTAAACCCTAAATCTGAACTACGTACTGCACTGACTAAACATGCATCAACTCGACTGGCATCAATGACTATCGATACGCCTTCTTATCGACCATTACATACTGTATTGACAGAAAAAAGTCTTGTTAATGGCTTAATTGCACTGTTAGCTTCTGGCGGTAGCACCAACCATAGCATTCATATGATTGCTATTGCTCGAGCCGCAGGGATTATTTTAACATGGCAAGATCTTAGTGAGCTCTCTGATATTATTCCTCTTTTAATCAAAGTTTACCCTAACGGTCCCGCCGATATAAATGCCTTTGAAGCTGCAGGTGGTGTTCCAGCATTAATGCGACGTTTACACCAAAGCCATCTTCTACATACCGATGTGACACCCGCTTTTGGGGAATTTTACGATCAAATGAAATCGCCAACATTACAAGATGGTGTTTTAGTTTGGAATGACCGAGAAGAAACAAATAATCCTGATGTTATCTCTATAGCTAGTCATTATTTTCAGAAAACAGGAGGAACAAAAGTATTGCAAGGTAATATAGGTAATGCCGTAATCAAAATTTCTGCGGTTGCTGATCAACATCGCTTTATTGAAGCTCCTGCTAAAGTTTTTCAATCACAGCATGATGTCGAAGCTGCTTATAAAGAAGATAAGCTTAATCACGATTGTATTATTGTCGTAAATTACAATGGTCCAGCCGCAAATGGTATGCCTGAATTGCACAAATTAATGCCAATTCTAGGTAATATACAAAAAGCAGGTCATAAAGTTGCACTTGTCACTGATGGTCGTCTTTCTGGTGCTTCAGGTAAGATCCCTGCTGCTATCCATGTATCTCCAGAAGCATTACGCGGTGGGATCATTGGTCTTATTCAAGATGGTGATCTTATTCGCTTAGACAGCGAAAATGGTCAATTAGAATTACTGGCTGATACAACTGGACGCACTGCTCATCACATGAATACAGAGGCTGAACAGATAACTTGGGGGCGAGATATCTTTAAAGTAATGAGAGATAATGTCTCTAGCGCAGAGCAAGGGGCGACATTCTTGTATTAGAATGCCACACCGTTACTACAGATTGACTATAAAGCTCATATTACATGAGCTTTTTTATGCCTTTTTTACACGTCGGCAATATTTCATCATCATCTCACTACCACGATAAATAAATAGAGAAAATAAGATCACCATACAGCCAATAACCTTGTATTGTGGCATTTCTTCTGCATACCAAAGTACACTTAAAATAACCGTAAATACCGGCTCTAATATCATAATAATCGCAGCATTAGCTGGATTAACATGCTTTTGACCAATGGTTTGAAATACATAACGAAGACTCGTTGCAACCACAGCACTTAAAAGAAACCATATCCAAATATCTGAGGGGATCGAACTAGGCCACACTTCAAAGCATAAAGAAACAGTAATACCAATAATACCAGTAACAAAAAGTTGTAAAAAAGTGAGTGATAATATTGGAATTTTTCGTGAGTACTTACTATTGACATTAAAATGAATGGCTAGCGTTAATGCTGCAGCTAAAAATGAAAACTGGCTTGAAGAGAACTGCCAACCATCACCACCACCAAAAGAAAGTATTGTCAGCCCCAGAAGTGCAACTGGTAAGGCTAACCAAAAGATTCTTGGTGGTCTACGTTTGAATAGTACCCACGAAACCAAAGGCACAAACAGCATTGAGAGGCTCATAATAAATGCACCTTCCCCAAGGGTATCACTCATTGCTATAGAAGAAATCCATAACAAAATTGTCACTGCCATTAAGCATCCGACTGCCATACACTGAGCTATATCTGAACGACTAATTTTACGTAAATCCTGCCAGCAAAATGGTAATAAGCAGAAGGCTGCAACAAGAAACCTTAAACCAATAAAACCAAACGCTGGTAAACCCTGAATTGCTTCCTTAGAAAAAACCCAACCTGCCGCAGCAACGATGGTTGTCATAACCAACAGTAATTCTGCTCGACGTTCTATATTCATACTACCCTTATTACAAGCTTTCACCGCTAGTGATGCTAAAACCTAAATCAATAATTTTTGATTCCACTTTTTCTCCTACGAGTACAGAGAGCAATAGCTCTGCACTCTGAGTTCCTATTTCAAATCTTGGTGTATTCACACTGGTTAGTTTTGGTGACATTGCCTGACCAATATCCAGTGCGTTATAGCCAACAACACTTATTTGAGCAGGTACATTCATACCAAGTTGCTGGCAAGCCATGATTGTGCCAATAGCAATATCGTCATTGGTACAAAAAATGCCATCTAAATTTGGTTGTACTGCCAAAGCTTGTGCTAATAACACTTTACCTAAAGTAAAACTCGAATGCTCTTGAGTTAAAATAGGTAACGACGGCAACCCCGCTTCCTGCATAGCTCGGTTATACCCATCCATACGTAATTGCGTACGAGTATCCAAACGAGCACCGAAATATGCGATATTTTTCTTACCACTCGCAATAATCTGTTTTACAACCGTATAAGACGCTAACTCATGATCGAGTCCAACGACCATATCAATAGGCTTTAAGGGCATCTCCATCGTTTCCACGACTGGGATACCGGCGGTTTTGATCATTTGTAATGTTCTTTGAGTATGCTGACTAGCCGTTAAAATTAAGCCATCAACTTGATAAGATAATAAAGCGGCAATTTTACTTTCTTCCTCTTCCTCACTATAGCTATAGTGTGCTATCAAGGTTTCATATCCTTGTGCTTTAGTCACTGTTTCAATACCTTGAGCAAACTGTGCAAAGACTTGATTGGACAGTGAAGGAAGTAATACACCAATGGCCTTACTGGATGATTTTGATAGCATCGCAGGCGCTCGGTTTTGTATATATCCTAACTCTTCTACAACAGCAGCAATTTTATCTCGCGTTGTAACCGCTACGGATTCCGGATTTCTCATATAGCGGCTTACCGTCATTTTGGTAATTCCAATTTTATCCGCTATATCTTGTAAAGTTGGACGTGTTTTCTTTGTTTCTAAAGTCATATTAAAATACCCCACCCAGTGTTACCTGTAACATCGCTATTCTATATTAAGTTAAAACTGTAGTTAATAGCTACTTTATTCTTACTGACTTGTCACTACGGTATAATATCCACCAGCAGGATCAGCAACAAAATCAATGAAATGATTAATGCTCGGTAATGTATCTTCATGGTAATGAGAAACATAAAGTAACTGGCTCAAATTCTCAGCCGCGATCAACTCTAGTCCATTAAACACCAATCGGCGATTTAAGAAATCTAACCCTTGATAAGGCTCATCTAATATCAATAGACTTGGCTTTTTCACTAATGCTCGAGCAATTAATAACAGGCGCTGCTGTCCATACTCTAATGACTTAAAAGCGTTACGAGATAAATGATCCATATGAAAAAAACGCAACCAGGCTTGGGCTTGCTTTCGCTCTAATACGGAGGGATGCTTGTATACACCAATTGAGTCATAAAAACCAGATAAAACCACTTCAAGAGCCGAACAATTCACTCGGTACTGTAAATGCAGTGCTGATGACACCATGCCAATATGACGCTTAATATCCCAAACCGACTCACCACTCCCCCGCTGCATACCAAAGATCGTTATATCATTGCTGTAGCACTGTGGATGATCACCAAAAATCATACCCAGTAATGTACTTTTACCACACCCATTTGGGCCTCTCACTTGCCAGTGCTGCCCAGAGTTAATTTGCCAATTCACATCACGAAAAATAACGTCGTCGGTATATTCAACCCGACCATTTTTAATCTCAATAATGGGATTTTGGAAAGAAGATTGATGCTGATTACCTTTTATAAACGCCAACATAGACTCGCTGTATTGTGCCGATTGCGCCTTGAGTTGTGCGATAAGAGGGTCTTGGTGCCATTGTTCAATGGTCATCGTTTTGGTTAAAACATTATCGTGATTGCCTTGCTGATCAAACAAAGCGACATGAGTGATATAGTCACCAATCTCGCTTTCTCTGGAGGTTGCTAAGATGATTTGTATCGACCTTGATAACTCATTTAATAGCTTTGATAAATGATCGCGATGAGCACTATCGAGCCCAGTATAAGGGTCTGCTAGAATAAGTAACTCTGGCTTAGACAGTAACGCCCTCGCAAGCATTAATCGTCGGGTCTCGCCTGTCGATAATTCCCTAAAACCTCGTCCTAGAAGCAATGCTAGGTTGGTTTTATCAACAATTGATGCTAAGTGTTCACTATCCGTAGAGCATTCATTTAACAAAGCCTCAACCGACATCCCAGTATCAATTCTATCAAGAAAGTCGGTATCATCATTGTCTAACTCTCGTTCTAAAAGTTCTTGCTGCTGGGCTAATGACACCCAAGCGATTTTGTTAGGAATACCCGAGATGTTGACCTGTTGAGATTCGCTATCAGTAAATAACGTGACAAGCAAATCACTCACGTCACTTTGGCTAGAAAATATAGCCCAATGCTGATCTGCTTCGATCGCCCAATGAGAAGCTGCTGCTGGTGATTTCATATACCTTCCTTAGTTTTATACCGAAATACTTCCATTAATGAATCCATAACAAATGAAATTTAGCGTCTATACTCAGGGTGAACGCTTAAGTACTTTTCATTCACTGGAGGAATGCATGCTACGTACCCTAATCTTAATTATGACTTTTTGTTTCACTCCCCTGCACCTAGCTAATGCCGCTGATAGCACAAGCATTAAAACTGAACTTCAAAAATGCCAAACTAAATATGCAAGCGATAGCCAGAAGAAGTCTGAGTGTATTAAGAAAGTTAAAGCGAAAAAAGACACCGTAAAAGATAAAGCAAAAAAATCTGATAAGAAAATGAACAAAGCCAAGCCTATGACAGAGGATCAAATAAATAGTGCTTGTAAGAAGAAATATCCAACAGATACGAAAGATCGCTTAGCCTGCATGGAAAAAGGCAAAAGCAAAATGCAAGATAAGTCGGAAAAAATGACGAAAAATAAGGATGAATTAAAAGCAAAATCGGCTTCAATGGATAAGCCAGCGAAAAAAGACATGGCTGCTATGGGAACAAAAGCAACCAAAGATCTAAAAGCGGTTAATATCAATACGGCTTCAGCAACCGAGTTATCGGCATCATTACCTGGTGTCGGTGAGAAAAAAGCACAGGCTATTATTGATTATCGCAAGGCCAATGGTAAGTTTAAAAGCACTAGTGACTTAACCAATGTTCCAGGGCTTGGAGAGAAAAGTGTTGGTAAAATGGAGCAGTATGTAAAATTCTAATCTTTGTTTTTTCTTTCTATTAAACCATCGCGCCTATTTGAGTCAATTAGCTTAAGTTAATGATTACTCTCAAATAGGCGTTATTTTATGCATTTCTCGATCTGTGTTTTACGCTTATGCTTTAGTGCTTCGGATGATAAGGCTCAATGTGAATAATAATGTCGTAAAGCTCCGAGTGGTTTTCAATTAATAATTGCTTGAACATTTTACTAATATCATGCGCCTGCTCAACTGACATGCTTGGCTCAACAAGCAAGTGAAAATCTAATAAAATACCACTGCCTAGACGACGGTTTCGAATGGCATGCACCTCTTTTATCTCATGATGCTCTAACGCATAACGCTGAATTTTACGGTGCAATTCCTCATCGGCCTGGGTTTCGGTAATTTCTCGAATAGCTGGCCAAAGGATCTCAACAGACGCTTTTACTATCATCGCAGTCACAAACAAACTCGCGATCTGATCGACATATAATATCTCTGGGTAAACAAAGCCAATAATAACCGATAGAGCAACAGGAACAGAACTCAACGCATCGGATCGATGATGCCAAGCATTGGCGAATAAAACACGGCTATTAATAATATCGGCTTGCTTTGCTGTCCAGCGATAGAGAAGCTCTTTGATAACAATTGAAATAAGTGCTGCTACTAATGCCCATGAACCAACGATGGTTTCTGGCTCATTATTTAATGCATGCAAAGAATCCCAAGCTAAGCCAAAACCAACCATCAGCAATACAATACCGATAAAGATATTGGTTAACGTTTCATAACGGCCATGACCATAGGGGTGATTGTCATCGGCTGGAGCACTCCAATAACGAGAGCCTATAAGGATAGCAGCATCCGTGATCAAATCTGAAAAAGAATGGACGCCATCAGCGATCAGTGCTTGGCTATTGGTTAGTTTGCCCACCACGATTTTCATGATAGCTAACAACATATTAGCAATAGAGCCAACCCACGTGACCTTTCTTACCGTTTCTGCTGTCTGAAATGACATAATAAAGCACTCATATATATAATTTAACCATATGATACTTAGCAACAAAACTTTATCAAGCCCCAAAAGTAAACCCACAATGAATTAACAAATTAGTACATTTAATTTGCTCTCATTGTGGGCATATTGGCGAGTCTGCCTATGTCACTTGAAGTGGTTGTTACTCCGGCTTTAGTGCTAACACCTTGGTAATATCTGCTGCACAATGGCGTTCGGGCAATTGCTCCCATGCTTCACCAAACGAGCGATTAATAATACGGCCACGTTGGACCCCTTCTCTTTCTTCAAGCATTTTTGCCCAGCGCAGCACATTGGTATAACTTTCAACTTGTAAGAATTCGGCGGCATCGTATAGCTTGCCAAGCACTAAATTACCGTACCATGGCCAAATCGCCATATCCGCAATGGTGTAGTCATCGCCAGTAATGTAGGTTTGCTCAGCTAACTGTTTATCTAATACATCAAGTTGACGCTTTGCCTCGAGTGCAAAACGGTTAATTGGGTATTCCATTTTCTCGTCAGCATAAGCATAAAAGTGACCAAACCCACCACCAAGAAACGGAGCTGAACCTTGTGCCCAAAATAACCAATTAAAAGTCTGAGTACGAGCACTACCCGCTTTGGGTAAAAATTGACCAAACTTTTCAGCGAGGTGAACCAAAATGGAGGCTGATTCAAAAACATTGACGGATTCAGAGCCTGATTTATCGACTAAAGCTGGGATTTTTGAATTTGGGTTAACCCCGACAAAACCAGATGAAAACTGATTACCCTCACCGATATTAATCAAAAAAGCATCATACTCTGCTTCTTTGATCCCTAATGCTAATAACTCTTCTAAAAGAATCGTCACCTTCTGTCCATTAGGCGTCCCTAAGGAGTAAAGCTGCAGATCATGCTCTCCCACTGGCAAGCTTTGCTCATGCGTTGAGCCTGATACTGGACGATTTATATTCGCCCACTTGTTACCGCCATTGGTATCATGAACCCACACTTTCGGTGGTACATATCCCTTGCTCATGCTAAATCCTCATTAAAATTAATAAATTAACATCCTGAGTTTAGTACATATAAATAAAGATTACTGATGTAATACTCTTCTTTTTAAGAGAGATAAAATATCAATATTGATAAGAGAGGTAACGATCTATGGTAACGCTTCTTATTTTTATCGGTTAGGCAAGGTCGTTCTTATCTTTTAAATTTTTTCGTATAACCTGGCTTTAATTGATGTTTAGGGCGCCATAAGTTTCTTATTGAGCGAATTTTTTTTAGCTTTTGTAACTTAGCTCTTAAATCCGTAAATCGCTTTAATTCCTTCGTTTCTTTATCCGATAACAACAAAATATTGTGATTGGATATAAATCTCAATAGATTAAAACGTGTCACTTTCTTAGCAATAAGCCAACTAGGTGACCAGCGAAAATGACGCAAAGTAACTCGCTCAAAATCAACCATTGAAACCGTATCATTATCGATTAATAAATCCCGTTCTGGCAAAGAATGTCTAGCGACACCCGACTCTAGCATTTTCTCAACGAGTAATCGCAGATCTCTAAGTGCTGAATCCGATAGCTTCTTTTGGTTATCACCATTTAATCGACTCATCACAACAATGCTACTATTTGCACTAATAAGTTGAGGAAAACCTTCTACACCGGCTAATCGGCTTAATGCCTCTTTTTCACATTTAAAACGCTTTTTCGAGCCAGGAAATGACTTAAATTGTTTTTTTACATAGTCTTCGCCAATCTCAACTCGCATTTTTTCGGTTTCATAAATAGAAGTCATAACCACTCCAGAATAACAATTATTCTCTGTATTATAGTTTATGTATAGATATGCTGAATAATATTAGTTCCAGTGTGCTATCAAATTTAAACATCATCAAAAACAATGAACGCTGTACATAAAAAACATTTGCAGATAATAATCAACAAGAACAAACTACGTGGCAGCCATTGGCAAGCAAAGATTGTAATAATGCAACTAATATTTAAATAGAAACTTACATGCTAATTTAGGTAAAAACTGCCCTTCAATCTTAATTTTCATAATGCATGGCTACAAATTTCTCCATTATTTTTATCAGTGCTACACTTATAAAAACAATGAATTTAACAGGTTACCGATGTACAAATATCTTATCTTCTTTGCATTACTCATCTCTCCTTACACCTTCGCAGAGACAGAACCAGTGGCGTATTCAAAAACGGATATGCTCGATAGACCTCTTATGGAAAGGTACATTTTGGATGAACTTAAATCGTTACGACAAGATTATCAAAACCTAGAAAAGAAACTGGTTATAGATATGACCGATAGAGAACTCTCTGTTGCTGATAAGTCATTAAATTACGCCAATGTTACTGTTACCTATTTTTTCTACATTATTGCTGGTGTGGCTTCCCTCATCGCTTTCGTTGGTTGGCAATCACTGCGAGAATTTAAAAATAACGCAACTGAAATTGCCGATAAACGTCTGGATGGTATTGCTAAAGATTATGAGAAAAAGTTCAGTGCATTAGAGCGTGATTTAAAACGGAAAACTCGTATCATCAGTGAAAACAACAAAGAAATTGAAAAAATCAATGAGATCCATAACTTATGGCTACGAGCGCAAAGTATGCCTACCGCTGAACAAAAAATAGATGTGTATGATGAGATATTGTCCATTCGCCCTGGTGATCTTGAAGCCTTCACATACAAGGCCGATGCAGCTATGGAGATCAATGAGTACAACTGGGCACTCAGCTTATGTAACCGAGTTCTTGAGCTCGATAACACCAATGGTCCAGCCCTCTACCAAAGAGCGTGTGCCTATTCTCGTTTAGGCGTAGAAGAACAAGCGATTGAAGATCTCGAATTTGCCATAGAAACCAGTCCATCCATTAGAGACCTAATCGATACAGAGCCGGATCTAGAAGGTCTCCACGGTAACCCAAGATTTGATAGCTTAATTAGTTCATACTCAGATGAGCGATGAAATCACAGCGCCTTTAAAAAAAGATAACGCACCCATAATGAACTTTTCTTTTCACTTCCCGTAGATAGATGAGTGATAGATATGTGCTAAATAATATGGGTGTTAACAATGAAGAAAATTGGTCTCTACTACTTTACGAATGATCTAAGAGTAAATGATAACTCGTTACTTGAACAAGCAAGCCAACAAGTCGATGAACTCATTTGTCTTTTTATTTTCCCTGAGCTATCTGGTTACGTTATTAAGTATTCATCAGAGAGCCACCTTGGTACACATCAACAACAATTCATCTCACAATCATGCCAAGATCTGAATCACCAGTTATCACAACGAGGCCAACATTTATTTGTTGTTCGAGGTGATTATTATGAGGTTTTAAATCAATGTATTACTGAAAACAGCATCACTCACTTTTTTTCTTCACAATCATCAGGCGATAGTGAAAATAGCTTAATTAGTCACCTGAAAAATGACTTCCCTCATACCACATTTACTCAAGCCTATACGACAACACTTTTTGATAGAAACGGCCTCCCCTTTGATCTTTCTTCTTTACCATCGTCGTTTAGTCAGTTTCGCAAACAAGTCGAGCATCTACCGATTCAACCACCAATAACAAGCTTACGCTCACTACCGCCAGCACCAGTAAAATTATTTATTCCCAACCATGCGCTACTGCCTGTTCATCACGATGACTCTTCATATTATCAAGGCGGCGAACAGGCTGGCGTGCATCACCTTAACCAATATTTCTCGCATACTTTTGCTAGTAACTATAAAAAAACACGTAATAAACTTGATGGATTTAATGACTCGACCAAGTTTTCTTTATGGTTAGCACAAGGCTGTTTATCACCACGGACTGTTTATCAATATCTATGTCAATATGAACGCCACCATGGTGCGAACGATTCAACCTACTGGATTTTTTTCGAGTTACTATGGCGA
Organism: Vibrio sp. 10N.286.49.B3; assembly: GCF_002873395.1. Lineage (GTDB taxonomy): Bacteria > Pseudomonadota > Gammaproteobacteria > Enterobacterales > Vibrionaceae > Vibrio. Next base: position 21,482 of record NZ_MCUV01000013.1, on the reverse strand, counting down.
GAGTATTTTTATTGGAAAGCCTTACAACAAGGCAAGCAACTCTTTCATTCATCCACTTCAACAATCCCACCCCCATCAAAAGCATCGGTACAATCTTTTTCAAAATGGAAGAGTGGCAATACTGGCTATCCGATTGTTGATGCTTGTATGCGCCAACTCAATGCGACCGGCTATATGTCTAATCGAGGTAGACAGTTAGTTGCAAGCTGTTTGATCCACGAACTAGGGATTGATTGGCATTACGGTGCTGCCTATTTTGAAAGCCAACTGATCGACTATGATGTAGCATCCAATTGGGGAAATTGGGCATATATTGCTGGAGAAAGTAGTAATATCAGTAAGTATTTTGATTTAGCCAAGCAAACCGAAATGTATGACCCTGAGCATCTATTTATTAATAAGTGGTTAAACTGTCAAGATAAACTAGCTCTAGACCATGGTAAACAGGTTCATTATAACCGTTAAAAACACGAATCATTCTAAGTATTCAACGCTCACCGTAACCACTTTTTTATGTCGCCGGCAACGCTCTGAGCAATAGGTAACCTGCTCCCAATCGCGTTGCCATTTCTTACGCCATACAAAATATTGCTGACAAACTGGACATAACTTGCTCGGTAAATACTTTTTTTTATGCATGCCACCTGCCTCAGATCATTAAAAATAACCTGTTATCTTAACTAATTACTGCCATTTATACGTATCTCTCTCCTTTTTTGATTACTTTAACACCAATAATATAGTTGACAAAGGCAACTACAACCAATAATATAGTTGACTCAATCAACTATATTAGCAATTGGAATTTAACATGAAAACATTATTTAAAAAAGAAAATACTTACCGCATTACTATTGAAAAAGTTAATGGAACTGAATCTGACAAGATCAAAACGCTACAGTTTGAAACACAGGATCGAGAAAATATTTTTGATGTTGTCGATAAATTGCAACAAGGCAGTGGGTTAGAAAAAGCAGAAGCGACCAAGTTAGGTGTCGCATTACGCTTACTTGGTCCGATTATGATGAAAAACCGCAAACACCCACTATTTAGTGATTTTATGCCGCATTTCAAAGCATTTATGATTAACCTAAAAGGTACAGTTAAAAATACTGTAAAAGAGAGCTAGAAAATTATTAACCAGTATTCAGCAATAAGGTGACACTATGCCAATTATTAAACCAACAAATAAATCAGTAGAAAAATTAAAGGGATTACACCTTTACCATACCGGCTTTTCAAATTGCTCTATGCGCGTAAGAATTGCTCTCGAAGAAAAAGGATTAGAGTGGACAAGCCATTTAATTGATTTACAAAAAGGGGAAAATCTAACTGAAGAATATTTCGGAATTAATCCCAATGCAGTCGTTCCGACCTTAGTGGACGATGGCATTGTCATCATCGACTCAGCAGATATCATTGACTATCTCGATAAAAAATTCACACTAGGATCGCTTCGTCCAAATGAAGAGAACGAGCAACAAGAAATGTATGACTGGATGTATTTAGCAAGAGATAATCACCTATCAATCAAGACCTATATGTATGGCAAAATGGGTAATTCACAAAAAATGAAGCGTTCAGATGAGGTAATGACGGAGTACCGCCAAAAGCAAACCTTTGATACGGCTTTACTCGAATTCCATGAGCGCTTTAACTCTAGTAATGGATTCTCTGCTGAAGATCTCGCTAATGCTACGACAGTAATTAATGCATGTTTTGAGAAAATGGATCAACGACTGGCAAATAATGATTGGCTTGCAGGTGATGATTTCTCTCTTGCTGATATAACTTGGATCCCTCAATTAGTGGTATTGAAAGCTGCCAATTATCCTTTTGACAATTATATCAACCTTGCCAAATGGAAAAACGCTATTATCGAACGTCCAAGCTTTAAACAAGCCGTAATGACTTGGTTGCCGATAAAAAAACAATAATGATCAATGATCACTAAAGGCTGTTTGTTCTCAGGCGCATTCCGTATATTTAATGCGTCTGGAACTTATTAACCTATACATGTCTCATTTCTTCTCCCCATCAATAACCAAACCCAATGTGTTTTGAAGATCCTGCCGTTGTTAACCAACCATCAAAATCATGGGTAACCGGTAATGCGAATAGCTGTTTATTTAAACTGGTTTTTTGATCGAATTGCTACTGGTGGCAAAGTAAAACGCTCACTGAGTTTACGTATTCTCCATGTTATTTTATTTGAACTAGGCTTGTTGTTTATCACTATCCCTGTAACGACAATAATACTAAACAATGAGGCTTTATCTAGCCTCATTGTTTTCAGTTAACACGAAGGAATAAACATGCATTGGAGTACAATGCCTTATTACATACCTTTATGTTACTATAACTTATGCCTAATTAATTGAACTTACTTTATTATACATTACCTTTCTTTCTTCTGACTTCATCAGAAAGCGATAAACAAATGCTGCTGTAAAGCCACCAATAAATAATGCGAAATTAGCAAGACCAGTGAAAATAAAAGTAGCAAATATTGCAACTATGCCGGCAAACCCTAGTGCATAAATACTCTTCATATTAAAACCATTATCATACCAGTAAAGTCCCTTTGATGATTCTGTATATAGAGAATCAACATCAACTTGACCTTTCTTAATAAAGTAATAATCAACAATAATAATGCCATATAAAGGACCGATCATTGCAGCTAACACATCCACAGTATAATGAATGACTTCTGGATTATTGAATAAATTCCAAGGTGTTAGAAGAACCGATCCAAATGCTGCGATAAACCCACCAGTTTTAAAACTTATCTTTTGTGGTGATACATTAGAAAAATCAAAAGCAGGAGCAACGAAGTTAGCAACAATATTAATGCCCACGGTGGCAAAGATAAAAGTAAGAGCACCTAATACAGTAATCAAACCAGAATCTAAACGTTTAACCGTTTCAACAGGATCGGTAATCATCTCACCAAAGACTGGAATCGAAGCCGAAACAATTAAAACACTAAATATAGAGAAGAGGATAAAGTTAACAGGTAGCCCCCAAAAGTTACCTTTTTTCAGATCTTTATAACTAACACAGTAGCGAGAAAAGTCACTAAAGTTAAGCGTTGGACCTGCAAAATAACCCGCTACCAATGAGGTGGCAATAATCATCTGGATAACCGCATCCCAACCAATTAGCGTTTGTGAGCTTAAATTAAGCCTCATATTTTCCCAACCCGCTAAGTTGATTAAGTAAATACAAAGTGCAAACATCGCCAGGTAAATAGCAGGGCCAGACCAATCAATAACCTTACGAATCATATCCATACCAAAGAGAAATATAACCGCCTGCAACAGCCACATTGAGCTAAAACCAACCCAACCTAAATGAGATAGCCCTAAAAATTCTGAGTCGGCTAACGTTGCCATACTCGGGAAAAAATAGAGAATCAAAATAATAAAGGCACTTGAAGCAAGGTAGGTTTGAATACCATACCAAACCACTGCAATTAAACCTCGAATAACAGCCGGAATATTAGCGCCAAATACACCAAAAGACATACGAGCTATAACTGGAAATGGTGCACCTGTTTTTTGCCCAGGTTTTCCCATCAAGTTAGCAAATAATAAAACTATTGAAATCCCTGCAATCAAGCTAATAAAAACTTGAATACCGTTTAAACCCAAAGCGAATAAGCTAGCTGCAAATACGTATCCACCAACGCTATGTACATCCGACATCCAAAAAGCAAAGATACTATACCAACCCCACTTTTGCTCTTTCTCTGGTGCTAAATCTTCGTTACTTAACCTAGGACTGACTGATAATGCTTCCTTCATAATATACCTCGACTCTTCCATTCGTAAATTGTATACAATTAAAGTTTGCAATTAACGAGCCACAAATACAAACCACTACTTACACCTTATATTTAAAGCAATAGTCTCGATTTGTATTTTTTATAACTGTTACGATTTGCACTATATATATGCAGATTGGATCAATAAAGTGCATCAATTCTTATGATTAGCACTATTTCTTTCGCTATAACCACCAATACATACGTAAATTAAACGGTATACATTTTGCATCTTTATATTGTATACAAATAAGGAAGCAAAGAACGATTATGTTAACGGATGACAAGATATATCAAAAAATACTGAAATCGATTGTCGAACATCAGTTACCCCCAGGGACACGACTTCCAGAAGATAAACTTTCTGAAGCATTTGGCAAAAGCAGAACAACTATTCGCAAGGTTTTACAACGATTGGCTCTCGAAAGAATTGTAAGCATCGAGCCGAACAAAGGTGCGCATGTAAATAATCCGAGCATAAAAGAGGCCGAAGAAGTATTACAAAGCCGCATTATGCTAGAACCTTTATTGGTTAAAAGTATTAGTGATAACTGGACTTCAGCTAACTCTGTTCACTTTAGAAATATGGTTGAAGAAGAAAAATTAGCAGCAAAAAACCAAGATCAAGCCGCATTAATACAATTAACAGCGCAGTTTCACTATGAATTAGCTCACCTGTCCGGTAACTCAGTCATGGCAGAATTTATTGAACAGCTATGTTATCGATCGTCTTTAATTATTGCCGCTTACGGAACTCGACATAGTGTGAGTTGTGATTGTGGTGATCATGTTGAACTAATTAACTTACTTGATGATAACAATATACAGCAAGCAACAGTGTGGATGGAGAAACACCTTGTGCATATTAAGTCCTCATTGCAACTTGGCCCTATCAAGAAGCAAACAATTAACTTCCAACAACTTTTTTCATAAATGGAGTAATAGATGCACATTAACTTAATTAACCCTAATACCTGCTTAGGGATGACAGAAAAGATTGCTGAGTCGGCACAAATGGTCGCTCTATCCGATACAGTCATTACGGCATCATCCCCTCGACATGGTCCTGAAAGTATCGAAAGTGCATTTGATGAAACGATCGCAGCAGCTGCTCTTTTAGATGTGATCCGAGAAGGTGAAGAGAAAGGGGTTGATGCACATATCATCGCATGCTTTGGCGATCCTGCCCTTGATGCCGCGCGTGAAATTGCCAGCGTTCCGGTGATTGGTATAGCAGGTGCTGCATTTCAACTTGCCAGCTTAGTTTCTTATCGTTTTGGTATTATCACAACCATGACCCGCACATTACCAGCCAGCGAACACCTATTAGCTCGTTATGGTTATCAGCACCTTTGTAGCAGCCTACGTGCTACCGATATTGCGGTATTAGACTTAGAAAACATTAGCCAAGATAGTTACCAATGCCTTAAAAATGAATGTTTAGCTGCCATAAAAGAAGATAAGGCAGAGGCAATAGTGCTTGGTTGTGCCGGTATGTCTGATCTCGCTCAACAATTATCTTCTGAGCTAAAAGTTCCAGTTATTGATGGTGTTTCAGCAGCAGTAAAACTTGCAGAGTCCCTGCACCAGTTGCAATTAACAACCAGCAAAGAGGGGCAATATGCTGCGCCATTGAGCAAAGGGTTTAGTGGTCGTTATCAGCACTGGGATAGCCAATCAAAAACAGATTCACCTAAAAAATTACATCGAGTTAGTTAATTATGGATAAGCAAAACCCACGCGATTATACCGGTTACGGCAGAGATAACATACCCCATGCGAACTGGCCTAATAATGCCAAAATCGCTGTCCAATTCGTGCTGAATTTTGAAGAAGGTGGCGAAAACTGTGTATTACACGGTGATACACATTCTGAGACTTTTTTATCCGAAATTGCTGGTGCAGAAGCATACACAGAGCGCCACATGAGCATGGAGTCATTATACGAATACGGCTCAAGAGCAGGTGTATGGCGTATATTGAGCGAGTTTAAGCAACGACAACTGCCATTAACTGTATTTGCTGTTGCAACAGCGTTACAGCGTAACCCAGAAGTGACTCAAGCAATTATTGAAGATGGCCATGAGATTGCATGCCATGGATTAAAATGGATCCATTATCAGCATATGCCAATTGAAGACGAGCGTGACCACATGCAGCAGGCATTGAGCATTATTACTGAATTGACGGGAAAAACACCGATGGGCTGGTATACCGGTCGCGACTCCCCTAATACTCGTAACCTGGTTGCTGAACAGAAAGAGATACGGTATGACTCGGATAATTATGGTGATGACCTGCCATTTTGGACACAAGTTCCATGTGTAGAAAATACACAAGAAACACGTCCACACCTTATCGTACCTTATACTCTTGATAATAATGATATGCGCTTCTCTTCACCATACGGCTTTAGCCATGGCGATGAGTTTTTTCAATACTTGAAAGATAGTTTTGATTGCCTTTATGCAGAAGGAAGTGATAAACCAAAAATGATGTCTATTGGTTTACACTGCCGTGTGATTGGCAAACCAAGTCGCTTTATGGCACTTAAAAAGTTTTTAGATTATGTAGAATCACACTCTGATGTTTGGGTTGCGCGTAGAGATGAAATTGCACAACATTGGTATGAACATCACCCATATAAAAAAGATTAGCTTCACGATTAAAACTTAGCCTCTTAATGACTCAAATTCACAAGAGTCACCCGTAGGCTAAGTTTTCATTCCACCTCTTTTTAAGCTAAACAACTCGCTGTTGCAAAAATAGAATATCATCACTATTTAGTGAGGAAATATCATCATGTTCTAGCATTAATTGCTTAATTGTCTAGAGTTGATAACGCTGACTATCATTCCTCATGTGCTTTCTCCACAACGGCTTCGATAGATAGCTTCTTAACCATATCAACTAAGCAGTTAAGAGCAACGGCTACATCTGCTTGCATGACCTGCTCTTTCGGATGATGACTGATCCCCTTTTCACAGCGCACAAACAACATACCAATATCGGTAATATTGGTCATGACCATCGCATCATGTCCTGCACCACTGGTTAATAAACAAGGGTTTTGTTTGGTATGCTCTTCAACCACATCGCTCCAATACTGCTGTAAAGAATCACTACAGAGTACCGCTTCAGCTTGGTAAATATTTTCGCTATGCAATTCTAGTTGTCGCTGCGCTGCAATATCAGATAATTGCGCCAGTAGCATCTCACAACAGTTATCTAACGCTGTTTGACATTGGCTACGGATATCCAAACTAAAATGCACTTCCCCTGGGATCACATTGACAGCATCAGAAATCAATTCGCACTTACCAACCGTAGCGACAATGCCGTGTTGCTTAGCAAATTCCTCAATAGTAGAGATCATCTGAGCTGCGCCACATAAAGCATCATTACGCAAATTTATTGGCACAGTACCAGCGTGACCTGCCATACCAAAAAGCTTAAATTGATAGCGCTTGGCTCCAGCGATTCCCGTTACAACACCCACGGGTAAATCCTTCGCTTCCAATACGGGACCTTGCTCAATATGCACTTCTAAGTAAGCGAGTGTCTCTTCGCGGCTACGGCTGTCACTTCCCGCTAAATCGGGGGCTAAACCAAAATCGGACATCGCATGTGCCATGCTGATCCCTTGAGCATCCTCGACCGCTAACCATGCATTATCAAAGCAGCCAGCCGTTGCACTAGAGCCAATTAAGGTCGTATTAAAACGTGTACCTTCTTCGTCTGCAAAGGCAACAACATCAACATGAAAAGGCAGCGCTTCTTCCTGCAATTGGTCGAGTGCTTCAATCGCTAATAAAATGCCTAAGTTACCATCATATTTACCGGCGTTAGTAACCGTATCACTGTGTGAACCAATAATCAGAGTCGGCAGAGTTGAGTTAGTCGATACTTTTCTTCCCCACTGATTACCGACACTATCTTGCCAAGTTTGCAGGCCTGCCGTACTCATCCAGTGCGCAATTTGCTGGTGCGCCTGTTTATGTTCAGTCGTTAGATATGCTCGCGTTAGCCCACCTTGCATAGCACTGTAAGTAGCGAGTTCGTCAGACCAATCCATGATCTTTGCTGCGCCTTGTTGTGTTTGCATATACTCTCCTAAGTTTGGCTTAGCCGGCAAAATGCAACATTGCAGCCGTCACAGCCTGACCAGGATGAATATTGGCTTTATACTTCAACAGAACCGACTCTAGGGCCGCTAAAGTAGTAAGTACACACTCCTGCCTTGCATTGAAGCCCATTGTACCAATACGCCAAATCTTGCCATGCAACGGACCAAATGAAGTACCGATTTCAATACCAAAACAAAGCAGTAACTCTTGACGAACTTTTTCACCATCAATGCCTTGCGGGATATACACACCCACGACATTATTCATTTTATAATCTTGATTACCGAATAGACTTAACCCCATTGCGTTAAGACCATCTGCCATCGCATCACCCGCCTGCTTATGACGTGCAATCACATTATCACCCCCCTCTTCAAGGAAGATTCGAGCACACTCGCGCGCTGCGTATAACATGCTCGTTGCTTCAGTATGATGGTTTAGGCGTTCAGGACCCCAATAGTCCATGATCATAGCGAGATCAAAGTAGTTTGACTGAATAATCGCTTCTTCACCCGCTTGATGATGATCGGCACGAATACCTGCCTCAATATGCTTACGACGATTAATCACATCAGCACAATGATCGCTTAACGTAATCGGTGCGCTACCAGAAGGACCGCCTAAACACTTTTGTAAACCAGCAGAAACCGCATCAAGATGCCACTCATCTACCTTCAAATCATTACCGGCAATAGAGGCCGTTGCATCACAATAAAACAGCACATCATGACGCTGACAAATCTCACCAAACTCAGCCAGTGGTTGGTTCATGGTGGTGGATGTATCCCCTTGCACGGTGGCTAACATCTTAGGTTTGAACTCTTTAATCACCTGCTCAACAAGCTCTGGTGGGCAAACTTCACCCCATTCTATATCGATGGTTTTCACGACGGCACCGATACGTTGAGCAATTTCACAAAGTAGATGACCAAAACGACCAATCACAGGAATTAGCACTTTATCACCAGGTTGCAGCACCGATACCAGCACAGCTTCAATGCCCGCTCGCGCCGTACCATCAACAAGCATGGTTTGCTTATTCTCTGTTTCAAAAAGATCACGATACAAACACTGCACCTGATTCATATAACCGGTCATTACTGGATCATATTGACCAATTAGTGCAGACGAAATCGCTTGATGCACACGAGGATAAGCATTAATAGGACCTGGCCCCATAAGTAGGCGTACTGGTGGATTAAGCGTTTCAAATAGGGATTTAGTTGTCATGATGTTCTCCAAGTAAACTTTGTCCGTCACTACGAGGGTCGCTCGTTGCAGTGACGCTTCCATGTGCTGCTAGCATGATGGCACCTGCGTGCCCCATTAATTCATTATTATCCGTAACCTGAGTTACCTCGTGCCCTAACGCTTGTAGTGCTGCGCCATGCGTTTTATAAAGTTGATTCTCAAGGCGTAAGTTATTCGTGCTATCGCCCCAAGTTCGTCCTAGCAACCAACGAGGCTCTGCTACTGCATCAGATAAGCTCATTTGCTGATATAAGTGGCGACTGAATAAACAAGCCTGAGTCTGTGGCTGTCCCTCTCCCCCCATGGTGCCATAGACCATACGTCGACCATCATTAAGCTCAACATAAGCTGGATTTAGGGTATGAAAAGGCTTTTTCCCTGGCGCTAATACATTGTGGTGAGTTTCATCAAGTGTGAAGCTTTTACCGCGAATATTCCAAGTAATGCCGCTGCTTGGTAGTACGACACCAGAGCCAAATTCCCAATAGATACTCTGAATAAAACTCACCATGGTGCCATATTGATCACAAGCGCCCATCCATACCGTATCGCCTGGCTTAGCCCTATGCGGCCAAGGTAAAGCCTGCTCTAAGCTGATGTTGCCAACGCAGTCGTTAATGACATCGTCAGTTAACCAAGTTTGCAGTGGGGCTTTTAGGCAAGTAGGATCGGTGATCTGCTGATCTCGAATAATAAACGCTTGTTTAGTGGCCTCGACCAACAAATGAATATGATCGCACTCCGATTTGGCTTGATCAGCAAGACGATCATAAATAGCTAAAATTAATAAAGAAGCGAGCCCTTGTGTCGGTGCATCGAAGTTATATAAGTGACCTTTCGATATTTCAACACTGAGTGGATCAAGTTGCTTTGCCTCATGTGCATGAAAATCCGCTAGAGTTAGTGGGCTACCAGCAAGTGCCAATTCTTCTGCCATTTTTTCCGCTAACTCACCGCGATAGAAATCATCTAACCCTTGTTCTGCTAGGTGCTGCAAAGTATTCGCTAATGCTGGGTTTGTCACTGTATCGCCCAATTGCAATGCACGACCTTGCTTGAGGTAGCGCTCGGCAAAAGGTGCAAGTTGGCTTAATCTTGCTAAGGTTTTTTCACTCGCATCGACTAAACTTTGTGTGACTTCAATACCTTGATTGGCAGCGTCAACGGCTGGCTGAAATAGATCAAGCAAAGCGTGTTTGCCACCGTTAATCTGTAACGCTTTATCCCAACCAGAGAGAGTCCCCGCCATGGTTAAAGCGGCTTTACCACCACTTTCTGGTAGCTCAGAGGATTGCTCACGATAGCCATCCACATCAATATTTATCGCTGCTGCACCGCAAGCATCTATTGCGACTGGCTTCTCACCTGGCTTACAAATCAGCCAAAAACCATCACCACCAATACTGTTCATATGTGGATACTGAACCGCAACCATTGCTGCAGCGGCAACCATTGCTTCACTTGCTGTACCACCGGCATCCAGAATCGCCTGCCCTACTTGAGCGGCTTTATAATGTGGTGCTGTAAATGCCGTTTGTACTTTAGCCTGAGATGTCATTCCTTTGCTCCTGCTGGCAATAGTTGTAATGCCGTAGCGATAATATCAGTCTCTTTATTCGCCGTTGCCATCAATGAAAAGCCACACGGCCCTTCTGCTAACCCTGAGATTGGAAAATGCAATTGCGGCAAACCACTAAGCCCTGCAATGCTGGTTAAGCTCATCAGTTGTGAGCGATATTGCGCTAATGGCTCACCCGTTAGCGTTAATGCTGGCGGACCTGACGGTGTTGTAGGCAGGACCCATAATCCATCAAGTTGATTCAATGCGTTAGATAGAAAAGCGTGGAATTCACACTGCTTGGCCTTCGCCGCTTGATACTGCGTTTCACTAATGCTGCGAGACCAAATAACACGTTGCATAATCGTAGGATCGAGACTTTCACCATACTGTTGCAGCCATTGGTCATGCTGTTGAATAATCTCATAGCCTTGAATGGTTCTAAACAGCAGGCTTAGATCATCAAGTGAATAACCACTACACGCAATCACATCACTTTCTAGCAGCGTCATACCGGCATTAGCACAATAATCATTCAGTGCATCGATACGCGCTGGTGTAAGCTGGTTAGCTAACGAGCTATCGAGATAAATCTTGTTAGCGGCATTACCATCGTTATCGCTATCACTCACTGTTAATACAGAGAAAACACTCTTCAATAAGGCTAAGTCACGGCTAAAAATCCCTGCGGTATCAAAACTGCCTGATAGCTGAAAAGCATGTTGCAGATCGAGCCTGCCTAATGTTGGGCGTAAGCCAAATAAACCACAATAGCTTGCAGGTACACGGACAGAGCCGCCGGTATCCGTACCGATAGAGAAGTCAGCATCCCCATTCGCAACGGCAACAGCACTGCCACTTGATGAACCTCCAGGTAAACAATCTGGCGCAATGGGATTGATCGGTGTACCGTAATGAATGTTTTGACCATTTAAGCTATACGCCAACTCATCCGTTTGTACTCGCCCAACACAATGTGCACCTTGCTCTAAAAGATCGGTTAGTAAGCGATTTGTATGTTCCGCAGCTTCATGTGTTTGAAGCCAAGTGGGGTTCCCTGCCCCTGTCACATAACCTTGCACATCAAACAAATCTTTAAAAACAAAGGTCTTACCTGATAAAGAGCCATGCGTATTTCCCACGAGAAACTCGGGTCCTTGGGAGCAATAAATACGCGCATCCTTAGCGACTTTGTGATTCATTTCGCCTCTCCTTATTATCAGTTTGTCGAGGCTGGCTGAGCTTGCTCACTTTGCGTAGCATAGCGACTTGCTAGAATAGCGCAGTAGAAAATCTGAATCGGGTGATAAAGCATAATTGGTAGCAAAATCATACCAAGTTCCGGCTTTGTTCCGAAAATCACTGTCGCCATAGGAATACCAGCAGCGAGTGTCTTTTTCGTACCACAGAAAACCGCGGCAACTTCATCGGCCAATGCGAAATGACTACGACGTGCACCCCATTGAATCAAATGCACCATGCACAAAAGAATAAGGCTACAAAGAACAATCGAAGAAATCAGCATTTCAATCGAGAACGACTGCCAAATACGGTTAGCGACTGAGTCACAGAATGCGTTATAAACAATTAATAAGATGACGTATTTATCAACTTTCGTTACAACCGCTTTGTGCTTTTCAGCAAAGCTTAATAGGAATGGACGAGCTAATTGACCTGCAATCATTGGCAACAGCAGCAATTTAGCAATCGAAATAACCGAAGCCATTAGATCTAGCTTCACACCTTCAAAGCCCATGAACAATTGGATTAATAGTGGTGTGATTAAGATGCCTAAAATACTGGATAATGAAGCATTAAAGATAGCGCCTGGAACATTACCTTTACCAACACTCGTCATCGCAACAGATGATGATATAGTACTTGGTAAAACAAATAGATAACAAAAACCAAATGCGAGTGCTGGCGGCATATAAGCTAAGAATAGATCACCAAAAATCACCCAAAGTAGAGGGTAAGCAAGGAAGGTCGCTAATTGAATATAGATATGTAAACGCCAGTTACTGACCCCAGCTTTAATTGCCGCAGGAGATAAGCCTAAGCCGTGTAAGAAAAAGACAATCGCTACACCCACAGCGGTCAATTTATCAAGCTGAATAAGACCACCGGTTTTACCAATATCAGCACTGATTGTTGCTAAAGCGATAGCGACAACCATACCGACTAAAAACCATTCTTTTTTAAGTTTGTTTATAATATTCATTGTTTCACTACTTAATTAATATTAATAAAAAAATCATTCTAACTCATTTAGCTTTGAGTAATTTGCACTAATTTTACTGCTATTTTGAGTCGCTTTTTCTTTGAGCAATTGATAGGTACTATTGACTAAATGAGCAATCATACTCATCGGTACTGAATAGCTATCTAACGCGGTTTGATTATTCATGTGACAGACTAAAAGGTGGCTCGTATAAGTGGCATACTTTTGTCCCGATTGATCGGTAATAAGCAAGCACTGCTTACCTCTAAGTAAATCCATGATCTTGGCAAAATTACTGACTCGTCGACGGATGCCAATCACAATCACAAAGTCATCTGGCTCTATTGCTGCAAGATCCTCACCTATGGTTTGCCCAGGTAGCGGCAGTAGATCCACGTTGCCACGACACTGCATTAACTGCTGACGAAAATGCATGGCTAATGGGTAACTATTTCGATAACCAATGATCTTAATGCGTGGCGCTGTGGCCATTGCACTAATGAGCTCTGAAAGATCCACGGAAGCTAACTGATCTTGCAGCTGTTGTAATGCACCAATATCTTGCTGAAAGATCGAACCTGCCATCGCACTAGTCTGAATTGGCTCACCTCTATCACGTACGGCAAGTAATTCATCCCGTAATGCTGCGTAATCTTGATAGCCCAGTTTGCGAATAAAGCGGCTAACACTGGTTTTCGATACTGAGCATGCTTCCGCAATCTCATTGGTGGATAATATGAGAATTTTTTCAGGGTTAAGCTGCAAGTAATCAGCGAGACGTTGGTTACCCTGAGTTAACGTAGAGTAGTGCTGCGTAATACGTTCAATCAATGGGTTGTTATTAGTCGTCATTTGCGTCTCCCAGTGTTAAAGCCGAGCAAAATTATCTATCTTACTGCGGCAAGAAAATTCTTTAACTCTTCCGTTTGTGGGTTAGCAAAGACTTCATCACTTGCCCCTGTTTCCCACACCTTACCTTGATTCATAAATACAACTCTGTCACCAACATCGCGCGCAAAGTTCATTTCATGTGTGACGAGGATCAGCGTCATTCCCTCTGACTTTAGCTGCTCAAGTACTTTTAATACTTCACCCACTAATTCAGGATCGAGCGCTGATGTGATCTCATCACATAACAATACTTTTGGTGACATCGCTAATGAACGTGCAATCGCAACTCGTTGCTGCTGACCGCCAGAAAGGTTACCAGGGTAAGCTGAAAACTTATCCGCTAGACCAACTTTCTCCAATAACTCTTCGGCAATTTGCTTACTCTCTGCTGGTGATTTTTTCAATACTAACTTGGTTGCTAGCATGACATTCTCACCCACTGTCATATGCGGGAATAGATTAAAGCTTTGAAATACCATACCGACACTACGGCTTAGTAAACGTATCTTATATTCATCATTTTCTACGGACTGGTTATCAACAATCACCGTCCCTTTTTGATACTCTTCTAGGCCATTAATACAACGCAATAAGGTACTTTTGCCTGATCCACTACGACCAATGATAGATACAACTTCACCAGCTTCAATCTTAAGATCCACACCTTTTAAAATATGGTTATCGCCATAATACTTATGGACTTCATCTAAACTAACGAGCGACATGATTTTTCTTCTCCAAATGGCGAGCCAAAACAGAAAGTGGGAAACAAATAAGGAAATACAAGAGTGCAACCAGCGCAAAGACTTTAAATGGTTGAAAAACAGCGTTATTGATCATGGTTCCAGCCTTTGTTAACTCAACAAAACCAATCACTGAAGCCAACGCGGTACCTTTAACAATTTGCACGGAGAAGCCGACCGTAGGCGCAATCGACATACGCATTGCCTGTGGAACAATCACGTAACGCATTGTCTGTAAGTAGGTAAACCCTAATGTACGACATGCTTCCCACTGCCCTTTTGGTAACGCTTCAATGCAACCACGCCATATATCGTGAAAGAATGCACTACTAAAGAGGGTTAATGACAACACCGCTGCCGACCAAGCATCGACTTCAAAACCAAATAGCGATAAACCAAAGAAGGTTAAAAATAGCTGCATTAATAATGGAACGCCTTGGAAAACTTCAACGTAACACTGAATAATACGAGTGATCACTTTGCTGCGCATGCTACGTAAAAAAGTCAGTGCTAAGCCAAATAAACCACCGCCAACAAAGGCTAATAGGGATAATAGAATCGTCCAACGAGCTGCTAATAATAGATTTTTTAAAATATCCCAATCAGTAAACTGTACCATTTTATCTCTCTCCTACAGGGATGGGTTTTTAAAAGCAAAACGTTTGATAAGTGCAAAGCTTTGACGCATCAATATGGCTAGAACTAAGTAGATAACCGCTGCCAACATGTAAGATTCAAAACTTAAAAAGCTACGTGATTGCACAAAGTTTGCAGCAAAGGTCAGCTCTTCTACAGAGATTTGCGATACCACGGCAGAGCCAAGCATGACAATAATGCTCTGACTGACTAAAGCGGGATATACACGCTGATATGCTGGCGGCAAGATGATATGCCAAAATACTTGGCGTCTTGTTAAGCCAAGTGTTTTGCCCGCTTCCCACTGTCCTTTTGGCGCTGCATCGATACCTGCTCGAATAATTTCAGCACTGTAAGCACCTAAATTTAATGTCATCGCAATCATGCCAGCCTGCCAAGCCGTCATTTTTAAACCTAAAGCAGGTAAACCAAAGAAGATAAAAAACAGCTGCACGATAAAAGGAGTATTTCGAATGACTTCTATATAACAGCTACAAACTCTACGTAGCCATGCATCATTACTAATACGCCCTTGGGCACAGCATGTACCGAGCAATAAGCCACTAAAAGTAGAAATAATGGTTAACTCAATGGTGGTCCACATACCTGTCATAAACTCCGGCAGGTATGGAACTAAAGCAGCAAAATCAAGTTGATAACTCATAACGTTAATCCAGCTTAAACATCAAGATCTGCAGGGAATGGCGCTTTTAACCATTTTTGAGAAAAACCTTCTAATACACCATCTTGTTTCGCTAGACCAATCAGTCGATTCACTTCATTAAGCAGCTCTTTTTGACCTTTCATGATACCTACGTAACATGGTGATTTTTGTAGCATAAATTTGGTTTGTGGCGCTTTTTTCGGGTAACGGTTTGCAATTTCAGTGACGACTAGATTACCCGTTGCAATTAACGATACTTGACCAGATAAAAATGCAGATAATGTACTGTTGTTGTCTTCGAAGCGACGAATAACGGTATCTTTAGGTGCTTGTTTGCTAAGTTCGATATCTTCTACAGAGCCACGTGTTACGCCCACAATTTTACCGCTCAGCTCTGCAGGAGTGGTGACTTGCTCTTGTTCTGTACCAAAGACACCAAGGAAGAAAGGCGCATAAGCATCGCTAAACTGCACGGCTCTTTCACGCGCTGGGTTTTTACCTAAACTGGAAATGATTAAATCGACTTTGCCTGTCTGTAGGTAAGGTACGCGGTTGGCACTTGTTACAGGAACCAGTTCCAATTTTACGTTTAGTTGTTCAGCAAGGTAATTAGCCATATCGATATCGTAACCTTGAGGCTTTAGATCTGTTCCAACTGAACCAAAAGGAGGGAAGTCTTGCGGCACTGCAACTTTCAGTACTGCTCGCTCTTTAATAAGTGACAGTTTATCTGCATGTGCAAAGTGTGCTGTAAACAGTAATGATGCTGATATACATAGACTTGATAGCACTTTAAAAAATTTCATATTGTATCTCCATATCAAAAGATGAAACGATTGGAACATCTTTTTCTATGACTGCAACGAATGTGCCATAAGTTTCAAAAATACATTACCTATAAAAAACAACAATTTAAATTGATCGAGTTATAGTGGGGATATTAACAGTATGAAAAACTAACCCTTTAGTGGTGCATCATGCACCAAAAAGAACAGTGAATGGTAGATAGTGGAGCAAGAAAGGACAAACGCCAGATACAAAAAAGCCGCTGATGAATCAGCGGCTTTTTTGTTTTATGTGGTGGAGGGATAGGGATTTGAACACTATCTAAGCTTACTCACTTTAAAAAACATCCTTATTATTTAGGATGTTACCTGATGATGATAAAAGTCAGATTGAACAAATGTGATTCACATACAACATAGCCGACGAGCTTTTAACCGTCAAGTACCGTAGTTAACTAAATCAAAGCCTTTTTAAAGGTTCATCATAGCTTTTTCTCTAGGTAGAACCCACTGCCGTCATCAAGTGTTGTACATGATAGAGCGTCATTTTCCCTCAAGCTAAGCTCATCAATTATTTGCTCTGGAATTTCAATAAATCCCTCACCATCATCAGTTTTTTGAACTTCAACTATAAACTCATGGGGCATGACATCCTCCTGTATGATTTAAAACTCTGTCTGATTATTCACTATCTAAAGCATGAGCAATGATTGAACTATATGCAATTACACTTTCTATAGAGTAGTTTCTCTTATTTGCTAGAATTTTAATGTGTCGACCTATTGTAGAATCATCAAAATCACTCTCTATTGCTTCTTTAGCTAACGCCTTCATATCAATGATTTTTGTTGCTTGATGTTGAATGTTAGCATCTTCGCTTAAGGTACTTCGCTCATCAACTAACACCGAAGGTTCATCCTTATTCAGCTTGGGAGCAGATATTTTCTCCAAACTAGAGTTAGGGAAAGGCTGCTGAGAGCGCTCAGTGAAATTACCCCAGGCTCTTCGCTTTAGCAAAATAGAAAAGCCTTGCTGAGTCTGATACCACTTGTAAAGAAAGCCTTTCTTTTTATCTTCAAATGGGGGAGATAAAGGCACTAATTTTTGAAATAATGCTATGTTAGGTTGATTGTCTACAATCATAATGTTATCTAAGGACGAACGATTTGGATTCCAGCAAAGAGCATCAGGGTAAACAAAAGAAGTGACTTCTTTTCCTGTACTTATGTCATACATCCTCTTTGCTTCAGATACTATATAGTCGATATCTTGTATTAAACCACTAGGCTGTTTCTCACAGGATGCACCATGAAGAGCACCAAACATTGTAGCTATAGTATCTGTATCAGTTTGCAACTCATTAACTACATCAACAAGTAGAGCTTTATGGTTATTTACTTGGTAGTTTTTCAACATCAACAGAGATGCTGCAAGAGCAGTTTTAGAACCTGAGCCTCTTTGAGCGTTATCTTTCAGACCCAATAAGTCTGAAAGCTGTTGATAATCTATTTTTGGTGACTGTAGCCATTCAGATACGATTTCTAAGTCACTAATCATTTCATCAGCTACATTGGAGAATGCATCGTCTAAGCTTTGTTCCGCGTCTGCTTCCCATTGATGAGACCAGAAAGTATCCAGCATATCATCCTTAGAAATAAAAAATGATGCGCGGCTACATATTCTTGCATCGTCTTTTAAAGTATCTAAAGATAAGTGCTCACTTCGTAGAACGCGAGCTAAGGATAGTGAATGAAGCATAGCACCAGCAATAGCTCTTGGATGTCCGTGAGTTACAACGGAGTTACGAATCACATCAATAATATATGTTTCAAGATCATGTAGGTTAGTTGCTGACCATACATGTGGTTGAACTCTCATGGCAGCGCCATTACCACCTCCAAGTACATATTTTGAATCTTTATTCGCATAAAAATTAGAGAACCAATTAACCGATTTTTTTATCAAATTATTTGTGGCTATCTTGGTTCCTCGACCTGCTCCTAGTGCATAACTCAACCAAACGGGTAACTCACACTTTGCAAAAGCCTCTACATCAAAATAGCCATTACCATTTATAGCCCTAGATGTGCTTAATCGCAGTTGAGTATCGTCAGAGTATGTACCCGCTGGAAGTTGTACCTGTGTTCCATAGATACCATCTAATTTTCTTTTCCAAGGAATGGTATCAAGAATAACCTCAGAACCAGCTCGAGTTTTAATTGTACTTTTTGCCTTGGCTAGCTCTGTTATAAACCCTAAAGCATCAGCATAAGCTGCCCATAGTGCTGAATTTATGGTTGCCTCTTTTCGATCGTTGCTCATTTATAAACCTTTGAACTTGTCTTCGTTTACTTCGATTATGATACTGTCGAATCTTTCATCAAAAGATAGTGCCGCGCTTGCCAACGCCAAAGTATCGTCATTAGGAACATATAACTTTATAAGATATTTCAGTTCTATATCTTCAGGATACAGAACTTCCGCCTCTTCACAAGTTGTCCAGTTTTTTGGGAACGACTCTTGGCGGGACTTAATTGCACCTCGCTTCCCTTTTACTTGATTATCGAACAATTTCAGTAAACTAGCTTCCCCATCCCCCCGAATACATTCATTTCTGTAAATATTGTTGGTCGTAGTGAACAGAACGTTTCCATGGGTTAGGATCTCGGGACGGAAAGCTAGAATCACCCAAAAGTCATACTCACCTTGATGCCAACTTTTACTGTAACCAAAAAAACTTGAATTAATTCTTGATAAAGAGAGGTTTATATATGACGTCCATTGTGGATCGGAGCGAAATTTAGAATTATAACGGGTGATATATTCAAGAGCTTGTTCTTTAGCTAGTTGTTCTCTTGAAACTAGTTTGTTCAATGAAAAAATGCCGACTAAGCCTGAGTTGGTTGTAAAATGCAGGACTTCTTGTATCCCTAGGTTTGAGATTGTGTGTTGTATCGGCATTACAGCTCCACATATTCATAGGTGTTGGAATCAATAAGCTCTAACAGCTTAGGTTTATCGCCACTTTTGTAACCTAGCATGACAGACTTTTTCGCTCTCGTAATTGAAACCGTTAACAATTTACATGTAGTTAGGTAAGAATCGGATTCACGATCTTCTTCATAACGAAGAAACTCATCGCTTAGACCTAGCAAAATTACATGATCAAATTCCAAACCTTTTGCTGAGTGCATCGTAGATAAAACTACATTTGTATTAATTTCAGGCCATTCAGGGGATTTTGTTAAATCGGCAAAGTGAACACCACTTTTTCTTAACGCTTCTTTTAGGAACCCTTGCGTTTTTTGAGAACGAGATAGAAAACAGACGGTCTCTCTTTCTAGATCAATGGTTTCTTTGATTAGCTTAATCGAAAAGCTAACTTGTTGACGAAATAATCCACAGATTACTTTCGGCAGCTCACCTGAAATAGGACAACTATCGAAGTCAGGAGCCGTACCATCAGCATCAATCCCCACCTGTTTGAGCAATTGATACCCTAACTTTGCTATTTCCAGCGTATTACGATAATTTTTTTCAAGCCTAAAAGAGTTTTGCGGTCTAATTTCTAAACCAACCTCCTTCCATGTAAAGCCTCTGTTGTAGATTTTCTGCACAGTATCTATCACAAATGTACCATGTGATTGCTCATGAAGCATTGAAACAATTGTTCGCAGTTCATTAGCTGAAAAGTCTTGTGTCTCATCAGCGATTATAATATCAAATTTATCATCTAAGTTATTGATTGGATACTGATTAATATCGTTCCAATCTACGATATTGTTCGTCTTTTTATATGCTTGATAGGGGAGCACAATACCATTTAATATTTTTTCTCGTAATGCTCTGTCTATTCTAGGTTTTGTTCCTCTGCCAACTCTGGTTGCATCAAGATAATTAGAAAGGTTATCTTCAGGAAATCGCCCTAAAATGTAATCAACTTCAGAGTACAAGTAATCTATCTCTAGCCCGTATGAGTCTTGGATTTGATATTGAGAGTATTGAATATTATGTACTAATTTCAAACTTTGAATATTGGGATATTTATTTCTACAATATTTCGCAAGCGTTTGTACTTCAATATCTATACCTTGCCCTATCTCTTCTGCTAATTGCCTAACGTATGAGCTTAATGTTGTATTAAATGTAAATACCAATGCTTTGATTGGCTTGCCCTCATTACGATTTCTCTTACGACTCATTTTGTGAAAGGCTATTGCGAGCCTGAGCATCAGAAGTGCAACCGTAGTTTTACCACTACCTGCAGCGCCTCTGATAACACGATTCATTGGGTGAGGTGTCGTAAAGAGTTGTCTTTGCTCATGTGTAGGCTCAATTTTTCCTAGAGGTCTCACTCTTTTATTCCTTATAATTTTTATGACTATTCACTTAATGTTGAATAACATACAATTCATTTCATATCAAATGTGAATATCTCCATTCAGCATATCAACAACAAATATTTACTGCTGTGCCTCTCTCCCTACCTTATACTCATGTTCACACATATCACTTTCTTTGAGTGCAGCAGCAACCAGAGGTCTTAACTGGTAAGAGATATCGTCATCTAGATGCTGTGATATTCGTTGTGCGTTTTTTCTTGTCGATTCTTTGTATTTTCGATGCTTATACCAATTACATTAATTTTGTGATCTAATGTTTCATAGAAAAGGAGCTTCTATGAACAATGATTTTCAACGTCTAATCAATGCCACATCCAACGCTAGACTTAGAGTCCATTATCTTGCTGTTTCTCATTTTATTGATGGGAAAAACC
>NZ_MCUV01000012.1:5013-77647 GCF_002873395.1 Vibrio sp. 10N.286.49.B3 | reverse complement strand
TGTCGAGAATTAAGCGCTTACGAAACAAACACGCCGCAGTATCTTTGAGGTATCTGGTGATGGGGCTTACGACACGAGAGCGTGTCACGCTGCTATTAAGAAAGGGAGCTATTGCGCTTATTCTCCCAAGAGAGGGGGCAGCCTTCTGGGAGCGTGGTCACCCTCGCAATCTCGCCGTGGGTTGTCAGAAGTTATACGGCTCGAATAAGTATTGGAAAAAGCGGTATGGATACCATAAACGTTCATTATCAGAAACAGCGATGTATCGAGTTAAACAGTTGCTAGGAGGGCGGTTGAGCTTAAGAAATTACAATGCACAAGTGGGTGAAACTTACGCGATGATAAAAGCGTTGAATAAGCTCACTAGGCTAGGTATGCCTGAAACTTGTCGTATTGACTAAAGAACATGCAAAACGGGCGGCTTTGTCTCTAAACTGAATTACGCAACAAAGCCCAAATAATGCTAGGTGTGTCGGATCAATATGGGGAGGTGAGTAAGGGATCGAAAGGTTTTCGGTGAACGGAAAATTAGTAGGGAAGGGGGGCGTGGTTTATCGTTCATCACTTTAAGTTGAGTATTAACCGATGGTTTAACTGTCGACTTTTTTATGTATTTCGCTTCTTTATACTTTGTAAGTAAATGTTTTTCTTTGTGTTCGCATACTCTTTTTTATTATACAGTAGTCCATATTTAAGTAATCTGTTTTGGGTTATATGTTAGAGGCAATTTGCCATAGGAGAGTCGTATGTCCGAACTAGTACCTTACCCATGCTCTTACAGGGGGCGTGATATTAAAGTCGCCTCTATCACAGGGCGCTTAGAGTCTATTAAAATAGATTCGATGACGATAACAACTACTCGTAATGATCGGTCATCGAGTCAAAGGACAAGTTGTACTACTGAACTCGAAATTTTGTCCGACAGTGGAGAGCGCAGTTACTTTACGCTCGCTGGCGAGCACTCATTTAAGAAAAATGACCTTTTCACCATTCATTTTGTCTATTGTAAGCGAGATGATTGCTATTACGGTCAGTATATTACCATCCATAACCAGAAGCATACACGCGGACGAAGCCTCCGTTTAGTTGGTGGAGATATTGCACTTGGATACGGCAAGATTCGAAAAGCTTGGGGTGGGTTCGTGGACTTCTGTGCTTTGATATTGAGTCCTGTGTTGTCCCTGCTCGCGGTTAGTTATGTTGTACAACCTACCACAGATTCGGGCACTATGGTTTTGCTCTGGGTATTGTTTTTCTTCCCTATTGCTTTTGCTAACATTTGGGTTGCCTCATTCTTAGGCGGTTGTGTGAAAAAAGGTGATGCTGTATCAAAAGCGATTTATTTAAGGGCGAAAGAGCGTGGCCTTGAGATCATCGAGGGTAAGCGTACCGAAGCTTTAGAAAACGAGAGGCCAGAAATGACTACACTCCAAACGCAAGATTAATTTGCTTAACCATCTAGTTAAACGCATAGATTATAAACCATAGAATTCACCAATGGCGTACACGAGCTTGCTTCTGTGTCGCTTTTTTTGTTCTTATTACCTAATTGTGCGCTGATGGTTGTATAGAGTATACCTCATATGAACAGGTACGTATGACACAATTTCTTTCTGATGGCATGTTTCAAGTTCCAAGGTAGGAGTGTATCGATATTGTGGCTCTGCTTTTTCCAGCTCCTTTATGCATTTGACCTATAGTCGTAGAGGATAAGGCCATTATGAACGTTCTAAAATCGACATTCTCACGATACAAATAAATGTCAGAAGCGCTAAGCATACGTCTCATGACAATGCTCCCATGAGCTCTGCAAGATAGGCACCTGGCGAGCCTTGCAAAATACTCACTGAGCGTCAATTTCATATTAGCCGCGGGCACAGAATTAATTTGTTACTGAGCAAAACGTTCAGTGATTTTGGCTTGAGCAAAGCAACCTAGCTTAAGTGATGCTTCGGCACTCAGTTGTTTTCGTTTTGGCATTTTAAATTTCCTTTAGGGTGGAAAGCTCGTGGATGGTTAGAATGCGGGACTAAAGCCGCAATTAAGCGGCCTAGTTTAAAATCTACTAACTCAAACCTAAAGCATCAACTTGAAGCTTCTTAAGTGTGATACGAAGCTTGGGAGTCTCTGCTTTTGTAAGCAAGCTAAGAACTCGTCTTGGCTCATTGGTGGTTTTTTTAATGAAGCTCTTTGTTGCTGAGCAGCCTTAACGCATGCGCTACGGTCCAATTCAAACATATCGCACAGGAACTCGTCTGGATGTATTGCTGATAGACCTAAAGGCTCGAGTTCGTTAGAAGGAAAGTCTTTTAGGTTGAACGTAATGATAGACTCAGCCTGACCTTTAATCGCGGCAGCTACAACATGTCTATCATCAACATCAGGTAAAGTAAGGCCATCAATTAAAGGCTCATACCCTTCAATCAAGCAGTCTGGAACACTCGCATTCATTAACTGTCGAGTTCTTTGCAGTTGTTCTGCATTTAGCTCTGGCCTATTTTTCAGTAGGTTTCGAGTCCACTCATCATGTATTTGTTCTGTCCATCGCGCTCTAAATAGGCCAGTGTTGGCCAAGTACATTAGGTAGCTTCGGAGTGGAGCTGGGTACATTACACATGCGTCTAGAATTACCGTATATGACGCCATTAATATCCCATATCCATTTGTTGGTCTAATGCAGATAGTTCAGCAAGAGCAGCTAGTCTGTTCTCTTCTAGGTGGTTTTTGTACTCCATAAGATCAGCATAAGCTACCTTTCGACGGTTGCCAGTACGACTAAACGGAATATCACCTGAATCAAGAAGTTTAATGAAAGTAGGACGAGACATGTTTAGCATATCAGCACCTTCTTGTGTTGTAAGTTCCGCATGAATAGGTGTAATGCTAACAGAGTTGCCTTGACCTAATTGAGTAAGCACCTCGATCATCATATTTAATGCGCTTGCTGGAATAGTTACTTCGTGAGTCTTACCAGACTTATCGACAACATTAATCCTTTGAGCTTCACCATTAATTTCTATAACGGCTGACAACTCTTGGCTACCAAGCTTAGCCAGTGCCATTTCTTCAGCGCTTGGCAATTTTGTAGCAGTATTCATCATGTTTCTCTCTAATTTTTAGTTTCTGATATCATGGTATACAAATTATGCATACCATGACATTATCCGAAATATTCAAAAAAAGTCAACATTCGAAATATTCGAAAACGTGAGAGTGTCACATTACCGATAGACTTAGTACTCGTAGGCGGCCTAGCTTAAGGCATATCAACGCATGCTTAACTATCCTTTAACACCGAAATAAGAGTGATGATTTGATGACGAGGTTAGACTTTTATATTAGGATCTACCTCGTTTTTTTTGCTATTTTGTTAAATGTCAGGTCGCATTATGCGCTTTCTAACTTTGGCGCGAACGCTTTGACTCTATTATTTTCAGTAACGCCAAAATCGATACCGTGACGGTGACAACAACCAGCGCCATTGCCATTGCTAAGCTTGTATTACCTTGATCAAACTCGCTGAAAATGAAGGTAGCGGTGGTTTCAACACCGGGTGGTTTCACCATTAACGAACCGACTAATTCACGTTGCCCGATAATGAAGCTCATCGTCCATCCAGCAATCACTCCGGGAAAAATTAATGGCAATGTTACCTTGGCAAAGTGATAGAAGGTGGAAGCGCCGCATACCTTGGCAGCGTCTTCTAAGCTGTGGCTTAATTGCTCGGAAGATGATTTAACATATTGTACGGTATAAGGCAAAAACAGCACAACGTAGGTGATGATCAACATACCTTTGGTGTTGTAAAGTGGGGCAGGGTTATTAGGTGAGTTCCAAAACAAAATTAAACCAAAAACCACCACAATGCCTGGGATCGTGTTAGAAAGAAGGCTCGCAAAATCGATTACTCTAGTTAGCTTCGATTGGCCTTTAACGATCAATAGCCCATACCAGATACCAAGTGCTGCACAGATTGTGGCTGAAATCAGGCTCAGCTGAATACTGTTTAGCAGGGCTTCAAACGCGTAGCCATCGGAATCAAAAACCTGAAGAAAATGTTTAAACGTTAAGTTGTCCCAACTTAAACCCAAACCTGCCAAATCAATCAATGCAGTTGCCGTTATGGAAAAATATGGTACGCCAATCGAAAGCCCTAATATGGCTGTTATAGTTGCCCAACACAGCAATTTCTGCCCGCCGCTAAGGGTAATGATTCGAGACTGATTACCTTTGCCTGAAATCAGCTGATATTGATAGCGATTCGAGATGTAGAGTTGCCCCATCCACATCAGCATGCTGGTGGTTAATAACACCAACGATAAGACCGATGCCTTGGCGAAGTCTATTGGCCATGTCGAGGTAAAACGGTGGATCTCTGTAGTGAGAACGTAGTAGCCGATCTGCTTCCCGAGCGTGGCTGGTGTGCCGAATTCAGAAATGGTTTTGACAAAGACCAGCAGCGCTCCCATTAGATAGCCCGAAAGCACCAGTGGTGCGGTGATCTTCAAAAGCATTCTGCGTGATGAAGTGCCGTAGATGATGGCGGCTTCTTCTATGCTGGCACTTACGCGTAATAGACTATTTTTAATCACCAAGTACATGAATGGAAACAGTGACAGACTCATGATGAGCACCATGCCAGATAGTGAAAAAAAGCCTGATTGAAGTCCAGATAAACTTGGGAAGAGTTGCTCCAAATAGCCCCTTGGTCTCATAAACGTCATCCATCCCATAGAGTCGATAAAAGGGGGCGTCATGAAAGGAATGAGAATAACTATATCGAGCCATTTGTGGCGACCTAACGTTGTTTTGGCTGTTATCCATGCGAGAGGTGCGGCAAGAAGAGTCGCAACAATCGTCACCAGAAAAGCGAGCTGAATCGAATTCCACAGCACGCCCATGGTATAGCCATCAACTAGTTGCTTTAAGAGAAAGGTAAAATACCATTCGCCATCTTGGTAAACGCTATTAGCGAGTATGGTACTCATAGGCATCAAGGTAAGAATGCAGAGGCTAATAAGAGCAAGTGTGAGGTACTTGGCATTCGATATAGACGTTAGGAGAGTGGTCATAAAGAGTCTGTAGTGGATAGATTAAGTAAAATATGGAGAGGTTATCCCCTCCATACTCGGTATGGTCTAGCGGAACATGTCGCCAAATTTTGTTGTCACAGTTGCTTGGTTTTCGAACATCCAGTTCCAATCATAATCAAGTTGTTTGATGTCAGCGTAGTTAGGGCGAGATGGGTGAGCAGACACGTCGCTTCGGCCTGGCAGCAATAGTGCATCGGCAACGATGTTTTGCGCGCGGTCACTGAGTAGATAAGCGACAAAGTCTTCTGCGGTCTCTTTATTTTTGCTCGATTCAAGAACCATTGCAGGTCTTGGTGCAATCACAGTGCCTTCTTCTGGGTAGATAACCTCGATTGGGTTACCTTTTTTCTTTTCGTCATAGCCCATGTAATCCACGCCCGCAATAACAACAGACTTAGAGCCATTTACCACCTGATTGAGAGCAGGGCGGTTTGCACCGTTCACATCGACTTCGTTCTCATGCCAAGCAGAGAAGAGATCCCATGCGGCTTTTGAATCATTTGCAATAAAGCCAGAGACAAAATCAAGTGCAGAACCAGACTCCGACGGATCAGGGATTACCACTTGACCTTTCCAGTCATTCTCTGTGTAGGCTTTTAAAGAGGTAGGTGCCTCTTTAACTAATCGAGTGTTGTAAGTGATACCAAGCGCGCTCCCAGAGTATGCAAACAGCTGATCTTGACTGCTCCACCCTTCGTGTAGCTTATTGGCATTTTCTGGAGTGAAAGAGTGCAGAAGTCCTTCACTCTGTAGCCCCATAGCAGCAGGCCAAGATGCCAAAATCACTGCGTCGGCAACTGGGCGAGCTTCTTCCGCTTTTAGACGTCCAAGAATACGGCCCGTCGTCGCTTGGTAGGTCACCACTTTATTACCAGAAACGGCTTCGTAATCTTTAATCAGCTTATTAGCTAAGCCTTTTGGGCCTGCTGTATAAACAGTAAGATCCGCCGCTGCCAATGGCGCAGAGATTAGCCCAAGCGAGATGGCGAGAAGAGTGAAATTTTTCATGTTGCTATCCTTGTAACTGAATTTGATTTATATGTTCAGGGGCGCAGTAAAGCGAAATGCTTTGACCAGCTTCTAAGCGTTGCGGAGCGCAGAAATACCACAGCTCTCCATCGACATCGGCTTCAACGAGATAATGCTGCCCTTGAAAGCGAATATGTTTGATAGAGGCTTCAAAACGGATATCTCTATCGTTAGCGGCTTGCTGAAACTTAAGTGCTTCCATTCTAATAAAGGTTCGACCATCACTGTTCGGTAGACGATTGTTTTTTCCAATAAATTTCGCTACAAATTCCGTTGCTGGAGCGTGATAAATCGTCTCAGGTAGGTCAAACTGCTCAACCCTACCTTGATTCAATATCATGACTTTATCTGCCATCGACATGGCTTCTGATTGGTCATGGGTGACATACACTGCTGTCAGATGATGCTCTTTAAGCAGGCTGACCAATAGCTGTTGAATTTGATCTTTTAATACAGCGTCGAGCGCAGAGAGAGGCTCGTCTAATAGAATCAGCTGAGGCTGCATAACAATGGCACGCGCGATAGATACGCGTTGTTGCTGACCACCAGATAACTGATTTGGAAAACGCTGGGCAAACTGACTAAGCTGTACTTGATCCAACGCATTCGATACTCGCTGGGTTAAACCTTTTGTCTGCTTTCGAGCTCGAAGGCCAAATGCCACATTCTCGAATACGGTTAGGTGAGGCCAGAGCGCGAAATCTTGAAAAACCATGCCAAGATTACGTTGCTGAGTTGGCAATGACAGTGATCTGTTTTTGCCTTTTCCTGATGGGCTGATATCTGGCGTGTCGTTTTTAAAAACGATCTGATCATTGATGGTAATCGTTCCTGAGCATGGTTGTTCAAGGCCTGCGATACTTCTTAGAAGAGTGGTTTTACCACAACCAGAAGGACCAACGAGAGCCGCCAGTTCACCTTGTTTGAGTGTTAAATCAACATCAGAAAGGGCCGTTGCGTCCCCAAACTTTTTGTTGACCTGTCGAATTGTCAGGCTCATAGAAGTAACCAAAATTAAGTAATTTAACTATCATGGCTTAGTTTTGTTAAAATTTTATTGATTTTGTATTAAATTTTCAATGTAACTGTTTATTGTAATAAAAGGATCATTTAGTTGACATGAAAGTATTACTTTATCTAGTCGTAGTGGGGAAGGGATAGCTGATCTTCTCCAGTCAAACTTGACACTTCACTAAGCGACTTTCCGATTCCAAAAGTTATCTATTTAAATAGTGTTAAAAAATCTCTATTTTTCAGTGCTTTATATGCTGTATTTCTCGAGGCGGCAGCGATCCCCTCCATTTTGTCGTTCTTTGCGAATATTGAGTTCAAATTCAGCAAAAACGGCAAGCATATCGAGGAATGCTTTTCCTGATGCTGAATCTGTCGATATAGGCTGTTCAATAGCAGAAAGAGTAATTTCTTTATTCTTCAGATTTGCGACTAACTGTTGAAGGTCTAAAACGGATCTAGCTATACGGTCAATTCGAGTGACAATCAAAGTATCACCTGCTCTGAGGTAGTTGATTAGGTCTATAAATCCAGAATGCTTAGTGTCAGACCCAGAGGCTTTGTCGGTAAATATTTTATGACATCCGGCATCCTTCAAGGCCTTCACCTGAATTGAAAGCGATTGGTCTTGTGTTGATACTCGAGCATATCCAACTTTATTCATGGTAATTGTTCAAATAGATTCTAGAGTCACATTTTAATAAAAATCTGGAAAATGCATATAAGATGATCTGATTAATACATCTAATCAAATCATAATGTGATTAGATTATGGCAGTATTCCGAATTAAGGAGCTCCTATGTGGATCTGGAAAAACAACGATTGGCCTAACTTCAATTGGGACAAAGCGACTGTTGAGCCATTGGTTAGGCGAACTCGATTAAATCAAGGCATCTTATTGGTGAAAATGCTTAGCCATTCACAAGATGACAAAGAATGCATGCTCGATACTCTACTGGCCAATATAGTTCATTCAAGCGCAATTGAAGGTGAAAAATTGAATGCATTCTCAGTGCGCTCGTCACTTGCGAGCAAACTAGGCCTTACTGAAGAGCGACCGTTCCCAACGACTGAGCAAACAGACGGCCTCGCAGAAATAATGCTAGATGCCGTGGTTAATATAGATATAAAACTAACCCTTGAGCGTATCTTAGTTTGGCATGAACGGTTATTTCCAGAAGGTTATACGATGTTCAATCCTGTCGTTGGTAGTCAACTGAGGGGGGATATGCCGATGCAAGTTGTCTCTGGTCGCTTAGATAACCCCGTGATCCATTTTGAAGCACCAGGACGCGACGTTTTAGATCAAGAATTAGAGCAATTTATTGAGTGGTTTAACAGTTCAAAAGGAGACACCTCGCTTGACCCATTAGTTCGCGCCGCGATAACACATCTGTGGTTTGTGACGATACACCCGCTGGATGATGGTAATGGACGTATAACACGTTTATTGACCGATTTAGCGCTGGCACAAGCAGAGGAGCAATCTGTCCGCTTCTACGCAATGTCTGTGAGTATATTGGCGAAGCGAAAAAGCTACTATGAAATACTTGAGAGAACTCAGAAAGGTGGGGTAGACATAACTCACTGGTTAGTTTGGTTCTTTGAGACGCTAAATGAAACGTTTGATGAGGCATTAAAAGAAATTGACCAAACTGTTTTCAAAACAAATTTCTGGCGTAACGTAGATCAAACACTGCTGACCAATGAACAAGTAAAAGTGCTAAATAGATTGTTAGATGGTGACTTTATCGAAGGAGTAACAACGTCTCAATATCACAAGGTCGCAAAAGTCAGTAAACCGACAGCCACCCGCCATCTTAGGGGGCTTGTGGAGCAAGGGTGTTTAGAGAAATCAGGAGCAGGTAGAAGTACTCGTTACTTATTAAAGAGATAGGCTTATTGCATGAGCGGTCAGTCTTCTCAACTTGCCCCATTCCTTCTTTCGACCGATTAGCACATACTTTTCAATTTGAGACTGGCGACTGTGGCTATGCTTGGAATGAATCAGGCAGTTATATTGATTCCTATCAGCCGGAAATCATATTAGGCATCAAATTTTTCAAATGGGACCAGCAACAAAAGCCATTCTCGAAGAAAGTAACCATAATTGATGTGCGCTTTAATAATCCAGTAATTGATGTAATTGCTACAGAAAGCAATGATCCTAATAGAACATACTCTGTTAGTTTATGATTTTTGGATTATTTAGCTCTCCAAATCTGAATATAGATTTAGCAGCCAATATAAATCCTACGACCGAAAATTGTCCAGTTATGGTAAAGGTTAATATTAACGTTCGCTCTAAATATTCAATGATAGCTCCTCCTGAAATCAAACCCTTATTTTCATCGTTTACTTCTGGCGTGTATTTGGATAAAACAGAACCGATCACAATTGAAGTAGGTTTGAACATTACAATATAAGCAAGGGCAATGACTAGGTTATTTTTGGTAATAATAACATCCGCCAATGCTGACAGGGTCAGTTCTAATTGAGATACATGTAAAGCAACCGCAACTAAGACAATTATGTGTAGTACTTGATCGAGAATAAAATAACGTAGTTTTTCATCTAAGTATGTCTTTGCGAGGTCGATTAGGCAGTGAGAAACGGCAACAATGAATAGAGTGCATCCAATGGAGCGCAATTTGTTGTGATAAATAAAATCGGAATGCACGACACTAAAGCGTGTATAGCTGAATGTATATATAGGGTCAAAGTATATCTTCTCATGCTGGTAACACGTACCTGTCTCGATTGGCTTTCAAATCGGTGCTGTTTAATGTGTAAAGTAACAGTTAAATAACTAATAAATCAGACACACTACACGGAATATTTATTGATGGATATGAAGCGTTTATCTAGGTGCTTTAAGTTGGTAGTGTGTTGTTTATAAGGTGAGCATGCGTATTTAGTTTGTCTTTATCATCAGGTTGTTGCTGGTGGAGAGTTGGTTCGTTAAAAGAACCAATGCGCATGCATAGTAATACGGTGTTAGATGCTATTTTCTCATCAGAATAGAGGTGTCTTTGAAAGAGTCTTATATTGATAGCGATGCTGTGAGTGTCGTTTCTAACTAAGATGGGCGAAAAATGACTCCGAATTTGTGCTTTGTGTTTGAGAGGAAACGTTAGTGTATACCAAAAAAGTTGTATTGGTTGCAGCGGCCATGAGTGCTGGTAAATCATCAATAATTAACGCTTTAGTTGGAAAAGAAATATTACATGCGGCCAATGAAGCGACTACAGCGAAAATTACTCGTATACGCATGGGGAAATTTTCTAAATCGAGTGTATCAGCATACAAACGAGATGGTAGTTTATTCGACAAGGATAAAGGGATATGTGGTCAGCAGCTTAGAGAATGGAACAAGAATGAGCTGATTGCAGAAATTGATGTTAATTATGCTTTGACGGCTCGGCATTCAAAAACAAAATTAAATGGTATCACTATTCTTGATACGCCAGGAGCGAATAATAGTATCAATGGTGCTCATGGGAAAACGTTTATAAACGCTTTAAAAGCTAACCCGCATAGTAAAATTCTCTATATTCTGAATGTAACACAATTAGGGACCAATGATGACGCGGAAATATTGAAATCTATCCGTAGTCACCACCCAGCTCAAGATGTTGTTTTTGTACTAAATAAAGTTGACCTATTAGACGAAGAGCTCGGTGAAAGTGTTAAATATTATGTTGAAAAGGCTCGGGGTTATCTCACAAGTCAGGGTTTCTCTAGCCCAGTAGTCATTCCATTAATGGCATTGCCAGCATTAGCAGGTGAAAAGAAGCTCGCTCAAGGTGTACTCAGCCGCACAGAGCGTAACTTGTTAGTCGGTCAACTTGAGTTTTTCCGTGAGAAACCACAAAGGTTAAGTCGAGCGGCTTTGTTGCCGACAAACGAAAAGCGAAATTGGCAGCGAAGAATGAAAAAATTTGAAAAGAAACAGGTTAAGCAGCTAACCAAAACCGAGCTTATAAGTTTTACAGATCATTGTGGCCTACAAGTGCTCAAATCTCTGATTAATAATTAAATAACTACTAGTAAAAAGAAGAACTATTTATGAATCATATATATATCGAACATAACCCGTTTGAGATAACAACACTGTTTCGTATCAATGATATGGAACCGTCACAGAGTTCTAGCTTAGTTAGTTATGCTAATAAACGATTACAGCTTTGGGTCGAAAACATATTTTTTGATTTAAAAGAGCAATTTAATGGTGATGCAAGTTTTGCTGTGGAGTTTACTGGTCTAGAGACAGACTTTAATGACATTAGTGAAGCCGCTGAGCAAGCTAGCTTATCAGGAATGAAAATTGAGCTGCAATGGAATGAAGTTGAATCTGCACAAAGCCGCTTAAGCAAAATCAAAGAAATGATGGTGCGTGTTGAGAAGAGTCCTAAATTTGCTGAGTACCTTCAAAATGGTGGGGAAGAGGTTAAAAAGAACTTTGAGGAAGCATTAGACAATAACTTTGATGTTTATGTGGTTGCAACGATGTCATCTGGCAAGTCAACGTTTATCAATGCTTTATTAGGTCGGGATCTTTTACCAGCAGCAAATGAAGCAACCACGGCAACGATTGCTCAAGTGTTTGATGATAAAACCCTTGGTGATGTCTTTATAGGAGAACGTGATGGCAAAGTGTCAATAGATAGTCCAAAAGTCGATTTAGACACGTTAACAGCTTGGAATAGCGATCCAGAAACCAAAAAAATTGAGTTGTTAGGTAATATCCGAGCAGTAGAGCCTAATGATAATGTACGTTTAGTTTTAACCGACACTCCAGGACCGAATAACAGTCAAGACGAGGAGCACGAGCGTACAACAATGGGTTTTGTTCAAGACTCTCAGCGCAACCCTTTAATTATCTATGTTTTAAATGCGACGCAACTAGCAACAAACGATGATCAAAATTTGCTACGCCTTGTTTCTGAAATTATGAAAAAAGGTGGTAAGCAGAGTAAAGATCGTTTCCTATTTGTAATCAATAAAATGGATATGTTTGATCCTGAAAAGGGTGAAAGTATAGAGCGTGCTCTTGGTAATGTTAAAAAATACTTAAATGCAAATGGTATTGAAGACCCCAATTTATACCCTGTTTCTGCTCGAATAGCTTACTTGCTTCGTAAGCATGGTGAACTGACCCGTACTGAGCGAGGAGATAAACGAAATATAGAGGAATTGCTGCTAGAGGAGCCTAGTATGGAGTTTCCTCAATATATGACGCTTAGCTCTTCTGCTAAAGACCTTATGGAAAGAAAGTCAAACAGTAACAGAACACTAAGGAATAGTGGTGTGCCTGCAGTAGAAGCTGTGATTGATGAATATATTAATAAATACAGCTTCCCAACTCGTCTCAACCGTGCGCATTTAGCTTTGAGCAAAACCATTGAGCAGGGACTAAAAGAAGAAGAGTTGAAATCTCAATTAGATTTAGGTCAAAAAGAGCTGGAGAGTTTAGCGATTGAGATTGAACAACTTAAAGAACGTCGCGAACAAGGATTTAGCACAGAAGCATACAAGGAGAACATCCTCCGAACGGGTCGAGATCTTCCGGCTGCTGTGCAAGATAAGCTTACCGAGATGGAGCAGTTAATTTCAATGAGAATTACTGAAATAGGCAGTGATTTTGTTGGTGATGTTACCCCTCAAAGTGCCGAAAATCGGTTAAAAATGGCTATTCGTGATGTGGAGTTTTCTTTCAAAAAAGTCGTGAATGAATATGAGCAAGCATTCCAAAACTCTCAAGAAATAATTAAAAAAGAGTTACATGATGAGTATATGGAGCACATATCGTCATTATTTCCAGAGAGCCGAGGTTTAGAACTGCCAATATTTAAAAGTCTAAGAGATTCGATTAGCACAATTTCACTAAATATTGGTCTTCAAAACGACGATATTGGTACGCGAAAAGTTGTTGTAGGGTCAAAAACGGTAAAGGATTCAAAATGGTATAACCCATTTTCATGGGGGCGTACAAAGGAGGTCAAAATCTATGATGACGAAGAATTTGTAGACCTCCAGGAGTTGTGGAAAGAGCGTGTAACAGTTATCAGATCTGAATTCATGAAACTTCGTGAAGTTGCTGTTGGGAGAATAAAAGAAGATAAAGATAAGCTTTTATCAAGTTATTTGTATTTTATTGAAACTGAATTTGAGAGTAAGTTTACTTCGTTGCTAGATGATCTTAGCAAAAATGTTGCAGATAAAGAGCAACGAGAAAAAGCGATTGAACAAGCGAAGCATGACTTAGAACAAATTGGTAAGTTAAAGGAAGATTTAGAGCATATCTTAGCTTTATAATTTATTAATTAAATGCCGACTAAAATTGGTGGGCACTTGAGGTGATTTTATGCACGAAGTTTATGAAAGTTCTATTTCTGCTTCTAAAAGTTCTGAATTAAAAAAAAACGTGATTGCAACTATTAAATCAAATGAATATGCACCAGAACTTATTATGAATACAATACAAGAAGTGTTTAAAAAAACGCCCGATATTTTCGAATGCTATAAAGTAAATGATAGTGTAGAAGAGATTATCAACATCCAAGAAGAATGGGTATTACCAGGGTATTTTGATAAACATTGTCGTTTTTTGGAACAAAATTTTTCTCAGGAACGAGTAGAGCACCTTATAAAAGTAAAGAGTCATTTAATTGAATTCGGAGTATTAGGCTTTTCGAGTTCAAGTGTGCAATATGACAACGATTGTCAACAGGAAGAAATGAATATGAACAACCCATTCTCTCAAGTTAATATATCCGGATTTAAACCAACGCCTTCATTTCAAAAAAGCCTTAGCAGTGGTGATGTTACTCAGATACGCATGGCATTGTTCATGGAAATGAACGATCATCGTTTATCGACTCAGAATATAAAGCAGACGATTGCTTATACTATAAAGTCTAAGCCGAACCTTTTTGTATCCTATGAGCAGAATTGTTACGCAAAAGAAATGAGTAATAATAAGGCGTCATGGGATGCTAAATATTATGCCTTTCAAGAAGTCTATGCATCATCGAATTTTTCACATGAACGTATTCAGCATATGTTAGATGTACGAGAATCAGTGTTTTCTATACCAAAAGTTGACGTTAATCGCGTCAAACCTCAGCCAGCGCAACAACATCCAAAGGCAGCCTCACGTACAAAAAAAACGAAACATACAGAGAATGATAATTTAAAAGCTCTTGCAGTCCTTGGTGGAGCGATAGCAGCAATTGCTATTATTATTCTGGCTTTAGTATAAGAGAAATTCCAAATGTCGACATACCCAACTCAATACGAAAGAAATAAGCAGAAACCTACATTTCTCAAAGAGTTTGAAAAACTCGCAGATCAAGGCATTGAATCGAAAGATATGCTGAATACAGCCCATGAACTGATTAACAAAAGCTATCTTGCAGATTTAAAAAACTTTTCAATAGTAGCTTTGGATAATAAAGATATTGTCCAACTAAACACGGGATCTGATGTACGAATCTTCCAAGTGGAGAGATTAGTTCAAGAAAATAAACAATCAGTATTGGAGAGTTTAACTGCGACATACACAGCATTTGGAGCTGCAGGCTTTGCGGTATTTGTTTTTCTAAAGTCGGACGGAAAGGAAACTTATTTCTATTTAGGGACACGCGGTGAACCGGGTAAAATGCTCGGTCAAAACTCGGGGGCCTTATTAGAAGAAAGTTTTAAAGGGCACTTTCCTGGGAGTAAGTTGGCATCTTTAGATGGCATTGCAGTTGACGAGTTATTAGATAGCATTGGAGATTCGCAGAAGAGTTCAACAATAACAGCTGTAAGCAGTGTACCTTCTCTTTCTACTGTAGACCAAGAGCATTTCATGCAAGGGTTGGAGAAGTTTATTGATGCAGCAGAAAATCGTGTTTACGAAGGTCTAATTTTGGCTGAGCCTGTATCTATGCAGGCACTTAATGGTGTCAGAACGGGATATGAGCAAGTAGCTACTCAACTCTCCAGTCTTTCAAAGCGTCAGTACACCTATGGATTGCAAGATAGTGAAGCGGTAAACCATAGCATCAGTGAAGGTTTAAGTCGTTCTTTAGGTGAAAGCTTAGGTAAAACAGAAACATTCGGAACCAGTGAAAGTACATCAGAATCTACCTCCCAAACACATGGCTTGAATGAGAGTTCATCTTCTCCAGATTTGGCTAGTAAAGCTTTAAGTATTGGTGCTATGGCGTTAGGTACGCTCGCTGTTCCAGTTACAGGAGGAGCAAGTTATTTAGCTGCAAGTGTTATTTCGTCAGGGTTGCAAAAAACGAATAGTAAAGGGTCATCAGAGTCTAATACTGTTGGAACCACAGAATCTAAATCTACTAATCACTCTACAGCTCAGAGTCAAACGGAAACTCAAACTGATACAACGTCTACCACTAATACTCAAGGTACAACAAGTACACAAGGAACTTCTCAGCAAGTAAGTTATGAAGTCTCCGATAAAGGTATTGCTGTAATGTTGGATAAAATTGATCACCAATTGAAGCGCATTGATGAAGCAAAAAGTCATGGCGGTTGGTTGAGTACAGCTTATTTTATTAGTGATTCTCCAGCATCATCAGAAACCCTCGCTAGTATTTATTTGGGGTTAACCCGAGGAAGCCAATCCTCGACTGAAGACTTTGCATTAACTACATGGTCAGGAACAAAGAGTAACGAAGTGAGTTCTTGGCTTGGTCAACTCATGCACCCTCGACTAAAGCCAAGTTTTAGTGCAGATGCGAAAATCAATTACCTGACACCAGCCACATTAGTCTCCAGCAAAGAAATGGCTATTCAGCTTAGCTTACCTAGACGCTCTACATCCACAGTGGTTGTTCAAGAGGCAGCAGCTTTTGGAAGGCAAGTTCAGTCTCTTTCAGAAGCAGGGGAATCAGGTGACCGTGCAATTACATTAGGCAATGTTCGTCATTTATGGACAGATCTTCCGCAATCAATCAAGTTGGATATTGATAATCTTGCTAGCCATGTATTTGTAACAGGTTCGACAGGTTCAGGTAAAAGCAATACGGTTTATGAGCTACTTGACCAGTTGCAGGATCACAAAATACCATTTTTGGTAATTGAGCCTGCAAAAGGGGAATACAAAAATGTCTTTGGTCATCGTGATGATGTGCAAGTGCTCGGTACTAATGCTAACTATTCAAAGCTTTTGAATATAAACCCTTTCTCATTTCCATTGGAGACCCATGTACTTGAACACGTAGATAGGCTTATCGAAGTGTTTAATGTTTGTTGGCCTATGTATGCTGCAATGCCTGCTATTCTAAAAGATGCATTATTACGCAGTTATGATGAGTGTGGTTGGGACTTGAGTTCTTCCTTGAGCAGGCATTCAACAGACTTTTTCCCGACTTTCTCCGATTTACTGATTCAACTTGAGGAAGTTATAGAGCAATCTGCTTATTCTTCAGAAATGAAAGGTAATTATATTGGTGCGTTGCTTACTAGAGTTCGCTCATTAGCTAATGGTCTTAATGGTCAAATATTTACAAGTAATGAGCTTACAAATGAAGAGTTGTTTGATAGCAATGTCATTATTGACTTAAGTCGAGTAGGCTCAGCTGAAACCAAGTCTTTAATTATGGGATTGCTTGTAATCAAGTTAAGTGAGTACAGGGCTGAAAAATCAGTAATGAACCAACCACTTCGCCATGTTACGGTTTTAGAAGAAGCTCATAACATTCTTCGAGCGAGTCATCAAGGCGGAGGAAGTGAGTTAGCTGAAAAGTCTGTTGAAATGATTTCCAATGCGATTGCGGAAATGAGAACGTATGGTGAAGGCTTTATTATTGCAGATCAGTCACCGTCAGCAGTTCATATAAGTGCAATCAGAAATACAAATACAAAATTGATTATGCGCTTACCTGATGAAACAGACCGAATCTTGGTTGGTAAGTCTGCTGCTCTAAATGATGACCAACTTGACGAATTAGCTCGCCTTCCTCGTGGCGTTGCCGTTGTTTATCAAAACGAATGGCTCGAAGCAGTGCTATGTAAAGTGAACCGCTTTTCTGGTTGCGAGAGGCTTTATCGACATAAACCAAGCTTGCTTAGCACATGGTGTGAGAGCAGTTTTCGCTCCAGCGTATTGATTCATTTACTCTCAGAGTACAACCAACAAACCTCTACTTTTGGTGTAGAGGCACTTGTTGAAGCAATGCAGCGTTCCACGTTGCCAATACAGTATAAAATTCGTTTGATTAACTACTTAAATACAGGCATTACTGTTAGAGATTTTTCGGAGTTTTCTACCCTTACCTCGATATTGTTGGATTGCAAACAACAATTACAAAAAATCCCAGTAGATATTAGTAATATTAAGGCATTAAACGATGAGTTGGAGTCTTTGGTACTAACTAGATGCCCCGATACACCTAGGGAGCATGTGCTCATGATTAACCAAGCGCTGATCAGATCACTAGTAGGTCAAGGAGAACTGTATAAACAGGCTTATGCTCAATGGAACAAGATGGTTAAGAAGGAGTTTTTCTGAAGATGGAATCATCAATTTTTACTAATGCAGCCATCGAACAAAATATGGAAAGTAAAAGTTTGCAACCCAAACAAGGCAGTGAGCATATTGACTTGAATGAGTTAGATAAACCGATTTTTTCTCAAGAGTTAAGCTTTGGGGATGCTGACCTAGATAACGATTTAGCAGCAGATTCAAACTACGATGCTGTGGAAATAGATAACTTAGATTCTCCAATTTTAGTTAATTCGAATGATGGACAAGAAATCCACCGAAGCGATGATAATACAAGCCGTTTTGAAGGTGTCCACTTACCTAAAAACAACGGTGAATGGAGTGGCGTTCCTGGGGACTCAGATTGGAAACCAGATGGAGATTATGTTCCACAAAGTCAAAATCCTGATGGTAAGACTTGGTCTGAGATTTTAAAAGAATATGATATCGATTCAATTCCATTTAAGGACGGTTACCCTGATTTCTCTGATATAGCAGAAGAAACAGTTGAGATTGAAGATTTTACTGAAAATCGAGATTTGAACTTTGTTCAAGCAGATAGGGCAACGGCCGATAAATGGAATGAGGAAGGTAAAGATGGGCGTACAGACTGGAAAGCTAGTGAAGTAAAACAATACCGTAAAGATAATGATTTAACTTGGCATGAGTGTGAAGATATGAAAACTCTTCAACTAGTACCTTCAGAAGTACACAATAACGTTCCTCACTCAGGAGGAATTTCTGAGAAGAAACAACAAAGTTAAACTAGTGAGCGTAAAAAATGAAAAGTGTTATAGATGAAACGTTTGGTGAGATGACCTATAAGTATGCTTGGCAAAAGCACGCAAATGCTTTCTTATGGGGTAATGAATACCAGTTACGCATTAGTGCTAGTGACCTTGATGAAGAAGGGATTAGTCGGATGCAACGACAAACATATCAACAATATTGGTCAAATCTAGACGGGATACTTGTAGATAATGAGGTAATGTTACTTAAGTATTTACGTGACAATTTAGGAGCAGCTATTGATGATTCTACTAAAGTCGACTCGCTCCTTGTTCCTACAACGTTTTTGATACAGCAAACGGGTGATTGGGGGATTCTTTTTGATAGTGTGCTAGAAGCCGAGCATGGTGTTGTTTTGTACTTTGAAAACAATACGTTTAAAGTGGGCTTGCAAGGCGATTTCCTATAGTATTCGAGTGTAGTTCCCGCTGATATGACAATGCTCTGGTGTAATTATTTATCAGTATGGTGCTTGGCTGATCACCTCCAAATGCATATTTCGGAGCATTGCGATCACTTATTTCCCCCTGATCGCAATCACCGAAATACGCACCCGTCTCGATTGGCTTTCAAATCGGTGCTGTTTAATGTTTAAAATAGCAGTTAAATGACTAATAAATCAGATATACCACACGAAATATTTATTAATGCTTCTGTTTGGGCTATATGAAGATAGCGAGATCAGATGAATAGTAGATAGAGGTAGTGCTTTGGTGGTATAAGAGAAAAATAAAAGTGAGCATGCGCATTTTGTTTTTCTTAATAATCAGCTTGTTGCTGGTGGTAAATTGACACGAGAAAAGTGTCGATGTGCATGCATAGTAATGTTAGGTATTTCGGAGGAAAAATGTACGATATCGAACGACTGGTTAAGAAAGAATTAGAGCTTAAAACACTATTTCATGAGCACTTTTCAGCCTTTTTTGAAGGCTTCGATTACGCTGATATATCAGGGGAAAGAGTCAAAGTCGTCAATGTAGATAGCCATGAAGATATTTCAAAGCTTATCTATGGTACCGGCTTATATGTTATTTTTACGGATTATCAGTTAGACGAAAATCCTTGCTCACTATGTGTTGATGGGTTGAAGGCAATTTACAGAGGACATGGCACGAGGTTAAAAAAGCGTGTTGAAAGTCATCTTTACAACACCCTCTATAATGAAAATAGAGATAGAACCAACTACACCGTTTGTATGAAACTTAATGGAGAAAACGGAATAAACATAAATAAAGAGCCATTTAATAACTACCAATGGAAAGTTATTACTCATAGTATGTCGGGCAGTAGTAAAACAATGCGAGAACAGGCAGAGCAAGCTTTCGACTCAGTTTATGGCAGACCTTTGGGTTCCAATGCCTAATAAACAAGGATTAAGTGTTGCGCAGCCAACACTTAATTCCGGGTGTTGAACAAGTCCGAAGCCACTTATTATTAGTAAATTGTGCGATCTTGTATGGTGGGTGTATCGCCTTGATACTTTTCTCATTCTCTATTGTGGTCTTTTCCCCTTTAATTACATTTCAACCACTAATTTTTACCGTGTTGGTTTTATTAAGCGAGATCTTTTAGCTTCATGCAAACTGTATAAAGCAAATTTGCTAGGTCAGAAATCGTATTGCAATCGTAGTAATTGCCAAATTCGTCATTGGCAGCCTCAAAAGTGGCATCGGATACATTGTTGACTTCCTTGATACCGATGAGATCGGCAAAGTCCAACATAAACATAGTGGCGATCATAAGCCCTCGATCTTCTATGCCACCAACAATATTACCTTTATCGTCTTTACTGCAAAAGATTCGACCGTAGGTTACATCGTCATAAGGTACACCGAGTTCTCTTGCCCATACTTGGCGCTCAATATCATCTATTAAGTCACTTTCTGGAGTGAGCATGTTTTTAGGTAACTCAAAGTAGTAACTGAAAAGGTCAATCAAAAATTCGATTATCTGCTGGAGGTTTGTTTCCGCTGATAGGTAAATCTTAGGGCATCTAGTAAGTAGTGCGAGTTCTTGCTCTTTGGTTAAGTCATCTTCAAGTGTTTGTGGTAATACTGGTAACGTAGGTGAAACTTTAATATAAATAGGCTCTACCTGTTTGTTCACTTCATTGATATTTTTAAGCATAGTTTACCCTATAGAGTATGCTGGTATGACATTCACTCTATAGATTCAAACTTTGTTTTGTAAGTGCCCTAAAATGTAGCCTGTCGCATAAAGCGACAGTTAGTTTATTTTTAGTAGCCCTTTCTCACCAAGTCGAGTCCGAATTTCAATGATGTTTTTTATGCAGATCTGTTGGTAATTTGGTTCGGCATTCACGCTATTGAGATTAAGCCCTAATGAGTCGATCAAATAATTAATGAGCGCTAAACGGGATGGTACAACTAATTGACCCTTTTCCATCCCATAATCGGTTTCTATGAGTGCTTTTTGGTGTGCATTAAGCCTAGGGTCTGCTTGCAAGATCAGTGAAATAGGAGAGCACCAGTTGAGATCGTCATTGAGAGGGTTGGGTGAGCGGTCTAATATCTCAGGCACATTGATAAAGCGACTCAATACGAAATCACGATAGGATCGATTTTTTTCGCAATAGGCTCGAACATGCCAACGAAGAGGTGTTTCTACTAATGAATGAGGGGCGATGATTCGAGTTTCAGGTTCTGGTGAACTCATTGATACATAGTCAACTTCGAGTCTGCGACCTTCGCTCATTGCACGCACAATCGCTCTCATTATCTCTGGTCGAATAAATCGTGGTGGTGGAGTAACAGTATTGACGTGACGAAGACCAAGTGTGGAGATGTTACTCTTAGATACTAGGCTTTGGTTCAAAGTCAGCAACTGCAAGTATTCATTCACATGCCCTTGCGTAAGAACAGGGCGAAAGCAAGAGGTAGGCTTGTAACCTCTCAATTGCATGTCATATTCCAGGTTTTCAGCGGCAAACTCTTTAAGGTAGGTATTAATATCTCTTGATGCCTGTTGGCGTCCAATACCAAACCCATCACAGAGGTGCTTTGTGGTAATTCTTCCTTCCCAATAGGCAATAATTTCAATTAATTGATAGCGTAATAATGTTTGTTTATTAATGTTAGCCGTTGTAGTAAAGCGCCCGTTATTCATTGATGTTCTCAGTTTTTAATATATTACAAAGGTAGATAGAGTCACATAAAGTTTGGTTAGTTCATTATTATCTGTAATAGCGTTAGAGCAACTTTGGTCAATATTGTTGCAGAGTTAGCTATTCGTATTAAATGCCAGAACGTCGATGAAGTAATATGCACCAAAATGGAATTTAAGTGTTAAGAGGTAGGTCAATAAACGAATAATTACTGTATCAAATATTAGCATGTACCAAAATACGACACTTATGTGAAGGTAGAGTATTGGATAGAATTGTATTTGAAGGCATTAGAAGAGGGCTTTTTTTGAGCAATTCAATGGATAACCAAGGTCACAAGCAGTTTATGTTAGACAAAGCGCAAGGTGCAATGATAGGGCTCGCATTGGGAGATGCATTAGGTACTACTCTAGAATTTAAACCTAAGGATAGCTACTCACCATTAACGGATATTGTGGGTGGTGGACCTTTCCGTTTAAAGGCTGGTAATTGGACAGACGATACCTCAATGATGTTGTGTTTAGCTGATAGCCTATTGGCTCAGGGCGAACATGATGCAGACGATCAAATGAATCGCTATTGCCAGTGGTGGCAAGATGGTAGTAATTCAGTTACCGGTACCTGCTTTGATATAGGGAACACTGTCGCTGAAGCGTTAAATTACTTTCAAGAGACAGGTTGTGCGAATGCAGGGTCAACGAGTGAATACAGTGCTGGTAATGGCAGTTTAATGCGTTTAGCACCTGTTGCTATTTTCAATTCAGTATTCCGAAATGCATCTCCAGAAGCGGTTATTGAGGCTGCTAAATTAAGTTCAATTACAACGCATGCAGAGCAAAGAGCAATAGAGTCTTGCCAAATTATGGCATGGTTACTTTATCAAATTTTTGATGATACAGAGCAGGCCTTAGATAAAAAATCGTTGTTTAGTTTTTTATCGAACTATTGGGGCAGTGCCAATATACATCAAGATTTAATTAACATAGTAAACGGATCTTTCATTACTAAGTCACGAGAGGAAATTCGTGGGACAGGTTTTGTCGTTCACTCTTTGGAAGCGGCACTTTGGTCTTTTGCAAACAGTAATAGCTTTAAAGAGGGTGCGCTACTTGCAGCTAATCTGGGTGAAGATGCGGATACAACAGCAGCGATTTACGGTCAATTAGCTGGTGCGTTTTATGGTTACAGCCAACTCCCTTCAACTTGGTTAGAGAAGCTAGCGTGGCACTATCATATCAAGGAAAAAGCAATGTTGCTGATGCTCACTCCATCAAAGGATAAGCTCAATAGAATGTTTGACACCCTTAGGAGTAATTATGATGGCG
Source organism: Vibrio sp. 10N.286.49.B3 (assembly GCF_002873395.1). Taxonomy (GTDB): domain Bacteria; phylum Pseudomonadota; class Gammaproteobacteria; order Enterobacterales; family Vibrionaceae; genus Vibrio. Next base: position 54,774 of record NZ_MCUV01000012.1, on the reverse strand, counting down.
AGTATGAGAATCGAGTTTATAAGGAATAACATGGCACAGTCGCTTCATAGCTTATACGCAAATATTAGATGAAATGACCTTATCTAAGAAGACAATGAAACCGAAGGTGTATTTAAGTTGATCAGCCATAGTTTTTTAAGATTGTCATTTTGTGGATAAGTAGGGAGAGATAATGATGAAAGCAAGTCCATCGGTAGCAAGAGATTTTTGTAACGAATTATGGGGGAGTTACTGTAATAAATACCCAGAATTCGTAGATTATATCGATCCAGTTTTTGTTCATTTGGCCATTTATCAAAGCTTATTAAGCCACAGTTCTGTTCCAGAAAGTGCGAGCCGAGCGGTCCAGCAAGAATTGATCAACTCATTTGAACAATGGTACAAACATATTGATACCGCTTACGATATTACTTGGATTGAACTCGATAATGAAGTTATTGATGCTATTCAATTTGAGACTGGCGACTATGGCTATGCTTGGGATGAAGTAGGCAGTTATATTGGCTCCTATCAACCGGCAAACTCAGCAGGAAATCACATTAGACATCAACTTTTTCAAATGCGACCAGCAATAAAAGCCATTATTGAAGAAAGTAACCATAACCTAGAGATAGTCCGAAGGATAAGAAAGGAGATGTTGACCTTTTACCCCTTACCAATACTACCTACCGTTCCTGGTGAAAAAGCATTGTTTAAGCTTATGACTGAGGAAGTGTCCCGTTTGTTGATAGGTAGCCCTCAAAACACGAACAAAGCGTGTGATTTAGCTACGTATTTATATATATTTCAAGGTTCAACTTTTAGAATAAGTCGCTCAATAGATGAGTGTGCTCTGCTAGCATTTTCGATTGAAAATATGGTTAAAGAAATTCAGAGTCAAGGTAGTGTTCCTACTCCAATTGATTCATTTTGGAAAATGGCACTTGGTTATTCTGATGAATTTGTTACAAGTTACAACGAGTTAATGTTATGGCTAGATGGTAAACTGTGCACGGTTTCAAAAAAGGATATTCCTGAAGGCGTTGAGGTCAGCGTGTGGTGCTACCCAATGAAAGAGCAAACAACGCGAAAAGTTATTATCAAAAGCCAAGGTGATTTCAAATTAGCAGGCGATGGTGGGCAAGCCAATTTTAAAGACGCTCAATACATCGCTCAATACCTTATGGGCTCGCTAAATAGATGCAAAATGAGTACGTTTTTTGATAAGCAAAATATAGAGTGTAACGTGCAGTAAATATTACTAATTATATCGTATACAACGCCAGTAGCAGGAGTAAACACCTTGGCTTTAATTACAAAAAAATATTTTGAAACACTGTTTAGCGATCTCAATAACTACAGCTTGCGAGGCAACAGTGCATTATGGGAAATGATCCGAGAAGTACTAATAAAAAAAGGTGACGCTTATAGTGCTAAACATTTAATGGACAAGGTCGACGAATATGTTGAGGCATTGACTAACTCCATATCGAATGATGACTCACAAGATCAACGTGTCGTTTACATAGAGGCGCTGAACCAAGGAGGAATGTCTGGAGGGCAGTTAGATATAGATCACTGGTTTGCAGACATGCGCCCGACATTATCATTACGCTGTCATCAGTTAGAAATGGGATTACAGTTTAAAGAGATCAATAAATTAGAAAACTTGTTTTTTATTGGTGATGTTCATGGACAAACGAATAAGCTTAACTCGCTATTAGAAGATCAAGGCTTGAATGATATTGATGCTGATATAGACACAAAAATTGTGTTTATTGGTGATTTGATTGATAACAGTGAGAAATCAGATACTGATCATGTAGCTTTATTAAATAAGGTAAAGCAACTCGTTGATGAAAAAAAAGCATTGTGTTTAATGGGTAATCACGAATTCAATGCCATTGGTTGGTATTTAAAAGATGCTAATGGTACCTATTTACGTGATCGTACTAAAATCGGAAACCAGAAACAGCATGCCCATTTCCTAGTTCAAATCGGAGAAGACTCACTATTACATAAAAAGTGGATCGAGTGGTTTATGACACTACCGCTTTACATTAATGCTGGTGATATTCGAGCTATACATGCTTGCTGGCATGAACCGAGTATTGAGAAACTAGAGAAATACCTCAATTCCGATCGATCCTTGAAATCAGTACACTGGACTGATGCTTTTAACCCTAGTCATGAGCTTTATACGCTTATAGAAGTACTACTCAAAGGTCCTGAAGTTTCATTGCCTACTGACTGTTATTTTAAGGATAAAAATGGTATCCAGCGCCACCATATCCGTGCGGCATGGTGGAAGGATGAATACTCTTTAGAAACTTACCAAGATCTGGCGGTAGTTCCGACCGGGCAAGCCGATATGATCCCTAATCAAAAGTTAGCAAAAGGCGCAATAGCGTTTAACAAACAAAATTTGCTCTTCCCTGTAGTCGTGGGCCATTACACATTAGCACCGACACTTTTCCCAGAATGTTTAAGTGATCAGGTGGTCTGTGTCGATTTCAATGCAGCAAAAGGTGAGAATGCTTTAGTAGGGTATTACACCTACTTAGATGGTTGGAGTGATTCACCTAGTGAGTTAATTGATGACAATAATTTTAGTTACGAAGGTGAACTGAATACAACATCAGTTATTACCGATGGGTTTGCTACTATGCTCAAGGAGTTAGAAGAAAATCTCTCAGTTGAGAAGCCAGATAATCGCTTTGCCCAAACGGTGAGTCATGTGTTGTTAACTGAATGGGATCCGATAGGCGTTTATGATCCTGAGTTTTTTGATGAAGATTTGAAAGGTGAATATGTGGACTATGAATCTACTGTTAATCGCTTGGCTCAAACAGGAGATAAAAATAAACTAGCCGCTTATCTAATGCTTATTGAACTTCATATCATAGGTGTTACTCGAGATAACGCTGAACGTTTATGCGCGATGGTAGCATATAAATTAGTGGGTAAGTGGGTTGAACTAGCGTCAGAACCCCTCTGAGTGTAGCAGGGTTACGTTTGGTTCTTGATTAAGAGGATAAATAATGGGAAATGATATAACTCAACAAGTCATCGCATATTTTAATAATAATGAATGCTTAGTTACTGGTAAGAAAAACTATGAAGCGGTATTAAGGGGTAAGACGATCATTGTAAAACACAATGGATGTATTGAAGAGAATATTAAAGTGCTAGATGACGGTTCTATTGGGCATAAGAATATGACATTTAGTACTTTTGGTGAGTGGCTCTATTGGTTCGATATTTAAAGTTTTGGTCACAGTTAGATCTAGAGCTGACATCAATAAATAAATGAAAACACCGCAATATAGCTAGAGAAATAAGATTAAAAATTAAGGCTTAAATTAATGATAAAGTTAAATGATGTACTAAATCTGAAAGACTTAGATAACGTTAAAATCCGATTCAATTTAATGTTTGGTGGTAACTGGGAACCCACTCAACTATATAAGAGAGGACAATTTGACGATTTGATGCATGGTCATTACTACAATAGGAAAGGTCATAAATCTTATCAAGAAGGACAAATTACGGTTGGTTTTATGAGGATAGAAGCTGACAAGTGGCTATTATTTCACGTAGGGCGTGTAACAAAAGATCTGAACATTTTAGGTGGGATGGGGTATGAATATGAACCTTTGCCAGAGTATGAAAAGTATTTGGGTCGTTTAGTTATTCGATTTAAAAACAAGGTGCAACAGACCGTTCGCAAAGCAACAAGTGTTATTGATGAATGTGAAGTACTAGAGATTTTGCCAGACAAATTTGATAATGACATTTTCCCAGGTTATGAAAACGTGAGGCTTAAATGGGATGAGTTATCTGCAGTTATTGATAAGTCTAATTGGGTTACAGCTCTAAGAAACCAAAAAGGTGTCTATCTAATTACAGATCGTACTAATGGAAAGGGGTATGTTGGATCTGCGAGTGGTGAAAATATGCTACTGGGTCGCTGGCAATCGTATGTGAAAAATGGGCATGGGGGAAATAAAGGACTTAAAGTACTGCCATTTGAGCATATTAAAGAGAACTTTGAGTACTCTATATTAGAGATTTTTAAATCTACGACTGATGACAAGCTCATTCTAAGCCGAGAGTCCTGGTGGAAGAAAACATTACACTCAAAAACATTTGGATATAATGAAAACTAATGAGTGGATTTGACAATGCTCTGGTGTAATTATTTATCAGTATGGTGCTAGGTTGATCACTCCAAAGCCAGGTCGCTTTTCTATAAAAGAGAACGACTATATGAAATATACCGGTTAGCTGTAAACATACCCTTTAGGGATACTCCGAAATAACAGCGATGATTTGATGACGAGGTTAGATTTTTATATTAGGATCTACCTCGTTTTTTCTGCTATTTTGTTAAATGTCAGGTCGCATTATGCGACTTTTAAACTCAGAAAAATCTGAATTTTGACGAATTTCTGTCATATTTATTTCGCCCCAACACTGCCCCAGAGAGCGGCTTTATCATGTTAAGTTGTTGATATAATAGAAATGTATTTTGTGGGGCGCAATATGTTCGAAACGTGGTATAAGATGGCTTGTCCATTTTTTATTGGCTCAATTGAGCTAATTATATTCCAGCCATTATCCTTATTGTCTTCACCTTTCAACTAACTCGGTCGAGTTATTCTCACGCAAACCACCTCATGCTAGCAACAGCAGTTAACTTACTAAGACATACCACGCGAAATAAGAATTATTGACTATAAGGCATTTATCTTGGTGTGTGATGTTGGTAAGGTGTTGTTTATAAAGTAAGCGGTAATGCTTCTTAGCTAGCGTTAAGATAACGACAGCAGGGCACGAGTAGTACAAGTAACATAGGAATCATAAATCATGGAAGTAAAAATTAGACGCTCTGAAGCATCCGATGCTAGGGCAATCAAGGAAATATATGAGTGTGAAAATGCCTATAGTGGAACCCTTCAACTCCCACACCCATCTCTAGAACTTTGGGAAAAGCGCATAGGTAATATACCAGATAATGTTTATTCATATGTTGCAACCGTTGATGGTGAAATTGCCGGAAACTTAGGATTAATGCTTGAGCTAAATCCTCGTCGTAGACATGTCGCTACGTTTGGCATGGGTGTAAAAGATACTATGCAAGGTTGCGGTGTTGGAAGTGCATTACTGACAACAGCTATTGACTTAGCGGATAACTGGCTCAATTTGAAGCGTATAGAATTGACAGTTTATATTGATAATGAAAGGGCAATAAACCTTTACAGAAAACTGGGTTTTGCAATCGAGGGTGAGTCTAAATCATTTGCATTTCGCAATGGTAAATACGTATCTGTTTACCATATGGCAAGGATAAAAGAACACGTATAATAACAAGGATTAAGTGTTGTACAGTAAACTGTGCGATCTTGTATGGTGGGTACATCGCCTTGATATTGTTCACAAGGCAGGAGAGGCTAGCTTGAAAAACGCCGATGCGCATGCATAGTAATATAATGATTTATTATCAAACAAAGGTGGTTATAAGTTGGGAAATAACAGTAGGGCGAAAGTCACGTTACTTATTGGTAAGGTAGCCTGTGGAAAGACAACTTTCGCTCGTAATCAACAAAAATCCGATGGTACAGTTTTTTTATCTGTAGATGAGTTACATCTCTCAGTCTTTGGTCAGAACCCTACACGTGAAGAGCTTGATAGTTCACATACTGGTACTAGAAATTACCTTAAAGGAATAGCGTTGGCATTTTTAAGAAATGACATTGATGTGAATTTGGATTGGGGTTTTTGGTCAAAATCATCTCGAAACGAGGTAAGTGCATACTTTTCTAGTTTAGGTTATGAGGTCATTCTTAAGTACTTTGACATACCATTAGATGTAAGGTTACATCGTAACTTAATTCGAAATGCTAGCAATGATGTACATTCATTTAAAATAGAACAGAAAGATATAGAATTATTTGATAGCTTTTTTGAAGAACCAAGTGATGATGAAAATTGTGAGCGGGTTTATTCGTAAGCAAGTATGTCAAAGCCATTAAAAATCAATAATTAAAAGAGGTTAGTGAGTACAATGCGTAAGTTAGATTTCTGACTTTACCATTCCATTAAGGTTTAACTGGTTGCTTATGTTCAAGATCCCTTACCCCGTCCGTAATTTACTACTGGCGTCTTTTTTATTCCTATTAATAAATATAGTATTTCACTACCTTCACAGCTTTGGATTATTTAGGGCAGTTTTTGCTAGTGTGGGGCTCTCTCTAGAGGTGCTCTGTTGGCCTGGCAGTATCATGTATAAAAGCATATTTTACTTAGCGGTGTTAGGTTTATTTTTCTTTATTGGTAAATACCTCATAAAAAGAACAAAGCTGTGGAGTTTAGAGTTTTATTCATACTGTAAAAATAAAAGTGGGCAAAAAGTCGCATTATTTTTCGGTGGTGCTAGTTTTTTTGCGTTACTGTTTAGTTCTGCTCTATGTGCCAGAGAAGTATTTATCAACCTTCTGCTCGCTCTTATACAAAATGGTGATTTTTACAACCATCAGATCATGGAGAGTCGCGGCTTCTATGACCTGCTTACTCATCCTATATTAACGGCATTGTTTGCACTATTTTCTTATGTCACTGCTTATATTATGCTTAAACGCCTTGAGTGGGGGAGCATTTTCAAACAAGCATCTAACAATGATCAAGCTATCAAGGTAGTAAAATCGAGTGGTAAAAAGGTGAGAAAGTCTACCATCGCGCTCATTGTTGGTACCGTCGTCTACTTAGTTTTTGAAATTTCGTTTAATTTACATCTACTTGAAATAATTGCCCTTGATAGACTTCACTTCTATGAAAACGTCGACAAAATTGGTCGATTGCTGTCTGGAATCGGTATATCTTTAATTGTGATAAAAGCTTGGCGCTATAGATTAACCACTCAAGGTAAACTTCATGCGGGACAATTATTCTTCTATAGTGTTCCTACATTTGCGGTCATCATCGCTGTCGTTTATTACGGACAGGAAAAGTTTGTCGATGAAATAGCCAAGCAGACATATCATCAGCATAAAATTGCAGTGATTGAGAACTTCATGCATGCAAAATATCATCAAGTTCAACTACTAAAAGAAGATAATGAGGGCATTGACGGTAATTACTCATCTAAAGCCATTATTCAGTCTGCCTTGGCGCCTTTTTTAGTTGTCTCTGGTATCGCAGATTTTAGCTTAGAAACGGGAAATTTGAGTCAATCTGAACGCATTAAGCAAATGACAGAAGTAGCTAGGTTTGAGTTGAGCAATAATTATGATCTGTACACACGATCTAATTTTGCTAAGGGAGCTTTACCAAGGCCGCATTATGAAAACCATCTTGAACTTCAAAAACTATATCAAGATCGGACTCGTAACGCAGAGGCGATCAAGAAATTTGATAAGCCGAGGCATTTCTTTAATTTGACGATGTTAGATGCACTTTATATGCAAAGTTGGATGGCAAATATGGCGTATTTAAATCTAGAGCCCGCTCGGTTGGCCAAACGTCAACAGGCTGCTTATCTTGAATATCGTACGCCATATAGAGAGTTTATTGCAAAGAATCCAAAAATGTCTGATTCTCGTATCACTTCGATAATGTTGAGAGAGTTATCAAAGCGCGGAGTGAGAATCAGTAATTGGAATCACAAGCAGGTGACGAGAGCAAAAAATGCTATCTATGATAAAGTGGCTCGTGAAGTTAAGGCTGAGAGTATTCGTACATTAAGAAGTCTAGGTGTCAGCTTGGTCGATACAAAGAGCCGGAACCCTCTTCGTCATCCCGATGTGCAAGCCAGCCTTATAACCGCTACAAAAGGTTGGAACTTTACTTCGGCTACCGAGGAGAGGTTAACGACTATCCGAGTTAGCCGAGATCAGGTAATGGCCCTAGCTCCATCGATTGCAAGATATAATGTAGAGAACTCTAGTCATAATCTCACTATGAAGTATCGCGCACTTCTTGCGCCAACCCTTGCTGTTTTTATCTCGTTTGTACTTATTTGTATTAATCTATTTAATATCTACTGGTCAATTAAACTAGATAGAGCTGGGATTTATAACGAAGAGGTCGGTAAGCGAGCTAAATGGAGAACGCTAGGTTTTATCGCCATAACAGTGCTTGTTTTGGGTTTTGTAACGGGTTCATTTAACTATGTGAGAATACTCTTTGTTGCCAGTGATAATATCGGAGTGCTAGGCTATTTATGCGTTGTACCATTGATGATAATGGCAACCTTAATTGAATGTATTTATCAACTGCGCGATATTGCTATTCCTATGTACGATTACATTGGCTATACAAAGTTATCGGACCTCGAAAATGTCTATCGATTCTTTTATCAAGTCGATGGTGTTCGAGTAGCTGATCCTCGTCAATCTAGGTCGATTTTTGCAGGATTAAAAGACTTTTATGGGGCGAGTATTAACTTCTTAAAAGTTGCACTACCGCTTGCAGTTTTGCTCGCATATATTAGCTTAAAAAATAGTAAAGAAGCTGAATTGTATAAAGCATATTAATGATTGAAAGGCCGACCTCACAGAGCTCGGCCTTTATTAATGGTGAATGTTATTTATCGTTACCATATGAGTTAAATTATTGATTGTTTCCTTGGTTCATATGACTAAGTAGATATATCAATTGTAAGAAATCATGTAAAGCCTACTTTTTCAGATAGTTGACTCTGGCTAGTAGTAAATACAATCCTAGTAAAGAGAATGGTGTAAGTTTAAAATGTAAAATTCTTTTATATGCATGAAAATGGACTTTTATGTCAGCGTAAACCGTAGAGGTAGTCAGTTTGGAATTCATTATTTTATTAACCATTGGAATATTTTTATTTTTACTTCCAAGTATCATTGCTGTCAGAAAAGATCACCAATATAAAACAGCCATAATTCTTCTTAATGTGTTGGGCGGACTAATCTATGGTTTGGGTTGGTTTATCGCACTTGTTTGGTGCTTCATTACAAAAGGAGAATCAGTCAAATTTAGTCCTGCCGAAGAATTAGATAGGCTATTTGAGCTAAAACAAAAGGGTGCAATTTCAGCTAGTGAATATGAAGAAAAAAAACGTAAGCTACTAAAAATATAGCATTCCAACATTATTAATACACTGCTAACAATAGAATAGGTGGTGTAGATATATTTCAAGGTCTGTTTTATTTTGTGTATATATTTTAAAAATCGAGCTACAAATGTTTAATATTTTCAAAGGTTGGTTTGGCGAAAAGAAAACGTCTGTCAGCATGTGGTTTTCTCTTGATAAAGCAACGTATACACGTTTTCATGATCTAATACTGCCATCATATAATGGTACTGCTCAAATAGATCATTTAGTCGTATCTAAGTATGGTTTGTTTATTGTTGAAACTAAGAATATGAAAGGTTGGATTTTTGGTGATGAACATTCAGCTCAATGGACACAATCTTTTCATCGAAAAAAATTTAGGTTTCAAAATCCATTAAGACAGACATATAGACAAAAGAAGGTGCTTTCTGAGTTTCTTAACCTTGATGAGGATTTAATTAGAACGGCTGTATATTTTTGTGGGGATTGTAGCCTACGGACCTCTTTGCCATTAAATGTTATGACGAATGGTTTAGGTCGGTATATAAAATCATTTAGGGTTCCACAAATTGATTATCAACAAGAGCAACATATAATTAAGTTGATTGAGGCGTATGCTGCTACCACGACACTTACGTCAAAAGACCATATTAATTCACTTAATATCCGGCACAACTCTAGTAGTGTTTGTCCTCGCTGTAATGCTTCACTAGTAAAAAGAGTAGCTAAGTCAGGGCCAAATAAAGGTAATTCATTTCTTGGTTGCGCTAACTATCCAAAGTGTAAATATACAAAAAATGTATAAGGGATAATCATTTAACGATTTAAATGCAATGAATGCTCAGTCTATAGAGGCTTTATCATCATACAAAAATAAAAAAAGCCAGCTACATGGATAGCTGGCTTAATATTAGATATTCAATGTCACTAGTCTTGCTTTACTGCACAGTCAAAGTTACCTGAGTAATCAAAATTGAAACTAAAGGTAGTGAAACCAGGCGTACCATTTTTATCAACAAGCTCTTCATTAGTCGAAAGACCTGTGATTTCAGCGGCACAACGGAAAGCTTCATCAGTTGTTGCTGATGCAAAGTTAACACTCTTGATTCCTTCAGCCACTAAAGTGAAGTTCTTTGCATTAACAAACTCAAGTTTAGTCTCACCCTCTTGCTCTTCTAAAAGATCGCTTAAGTAGTACTGAACCAGTTCACGGTTATTGAAGGCTGCTTCTTCTTTTACGACCTTAGCATTATCAACACCAGGCATTTTGTTCGTTGAAGCACGGTAGTTGTTTGTGACGACATAGACCACTTGCTCATCAGCAATCTCGGCACCATCAAAAGTTAGACTCACAACTTGAGTACTACCTGTTGCTGTGTATTCCATACCATTGATATCAGTGAAAGCCGACTCTGCTGTTACATCGATAACATAGTGTAAGCGACTTTCTTGCTCAGCATTAAAACCGCCGTAGAAAACGTCAAAGTTATAACCAGGGTAAGACTCAACTAAGAACGTTTCATTGTCAGCTAATGGCAGTTGGTTATAAGTGTTTGAGCTAATCCAATCGATCCAGTTTTTAAGATCAGCACCGGTTAATTTAAGTACTGCTGGTGTATTGTTATCAAACACGTAAAGGTCAGCAACACTTGCGTTCGTCAGTTCACCTTCTTGGATATTAGTGAAATCAGTCGGACCATTACGACCACTCTTAAATGGCGCTGAAACCGATAAGAAAATTGCGTCATCGGCGTTTTCAAATTCGCCACTTTCTTTCCACTTGTTTAGCTGGTGGTACTGAGCTTCATTAACAATCTGCATAGAAAGATCAGGGACTAACTGAGGGAAGAAGCTGTTCACATTTGAATCGATCTGCGCAATAACATCAGACATGTATTCAATGGTGCCAAGGTGCTCTTTTTCTACAGCCGCTTCGATATTTTTATCTGATTGATCTTCCACAAGTGAACGCAATTCAGTGGTACTTGATGCGATTGCCCATGTTTGACCTTTATCAGAAGACGTCAGTTTTAGGTCGATAACGCCTAATTTAGCGCCCCACATACCAGGCATGATTGCTGGCTTGCCGTTAATTGTACCAGCTTCAGGATCAACACCTTCAATGTGACCGTATTCACCGGTTGTATTCGGAAATTCACGGTGGTCGTGACCAAACATGAGGGCATCAATATCATCGACATAGGCAAGTTGTAGCGTTGCGTTTTCAGCAAATTCGTTATTTGAATCCGTTAGACCTGAATGCGGAATAGCAACGATAATATCCGCGCCTTCTGCTTTCATTTTTGGTACAAAGTATTCTGCTGTCTTTTTGATGTCTGAAACGAGCACGTTACATTTTAGGTGAGTGGCATCCCAGCCCATGATGTCAGGTGGAGTGAAGCCAATCACACCAACGTTGACCGTGTAACTATTGCCATTTTCTGCAGTGAATTCGCGAGTTAGAATTTCGTATGGTGCGTACATGGTTTCAGCATTGGCATAAAATGCGTCATCTACACGAACTTCACATTCATCAGCAGCTTGAGATACTTTTGTTAGTGAATTATCGTATTTCCAAACATTCGCGCTGACATAAGGGAAGTTTGAACCCTTTAAAGTCTCATCTAGGTAGTCAAGACCGTAGTTGAACTCATGGTTGCCTAAGTTTGCTGCGTCGTAGTTAAGGGCATTCATCGCCTTATAAACAGGGTGTGTATTACTTCTAACATGATCAACACCTAGGTTAGCCATGTAATCACCCATTGGGCTACCTTGGATTAAATCGCCGTTATCAAACAACATGTGGTTATCAACCTCATCACGAGTATTGTTAATCACGATCGCAGTACGAGCTAGTCCCCAGTCTTGCATCTTTTCATTGTTATCAGCAGCACTTAAGAAATAGTTATAAGGCATGATATTAGTATGAATATCAGTTGTTTCCATTAAGCGTAAATCCATGCTGATAGTATCGTCAGTTGAATTGTTGCTAATGTATATTACTAATGCGGCGGCAACGCTAGAAGCTAGCAGTAACTTTTTTCCATTAAATTTCATGTATAGTTCCAAGCTTTTTTAAAGGATACATTGATGTTAAATGTATTTGTGCGATGAATTGCTGGTTGAGTTGTTGCACTCTAATTCTAAATATAAATTAGAAAAAAGCTTAAGCGATCAGTTGCAGTGTGATCTACATCACATTTAGATTGGCATATTTACACACTTATGCAGTATTTTTGTGAGTTAAGCTTTGTTTCTTAAGTGGTTTTTTAGCGTTATGTGACTTCGTGAAAGTTTCCCTCTAGTAATTCTGTCTAATATTAATAGACAAGGAAAATAAGGCTGAACGAATGAATAAATTCCTATGTTTGACATTATCTGTACTTTCCTTTTTTACCAGTGCAAATATCAATATAACTTCATTTGATACGACAGACATTGATACATGGGATAAGCAGGTTTTTGCAGGTGAAACTGTATATGAGTTAGTTTCGTTTGAGGGTGCGCAAGTATTAAAGGCGCTAAGTCATCGCAGTGCCTCGGGTGTCGCTTTAAAAACGCGTATTGATTTGCTTGATACACCTTATATGAGTTGGCGTTGGCGAGTGTCACAAATGCTTCCAATATTAGATGAACGTAGTAAAAGTGGTGATGATTACGCTGCAAGGATCTATGTCGTCATTGAAAAGGGTTTTATGGGCTTAAAAACGAAAGCGCTCAATTACGTTTGGTCCAGTTCGCAAAATGTCGGAGAGGTTTGGAATAATCCCTATGCAGGATCGAGTGTTAGAATGATCGCTGTTCGTGGGCATCAGTCGAATGTAGATACTTGGTATAATGAAAAACGTGACGTGTATAGAGACCTGATCGATTTTTTCGGTGATATGGGAAGTGTAGAAAAGAATATGGAAGCGTATCGTTATATAGACGTTATCGCTATCATGACCGATACGGATAATAGCGGTACGATTGCAGAGTCCTATTATGGTGATATTTATTTTAGCGCTGAATAGGGTGGTTAGGATAGGGGTATACGTTGGTTAACCTCGTCTCTATCTAATCGACAAATAAAAAATGGGGCAGCTCTTTAATTTACATTTAAATATACAAATTAAGAACAGCCCCGTAAGTAGTTAGATTCGATAAATCTATTACTTGAATGTTATAGTTGAGCCAACCATATCTTCAGTGAGTACCGTTAAGTTAGTTGCGCCAACGGTTCCTACTGCTTTAATTAACCCTTGCTCATCCCTTTCCATCGCTGGAGCATCAGTTGAGATGCCTTGTGGTAAAGGTGCGTCTAGCCCTTGGATTTCTCCATAGAAGATATTGTTCTTAAATTGAGAACCTACCATCTTGAATTTTTCGCCATCAAATTGTTTGAATGCATTTGTGTCTGCCGTTTCAGCAATCGATAAGTTGTTTTCAAATACGGTATCGACAGCAGGGAAAATAGCTTCAGATCGAGTATCATCCGTTAAACTCACTCGGTGAACAGCATTACTGCCATAGATGCCTTGCGTGTTGTTGATTAAGGTATTGTTCTTAACAACAACGTCTTTAGGCGTCCACTGTTTCTGCAATGTTTTACCATCGGATGAATCTTTACTTAACACTTCACCCTTGGCCACATCAATGATACCGGTATTTAGAACAAGTGCGCCACGGTATGCGCCTTTGCCTAATGTACCTTCAATATAGTTATTTTCGATTAAGTGATTTTCATCATAGATTCTGATACCGCCAGAGTTAGCCGTTGTACCTGGCAAGATCACGTTGTTGGTTACTACATTGTTGTGACCATGTCTTAACGAAATCATAGAAGTACTATTTTTGATTGTATTTCCATCAAATGTCACACCACTTGCTTTAACGGAAATCAATTCAATTTCACCAGAGCCATTTTTACCTAAGTAACCACTGATGTTGTCAAAGTAGTTGTTTTTTACAACACTCTGAGAATCGAATAACGAAGTGTGGCTATCACCAAATCTTATTGCTTGTCTGTCATTGCGATTTGTTCTTACCATTTTAGGGTTTGAGTTTTCAATTAACTCAATATCTAAAGCGGTTAAATCTTTAAATATATTGCCTTCGATTAGCGTTTTTTCTAACTTATCTGAAGTAGCAACCACAAGCATAGCACCACGCTTATACTTACCTTCAAAAGTGTTATTGGTGATCTTATTGTTTTCACCACCAACCGTTACCCATCTGATGTTCGGGTATTTGCCACTTTCGTCCGCGACATATTCGTAGTCGTTGAACTTGTAAATTACCGAGTTATTTAATGTGTTATTTTTTCCGAAGATACCAAATACACCCATGATGTTTGCGTCATGGCTTTCAGTACTTAAGGTTGCACCACCGTCGGTAAATACCAAGCTTTCAATTAAGTTGTCATTACCTTCAATAATGAACTGAGTTGAACCGTTAAAAATAACCGTTCCTGGTTGCTCTGCTTTAATCGTTACATTGTTTGCCGTTAAAGTGACGCTACCCAAATCTCTATAATGACCGGCTTGAATGCTGATTACATCGCCATCTTGAGCGTTTAAGATGCTCTCTCTTAGCTCTAAAACTTGTTGCATTGAAGCGATAGCAACGCCTTGATCGACCATAACCAATGTTGGTTGCGTTACTTGATTTGTGTTTCCTTGATTAGAAATACAACCCGTTAGCAGCAAAGAACCTGCGATTAATAAAATTGGTGCCTTTTTCATGACTATCTCTTTTTGAGGGTATTTAATTTAAAAAGTACATTATCAATAAGCCGTATATCTAGGCAATTACTTTGCATGTTATCCCCCCTCAAAAATGAGTGTTTTGTTCTAATTTGTCGAGTACGTCATGTATTTTAATAATACAATTAAGTTAGCTTAATTTGAGCTTGAAAAATAAATTAAATGCTAATATGGGCGCGGCTGATCCAAGCAGATTTTTGTTCATGAAAACCAGGGCAAGGTAGTGATCTTAAAATATCACCATAAAAAAATATCGAGCAATAAAGTAACAAAGGGCACTGAGGTAGTGCCCTTGTTTCGCTTTATCAGGTGATTTTGATGTTTTTAATTTCCATGTATTGCATTAATGATTAGCTTTTGGTTATTTCGATTTGTTTCTGACTGCAATAGTGCTTTCAGTGCAGGTGTGCGAGTATCTTTTGGCTGAGCGATAATCGTTTTGATGCTTTGTTTTCTTAATTGGTTATTTTTTGAAGCGGTGGAAATGCTAAGGATCTGCTGCATTTCCTTATCTTGAAGAGTGTAGCCTTTAAAAGATTCAATAATACGTTGTTCTACTCTGTCATTACTTTCTTCATTCAACATGTTTCCGAGAGCCTGGTAAGAACGCTCGGTTTGAATTTTTCCAAGTGCATACGCAGCACTACTTCTCACATGAGCGGAATCATTATTTGTCGATTCAATAACACTATCAGTAAGAAGCTCACTTCCGATGTTACCAATCGCCAGTAGTAAATGACTCTTTCTCTGAGGGGTCACTTCATTACTTAGTTCATTTTCAAGTGTATAAAGCAGTGATTGAGTATTATGATCATCAGGTCGAGAACTAATTGTAGCGCCAAGGCTAGGTAGTAAGCTATTAATGAGAACTGGATCTTCAGTGTTAACACCTTGTATTAATAAACTATTTATGCTGTTTGTTACGTCATCACTTAAGCGGTTACTTCCACCTGTGAGGGCCTGTAAAGCTCTAAAACGAGAGCTATCATCGAGTTCGGAGTCATTGACAATATTAAGAAGTAATAACTGGCTATTATCACTATCCATCACTCCAAGAGCATTAAATAGTCGCATATTTTCAGTTTTAGCGAGTTTATTCTCAGCCAGAATATCAGTGATGCTTGCAAGAGCTGCTTCATTTTTTTCTAGTTGCTGTACAAGTGTAAACACATCGGTTGTAGTGGCACTAAAACGAGTGACGACTTTTACTAGCTCTTTTCTTTGGCGTTCTAATTCGGTTGTCGATATATTTTCGCTAAATGATGGCCAGTCATTAAGCTCATTTGGTAGATCTTGTAATAACGTTTTTATTGGAACTTGAGTCCTTTGTAGTGAAAATTGATAGGTCACGGATGCTGAGAATGCAGAAATGGGTGAGGTGACATCAATGGTTTCATTGCCACTAGCATTGGAAAAAAAGCAATTATCTAACGTGAATCGGTTCTCCGACTCTAAAATGTTGTAATCTGAAGCTTCTTTTTTAGCCCCCTTTTGTGAGAGTTTTCTTATTTTTACTTTGACCAGTTCATTTGAAGTGCTATCGGTATTATATTGGTACAAGTAACGATTATTAGACTCGGTTTCCGTTGAATATTCACCTTGTTGTTCAGTTTGTTTTAATTGGAAATAATGTGCAAAACCGTTTAAAGTGATTTCTTGTTCGCGGTTGAGGTATTTTGGATACCAGAAGCGATCTATGAGACCATTTTCGTTGATGTAAAAAGCAAAGGGAAGCTCATATGTTTCTCTAATTAAATGCGGATTGTCTTTAATAGCTACTTGATCCGCTTTTATAGCCCACCATCCAGGTTGACCTTGTAATGTCACAGGTTTGAGCGTGATTACAGCAGAAAAGTCTGTCTTTGAGGAACCAAGCAAAGTTGAATTGTTACTGTTAATGGTGGAAGACAGAGAATATTGCGGATCGCAAGCCACTGCAGGTATTGAGAAAATAAAGAGTATAAAAAAATATAATCGAATCATAATAAATGCCTGTGAATACATGCCCTCATAAGAGGGCATGTATTTAGATGAAAATTACCAGTTTTTTTGTACATCAAATAACTCGTAGCCTTCTTTTTCATATAGTGCTGGTGTGTTATATATCCAGAATGTGTATTTCTTAGTTTCTTTACCACAAATATACTTAATAGATTTGCCCCATATCTTCTTAGAGCACCACTTAAAAGCTTTAACATCGGCATAAGCGCCAACTTGACCTTTAATGAGCTCTAGGTCTAATTGCGCAGTTATACCTGAGGTAACATTATCCCATGGTCGAATATAAGCCACACTACCAATACTGGTTTCTACGACATCAATTTGCCCGATGGCGCCAGCGTAGATTAATGCTAGATCAATCCCTCCCTTTAAATATCCATCGAAGTCAACCGCTATAATAGAACTGGTATCTATAGCACCTACAAATAAACCATATTCCTCATTTATGCCAATTCCTGTATTGAATTCAAGGGTACCTGTAACACCAGCAGAAATTTTAACGGGGACTGGGCCAATTAGAAATGTTGAAGTAGAGGCTTCCGCTGTTTTTTCCCATTCTTCATCGAAGGATAGAAACTTTTTATCCTCTTGACACGTTGTATCGTTACAGTCAATAACATCTTCAGGACTTGAACTGTATACTACAAAGCCAAGTACGCTTGTCTCGAAAGTATAACCAACTGTATTTGCGCCAGTAAGACCAACCTCACCATTTAAAGTGATAAGTTCATTTTCGGCATCAAATACGGTAGTGACTAGGTTTGTTTCGGAAAATATCCCAGCCTTTATTTCATCTTCATCTTCATCATCAACATCGGCTTTATATTTAACTTCAAAGCCAGTACCAACAACAGCTTGAAATTTATCTTCGTCACCTTTTTTGAATGATTTGTCAAAGCTTAAAAGTTCGTAATCTATATCGGTTGACTTGGTTGCATACCTATTGTCACTACCGTTTATATCTAATAAAGAGGGGTCTTCAAAAAAGTAGCTAACTAGTGATAATTGATTAGAGAACGCAGGCTCAGTATCTATAACTTCATCGCATGCAATATCGGATGGTAAATCAGAAGCCTTAATAAGGTTGAATTGAATGCTGAAATTAAGAGCTTCATTCGTTGGAAGTTGGTCAAATGCCAGATCTGCTGCAATATAGCCCCAAAAATAGTTGGTATCATAAGCATCTTCGGTTGGCCACATGTCGCCAAACGCTTCATTGAACATATCATACACCTCAATGGCGTAGCCCAACTTAGCTTCTTCCGTGCTAGTAATATCAATCTCTTGATAACTACAATATTGCTGCTCTGTTTTATTCCACAGTTTTAGTTTTAAAGGGTAGGTTTGATTTGTAATAGTAGCTTGCGCGGTAAGGTAGTAGGTATGTGGAATCACCTCGCTCGTTTGACTATCAATTTCGAACAATAGTGTTTCATCTTGAAATATAACGTCACCTGTTATTTCCGAGTCATAAAAGTAAACGAGAGGTTCATTATTATAATCATACTTGGTATAGTTAATGATTACGGTTGGTTCATCGGAGGTTATATCAACGTTAACAATATCTTCATAAACATGTTGTTCTTCTAATAAAAGAACAGATACATTGTCGTGGATCTCCTCTGCTGGTATGGAGGTACCATTAACTAATATAGCCCCATCGATATCACTAGTTTGAGGTTCTGAGCTCCCTATATGACTGGGTAGATTATTAGAGAAGTCATCTCCAGTGATTAACTCTAGTGGATTAAGAACAGGCACAATTTCGTATTCACCAATATCATGCTTAAGATCGCTAATCGGTACCTCTAGAGATAAAGAGTTTAAACCTGGAGGCATTTGCTCAACAGTAACTCGTGTCAGCAATGAATACTCATCAGGATCCAGTTCGCTACTATCTTCGGTGGAATTATTATCTAGTATAGGAAGTAGATAGATATCAACCATCACATCTTGAGGGCTTTCAGCCTCTAAGGTCACATTATAGTTAATAGTGGCAATGACTCCTTCATCGCCTTCTCTGGTTGTGTAATCGTATTCTCCTAGTGCTAATTTTGCATTGTCTGGATTGGTAATCGCTTCTGGCTCATTGTCGAGAAAGCAACCCGACAATATTAGAGTGATCAGTATTGGTATAATCTGTGATATTCGCATGCTTCTGTCCTTATGTTGGCACAATATAACCTCGTAGATATATCGAATAATATTCTGCTGTTAATATTATCAATACACACCAATTAAATAAAAACATGACATGGATCAATTTTTATCATCTATAACAATAGCGATTATATTTCGATAAAACTTCTCATACTTGGAATGCTATTAATGTTAAGGGAGGGTTGTTGATTTTAAAAGTGCTATGTTTTAATAAAGACAAGAAGTTGCTAAATGTATTAAATGTGAGAATGTAAAAAGGCCTAGCAAATACTAGACCTTTTTATTTTTATCTAAGAATTAACTTTCTATTAGAAGTAGTATTTTAGACCTAGACGAGTTCTTAGTTGACGCTCGTCAGTTGAGCTGCTTACTTGAACGTTCCATAACTCGACGTATGGGCGGAAATCACCGATTTGGTAACCAGCAATTATACCAGCATCCCATTGCCAATCTTTATCACCATTGTATAAGCGCACTTCATCATAGTTTTTGTTGTAGTTCGCTTCGTAGCTCAGTTTAATCTTTTGCAGCTCTTTATCAGCAAACTTGTATGAACCGGTTAATGTTAATTTACCTTGCTCTACTGTTTTGCTTGCAACGCTTACCTTTGTGCCATCAGTCAGTGTTTTTGTACCTGCTTCGCTAGAATAAACTTGGAATTCATGGCGGTAACGTAGTGCTGTCGTTAGACCAAAAGAAGAGGTGAAACCTACGCGAAATTGAGGCTTATAAGTTGTTTTATCACTAGCAAAGGTGATTGGCATACCAGGTTGAAGATACCATTTTTTATTTAAAGCATAACGAACGCCCCAATCAAACTCAGAGTCACCACGTACCATTTCATCCCAGTAGTTGCTTTTATCTTGGCTATTAAACTTCTGCTCAATACCAAAGCTAAGTTTAGTTTTATCATTAATTGTGGTGCTATCACCCAATTTAATGCGGTGGGTATATTCTTTAGAATCATGTTTATATTCAGCGCGGTAATCTAGACTAGTCGCGGCAGCACCACCAGCTAAAAGAGTGGTTGCTACAAGTGTTGCGATTTTTGTTACGGCTTTCATGTTATTTTCTCACTATATAGTGTGGGTACATCCAGTACCCAATAAGTATCCATGCAATACAATAATATTGGGGGGTATCGCACGTATGCATCAAAATTTAATGTCACTGTAAAGGCCAGCGGCTAATTAATAATTAACCAGCTGACCAATAATTTAATTATTAGAACTGTTCAGAATCTAAATCATCAAAATATGAGTAGGTACCAACAGAGCCGTTATCACCAGTATAAAGTGCAAATAGAGCCGGACCTTCACCTGCCGCATTTTCAGCTTTTAGAGATGTGAATACATCGCCATCAATAGTTACTGTGATGTCATAGGTTGCATCATCAGCAGGTGCCCAAGAAATTTCCACATCAACCCAAGTGTCTTGCGTGTACTCTACTAGATCCACTTGAGAACCTGTTTCATCGCGGAATTTAATGTCACTTCCACCAAAAACAACCTCTGTAAAACGTTCACCTGATGAACCACTATTCGATCCACCAAGGTATAGGTAGGTGGATTTCACATAACCATCTGCAGGAATATAAACAGATGTTGATACTGAACCAGTTTCAGCAGCGCCCTCAGCAAAGGCTCTTGATACAACGCCTTTAGTCGTATCGCTGAAGTCTGCAATGTACAACGAGTTTGAACTTGATTTTGCAACGTCATCGCTGATATTAGCAATAACATCTACACCATCTACTCCACTAGAAACGGTGTAAGCAGAGTTTGCTGCATCGATTTGCGTACCCACTGTATAAGAATCGAAGTTGTCAGTTATGTCGCCTGGTTCCGTTGGCTCTTCTGGGTCAGTATCACCACCGTCAAGGAAGACAACCGCTTCACTTGAGTTGCTATTGTAGATAGTAGACAGATCTGTGCCAGCGGCGTAGCTATCAAAGTCTTCCTCAAGAACGAGCGTATCTGCTTCAGTATCATTTGAGTAAACAAAAAGGTTATCACCTAGCAGTTCAAAGTGCGTCGTGCCGCTGTTATCACCTAAACGCAGTGAAATATTGGTAACCGCTGTTCCGTCAGCAACAGGTAAGTCAATAGTGTTGTATTCGGTACCGTTAACCCAGAAGGAGAAAGAATTTGGTTCCCAAGTCACTTCAACTTCTAATGTTTCACCTAGATCAAATGTACCATCAGTTTCAGTTAAAGCACCGCTAGCATCACGGTATTTGATTACACCATCTTCGAAAGCCACTTCACCGTGAAGATTTGAGTTTGAAGTTTTTTCTGCATAGAAGGAGATGTAAGCATTTTTACTTGTAGGCTCAATTTCAGAGTCTTCATCGACTTGATAAACTAGGTCGACAGTCAACTTACCTGATGCAATTTCAGAGACATCAGTAGATTCAGACAGCTTGATACGAAGCTCACCTGTATCATCTGTTCTCGTATCTAGAATTTGCACATACCCATTAATACCTGCCTCTGAATTTGCAGCAGTAATAGCATCAGCGACAGCAGTATCATCAGAGTTATCAGCAGCAATTAATTCGCCTAGGTTTGTTTCTGTAATAGTCAGTACACCATCACTATTTACCGTATACTTACCTTCAACCTCTGTAACATCAGTGAGATCTTCACTATTGCCATAATAATTAAAAGTAATAGTACCAGCGTCAATATCTTCTTCAAATTCAGAAGAATAAAGTGTGTATGTACCGTGGTCATCGTCATCGTTGTAGTACTTCTGGCTCGTACCACTAAAAACGTAGACGTTTGGTAAGTCAGTGACATCTAAACTTGAAACCGTAGCGGTAGCCGCTTCGCCAATATCCCAAGCAGCACCAAGTAGTGGTGATACTGCAGCAGGCGGTTCAACTGGCTCAACCGGATCTCTTAAGTCTGTGTTACAACCAGCAAGTAAACCCGTTGAAAGAGCAATGGCTGCAGCAATTTTGGTGATTTGCATCATTAGAACGTCCTATTCAATATGTGTTTAGTAATGTGTTTTGTAATTGTTATGTCATATTGTTAGACAATAAGAGTTTATCAATCAATCATTCATGCGCTATAAAATGATCTCTCTCACAGTGAAATGAATTTGTCCGTGTAAAGTGATGGATAAGTCACAAAACATAGTGAATTGTAATCATATGTAACTAATTGGGTAGGTATGTAGCGATAAGGTGCTGTTTGAACGTGTTTTATTTGGTTATTTGAGTTTGTATGAGAGGTATTATTGCTACACAGGAGAGTTTGATGCTGTGAAAATCAAGCCAAAAGCATTACAGTTTGGTGTGTTCATGTGGTGGTTAGTTTGTAATACAAGAATATGTAACATCACAGCGCACTGTATTGGAGTTAAAGCATATAACAATAGGGGAAATTAGGTTTGCTATAGAGATGCATTAAGAGTCACTAGTTAATTCGTTGCAAAACAAAAAAGCCAACTCGGAATGAATTGGCTTTGATATAAAAATTATTTTAATATGAGGTTTAAACGAGCTTCATTTCTTGAATTATATCTGAGGCAATCTCAGGTTTTGTGCTAGTTGGCTTCTCATGCAGATCGGCTTTTAATTGTCCCTTTCGGTTACTTAACCCAGTCTCAAGTTTTTTTAATACAGCGCTAATTGCAGGGTACATGACATCATTGGTTGCTTTAGCGGAAACACGAACGCCTTCATAATTTGTAAACACTTCAACATGATGTTGGTTATGCTCTTGCGTAATAATAATATCGCAACTAATTAATGAAGGAAAATGAGAAGATATCTTGTCGAATTTTTGTTCGATTTCTTTTCTTGAGTCATCATTGATAGATACATGATGAGTTTGGATATTTACTTTCATAGACAGTCCCTTTGAATAGGTAACAAGTAGTTCATTCTTTTTGTTCGCTCTTTAAAACTAGCAAACACTGCAGGGATAAGCAAAGAACTCTTATCAAGAATCGTGATTACACTCGAGATTTTTTTTAATAAGGTCTAAAGGCATAGGCTTGCTATATAAATAACCTTGGTGAAGAAAAACATCCTGTGCCAATAAGTGTTTGGATTGATGTTCTTTTTCAATTCCTTCTGCGATAAGTTTTATTTCCAACCCTTTGGCGACATTAATTATTGCGGCAAGGACCGGTGAATTGACGCTATTGTTGCCGATTGAGTCAATGAAACATTTATCGATTTTTAGGTAATCTAATTGAGTTTTCTCTAAAATGTACAAGGAGGTTTGGCCGGTACCAAAATCATCCAGTAATATCTCAATACCCACCTTACGCATTTCTTCTAGATATAGACGTGTGTCATCACAAATTAATTCCCTTTCTGTAAGTTCAATACCTAGCTGAATATTCATTGTCTTAAATTTATGAAAGTAATCAATGATAGCTGCGCGGTTTTTAGAGTCAGAAAGATAGCATGCTGGAACATTAATACTTATGTGCAAGCTTTCGTTTATCTTGATTTTCGCTAAGTCTTCGTATGCAGATGAAAAAACTATATCCGTCATATCGTTCATTAAGTTTAAACTTTCAATCAAAGGAATGAAAATATTAGGTGGAATCAAACCCCGTGTAGGATGTTGCCAGCGAATTAACGCTTCAAGACCAAATGTTTGTTTAGTCGATGCATTAACTATAGGTTGATAATATAAGATAAATTCATTGCGTCTAATGGCTTGCTTAATTTCACGACTGGCGCTCGTATGTGTGCGTAGGTAGCGCTGCATTACAAATAGGCAGAGGTAAATAGTAAATAGAAGAGGAAGCGCCGATAGTATATAAAAAACGCGCTCATTTTTTATATACTCGTCACTTGCTTCAATTAAAATATCATAGTTATAGTTTATTGACTTTGTGATTTTGATAGGATTCCTACCATGCCTAGCATTATCAGCAGAGGTACTTTCACCATTGACAAAAAATAATGATCTTAATAGGCGAGGCTCCGTTTTATAGCCGACATTAGCACGAATATAATCCCGGTTAAGTAAGCTAACAGCCATATAGTCAGAATCACTAGGGCTATAAGTTGCAACTCTTACGGTTTGGTTTTTAAGATCGCTATACCAGTGGATGAGGGAAAGTTGATGATTAATATCATGAAAATTATTTGATAATAGACTATCTTCTTTCTTTTTTGTGGAACAAATTACTTGACCTTTATATAGAATGAGTAATTCATCAATTCCTTTTTGGTTATGTAAACTTTGATAGTTTGAATCACAATCATTAGGATTAAATAATGCCACTTGGTTTTCGATAATGATTCCCTCAAAAGTGCGATCAATGTTAATAACGTACTTTGTTGAGATCTCATCTAGGGTTTTATGAATGCTTTTGTCCGAGAGGTAATAAATGCCAATTGAGACAATAAATAGCGGTAAAAGGTAAATGATAACATGGCAACCATATGTGCACTTCTTCATATAATTTTTTACCTTAACAGTTAAATTTTATTGGCTCTGTATGTATTATAGATAAAATTAAAATTATTTGATACTATGTTGAGTAATCCATTAGTCTTAATGCCGAGTTAATTATTCACTTGTACCGTTTTTTGTCAGCTTAAATGAGTCGAATAATGTTAGATAAAGAGAACATCGTTAAACTTGCCAGAGTGGTTATGCCGTATGGAAAATACAGTGGCCGAGTGCTTATTGATCTACCTGAGGAGTATTTGCTATGGTTTGCCAATAAGAAAGGCTTTCCACCGGGTGAATTGGGCGATCTCATGCAACTTTGCCTAGCGTTAAAAGTGGAAGGTTTAGACAGTATTGTCAAACCACTTAAGAGAGACTAAAGCCTGTACAGCACAGGCTTTAGTCAGTTATAAGAGAAAAACATCTTTATTGGGCATCAAGAAGCTGATTGTTGCTCAAGTCATTTTTATCATCCACTGCTTTTGCATAGGCTGCAATATATTCTAAGTCCTGAATGCTCCATACTGCTTTTTGTTTCAATTTGTCAGGCAATTTATTGAAGTGCTTTTCTTTTTTCGATGCGGTAAATGTGGCATTTCCCCAAACTTCCAATTCAGAAAACGCCTCGAGAGATAAGGTTATTTTTGTTGCTTCTTCACCCCAGTGCGGTTTAAGGGTTAAGCGGGGCTGGTAATCCCTTGTTTTAACCACCCACTTATCAGGCAGCCTTTTATGGCTATCCCACCAATAACCATCAAGTCCATTCATTACTTCTTCAGTTTTTTTTGCATCTTGAGCACCGAGTTCATCTAATCGACGTAGAAATATAGTAGAAAATAAATGTTGATATTCATCTTTAGTTGCATTGGGATTATTTTCTAAAACCTCAATAGTAATCAAGCTACCAAGCATATTTGAATAGAGGTCTTCAGGCGAGTAAGCTGATGGGTACTCTTTAAACCCAGCCACCGAGGTAAAACCAAACCATTGTGCAACTTCGTGCCATTGAGCAAGTCTAAAAGCGAGCAAGCCACTTAATTTTATCTCTATTGCTAATTTATCTTTTGCCATCATATTGACAGGAGCAGATTGAAGGGTGACGACTCGGTGGCGAAGTTCATCATCCAGTTCAATACTTTTGTAGGTGCCTAAGTTCCCTCTTATCTCACTAAAAAGATAAAAAGTATTATCAGCCGTATCACGAACATGAGCGGTATCTATGATCCCACCATAGCTGGTATAAATAAGTCCATTCGCCTCATCACCACTACCGACTAAACTGCTGGTAATACTTTGGCTACCATCATTATAACGATGAGTGGCTAATTCTTTTGTTTCAACAATATTTTTGACTTTAAAAAATGGAACTGGAATGACGCCTAACTCAGATTTCATATTAATGCCAAATGCACAACAAGGGCGAAGTCCAGAAGGCGTTGGAACTTCCTCTGCGTGACTCATAGGGGAGAGCAGATAAATACTCGTTAATATTAATGTCTTTAATTTCATATCGTTCCTCTATTCATATATGTGGGAAGAGCTAAACATTTAGAATGCTTCATAAATATTGAAATAAACGGTGGTTTCATCACCAAAGCCTAAATCGAGACGGACATTGACTCTAGGCTTAAAAGCGAAGCGATAACCAACGCCATAGGTGGGTAACCAGTTATCATGAAATAATTCATCAAAATGACCACCTATATTTCCTGCACCAATCCAGGCAACCATGCCATTACGCTTGGAAAAACGATGCCTATATTCGATTTGAGCCATTAATTGGTATCGGTCACGATAGCGACCAGTGTAGTAACCGCGCATACGTTTATCGCCACCTAATTGGCTTAATGCAAACCAAGGTAACTCTTGCTCATCACTCAAGCCTTGAAAAAACACGTC
The DNA here is from genome assembly GCF_002873395.1 of Vibrio sp. 10N.286.49.B3. GTDB lineage: Bacteria > Pseudomonadota > Gammaproteobacteria > Enterobacterales > Vibrionaceae > Vibrio. The sequence continues at coordinate 28,477 of NZ_MCUV01000012.1, read as the reverse complement.
ATAAGCAAGCACATTGTCATCAATAATATTTATGTATTCTCGATAATTAAAGGTGAGCTGGTTATAGTCAAAATCACCGCCTAAAACATGGTTATACCAACGTTGCTCGAGACTAATAAGTCTTCCGCTGTAAGGGTTATTTTCGTAATCTCGTGTATCATAATCAATGCCTAAAATCGCACCCAAGTTTGAGGTGTTTTCAAGGTCTTCATTGCTTAGGGCTGGGCCATCGGAACGCTGGTTGAATAAAAATGCTGAGCTGAGACCTACTCTGATAAAGTAATTGGAGATAAATTGATAGGAAATACTAGGTTCAAAATCAAAATATAAAGCGGTATGTTCTGTTTTATTGCTATTTTTTTTGGCTGCCTCTCTCCCTACACCCCAATATAAACTTGGTGTATATGATAGATGGGTTTGTAACCCTATTTTCCATTGATTTTCATTTAAAAAAGTCGAATTATTAACACCTATACCATAGGTGCCTTTAGATGAAGCATAGCCACTAATCGTTAGGGTTGATATTTGATTTCCTGACTCTAGTCCTTGAGGTGCATATAAGCCAACTGCTGCAATACCTATACCAGTTCCTTGTTCAGGATTTGAGAAAGGGCCAGGTAGTACACCCCAATCAATGCCTTTACTGACGTCAACCTCATCACTTGACCCAAAAAAAGCCAATACTGACTCGAACCAGTTTTGCTTTGATACTGGTTCAGATTGCGTCTCTGCGCAGGTTGAAAAAGATAAAACAAGCAAAAGAAATCTTAAAAAAAATGGCATTTATTTATCGTTCTATTTAGTTGTTGGCGATTATAAAAGTTGATGATGGTAGTAAAAACGAAACTAAGTGTCGATGAATTATAAAGTTATATATTTTAAATACCTCTTTAGGGTAGTGGATGTATTCTCTGCTTTGATGTTTTGCTAACATCAATCATTTAACCTAAGAATGATTCTAATTTATAGTATAGTTATCGATGCGAAAAATGGACGATTAAATAATAATTCCTTTTTATTATTCACCCCTCACAATGCATTTGATGATTTTGTGTGCACTCTGTATTTATTTTAACCGATTGAAAAGAAAAGAGTAAAAAACTATTGACTCATATTTTTAATCAGTTAAAGTACATCTCGTTCTCAAGGGAAACCTTAGAAAACAATGCGACACTAGCTCAGCTGGTAGAGCGCAACCTTGCCAAGGTTGAGGTCACGAGTTCGAACCTCGTGTGTCGCTCCAATTTAAGTTTTCTTGATGTATGTTGAGAAATATGCGAAATACAGGTTTAAAGTAGAACTTAGCCTTGCCAAGGTTGAGGTCATGCCTAGCTCCTCGAAGATCGGGAACCTCGTGTGTCGCTCCAAATTAAAATCTTATTGCTTAGGTGGTAAGGTAAAGATGGTGTTTAACTTTTCAGTTAGCGCATCGCAATGAATTGCGTGCCCTGGTGGTGGAATTGGTAGACACAAGGGATTTAAAATCCCTCGGCGTTCGCGCTGTGCCGGTTCAAGTCCGGCCCGGGGCACCATCTTTAAAAGAACCAGCATTCTATGCTGGTTTTTTTTCGTTTGAAACTAACCATTTTCTCATTTTACCTACACTTTTATCAACCTGATCTCATATCTACATCTATAATTGCTTTATTAGACACGCTTAATTGGTTATAGATGCACACTATCAATGAAAAAAAGCTATTACTACTGATTAGATACATCCCCGTCATTATTATAGGCATTGTAAGCATTATAATAAGCATTCTGACAATTGTTGATAATCATGACAAAGCCGCTCACAGTGTGGATGAACTGCGCTATGAGATCATTGAGCGCCATAAAGTCATGATCCAGCAGGAAGTGATGCATATATCACATGAGGCAAGGTATCAAGATACGCAGACTAAGTTTGAGCTTAAGAAGCAAGCAAAGAACAGAGTTGAAGAGGCGTATCAAATTGCTTTGAATATCTATAATCATAACCAAGGTAAACCTGAATCTGAGGTGACCGCTCTTATTAACAATGCACTTCGTCCGATTCGATTTTTTTCAGGTAGGGGATATTTTTTTATATTCAAAATGAATGGCATTAATGTAATGCATGCACTCCGGCCTGATATTGAAAATCAATCACAATGGGACTCACAAGACAGTAGGGGGACTTATATTCTCCGCGATCATATTGCCTTAATTGAAAAAAATGGTGAGGCATATTATCAATGGTGGTATATAAAACCAGGTGAGCAACAGGATATTGAATTTGAAAAAATTGGTTATGGTAAAAAGTTTCTTTATTATGATTGGTTTATTGGTACTGGCGAATATGTCCAAGATGTTGAAAGTGATTTGAAAAGTGAGATATTAAAGAGAGTAAACAGTTACCGAAATGAGCAACAAAGTAATATTTTTATTGTTGATGACAACAATGTCCTACTATTGCATAATAATTCAAGCTTGATCGGTAAATCAATATCAGAGCTTAAAGATAAAGGTGATATTTGGAGTGTCATGCATGATTTAGAAGGTGATAGTGACTTCTACGAGTACAAACCGGTCAATTCAGAAAAAAACGGAATGATATATTATATAGAAAAGGTTGATGAGTGGGGGTGGACAATAGGCGCTGGATTCAATCTTTCTAACTTAGAGAGATATATACGTTATAAGCAAATTGAATTACAGCAAGATAATAATAAAAAGTCATTTCAAATTGGTATGCTATCATTAATCGTGACATTAGCTGTTATGGCAACTTCATTAATGTTAAGTATACAAGTTTCTAAACGTTTTTTCCGATTTCAAGAAAGAATTAATGCATATATTATCGAACTTTTAAATACGAGAGATAGTATGCAGCATATGGCACTGCATGACGAATTAACGGGACTACCTAATCGATCATTACTCATTGAGTATATAGAAAGTAGTATGAAGCATGCTCATCGCTCGAATAAACAGTTAGCAGTAGCATTTTTAGATTTAGATAATTTTAAGTTAATTAATGACTTAAGAGGTCACTCGGTAGGTGATAAAGTGCTAAAAGAAGTCGCTTATCGATTTAACCAAGTATTGACCGATGATGATTTTGTGGCTCGCTTTGGTGGTGATGAGTTTGTATTCTGCTTTTCATCATTAAATAGCCTAAAAGAAGCAGAATACAAAATAAAATTAATAAAAGATATTTTTAATACGAGTTTTGATATCCCTTATCATTCCCTATTAATAGATTGTAGTATCGGAGTCAGTATCTATCCAGATGATGGTGAGGAAGTTGAAACACTGATTCGTAAAGCTGATATTGTTTTACATAGGGCGAAGGATTTCAATAAAGGGGCTGTTATTTTTTATGATCAGGTTATTAATGACCAGGTACAAAAGACTTTTCAACTGCAAGAGCAACTGAGTTCCTCTCTTGTTAAAAATGAAGTAACTGTTTTATATCAGCCTCAAGTTGACTTTGATTCTTTACAAATTGTAGGGGTTGAAGCATTGGTTCGCTGGAATAATGATAAAATGGGCTTTGTTCCAACGGATGTATTTATTGAATTGGCTGAGGAGTCGGGTTTTATTCATGATATAGGTTTATTCGTTTTTACCAAGGCGTGCAATGATTTTATCGAGTTATCTAAAATATGCTCGCTGGATAATGTAACCTTGTCAGTCAATATATCACCCAAACAACTTATGAGTGTCAATTTTGCCGATGAGTTAATTGGTATCGTTAATAAAATAGCTATCGATGTATCACAAATTACATTAGAAATAACAGAAAATGTCTTTATCAGTGATTTTGACAAAGTGGTTCCTATTTTTCAAAAGCTACGTAAAGAGGGCTTTGGTTTATCTTTAGATGATTTTGGAACTGGCTACTCATCTTTGAGTTATCTAAATACTTTGCCAATCACGGAAATAAAAATAGATCGCTGTTTTATAGATAAAATGCTAACTAACCCACAAAGCATGTCTCTAGTTAAGGCTGTTATTGCAATTAGTGAAGCTTCGCAGGTGAAAGTTATCTCTGAGGGGGTTGAAACTATTGAGCAGTTCCAGAGCCTAAAAGATGATGGTTGCTGCATTGCTCAAGGTTATCTTTTTGACAGACCTTTAACTTTTGAAGCATTAACCAAGCGTTGCAAGGAAAGTGGCTGTAAGTATCAATTAATATAATAATAACCGATGAAGAGTGGCGTACATTATCTGCTTGGTGAATGGTTAATTGAAAATTGAAGCTTATCTTTTAAAAAGACTTTTTAAGTTCCAAGTTTTATTAAAATAGTTATCTTTTTATGTCGTAAATTAATCAAATAAATTCAATCTCTTATGTGTATTCACTCCATTTTATATAGCTGACGATAACGATTGCTTATTTGTCTTTTTAGTAAATTATGCAAGAATGCGCTCAGAATTTTTGGTATCCAGATATATAGTAAGGAATATACCCATGTCTCAGGACAATGCTCCACAAACTGCACCTCAGTCCAACCTAAATAATAAGCTCGATAGTTTCTTTAAAATATCAGAGCGTGGGAGTACGGTTAAAACTGAAATGATTGCAGGTTTAACCACATTTTTGGCGATGGTTTATTCTGTGATTGTTGTTCCTAGCATGCTAGGTGCTGCCGGTTTTGAGGCTGGAGCCGTCTTTATAGCGACCTGTTTAGTTGCCGCATTTGGTTCATTACTCATGGGCTTGTGGGTAAACTTACCGATGGCAATTGGTTGCGCTATATCCTTAACGGCTTTTACCGCATTTAGTTTAGTTTTAGGGCAGGGCGTGAGTATCCCAGTCGCGCTTGGTGCGGTATTTATCATGGGTGTGCTATTTACTCTGATAACCGTGACAGGTGTACGTCAATGGATCCTTAATAATTTACCTACAGGTATCGCGCACGGGACCGGTATTGGTATTGGTCTTTTCCTATTGCTTATTGCTGCTGATAGCACTGGCTTAATTGTTAAAAATACTCATGCAGGTTTGCCTATCGAACTGGGTGATATCACTTCTTTTTCTGTCATTATGTCAGTATTAGGCTTAGCTGCTATTTTTGGGCTAGAAAAGAAAAGAGTTCCTGGTGGTATTTTATTTGTCATCATTGCTATTTCTATCTTGGGTCTGATTTTCGATCCTACGGTGACTTATAACGGTTTTTTTGCCCTGCCAAGTTTGCAGTCTGCTGATGGTGGCTCGTTAATTGGTTCAATGGATATCATGGGAGCGCTGAGTCCTGCTATTTTACCTGTGGTTATTGCCTTGGTTATGACGGCAGTATTTGATGCGACAGGTACCATTAGAGCTCTTGCTGGTCAGGCGAATCTATTGGATGAAAATGGTCAAATCATCAATGGTGGTAAAGCATTAACCGCTGATTCTGTAAGTTCGATTGCTTCTGGGTTTGTTGGTGGAGCACCTGCAGCGGTATATATTGAATCGGCAGCAGGAACGGCAGCTGGTGGTAAGACTGGTCTAACAGCTACGGTTGTCGGCTTGCTATTTTTGGTGATGATCTTCTTATCGCCAGTGAGTTACCTTGTTCCTGCTTATGCGACGGCGCCAGCTCTTATGTATGTTGGCCTATTAATGTTAAGCAATGTATCAAAATTAGACTTTGATGATTCAGTTGATGCCTTGTCTGGTCTTGTATGTGCTGTATTTATCATTTTATCTGCCAATATCGTTACCGGAATCATGATCGGCTTTACGACACTCGTGGTTGGACGCTTATTTGCGGGTGAATATAAAAAGTTAAATGTTGGTATCGTCTCTATCGCGATAGCGCTTATTATTTTTTATCTGGGTGGTTGGGCTATCTAGCAGCATTATCAACAATAAAATGAAAGCGGATGATGAAAGTCATTCGCTTTATTTTTTTAATAGAGATGAAAGATATTTTTATTATTCTCTACAAATACATATCCTTTGAGTGTGTAGTGGTTTATTTGAACGTATCGGTGGTGATTTATACCGGCAAGATCGCTTTTTAATCACTTAAATAAAAAAGCGCATTTATTTGTTGACTCAATTTTTAAATACGTTAAAGTACGTCTCGTTCTCAAGGGCAACCTATGAAAACAAAGCTTATGAACTTGATGAGCATAAAGAATTAAAATCTCATGGCTCATGCGGTGAGATACAGATGGTGTTTTACTTTTCAGTAAGCGGCATCGCAAGAAATTGCGTGCCCTGGTGGTGGAATTGGTAGACACAAGGGATTTAAAATCCCTCGGCGTTCGCGCTGTGCCGGTTCAAGTCCGGCCCGGGGCACCATCTTTTCATTTGCTTTCAAAAGGCAAATTTAGCAGTAATGCTATACATATTGATAATAAATAATGGCGCCTTGGCAGAGTGGCTATGCAGCGGATTGCAAATCCGTGGACCTCGGTTCGACTCCGGGAGGCGCCTCCATTATTTATTCTTACCTGTGATATCCCTGTTATTTTCTTCTGTTAAAACATCTATCTATCTATCTATCGTCAAAGAAATCCTTATTGCGAATATACTTGCTCATTAAATGATATGAGAAAGGGCGAATAAGCCAGCTGAATATTGATCGTCCTAAGCGAATTAATGTCGGCGTGTTTTCATAAATTCGACCATTATAGAGCCATAGCATTTTCCCTACATGCCAGTATAAAAATGGAATAGGGGGCATAAAAGTGACAATATCGATATCACAACATATTCGATAGGTTTTCATACTCAGTTGATAGTTCTTCTTAAAGCGCCAATTACCGACAGCGGGTTGGCCAAATGTGACGATTCGCTTGATACTTTTAGGGTATTTCTTTTCAAAGTAGTCAGCAAAAACACAGCCAATAGCCCCTCCAGATGAGTGACCTGTAATAGTAATTCTTTTTCCCTGTGAGATTAAAGGAATAAGCGTTGCCTCTAACCGTTCCAGTACGCTAAGACCTAATTTATCTTCATTACGACCTGGTTGGCTTTCTTGAAAAAGAAGGTGATAAAAACCGGCATGCATCCGGTAGTCTAGCCCCAATGGTTTACAACTCCTAGACCATAATGCCAGGTTCAATAACCAATCCGTGATGCTGTGAGAACCCTTAATCACTACAACGACTTCATTACTTTTTTGCGACCACAGAACTCGTATCATTGTTTTGCCTGAAGCATTACGAATAATACGTTGCCCATTTGGATCAAAACCATATCGAGTTTGTTTAAATACACGAGGGTAAGCAAGATTGCATAATACGGCATATCGTTCGTATTGATAACGTTTGAGTGCTTTCACATTAGAACTTCTTATTGGCAGTAACTGGCAACTCTAAACAAGCATTATTAAGAAATGATGAACTTTTAAGTACATGACATATCTTTTGTATGAGCGAACGTACTTAATTATGTAAACGTTTCCACTAATGGATCTAGCTCACAGTATTTTACCGTCATAGCTTGCTAGAATACTCAGCAGATAAGGCGAATGCGTTTAAGATAATCTTTGTGTAAACGATTACCCTAAGGCGAGTTGATAAAGTAAGGATGATTCGATGAATAAGATATTAGTGACTGGAGGGATGGGGTATATCGGTAGTCATACCTGTCTTCAAATGATAGCAGCAGGTATGGAGCCGATTATTGTTGATAACCTATCAAATAGTAAATCGCTGGTACTGGAGCGTATTGAGGCATTGACTCAGCACCGACCGACTTTTTATTGTGGTGACATTCGCGATGAGGCGTTTCTTGATTCTATTTTTGCTCAGCATGATATTAAAGCTGTTATTCATTTTGCAGGGTTAAAAGCGGTAGGTGAATCCGTACAAAAACCGCTTGAGTATTATGATAACAATGTCAACGGATCACTTGTTCTCGCACGTTGCATGAAAAAAGCCAATGTGAAGAGTCTTATTTTTAGTTCATCTGCAACGGTTTATGGCGATCCTCAAGAAGTGCCTATTACTGAAGCTTCACCAACGGGCGCAACGACTAACCCGTATGGTCGTAGTAAGTATATGGTTGAAGAGTGTTTACGAGATTTTTTTGCTGCAGAGAAAGATTGGAGCATCACTTTACTCCGCTATTTTAACCCTGTGGGCGCGCATCCTTCAGGATCTATGGGTGAAGATCCACAAGGTATACCGAATAATTTAATGCCATTTATTGCACAAGTAGCAGTTGGTCGTAGAACACACTTGTCTATTTTTGGTGATGACTATCCAACAGAGGATGGCACAGGTGTACGTGATTATATTCATGTTATGGATTTGGCCGATGGGCATGTTGCAGCGCTCAAAGTATTACAAAAGCGCATAGGTCTACATACCTATAATTTGGGAACCGGTCAGGGCAGCAGCGTGCTTGATATGGTGGATGCATTTTCATTAGCTTGTGGGCATGATATTGCATACAAAATAGAAGAGCGCCGCCCTGGTGATATCGCTCAATGTTACGCAAGTACTGATAAAGCAGAGCAAGACCTTGGCTGGAAAGCGACGCGCAATATTAACGAGATGAGTGCAGATACCTGGAACTGGCAATCACAGCACCCTCAAGGCTATCAAGAATAATCATTAAGGTGATGTGCATAAGCCATCATCTTAAGCAAATACCAATTTTAGTAGAGAAAAAATATGTCTGATATTCAATTTAACCCAGTGGATCATCCACACCGTCGTTATAATCCATTAACAGGGCAGTGGATCTTAGTTTCTCCGCATCGAGCGAAAAGACCGTGGAGTGGTCAAGATGAAACGCCATCGACGGCAACATTAGAAAAATATGATAGCAAGTGCTTCTTATGTCCAACCAATACACGTATATCTGGTGATGAAAACCCTGATTACCCTGGCACTTATGTTTTTAATAATGATTTTGCTGCATTGATGCCAACCTCACCGGAAGCGCCACAATCCGATTCTCCATTATTTAGAACAGAAGGGGTACGTGGTCTTAGTCGTGTGATTTGTTTCTCACCTGATCATAGCAAAACACTGCCAGAGTTAAGTACAAAGCAAATTCGTGGCGTTGTTGAAACTTGGAATGATCAGATTGAAGAGCTAGGAAAAGATTATCTTTGGGTGCAAGCTTTTGAAAATAAAGGCGAGGCTATGGGTTGTTCTCAACCTCATCCACATGGACAAGTTTGGGCAAATAGTTTTTTACCCAATGAAATAGAACGTAAAGAAAAACTGCTTAAAGAGTACAGTGAAAAATATGGTAGCAATCTGCTGGTGGATTATGTTCAAGCAGAAATGAAAGATGGTTCTCGTACTGTGGTTGAGACAGAGCATTGGATTGCCGTCGTTCCATATTGGGCTGCGTGGCCATTTGAAACGATGCTATTGCCAAAAACACATATTCGTCGAATGAGTGAACTATCCGATGAGCAAAGGGATGATCTTGCGCTTGCGATTAAAAAGCTAACCAGCCGTTATGATAATTTGTTCAAGTGTTCTTTCCCATATTCAATGGGTTGGCACTATGCGCCTTTCTTTGAAGAAGGTACAGATATCGATCATTGGCAATTGCATGCTTTGTTCTATCCACCATTATTACGCTCTGCGTCAGTGAGAAAATTCATGGTTGGTTATGAAATGCTTGCAGAGTCTCAACGTGATTTAACAGCAGAGCAAGCAGCACAACGTTTGCGAGATCTTAGCGATATTCACTATAAAGAACAATAATTTAGATTAGGAGTATACCGATGAAAACATTAATTGATAACGTTACACAGGCTTTTCAAAATACTTTTGATCATTCGCCAACTCATATTATTCAAGCGCCAGGTCGCGTTAATTTGATTGGTGAACATACCGATTATAACGATGGTTTTGTTTTACCGTGTGCAGTAAATTATCAAACGGTTGTTGCAGCAACAAAACGTGATGACAATGTGGTTCGTGTTGTTTCGGTTGATTACGGTAATGAAATTGATCAGTTTGATCTCACACAACCGATTACTTTTCAGCAAGATAAAATGTGGGCTAACTACATTCGTGGTGTTGTGGTTTGTTTGCTTAAGCGTGGCTATCAATTCAGCGGTGCTGATATTTCAGTGAGTGGTAATGTCCCTCAAGGTGCTGGTCTTAGTTCTTCAGCTGCATTGGAAGTTGTTATTGGTCAGACGTTTAAAGTGCTTTATGGACTTGAAATTAGTCAAGCTGAAATCGCACTGAATGGTCAACAAGCGGAGAATGAGTTCGTCGGCTGTAATTGTGGGATCATGGATCAAATGATTTCTGCTGAAGGCAAAGAGAACCATGCGATGTTACTTGATTGCCGTACATTGGAAACTCAAGCGGTATCAATGCCAGAAGATATGGTTGTGGTTATCATTAATAGTAATAAAAAACGTGGCTTGGTTGATAGTGAATACAACACTCGCCGTGAACAATGTGAAGAGGCTGCAAAGGCATTTGGGGTTAAGGCGCTGCGCGATATCAGCCTAAGTGAGTTTGAATCGAGTCAGGTGCAACTTGATCCTGTTGTCGCTAAACGTGCAAAACATGTGATCAGCGAAAATGATCGTACCATTGCAGCAGCTAAAGCCCTGTCGGAAAATAATATGACTGAGTTAGCAAGCCTAATGGCAGCATCGCATGTTTCTATGCGTGATGATTTTGAAATTACTGTTCGTGAAGTTGATGCATTAGTTGATATTGTTAAAGCAGAAATTGGTCTTGAAGGTGGGGTGCGTATGACTGGCGGTGGTTTCGGTGGTTGTATTGTTGCCTTAGTGAAACCTACAATGGTTGATGGTTTAATTGCTGCAGTTGAAACGCAATACCAAGCACAAACTGGTTTGAAAGAGTCCATTTATATATGCCAGGCAAAAGAGGGTGCTGGTGTCGTTACTTTATAATTAAGAGTATTACTATGAATGCGTCCCAGGTAATAAGTATGGAAAATATCGATAAAATTCAATCACCTCTTTTCACTACAATGAGACAAGGTGTAGCAACTGATGGTCATAAGGCTAATTTAGTGCAGCTGACTAATATTCATGGCATGAGTGTGGTGTTTATGGATATTGGTGCGACATGGCTAAGTTGCAGGCTACCAATGGCACAGCAAAATAGGGAAGTGTTGCTGGGTGTGTCCACCATTGACGATTTTTATCAGCAAAAATGTTATCTGGGCGCTACCGTTGGTCGTTATGCTAACCGAATTTCTGCTGGTCAGTTTGATATTGATGGTATTGCTTATCAGGTATCAATTAATCAAGCCGGTAATTGCCTACATGGTGGAGTGGATGGTTTTGATAAAAGGCGATGGGAAATAGTTAAACAAAATACGGACTATGTTGAATTTAAATTAGTATCAGAAGATGGTGATCAAGGGTTCCCTGGGCAATTAGTGGTTTCTGTTTGCTATGAATTAACTTCTGATAATGAAGTCATTATTCGCTATCGCGGCAAAACAGATAAAGCAACGCCAGTTAATTTAACCAACCATGCGTATTTTAATCTATTAGGCGCGGAGTCAGACTTTGATTGTTTAGACCATCAGTTGCAAGTAAAGTCAGAGACTTACTTACCTGTTAATGAGGTGGGAATTCCTTATGGTGAGTTGAAATCTGTGTTTGATACCAGTTTTGACTTTACGAAAGCGAAGGAAATCAAAACAGATTGGCTAATTGATGAGCAGCAAAAATTAACGAATGGTTATGATCATGCCTTTTTGTTGGTTAAAAATGAAGAGTATGCGGTCAGATTAACTTCACCAGATGATAAAGTAAGCCTTTGTTTAATAACAGATAAACCTAGTGTGCAGATTTATACCGGTAATTGGTTATCCGGAACACCGAATCGAAAGGGTGATAACTATAACAATTACGCTGGAATTGCGCTAGAATCTCAGTTCTTACCAGATTCACCTAATCATATAAATTTTAAGCAAGAGAATTGTATTTTATATCCAGATCAAGAATATAACTATACGACGCGCTACCAGTTTGATTTTTCGGGGGGAAATGAGAACAAAATTTGATTAGTGAATTTGACTAAGCTTTGCCTCTGTATTCTGCTTATACAGAGGCTTTTTTATACCTGTCGTTTTGTGAGTAGATAGTGATAGAGACAAAAAAGCCCCAGTGAAATCACTGAGGCTTAAGAATATAACGGTTAATTGTCGTTTATAGCTCGATAGTGACTACTTCGCCATCAACTGTCAATTCAAGCGTGTTACCCACTAATTTGTGAGAAACTTCAACTTGCTCGCCTTCGTTCTTATTAGGAACAAGAAGAGTCAAGATGTTGTGCTCTTTAGATGCTTTGAATTCCACTTCAACATGACGGTGGATTTCTAGATCTTTGAATTCGTATGGGTCAACTTCGCCGAAACCTTCAACATTTGTCACAGAAGTGATGTTGTCTTGAGATTCGTTGATGAAGTTCACGTCTAGATGTGCGTTCTCACCACGGATAGTGAATGCTTTATCAGCGACTTCATTTGTAAACGTAGTGTGCATTAACCAAGTCATATCTTTCTCTTCAGAAAGTGTTGCTTTGTCTTGCATTACGAATACTTTACCTTGTACGAACCAGATCTTACGCTTGTAAGATTCGATTTCAGGAACGAAGTACTTGTAAGAAGCCGTCGCATCACCTTCAACCATTTTCACATCAGATTCTGTGTCGTAGTCAGAGATTGTACCGCCAGCTTCGATACAGAAGCGATCTTGGTGACCTTCATAGCCCGTGTTCTTGTTCTCGCCGTATTGACCTTTACCACCGAATAGTGGAAGGTTTTTAGAGAACGTTTGACGACGCCATTTAGTGTGCATGTCAACACCGAAACCACCGTAGTAACCAGTGATTGAAGCCAGTGTTTCACCAAATGCATGCAGTGTGAATGCGTTTTGGTCACCGTGTGAGTGGCTGATAGAGCCAAACGGAGAACACTTGAACACCATGTGGATGTGCTCATCACGCTCAGTCATCTTGTTGTGGAATGCAGCCCAACCAGTGATTGGGAATACTTTCAACAGTGGATCGTTTGAAGGCGCTTTCTCTTCTGGTGCATCCCAAAGGATGTTAAAACGAAGATCATCGTAGCCGAAGTCCCACCAACCGAAGTTGTAGAATTTCGTGTGAGCTTCAGTATCACGACCTTTAAGTTGGTTGTAGTACCAAACGTACTCAGGCTTTTGGTTAACACCAGCGTAGTGCTTGATGTTGTAAGCCAGTTTTAGACCTGGGAAATCACCGATTGATGATTGGTCACAGAAGCTAGCACGCTTAGAGTGAACTGGCATGCAGTAAAGTGGGAAATCACCAGTGTTTTCGTAGAATGTCTTGTTGAACATATCTACGCCACAGTAAGCTTTCAATAGATCGAATGCTTCACCTAGGAATGCTGTTTGTGTGTTCCAGTAATCAGGACCTTCAGCCCAACCGCCGTCTACACCGCCCCATGGTGGGTAGTGTACTGCATAGTATTCTAGTGCGTATGCGATGTATTCGCCTGCTTTCGGGTGATCGTGGTAAAGCGCGATACACGTAGGGATGATAGCAGAAGAAATAGAACGAACACCGTGGCTGTTTAGTGGGTTGTTCAGTAGATCAACCGTTACTTTCAGGTGGTGCATGATTTCGTCAAGACGCTCGATTAGTGCATCTTGAACTTGCTGACGTTCTTCATCAGTAAAGTAACCATGTAGCCAGTCATAACCCCAAGCCATTGCTGCGATTACGCGGAATGCTGCTTCATCGTTGTAGCCACGAGAAGTCACGCCTTCTGGATCGTAAGTAGACAGTTTTAGAGTCCAAGCTTTTGCTTTAGCAATAAGATCTTCATCATCTTTAACAACACCAGCGATAGCTAGGTTACGTGTTGCGTTAAGCGCCATTTGGCAATCAACGTACATTTGACGCCAGTAAGGACGCCATAGAGATGCTTTGCCTACTGTCTCTGCAGGGTAAGCTTGAGGCTCTTCGTAAGGAGCAGTCTCAAGGAACTTAACTGTCGATTTTGTGAAGAAATCATCGAACATGCAGTGAGATTCATCAGCTTTTACTTTTGCTTTGAATTCAGCTAGATCTTCAGATTGAACAAGAAGGCGAGGACGCGCTTCGCTCAAGTTATCTAGGAATGATAGGTCAAAATCACGTTTTTGTACTTCAATTGGAAGTAGATCTACAAGATTACCAGCTGAAGTATCATTCTCCAGCTTCATCTTTCTGATAGCATCTAACGCTTTGTCATTGCTCATACGAACTCTCTCATAGTTGGTAATGCTTTATTGTCTATAGGCATATTGTAATACAATAGGAAGATAAAACGTAAGGGCGAAGTCACATTTCTTATCATTTTTGTGATGTCTACAGTTTAAATGCTCACTTTTCTATCATTAAAGAGTAAATAGAGCTTGAATAAGAGTCGATTACATTCATTGACGTTATGATATGGAGCTTTATAACAGTTTGAGAGGATGGATTGGCTGTATACTTATGGATGGTAAAATCGCTAACTAAATTTTAATCCATCGATTAATCTCAGCAATAACATCTGCTTTTTAGTCATTATCATCAAATTTAGTTGAGTAATTTGAATTTATTAGTATCAATTTGACAGTGTTTCGACTAATAATACATAAAGTGCCTAAATATAAAGCAATTTAATTGTGCATAAATAATTGGTGATATATTTCAGTGATAGAAACAAAGTCAATATTGATCTAGATCAATATATAATGGTTTCTTATCGAGTTATGCATAAAATAAAGTTGAAACATTCAAAAATTATTGAATAATAGGTACTACAAATCAGGAAGCACTGTGCTTTACCACATCAGTCAGAAATAGGATATTTTCACATGTCTAACTCGTTAGTATTAGTTATCAACTCAGGTAGCTCTTCTCTTAAGTTTGCAGTAATCGATTCACAAACGGGTGATGCTGTAGTGAGTGGTTTAGGTGAGTGCTTCGGTATGCCAGAAGCCGTAATTAGCTGGAAGTTTAATGGTGAAAAAACAGAAGAAGCAATCACGGCTGACTCTGAGCACCACAAACACGCAATCAACCGTATCGTTGATTTAGTTGATACATTAAGCCTAACCGATAAACTTGTTGCTGTTGGCCACCGTATTGTTCACGGTGGTGAGAAATTCACATCAACGGTTAAAATTGATGACGTAGTATTAACCGAAATTAAAAACCTAGCTGACCTAGCACCTTTGCATAACCCTGCCGGCGCTATTGGTATTGAAGCTGCAATTGAATCATTCCCTGCATTACCACAATTTGCTGTATTCGATACGGCATTCCACCAAACAATGCCTAAGAAAGCATTCACTGGTGCTATTGCAAGTGAACTTTATACTGATTATGGTATTCGTCGCTACGGTTTCCACGGTACAAGTCACTACTTCGTAAGCCGTGAAGCAGCAAAAGTGGTTAACAAGCCAATCGAAGAAAGCAGCTTCATTTCTGTTCACCTTGGTAACGGTGCATCAGTATGTGCAATCCGTGATGGCCAAAGTGTTGATACGAGCATGGGCTTCACACCACTATCTGGTCTTATGATGGGTACACGTTGTGGTGATTTAGACCCAGGCATCATCGAGTTCCTTATCAAAAAAGGTTGGGAGCCAGAGCAAGTATTTGAAACACTGAACAAAAAATCAGGTTTCCTAGGCGTATCAGGTCTGACTAGTGATGCTCGCGGTATCCTAGAAGCAATGGAAGCGGGTGATGAGCAAGCGAAACTCGCATTCCAAGTGTTTACTTACCGTGTTGCTAAATACATCTCTTCTTACATGGTGTCTTTAGATTCTCTAGACGCAATTATCTTCACTGGTGGTATTGGTGAGAACGCACTGCTAATTCGTCGTGAAATCTTAAGCTACCTAAAAATCTTAGGCTACAAAGAAGATGAAAAAGCCAACGAAGCTGCACGTTTTGGTGCACAAGGCGTTATTACTCAAGCAGACTCTCCTGTTGCCATTGTTATCCCAACTAATGAAGAGTTTGTAATTGCTCAACAATCAGTTGAATTGCTATAAACTTCATTAGTCTTTAGAATATTAAAAAGCGAGCCCAAGTGGCTCGCTTTTTTTGTTAGTCAGTACCTATATTTAATGCTTATGTCCTGGATCATCAGCAAAATCACAACATTTCATTGCTGCACCACCAAAGTCATCAGGAATAACATAAAACTCTTTATTCCAGCTATCGATCGTTAAGGGTACAAGTTTAGTTTCTGTTATGGGTTCAAAGCGAATGGCTTGACCAGGGTTGATATTATCGGGTAGGCATTTTGACTCATTAACCACAATCACACCATTAACCAGTACATATGGGATCCCGGTGGATGGGATAACCCCTTGCGTATACGTTGCGTTATCCTGTACATCTTCAGGGCTAAAGATCGTAATATCAGCGACCATTCCAACTTGAACTCGACCACGAACTTGCATCGATTTTAACCCCATATCACCAAGAGGCTTTGCATAATTGTAAGAGGTCATGGCAACGAGTTGCATTAATGGAATATTATTGTCTTGCCCCAAGCGTAATGTTTTAGCAAAGGCTCCAGCAAAACGAGGGTGAGTATTTGGATAATCTTCAAAGGGGGTATTTCTGTCTAAACCAGTATCGGGGAACAAAGGCATGCCATCACTGCCAATAGCAACACCAGGCATTTTTAACCAATCGACAATAGCACTTTCTGGCATTTTATAAACAATAACAGCCCGAGTTGGCTCTTTTTTCAGCATTTCAATACGACTTTCCTCAGTATAAAACTCCATTGTTTCTACATCTTGAACGGTTTCTTCGTATTTATAACCTAGGCTTTTAACCCAAATACCAGGCTCAAGAAAAACGGCATTGAGGGCAGTAGAGCCAGCGGCATAAGGGTATATTTCTCCCCAAACGTTATAACCTCGCTCTCGCATTTTGACGAGTAGCTCATGAACTAAGTTATAGCCAGGATTATTAAAGTGACATGCAATAGCTGGTGAACCAAGAGCAGCAGTATTAGCTAACATTTCTTGAATGCCGTTTACCTCAGCAACATCATCACCAGGAGTCCCCCTAAAGTGCATACCTATCTGACGACCATATAACCCTGATAATTTTTGTAATTCATAGATTTCACGAGTTGATACACCTTCACGCATGTAACCAACGGTCGACCCAATACCGATACCACCTTGGCGCAGTCCTTCATCTAATACCGCTAATATTTGATTACCTTGTTCGAGGGTCGGTCTTGTTTTTGTCCAACCGTCACTTTTACGTGAATTTGCGGCATCAGGTGTATTTAGATACTTCCAATAATTAAAACCATCTAAGACTTCTGCGCGGGCAAATTCATGAGCAACAGCGGCACCGAAATTAAGAGGTGCTTTACCTTCACGAGCTTTATAGAACTCATCGATTTTAGAACCATGTGCACCAACTTCTAAATCTAGAATGGTAGTACGCCCATCTCGTAACATTAGGCGATAAGCGTAAGGTTCCATACAGTGCTGATGACCATCAATAAAACCAGGGGCAACGACATGATTTCTAGCATTGATGGTCTCTTTGCCTTGAATTGCTTCTTCAGTTATGGCGGCTATTTTTCCATCTTTAATACCAACATTTCTGACTGCATCGAATTTTGTTTCAGGATCCATCACTCGACCATGTAAGATCACAACATCAAAATTTTGTATCAAAGATTCTTGTTCTGAATTCATCTTCATTCCCTTTACGTATTTTATTGAACTTATCGGTATCTATTTTATAAATCGCCTCTCGATAGACA
The DNA here is from genome assembly GCF_002873395.1 of Vibrio sp. 10N.286.49.B3. GTDB lineage: Bacteria > Pseudomonadota > Gammaproteobacteria > Enterobacterales > Vibrionaceae > Vibrio. The sequence goes on along the minus strand of NZ_MCUV01000012.1, from coordinate 10,767 downwards.
AATATTAGTAGCCTCTGGTCGATTATCTAGCAAAGTCATGGGGATTCTTACAAGTTTGCGATTGAGGTTGAAAAATGTTCTTTATTTATCGTTAAAAAATCTTCAATTTGAGATCAAGGTAATCAAGCCATCATATTGGTTTGATATACTGAACACTCTAATGGATAGCGAGGGTAGTGGTGATATGTCAAAAACGGCGAAGATCCTTAATGAGGATAAGTTAGTTAAAAAAGCAGTAGAAGTCGGTTTAAAAATGGCAAAGCTGCAAGGTTTTGATTTATCTAGTACATCACAACCGACAACGATTAAAGCAGTCTATTTGTTCTTAGTTGAAGTGAACCAAATAACGCCACTTCCTGCTGGCAAGCTTGATGGTGCGAATATCAAAAAACGCTTAGCATTGTGGATACATCGAGCCTTACCAGATAACGATCCTCTAAAATAGCGTTAATCTAATGAGCTATATTTCTTAAAAAAGGTCTGAAATGACTATACCCACAAGTGTATGTCAATTCAGGTCTTTTTATGCTGAGTATCTGATGGCATGAAGTGACCTGTTGTATAAATCTAACTATCGATAAAATAAGGATAATTTCAATTAAAGGATAATCCTCATGAAAAGCATAGCTAGTTTACTTCTTGCTACTCTTATTTCTCTAGCACCTGCAATCGCAACCGCACAATCAGATGCTCAAGCAACTGCTCAATCAACACAATCTGTTGTACGTCTTGACCACGTAGCACTACGAGTTATCGATCTTGACCGTTCAATTGAGTTCTATAATGAAGCATTTAATTTCAAAGTGAAAACACGTTGGGATACGATGACATTAGGTTCAGGTGAGCGCTCGATGACTATCGATATGGCTGGTGTCATGCTAGAAGATGACGCTGGTGGTATCATCGAAATGTTTGGTGATGGTGTAGAGTCAGAGCGTCAAGCATACCAACAACCAATTAACCATTTTGGCCTTGTGGTTACTGAAATTGAAGCAGTTTACAACACGGCTCTAGAAGCGGGTGCAACAGCAGTAACACCACCAACGCCTGTAAGCGCACGTGGTATGACAGGTACGATCGCTTTCGTCCTTGGTCCTGACAGTGAGCGTATTGAGTTGATTCAATACGATTAAGTTAGAAAATGAATAGCGCCATTGTTCATACTAGCTAAGTCGCTAATCTACTTCTCGCTGATTAACATTATCAGTGAGGAGCATTAATCTTTTATACTTTCTCTATAATCGAAGACCATTTCGTTACTTGGTTTCTGCCATTTTTCTTCGAATGATACATCGCCTTATCAGCTTGCTGGATCGCTAAATCAAAATACTTGATATCTTTGCAGTTGGTAACCCCAATTGAGCAGGTAAGATGAATATCGTAAGGCCAGTCCACTTCTCGCATTGCGGCTAATAGTTCACTAGCGTGTTGGTAACTCTCATCTTCAGAAGCATTTTCAATAAATAACATGAACTCTTCACCACCCCAGCGGATCAGATGCTTATTTTGATATTGATAGTTATGGCATAAACGTGCAAATGATTGTAACACTTGATCACCGATATGATGTCCGTAGTTGTCATTGAGCTGTTTAAAGTGGTCTAGGTCAATATAGATAACGCCCATTCCACCTAAACCTTTACCAATTAATTGCGTCAGCTCTGCACTACCATTTCGGTTTAGTGCGCCAGTTAATGCATCATAAGTCGATAACGATTTGTATTTTTGATTTAACTTTTGCAAGTTTGTGTTGTTGACTTGTAGTTGCGATAACTCTTTTCTGTAATTTATGAAAGCAGCCATCAAAACTGAAATACCAAAGGTAGCCCAGGCAATTGAGAGAAATAAGTATAAAGTTTGGTTGTGTATATACTTACCTTTTAAAACAAAAGAGTGAATAATGACTTTATAAGTGCCTACCTTAGCTTTATCTGGGGTTGATATCGAGATAGAAACAATATTGCTACGTTCGGTGTGAGCTTTTTCAAAGGGGATACTATGCTCATAGCGCCACCAGTCAGCAGTACGCATGTATTTTAGAGGCATTTTAACGGCATCATTAGAGGTGTTCGCATCAATTTCAATAAGGTTTGCTTTGAACCCCGCGCTTGGTGGCAGCGAGGAATCATACTGCTTTATATAAATACGAACAGGTTCACCTTGTAGTAATTCCCCGCCAACATAGAAGCTCATATTAAGTTCAGCAACATCATACAGGCGCAAATCGACACCATTTTTGCCATCATCAGACAAGGTAAACTCATACTCACAAAATGGCCAAGCATACTGGTCACCAAGTTGGCATTCATAAGTGATATCGTCAGCACCTTTTAAAATGGAGACTCTTGTATTGCCACCGTTATTTTCTTCATCGCCAAAAAGGGTGGTAGGGTAATCAAGTAAGTTAAATGTCTTTTCAGTACTTATTTGGAATAAAATGACAAGTAAACTAGTGATAAGTAGTATTGTTCCTGACTTATAAATGATATTCATCTGCTAAAGTATTGTGTTATTGGTGGCATGACATACTATATATCAGGTGCATCATAATTCATATCTGTTTGCTGGAAATGAGAAAAAAAATACTATTATTTTAATTGCTATCAAGTGTATGAAACAAAGAAGATTTAAGGGAGGGGGGGTATGTTTGATAAAATAAAAAAGGCTTTGAACCCAAGTAAGAACCCTGATTTGCTTCAAGCTTGTGACTATCAGTGCCAGCATTTACCTACTTTATGGTTACTTGGCAAAACCGGTGCAGGTAAATCGTCACTGATCCAATCGATTACTGGGCTTTCATCTGTTGAAGTCGGGAATGGCTTTGCTCCATGTACCATGACTGCGCAAGCTTATGATTTTCCTCAAGAAAAACCTGTGATGCGATTTCTTGATACAAGAGGCTTAGGAGAGGCGGAGTACGATCCAAGTGATGATTTAGATGCGATAAACCCGTCAAGTCATGGGTTAGTTGTGGTTATGAAGGCCGATGATCCCGAGCAATCTTCTTTACTTGCGGCACTAAAGCGAATCAAAAAACAAAAAATCATTCGTCAGTTGTTGTTAGTACATAGCGGTGTGCAACTTGTCGATGAGAGTGAGCGAGCGCGCTTAATTGCTTTTAATCATAGCCAAGTTGCCGGTATATGGGGAAAGGATTTTGCAACGGTCACCGTTGATTTTCACGCAGATAAGTATTCAGATGACCACAGTAGTCACCTTATAGATAGCTTAATTAAGTTGCTCCCAATTATTGAAATGATGGTAATAGATAAAACGCATTCAAGTATAGAAGAAAGTAATTTTAATCAGGTAGAGAAAGAGATACTTTGGTACGCTGGCAGCGCAGGTGTGAGTGATTTAGTCCCAGCGGTTGGATTGGTTACTGTACCGACTCTCCAAGCAAAAATGTTGCACAGTTTAGCAAATCAATATGGCGTAGAGTGGAATAAACGCATCCTTGGTGAATTAGTGGCTACATTAGGCAGTAGTTTTGCCATGCAGTATTCAATTAAATTAGGTGCAAGACAACTGGTTAAATTTATTCCCGTTTATGGACAAACCGTTGGCTCTGTGACGGCAGCTGCGATGAGTTTTGGTACTACTTATGGTTTAGGGCGAGCAGCTTGCTTTTATTTTTATCATAAGAGTAAGGGAGAACCTGTTTCCCAACAAAAGATGCAAACGTTATATAAAAATGCATTAAGAAAAGGAAAGGCAGTATCTGGTTATGATGAAGATTAAAGGTTTCTATCGTCTACTCTCTGATTTATCGGGCGGTAAGTGGGGCATTGCGATCATTTCCGCAGTATTGCCGATCGTCATTACTATGGGTTTTGGCTTTGTATTGGCTTTTCAGCATGGTCATATTCTGATCTTGTCTTTATCTATTGCGGTTAGTTCTTTACTCGTGACTCTCCCTCTTTATGTCGTCAATCGTGCGTCTCAACGTAAAAATAAGGGTTTGTCGGATAGCAAAGAGGATTTAGATGATAGTTTGGTCAAAGTTTCAGATGATTGGTCTCAACAAGAATTAGCTATTTGGCAGGCAACAAAAAGCTATTCTCGTCAGCGTTTACAAGCCGAGCCTCAATGGCGTGACCTCGATGTGTTAGGGCTTGATGTGTTAGCGTTTGTGGCGGAAAAATTTGATAAAAAAACCTTAGATTTCTCGATACCAGAAGCCTTGAAGTTATTTGAAGAGGTGAGCCGTCGCTATAAAATGGTGATTAAAGAAAATATACCAGCGATTGAATACTTAAAGGTTTCTTATATTAAGGCGGGCTATGAAGCTTATGAGCAGTATGGCGAAACAGGCCAACGCATCATTCATGGCGCTATTTGGGCTAATCATGTCAAAAACCTGTATTTCAATCCATTAAAAGTGGTGTCTGATTTAGCTAAACAGCAAGCAACGTCTGCGATGACAAAAGGCTTTGCTGATGACATGCAGAGTAAAGCGAAAGAGGCGCTATTAGATGAAGTTACAGCCGTTGCTATCGACTTATACAGCGGACGGTTTAGTTTTGAAGAGGGCGATATTCAATGTTCACAAGTTACGAAGCGAGATGCTCAGCGTCTCGCTCCAGACTTAGAGCCTATTCGTGTTGTTCTCGTGGGTCAGACCGGAAGTGGGAAGTCATCGATAATCAATGTGCTTCAAGAGCATAATATTGCCGAGGTTGATCCATTACCCTCAACAGATAACTCAACGGTCTATCAAACCAATCTTAACGAGCATGAAGTACGAATCGTTGATACTAAAGGCTTAGACGGTAGTGAAAAAACAAGCGCTCAAATGTTAAAAGAGATGACAGAGGCAGATCTTATCTTATGGGTGACTAAGGCCAATCAGTCTGCTCGAGAGTTGGATAAACGTTTGTGTGCTCAATTTGAAGATTTTTACTTGGCACAAGAGAATATTTCTCGTAAAAAACCAATCATCTTTGCTGCGGTTAACCAGGTTGACAAGCTTAGCCCTACCTCAGAATGGTCTCCACCTTATGATATTGAAAATCCAGTCGGTGAAAAAGCAGCAATCATCGCTCAAGCTGTGACTTATAACCAGCAACTTCTCAATACCGACCTTGCTTTCCCTCTGTCCGTAGCAAAAAATAAACCAAGTTTTGGGGTGGATACTTTGAAGCAAGTGCTAATTGATGGTGTGGAGCAGGCGAGTCATGTTCAACGCAATCGTCAGCGGATTGAAACAATAGTACGAGGCGTTTCATTGAGAAATCAAGCGAATAGAGTAGTCACAACAGGTAAGAAATTAGCACCTAAAGTGGCTAGAAAGGTGACACCTTCGCGTATGGTTGCTTTTTTTAATAATAAAAAGAAATAAAATATTATTTTAATAACGCTTTACAAATCCAAAAAACAGGGTAATATCCACCTCGCTCTGTTGTTCAGGGTTATTAATGAAACATCAAGTAAAAGTAAATCCTCAGTATTTCTTCGTAATTGTTATCCTCAGTATTTCCCTTAGCTTCTCGTCACATTCAATAATTCAAATATCAGCGTTTCACAATTTTTCGATAAATGTATTAATAAAATATTAAGGGACACACTATGTCTAATGCAACTACTGGTTTAGTAAAATGGTTCAACGAAGAGAAAGGTTTCGGTTTTATTACTCAAGACAATGGCGGTGCTGATGTATTCGTACACTTCCGTGCAATCGCTTCAGAAGGTTTCAAAACTTTAAAAGATGGCCAAAAAGTATCTTTCGAAGTTGAGCAAGGCCAAAAAGGTCTT
>NZ_MCUV01000012.1:0-4272 GCF_002873395.1 Vibrio sp. 10N.286.49.B3 | reverse complement strand
CCAAAAAGGTCTTCAAGCTGCGAACGTAATCGCACTATAATTTCGTTAGTTGACGCAAGTGGTTGATAGACTATTTGCGTCACTTTCAAAAAATCTGAACACTTCAAATATCTGCTCGCACATCTTGTTAAGTTTTGTATTAACCTCGTTATAAATAAAATTTAAAGATATATTATATAGATCACGATTATGTTGGTTTAGATTTGCTATGCCAAAATATTGTGGTTAATAAATTAAATAAGGACAATCATGTCTCGTTCAATCGGTCGTAAACGTTTTTGGTTTCAAAATCGTAAAGTAAATAACGTCGCAAAGAAAAAGTAATTCATTTGTATTTTAAAAAATAATTGATAGGAGATTATCAATCTAATTCGGGTTTGCATTCTGAATATTTAATATAATTAGTAACCTATATTACCATTGTTAATAATTAAGACTATGTATCAAATATTCAGAAATTTAAATATCCTCTCTACCTATTCACATCACTTAATCGTTATTAATTTGTAAGCATCAACAATATTTTGTACATCATTTTTATTGTTTCGTTGCATTTTTTGGTAATGCACTAAGGTTTTGTCCAAATATCGCTGGGCTACATCCGCTTGTTTTTGATTATCGGGTTGCCAAATAGATTCGCCCGTTGTCGAAACCGGTGCTAAATCATTACTTTCATTGCTAACAAAAAGTACCTCATATATGCGTTGGTTATCTTCAATAAGATACTCGGCATTAAGGCTGAAGTTTAATTGCTGCAACTGCTGGCGTAGATGATATTGATGGTGAATAGGGCAAAGTAGCAGATCAAAGTCTAATGATGGATGGTTTTCATGCAGCGCTGCAATAAACGTCATCATGAGATCGCCACCAACCCCTGCAATGATAATGAGATGTTTGCCAGGGTATTCTTGTAATGGCAGCGCTGCAACATCATGACAGTGTACTTGCCAGCGGTTAGATAAATCTTTGCTAAAAGATGATTCCTCGTGTGGGTTTTTTGGGAAAAAACGTTGTAAGTTTTCTTCTAATTCCAACATCAATTTAGGCACTATATCAACAAAATGCACCATGGATTTCACTGGGCGAGAGAGCAGTGCTGCGCCTAGATAGCCATGATCGCAGCAGCAGTCCCAAATATGTTGATACTCAGAACCTACCATGCTTTCTATTTGTTGAAGTCGTTTACTTAATTTCATGTCTTACAAATTACCCTTAGCATAAATTTTACGGAGTTGGTGGGGTCGCTTTAAAGCCTTCAATGATGTTGTAGATACCGATTACAGCAAATACACCAATAACAATACCCAGTTGCCACGCTTCCTGTAGCCCCATTTTTAACAACGTCATACTAACCAGTGATGAGATAATCATTTGTGCACCACCAGAAAGAGCGGCTGCAGTGCCTGCTTGTCGTTTGAAAGGCAGCATTACTTGAGATTGTGAGCAAGGCAAAGAGATACCATTACCAAGTACCATGAAAAATTGCCCAAGCATCAGCATTAATGGATCGATAGGGGCAAAGAATAGCCATAATGCTGAGATGATTTGAACACCTGAGGCAGTAAGCAGCATCGATTTTGTGCCGATGATAGGTCTAACACGGCTGGATATAAAGCTACCAATAAGTAAGCCGCAGGTCGGGATCAAAGCCCACAATGCGTATTCACCTGATGTCATGCCGATGGTATTTTGCATAATAAAAGGCATCAGTGAGATGGTTGTTACCACCAAACTAAAGTTAAGCCAACTGATACTGGCAAAGCTTAAAAAGTAGCGTGATGTTATCAGCGTTTTATAGTTACCCAAGATTACTGGTACAGGTGGGATTTTACTTGGGGTATTCATTGTCTCTTTGAAAAGGAAAAACAGTAAAACCCAAACGATAGCGATGTAAGAGAACAGAGTGATAAATACCGCTAACCAACCAGCTAAGTGGTTAATAAACCCGCCAATAACAGGAGCGACAATCGGAGTAAAGGAGGCAACCATCATAATATACGAGAGCGCTAAAGGAAGTTGCTGACCAGAATAAGAATCTCTAATCGATGCTCTTGCTAAAACAGCGCAACATCCGGTTCCTATTCCTTGGATAAAGCGCCCAAGTATCAATAGATTGAAAGAGTGACTGCCTAATATAAGCAGTAATAAACCAATTAAAGACAGAATTAAACCAGCAAGTAGCACGCCACGACGACCAATGGCATCGGAGATTGGACCATAAATAAACTGAGAAGGACCAAAACCAAGCAAATAGATAGCGACTAATAATTGAGCTTCATCAATGGAAATCGAAAAGTCTTTTGCAATCCAAGGTAAAGACGGAAAAACCAAACCCATGCTGAGTTGACCAATACTGATCGTTAAGCAGGCAAGGAGGATCGGTTTCCAGTTGAGAGAGCTTTGCATAAATAGAGCAGCCTAATGTAGTGAAATATTAAGATAATATACGGAATAAATAGAGTGATGGTGCCAGTAGGGATTCTATTTATATGAACGAAAACGCGTTAATCCACATTTTATGGATAGATGATTATACAGTGTTTTAACATTTGATAGGTTAAATTTGACTGATTAAATGCAGTATTTGTAATGCAATAGATTACCGTACTCCCTAGAATATTGATTCGTATCACATTTTACCTGCTTAAATTTCAAACATATGAAATAAATAACGCAAACCGTGTGGTTGGTTGTGATTTTGCTCACGGTATGTATAGGGCGTGCTTCATTAGGATGCCTTTCGAGCAAAAAGCGCAATGTAAGTCGCATATCGTAGGGCTTAGTATTGATTATCTGGTTACAATTAATTTACAAGGACAAAAGTTAATGAATAAGCCTCGCTTGTCATTTTGGCAGATTTGGAACATGAGTTTTGGTTTTCTCGGTATTCAATTTGGGTTTGGATTACAAAATGCCAATGTCAGCCGAATTTTTGAAACATTAGGGGCAAGCATTGATCAAATTCCTATATTATGGCTTGCAGCACCGTTAACCGGGCTTTTTATACAGCCGATTATTGGCTATTTTAGTGATCGAACTTGGACTCCTTTAGGGCGTCGACGTCCTTTCTTTTTAGCTGGTGCAATTGCGTCTTCATTAGCATTGATAATCATGCCTTACTCTCCATATTTATGGGTTGCAGCGGGTATGTTATGGATTTTAGATGCGTCGATTAATGTCTCAATGGAACCATTTCGAGCGTTAGTTGCTGATAATTTACCTTCAGAGCAACGTACAAGAGGTTTTGCCGTTCAAACTTTCTTTATCGGTGTCGGTTCCGTTATCGCTTCTGCAATGCCTTATGTTGTGACGAATGTATTTGGTGTTTCAAATACGGCTCCTCCAGGTGTGATTCCGGATTCAATTAAAGTTTCCTTTATTTGTGGCGCTGTCGTTTTCCTCGGTTCAATTATATGGACAGTAATGAAAACGCAAGAATATTCACCAGAAGAGATGGACAGATTTGAAGGCGTTACTGAGGAATCTGAATCAGAAGAAAAAGCAACTTTAGCTGAAATTATTTCTGATTTACGCGCTATACCGAAAACAATGATGCAATTAGCATTGGTGCAATTTTTCTCTTGGTTTGCTTTGTTTGCGATGTGGATTTATACCACTTCAGCGGTTACATCCGGTATTTTTGGTGCCACAGATTCTAGCTCGGCTCTATATAATGAAGGTGCTGACTGGGTTGGTTTGTGTTTTGCTGCATACAACGGTATTTCAGCGATAGCGGCATTTGCTCTTCCTTGGGTAGCTGAGCGCACGAGCAGAAAATTTGTACATAGTATGGCATTGATTATCGGTGGTGTTAGCTTAGCTTCAATCTCACTAGTCACGGATCCAAATATGTTGATGCTTAATATGGTTGGTGTTGGTATTGCTTGGGCAAGTATTTTATGCATGCCATACGCTATTTTGGCGGGTGCGTTACCTTCTAGAAAAGTAGGTTTCTATATGGGTGTATTCAATTTCTTTATTGTATTACCTCAAATATTAGCAGCAGGTATTTTAGGCTTCTTCACTCGTTGGGCATTTGATGGTGATACAATGATGTCTTTAGTTCTTGGTGGATGTGCAATGGTATTTGCTGGCCTATTGGTTGTGGTTGTTCAAGATAGAGATGAACCTAATAAAGTGTCATTGAATCAAGCGAAAGTATCTCAATAGTCATTAAGCATAATATTTAAATAGCCTTTATTACACTGTCTACAGGTAATAAAGGTTTTTTTATATAAATTATATTTGTAATACAATAACGCAATTATATGT
>NZ_MCUV01000011.1:68679-126968 GCF_002873395.1 Vibrio sp. 10N.286.49.B3 | reverse complement strand
CGCTCGCTCTAAGCGACTGCCGCTCTGACATGCTTCATGGATGAGCGCAACGATATTTTGCCTTTCTTCGGTTGAGGTTAGTAGTCCTCTGGCTCTTCCCCGTAAAAGGCCCTCAGCTTTTTTCTTAGCACCAACAAGGCTGCCGTTTCTGCTAACGCTTTCTCTTTAAAGCGAAGCTCTTTCTTCAATTCTTTGATTTCATGCTTGTCGGCTTTAGCTTGTTTCTTTGCCTCGGCTTCACGTTCCTTCGATGACATGAATCCCTGCATACATTCGCTGCGCCACTGCTGGACTTCTTCTGGGTACAGCCCGTTTTCACGACAGTACTGGCTTAATTCGTTTTCTGTCATAGAAAACGTCGCAGCGACAATGGCTAACTTAGTTTGCGCAGACCAATGCTCTGAAGGGGTATGACTATTTGGCACAACGGCTCCTGATTCTCGAAGTTGTTTACGCCAATAATACAGTGTCGCATCGCAGATGCCTTCTTCTTTTGCTACTTCGACCACAGAGCGAGAGTGTGGGGGCAACAACTTTTTCAATACTGCTTCTTTTCTTTCTTGTGAGTAACGAGATATATTTTCTCTGTTACCGCCCCTCTGATTGGTTAATTTTTAACAGTGACAACTAGCCTGACACAGGGGGGACAGGTCAAGTATCAAAATGTTTTTTAGATAGCGATAATAGATCTTTTAAGTTAAACCGCTATAAAAGGTGACCACTACATACTCTCTTCACTATATAATACGGCACTTAAACTAAATTGTTCCAGTTAGAGCACCAGCATGTATAAAGAACTCGTTAATATCCATGAAAAACCCTCACCATTTTCAAAATACACAGCTAAACAGTTGTGGACGGAACCACATTTAGCAAATCAAATGCTTCAAGCGCATTTAAGCCAAGAAACCCCTATGGCATCTCGTCCTTTAATTGCAATAGAGAGAGTGGTGAACTGGCTAAATAGCAAGTTTGAACTTAATGGAAAATCTGTTTGTGATCTTGGGTGTGGTCCCGGTCTATACGCAGAAAAATATGCAGCTCTTGGCGCAAAAGTGGTGGGATTAGATTTTTCCAAAAATTCGATTGAATTCGCAATCAAGTCTGCAAAAGATAAAAAACTAGATATCTGTTATCAAGAAGCAAACTACCTTGAGGATAAACTGCCAAAGCAACAAGACTTGATATCTCTGATTTACTGTGATTTGTGCGCCCTTTCTTTGCAACAAAGGCAGCACCTATATCGTCAGATCCATGAATCTTTGCAAGCCGATGGAACCTTCGTTTTTGATGTATTTTCATCAGAAGCTTTTCATGCATTTGATGAGAAATCAGCTTTCGGTCCATATTATATGGGAAATTTTTGGTCTGAAGAATATCATTATGTTTTCCATAATGCTTTTAGTTATCAAGATGAACAAATATCACTTGATCACTACACTATTATTGAGGAAAACCGAACATGGGATGTGTATAACTGGCTGCAATACTTTACTCATCAAAGCATTCAGAATGAGCTAAAAGCAAATGGTTTTGAAGTAGTTGAGTTTGTTAATGGTTTTGATGTAGAAGAAAGGAATAACACAACGTTTGGCGTTATCGCTAAACCTGTGTAAGCCTTAGTAAAGATCCGTTCATCTGAATCCTTGCCATAATCGTCCGTTTTGATGTGTTCCTTTAATTGAAAGAAACACATCAAGAAGTAACACTACTCTAAATAATAAGTTATTGCCTCTAAATCTCAATAACTAAGGCATCTGATGAGAAATACTCACAACGGTTTGATAAACAGTGTGCTTAAAGCATTTTGGGCAGGTTTAAGCTAGCCATGTCAACAATCTCGAACAGGGCTAGCATTGAATAAGTATGTTGAAGAGTTCAATATTTAGCATTAACCATTACGATATGTGTGCTATCTAACTTCTGTAATATTGATATTCGACTTGCTAGTATCAACCAAGAAGCTCCACTCTTTATCGAACGCCTCTACAAGAACAGCAAATTGATTGGGAAACCCGTTAAGTGGTGCTGATTTCAGATTATCAATATAAGCTGAAGGTATAGAATACTGACGCTCCATGTATCGTTTGACTTCGATAAAATGTGTATTTTTCATTGCCGATTAGTTCCCTACTGAATCTCAAAGTGTTTTGTCCCGTCAATGAGATACTTACATGCTAATGATTATTAAATCTACTGAACAATAAGAGTAACTGAACTATATGAACATTTTATGTACAAACCCTTCTATTTGTAATGCAGTTCGACTCATGCCGGCTCGAACGGTCATATCATCAATGGTATCCATCACTTAAGTTATTTCAAAACATCAAGCTTCCTTTATTCCCCCCCCTATCTAACTCTACCCTGTAAATTCGCCATTATTTCAAGTCTTCATACTGTGCTAATTCTTAATAATCTGACACAATCACAAATATGAACAAAACTGCATATAGTGATGGAAAAACAACCAACTTATGGCTACTATGAGTTGTTTTATGAGCATTAGTTGGTTTCCATCTAGGAACTTAGATTACTAGGAAAGCTTTTATGGACAAAAGTAGACTTGAAGAATACGAAGCAATCATTACATCCTTACCTGATTTGGTTTTTGTTCTAACTGAGACCGGACGATATGCAGCTGTGTTTGGTGGCGATTATGCAGAGCAATATCATGATGGTTCTTTTCTAGAGAATTTCAGTTTATTTGATGTGCTTTCAAAACAAAAGGCGAATTGGTTTATCGAGAGAATTAAAGAAACCCTTGCGATAAATAAATTACAAATTTTTGAATATTCACTCGCAGCATACGATGTTGACAATATCAACCCTAGCTCAGGTCCAACTGGAGAGCTAAGGTTTGAAGGGCGAGTAAGTCCCCTCAATTCTTTACGTTATGGTGAGCGAGCTGTTGTATGGGTCGCTAGAAATATCACTCAGCGCTATGAACTAGAGCAACAGTTAACCTACCAAGCCGAGACTGACTCACTATCGAATGCGTTTAACCGCAGAAAGCTATTTAAATGTTTAGATGAAGCCTTTTATAACTTTCAACGCTATAAAGAAGATACTAGCTTTCTCATTTTAGATATTGATGATTTTAAACAAATTAATGACCAGTTTGGTCACCAAGTAGGTGACAGTGTAATACGAAAAATTACAGAGACTTGTCAGTTAGAGCTTCGTCAAACTGATGTATTTGGTCGCATTGGTGGAGATGAATTTGGCGTTATTTTCAAAGGTACAGCAGAAGCAACATTAGCCTTTGCAAAAAGATTAAATGAGCTAGTACAAGCAAACTCTTCAGGATTAAACATCTCCATTAGTATAGGGATCAGTCCATTTAAAGAGAGTGATATTAGTACGAGTCAAGTGTATCAACGAGCGGATGTGGCTTTATATCAATCAAAAAAAGCGGGTAAGAATACCTATTCAGCTCATTGATCAGCTATGACTTTCAAAACTCATGATACCGTATAGATACTTACCGATTAGTCTTAGTTAGAATCTATACCTATCACGTTGAGCATCATACTAGCTAATTATTACTTTATTTTACTCCATGCAATAAACCGTTTTTTCCCTAATAATACATAGGTTAATAACGTGCTCATCACACCAAAAAGAAGCCCTGTCAACCAATACCCTACTAATGATGTCCTGAAAAAATCTATCACAAAATTAGAATCAATGGCTCCAGACCAAAGCAAATATGTCCCGCTTCCTAGAATTACAACTGACATTGCTACCACTACCAATAAATTAACACAGAATAAATACACAAGTTTCACTTTAAAATCCTCACTAACATCATAAATTAGCAACAATTTTAGATAAAATTTGTCTATTATGGCTTTGTTTTTAGCACACTATAGTATTCAGGTAATCATTCAGTAGCAGGGAATGTTGCCTTCCATAAACTCTTTTTTTTAGATGTTCTCTTAAGAATTCCTTTTGTCTTTAATTTTTCTATTTCAGTATTAAATACTGACGTTTCTAGCCCTACTTTATCGAATACGTTGTCGAGTTTAAAATCTTCTGCTCCTACTGATTTTATAGCATCTGAAACTAGGCTTTCAACCTCTGTACTCGATCTAGATATATTTGGTTTAACCTCTGATTTACCCTTAATGTTAAAGCGTATATTGCACTGATGACATTGATATTCAAATGCTTGTTGTAATTTACTATCGTCTGTCAAAAGCTCAAAGAATATAGTACTTTGATCTCGTGTCACTTCACTCGCAATTTTGGAGACTAAACCGATCAGAGCAAAATCGGCTTGATCCTTACCTGATGGGTAGTTATCTATATTACTGTAAAGGCGTTGATGGCATAAAGTTTTTACATTCTGGTCTTTACCAAAAACAAATACTTTATCCAAAATACTTGCTTCTACAGATGTAACGGCTGGCACTCCTATATTCTCCGCATCAATAAAGATAAACTTCATAATCATTCCCTCACTCTGCTTATAGTCAACTATAATCATATTGCATTTTAGGTGTGATGTAATGGGGCTAAAGTCGTAATAACGGCAACAATCACACTAAATCATACCTACGATCTTTCGAACAATTACGTTCTGGAGGTTGCTATGCACATAAATAATTTACTACTCATCGATGCGGATCAATTTCCGCTTGGTCATTACTTTTCAGCGGAGGAACTAGACTATAGCTACGTTATTGCTTCTTCAAATAATCACCATAACTTAGTAAAAAACAATATTTATTATGGTGGAGAAACTCCATCTTTTGCAGAAGCTGCTGACACCTATTTGGTACTAGCTCTAGAGGATGCACTAAAAAATCATTCTATTGACAAAATTACAGCAGCAACGAAAGATAAAAAGTTGATGTATATGCTAATTAATATAGTGGCATGGAAAAATATTAAATGCCCTTTTATTGCTCATCCTCATTGCCAAATGATTAGTGACAAGTGTGTCTGTGAAGGTATTGATTTTTATCACTTAAGCGGTCACAACTCTAATTATGGGAAAACATTAGAGCATGAACTAACGATACATCTTCGTGGTTACCCACTAGGATTAAAATTTAAGACTCTAGCTAGACATTTTGGCATGAGTAGGCAGTATGAACGCTTGACTCGTGCACTAGACTCTCTGATAAGCAAGGGAGAAGTCGCTTGCTATAATGATGTGTATTTTGCTCATCAACCTGACACCTATCAATAGTGAAACTTTACTGATCTAGACTAAGTTGCTTAGTCTAGATCATGATGCGATGAACACACTTACTTTTTAAGAAGAACCAGAACTTCTGTCACACAAAGCCAAATAGCATCTGATAACTACAATTTTATTGGCTCTAGGTGATCTTTTATCCCGTATATAACTATCATATCTCCTCCTTGTACACATAAAATATTGAACAATTATTGTTATGCCTTTTCTTAGTTATCAAAGTTAGCTCTTTACTTACAACACTCTGATATTGTATCAAATATGTCTTATCCTTTAATTGATACGTTAACCCCTCCCTCTTTTTACCGTACTGATGCACCCTTATTTATGGTGAAAATTTGAGTGACAAAAGTGACAAACATAGGTATATATCAAACATCATATTTATGATTAGAAGTAATAAACGAACTCGAAAATAAAGGATTTTTAACCTATGTTGATGCATTTTTGCCTTATTTTATCACTCGTTATAGTTTCTCCTCTAAGTTGGGCTAAAGAAGAAAAGTCTCTAAAAGTTACGGCTACTGCGTATACTTCTAGTGTTGGAGAAACGGATTCAACACCTAATATCGCAGCTTGGGGGGATAAACTAAAACCAGGGATGAAATCTATTGCTGTATCTAGAGATTTACTTGCAATGGGACTGACACGTAACCAAGAAGTAAGAATAAAAGGTTTTCCTGGCACTTATAAAGTCTTAGATAAAATGAATCGACGCTGGACAAAAAAGATTGATATTTATATGGGCAATGATGTTGGTAAAGCCAAGCAATGGGGCAAACGCAATGTTGTCATATATTGGACAGGTAAAAAATAAATGACCTTTCTTGTTCGATTGTAAGTTAAGCTCATCATAAATAATGGCTATTGATAAGCTTAACTTACTTTACACTAATTACAGAAAGTTCGGATAAACAGCCGACGCTCTATTTCTGCTTCACTGATATCCATAGGACGAAACGACACTTCTTGATCCGGTAAACGCTGAGCTAAACGACTTGCCCCTAGCCCACCTAATGTGCCAATTTTTGGATAACCACCAATCGTCTGCCTATCTCTCATTAAGATAATAGGCTGTCCATTACCTGGAATTTGTATAGCACCAAATGCTATCCCTTCCGAAATAATGCCATCACGTTGACAAGAAATAGCTTTTCCATTTAGCCGATAGCCCATCCGATCGATATGCTGTGTAATGCTATAGGTTGAATGAAAAAAGTCCCTTCTCCCTGCTACACTAAAATCATTATATTGGTAACCCTTGATAACCCCTAACTCTAGAGGTTCATCATAATTTTCAATCGCCCATTCTGGCGTCTTTTGATGAACCATTGGTCGGCTTACCAAAAATGGAACAACATCCCCGGCTTTTAAAGGCAACCCTTGGCTATTCATTCCCCCTAACTGCTCACGTATAACCGTTGAGCAACTACCTAACTGAGGAGTGCAAGTGAAGCCTCCTGTCACGCCTAAGTATGCCCTTAGCCCATTGATAGGCTGTTCAAAAGAGAGTTGATCACCAGGTTTAACCGTATAACTACTCCAGACTGCTAGAGGCTTATCATTTAGTCTTGCGCCAAGATCTGCACCAGTTAAAGCGATGTTGGTGGCTTTAGTCACTTCTAATTTCAATAGACCAAAAGTAATTTCTAGCACATTGGTATTAACAGGGTTATTAAGTAGATGATTACACCAATGATAAGCATGCTCATCCATTGGACCACCGTTTGTAATGCCAATATTTTGATAACCAAATCGCCCACTATCCTGAAGAAGCGATAATAAGCCGGGATGAATAACCTTAAACCCCATCAAATGTTCCTCCAAGATCGTGATATTCTGTTTTACTCACCGATTTAAATCTAATCCGATCACCGACATTCAGCTTAGTAAGATTTTTACTTTGCCAATCTAACATTGCTATTGGAGTTCGCCCGATGATTTGCCATCCCCCAGGCGTTGAACTAGGGTAAATTGCCGTTTGGTTATCCGCTAATCCCACACTGCCTGTCGGTACCTTCAGGCGCGGTTTCGCTTTTCTTGGCACAACAATTCGCTTATCGAGACTGCCTAAATATGAAAACCCTGGAGAGAAGCCAATGGCATAGACTCGATACTCTCTGCCTAAATGAATATTAATCACTTCTTCATGAGTCAATTGAGTTAACTGGCTGACAGCTTCGAGATCATAAGCGACCTCTAAACCATAATAAACAGGGATTTCTATCAACTGATGTTCACGATCGAGAAGTGAGGTAGCATTAGCTTCATTGATTGCGTGATGAATTCTCTGCTTAATATCGAAGTAATCGGTTTTATCCAAATCGAAGCAAAGTAAAATTGAAGTGTAGGACGGAACAACATCAATCAATATTGATCCTAGCGATTGATATAAACAATTAACTACGGTTTGAACTTGATGTGAAGTCTCTTCATTAATTCTTTCTCCACAATAGATAATGCAGGTATTTTCATTAATGACTTCAACTCGCATGTGGTTTTCCTGCCGTTATCTCACCAATTTGATGTGCGATGATAGTGGCATGTGGTCCGTCACCATGAATACAAATTGTATCAACCTCCAGAGGCAAGACATCACCATCAATTGTTGTTACTGTGCTTGTCTGTAAGATTTGCTTAATTTGAGCCGTTACCGCTTCCACACTCTCTAGTGTTGCCCCTTTGACAGTCCTGCTCACTAGTAGCCCTTGACTATCATAAGCTCGGTCTGAGAATGCTTCGAACAATAACTCGATTCCGACCTCTTGAGCTAACGACTTAATTATCTTTTGCTGTGGCGTTGCCATAACGACCAATGGAGCGTTTGGTAAACAGTGCTTAACGGCCTGCATAATAAGCTTAAGCACTGAATGATCTTGCATCATTTTATTATATAAAGCCCCATGCGGCTTAACATACTCAACATGGACATTATGCGCTGCACATATTCCCTGCAAGGCACCTACTTGGTAGCAAATGCTTGCCTGTAATTCCTGGGCTGTAAGATTCATATCACGTCGCCCAAAACCCAGCAGATCAGGATAGCCTGGATGAGCTCCAATTTTGGTATGTGTTTTTTTGGCCAATTTAACGGTTTTTTCCATATTGAGAGGGTCTGATGCGTGAAAGCCACACGCAATATTAGCCATATCAATATGAGGCATAACAGCAGAGTCTTGACCAAGAGTCCAATGACCAAAGCTCTCTCCCATGTCACAGTTAATTAAAATATCCGGCTTTGTTTTAGTAATATCCATATTAGCTCTTATTAGCTTTATTAAGTGCTCTCAAAGCATAGCAAATGGAAATCATCGATGATGTAAACCTATCTTTATTTATAGCAGGATAATTGGACTTGATAAAATTAACCAAAATTACGATCAAGGTTATATTGAGTGATCTACTTTTAAGGCTGACAATAAGGCTATTATGATGCTAGGTACGATCTTGAGTTACTACTTTTTATGGAGGGTATTAAGCGGTTTATTCTCAGTATGATGCAATGGTTTCATCATACCAAAGTGTCAAACAAGGGGGGTTGTTTTGGTTTGAAGCACTAGATACATTACTTATCTCGCTGGAGAGTGCTATAGCAAAAGGGACTGCTAAGCTCATGCTTATTCAGTCCCTTTTGACATTTAGCTTAACTGGTTTTCTCGTGAATATTTAACTTATTTCACCTTTCTCATTGTTAGCGCAAGTCCCAAGAAAAGTAATAAAGACCATCCGACTGAACCACCTGAACTACCTGAACTTGGAGGGTCTACAGGATCTACAGGATCTACAGGGTCTACTGGGTCTACTGGGTCTACTGGTTCTATTTCAGACGCTCGATAATTAACAACAATAGGAAGCTCGTATTCATCAGCTTTGACCAAGGCTTTATAAATTCCTGGAGCTATTGAATGATTTTTAGTATTAAAGCCTACGTATAATATTTGTGGCGCAAGGCGAATCACACCGAGTAAAGGATCTGTACTAACATCAATATAACCATTCCATTCTCCATGCTCCCAATAATCTCTTTCATCTTCATCATCCAAGAGAAAGGCCATTGACAGTGACAACTGATGATCGATTGTACTTAAGTGGCCAATATCTATGTAGAATTCTAGCAGCGATTCGTCCGTAATCTCGATATCAATTACAAATTCTTCAGGCAATGTTTCTTTGCTATTGTCGTATTGAGGGCGATCAGCGTTGTCTTTAACTTGAAAGGTTATTTCTGTTGTTTTGTCTTGAGTAATCGAAAAATCGGATTGGTATTCAGATACAGATTCTAGCGTATGATTAAGCGAAATATTGACCGTACAGTACGCAAACTTCTCAAGAATTGATGGGCAATTGTGCGTCAAGGTAAAGTCTTCGATATTGCTTAATTCAGGATAAACGGCTTCGCTCTGCTCTGTTAAGTTTTGTACATCAAAAGTTAGGGTCGGTTGAGTATCACCAATGTAAGCGATCACATTAGGATTATAAGGCATTGTTATGTCATTGATGATTTCTGAATAGAACGGATAATACCCAAGATGCCCTACCCAGTTATCTTGAAAACCGCAGCTTGCGCCAGAAATGGTACTGGCAAAACCTAACGATTGACCAGACTCAGTAAACGCTGGAGTACCAGAGTCGCCCGGATTAATTTGCTGTGCATCAGTCGAACACGAACTCCAATAATTACTCATCATAAAAGGCATTGCAGCAAAGTTAGTACCAAAATCTGTATAATAGTTAATATCGAACGCCTTTAATTGGGTATGAGACATTGTGAGATTTTTAACTTTCATTTTGAGCGGTGATGCTCCGAACGCGTTTTTCCCCCAACCTTGATAATGCACTGTCTCTTGTTTTTTTCCACCCAACACGCCTACAAAGTTTTCTAGAGTGGCACTTTTCGCATCTTCAATGTTATCAGATAAAATCAGCGCACTGTTGACGGCGTGAGATATCGAAACTGGTAACTTAATTATCGCAATATCATTGCTAAATTCGCCTAAATTTAAAATACTGTTATAAGAATAGTAAGACGCAAAATTCGCAAAATTATCGGGATCTCTCGACATCCAATCTTCTGTAAGAAGGTTGAGTTTTGGAACCATTTCGTCTACGAAAACATCATAATAATATTGGTTTTTCTCATCGTTATCTGCCGTAAAAACTTCAACTTTCCCTTGGTAAACTAAGCCGTTAGGATCGTCTTTAACAGGACTTTGATAAATTTGATATTCGTCACCCTGATACCACTCGCCAATTTGGTCATATCTATGAGTACAGTGACGAGCTGTTAATATGTACTGTCCAGAAATGAGCATTCCACCGCACGTTGAGTCGCCTACACGCACTTGGACTACGTGATCTGGATACTTTTCAGGTTCGACGAACTGGAAGTTATTGGCTTCATGGAGCAAAGAACAAATCGCCTCGTTTTCAAACTCGGGTTTAGAGCACGTATCAACGGCATCTTCTTCGCTAAGTGTTGCTGATTTCATGCGACTTTGAGAAATATCTTCTGCTTGCGCACCAACCGTTATTCCTGAGAGTAAAAGCAATAATGGCGTCATTCCTTTTTGTATTAATTTCATAGTTTCCACATCCTGATTGTGATATTTTTTATTTCCACTGATACAAGGTTATCGTGACAGAGTTATCCTGTTTGAACTGTATTTACACTCCTGAACCTTTATCCATGAAAGATTCATAAAGTTGAATTTCATTGTGAAGCACACATTTCAGCTTCATCATCTAAAGTAGCAAGCTTAAAATTCCCACTTTCAGCTTATTTATCAAATAAATAATAACTTATCAAACGTCAATCACTTAATCAAAACCAACTTAATCACATTGTTAATTTGGTCTAACTAAAATCAAAATAAAACGGTTAGATATTATCTTGCCATATAACATGTATGGTAAATCTTACTATCGAAGGTTTAAGCAAAGATAATGAAGTATGAATAGACGTGAAGTGCTTACTTATCACCAGTGTTTTCTGAGGGAGTTCTGTCAAACAAGGGGGGTTGTTTTGGGTTTGAAGCCACCTACACCAGCCAATCATATACCCCTATGAATTGAGTTCTAACAAGTAAGGCCAATAATCTAGTAAACGAGACTAGATTCATTGACCTTACTACTTTTCTAATAATCAATGCAGCTTATTATCGAGTCAGAGCATTTGAAATTTCATTAAAGACCTTCAACATATCCAAATCAAACTCTGGCTTAGATGACACTTCTGGTGATGCTAAACGAACAACTACAACATCTTTGGTTGGGTTAATATAAATAGACTGACCAAACATACCTTTTGCCATGTAAGCACCATCTTCATCATTAATTAGCCAGAAGAAACTGCTATATGCACCACCCGGAATTCGTTCGTCGTATATATTGCCAGCAAATGGTGCTGTATCACCTTGTTCAATAGATTCAACGACAGAAGCAGGGAAGATTTGCTTGCCATCAAATTGACCTCGATTGCCCATAACCTGTCCAAAACGAGCAGCATCACGCGCACTCATGTTTAAGCCGCCAGTCGTCCAAGCAAATGTGTTCGTATCTGTCATTACGTATGTGTGACTTTCTGCGCCAAGTTCTTTCCAGAATAACTCTGCCATTAACTCTTCAAAACGTTTACCTGTAGCTGCGCTTAATATCCAGCCCATTGCATCAGATAACGGGGAGTTATAAACGAAAGTCTTGCCGTGCTCACGTTCCATTTCAATTTTTGGCAGAATACCAAAGACGCCATTTGTTTCTTCCCCCATAGGCCAAGTACCACACGCATTACCGTATTGACGAGCAAAGGGCTGTTCATCCATTAGCGCATTCATGCTTTCATCCCAAGCTGTTCCTGCTGTCATATCTAGGATTTGTTGTACTGTTGCAGAGCCTATCGCTGTCCCTTTTAATTCAGGCACATATTCTTCAGCTAACTTTTCACGCTCAATAACGCCCTGTGAAATTAGAATTTCTGCGGTAAGACCTGTAAATGACTTAGTCATCGATGCAAACCAATGCTGACTACTTTTCATCATGCCATTGTAATACACTTCTTGTTCTATTTTTCCTTTATGTAAGACAACAAAAGCATCAGTATTATGACTTTCAAGTACGTCTTTAATCGTCGCTGATTCGCCGGTTGAGCGTGTAACTTCTAAGCTAGTGAAGTCTTTACTTTCTGTATGCTCCCAGGAAATGCATTCACCAGATGTAACGGATGTCGTTGGTAGTACTTTGCTTACGTTCTGAAAACTCCAACGATTGAATGGGTGCCATACCCAGTTAGTATTTTTTACTTGCTTATCAGCAGGTATTAGATGGCAAGATAGATATAGCTGTTAACGCTATTGTTAAACTCAGTTCACAATTATATGGCTATCAACTTAGTGAAATGCCACTAAGTTTGTGACAACACACAATCATGAGTTGGCTAAAAACGATTACAACATCGGTGATATCTTTGATTACCCACATGTAAGAGTATTCCCAAACGCATTAGGTGAAGGCCTTATTGATGAGTTAGCTATAAAGCTTGGAAAAACGAGACAGGTTGTGACTTCAGCGTCCACTTTTTCAGTGTTATCGGCAATAATTAAAGACTCGGATATTATAGGCGTCTTCGCAACTGGAGCGGCACAGCTACTAGAAAAAGAGGCTTTTTATTCTAAGGTTATTACTGACATTCCACCGATTCCCCTACATTGCTTCTGGCATCAGCGCGTTCATCATGATCCTGCACATCAATTTATTCGTAATTTAGTTATTGATATATCAAAAGCGTTACTTGCAGAGCTTGAGCTGCCAAAGTGCAAAGCTAAGTGAAAAAAGAGTATTTGATGTTATTTATAGCAGGGAGTGGAGGCTTCATCGCGCTTATCTAATCGACCACTATAACGTGTGAGGATAAGAGCCACGATAACTACAACAGCACCAATCCATGGGGTATAACCCTGCATGAAAGACTATTGGGACGTAGCGCCCTGTATGTAGTGGCTTCACCTTATTATTTATCACAACGCGGAGTCCCACAAAAAGTCATGATTTGATCAAATATGACACGATAGGATTTTCTGGTCTTAAAATTCTTAATCATTGAGCCTTAAAAGGATTTACCACATTAAACTCGACCTTAACTTCTAGTAATGGTGACATGGTTAGACAACTAGCTTTAGATGGTAATGCTATCGCCTGTCTATCAGGGCTTATGGTTAATAAAGATATTGAAGAGGGAAGGTTAGTTCGATTGTTAGATAATGAGAAAATAACGAATACAAACAGAGAGCTGGTTAATGCAGTGTTTTATAAATCATCGTCTGTGTCTAAACGTATTTCGGTATTTATTGACTTCATCCAACCTAAACTAGATTTATAGCATGTTAGACGAGAAAAACCAGTGATCAACTTGCTGTCGCTGAGTAGTTCACAAAACTAGCTTGACCTGTCTACTACTTCATACTCTATTCATTAGAATGACACTGGCTTAATAAATTATGTACCTAATTTCTGAGCTAGCCCACAGGGTAGGGGGGACATTTAATAATGAGTCACTGTGAGTGGGAAAATATAGGCTTAATTGTTGCCAATCTGTCAAACAAGGGGGGTGGTTTTGAGTTTGAAAGCGAGTGTAATCCCACCATTAAACTCTTCAATATTTAAACTAAATACTGCATAAACCTCTTATTAACACTATTTAATCCATCAATTTCGCGTGGGGTTGACAGATTTCAGTTTCTGTTAAAATAGCACTATTACTAATAGCAAATATATTGAAGGTGCCCAAATGAGCTTACTTAATCTGTGCAAAAAATTGTACAACATAGTCCTAATTCAAAAAGGTTTTGCGTATGACCATCCTGAATTGACTGATACGGATATCATTGATGCAAGTGTAACATTTCATGAGATGCTGAATAATTATAACTACTGCGACATTAAGGCTTGCTTGTCTAAAGTTTCAAATGAATGCAATATAACGTCAGCCTATCCTGCATTAAATCACATGTTTTATATTTCTTCACTCCATTTACTACAGTTTATGAATAAATACTATTTACCATCTGAAAGTAGCAATATTGTAATAACTGAATTGGTATTACCTATGTTCATTGAGGTAAATGAAGATACTCCTGTTAACGCACTGGACCTTTCAGCAAAATTCCGTATTGAACAATGGTTAAAGAAGAAACTACATAGTTATTGTGAATTAGACAATAATCTAGTTTTTTTGAAGTCTACTCATCGTAAAGTTGAACCATTAGATTTCCAGCATAACCATTTAGTAAAATGTAACTATTTACCAACTGGTAGTTACCATATTGCTATTCCATTTAAAGCCCATAATTTCATTCGAAGGAAGGATTTTATTAATTTAGATACAAGTGAGCTTAGTTTGCTTGAAAATGACATACTAGCGGGGGATCTTTTAATTCAAGGACTAGGTATCAGTAGCGCTATCGAGACACTTATTACACCATTGAAAGTGCAATTTCATCTATTTCTACAAAGCTTACCCACTAGTTCTGACTGGATCATCAGCATCATTCAGTCTAACACGATTGTTATTACAATAGATGAAGTTAACCGTTCATTCTCAGTAGCTGATGAAATTAAAGAATGTTTGATCTATCAAATTCTAACATTTTGCGATAACCAAAACATTGAATTTACACTTGATCTAAGTTCTGATGTTCAAGAACTATTACTTGGAAGTAAACCCTAGTCTTTTAAGTAACAGCAACTACTTGGTCAAAAATACTCCCAAGATATAAATAATAAACCTGTCAAACAAGGGGGGTGGTTTTGAGTATAACTGAAGAAGCTTACCTTTGAGATATACTCATAATCCTCCTTATAAAAATACAAATAGGCAAATTTTCAAGATGAATCCTCCTATTGTACAAATATTCAAGACACTATAATTCTTTTTCGATTTACAAAAGACATCGGCTTTAAATAAGCTCAAATTCAGTGTGAGAATGAAACATGAATCAAAAATAAGCACATAGTGATCACAGGTGCCATGTATGGTATTGGAAAAGATTCAGCTATACAGTTAGCAAAATCTGGAGCAAGAATAACAATTGTTGTTCGTAGCTAGCAAAGGAACACGTATCGTCAATGTTTCTGCGCTTGCTTACGGAACTGTGAAAGGTATGAACTTTAATGATTTACCAACTACTAAAAAGTTTGAGCCACTCAAGGGCTATGCTTACTCTAAATCAGCGAACATTCTCTTTACCAAAGTACTCGCAGAAAGCCTCAAGTCCAAAGGTGTAACATGTAACGTTCTACACCCTGGAGCTGTCAGAACAACACTTGGATCAAAAGATACTGGTTGGTTTCTTACTATTGCTGCTCTTTGATCTACTGTTTTCTACTAATCGTGTAAATAATTTTGGAAATTGATCTCATAAGATTACTCTAGTGCTGTGTACTCGATCAAGCATTCAAAATGCTCTCATACCGGCAAAACACCAGAATTATGTATTTTAAAGCATTTAAAGATGGTGTTTATACTATAATTTTGTAATGCTACACCAGAATTATGTAATCTTTATAGAAACGGATATCAAACGATGGCGACTGACAAACTAAAACCAATGCTAAATGACCTTCTACCTAAACATATCAAGAAGGGGCACAAATTAGTTTTTTCACGCCAGGATCTTTCTAGTAGAGAAGCTGATCTCTTTGCTTTAATGATTGCTAATATGACACC
Source organism: Vibrio sp. 10N.286.49.B3 (assembly GCF_002873395.1). Classification (GTDB taxonomy): domain Bacteria; phylum Pseudomonadota; class Gammaproteobacteria; order Enterobacterales; family Vibrionaceae; genus Vibrio. The sequence continues at coordinate 111,042 of NZ_MCUV01000011.1, read as the reverse complement.
AACTGATTGGGTAGATCAAAGCCCTGTCTATCAATTTGCTTCACATAACCTATCCAAATGGTTAGACCTTGACTCAAAACATATCGGCACCATTTTAAGACCCGCAGCCAAGCGCTTAAATAGTCGAGAAGTGGGCGTAGAGAGTAAATCAGCTAACGGAGATATCGAGTTCCAATACGAAGGTCTTTTTAAGCATATTTCCTATAAGAAAGGGGTGCTAACAATGATCCCTAATGACATGCTTCGCTCTGAATATATTGAGTACAACCAAGGTTTTGCTTTAATCAATACGAAAAATTTTCTTGAGTTAAAGCGAGAGTACAGTAAACGACTGTATGAATTATTGAGCCGTTTTAAAGACAGTGGCACACATATTGGTACACGCTCGATAGAAGAACTTCAGGGGTTATTTGGTCTTCTCACTGAAAGTGGAAAGTTAAAATCAGATAAAACTTCCTTTCGTAACAACGGTGTCTTCCTACAACGCTGTATTAGAGACTCTATTCAAGAGCTGATGGAACACCCACAAACCAGCAAAGAATTAGTCTTCTTTGAGGGGTCAAGTGGGGCAATAGGCTATGAGCCAGTAAAAAACGGCCGAACAATAGTTGCTCTTGAATTTAAAGTACGATGGATAAGTAAGAAAAACCCAATCGTTGAGCTTAATACACAAGATGCAATGCAAGTCGTTAGAGAACTTGAAAACCAGCGTATAACAAAAAATAAAGAGTTAACTATTGAAGAGCTCACTCAATTGAAATTTGCCTATGAGCAACTCGGAACCCTTGAAAAAGTGGCACTTATAGAAGCAAGCATTGAGAAGCGTAAAAACAAAAACGTTGTGATCGAACAGGTTAATCAAGAAGTTGAAGACTTTTTAGCCTCTATAGAAAAGCTAGAATCACATTTCCCAGATGTACCCGACTACTAACTCCTCTCTCCAGATCATTTAAATAATAAGGTAACGAAAAACACCAGCTTTCTGTTACCTTACCTCTATTACACCATAATTGTGTTATTTCAAACTCCCATACACCAGTTTTCTGTTATCTATACGCTTAAATCACCAGTTTTTTGTTATCTAAAGCCAATAAACACCAGAATAATGATCATAAAGAGTAAAAATCTAGCACTAGAAATTGATTACCACTATTTCTAACACCAGTTTTTTGTTATCTAAAGCTAATAAACACCAGAATAATGATCATAATAGGGTAAAAGTTAGCACTAAGCCTCAAATCTCCTCTCTCATACACCAGTTTTCTGTTATCTATAAAACCAACGAACCAGTTAAAAGTGACTAAAAAACAAGCCAATTCAACACCAACTTATTGATTAATATCAAAAAATATCAAAAAATCATAGAGTATCGATAACACCAGTTTTTTGTGATGAATCACTCAATAACACCATAATTTAGATCAATAAACTTGGGTGAACTGAAGAGTAGAGGTATAGAACGCACAACTAATGCATGCTTTATCACCACTTTTACCATTTTTCTTTAAAGTAAGTAGTAAGCAAACGCTTTTACAGAGCTGAGATAAAACAACTAACAAATAATGGTCACATATCCACAAAAATTACTATAAAGCAGCGACTTAAACACCAGAAATATGATCATTTAAGCCAATCTAGCGATCATAAACACCAGTCTAGTGATCTAAAACACCAGAAATATGATCAATGACACCAGTTTTATGATCAACAACACCAACTCAGCGATCATGAACACCAGATATATGATCATATACTCTATTTTTTTCATTTAAAATCAGTCAGTTACAAACCCCAATAGATCTTATAGATTTAATAGTAATAATACATTAAATAGAAAGATAGATTCTTATAGTGCTTGTGGACAAGTGGAAAACTAAAGTTTCCCACGTTGACCACAAAGCGATTCAAATTTTTATTTTGATTCTTTTTAAAGCGAATATTCTGAATCTTTTCAATCAATAAGTTCTCTTATCTATACCAATCAGTAATTTTACGTATTATTGTGATTTTCGCATAGTTTATGTAAAAAATACCTTTATTTGTGAACTAATTCTGCTATTGTAAAGGAACATGAGACTAAGGAAACTTTTATGTTAATTGCTGAACGACTTGAAACCATCGGCCTTAAAATGCAAGAAGAGCAATCGAATCTTCGTGAAGCTCTTAAAGAACGCAGCTTAATGCGCGTATCTGATATTGAGGTTGAAGGTATGGATCGTAGGATCTATAACCACTGTCTAAATAAAACGGAATTACGACATATCGTTGGTGGTTCTCGTCCAACGTTCAATAAATTAATTGATCGTGCAGTATCAGAAGGGGTGATAGCAGAACCTATTTTGCAAAATCGTTCTCATTTGTTTACTCGACAGCATTGTAATGACTTAATTGATTTTTTTGGTTTATCACGTTATTCAGATAAATTTGAACCAACTTGTATCTTGTTTCAAAATCACAAAGGTGGAACAGGAAAAAGTACAACAGCAATTACATTAGCTGAAGCAACAGCATTAGATTTAGATACTAACGCTAACGTACTTCTTATTGATTTAGATCCACAAGGCAGTTCTTCAAAAGATCTCATTCAAACGAATGAAGATGAAGAGGATTACTACCTAACAATGGCAGATTTACTTTGCTGTGATTACGAAGATGGTGATGTTGCAAACTTAATTGATAATGGTGTGGATTTTAGCGATATTGTATTGGCAACTCCATTCTCTACACACCTACCAAATCTAGATGTGATCAGTGCATTTCCGTCAGATGAAAAGTTTAGTGATAAGTACATGACGTTACCTGAAGACAGTAAAGAAGTATTGTTGTCTAAGTTAGCGAATACAGTGATGCCAATCCTTAAAGAAAAATACGACATCATCATTATTGACTTACCACCTCAGGATTCACCGATCACATGGTCTGCAAATGAAGCCGCTGATTGTCTATTCATTCCAATTACACCTCACACTTATGATTATGCAAGTACAACAAATTACATGCTGAGCTTAAGTGCACGTTTGAAGCAACTACCAAGTAAAGGTCAACAAATTAAGTGGGCAAAATTGATGGTTGTTAATCACACCCCGAAAAGTCTGCCAGAAAAACAAATTGTAGATAAATTACTACGAGCTGTTGGTTCAGATATGTTCACATCACATATTGCACATAGTACTGCGTTCATTGCAGCAGCAGAGGCTGGGCGTGGGGTTTTGGATGTCGCTAAATCTGAAGAGCTGTGTCCCAAAGGTCAATATGATCTAGCAATTGACTCTGTCAAATTAGCATATAGTCAGTTCATCAATGAAATTAAGGCTGTGAGTGGTAAATAAGAATGGATAGGTCAACAACAAGCAAAAGTGATTATCTTGGCAAGAAAGGTTCAAAGTCAGGTATTGGCGGATTACTTAAAGATAGATCCATTACTAAAACCTTTGATTTTCCAGATGGCTCTAAAGTTCAAGCTAAACGCGTTGTTATACCGGCAGAGAACGTAGCGGATAAAACAAAAAAACACCCTAAGAATCTACGTTCAGCTGATGGTTTAACCCTTGATGCCGTCAGAGATATTTATGACTCAATTTTAAAAGGTGGAGTTAACTTAGAAGGTATTGCGATTAAGTGCCCAGATACAGGAACGTACCTTTTATTAGATAGCTCTCGAAGACAGTTTTGCTGTATTAAGGCAAAAAAAGACCTGCCTTTGTGGGAATTGCCAAGCCTAAATGAATACCAAATAGAAAGTTTGATCTCTGATGCTCAAAAGTCCAAAAGTTGGTCATGGCGTGAGGAAGGGATGGAATGGATTCGTATTCGTGATGAAAAAGGTTTTACGACAATTGATGAACTAGCAAAACACCTTGGACGTGGTAAAGAAACAGTCCGTAAGCGTGTTCAAGCTGGTGAAATAAATGCTCTTTTGATTCAGTGCCTACCAGATCCTGAAGGGATACCGACTAAGTTCTATCCTGCACTTGCTAAAATTGAAAGGCAGCTAAAAGATGAATCAGCAATCAACATGGTGGTTGAATCACTAAAGCTAGATTCAATCGCTGAAAATGATGATGTTACCGTGCGCCAGAATGCGATTTTAGAGGCTTTAAAAGAAAAGTCACAACCTAGTACCAATAAACCCATTAGTTGGGAAAAGAGGCCATTAGCAAGCCTTCCAAAGGGGTGTTCTGCAACCATCGCCCAAAGTTCTGATGGACGCAGTACCAAAATTGAGTTTACTCGGGTGAATAAAACTAAAGTCGATGCAATAAGAGCATTTATTGAAAAGACATTGTCTGAGTAATATTCTGGGAAAGAGTCCCCCTTTGCAGGGCACTCATACTCGTGCTGTTACTTTTCCAGCACGAGACAGTTGACCGAATCTTTGGCGTGATCTTTTTATGATCTCTATTTTGCACACTTTACGTGTTGTTCTACAATAAACGCGACTACTTCATCATTTAAGCAAGATTTACTGACATATTGGCGTTGTTTACCCATATGAAGGATAAGCCCTAAATCAGTTTGTTGAAGTTGGTCGATTTCACTCCATGTGATGTTGCGTGTGTTTTTACGACTTTTATAACTCACACCGTTAGTGTCAATTTGCAAGACCACCTTACTACCATTGTTCATGCTGAGAGCTTGTCGCCATAACCACCAAGTTCTCTTAAAATAAACACTGAATGCCTCTATAACACTTAAAACAATAAAGAACCAACCAACGTATCCATCCGGTAGTAGCTCAAATTGTAGTAAAACCACACCAAAAATAAGGAAAAGGACGCCTTTAAAATAAGCTTTTGGAAACTTAATAGGGTGACTAGTCTGGTCATAACACTCAGCAAAAAAGGTCTTGTTAAGGGTATATTCTGTGGCGAAGCTAAAATCTTTAGACATATGTAGTTACTTTAAGTTTTGGTGAATGAGTATCCCATGCTGCATGTTTGCAACTTGAGTATTGTATCGCTTCTCGATGTTTTGTCATGTGATATGAAAGAAGTAATCCTTATTCACATCGCTGGGTAAGTTGTACAGTAAGACATATCAAATCAATAGGGCGGTGAAGGTATTTATCATGAAAAGAAACTTACTTCTTCTACTGCTATGTGCCGCAGTTATTATTTTATCGAAAAGTTATGTGCTTAGTAATAACGAGCATCAGGCATTACATCTATCTGATAACTACTACGATTATTTACAGCCAAATTTTAGTGATTATCTTATTCTCACACAGCGTTGGCTTGCTAAAAACCGCTCATTTATCTCATCTAACCATGCTCAAGAGTTGGAAATGAATATGCCCTTTGAGGCTGGTGACCCTAATTCAGAGAAAGCCATTTTGTTAGTTCATGGCCTAGGGGACTCTCCTTATAGTTTCAGCGACCTTACCTCTACGTTTGTTAAACAGGGCTTTTATGTTCAAGCTATACTGTTACCCGGTCACGGTAGTAAACCAGAGCACATGAAGTTAACAACCTATAATGATTGGCAAGTTATCGTTGACTACTATGTCAGTTTGCTGAAAAAAGAGCACACACAAGTATGGCTAGGCGGCTTCTCCACTGGGGCCAACCTTATTTCTATTAATGCACTTAATTATGGTGGGATAGAAGGCTTAGTACTTATTTCACCAGGTTTTAAAACGATGAACCCTGGAGCTGAAAAGATTGGAACCGTCATCTCTATATTTTGGGATGGGATCATTGAGCATGAAGATAATTATGCTAAATATAACTCAATGTCGTTACATGGAATGACGCAATATTCAGAGAGTGCCCGTATATTTAGATCTACCATTGATCAGAAGAAAGTGACGGTTCCGACACTTATTGTTGTGAGTGAAGCGGATAGTGTTATTGACCCATATATCACTGCAGAGATGTTTAACGCTAAATTTACTAACCCGCAAAGTAAGCTTATTTGGTACGGTGATGAGCAGCATTTAACCGTCACGGAAAGAGTACAATCCTATCCAATGAACCTAGCTGAATACAAAATCAGTACAGGCTCTCATCTCAGTCCACTATTTTCGCCAGTTAATCGTTACTATGGAGCGAATGGAACGCATCTAGTTTGTTTAAATAGCTTGGATACCACACAAACAGAGCGCTGCTATGAGGGAGATAACGTTTGGTTTTCAGCGTGGGGGTATAAAGAACAAGGTAAGACCTATGCGCGTTTAACGTGGAACCCCTATTTTGCTAGGTTAGAAAATGAGATTAGTAACATAGTTTTAACTGATGACCGGCATTAAATCAAATAAGCTGAGCGCACTAGTATATTGTTAAGCAGGCTGTTCGCCCTGAGGATAGCCTTAAAGAGGGCATGATATTGCTAGAACTCGTGATTTTTATGAAGGAAATTAATCGAATTGGTTGTTATCGTATTTTAGGTGGTAACGCCTGTGACACTTCTTATTATGATAGGTTAGTTAGTGCGCAATTTTATGAGGCGACAGTAACTATCATCACCTCAAAAAATTGGAGCTTTATCGTTAATTCTTGTTTATCTTCAGAGCGACTGATTGTTAAAGGTTAAAGTATTCTGCCCAACTAATATGATTTCTACCTGATGCTTCTTTAAAGTGACTTTCGTTATCAACATATCCAGCATTGATCCCTTGATAAATCCCAGTGATGACAGTCCCAATAAACTCACCTAATTCGGCAGTGCGATCGGCCAGAAATTCATTATTTGAAATAGCCTTGTATGTAAGTTCAGTATTAAAGGCTAGATTAAGGAAATGAGTCAGTTGCTGCTGACTTATGGCTGTACCATGTAAGTTGTAGCATTTACCATTGTGCTTTTCTTCAATAAGCATTTTCGCATAAGCGTAGGCAAGCTCTCCTCGCGTGGTATAACCGCATTTCCCATCTCCAGCACAATTACTGATGGTCCCTAATTTTTTATAGCTATCTATATATTCAACATCAGGTTCAATATAGATTCCGTTTCGACCTATTACCCATTTAAGTCCAGAATTGGTCACATCCTGCTCAGTCAGCCGGTTACTTTGCACTATAGGTGAAAATGCATTGCCATTTTCAGCACCTTGAATGCTGGTGTAGACAATTTTATTAACGCCCATTTTTTTTGCAGCATTGATAACATTTCGATGCTGCTGGATACGATCTCTTGGATCAGTCATGCCAGATACAAGCAACAATGTATCAATATCAGTAAGAGAGCTTTCAAGCTGATTTGGTTGGTCGTAATCCCCTGGTCTTATTTCAACATCCAAGTCAGTGATTTTTTCTGGGCTACGCGCTAGCGCAATAATATTTTGTCTAGGGACAAGTTCAAGTAACGCTTGAATAATGGCATGACCTAATTGACCACTCGCGGCAGTAACTGCAATTTTCATAGATAGCCTCTAAAGAAGTTTGGGTGGTAAGTGCGAAAGTTCATACTCACTTAGTGAGCATAGCGACGCATTATCATTGTTGAAGTATCTGCATTTTCTAGAAAATCGGCAGCAGCAGGAGCCTGCATGAAAGAAGCCATTGAAGCTTCTGCATCTTCGATTGAGTTCCAGTGTACAATCACTCTCCAATAACCATCATCAGTTAATCCCGACTGTCTTGATATGTAACCTTGTTGTTTTGATACATGACTATCTTCAACCGCTTTGTCTAGAGGGCGGAACTGATCAGCCGTGACACCATCACGCAAGTCAAAGGTTGCGACTTCAACGACATAATCTGAAGTGAAACCGAACTTACCATTATCATTTTTCCATTGTTCTTTGCTTTGTATCGTTTCTAAAACATCCCAATGTTCAACTATTCTGGCATTATCAATTCTAAATAAGTCATAATATGAGGTTTTTTTCTCCAAAAATATGCCTTCGCTGATAGCGAGAACAAAATTACCTTCACCGAGTATTTTATGATTAGCAGTATATATCATGGGTGTACCAGCTTCGTTTAGTGCCATGATTGCTTCACTTAATCCTTGAAGACCATCACCAACCATTGAGTTGTGCTGTAAGAAATCTTCAGGTGCACTATCGATATATAAACCAATTTTATCCATATCTCCTTTAATTAATATGGTATTAATAAAGTCAGCAACTAATGCCTTATTTTCCTGTGTTTTATCTCTGTCAGTAATTTCAGTAAAACCATCTAATTGTGTTCGCCCACTTGGATTATTTTGCGCAATTTCTTGTAAATTATCCCAATGCTCGACAATTAACCCTTTTTCAAACCGAAAAACATCAAAGCCAACTTTTGGCCCAAAGAAGTTATAGTCGGTGTGTAAGAACACATAATCGCCATCTTCTGCAGCACGGATAACGCTGGCTTTTGCTGATCCCTCTGGTAGGGCACTGAGCACTTTACCAAAACCCACTAGCCCATCTTCGACGCTAAGGTTGTGTTGAATGTAATTTGTTGGATTTATATAACTAATAGCAGTTTGATCACCAGTCTCAATACTAGAAATAACAGCAATAGCTTTATCTTTGTTAGAGAGCTCTTCGGCTGCAACCGTAGAGGTTGCATACCCTAAAATGCTTGTTACCGCGACAAGTGAAGTACAAATGTGTTGAGTAATATGGTTCATAGTTTATAACTCCTCATTAACGACCTATTAATCGTAGCCAAGCCATACATTTTGACTACACTTGTAATAGGAACGGTGTGTTAACTAAATGGAACACTATGGATGATATCGCCAATCACAGAGCGCTTATCTGTGTATCAGAATCAGGCTCTTTTAGTATTGCAGCAGAGCATCTAGGGATTTCTAAAGTTATGATTTCTAGGGCAATAAAGGCTTTAGAAACAGACCTTGGATTTCGTTTACTCGATAGAAGTGCACGAGGGTCAAAGTTAACACCAAAAGGGAAGGCTTATGTTGATATGTGCCGCCCAACGATAGGAAGTATTGATGCCAATGTTCAGTCATTAGCGAGCTATAAGAGAGAATTTAAGCGTCAAGGTAGTGATCAGTCGATAAAATTAAGGTTATCGAGCCCGAATACTTTTGGTTCTCTCATTCTTAGTCATGTTATTAGTGATTTTCATAAAATGTATCCAAATTACTTAGTCGAACTGATCACAGATGAGTCTTTTCAAAATTTATTTGAGCACAATCTTGATATCTCAATTCGTGCTCATTTGACGTCAGAGTCAATTCACGATAATACGATATCTAGACCATTAATTAAGTTGCCTTTTATGCTGTGCTGTACCCGTGACTACATAGAGCATTATGGGCAACCTAGCAGTATAGAGTCGCTATTTTTAGATCATGCTTTTGTCGCGTGGACGCACTTAAATCAACATAAACATGTCAAAATTGATGGGATTGGTAATAGTGTGCTTACACCACAACTTATTACCTTTATGAGTAACAATTCATTAGCCTGTGAAAACAGTGTGTTAGATTCTCTTGGAATAGGTTTTTTACCTTATCATGTGATAAGAGAGTCTCTAAAAAATGGGGTGTTAATTACTTTATTTCCTGAAAATACGACTTACGAAGTCGATTTAAGGATGACTTACCTCAACCCCCAAGGGGTCCAGTCAGCGACAGCCATATTTATTGACTTTTTAACCAATAGTCATTGGGTTCGTGATTTACAAGATGAGATAGTACTTATAAAAGCAGAGTAGTGGTGAGTGGTCACAGTGGTGTACTCATACGCTATAATTAAGATAAACGGATTTGCGCTATGCATTGTTCAATTACCCTATAAGTGATTCTTATGAAGAAAAGTGGCTTTACTTTAATCGAATTGGTTGTTGTTATCGTTATACTCGGTATTCTAGCCGTTACGGCAGCACCAAGGTTTCTTAACATTCAACAATCAGCGCGAGCTGCAACATTGGATGGCATTGCTAGTGCTATGAATGGGGCGATAACACAAGTTATAGGTAAAGCTTATATTCAAGGTCTTTCTGCTAGCCTGGTTTCTCCAAGCGATCAAAGCGATTATGTTATTGATTTTAACATTGGTAGTGTTGAGGTTGACTGGGGTACGCTTTGCCCAGAAAGTGAAGGCGAATCGGGTGATGCACTAACAATGATTGATTTTTTAAACCTTAGCGTTGACGATAATTTAACCGCAGAGACTGGAAATCGACATGCAGTTGTTGGTTATACATACGCATTTAGTTCAAATGAATTAAATAGAGAGTTTATAGAATTCCCACCATCAGGATGTTATGTACTGTATGACTCTTTCGGCGGTCGACCAACTAGTGACACTGAGACTTGTCCTGCCGGTGGCTGTGAGTGTACGGTTCGAGTTGTGAGTGATGAGTGTTAAGTTAATCGCTAAGTCGTAAGTTCTATCTTTGCCAGTAGGGTGGAGATCCATAATATGATTCAAAATAGTCTAAAAATGCTCTAACTTTAGGAGCAAGCAAACGGCTACTTGGGTATACAGCCCAGACAGCAGCGTGATCATCGAGTGGAAAGTCAGAGAGAACTTCAACAAGTTCACCCGTTTTTAATTGTTCGTATACTAACCATTGGGCGCACATGGCAATACCTAACCCCATCATGGCTGCATCCCGCACAGCTTCTCCATGATCAACACGGATATTTCCTTTTACTTTAACAACCTGTAATCCTTCAGATGTATTAAAAGTCCAACTTTCTAATCCGGTTTGCTTGATACAGTGGTGTTGCATGAGCTCTTCTGGTTTATCGATCTTGCCATGTGCAGCTAGGTACTCTGGGGAGGCGCATATAATACGTTTATCCGTTGCCAATTTTTTAGCAATGAGTGTCGAATCTTTCAGTTCCGCATTTCTAATTGCCACATCAAATCCACCCTCTATCATATCAACGATAGTATCTGTTAGACGAATATCGATGGCTAACTTAGGGTATTCTTTTAAAAAACCTTTTAAGGCAGGCATTAAATGTAATCGTCCAAAAGAGGCTGAAGCGGCAATGCGTAATGTTCCGTTTGGCTGTGGCTTACCAGTTCCAACCAATGCACGGGCTGCATCAACGTTTGCCAAAATATCTTCAGCATAAGGGAGCATTGCTTCGCCCTCTTCTGTTAAAGAAACCTTTCGGGTTGTACGATGAATCAATCGAGCGCCTATGCTTTCTTCTAATTTATTGATATGCATGCTAGCGACTGGAGCAGAAAGCCCAAGCTCTTTACCTGCTTGGCTTATATTATGTGTCGCTGCGACTCTAACAAATAGCCTTAAGTGTTCAATATTCATTGGATTTAAGCGCCTTTTATTTGTAGTTGAGGCAACTGAGCTTGTGTATATTGTTTTAGCTTAATCCATCGATAAGTACCAGTTAAAGTATTAACTATCGCTGCGTCAATAACGACGAAGAGTACATCACTGGTGTTAGTACTCTTCGAAAAAGCTTGCCCAGAGACAAGCTTTATTTCATCTATGTGTTTACACTACGTCAATAACGACTTTACCAATGGCTTGACCACTTGCTAAGTGATCGTGGGCTGCTGCAGCATTATTTAGTGTGAAAGTGTGCTTATCTAGAACCGGTTTTAAATCACCAGATTCAACTAAATCTTTAAGTATCGTTAATGTTTTCCCATGTACAGCACGACCTATGTTGTAGATCATCGGTAGTAACATAAACACAACGTGTAGAGATAAGCCTTTCATATGAACCATCGTCAAATCTTGTTCATGCAAGGTGACGGTAGTAGCAACTTGTCCATTAAGTTTGGCAGCATCAATGGAGTTATTTAAGTTTGCTCCTCCGACAGAGTCAAAAATAAGGTCAAACCCAGTTCCACCAGTATATTTTCTCACATACTCCTCAACGGACTCAGTTTTAAAGTCGATAGCCGTGACACCTAAGCTCGATATTAAGTCATTTTGCTCGCCAGCGGCACCTGTCGCATAAACTTGAGCGCCAAAGTGTTTCGCTAATTATAAATAAACGCAGCAGGTTGATAAGACAGTGGCTTCTATAATCAGTTTTAAGTTTTTATTAATAATAAATAGCGAAACTTTGTATTACTCTTAACTATCAGTGAATTTGTAGGAATAGATTATTATGAAAAAGACAATATTGATTACAGGGTCAACGGATGGCATAGGTTTAGAAACGGCTAAAATGCTTGTTGCAGAGGGGCACCGTGTACTTATTCATGGTCGTAATTCAAGTAAATTAGCAAGTGTTAAAGTGCTTCTTGAGCAAGGTTCATCTGATGCAATAGTCGAGGTCTATACTGCTGACCTTTCTAGTCTCAAGCAGGTTGAAGCGTTGGCAAAATCAATAGCTGAAAAACATGATAAGTTAGATGTCCTCATTAATAATGCTGGCGTTTACAACGTGCCGAGTATTACCACGCAAGAAAATCTTGATGTTCGTTTTGTCGTTAATACGATAGCCCCATATTTACTAACGCAGAAGCTACTACCTTTGTTTGATTCAGTAGGGCGCATCGTCAACTTGTCTTCTGCTGCTCAATCACCAGTAAACCTCAATGCTTTAACCAGTTCTAATGCAGGGGCATCAGATGGTCAGGTTTATGCGCAATCTAAACTAGCTCTTACTATGTGGTCTATGCATCTTGCCGAACAATTAAAGGGTAAAGGTCCATTAGTCGTTGCGGTAAATCCGGCATCATTTTTAGGGAGCAAATTGGTAAAAGAGGCATATGGCGTTGCAGGTAACGACCTTAGCATCGGTGCGGATATTTTATGTCGAGCAGCGGTATCCAAAGAGTTTGCCAATGCTTCGGGTAAGTACTTTGATAATGATTCTGGTCAGTTTTCCCCGCCACATGCCGATGCATTAAATGCCGAGAAGAACAAAGCGGTCGTAGCTGCTATTGAGTCGGTGTTACGAGTATCGTAGACGAGGTATCAACTCTGATTGATAATTTAAGATCTAGAAACGCATAGCTTTACGTTTCTAGATCACTATTTCTAAAGTGCTGCTTGCTTCTTACTAGATTGCTTCGTTGCTGACACCCATTCATCACTACTTGCTCCAACAACACACTCACCTTCGACACGATTGATAAACGTATGAAGCAACGCTGAGTGACTTCACTAAATTCATCTTCAGGCAAAAATCGAATAGAATCAATTAAAGCCTGACAGTGTGGAGTTGTCTGTTTTGTTAGCGCATAGTAGACCCACTTGCCATGTTTTTGGTGTGTAAGCAGACCAGCTTTGTATAGCATTTTCAGGTTACGAGAAACGTTATATTGAGTATCACCAATTACGTCCATAGCTTCAGCAACCGTGATTTTCTGGTCTACATGCAGTAGAAGCCAAAACAAGCGTAACCGATTAGGTTCTGATAAAGCTTTCTGCGCATCAAATTATCTATCCTCAATTTACCTTTAATCGCCTTCTGAAATGGTTACGCATTGATCACAATCTATACAATTAGTTGAGCTTATCTTCAAACAATAGCTATCTTATATATGGTCATTTCATTTTATAGAGGCAGTTATAAATGAATAAGTGCAATAGCCATTGTAAGAATTACAATATAGAAACAGGTACATGTCAGCTAGTTGATGATTGCTCTCATATGGAATTAGAAGCTTTAATGAATGCTCCCCCAGAGGTTCTGGCAAGATTTTTACTTCAAAACGATTGTGATGGTGACTTTTTATCTATGTATCAAACTCAAAATAAGATAAACGTGTTGACGTTGCTGTGATCCCTTCAAAAATAAGCAATGACAGTGTAGATAGATCTAATTGAGAAATCCCATCCCTCTTTGGCCGATGAGTAAAGTCATCGGCTATACCTTTGTTCTGTTCGTTATCCATATTAGCCAATTATTTATCGTTTTTAGACTTAGGATCCAGTTAAGCGGGTTAATGTATGTAAAAATGCGCATGTATACATCTATGTGTGATTTTCAACTTAGTCTATTTAGGGGTAATTTATGAAAGCTGCAATTAACAACCTAACAAAGTGGTGTGCTTACAGTCATATGTTTAAAGTGTTATCTACCTTGGTAAAAGGAGGTGATATTTCAGATCAAACGAAAACAGGGAGAAGCATTGCTCTACTTGGCATATTTTGCCCTTTCTTTTGGTTTGCGTTATTTACTGGAGCAAGTAAAGGTGAGCTTGCCTTTCATGCTACACATTCAAGTGTGGTTTTTTTTATTGGTCTCGGAGTTATGTTTGTCAGCTTAAAGAGTAAAAAAGGACAGTAGATGGATGCTCGATATTTAGATGCATTAAAGGCGTTAGCTGAACCGCATCGCTTAACGCTTTTTTGGTTACTTATTCATGTAGATCAAAAAATCACAGTAGCTGAAGCGATGGATGTAACTGGAGAAACTCAATACAACGTGTCAAGAAACCTAAAAATGCTATTTAAAGCGGGTTTATTGACCCAAGAGAAACGAGGTAAGTGGGTTTATTATACGCTTGCCAGTCAGGAGCAAAATCACTGGATCTCTTTAGTTGATTCAGCTCGCCACTTACCAAAAGAGAGCTTTAAAGATTTGACAATCAGGTGCCATCGTCGCCTTACAATGCGAGTTGAAGGGGAGTGTGTTATTGGTCCAAGTAGTCAAGAGTGGGCAGATTTTGTCATTGGGGTCCAACTAAAGAACGTAGATAAGCAAATCAGTTACGATATACAAAAACATTGCGAGCAGAGCAATCAAGGAAAGTTAATTAGACATTAAAAACATGAAATAATAACGATAAACATCTAGAAACACTAAGATGAATATATTAGTGTTTCTACAGACGACTATTAACGACCGCTATAAGCATAATTGCATGCCTGTAGTGGTGCTCTGAATTTAGTCATTTAGTCACAAGTGATATCATTACTAGCTCTAATGTCTGTAATTGTAATAAACAGTTTGTGATCAGTATCTTTGAATGCGGTAAAACCATAGTTCTATTGACAAACGCCACATAATTAAACCACTTCACTACTTCGGTGATGCGACGGTGAAAGGCTTCCTAGCGGGTTTACTGGAACGCCATTACACAAAATTGCCTCTTCAATTGGGCAGATACTTGCACATTGAGGGGAGTCAAATAGTTCAGCACAACCATTACAGCGGTGGCTCTGTATTTTGAATTTTATTTTTTCACTTTGATCCAATTGCACGACTGCATTTTTAGGGCAGACTAATTTGCAGGCATGGCATCCTGTACATTTATCCGTAATCGCGTACATGAGTCAGTTCCTTATTTGAGAGGGATAGGGCTACCTGTGAGGCTATTTTTTCAAGAGCAAGGTTGACGCCCACTAATGCGAAATCAACATTTGGTTTCACTCCTTGTTTTTCGAGTTGTCGCCATGGCGTTATACCAATTCGAGAACATAAAACTTCATTGACGTCGACTAAAGCATCAAGCAGTTGTTGTTTTTGCTGTTCTTGCTCATCACATTGCGACGGACCACGGCAGTATTTAGCGACAACACGAGTTTCATGGTGAGTAAATTGCTGGGTGAGGGCGTTAAAATCATAAATATCGAATTGTTCGGCATAACCAAAGTGGGTTGCTATCAGCGGATTATCAGTATTACGCATTGCAGCAATAGCGATGCGATATACCGACTTCGAATCATCAGTTGACTCGGTATGACAGGGTTCACCCAAAGTACCCACCGCGTCTGCACGACATTGTTGGCAATGCGTCATTTGCGGCATATAAACGGCAGAGTCTTCCCGTGCTTGCGAAAGTTGAGTGTCGTTAGGACCGGCATAACCATTTAACCCAAAATAGGTCCCGTGTTCTGGCTCTGATATCAGAGGCATTATGTTGTGTAGCATGGCACCTAAACGATGCACTTCTTTAGCCACGACCTCTATGTGATGATCATTCACCCCTGGAATGAGTACTGTATTTACTTTTATCAACATGCCCGCATTAGCTGCCAACTCAAGACCTTCTAACTGTCGACGGATCAGAGTTGTCGCCGCTTCAAGACCTTTCATTCTCTTATTATCGTAATAGATCCAAGGATAGATTTGGGTTCCTATCTCTGGATCTATGCAGTTAATCGTAATGGTTAGGTGGTTGACGCCTAGTGCAGCCAGTTCATCAACATACTCGGCAAGCATAAGCCCATTGGTAGAAATGCATAATTGCACATCTGGGTTATGTTGATGGATCTGTTTGAGTGTTGAAAATGTGGCTTTAGGATTCGCCAATGCATCCCCAGGTCCAGCAATCCCCACGACCGTTAAGGCATCGCTTCGCTTTGTCACCGCTTTAAACTGCTTCAGTGCGCCCGCTGGATCGGTCAATTTAGATACCACACCAGGTCGTGATTCGTTACTGCAATCAAACTTACGATTGCAGTAGTTACACTGAATATTACAAGCCGGAGCGACGGGTAGATGCATACGAGCGTATTGGGCTGCATTCTTTGAGTAACATGGATGCTGCTCTATTTTTTCTCTAACCTGCTTAGAAAAAAAATACGACACTTTATCACTGCTATGCTTTTCATCATGAGAACGGTTTGAGTTTTTCATTGAGGCCTCTAAAATCGTGTTTTTTAAACTGTTGCAAACCTTGTACCAATATAAAACTCATTTATTTCATGTTCTTATATGACGATGTCGGCAAAATTAGTGACAATTGTCGTAAAACTTACAATGGCGATGTCGATTGTCGCTTAAATTTTCTTTACTTCTATATCCATAATTTGAATTCGATAGGCTATTTGTCTTGGTGTCATGTTTAATAAGCGTGCTGCTTTCGCTTTTACCCATCCAGATTGCTCAAGGGCATCAATAACCGTTTGCTTTTCATCGGCAGATTTTTGTTCCTTTGTGGTGTTGTTCAACAATGGAGGACTACTTGGTGAACCCATCAATGTTGGCGTAGGTGTTGGGCTGGTTATTGATTGAGGAAACGAGATATGTTCGGGTGTAATTAATCCAGACTCACACATGATGGATGCTCTTTCTAATGTATTCTCCAACTCACGTACGTTACCAGGCCATGAGTAACTCATTAAATGGCGCAGGGTAGAGTCAGCAATCGTTATTTTTCGCTGCTGTTTCTTGCCTATTTTTTCTAGCATAAATTCAGATAGCTCAGGAATATCTTCTGTGCGTTCTCTTAGGGCTGGTAAATACATAGGCATGACATTGAGTCGGTAGTAGAGATCTTCACGAAACTGTTCTGTAGCGACTTCAGTTTCTAAGTTACGATTGGTGGCTGCAATGACTCGCACATCAACGGAGATCGTCGATGTGCCTCCAACCCGTTCAAATTCTTGCTCTTGCAGTACACGTAACAACTTTGCTTGAAATGCAGGGCTTGTCTCACCAATTTCATCGAGGAAAATGGTGCCTTTATCCGCCATTTCAAATCGGCCTTTACGCTGCTTAACGGCACCGGTAAAAGCGCCTTTTTCATGACCAAATAATTCAGATTCAAGTAAATTATCGGGAAGTGCTGCGCAATTTAATTTAACGAACGGAGACCCGGCTCTAGGGGAGTTATAGTGAATGGCATTTGCTAGTACTTCTTTACCAGTCCCCGACTCTCCACGCAGTAGTACTGTCGAATCCCATGGCGAAACTAAGCGGATTTGATCGAAAATCTTACGCATAACTTCTGAGTGACCAATGAGGTTATTGAAACAGTACTCATTCCTGACCTTTCTTTTAAGGTTATCTCTTTCATTAACTAGTTGCTGTTGTTTATTCTCAACTTGGTGTGACAGCTGTACGTTTTTCGATATAAGATTCGCGACCATCTCTAAGAAGTGGCTTAGTAACGTGATCATTTGATCCGATTTGTATTTCGGCTGAGCAGAAAGGGTTCCAATTATGTCAGATTGGGCGTTTTTTAATGGCACACAAATAAAGGGTTTATCATAATCGTATATAGCGAGCTTGTCGGCAAAGCGTAGATCATCACCTAAATTACGGATAACAATAGCGTCACCCTGTTGCAAAAGTTCGCCAATGATCCCTTCTCCAGAACGATAGCTGACTTGCTTATCAAAGTTCACATCATCATAGTCTGGTGAATGGAGTGATTTAACCAACATGGTTTCTCTACTGGGATCTTTAATGGTTAATAATCCGCATAATAAACCGCACTCCTCATGGAGCACTTCCAAAACCAGTTTTGACGATTCGGTGTAATTTAAGCTGAAATTAAGTTGACTACTAATACGATACATCGCTGATAACAGCCTTCTTTCCAGCTCAACAATTGAGTTCTCTATCATCATATCTATGATCCTTAATGGGAAGATTTTGGAAAGATAAGCTGGATGCATGCACCACCCAATGACTGGCTTTTACCGATTTCGATCATGGCTGAATGTTCATTCATAACCTGATGAACAAGAGCAAAACCAATCCCTCTGCAGCTTGAGTGTGTTTTGGGCTTAGTACTATAGAAGGGTTGAAATATTTTATGGCGAATATCGTCGTTAATACCACCACCGCTGTCTTCAATGGATAGGATGGTTTCGTCGATATTCTCATAGGTTGATACAACAACCGACCGGACAGGACCATTGGCGATCTGTATAGCATCAATGGCATTATCGATGATTTGCTTTATAGCGAGTAATAGACGGTTGGGCTTCCCTTTTATCGCCGATAAGGCGGAATCTAAATTGAAATCAATGTTAGTGGAACTGCTTAACAACTCCTTTGTACTAATTGAAACCGCGTCTCGTACCGACTGGTTTAAATTAACATGCTGTATTACTTCAGGGATTCGCTCTGGTATTGCCAGTTTGATCTCAGATAGCGCGTTTGTTGCTGACTCCATAGCATTATCCATCGCTGTGAGGCCAGGGCAGGAGTGATTCGTTTGTTTCAAGATAGTGACGGCGGAATCGACCATGTTAAGTGGTCCTTGTAACTGGTGCAAAGTCGCCATCATGACTTCTTGCATCGAATGGACAAACTTATTGTCATTCACCAGCAGGGTAATCGTATTGAGTCTTTTTTCTTCTAAATACTGTTTTTCTTTAGTGCGGTCAATGATGCCGACTAAGGTATAGCAGTCAGAGGTTGGATGAAAGTAAGCTTCAGTTTTTGTATCTTGGACAGGGATTTTTACTAAAGTAAAGTCCAACCACTTTTCTTCTTCGAGACCATCAGTATTGGTATAGATACTTTTTGAGCGCTGTGCTTCTTGACCTAAATATTGTTCAATAGAGTGATGATTGTAATCATTTTCTAGATGCTCAAGAAGAAGCTCAATGGGTTTTTGGATCGATCGAGAAGCAAGTAGATCGTACTTTTTATTTTTGAAAATGATTTGATTTTGGTCATCGACGAGCGCCATTGAAATAGGTGCTGAGTCGAGTATAGCGTGAAAAAGAGTCGATTGATTTCTTTGCTCTGTTTCTAATTTGTGAGTGTCGGTGATATCTCGTTGAATTGAATAATAATAGCTAGGACCTTCATTAACAGATAAAGCAGAAATAGAGATGTCTGCGATATAGAGCGATCCATCCTTTCGCCGATTGATCAGTTGTCCATTCCATACCTGATTGTTTGATATTGCCTTCCACAAATGCTGGTAAACACTTTGTGGTGTCATTTTATAAGAGAGTATAGAGCTATTTTTTCCATACAACTCTTGCTCACTATATCCAGTCGTTTCAATAAAGCACTTATTGACGAACAAAATATTGCCCATATTGTCAGTAATACTTATAGCGACGGAAGCGTTAATAACAATTTGAGTAAACGCTTCAAAGCTAAATTGATCACTAACAGGGATTAACCCTTCGGTTTTCTTTTGCTCCATATACATGTCCTTATGTTCGTCAAAATTATATCCTTTACAATATAATGACCCATGCATTAATTATTCCACATAATAAGTAAGGTTAATTTGAGTGTTAATTAATCAGGTATTGTTTGATTTGCGACAATTGATAACAAATTATCGTGGATTGTTCGCTTTGTAACATGGCAAATCGTTTGTTCTAGGTAGGTTAAAAAAGCCAAAGTGCCTAGTTATATTGGGCATTATGAGCATTTTTGGTGCACGTTCTTGCTCTGGCACATCTTATGCAATATTCCTAATTTCCCTCATACATTAGGAATAAAGAATGACCGATGGAATACTTATTTTATTAAGTGCAGCATTTGTTAATAACGTAGTGCTAGTCAATTTTTTGGGGCTTTGCCCATTTATGGGGGTGTCTGGAAAGATAAATAGTGCGCTTGGAATGGGCATTGCGACCACCTTCGTAATGACAATCGCTTCCATTACTTCATGGTTATTAGAAACCTATTTCCTACAACCTTTTGGTTTGGAATACTTACGGATCATTTCTTTTATTCTCGTCATCGCAGCGGTTGTTCAATTGTCGGAGTTGTATGTGAAAAAAAGTGACCCCGCAATGTACCAAACACTCGGTGTGTTTTTACCCCTCATCACGACTAACTGCGCCATTTTAGGTGTTGCCCTTTTGTCTGTGCAAAACGGACTTTCATTTCTCGAATCTCTGATGTTTAGCGTTGGATCCGCCATAGGGTTCACCGTTGTTATCGTGTTGTTTGCAGGGTTACGGAGTCAATTGACCTTAAGTCGAGTACCTGAAGCGGTTAAAGGAACGCCCATCGCATTTATCACTGCGGGGTTACTTTCAATGGCATTTATGGGCTTTTCAGGGATGGTTTAGAAGGAGATAGAAATGATAGCAATTGGTTTATTTATTGTGTTAGGCGGCCTTTTAGGGGCGGCACTGGGTTATGCAAGTAAGGTTTTTCATGTCGAAAGTAACCCGCTGGTTGACCAAATCGAGGATCTAATGCCTGGCGGTCAATGTGGTCAGTGTGGTGAAGCCGGTTGTAGGCAGGCGGCAGAAGCGATGGTTAAAGGTGATCTTAACCCTGCTGCATGCCCACCTGGAGGCGCGGCTTTATCGAGTGCAATCGCAGAGATGTTAGGAGTTTCGCTTGAGATGAGTGACGACGATATTCAGTGGGTCGCAAAAATCGACGAATCGAACTGTTCAGGATGTACGCGCTGTTATAAAGCCTGTCCATTTGATGCCATTGTTGGTGCTACAAAACAGATGCATACCGTTATTCAAGACGTTTGTACGGGGTGTCAGTTGTGTTCACAAGTATGCCCTCAGGAGTGCTTATCCATAGTCTCATTATCACCAAGCATCACGACATGGTGCTGGCCGAAACCGAGCACTGAGTCACCGACTGAATTGGCAAGCTAAAGGAGAAGGCAATGCAAACATTTATTACGGCACCTTTTAACGGTGGCATCCATCCCAAATCTTATAAAACAATGTCTAACCAACGGCGCATTGATGAAAGTTTTTGGCCTCAAACCGTCTATTTGTCATTGCAACTACGTAATGGTGCTGTGCTCACTCCTTTAGTCAGTGTGGGAGAGCATGTCAAGCGAGGTCAGCTCATCGCGGTGGGTAAAACAGGTATGGTGCCGCCAATTCATGCCTCTGTGAACGGTATTGTGGTCGATATTTGTAAGCATATTAGTGGCCACCCTTCAAAAGCGAAGGCGGAGACGATTGTTATTCGCGCAAATAAAGATAGAAGTTGGTCCACAACCTCAGTAAGAAGCAATATTTATAATTTTAGCCAACAAGAAATCATCGAAAAAATAGAAAGTGCTGGCATTGTTGGACTTGGCGGAGCGGGTTTTCCAACAGCCTCCAAGCTTAAATTTGCTAAGCAGGCAAATGTACATACTCTCGTTATCAACGGTGGTGAGTGCGAACCTTATCTGACCTGCGATGATATGACGATGCAAGAGGTTGGTAATGAAGTGATTGCTGGTATTCGTTTGATGCTTATCGCAAGCGGCGCCGATAAAGCGATTGTTGGTATAGAAGATAATAAGCGAGAAGCATTTGATAAGTTAACTTCACTGGCAAGCGATGACCTAAATATAGATATTGTGCTTGTGCCAAGTATTTACCCGATGGGATCCGAGCGACACCTCATTAAAGCGCTACTTGGCGTTACCGTACCATTAGGCAAACTCTCAACGGCAATAGGGATCTTAGTTAATAATATCGCAACAGCGGTTGCCGTGTATAACGCCGTCCGATTCAACCGTCCATTGGTTAGTCGTGTGATCACAGTTTCTGGTAAAGGGATTAACCAAGCTGGAAATATTCAAACTCCGATAGGCACCCCCGTCAACGACATTATCGCTCACTGCGAAGGGTTAAGTGAGGATACCGACCGTTTGATTTTTGGTGGACCAATGATGGGTCAGGTTATTACCTCATTGAAAGTCCCAGTAGACAAGTGTGTTGGCGGAATTCTCGCGCTAACCGACACCGAAACGAAAGAGCCTCCTCATCAAGAGTGCATACGTTGTGGTCAATGTGTGCGTGCTTGCCCAATGGGCTTAATGCCATTTCAAATGGCGGCGTATTCACGTGTTTCTGATTTCAAAATGGTTGAAAGCTTAGGAGTCAATGCCTGTTTATCTTGTGGGGCGTGCAGTTACGTCTGCCCATCTAATTTGCCTTTAGTGCAATATTTTCAATACACGAAAGGCGTGATTAATTCGGTAAAGGCAAAAGAAAAACGCTCAGCACAAGCCAAAGTGTTAACCGAAGCTCGGAAAGTCCGTTTAGAAAAAGAAGCCGAAGAGAAAAAAGCAGCTAAGGCAGCGAAAGCAGCAGCAAGAAAGAAACGTGCACCTAAAAAATCAGCAACCAAGTCAAAGGAGGCAGCTAATGATTAATTATAAAGCGGCGGTAGGTCCGTTTTCTCATAGTGAAAATTCGAGTATACGCATTATGTACACCGTTATCTTAACGCTGCTGCCAGCAGTATTGTTTGGTGTGTACCAATTTGGACAAAACAGCGCATTGATCATTTTGACCTGTTGCATCGTAGCGGTTGGCGTCGAATACCTATGCTTGCTTACCATGAAGCGAGATCCTAAAGCCTGCTTAGATGGCTCAGCGTTATTAACGGGATTACTGCTTGCCATGAGCTTACCACCAACGGTTCCTATGTGGATCGCTGTTTCTGGTGCCGTTTTTGCGATCGTTGTAGGCAAACAGATATACGGCGGACTTGGACAAAACCTGTTTAATCCTGCAATGCTGGCACGTGTTATGTTGCTCATCTGTTTTCCGGTTGAAATGACCAATTGGGCACAACCTTCTCCTATCGATTTTAGTAACAACCTCGTACACATTCCCGATGAGTGGTTTTCTGCTGACGGTGTAACGTCAGCAACATGGTTAGGTGAATCAGGGAATAGTGGCTATCTTCAAGATTCATTTTTTGGCATGCAAGCGGGTAGTATCGGTGAAACAAGTGCTTTTCTGCTGCTTGTCGGTGGCTTAATTTTGATCAAAAAAGGCATCATTAGTTGGGTTATTCCTGTGACGTTCTTTATGGGCTTAGGGATCCCGGCTGCGCTTAGTTATTGGGTCAATTCAGAACAATTTTTACCACTCACAACCCATTTGTTTAGTGGCGCAGCGATATTAGGGGCTTTTTATATTGCGACTGATTTGGTTACTTCACCAACGAGTACCAAAGGGCAAGTCTTGTATGGTCTTGGTTGTGGATTACTGATTTGGTTGATTCGAACCTTTGCAAGTTACCCAGAGGGTGTTGCCTTTGCCATCCTGATTATGAATGCAGCATCCCCGCTCATTGATCACTACTTGCGTCCTGCATTGTTTGGTAGCCACGAGGCGAAAATTCTGGAGGAGAAGCAATGAGAATGACGTTAGAACAATGGAAACTACAAATTCCCTATCAGAGCTTGTTGCTAGCCGTCATTGCCGGTTTAGCCGCGACTTTAGTGGTTTTAGCTCAATCGATCACAGCACCGCTAATTGCTGAACAGCTGGAAAAAGATCAACAAGCCCTTTTAGCTCAAATATTAAATGGTCAGACAGCGGTAAACGATGTGTTTGCAGAAGGCGTGATCCACCAATATGAAGGGGCATCCTATACGATTTACCCTGTAGTCGGTGAAGAAGGAACGATTACGCACCATGTAATTAGTGGTGCTCAAGATGGGTACAGTGGCGAAATTCGTTTCCTCATCGGTGTCGCTATTAACGGTGAGATTGAGGGGGTTCGTATATTAAGTCACTCAGAAACGCCAGGCCTTGGTGACAAAATAGAAATCGAGAAAAACGACTGGATATTGAGTTTTAATCAGCGTTCATTGACTAACACCACGGGTTGGAAAGTAAAAAAAGATGGCGGTGACTTCGATCAATTTTCAGGAGCAACCATTACGCCAAGAAGTGTGGTTAAAGGCGTACATAGTGCGCTAGTCATATTGGAAGAATCAAAGGAAATTGATGATGAATAGTTATAGCAACATATTCAAAGAAGGGTTATGGAAAAACAATATCGTACTTAATCAATCGCTTGCATTATGTCCGCTATTGGCAGTAACCAGCAGTGCCACCAATGGTCTTGGTCTTGGCTTAGCGACTACCGCGGTAATGATGGCTTCAAATATGTTGGTGTCATTAGGCAAGAATGTGATCAGTAAAGCCGTCAGAATCCCGGTTAATATCGTCATTATCGCGACGCTGGTTACATTGACGGACTTTGCACTCAATGCCTGGCTTCATCCGCTGCACAAAGTGTTAGGGCTGTTTATTCCTCTTATTGTGACCAATTGTGCCATTTTAGGCCGTGTAGAATCATTTGCGAGTAAATCGAAAGTACTGCCTTCAGTGGTGGATGGCTTTGCGATGGGGATGGGCTTTACATGGGTGTTGATGGTGCTTGGTGGCATCAGAGAGGTACTGGGTAGTGGTACCTTATTTGCCAATGCTAGTCTGTTACTTGGTGATTGGTCCTCATTTTTAGAGATGACGGTTATCCCTGATTATCGCGGAATACTATTACTGATTTTACCGCCAGGTGGCTTCTTGGTGTTAGGCGCTTTACTTGGTATAAAGCAAAAAATTCAACAGACGATAAGCAAACGTAAGCAACAAGCGATTGCCGTTGAAGTGTAATCAAGAAGGGAAATGAATATGAACGTGAGTGTGGTCTATGCCTTACCTGAAGAGCAAACATGGTTACCGGTTGTAGTCGAAGAGAATGCAACGCTAATGACGGCAATACATATTTCGGGACTACTTAATATGTTTCCAGATATCGATTTAGAAAAACAAAAAGTAGGCATCTTTGGTAAAACGTCGGATCTAGAAGCTACGTTGAGTGATGGTGATCGTGTTGAGATATATCGTCCAACGACATGGGTCGAAGATGAAGATGACGATGATGACTAATTGTCCGCTTTAGTACATTTTGTTTGTTTTTTATCATTTCACTGTTTTTTAAAAGTGTTTATTTTCAATGAATTAAGTTTTGGTTTGGTCCTTGCATTACCAATTGTGACAGTAGCTAATTTAAGACACTATTAGGGAGATTCATGATGTCTAAAGTCGGAATATTTTTTGGAACAGATTCAGGAAGCACCAGAAAAATTGCCAAGCAGCTTTATAAGAAGTTAGGTGAGGATGTTGCAGACAAGCCACTTAATATTAATCGTGTCGATGCCAGTGCATTTGATGATTATGACTATTTAATTTTTGGTACACCGACTTATGGTGAAGGTTTATTACCAGGGCTTAGTGCTGAATGCCAAGCTGAAAGTTGGGAAGAGTTTGTTCCTAATTTTGATGAAATCGATTTAACGGGTAAAAAAGTGGCGCTATACGGCTTAGGGGATCAAGTTAACTACCCTGATGAGTTTGTCGATGGTCTAGGTGAATTGTATGACTGTGTAGCAGAAGTTGGAGCCGAGGTTGTCGGTCGATGGTCGCCAGAAGGGTATGAGTTTAATGAGTCGACAGCATTGGAAGATGATATGTTTGTTGGCCTTGTTATCGACAAAGACAACCAATCATCACTCACCGATGAACGCGTCGATAGCTGGGTTGAAATGATCAAATCGGAAATGAGCCTTTAATCAAATCTTGTTTAATAACTTTCCACAACAGGTGCTTAATGCACCTGTTTTTTTATTTAAAAGAAGATAAAAGTGCAGCGCTTAGCTTCCATTATCGCTGGACGTTGATACCTATTACTCCATCTACCATCTACCATCTACCCTCCTAGAGACATAACACCACGAAAGTGCGCACCTTCATGCAAAGGTCCCTATAACTTTTCTAGATAAAACTGACAGTGTCATGTCATTACCAACAACTTTCTTGGCCTGCCAACACAAAACAAATCTAGAACACAAACTGTGATCACTGACAACTTTGTACAGTAGCGAACAAAACAGTGTCTGATTGTTATGTCTACCAATAGCGTTTTTTTATTAAGTACTTGTATTTTAATGGTTTTATGTGTTGGCTCGTATTTCGCAATAGTAAAGATGAATTGTATTTTCACATCCTATGGAGGGACCTATTATGACAATTCGTCAATGTGCAATATACGGAAAAGGCGGCATCGGTAAATCAACAACTACACAAAACTTAGTTGCGGCATTAGCTGAAGCAGAGAAAAAAGTAATGATCATTGGTTGTGACCCTAAAGCGGATTCAACTCGACTTATTCTTCACTCAAAAGCGCAAAACACCATCATGGAAATGGCTGCAGAAGCGGGCACAGTGGAAGATATCGAGCTAGAAGATGTACTAAAAGTGGGTTACGGCGGCATCCGTTGTGTTGAGTCTGGTGGTCCAGAGCCGGGTGTAGGTTGTGCAGGTCGTGGTGTTATCACGGCAATCAACTTCCTAGAAGAAGAAGGTGCATACGAAGACGACTTAGATTTCGTATTCTACGATGTTTTGGGTGATGTGGTATGTGGTGGTTTTGCGATGCCAATTCGTGAAAACAAAGCCGAAGAAATCTACATCGTAGTTTCTGGTGAAATGATGGCTATGTACGCAGCGAACAATATTTCGAAAGGTATTTGTAAGTACGCAACATCAGGTACGGTTCGTCTTGCTGGTTTAATTTGTAACTCACGTAATACCGACCGTGAAGATGAATTAATCATCGCATTAGCAGAAAAAATCGGTACGCAAATGATTCACTTTGTTCCTCGTGACAACATCGTTCAGCGTGCTGAAATCCGTCGTATGACCGTTATTGAGTATGACCCAACGTGTAACCAGGCTGATGAATACCGCGCCTTGGCACAAAAAGTAATTGCTAACGAAAAATTTGTTATTCCAAACCCAGCCACTATGGATGAGCTAGAAGATCTGTTGATGGAGTTCGGAATCATGGAAGTCGAAGATGAGAGCATCATTGGTAAGGCAGCAGCTGAAGCAGTCTAAGTGATTTTCATTGGTTATTCCTAACACACTTTATTGGAGGCAGAAATGTCGATGAATAAAACAGAAGCTCAAGCTTTGATTGACGAAGTCTTGGAAGTTTATCCGGAGGTGGCTCGTGAAGAACGAGCTCAACACCTTAGTGTTAATGATCAAAGTAGCGAGGGTAAATGTATCACCTCGAACCGTAAGTCTTTGCCAGGTGTAATGACCGTTCGTGGCTGTGCTTACGCAGGTTCAAAAGGGGTGGTTTGGGGTCCAGTAAAAGATATGCTGCATATCTCTCATGGTCCGATTGGTTGTGGTCAATATTCAAGAGCAGGACGTCGTAACTATTATTCAGGCACAACGGGTGTCGATAGTTTTGGCACATTGAATATCACTACTGACTTCCAAGAGCGTGACATTGTATTTGGTGGTGATAAAAAGCTATCAGGCGCAATTGATGAACTCGAAGCTTTATTCCCACTTTCTAAAGGCATCTCAGTGCAATCGGAATGTCCAGTCGGTCTGATTGGTGACGATATTGAAGCGGTTGCCAAGATAAAGGGTGAAGAAATTGGCAAGACCATCGTGCCAGTACGATGTGAAGGTTTCCGCGGTGTATCTCAATCACTTGGTCACCATATTGCCAACGATACTATCCGAGATCATGTTCTATCTAAATCAGATGAGCGCGAATTTGAAGCGGGTCTGTATGACGTAGCAATTATCGGTGATTACAACATCGGTGGTGATGCTTGGTCTTCACGAATCATTCTTGAAGATATGGGACTAAACGTTGTCGCACAGTGGTCTGGAGACGGTACCTTGGGCGAGATGGAAAATACGCCGAAGGTGAAACTCAACCTAGTGCACTGTTATCGTTCTATGAACTATATCGTGCGTTATATGGAAGAGAAAAACGGCGTGCCTTGGATTGAGTACAACTTGTTTGGACCAACCAAAATTGAAGAATCAATGCGTAAAATCGCAGAACACTTCGATGACAAAATTAAAGCTCAAACTGAAGAAGTCATCAAGCGCTACCGCGTACAGTGGCAAGCCGTCATTGATAAGTATAAACCTCGTCTAACAGGCAAAAGTGTCATGTTGTACGTAGGTGGATTACGACCTCGTCACATCATTGGTGCTTATGAAGATCTTGGTATGGAAATTGTCGGTGCGGGTTATGAGTTTGCACACAACGATGACTACGTGAAAACGACACCAGAACTCAAAGATGCCACGCTTTTATTCGATGATGCTTCTTCATTTGAATTGGAAGAGTTTGTTAAAAAACTGAATCCAGATCTTGTCGGCTCAGGTATCAAAGAAAAGTACGTATTCCAGAAGATGGGCTTCCCATTCCGTCAAATGCACAGCTGGGATTATTCAGGTCCATATCATGGCGTTGATGGTTTTGCGATTTTTGCACGCGACATGGATCTTACGATCAACAACCCTTGCTGGAGTGCCGTTAAAGCTCCTTGGTTGAAAGAAACAGAAGAAGCCTTAGTTGAGACTGCGTAGATAAAGCACTGCAGTTCAATAACATTATTTAACCGAACCGGGGTTCACAGATTAGTGGCACGGTAGGAGAAAAATTATGACCCAGAAGATTGATGATATCAAAACGGGTTACGACTTGTTCAAGCAACCTGAATATACAGAGATGTTTGAAAACAAGCGTAATACGCATGAAGACTCAGTTGACGCGCAAAAGGTAAAAGAGACCTTTGAGTGGACAACGACTGAAGAGTATCAAGAACTCAACTTTAAACGAAAGCATGTCACGATAGATCCAGCAAAAGCTTGTCAACCACTAGGGGCAGTATTGTGTTCTTTAGGGTTTGAAAAAACCTTACCTTATGTCCATGGTTCACAAGGGTGTGTGGCTTATTTCAGAAGTTACTTTAACCGCCACTTTAAAGAGCCTATTGCGTGTGTTTCGGACTCAATGACTGAAGATGCGGCGGTATTTGGTGGTCAAAATAACATTTTTTATGGACTGCAAAACTCACTTGCGCTTTACAAACCAGAAGTGATCGCACTTTCTACCACTTGTATGGCTGAAGTTATCGGTGATGACTTACGTGCCTTTACAGGAAACGCGAAAGTTGAAGGGTATATACCAGAAGATTTGCCGACGCCATATGCGAATACGCCAAGTTTTGTTGGTAGCCATCTAACGGGTTGGGACAACATGTTTTCAGGGTTCCTCACTTACTTTAATCCAAATCCAGCACAAGATGCACAAGCCGGAAGTAGTGAGAAAATCAATATTGTACCAGGTTTTGAAACTTACCTTGGCAACTACCGCGTTATCCAGAGAATGCTTGATGAGATGGAGATTGAGTACAACTACTTGTGCGATCCTTCTGAAGTTCTCGATACGCCAGCTGACGGTGAATATCGTATGTATGAGGGTGGTACCCCTATCGATATGATTAAACAAGCGCCTAATGCAAAAGCGACAGTATTACTTCAGCCAGAGCACTTAACTAAGACGAAGAAAATTGTTAGCGGCACTTGGAAGCAAGACGTTGTAGACACCGTGATCCCTATGGGATTGGAGTGGACTGATAACTTTGTGATGAAAATGGCGGAAGTATCAGGCAAGCCTATTCCTGCTTCAATCACTAAAGAGCGTGGGCGTTTAGTCGATATGATGACGGATTCACACTCATGGCTGCATGGTGTCACGATTTCCCTCTATGGCGATCCAGATTACCTGCTTGGTATGTCTAAATTCTTAACGGAATTAGGCTGTGAAATTAAGCATGTCTTGTGTAACAACGGTAATAAACGCTGGCGCAAAAAGATGGAAGCTCAGTTGGCTGAAACGCCTTACGGTGAGAATGCACAAGTCTTTGCTGGCAAGGATTTATGGCACTTCCGTTCACTTATGTTTACTGACAAACCAGACTTAATGATTGGTAACTCGTACGGTAAATTTATTGAGCGTGATACGAAAGCTAAAGGCGCTGAGTTTGAAGTCCCTCTAGTGCGTATCGGTTTCCCAATCTTTGACCGTCACCATCTTCACCGTAGTACGACTTTGGGTTATGAAGGTGCGATGTACATCTTGACGACGCTTGTCAATGAAGTACTGGCTAAGTTAGATCGCGAGACGAGCGAACTTGGTAAAACAGACTTCGGATTCGATCTCGTTCGATAGAAGTTGCAGTACGTCTAAACGCTGCACCCTGCAAGTGATCGTTCGGGTGCAGCGATAGGGCGACTGGTTTAATACTTACTCACAAGGAAGACCCAATGGCTAATGTCATGATCCAAACGACTGAGCAAGGTGAACTCAGTTTATATTTGCCAAAAAAGGATTTAGAAGAGCTCATTATCAAATTTGAGTTTGATCAAGAAACAAAATGGGGCGGTGAAGTGCACCTAGCTAATGGTGCGGTTTACTTTATTGAGCCTATGGCAAGCAAGCCAAAGTTACCGATAACGCTGCGTGCAAAAAGGTTAGTAGCAGCGTAAATAAAAAGGAGCGTGCGCATGGAGTCGCAAATATCAAACGAAGCTGCTCTTCGTATTTCTATGGCATCAAAGACATTACCAGAGTTAGACACTAAGTCTTTTGTCGGGTTGTTGCTAAAGCATTTAGGAGAGCCATTATCTGAACAAAAAATAATGGCAATATCACCAAAGTCATTTCGCGCAATGCTCGCCTCATTCGACGATAAAATTAATCGTCAGTCCATGACCGAAGCATTGGCAATTTTAACGAGCCAAGACGTTACTCTACAGCAAGCCCCAGAAGTACATGCAGGTAGTCCACTGCAAGGACCTAAACTTCGCGTGGTCGTTACCTCTAACCAAGGTGAGTTACTCGATGGTCATTTTGGCTCTTGCTTACGTGCTTTGGTTTATGAAGTTAATGGTAGTGATTCGCAACTGGTTGATGTTAGGAAGGTTGATAGCAATATTAAAGGCGAACAGCGCACTGAAAGCCTGGTTCGTATGATACAAGATTGTCATGTGCTATTTACCTTATCGATTGGTGGTCCAGCAGCAGCAAAAGTGACTAGAGCGAATATCCATCCAGTGAAAAAGCATGCAGCGATAGAAGCAAAAACGATACTAGAGGATCTTAGTCAGGTTATTGCTGGAACACCGCCGCCATGGATTGAAAAATCACTTATTCGTTAGTCATTGGGAGGTCGTTATGGCTGAGAATGCTGCACATCATGATTTGTTAGAAATTGAGACTATTGGTCGTAGGCTCGATAAAGAGACATCGATCGATGACAACACCCTAGTGCGCTTGAAAAAAGATTTTTCGCATCTTCGTTTTACGCTTTGCTCAGAAGACGATACCGCTGAACGTGAACCCTTTGAGCAGTATGAGAAATTTGACCTGCATTTATTGGGTGCGGGCAGTGGATGCTTAGGGCTCACTATGGATACGTCCAATTATTGTGGTGTCGTTGTCGCCCTGCGAGAAGAGGGCTAACAAACGTTTTGTCGGCTTTGTTTGTTTTACGACAAAAGTAACGTTTTAATCTTCATGTCTTGTTTGTTTGTCTATATAAAACAGTCACTTAGTTTGTGGCTTTTTAATTGCAGATAGTAAATAGAAGGATCTTATTTGCAGGAGGCACAATGAAACAATCGGAAATTCGCTTACTACAGGACGAGCCAGCCTGTGAGCACAATGCAGGTGAAAAAACAGGCTGTAGTCGCCCGGTCCCTGGAGCAACAGCAGGTGGTTGTACATTTGATGGAGCTCAAATTAGCTTACTACCCATTGCCGATGTTGGGCACTTGGTACATGGACCGATTGGCTGCGCAGGGAATAGTTGGAATAATCGCGGTACCAAAGCCAGCGGTAGTAACCTATTTAGGTTGGGCTTTACCACCGACTTGAACGAGCAAGATGTGATCATGGGGCGCGCAGAGAAACGCCTGCTGCATGGGATTAAACAGCTGATTGAAAACCATCAACCTCCAGCCGTATTTGTCTACTCTACCTGTGTACCAGCGTTAGAAGGAAATGACGTTGATGCTATTTGTCGCCTAGCCCAACAGAGATTTGGTCTTCCAGTGGTTCATGTTGATGGCGCTGGTTTTTATGGCAACAAAAATTTGGGTAACCGCATCGCAGGTGAGGTGATGATCAATAAGGTTGTTGGTAGTGCAGAGCCGCCACCAAAACCAACAATGAAACACGATTCAAGCCGCAAAGTGCACGATATTGTACTGATAGGTGAATACAACATTGCAGGGGAGTTCTGGCATGTTTCACCTCTGCTAGAAGAGTTAGGGCTGCGTGTATTGTGCTGCATGGCAGGAGACACACACTTTCATCAAGTCCAAACAATGCACAGAGCAGACGCTTCAATGGTGGTGTGCTCTCGAGCGCAAATTAATGTTGCGAGAAAGCTGCAAGAAAACTGGGGTATTCCATGGTTTGAAGGCAGCTTTTATGGCATTGAAGATACCTCTGAATCACTTCGTCAATTTGCCCGTTTACTGAACGATGAGCAATTAACGCAACATACTGAAGTGGTAATTGAGCGCGAAGAGAAACGAGTTCGTGAAGCACTCAAAAGCTATGCATCGAGATTAAAAGGCAAAAAAGCGTTGCTCTACACGGGCGGAGTGAAGTCTTGGTCTATCATTTCTGCACTTGCGGATATTGGCGTTGAAACCGTTGCGACCGGCACTCGAAAATCAACACAAGCGGATAAAAATCGCATCATAGACATTATGGGCAAAGAAGCCTTAATGTTGGATGAGGGAGGCGCTAGAAAACTCCTTGATGTTTATAGCCAGTATGATGCTGATGTGTTGATTGCAGGTGGACGAAACATGTACACCGCAATGAAAGCACCTGTGCCTTTCCTACATATAAACCAAGAACGTGAACTTGCTTACGCTGGGTATGAAGGGATGATTACGCTTGCTAAAGAGCTTTGTCGAACGATTGAAAGCCCAGTCTGGAAGGCAGCGAGAAGCACAGCACCATGGGCATCAGCGACTGAAAATACGCCACAACTTAAGCAAACTGTCGCTCAATACAAGGAAGGGTGAGGACGAGATTATGACTGAATTTATCAATAACCGTGCACCGCTAGTGACTCAACCGTTAAAAACCAGTCCAGCGACCGGTGCGGTGATCGCTTCACTTGGCTTTAGTGGCTCTATTCCGTTATTACATGGCGCTCAAGGCTGTGCTGCTTTTAGTAAAATCTATTTGATCTCCCATTTTAGAGAGCCAATCCCTATTCAAAATACGGCCATTGACCATATCTCTGCCGTAATGGGGGGCGATGACAATCTAACCGAAGCATTAGCGCTCTTATGTGACAAGCATGAACCCGAGTTGATTTCCGTTATGACGACAGGTCTAACTGAAATGCAAGGTACTGATCTCACTCGGGTCATTATGGATTTCAAACAATCTCACCCTAACTATGCATCAGTCGAAATTGTCGGAATGAATACGCCAGATTTCAGCGGTTCAATGCAAACCGGTTTTGCCCATGCCGTCGATCGTATCGTGCGCCAGGTCGTTAAAGCACCGACAGGTTTGCGTAGAGAAAAGAAATTGGTAACCGTGTTGTGCTCAGTTTCAATGACTTCTGCAGACATTGAAACCCTAAAGCGCTACTTATCAGCATTTGATTTAGAGTCGATTTTTGTTCCAGATATTTCTCTTTCTATGGATGGGCACATGGAAAACGCCGATTACTCCCCAACGAGTATGGGCGGCACGTCGATGCAAGAAGTTGAAATGATCTCTGATAGCGTCGCAACCATTGTGATTGGTGGATCCATGTTGCCGACCGCAAAATGGTTAGAAAGACGATTTTCTATTCCATTTATCTCCACATCAATGGGGATGGGAATTGATGAAGCTGATGCCCTGATCATGGCGCTTAGTGAATTGAGTAGTAAAACGGTTCCTCAATGGATAACGCGTGAGCGTCAGCGCTTACAAGATGCGATGGTTGATAGTCACTTTTTTGTATCTGCTTCTTCCATTTCTATGGCACTTGAGCCGGATCTCACCATGGGATATAGCTTACTACTAAACAGTATGGGAGCGAACATAGACCGAGTTGTGACGACGATAGACAACGCGGCAGTACGCACAATTAATGCTAACAAAATCATCATTGGCGACCTCTCTCATGTCGCAGATTCCGGTGCGTCTGTTGATCTCATTATTGGTAACTCTCATGCCGCTCAAATTTATGAACCACAGATCCCCGTAGTGAGAGCCGGTTACCCTTGTCATGATCAGTTTGGGAATATGGATGTACGTCAGTTTGGCTATGAAGGAAGCCGTGAAAGACTCTTCGCGATTGCAAACCAATTGATGCATCGCGTCAAAGAGGTTGAACCACATGTTAGTGAATATCGCGTTGATGCTGAACAAGTCGTGCCAAATTACGAGTGGTAGGGAGGGATTATTGTGTTAAATAACAGACGAAAACTGTCAGTGGAACCACGTCCAAATAATTCAGAGTTCAGTTTTAATATTGCCTTTGCAACACAGGATAGACACCACGTTGATCAGCATTTTGGCACAGCCAAGTGCGTGTTGATTTATGGGGTAGGTAAAAAAAGTTGGTCGCTGCTAGAGGCCATAGAGTATCAAGAAGTTGATGAAGATAGGCATGGAAAACTGCCTTCTCGAATCAATGATTTATCGGTTCTTAATTGTGCAGCGATTTATTGTAATGCGTGTGGCGTTTCAGCGATTAGGCAACTGATGCAAAGTGGTGTTAACCCCGTGAAAGTACAACAAGGCATGGATATTCACGCGTTAATTGCTAGTTTGCAAAAGGATTTAGTGGGAACACCGACTGGATGGATAAAGCGTGCGCTCATGCAAAAACCACAGCGTAATGATACTTCGTTGGATGACCAACAACGTTTAGAGCATTTAATGGATGAAGAGTGGGTATAACCACTAAAAGGAGTAAATAATGGCAAAAATAGCAGGCCAAACAAGGGGCGGGGCGGTATGGGACCCACAGTTTATCGATGAGGTTAATGCCAATAGCTGCATTGGTTGTGGACGATGTTATAAAGTCTGTTCGCGCGATGTTTTTGATCTTATTGAGAAAGAAGACGTTGATGATGACGATGATATGTATGACGACTACGATGATGATCAAGTCATGATGGTCATGGCAACCAAAGACAAGCTCGACTGTGTTGGTTGTGGCTCATGCGCTAAGGTTTGCCCGAAAAATTGCCACAGCTTTGAAGCTGGCTCAGCGCTTGCGTAGTTATCCTATGCCGTCAAATCTCGATAAAGCTATAGGTTGCTTAGTGAGGCTTATTATATCTCGATGCATTGTATAAAGAGCAAGAGATTCGAAGTCTTGCAGAGCAACTATTTAATCTTGGACGTAGTGAGCATGCCAGCTAGAACGTCGATTTATACGATCAGTGAAGAGGAAAATACGTTTCTTGATGGCATGACGCTTGTCCATAACCACTGTAATTTACCTTCGAAATTGATTGTTAGCCTCGATTACCAACACCGCCCAGTTCCTATCACGATTAATAGCATTGAGCCTTGGCTAGGTCACTTTCGCACACAAGTGATCAGTTTACTCACACCTAATGAGCGTGCTGATTATTTTCAAAACGTGATGAGTTTAAGGTTTGGTGTTGAATCATCAATAAAAAACAGAGTAAACAGTCTTAAAAAAAGCCCTGGGAACTATCGTAAGCTACTGCTTGGTTGGATATTTAACTCCGATAGTCCACATGCAGCGGTGTGGCGCAAGTGGGTGGAATCTCGCTTTGGGTTACTCACACGTTATCATCATAATCCTATCAGTCATCCTGATAGTCATGCTTATCAACGTTACCTTAAATCAGGCGGTTCTTTCCTTTCTAGTAATATCGAGTTGTTTGATCAGTTGGATTTCTTATATTTCTATTGCCAATTGGAACTTGAATTGCGCGACCCTGATCGGACTCATGTCACCTTGTATCGCGGTTTCTCCAATTTAACCACCTCGCAAATAGCTGAAATGAATGTCGCGTATTTTAATAATTTAAGCTCATTAACCAGCGATCCGGAATTAGCGATCCAGTTTGGAAATCACATCATCAAAGTTAGTGTTCCAGTTTACAAAATTGTCTGCTTTGACTCTTTATTGCCAAAGGTGTTGCATGGTGAGCAAGAGTACATGGTGTTAGGGGGGCTATATCGAGTTGAGAGAGTGACGTACTTTTAATTCAGTTCAAATTCTTGCCTTTGTCACTATATGTACATCTATGCATACCAAATTGTTGCCTTTCAGACAAATTATTTATCTACTTTATGACAAAACATGACAAGCGTCACAAATAAAATTGTCAGTTTTGTCGTAAAACCCTTATATATCAATGGTTTTATCGTGTTTTATTTCTAGGTGCGATGTTTGCAACTTACTTTGTATAGTGCATCTCGAATAGCGGGTGCGAAGCAGCAAGGAGTGCTTATGTGGAATTATTCAGACAAGGTTAAAGAACATTTTTTTCAACCTAGAAATGCGAAAATGCTCGACAATGCCAGTGCCAAAGGTGATGTCGGTTCGTTGAGTTGTGGCGATGCATTGAGCCTTAGCTTAAACATTGACGAAGAAACCGATGTCATTGTCGATGCAGGTTTTCAGACGTTTGGCTGCGGTAGTGCGATTGCCTCTTCGTCGGCATTGACAGAAATTATTATTGGCAAGACGGTCGAGCAAGCGCTCAAAGTCACCAATAATGACATCGCAGAATATCTTGATGGATTACCACCTGAAAAGATGCATTGCTCAGTCATGGGGATGGAAGCGCTTCATGCAGCGATTGCTGATTATCGCGGCGAAGCGGTTGATGATGACCACGAAGAAGGTGAGTTAATTTGTAAATGCTTCGCGATTGATGACTTAATGATCAAGCGCGTTGTTGCAGCCAATAACCTCACTTCATTAGAAGAAGTCATTAACTACACCAAAGCCGGCGGTGCTTGTAGCTCATGTCATGAAAAAATTGAATGGGTATTAGAAGATTGTCTAGCGACCCCACTGAAAGAAGTCGCCAGCACGGCTATTGCAGCAACAATGGATGACGCTGTACAGGATAAGAGAAGAGTCATTATCGAAGGGGTACTTGATGAAGTTCGCCCAGGTATACATGCCGATGGTGGCGAAATCACTTTAGTGGATATTGAAGATGATATGGTCTTTATCCATCTATCAGGAAACTGCAGTGGTTGTGGGCTATCAGGCTTAACTTTAGCGAGTGTTGAGACAAAAATATCTCAAGCATTAGGAGAGGATATCATCGTTTTTCCTGTCCAAGCTGATAGCCTTAAAAAGGAGGCGAGTTATGCTTAGTTCTGTCCCATCTAAAATGGTCTACTTAGACAATAACGCAACGACTAATATCGATCCTGCTGTCTTAAGTGAAATGATGCCGTACCTTACTGAATATTATGGCAACCCATCTTCAATTCATAGTTTGGGCGGTCAAGTCGGTATTGCTATCGAAAAAGCACGTGAGCAGGTTCAATCCTTAATCGGAGCAGAGCACAGTTCAGAAGTGGTATTTACCTCTTCTGCGACAGAAGCAAGTGCTACTGCCATCTACTCTGCACTGGAAGCTTTACCATCGCGCAAAGAGATCATCACCACCGCTGTCGAGCACCCAGCCACGCTAGAACTGTGTCAGCACATGGAGCGAAAAGGGTACAAGGTACACTACATTGGGGTAGACAACCGAGGCCGCCTTGATATGGAAGCCTTAAAGCAGGCACTAAGTACCAATGTTGCGGTCGTTTCTTTAATGTGGGCAAATAATGAGACAGGTACGCTGTTTCCTGCCGCACAAGTTGCTCGTCTAGCGAAATCCTTTGGCGCTCAAGTCCATGTGGATGCGGTACAAGTGCTAGGAAAATACCCCGTTGATGTCAAACTGACAGAGATAGATATGATCTCTTTGTCTGGGCATAAATTTCATTCGCCAAAAGGCATCGGCGCACTTTATTTAAGAAGAGGGACTCGCTTTCGCCCATTATTTCGCGGTGGCCACCAAGAACGTGGCAGACGCGCTGGTACTGAAAATTGTGCCTCGATTGTTGGGCTAGGCAAAGCTGCAGAGTTAGCTGAACTGTCTTTAGAAACCGACATCAGTCGTATAGCACTAATGCGTGACCGACTTGAGCAGGGCATTTTAGCTCGAATTCCTAGTACCTTTGTCACGGGTAACCCTTCTGAAAGAGTGCCAAACACGAGTAATATCGCTGTCGAATACATAGAAGGGGAAGCGTTATTGCTGATGATGAACCACGTGGGTATTGCCGCATCATCAGGTTCAGCTTGTACGTCAGGTTCTCTTGAGCCTTCGCACGTAATGAAAGCAATGGAAATCCCGTTTACTGCAGCCCATGGCACATTGCGTTTCTCGCTTTCACGTTTCACTACAGAGGACGACATTGATCATGTGCTAGCGCATTTGCCTAAGATTGTTGAGCGACTACGTGATATGTCTCCTTATTGGAACAGTCAAGAAAACGTAGGTTCGGAAAATAGCTTTAGTCCAGCATATGGTTAGTGGGGGTAAAGCTATGTCTAAGCAAACTCAGTCAGTCGTCACCATCAATGACACCACTTTGCGCGATGGAGAGCAGAGCCCAGGTGTCGCCTTTAGCAGTGAGGAAAAAGTAACTATCGCCAAGCGCTTAGAAGCGGTAGGGGTACAAGAGCTTGAGATTGGAATTCCCGCGATGGGACGACAAGAGCAAGAAACCATTGCCGAGATTAACCGTGCATTGACAACGACACAGTCAATGGCTTGGTGTCGAATGAATAGCCGTGATATTCATGCAGCGACAAATCTTGGTTTGAACTGGGTTGATCTATCAATCCCAACCTCACAGCAGCAGATCACGAAGAAACTCAATTTTACATCTCAAGCGCATTACTTAAAGTACATCCAGTACCATATTGAATGCGCTGTCGATTTAGGTTTTCAAGTCTGTTTAGGTATGGAAGATGCGTCTCGCTCGTCACTTGATGTTTTAGCCACTGTTGCTAACGTCGCACAACGTGCTGGAGCCAAACGACTGAGGTTTGCAGATACATTAGGTATTCTTGATGCAAATAAAACCCAGAAGTACATTAGACATTTGCGACACCACTGCGACTTACAAATAGAGATGCATGCCCACAATGACCTTGGCTTAGCAACTGCAAATACATTAGCAGCGATAGAAGCGGGTGCAACCTCAGTGAACACCACAGTATCGGGTTTAGGAGAGCGAGCAGGTAATGCAGCACTTGAAGAGGTGGTTGTCGCGATGTCAGTTTTAGGTAAAGGCGAAACGGGTATTGACCTTACCGCACTTCCTTCCTTATGTGATCTTGTCAGCCAAAAATCTGGGCGTGCTCATTGTCCGCAAAAAGCCATTGTTGGCGAACGAGTCTTTACCCATGAGTCAGGAATACATGTTGATGGTCTTGCGAAAGATCCAAACAATTATCAGGGTTTTTCACCCAATATTGTTGGTCGTCAGCATCAAGTGGTATTAGGTAAACATTCAGGTAGTCGTGCTATTTCAATGGTGTATAACGATTTAGGCATTGAGCTCTCTAAAGCGCAATGTGATCGTATACGACGCTATTTGCGAGGGTGGTCTGAATCGAATAAGTCTATCCCAACCGATTCTGATTTGTATCAATTAGCAAAGACTTGTTTTGTATAGTGAGGTAAAGAGTTGTAATGAATGATCGACAAAAACAACAAATAAGCGCATTGAGTAGTGCAGAAGATTTTTGCGAATATTTTGGCATAGAATACTCAAAAATATTGCTACAAACCAAACGAATTCCATTACTTAGAATGTACCACTACTTGCTTGCCTCTATGGAAAAAGAAACAGAGCATAGTTTTACTGATTATCAAAAAGCGCTTCGTATCGCATATCGTCAGATAGAGAAGGGCAATGAATTAGCATTTAATCCATCTAATTGCGACGGATGCAGCGACTGTGATTAAAGGAGTGAGTGATGGCAAATGAAGAACCAAGGTTTTTTAGCGGTAGTGACGTTAGAGTCGTTCGCAATATAAGAAATGATGGTAGTTTTAAATCATCGATTAAGGGGGATCTGCTCGTCCCTGAAGGTGAAGTTGGCATAGTGAAAAGCTATGGATACTTTTTACAAGACCAGGTGATTTATCAGATCTATTTCCCAAATATTGATCAGGTTGTTGGCGTGCGTGATACCGAAGTTATTGCGAGCCATCTAGAGTGGATTCCATGCCT
Source organism: Vibrio sp. 10N.286.49.B3 (assembly GCF_002873395.1). GTDB lineage: Bacteria > Pseudomonadota > Gammaproteobacteria > Enterobacterales > Vibrionaceae > Vibrio. The sequence continues at coordinate 70,608 of NZ_MCUV01000011.1, read as the reverse complement.
GTTTCGATCTTTGGAAATGGCTCAACTCACTGTTTCATTGAAAATGCGCGGTGAAATTGTGGCAGAAGTCGGTGATCTCATTGAGGTTAAACGCGTTTTTAGAGATCTTGAAACCGGTAAAATTGAATACTTGATTGACCTAGCGAATGAACGTGTTTGGTTAGATTCAAAGGCATTAACGTTGCCTAGTGAAGTCACTACGCAATAAGGAAAATAGACGTCATGGATGAACAGAAATTAAGATACCTTAAAGCAAAACTAGCGACAGAACACCATCGATTGAATTTCGAACACTTATCGATAGCTAAGCAACAAGACGTAGCTATTAAGGCGAATAGTTTACTTGTTATGCAGCAAACTATTTTAAAGTCACCAGAAGCTGAATTGGTTGATGTCTCACATAAAGAAGTGCTGAGAGCTTATCAAAAATGTGTTGATAGCTTTGACAGTGTGCAAGAATTTTATGATGTATTGAAAAAGCAGGGGATTACGCAAGAAGGGTATAAAGTAGCCCTGCGTGAAGAGTTAACCTGTGACAAAGTGATGGACTTTGTAGGGCAAGATATCCCTGAGCTAAATAAACAGCATGCGTTAGCTTACTATGAAAAAAATAAACTTGAGTTCTCACGCGCTTCGCTATGGCGCATGAAGCAAATTCTGATCACGATTAATGATGACTTTGAAGAGAATACTCGTTCTAATTCGCGAAAAAGAATCAACACGATTTATTTACTGACACATACTGAGGATTTCGGTGATTTAGCGATAAAGCATTCAGAGTGCCCAAGTGCGGTAGAGCATGGTGATCTTGGTTGGTGTGAAGAGGGTAAGTTATTTCCTGAGCTAACAGAGGCGCTAAGTCACTTAAAGCAAGGGGAGGTGAGTCGTCCCATCGAAACTGAAATAGGCTTTCATCTTGTTCAATGGTCAGAGAAAAAAGCCCCTTATGTGGCAACTTTCGAAGAAGCTTTGCCTTTTTTAGAAGAGAAACATACAGAGCGTGCTAAAGCTTTTGTACAGAAAAAATGGTTAAGCCAATTGGTGTCATAGCCAGTAGTCACATGGGTCAATATGAGGCTATAGTGATGGTTTGACTCCTTATGAGTCAGAGAAAATAAGCCTTAAAGAGTTATTGAGATAGCATTTTGCTAGAAAATACGCATAATCTTGCTATACAACACTTAAAGAAGAAATTACCCATGACTAACTTTCAATATTACTTTCATCAACTACCATGCTTTAACTGTAAAAAAACGTTAGTAAGCACGGATCTTGGCTGGTTAACTGCTACGATGAAAGATGATGTACTGGCACAGGTTGCTGAGATTATTGCGCAAGGCAATATTGAACCTGATCTTTCTGTGAACGTAACTTGTACAAAAGATGAAGCGCGTAATTATTTATTACTGAACTTTTTCGGTTATTCAGAAGAAGAGTTAGCGGATCAAATCGAAGCATCTGATGAGAAAGAAGTGGCTGATGAAATTGCTGAACTTCTTGAAGGCGGTAATGAAGTCGCTGTCTTTGAACATGAGATTGCATTACAAAGCTGTGTTGATTGCGGTGTTAGTGAGTAATAATTAAAGGTAATCATGTTCTTGTACATGGTGTATCTATAAAGGCATTAGCATAGAGTTTGCTAATGCCTTTTTTATTAGTAGCGATTATTGAAGAGATGCCGTGTAATTGATTTTTGGACAATTATGAGTCAGTGACTTTACTAAATTAGTCTTTGATGAATTACTTCAAGTATGGAAAAGTCGCTTAGCTCAGTATCCATTATTGATGGTGCAGATCATATTGGGTCACTGCCACAGTAGTCGAACTACACTCGTAAAAGTGATGACAGTAAAACTGAGGTAATGACAAGCTTCATGAATCGTTTAGCTCTTAACGGCTAATTTTCATTTATTAGCCATAAATGGCTAA
>NZ_MCUV01000011.1:0-67928 GCF_002873395.1 Vibrio sp. 10N.286.49.B3 | reverse complement strand
ATTTGCATTATTAGCCATAAACGGCTAAATTGGTGTCTACATGAAAGAAGGAGTTTTAATGTGGAACCTATCTCTAAACCTATCGCAGTGATCAGCGGCGATATTGTCAACTCAACCAAGCTAACATCTGAACAGTTTGAACAACTTCTTAAACGAATCAAGGACATTCAGAGACAGATCACCGAAGCAAATTCATCAAATGCGCACAGCATTGAGCGCGGCGATGAATTTCAGACCGTGGTACATGATATTGAAAACGCTCTGAGATATACCATCATTTATCGTATTGGCATTAAAGCGCTTGGCAAAGTGTTTGATAGTCGCATTAGCCTTGCTATTGCCTCTAATGCCGATTTGCGTGAGTCAGTCTCTGAATCGATGGGTGAAGCATTTGTTCTTTCTGGGCGTGGACTAAAAGCCTTAAAAAGCAACAGGTTGTTATTTAACTCTGACCGTTTCGAACTTACTGAGCACTTTGACTTACTCTTTAAGTACCTCGATAGACAACTAACGGAATTAACCTCGCGGCAATGTGAAGTTATGCTTCCGATGCTTCGAACCAATGAAGGCTTGTCTATTAGTGAGTTAGCAGAAAAGCTTGATATTGCTACTGCCACTGCCAGTAAGTCTCTTAAAGCTTCAGGTTGGCCGCTAATCAGTGAGCTAAATTGGCGATTCATAAACCAAGTGGCTGGACTCAAGTATGTTTAATTTTTTTGATGTTCTAATACCGTTTTTGATGATTCACATCATCTGTGATTTTTACCTCCAGCCGAACCAATGGGTAGAAGCAAAGAAAAAATACACTTACCGTTCAACTGAACTGTACTTTCACTCACTATTACACGGCGTCGCGTTGTTAGTTCCTGCTATAGCGTTAGGTATTGATTGGCGCTCAACAACTTGCTTGGTAGTTATCGTAACGGTAAGTCATTTTATTATCGATTTGTGGAAAGTAAGAGCACGAAATGGTGGTAATTTTTCCTATTTTATTATTGACCAGACTTTGCATGTATCGGTGCTAGTAGCCATTGCCTTTCACATGGCAGATGGTGTAACGATCGATGCCGTACTACAAGATGAGAAGTTCTCAGATGGTGTTATGGTGGTCTTTGCTTACTTACTAATTCTCAAGCCGACTTCGATTGTTATTGGCAGCGTCTTAAGTAAGTTTCCAATATCAGATAAAGATACAAATACTACTAGTATTAGTGGTCTTATCGCAGGTGGTGAGTTGATCGGTTACTTAGAGCGAGTGTTAATACTGACCTTTACGCTTGTGGGGAGCTATGCAGCGGTGGGTTTTGTATTAGCGGCTAAGTCAATATTTAGGTTTGGTGAGTTGAATAAATCAGACGACCGAAGCATGACTGAGTATGTGCTGATTGGTTCATTGATATCGGTAGTGCTCACAACACTGGTAGGTACCTTAATATCACTTGGTTTGGATGTGGAAATTAAATGACCCAAAAGGTATTCGGCAGTTTGTGACTAAATAAGCTCGAATTTTACGGGATAACGATCAATTACAGTGAAGAGAGTTCCCTTCTAATGGTTGGGATCGATAAATGCGGTGGTGTGAAAGAGCTACGCTCCCTTCTCTATCTTGGTGCAATGTCTTAAGTTGGACGACTACCCGAAAAGCCGAAGACTCAAAAGGATGCTTGGTTGAGGAGTATCATAGATCGTATCGGCTTCAAAAAGACCTGCATTGCACTAGCTAATAAGGTGGTACGAACAGCATGGGCAATGCTTCGATATGAAACTGAATATAAACCAGTTTTACTCACCAATTAATCACTAACAAGTCCTAAAATTTTACAAAATGATGATGCATAAAAGGTAAGACCAACCTACTGAAAACCTGACCATTCTGTCATGCTAAGCAAGCTGCTAACACGATAAGGACAGTAGGTGCGCAAAACATCAAAGGCTAGAAGGTAGCTCCTTCAATAAGAAGCCGAATATACGACCGCATCTTAACTTTTATTACCAAAATCACTTTGTAAATACGTGGATTCCATATATGGAATGGGGCAGGAACGTGCCAGTAACAGTAACGATCGCGTCAACACGAAGCGAACAAAAGCTTGTTAAGAAACCAATACAATTAAGGAGGTTCGAATAACCTCTGCTACAAAGTATTCGAATCCCCCTAAAAGTAACGATCAACTTTATTCATCCAATACGCCCTGACGACCAAAACTTAAATAAGATTTTTGGTATTAAGACGGAACAACCAATTTGTCTACAATGTAGCAATCTATATTGGTAGTAGCAGCCATGCGTATGAGTTTTGCGTCACGATATTCAATGTCGTTATCCCACGCTAACGCCGCCTCACGACTGGGAAACTGAATGATAACTTTCATTTGTAAACATCGGCCCGACAGAGTCTGACTTTCATTTGTTGCGACTAAAATCTTACCACCATGCTTTGCAACCGTGTTGGCAGTGACATGGTTTAACCCCGGATTGTATTGTGCATACAGTTCAGCATCCGCAACATCATAATTAACGACATAAAAAACGGTCATTATTTCATCCTATCAGCCTGCAATCTGAGTAACAAAGTTCATGTATTGGTTCATATCACCCACCACGGCTTTTTCCATCAAAGCCCCAGTCACTTTTGCGTAAGGTTGATTAAAGTGGATATCCCAAACATCCGATTCCTTTCTCCAGTGCTCGTACACGGCTAACGTGTCATCACTCCCATCAACGGTGAACAAATCAAACAATAAATTACCTTTCTCATTACGAGTGTGCTTAATATGTTCTGCGAACTGAGTAATTAGCGCATCACGGTGTTCCGTTTCTAGTTTGAAAATAAAGAAAATATTAAACTTATCATCACTTTCATCTGCTTGCTTTAGTGCAACCGGTGCAGGGGTAGTTTCACCAAGGTTCAAAACCATCGCAGGCTCAACCAGAGCGGTTTCTGCTAATGTGATGAATTTTTGAGTGTGTGATTGCTGTAGGTGCGAATTTAATGCATCTTGATCTACCCAACGGTCGTAAGCAAAAAACAGATTGGCATCTTTATTATCCACATAGATACGCATCTGCACGTTGCCAGTTTCCTGACTACTTGCTAATTGGTTCTCTAACAATGCTTGCTGAAATTCATCTTTGTAATCTGGTTTTACTGTAAATTTAATAATTTGGTTAATCATAATTTAATACCTTATTTATTTGTCTCAATACTTAAATTGCTTACGTGAAAACTAAATCATTACGACAACTTTACCGACCGTACGACCCATTTCGATAGCGGTGTGCGCCATCGCTAAATCTTTAAACTCGAAAGTTTGCGAAACATGGGGTTTTATCGATCCACTGGCTAACATTTCAGCGATCTTTGCAGCGTCTTCACCGTCGGAATGAACCAGAAGTGGAGTAATAGTTAAGTCTGATTCAAATGCTATTTTTTGCATGCTGTCTGAAGGCTCACGAATCGTAATAGAAACCAACTGACCTCCGGAACGCAGTACTTGTAGTGATTTTTCTGCATTTTCTGGACTCACCGTGTCAAATGCTAGATCGATGTCATAAAGTACTTTTTCAAAGTCTTGTTCACGATAATCAATGTGCGCATCTGCACCTAACGACATCACAAACTCTTTATTTTTACTCGAACTCGTTGAATACACATAAGCACCCATTTGTTTCGCCATTTGAATGGCAAAGTGACCCACACCGCCTGATCCTGCATGAATAAGCACTTTATCACCTTGGCTTACTCGGCCATTCAGAGCTTGATATGCGGTCATTGCAGCAAGTGTGGTTGCTGCTGCGTCGACAAAATCAACGCCCTTAGGCATTAATGCGAGATGTGATTCTGACGCGGCAACATACTCCGCATAAGCTTTACCATTTCCTGGGAAATTAACCATGCCAAAGACGTTATCACCAACATTGAAATTAGTAACATTTTCACCAGTCTCAACCACTGTGCCTGCAATGTCCCACCCCAAAATGACCGGACGTTCTTCTCCGTACAAATCAAGTAATGCCTCTTCAGCATATTTCACTTTAGTATCTGCTGGGTTAATGCTAATTGCTCGGGTTTCTACCAGTACTTCATTATCTTTAATTTTTGGCTTTGATATGTCGCGCAACTGTAGGTTTTCAATGCCGCCTGCTTGATGAGTAATGATTGCTTTCATTGGTTTATCTCCGTTGGTTAATTCGTTAACGAGTATATAGGTGTCACAATTTGGTATCATCTGCCAAAATAGGGAAACATAATCCTAGTATTCGGGATTAACAATAAGGAGCAATGCGTGAATTTTGATTTAAAAACCTTAGCGTTATTCTTACGAGTGGTAGAAGTAGGAAAAATTGGCCGAGCTGGCGAAGACTTTGGACTTTCGACGACGAATGCCAGTCAAAGAGTACAGCAGTTGGAAGCAGAGTTGGGCGCAAAGCTGTTCCATCGCTCAACAAGAACCATTACGTTGACTCATGATGGTGAAATATTTTTACCCCATGCAAGACGCATTATTGATGATATTGAAGAGGTGGCTAATGTCTTTAAAGGTGACCAGAGCAGTGTTCAAGGTCGATTAAAGATCGCGGTATCTGCTTCATATGGTCGCCATTACATCGTCCCCTTTATCCCTGAGTTACTAGAGTTGTATCCTAATCTTGAGTTAGAAATTGACTTTAGCGATAAAACTGAGGATTTAATCGAGCATGGCTATGACTTAGCCTTCCGTATAGGTAATTTATCTTCAAGTAACCTATTAGCAAGACGCTTGGCTGATAACCCAATAACACTGGTTGCCTCGCCAGACTACATAGAGAAGTATGGTGCGCCTCAAAGCCCTGAAGATTTACTTAAACATCGATGCTTACCCTTTACTCATGCTGTTGAATGGGCATTAATGAGTGCAGAGGGAAAAGTACATAAGGTATCGGTATCCAACTCGGTTTCCTTAAACTTAGGTGATGCGATCAGTGACCTAGTGGAGGCAGGTATGGGTATTGGTATGGCTTCCTACTGGCATGCTGGACCTTCATTAAAATCTGGTCGAGTGGTTCAAGTTCTTCCGGATTATAAACTATTGCATGACACTAAAATTTGGGCGGTACGACCACCTGGCAGAGTTTTACCCGCTCGAGTTAAGGTATTTTTAGACTTTATTGAAAAAAAAATCATAGATACAAATAGAGTGAGATACGAGGATTTACTAATGTAACTTGGTCTTTATCAAGAGCATTGCATGATTATTTTTTGATAACCATTCAAATGTCTATGAACCAGCGCAGACTTTGTTGATGCATAATGGGGCAGAAACGTGCCCTTCAAACTAAATAGTACAACTTGCTCAATAAGGTGGCTTCGGGCTTGTTCAACATTGGGGGGGGGAGTGTTGAACAAGCAACACCTTAATCCTTATTTGCTATATTAGTAACCTATTGACTAAAAAGTTGTTCTACTGTTTTCATTGGTAAGAACATTCGAATATGACCATTCTGTTCACACAGAACTTCAAAGCCAAACTTCATATAAAATGCTTGTGCGGAATTTGTAAGGCAGTCCACGACGATAGCATAAGCTCTCATGTGATGATTAACTTCCCAAAGGTACTTTAAAGCGCGAATCAAACTGATCTTTCCTAGCCCTGAGCCATGAAACTCTTTATGAACAGCTAACTGAGCTAATAGAAAAACAGGGATTGGATATCTAGGTAACTTTTGCGCTAATTTAGCAGGCAAAGTCTCTCGGCTGATAGAACTAGGCGCTACGCTATAAAAAGCACAAATAGCGTACTTTTGATTCAGCAATGGTTGAGAGCTTGGTAAAACCATCGTTCGACTAATACCAGCTTGCATGTGTTTTGCTGCTTGAGTTTTGATAAATGTATTTAACTCTGACTCACCACAATCGAATGAGCTACGATCATGCTTTGATTTACTAAGTTCAACGAACTCTTTTCCCCAACTCACTTGATGCCACTCTCATCGGTGAATTTTACTGCTTCAAACAAAGCTTGATTAGGCGCTCTTGCTTTATCACATGCCATAATAAATTCATCGAAGACACTATCTTTGACTACGATACTTTCGTGTTCTTCAATTACATGAGTTGCATCTTCGTCCATTAACCTAACGACATACTCTGTAAGGCTTTTAAGACCAAGCAAAGCCACTGCTTTTTCTGCTTTTGCTTTGATCTCTTCGTCAAGGCGAATATCTAAACGTGCTGTTGCCATAGGACCTCCTGCGTACGGATACATTCCGTAATAACAGTGATTATAGTGCAAATATTGAACTCATACAATTTGTACGGAGAGTTTACGGAAAAATGCAGTATAAGTCGCTCAACATTTGGATTAGATTAATTGGTCTAAATCTTAACACCCAACTTAAACATTACTGGTGTATTTAGGTTAGATCATTTCGATATTGCCGTGGGCTTACTCCTGTTTTTGCTTTAAAGAGTTTTGAAAAATGTTGTGGGTATTCAAAACCCAGCTCATAGGCTATTTGAGTAATGCTGTCATTGGTTGTTGAAATCAGACTCTTAGCTCGCTCAATTAAAAAAAGATGAATATGCTCTAAAGCATTTTTACCGGTCTCTTTTTTCAGTAAATCACTTAAGTAGTAAGGCGATAAACCAATCTCTTTACCACAGTATTGAACCGTAGGTATGCCTTCTTCAAAAGGTTTGTCGCTTTGGTAATATGAGTCTAAAAGCTGATTAAAACGTCTTATGTAATCGTGATTTAAATCAGAGCGCACAATAAATTGGCGGTCATAAAATCGAGCACAATACTTAAGTAATAATTCAAGATTCGAGGAGATCAACGATTGAGTATGCTTATCCATATTCATTTCGGCTTCATTTGCGATGCTAGAAGCAATATCTGTGGCCATCACACGCTCACGTTCTGAAAGGTGTAAACCCTCGTTAGTCTGGTACTCGAAGAAAGAATAATCAGACATTTTGTTACCAAGGTCAGACCTTGCTATCAGTTTAGGGTGAAAGGCAATAGTCCAACCCAACGAATCTTCAAGTGGCTCTGTTGCTGCAATTAACACTTCTTGACCGGGAGCCATAAACGTCATCGTTCCTTTATCGAAATCATAGGTTGTATGACCATAGCCAACCGTGCAATGAGCGGAATCCTTCAAAGAAATTAAAAAGAGTTCAAAACAGATTTTGACATCTTCTTTCACCCCCTGTTTGACCTGAGATGCTTTGAAAAAACTCACTAACGGGTGAGTAGGAGCACCTAGCCCTAACGCAGCATGTAGGTCAGAAATTGAATTTATGTGTAGTGTGTCGGTCATTTATCTACTCTCAAATATTCTATCTAATCGGTCGAAAGGGTGACTGCTTTCATCGTTTTTTTGCTCGTCCTGCAGGAGTTAAGTGGAATGGGTTTTATATCACTCAAGGAGCTTACACTGAATTTTGGACAGCAAGTGCTTCAACTGATAATAAAGCGATTATACGAACCCTTGCTTACTCTTGGTGGAATGTTCATAAAGGCGAGATCCGCCGAGCTACAAGTACTAAGGATTACATGTTTTCTGTTCGTTGCGTAAAAATTTAAGACTGATTTTTAGAACGTCGTAACAATTAATTCATGGCCTTGCGCCGCCTTTACACTTTTTAATAATGGTAAATACTATGAACTATTCATCAGTTTTAATTACAGGTGCAAACTCGGGGCTGGGGTTTGAAGCAGCACGACAATTCGCCGAAAAAGAGGGCATTTCGAGAATAATATTAGCATGCCGTGATAAAAATCGTGCTGAGGAGGCGCTTCGCCAATTAGAAGCCTCAACCGGTAAGGCAATTTTTGAAATTTTACTTGTTGATGTTGGCGACGTTGAATCATGCCGTCAAGCAGTCGATAACCTTGATTCGCCAGTGGATGCCATTATCTTAAACGCAGGAGGTGGCGGAGGAACCACTCCAACTGAACTCACTAAAGATGGGGTAATGTTTATTTTTGCGATCAATGTTTTAGGACATGTTCAATTTACCAATCACCTGATTAAAAAAAATAAACTCTCAACTGGTGGTTCAGTTATGTACGTCGCAAGCTTTGCCGCAAGAGGTGCCCCTGAAGTGGGGGCAGGTCGTCCTCCTATTCAAAAGGGGTCAATTGAAGAGTGGAGGAGCGTAGTTAATGGTGACAAGTTTGCTGAAAACAAAAACTATACGGATATTTATGGTTCAGTGAAACTCATGGGCGCATTATGGACGATGAGCATGGCGCGAGAGCATACAGACAAAAGATTTATCACGGTTGATCCCGGTATGGCTCGTGGCACTTCTGGTACGGTGTCACTACCTTGGCACCAAAGGTGGGTCATGGATTCTGCTATGTGGGTGATGCAGAAGCTTGGAAAGGCACACTCGGTAGATGTTGGTGCTAAACGTTATGTCGATGTGCTACTAAACAGCGATGAATTTAAAACTGGTGCATGGTGGGGAAGTAAGAAAGGGATGACAGGTGCACTGGCGAATCAGGTAGACCACTGGCCTGAAATTATAGGTAGCCAATCAGCACAAAACAACGCTAACACTGTCATCAATCAATTTCTAACAGCTTAGTACCGTTGTCCTGTGTGTAATCTTCACTGGCTTCAAATTTAGTATAAATGTGATTAGTCTCGGCAATCGTCTTTGCCGAGATTGGTAAAGCCACGCTGAGCAAAAAAATCAACCCTACGTAAATAAACCACAATCTCAGTTGAATTATGAATGGGAGTTCCTTTCCTTCGGTCAGATTTATCTTAATGCCACCCACCAATATTTCATCACATTTTTCGCCCGTTTCGTTATCCATAACTTGTTTTTCGATGTGTAAATCCGGCAGTAGTACAAGTTGATTTTGCGCATCGATTCGTAAGAGCTTGCGGCTGAAGATTGAGAGCTTTCTAGGTTAGATTGTTCTGCACGTAAAGCGACATTATCTTTAGATAAAGTACGGAGCTCACTTAACACGTAGTTTTGGTTTGCTTTGTTACTAAGTTCAGTTGAGAGCAATTCTGATAACTCTTTATTTTGAGATTCAAGTTCACTTAAGTGGTTGCCAATATTGCTTTCGTTGTACCTCGATTCTAGCGCATTTTTATTTTTGCTATTTCAGTATTTTGTTCATCTTTCTCATCATTAATGTCGGCTTGAGGCTGCTCATTTTCAAGATTGTGCGAAGCTTTTTTATGTTCACTTTCGTCATCGATAACCTTTGTGCTGCCAGTGTTAATATCCATATTTTTACTGTGCGTATTCTGACTAGAAATATCGTCTTAATTTAGCTCTAAAATATCACTGTTTTTCATGTTCATTTAGTGACTCCTTTTAACTTGGAATTATGTCTATATCACGGGTGATGTGATCGACTCTCACAGAGTAAGCAGCACCGACTAAAATGGATACCACTTGTTGTATTGAAGCCGAGTAAAAAGAGCGATGAATAAGTGGTATTTGTAGTGAATAAAGACGCAATGTTTCGTGGAGTATTTTCTCTAATTTTGTTAGGGCGTAACCCGAATTTTCTAGTACATAATTGATTGCTTGGTCAACGTTAGTTACTTCTCTTGGGAAATCGAAACTGTCGATATTTTTTAATGAAAATTTCTGCTCATAATTAGTATCAACTACAGTACTTGTTTAGCCGTTTTGTGGGTGCTGATATTTATGATCTTGAGGAATGATCGTTTCAGTAAATGCGGCAGTATGGCAGACATAATAATGGTTAATGCTAATCCTCTTAGCTTTATGTAATGCAATTCTTTTCATTCAAATTAGCGAGTATTTGCAACTCCAAATAGTGAAAAAGCCGTCGTCTAGAATGAAGTGACGGGTTGTGAGAGTGCCTGTAGAAATCCATTTTTGATCGTTATAAACATCTAGTTGATAGCGGTACAAATAACTCAGAGTTCTGAATGTTTTCCATTGTTAATATGTGCGTTTGTCACGTTTGATATGCAGTTTCAAGTTGTCTTGCTTCGTGTATTAAGAAAAGCATTTAAAGCCCATGCTCAATTGCGTATGGGAAAATTTTTATAGAGCATCACTCTCAGTTCGATTAAATAGTAAGACAGAAAAAATATGAGAATCATAAGGAAAAAAGAGGCTCCTATTTTTCCATATAGATTATCTTTATATAATCACTATATATTTATATAGGGCGCTCGAAGCCTTGTTCGGTAAGGGTTTGAGCCATTTTGAAAAATGCTCAATTTGACAGTTGCCTACTTTTTAAACAGCGTTCTTCGGCTCAGCTTGGTTAAGAAATGAACAGTGACACGGTTTGGGTAAATTTTTTTTACCCACTTTGGGTAGTGATTTGGCGAGATTTGACACGGTTTGGGTATAAACGCTACCTAAACCATGTCAACTTTTACCTAACTTGGGTTTTTTTAAAAAAGCGATTGACACGGTTTAGGTAGAAAATTCTACCCACTTTGGGTAGGGTTCCTGCCTTAGGCAGGATGTATCTTTGCCCGCTTGGGTTTTTGACATGGTTTGGGTAAAATTTTTTTACCCACTTTGGGACGAACTTTTTACCCACTTTGGGTATAATTCCTGCCTTGGGCAGGTATAAAATTAGACATGGTTTAGGTAAATTCACATCACCACGCTTAAATGCGCATTTTAAGTAGTGCATTTATTGACCGTTTTTACCTAGCTTGGGTAAAAATTGACACGGTTTAGGTATGAAATTTAAGGTATTTGACACGGTTTAGGTAGAATCCTGCCTTGGGCAGGTAAAAACCTTGTGCCTACCTTGGGTATAAAATTCTACCTAGTTTGGGCAAAAGTTGACATGGTTTAGGTATAAAATTCTACCTAGTTTGGGTGTAAAGTTCCCAATCTAGGTAAAAAGTTGACACGGTTTAGGTATAAAAAAAGCAAGAATTTAGGGCGTGAATTACCCCAAATATCTTGCTTAGACGGTGGTTTTTGTGAAGTTTAACTAGCTATTCTTTTGAGTTAAGTGCTCTCAATGTGCTCGGAAAGAACGTTTAGTTTGTCGTGAATATCGTTCACAGTATTGTAAGGTCGAGATGCAATGCGAGGTGCGTATTCGCTGCGAATTTTCATCATTAATACTTCATCTGGTCGTAGCGTGTTTGACGAGTTGGCATTTTCCAATTCAACCATCGTTCGGATACCCGTTTGCGTTCTCATAGCGATATCAGTACGAGTCACTACAGAGTGATTGTAGCGTTCAGGCATGTGCAAAATAGAACGGAAAGCTTTTGCAGCTTGGTGCTTGTAAAGGCTATTCGTTTTGTAGTTAATGATTGCATTTGATTGAGCAAGATTACCTAATAGCCAAAGGTGATCGGTTTCTTTCACTAGCCACAATAAACTCATTATAATGCTGTGCCGAAATTGAGGTTCTAACGTCACCACGTAATCATTTTTTACGTACTGAACAGCAGCGTTATGGAACTTAAACGTTGCTTCCATTTGCATCTCTAGGTTTCTTGATTGAGGTCGAATTTCTTCGGCTAAAGACTTGGTTCTTTCTTGGATATCAAGTCGCACAGAATCAGCAAAAGGTTGTCGTTTTTGATCGCATTAAACAAGCGATCAATAGTGCGGTCAAAGCCCTCTAAAACCTTCTGATAATTCATTGCATCTTTGTTGTTTTTGTTCTTACTTTCACGTCGAATATCGGGCAGTAATTTTGCCGCTTCAACGGTGTAAAAATCAACTAACAATTGAGACCGTTTTGGACGAACTTTTTGGTCATATTTCGGATAACATCAAGCAATAAATATCCATGTCTTCATTGATGCCTGCTTGTGTTTCACCAATGACTTTTTCTTCACCTTTGGTTTCAACTTTTGCCTCTGCAGCTTTAGTGATTGGCTCTGTAATGAATGTAATTTTCACACAGAAAAAAAGAGGTGTATTGATCTATTACTTTCTTGTCGTTCACTGTATCTATATCAGAAAATTCAGCTCGCATAGTTTCATCTTAGGGAGCATAAATTGGAAGGTCGCTATAATCAAAACGTTTAAATGGAGTACGAATATTCTGTTAATTGTACCTTCATTAATAGTTGTCTCATAGTTACCAAGATGGATGCAAATCGATGTGTAGTGAATTAGAAAATTTGGCCACATAAATGTCTACTATGTACTCTTCTGATAGTGATAGAATCCCCGCATCAGAATAACCGAGACACTCTTATGTTTATCCATCATGTTAACGGCATCGACTGGCTGGTGATTACAGCTTTTGAAGAACTGAAACCTATGTTTATCGAAGAAGCCGGTGCGATCCCCTCTTGCTTCTCTATCGTCAGCGAATTGAGCCTGATAGATCAAGCCAAGTGCACTTATGGATATTTGCCTCCACTTAGCGGCGTAATCACTGATACCGGTACATTTCAACGTCAGGGTAACGAAGAATATTTGAACCCACAGCTTGCCTGCCTAGTCGAAGGGGGTGGTCGGGTGTTTATCTATCACGGCGGTTTTGTGGCTTTTGTTGATGACGAGCAAACTTTTATTACCCAAGTAGGCTGAAAAATTTTAGTAAGTTGAAATCGGCTATTTGGCATTACGAGCAAGAGATGGGGCAAAGGTATATTACCAATGCCCAGTCAAAAAGCCCTTCATATTATAGAGATACCATTAATTCAAATCAGTTAGCTCAAACGCGCTAAATTTAGCAAAGTTGGGCGCTGTGATTCTACCGCTAAAGGTGTAAAGCATGACACCTTGTTCGCCTCCAGATAGTACTGCAGTGCTTATAATCGGTAGCCATGCGGCATTCGCTCGCGTTCGGTAATAAGCGCGAACTTCCATGTCGCTTCTCTCCAGCTTGAACGATACTGTCGACTCATCAAATAGAATACGATGTTTAATATCAGGTTGACCATTTTGCTCTACAACAAACACCAGCGATCGCTCACCCATAAACATCTCTTTACTGATTTTAATATAGTTATTATTGTTCCAGTAAATACCTAGTCCAGCCTGCTCGAAACTGAGGTTCGGATCTAGATTAATCGTCACCTCCGCGCTGTATTGTGGCTTGTCTACCGGATAAATAAAGATGTTATCTACATCCGTGGCCCCAGCTCCAAAAATATTCCCCTCTTGAACTTGCATCGTAAGTACTTCATTTTTTAACGACCAGTGCTCTGGGTTTTCATTTTGAATCGTCCAATTATCTAGATTGTTCATCATTGCGCTGTTCCTTACTATTAGATCATACGTTGGCGAAGTTGATAGAAAATATCGTCGAGATTGCCAAGATTTTGCTGCTTAATTCGGTCTAGTTCTTTTTGTACGCTGTCATACATAAGCTGATTACGCATATCACCCAGTGTGGCGTAATAGTGCGTGCGGCGACCTAAAATAAAGTTATTCTGATCGTTTTCATTCATCATCATAAACTGGTCAATCGTGCGCAAAAATGTCGCTTTATCTTGGGGGAATTGCCCATTGAGTTCCGTCAACACATTGATGCCATGGAAGTTGCCATAATTAGCCGTTATGCCGTCTAGCTTGCTGATAAGCTGATATTGTTCTTCGATCATCTCTCGTTCTGTTAGAGGTGTAAATTGGCCGTTTTGTACTAACTCATCCAACTCAGTTTCCGGTTTAACTGCCAATGAGAGTATACGAATTTCATCGGGGTTGATTTGATTCAGTAGCTCAGCCGTTCCTGCAATATGCTGCTCTGACAGCTCTTTTCCGCCTAATCCAAGGATAATGAAAGTCATCATTTTCATGCCCGCTTGCTTGGCATATTCGGCTGACTTCAAGATTGATTTAGGGGTAATTCCTTTTTTCATCAGTTTGAGCACATCAATCGATCCCGACTCCATACCGCAATAGAGCATATTTAGCCCAGCATCGCAGATTGCTTTTATCTCCGCGGGTGTTTTTTTGGTCATGGTTTGCGCTCGTCCATAAGAGCTGATCTGTTTAAGATCCGGAAAAGCCTCTTTCAGTGTATTGAGCACCTCAAGTAAGTCTTGAGTTTCCATAGCGAATGAGTCGCCATCTTGCAAAAAACAACTATCAAATGTTCTGTGTTTATAAAATGCCTTCGCAGCCCAGATGTCACGCTTAATATCTTCAACTGGGCGAATAGAGAACTCCATCCCTTCAAATAGGGTACAAAACTTACATTTATTCCACGGGCAACCCTGCGTTGTTCTGATAAGCAGGCTGTCTGCCTCTGAAGGTGGGCGTATTGGCCCCTGTTGAAAACGTATCTGTGACATAGCTATTTATCCAATGAAATTGAAATTGAGCTGGCATAGTACTGCAAATATTACACAGTAAAAACGCCGTTCCTTTTGAATTATTATCAAAAATAAATAGATAATTGTGAATATGTCACCACGTATCGTAATTTGATTTTCTCTCAATATTGAAACTTAAAAATTATCAAATTTGATTTGATAATAAATCAATTTATAGGCTGTTTTTAGTTTTAAATATTCGCCTTATTCTAGTTCCATATCTATAGCGCGGCACACCATCAGCTGCTTTAACATCCGACTTATTTGGTTTACACATCATGATCACAGATTTTTGGTTTTATGTTGCAGCAATACCCGCTGTTTTTTTCTATGGCATGGGCAAGGGAGGTATTGGCGGTATTTTAGGGATGCTATCGGTCCCCTTGATGGCGATGAGCGTA
The DNA here is from genome assembly GCF_002873395.1 of Vibrio sp. 10N.286.49.B3. Taxonomy (GTDB): domain Bacteria; phylum Pseudomonadota; class Gammaproteobacteria; order Enterobacterales; family Vibrionaceae; genus Vibrio. The sequence continues at coordinate 53,277 of NZ_MCUV01000011.1, read as the reverse complement.
TCGCCAGTTCAAGCCGCAGCAATTTTATTACCATTATTATGTGGTATGGATTTAATGGCGCTGTTTTACCACCGTAAAAATTGCAATTACACAGAGCTAAAAAGCATGATGCCTTTTGCTATTTTGGGGGTAATGACTGCGGCCTATTTTATGGGTAGTTTGCCGACACAGGTTGTTGAATTGATCATTGGAGGGTTGGCGTTGGTCTTTTTAGCACAAAAGTTTTTGTTAAAGCAGGTTCAATTTAGCCACCCGATAAAAGGCTATGTCTTGAGCATGCTGTCTGGGTTTTCCAGTACGATTGCCCATGCCGGAGGACCGCCTGCAAGTATGCATCTACTGCCAAAAAACCTGCCGAAAGAACAATTAATCGGCACCAGCGTGGTATTTTTCACTGTGCTTAATTTTATTAAGCTTATCCCTTACAGCTATATGGGGCAGTTAGATATGCAAAACCTGAAGACCTCATTGGTTTTAGTACCAATTGCGTATTTAGGGGTTAGAGCGGGTGTGTGGATGGTTAATATCATCTCTCAAGAGTTGATTTACAAGATAAGCTATAGCGTTCTGTTTTTTACCGGAACAAAAATGCTTTATTCCGGCCTCACTGCATTTTAAATGCGATTTTAAAACCTACTTTACTTTTATTATAAGGCGACATTATGTCTAACATTATCAATCTCGGTGTTACCGATTTATCTTTTCATCGCGTTACAGCATCCATAATCAGTCATGTCTTAACTGACATGGGTTTTCAGGTGGAGCGCTTTTACGCACCACATCAAGAAAATTTCCAAAATCTAAAATCGGGTCGAATCGATATGCTCTCTTCGGCCTGGCTACCGTCAAGCCATGGTATCTATAAATCCGATGTTGAAACGGTAGAGCCTTTGTTAGAGTTAGGTCTGCACTATAAGCCTTACGCTCTATGGGGGGTACCCGATTATGTCCCTGAAGAGGCTGTTTCACAAATCAGTGACCTATTAAAACCAGAGGTCGTTGAGCGCACCAACAAACACATTCAAGGTATTAATCCAGGTGCTGGCATTACCCGATTCTCAATTGAGATGATGGATCAGTATGGATTAAATGATGTGGGTTATCATTTTCACTCTGGTACAGAAGAGGATTGCTTTAGTGCCTATGAACGTGCGGTGGAAAATAATGAATGGGTTATCGTACCATTGTGGAAACCACAGTTCTTACACCATCAATTCACTATCCGTGAATTAAAAGATCCGAAAGGATTATTGGGTATTGTTGATCGCGCTGTATTATTACTTCGACAAGACAGATCAATTGCATTTACCCAAGCACAATTGGCACAACTTGATCAATTGCGGTTTTCAAATGAAATCATCGCAGAGTTGGATTATAAGGTTTGCCGAGCAGGATTAGCGGTTGATGATGTGACCCGTGAGTGGTTGAACAACCATCAGTAATTAGGGCCAGCATCGCTTGCATGAGGGCAAGGCATCTGCCACGCCCTCACAAGCTCAATAACTAAGCTAATAAAATCCCTTGCTGCTTCATTTGGATAAGAACCTGTTCGGTCTTTTGTCTGAACATATCCCTTAATAAGCGGACAGTCGGTGTAATAGATTGTCGGCTTGGGCAGATTAACCAAAGCTCTGTGGATGTTGGCTGATAGCCTGGCATTAGGTTGACCACTTTCCCTGTTAGCAAGTCATCGGCCATATCAAGACAAGATTTAATCGCTATTCCTTTTCCTGCGACACACCAGCGCCGAACAAGATCGCCATCATTAGATGCTCTGTTACCTTTCAGTTTTACCTTAATGTCTTCTTTTCCATCATTAAACAACCACTCATTTTGCAAAATATCATGTAACTGGTAAAACAGTGCATTATGTTCAAGCAGATCATTTGGCTCGGATGGCGTGCCGTACTTTGCTAAATACTCAGGACTGGCACATAGCAGCCTTGGTACATCACAAATCTTAAAACCGTACATACTCGCATCGGTTGGTGAGCCATAGCGCAGCGCCACATCAACAGAATCGCGATAAAAATCGATGTTGCTGTCACTGATACTAGAGCGAAGTGAAACGTCTGGGTAGTCTAACAAAAACTCATCAAGCCAAGATGTGACCACATTTCGACCCAAATCAGACGAAAGGGCGATGCGGATCTCTCCATCAATAATCCCTAGCTCTTCACGCATGTTCATCTTGGCTTTTTCAAGCATCTGCAATGCCTCTTCACACTGGGGCAAATAACGCTCTCCTGCAGAAGATAAGCGTAAATGACGAGTCGTACGTACAAACAACTCAGCCCCTAATGATGCCTCAACACGTTTCACTGCCGCACTTGCCGTTGCCGTGCGCATATCAAGGTTTGTCGCGGCCGCAGTAATACTGCGAAACTCTGCGACTTTCAAAATGACCTGCAAATCTTCTAAGAGCATAACGGTTACCTTTAAATGTGTGTGTTGCCGATACCGATGATAGCGGCTCTATTTTATATCAGAGCATATCGCAGCAAGTGGAGTATCGAAAGTTAATTGTCAATTAAAATTTGATAATTATTCAAATAATGGCCTGTTTTTCGTTAGCAATATAAACACTATTATACATCCATACCAACAACGCAGCTTACAACGCACTGCACTGACTCAACACAAAGGATACTCTAATGACTACATTAACTATCGTTGCAAACATCATGGCCAATGACGACAAAATTGAACTGGTGAAAGCCGAGCTACTCAAGCTTATCGACATTACTCGCGCTGAAGACGGTTGCATCAACTATGACCTTCATCAAGATAACGAAAACTTAGCGCATTTTACTTTTTATGAAAACTGGGTATCACGTGAACTTTGGCAGGCTCATATGGGCAATCAGCATCTTGCGGATTACATGACTGCAACGGAAGGCGCTGTCGCAAGCTTCACGGTCAACGAAATGACTAAAATCGCTTAATTCAAAACTAAAGCATTCAAATAATCAATTATCAAATTAAATTTGAAAACCTTTCAAATATTATTCAGTAATTGATTGTAGTAGCTGAACTACATTTAGTAGGCAACTAGCCTGGCACTGTGGGCAAGCGTGGCATGACAGGTTGCTTTAAAACTAAACCATTACAGACATTTTAAATATCGACGATTTCGGTATCAAACTTTTAAAGGAACATCACATGACTACATTAACTATCGTTGCAAACATTATGGCCAATGACGACAAAATCGAATTAGTGAAGGCCGAGCTACTCAAGCTTATCGACATTACTCGCGCTGAAGAAGGTTGTATTAACTATGACCTTCATCAAGACAACGAAAACCCAGCGCATTTTACTTTTTATGAAAACTGGGTATCACGTGAACTTTGGCAGGCTCATATGGGCAACCAGCATCTTGCAGACTACATGACTGCAACGGAAGGCTCTGTCGCAAGCTTCACGGTCAACGAAATGAATAAAATCGCGTAACGACAAAATAAAACCAGCTTGTTATAGCACTATGTCCTGACTACAACAGTTAGGGCATCAAGAATACCAATGAGGCTCGACATGAAAAATATCAAAATCTTACTAACACTTGCGACTGCGATGATAGTTAACACAGCGCAAGCCGCTGATATCGAAGTGGTTGCCAAGCTCGATGGCACACGACCAGGCAACATTACAGTAACGAAGCAGGGGCGTACTTTTCTTTCGATGCAACCTCTTGATGCACCTGAACTTCGTGTTGTTGAATTGATGAAGGATGGTTCAACCAAAGCATTTCCAACCCAAGACTGGGCTGATGGTCCAGATAAAGGCGAAGTTGGTTTGGCTTCAGTAATTGGTATTGATAGTACCGATGATGGTGTTGTTTGGGTGTTAGATATGGGCAGTGAAACGTCACCAACCCAAATTCTTGCATGGGATACCGTTAACGATAAGCTATTTAAACGTATTGAAATTGGAAAAGACGTACAGGTCGGTAACTCTTTTTTACAGGATTTTGCATTAGATACACAGCGTAACCAGATGTACATTGCCGATACGAGTTTAGGTAATCTATATGGTGAACCTGCGCCTGCCTTTGTTGTTGTCGATTTAAATACCGGTAAATCTCGCCGCGTATTGCAATCAAATAAAGCACTGCTTTCACCTGCGCATGAAGTTGTGATTGATAACTCACGTATGGCGACAAAGCGTGAAGATGGTAGCGTTGATGCGCTTTATCTTGGCCTGAATCCAATCACCATTGATGCCAAAAATGAATGGCTATATTTTGGCACAGTGAATGGTAGTGCTATCTACCGTATTCCTGCCGCTGCTCTTGCTAACACAGCGTTGAGTGAAGATGCATTGGCCCAGCAGATTGAATTTTTCAGTGAAAAACGCCCAAGTGATGGCATGATTATCGCTGATAACGGTGATATCTATGTCGGTGATATTGAGAAAAATGCTGTTGGTGTGGTGAATAAAGACGGCTACAAAATCTTTGCACAAGATGACAAGTTATTGTCATGGGCTGATGGTTTCTCTATCCAGGGCGATTACTTATACGTCACACAGAATTCTCTGCACTTTCACCCAGCTTTCAACGAAGGCGAAGAAGGGTCAACTAAGCCATATCATGTGCTTCGAATCAAACTTAATTAATGATCTTGATGGCAGGGGGTATTTTCCCCTGTCCATCATTTTGAGCCATGAGTGAGGTTCACTACTTTGTGTTAAACATTTTTTGACCTTTCGCTCGTTTCTCTAACCACCTTGGGATTGCGCTACAAATAAAAGATGCGTGTTGCAGAATATGCCGCAATGGGCGAATTGAATGATTATCCTGCAGCTTTAAATAATGTGCCGCATTACAGCAATGTTGGAATTCTTCCTGACAGAGCTCCGCTGATCGATTCTCGAGAAACAACTGGTACATAAATAAACCTCTCACTAAATTTGATTTTGAATGCTTCAATATTATTTGAATAGCGTTGCTCTGCATGAGTGCGAGTTGCATTCACTAGAACAATTTTCTCAATGATTACTCGGTCTATTACAGTTTTTATGCCAAGATTATTATCACTTTAGTTACAGTTGCTTATGTTTTTGTTTGGGTTGAGTTTTATCTAATTGATAAACTATTTTTATATCTTTCTGATAAGTGGATTATCATTAAGATAAAGAAATATTCAATTAAGGAGCTTACTTTGATACTCCCTCACAACCCATGGTTACAAGTGGCCTTAGACATGACGTCTGGCATTTCAGAGCAAGATCGTTTTGAACGGCTACTTTCTACGATAAGATCGATGCTCAAATGTGATGCATCAGCACTATTACTTTATAAAGAACAGAATTTCATTCCACTTGCTATCAATGGTCTGAGCGAAGATGTATTGGGTCGCCGCTTTGCGATTGAACAACACCCAAGGTTTGAAGCTATTGCACGAGCAGGGGATGTGGTGCGTTTTCCTACCACCAGTGACTTGGCGGATCCCTACGATGGGTTAATCCCAAATCATGAAGGAAATCTTGAAGTGCATGCCTGCATTGGTTTGCCTTTACTGTATGACGAGCGACTGATTGGTGCTATCACGATCGATGCCTTTGACCCTGAGCAATTCGACCACTTTGATGATGACAACTTAAGGTTAATATCAGCGATAGCAGCCAGTAGTCTGCATACCGCTTTACTGATGGAGAAGCTTGAGAAAGGCAGTGAAGTGAACAATCAAGGTGTGCAACCTAAACGTCTTTCTAGTGATAAGCATGAAATTATCGGTAACTCACCTAGCATGTTAGAACTGAAACAGCATATTCAAGCGGTGGCGCAAACCGATCTCTCGGTACTGGTAACGGGTGAAACTGGAGTAGGTAAAGAGTTAGTGGCGCAGAGTATTTATCTTCAGTCACATCGAAATCAAGAACCATTTGTTTACCTTAACTGTGCTGCACTACCTGAGTCAGTCGCTGAAAGTGAGCTATTTGGTCACGTTAAAGGTGCATTTACTGGTGCAATCAGCAATCGCAAGGGCAAATTTGAAATGGCAAATAAGGGCACGCTATTTCTAGATGAAGTTGGTGAATTGTCACTGGCCTTGCAAGCCAAGTTGTTGCGGGCCTTACAATATGGTGATATTCAACGCGTGGGTGATGATCGCAATATAAAAGTTGACGTTCGTATTGTTGCCGCTACCAACCGGATTTTGCACGAAGAGGTTAAAGCTGAACGATTCAGAACCGATCTGTACCATCGTTTGAGTGTCTTTCCGATTTTTGTCCCTCCACTCAGAGAGCGTGAAAAGGATGTGGTTTTGTTGGCCGGCTTTTTTTTAGAACGTTGCCAGCACAAACTCAACGTTGCTAGTATCCAGTTAAGTCGTGAGGTTCACCCGTTACTGATTGGGCATCAATGGGAGGGGAATGTACGAGAACTTGAACATGCTATTAATCGAGCGGCGGTGATTGCAAAAGCAGAAAGCAATCAGGTTCACTTGACTCTACAACCACGTCACTTTCACTTCACTGTATCCACTGAAGACATTGCGGAACTTAGACCTCATTCAGCATTGCCTGAGTTTATTTCTAACCAAGGGCATATTAAGACCCTGACTCTTAAAGAGGCGACGGAAGAGTTTAAGCTTCAGTTTGTAGAGAAAGCGTACCAAGAGAATGGTGAGAAGTTATCTACGACTGCAAAACAACTCGGTATTTTTCCAGCGAACTTGCACCGGCTTCTGAAGCGTTTGGCATTAAAATAGCATTATCATTAAGATAACAATTATCCTATTGATAACGAATTCATTATTATCATTAGGATAAGTAATCTGTTTCATCTGAAATAAGTCATTGTTTTATAATAAATATATTTTCTGGCACGCTATGTGCTCTTACTAAGCCAGAATTTATATATTTTTTAAGGTAAGACAAATGACTATTCTTGTTAAAAACAACATTCATTGGGTTGGCCAACGTGATTGGGAAGTGCAAGACTTCCATGGCACAGAATACAAAATGACTAAGGGTACGAGTTATAACAGTTACCTAATACGTGAAGAAAAAACCGTCTTGATTGATACTGTCGATCATCGTTTCAGTTATCAATTCCTTCAAAACCTAGAGATGGAAATTGATTTAAACCAAATTGATTTCATCGTTATCAACCATGCTGAAGAAGACCATTCAGGTGCGCTTTCTGCATTGATGGAAAAAATTCCAAACACACCAATCTATTGTACTGAAGCGGCGATTGATTCGATTGTCGGTCATCATCATCACCCTGAATGGAACTTCCAAACAGTCAAAACAGGCGATACGATGGATATTGGTAACGGCAAACAGTTGATCTTTATTGAAGCGCCAATGCTGCACTGGCCAGACAGCATGATGACTTACCTTACTGGTGACGCGGTGCTGTTCAGTAACGATGCTTTTGGTCAGCACTACTGTGACGAACGCCTGTTTAATGATGAAGTCGATCAAACTGAATTGATGGATCAGTGTTTACGTTACTACTCAAACATCCTGACGCCATTCAGCAGTTTGGTTACCGCAAAGATTAAAGAAGTGCTGAGTTTCAACGTTCCCGTGGATATGATTGCTACGTCACATGGCATTGTATGGCGTGATAATCCGGCTCAAATTATCCATCAATATTTAGAGTGGGCAGACAATTACCAAGAAGACCGCATTACTATTTTCTATGACACTATGTCTAACAACACTCGAATGATGGCGGATGCGATTGCTCAAGGTATTCACGATGTTGATCCGAAAGTTGCAGTAAAAGTGTTCAACGTTTCAAAGCAAGACAAGAATGACATCCTGTCTAGTGTGTTTCGTTCAAAAGGGGTTTTCGTCGGTTCATCAACCATGAATAACGTGATGATGCCTAAAATAGCGGGCATGCTTGAAGAGATCACCGGTCTTCGTTTTAAACACAAAAAAGCGGCGGCATTTGGTAGTTATGGTTGGAACGGTGGCGCGGTAGACCGTATTCATGCGCGTTTAACGGATGCAGGTTTTGAAACAGCAGTGAGTCTAAAAACTAAGTGGCGTCCAGATGGTAAAGCGATGCGCGAGTGCCGAGAGCACGGACGACAAATTGCCAAACAGTGGGCACTAGCGAGTAACAGTACTACTCCTGAAATCGCGTTCGCAGAGCCAAAACCAGTCACCACTGAATCTGTTGCAACGGTTACGCCAGTGGACACTCACACCGACACTAAAAGCCACTCAGCAGATTGCCAATGCATGATATGCACCGTGTGTAACTGGGTGTATGACCCTGAAGTTGGTGAGCCAAATCAAGGCGTTGATCCAGGTACTGCGTGGAGTGATGTTCCAGATTACTTCCTTTGTCCAGATTGTCACTTAGGCAAAGATGTGTTCGTCGAGTACAAGAAAGATGACTCGGAGGTCGCATAATGAACGCTCCACTTATCATTGTAGGTAGTGGGTTTGCTGCCTATCAGTTGGTCAAAGCGCTGCGTCGTAAAAAGAGTGATCTGCCTATCGCTCTCTTTACCACAGGCTGCGGCGATGAATACAATAAACCTGACATTAGTCATGTATTCACTCGTCAACAAAACGCTGATGAGTTGATCTCTCAAAGTGCTGCGGATTTTGCTAGCCAGCACCAGGTTGAGTTGTTTACGCATACTCGAGTTGAGAATATTGATGCACAAGCTAAGAAAATTACCGCCAATGGCGTTGAATACCCGTACTCAAGCTTAGTGATAGCAACCGGGGCCAATACTTTTGTACCTGAGCTAAAGGGTGATGGTGCGCAAGAGATTATCACTCTTAATAGTCTTGATGAGTATCGACAATCTCAACAGCGCATTGCCGAGGCCAGTTCGCTGCTTATTATGGGAGGAGGACTGATTGGAACTGAGCTAGCGTTGGATTTGGCGACCAGCGGTAAGCGAGTTTATATCCTTGAGCCAGGAAGCCGATTAATGGAAAGTATTCTGCCTGATTTTGTATCGACTCAACTTGAAAAGCAGTTACGCCAAGAAGGCGTCAGCGTCGAATGCTTGAGTTATGCCACTGAGCTTAACCATGCCAATGGCGCTTTAGAAGTGATCTCCAATAAAGGTCTGAGCTACCAAGTGGATGGCGTGATTTCTGCTGCGGGCTTAAGACCTAATATTCAGTTAGCAGCTCAAGCGGGTCTTAGTGTAAATCGAGGTATTGTGGTGGACAGCCAATTAAGAACATCAGCACCAGATGTCTATGCACTGGGTGACTGCGCTGAAATTAATGGCAAAGTGATGGCGTATCTACAGCCTATCGTCCTTAGCGCGAATGCACTTGCCAGTACCCTATTAGGTCAAGAGTCGTCACTGACGATGCCAGCTATGATGGTGAAGGTAAAAACGCCCCAGTATCCAATTCAAATTGGGGGCTCTCATGATGTAAATTCAAAATGGCAAATAGATCTATCTCAAGAAGGTATTGTAGCAAAAGCCTATGATGAGCATTCATGCTTGACGGGTTTTGTGGTGACAAAAGAAAAGGTCAATCAAGCTTTCCCACTGTTACGTGAGATTCAGATGGCATAGTCAGTGTGGAAGTCTCATCGCCAGGTCTTTGAAGGTTTGAGGCTTGGCATATTTGAGGTTTTTTAGCTTCTATATTCGCACATCAATAGGGTGTAAATATAGAAGCCAACAGCTGGTCGTTAATATTAGTGGGTAAATCGTGTTGCTTGAAAGCTATTTAGGATTCGATGCACTAGGTAGCAAAGCAGTAACGTAGCAAGAATGGCAACAAAGATACTACTCACCCGATAAAGCGCACTGAACACTAGGTCATTACCTGGACTAAGGTATTGTCCAAATAGTATCCCCAACGTGGTCATTGCCCCAAAGCCTACCCCTGATCCTTTATTCTCTTTGACATGTAGTTGGCTAAACAACATCAAACCTATCCATAATAAAGGTACAACAAGAATCAGTAGCCCCGACCAATCGTAAAGAAATAGCTGTGCAGATATACCAAATAATACCCCAAGCACGGTGCCAATTGCCCGTTTGCGTGCATAATCAAGTGAGCCATTCCAATTCATCGGATAAAGTAGCAGAATCGTGGTGGCTTGAGCGGACATGGAGTCGCGTAGATCAAACACTTGAAAGACCATAAAAGAAATCGTCGCGATCGTTGCGCCCATTAGCGTCTCATGGCGTATTCTGTTAGGCGCTTTAGGTAGTGGTTTTTGTTTAGGTCTAGGTTCAATATCAGGCCAAATTAGCATCATTAAGCCGGCGATAGCAACCGCAAGCAGCGTGGCCCAAAAGTTAGCGAAGATTAACTCATTAACGTTAGTGTCAGGGTAACTCGCGAAATGCAGCATGACACTGAGATTAAGCACACCATTAGCGCCAAACAGAAATAGATGACCGCGTGCCATTGCTGCAAAGCGGTAGAGAAACATTACGAATACAATGGGGATCATTAAACCTGGGTGACCGCCAAAAAGCCCTGCAATAAGGCCAACCTCAATACCCGACATTACTGCAGCAGCAACCGCTTGGCGCACCGTATGGCCGGTCAGTACGGGTGATAAGCCGAGGAGTAACATTGGTGTGACAGTGAAAAAAACACCATTGCTCAGAGCGAATATTTTACATATTGTAAAGCCAATAGCACCACCCGTGGCGATGCGCAGACATTGGCGTAAATCATTTGCGCTCAATGGTGTATGCCGAAATAACATGCCTAATGCCTTGTTTTAGTTTAATTAATCGATACGTTGAGTGCATAGGAGCACTATATTTACAGCTAATAAATGTAGTGCAGTAGACTGATCACTTTGATTTGCATATGAGCCAGCAAAGCAAGTACACGGCTTTCTGGAATAAGTTGTACTGTTGCGCGCCCCCCCGTAGCTAAGCTATTTACAGCATCTGTATTCAATGCTAGGTGTACTCGTAAACGCTGTGCGTCACGTACCCAGCGGTCAGACTCTTGCGGTGTTGCCAATTGACCATTGGCATTAAATTGACCAGCACTCACACCTGCATCAACGCTGCTTACTTGTGCGCTATATAAACGACCGGGATCACCATCAAAGGCGATTAGTGCTTTTGTAGATAGATCAATGCCCTGTATCGTTTTTTCACGAAAATCAGCAATAATATCGACTTTATCCGATACCTGTGCCAGTAGTGGTTGGCCAGCGTTAGCGAAGCTTCCTACCTCAAGTTGTAAATTAGTTATAATTCCATCTTGGTCTGCATGGATTTGGGTATAGGAAAGGTTTAATTCTGCCTGTGCTAAATGATTTTGAGCTTGGCGGATATTTAGGTTGTTATCACCGTAAATACCACGACTTACCTTCAGTTTTTCTAGCTGTGCTTTATTTGCTGATAGATTTGCTTTAGCGCTATCTGCATCGCTATCGGCTTGATCGCGCTGTTGTAGTGATACCCCATTAATTGTATATAAGGTATCAAGGCGTTTAGCTTCCTTACGTTTTTGTTGTGCAGTTGTTCTGCTTGCCTCTACATTCGCTTTCGCTGCTAATAGTGAAGCATCTAATTCCGCATTGTTTTGTTGCACTTGCTCTAGCGCGAGTTGTGCTTCTGTTAGCGCGAGTTGATAGGGGGTTGAATCGAGTTCAAAAAGTAGATCACCTTTACTTACCAGTTGGTTATTTGTTACGGCAATAGTATTTATTTTCCCACTAATTTGCGGCGTTATTTTTGTGACCGTGCGTGTTGCCATCGCTTGAGGTGTTAATGGTAGAGCCGTGTCTGCAAATATAAAATAGCCAAATAACAGTATAAATCCGAGTATTGCTATTTTGATTATGCGTGCAAATTCTTGATCTGATGTCATCTTACTTCTCATTGATATTTAAGATTTTTTGTTGTGCTAGTTTGTCTGTCGCATTATTACTAATTAAAGTGACGATACGTTCTAATTGATTCAATTCAGCATGATTAATACCTGCAAGTAACTCTTTACGAATATCGATAACTCGTCGCTCAACTTGCTTTAATAGCGTTTTCCCCTCTGCGGTCATGCAAACAATTCTGGCGCGTTTATCTTCGCTGCAACAATGGCGTTCAATTAATCCTTGCTGTTCTAGTTGACCTAAGGTGCGCATTAAGGATGGCAGTTCAATTTCTAGGGCATTAGCCAGCACTTTTTGACTCACCTTGTCGCCCAGGCGAAATAATTTCCACAGTGCGCTCCAGCGTGGGTAGGTTAATCCTAAGGGTGATAGCTCATGGTCTACGGCTGTTCGCCATAATCGGTGTGAGCGACCTAATTTCTCTGCGAGTGATATTTCACTTAATTGCTCAATGCTTTGGCACATATTGTTCTTCACTTATTGCTGACTTTGTTTGGGGGCTACTATCATGTTTGCTGAGTAAAATAGCTAGTATGCTAACCATTTTACTTGCTTAGCGCGCTAAGTAAATAGAGTTTGTTGTGTTACCTACTCATTTCCCTTTATATTCTTCATAAGACTTTGAAAATGAAAACGATAAAATATTAATTTTTTTCTTTATGCGTAGTGGATGATTTTGTGTCTAAACTGTGCTTTTGTGCACTGCAAAAGAGAATGATTATTGCAACAATTCATCACACCACTATTTATCGGATGATATAAAAAATACTTGTATACCTGTTAGCATTGCAGGTATTGGGGAATGTTTTAATACAGTAGGGATATTTATAAAAAATGGACAATAATTTATCGAAAACCACAATACTGTTGCATTGGTTAACAGGGCTTACTTTTATCTTAGCTTTATGTTTGGGTTTGTATTTTGATTACTTACCTAAAGGTCCAGAGAAAGGCGAGATAATTGGATTACACAAATCTTTTGGCTCGCTTGTTTTTGTTGTAGCGTTAATTAGATTATTTTGGCGATTCAAAGAGGGCAGCATTACTAGTATTGCTACATTAACTCGGATTCAATCAATCTTAGCAACATCAATTCATCACCTATTGTTACTAGCAACGCTTGCGATGCCAATATCTGGAATCGTGATGAGTATAAGTGGTGGACATGGTCTTGCTGTGTTTGGCCAAGTGATAGTAGCGAGAGGTGGCGATGAAATTGAGTGGCTTGGTTCTATTGCTCATACTATCCATACCGGCGCGGTTAATGCGATTCTACTTATCTTATTTTTGCATGTTGCCGGTGCTGTTAAGCATCAATTTATTGATAAAGACGGCACAATGAGCCGTATGCTAGGCAACTTTCATAAGTAGTTTTTACTCATTAATGAGAGTAATCAAGATATAAAAAAACACCCTCAGCTTAGCTTTGGGTGTTTTTGTTTTAAGCCATTCTACTCACTCTTTTTTGTTTGTATCTGGCTTGATAAACGTGCCATAAATGTCAGTACGGCGGTGTTTTAAGTTGGTAACAGAACCTTCAGTGTTTAACTGCTTAAGTTTAGTTAAATCAACATCCGCAAATATGATCATCTCAGTATTGGCATTGGCTTCAGTGAGTGTTGCATCATGTGGGAAGTAGATATCAGAAGGGGAGAATACTGCCGATTGTGCGTATTGAATATCAACATTATCCACTCTAGGTAGGTTACCAACACTACCACCAATCGCGACGTAACATTCGTTTTCAATGGCTCTGGCTTGTGAGCAAATTCTTACACGTTGATAACCATTTTTTGTGTCTGTCCAGAAAGGTACAAAGATGATCTGTACATCTTGTTCAGCCATCATGCGACCAAGCTCAGGAAACTCACTGTCATAGCATATTAAGATCCCAACCCGGCCAGCATCCGTATCAAATACTTTAACTTTGTCTCCACCGTCGATAACCCAATCTTTCTCTTCATGCGGAGTGATGTGTACTTTGTATTGCTCATCGATTTGTCCATCTCGATGCAATAAGTAAGAGACATTATAGAGCTTGTCACCTTCAAATACTGGCACACTACCAGCTATGATGTTGATGTTGTAGGTTACTGCCATCTGGGAAAAACGGAGTTTAATCTCTTCACTAAAACTGGCTAAGAAACGGATGGCTTCAACGGAGTTTTGACCTGATTGTAATCCCATCAATGGTGCGTTGAAAAACTCGGGGAAGAGAGCGAAATCGGCTTTGTAACTTGATAATGATGTGACGAAGAATTCAGCTTGATCCATTAAATCATTAAGATCACGCATCGCACGCATTTGCCATTGAATAACACCGATTCTAACCAGAGTTTTCTCAATATCATGCACTGACTCAATATCTTCTTCATAGAAAAAATTATCCCATTCAAGCAATGTTGCATAGCCTTTAGATGATTCATCTTCTGGTAAATAGTTGCGCATTAAACGCTTTACATCGAAATCATTGGCGAGCTGAAAAGACAAAATAGGATCATGCAGTTTTCGGCGTTTTATTTGATCTATATATTCTGGAACCGACATCTTATCAGCGTATTTATGGTAATTGGGAATACGCCCGCCAGCTAATATTGCTTTGAAATTTTTGTTTTTACACAGATCTTTACGTGCATCATAGAGTCGGCGACCTAAGCGTAAACCACGATAATCCGGGTGAACAAAAACATCCAAACCATACATGGCATCACCAGAGCGTTGGTTTTGGATGACATTTTGTTCAGAGATGATATCGGTATAGAAGTGGGGTAGTGAAAAGCGATTATAATCGACCTTAATAGTGAGTGCTGCACCGATAATTTTCTCATTGTCGACGATGCATATTTGCCCATCTGGAAATTGATGGATAAGGTCAATAATGGTACTTCGAGGCCAGGCACCACCTACATCTGGAAAAATCATGTCCATCAGCTCTGCCAACTGCGGATAATCCTTTGCTTCAATTGTCCTTAACGAGAGTTTTGGAGTATTACTGTCCATGCGCTTACCTCTACACCTTTATTTTGATATGCACGTTTCTTGTGCGTTATCTTCAGAATGGCACAAGTAAACAATAAGTTAAACCTGTCAGTTAATTGTTGTGCTTAAGGTCTTTGGTTGACTAATTAATGGATCATCATATACCCTTATAAAACCACTGTATAAACGTACAGATTGAAAGTTAAGGATAGAGGCGTATTAAATGCATGTTTTACCATTATCACCATCTAGTATTAGTTGCTCATTAACGTCTTGGGAGAGCCCTGCGGTTGAATATACGGATCTTGCTATATCGTTAGACAGCGTTTTGGTTAATAACCCCAACAGCACATATTTAGCTTATGGTAGTGGTGATTCTATGCAAGGGGTGGGTATTTTTGATGGGGCTGTGGTTGCGGCGAATCGCTTAGCCAAAGAAGCAGGAGTTAAGAAGTTTGCTCCGTTTTTTAAGCAGAAAGCCTTAGTAGAACAGCAAGGTGTGACGGTATTTTCATCAAACTATGCGCTTTATGCCGATCGGTTCCTGATATAAAAAAGCCATAAGTCATCCTATATGAAGACTTATGGCATAATGGTGAACAATGTTTATTCACTAACAACGTCAGTTGGTTAAATGAACCTCGGCTTAAGAAGGTTCGTGAAAATTTTAACAGAATCGTAGACTGTAACAAGTTGTATTAAGCACATTTATTGATCTAGCACTCATATTTATTCACAATGCTCATTTCTTGTACACTATTAGCTTGTGCACACGATATATAAATTTTGCATTAGGTTAAACATCAGATGTTTTACTTATCTTCAGAAGATTCTCTGAAACAATCAAGTGCATAAATATGTTCTGGATGGATGCCACAGCAACCTCCAATGATAGAAGCGCCAGAGTTTATCCACTGTTTTACAAATGCGGTGTATTGAGTCGGGGACAGGTCATCTCGAATAGCAGATAACCCATCATTGGCGAGATGGTCATCTTGTATGGGTGTAAAGCCATTTGCATAAACGCCAATTTTTATTTCTTTGTTTTGTTTGCTGAAGATATTTTTAGATGTTGATACCGCATCGTTCATCACTTCAGGGCGAGAGCAATTGAAGAGTATGGCGCGAGCATTAGATTGACATACGATCTTTGCTAGAGAGCTAATCTCTTCACCAGAGCGCAGTTTCGGTGTTGAGGAGAGTTCATCTTTCAGAGTAAAAGCATAGTAAACCGGCAACTTCGATTGTGCGAGCATTTCACGAACAAGTTCAAATTCTGCAATTGAGCTTATTGTTTCGACTATCCATAAATCAATAAAAGGTGCTTGAGCGCAAATCAGATCATCAATAATTGGTCTTGCTTGCTCAGCATTGAACAAGTCTGGTCGATATGACCCTAATGCTGGAGGTAATGCCCCTGCTACTTTCACATTACCATTTTTATCTGCAACCTCACGAGCTAACTTAGCCGCTTTGGTCGCGAGTGCTTTGCCATCGCTCTTATAAAGTTCATGACCTAGATGGAAAGGCACACAAGCGTAGCTATTTACAGTGACAACGTCACACCCAGCATCAATAAAGCTTTGATGTGCCTGTTGAACAAATTGTGGGGACTCAATAAGCGACTGAGCGCTCCACAAAGGTTGAGAGAATGGCGCTCCCATACGCTTTAATTCACGGCCCATACCGCCGTCTAATAGGGTAAACATCGAACATTCCTTTGGTCTACATATTACGCAACACTACTCTCTAATATTAATCCTGTATATATCTGCTAACAGAGTTATTGTGTATTTTAACGAAAAGACTCAAGCGACAATGGCAATTGTTCACTTGAGTCTATGTTATTAACTTAATTCACTTGAAGTGTCATTACTGCGAGTTGTTTACTTCTTTATTTCAGTGTATTCTAGCTTGTTAAAGTGCGCTTCACTTTCGCCATTAGTGAACTGGTTGTAGACACCAACTTTGTAGAAGCTTAATAGGTGGCGCCAGTAATCAATGTCTTTCTCAAGTTTACGTTCACCGTTAACATCGATCGCTAAGATTTTGTTACCTGCTGTGATATCAATGTCAGTGAATTCACCAGTTGGTGCTTTGCCTAAATCAAACTGAGAATAAGCGACATTTGAGCGACACATTTCTTTGTCTTTAGTCTTTTGACCGAATAAGCCCTTACAGATTACTGCGTTGTTTTTCACGATTGCCCAGTAGTGACCTTGTACACCATTGTTATCTCGTTTCCATACAATGCGTAATAATGGATGAGGAACGTTATGAGTTCCTTGGTCATCTAAGCCTTTGTTATGTAGCTGTAAGAACGTGATTTCATCTTGCTTAGAGTCAGAGTTTTTCATAGACAGTTCTGGGTTGATGATTTCAACGCTTGAACTTAACTTGTAAAACTCATTTGGCAAATCAGTACGGAAGTTCTTTTGTACACGTAACTCATTGCGAAGGTGGTCATTTTTCATTTTGAAAACAAGTGCTTCTGTCGATTTGTCGACGTAGAAGTTTTCATTAACGATGTCAGCATAATTGTTATCAAGTCCAAAGTAATCTTTGTTGCCTTTTTTACCTTCAGGATCTGAAATTTGTAGCTCAGAAGCAGCAAGAATATTGTCATATTGCTGATAGTTTGCTGGCTCGCCCAATTTGTTACCTGGGTTAGAAAACTGCACACCGGCACTTACCATTGAGGATGCAGACATAAGTAGAGCTGCTGTGATAAGTTGTTTTTTCATTGAAATTGCCTTTTGTATTATTGTCATTCAAAACAAGCGGTAATAAATAACATTCTTTATTGATAAGAGGAATAGTAGCAAGCTAAAAGTGTGGTTCAGGGCGTATTTTTTATGATTGATAAAGAACGTAATTATAGGAACGAGTCAGTAAAACTTAATGCGTAATTTAGTTGTTTTATATAATGTCCAATTTAGGGCATGGAGTGCACTGAATTGGTGAAAACAGTTTTGTGTTTATCGCGTTGATTATTATAAGTGACTGTTATTAAATGTTAATTTATTCTGGCATACCAATTGCTTAATTATGGGAAAGTTATAGCGTAAGAGCATGGCTCGGTATCTGACCGATTATTGCTTGCACAAAAATAGACATCTAGGGTTCCGGTTGCGTAGGCAATGTCTGGACCGAGAGTTGTCAACCTCATCTGAGGTCACACGGAGGGATAAAAGCCCGGGAGATCAACCAATGATATTTGGTTATGTCTCTTGTGCTAACTCAAATTGTGATCCATGGATGAGGATATTCCAATGAAACACTCCTTAAAGAAACAACTCATAACTCTTGCAGCGTCGATTGGTGTTGTGGCTACCCCTTTTATTTCCTCTACTGCTTTGGCAGACGATAAACAACAATTTACTCTTGCTTGGTCAATCTATGTAGGTTGGATGCCATGGGACTATGCAGATTATGCAGGCATCGTTGATAAATGGGCAGAAAAGTACGATATCGACATCAATATAATTCAAGTTAATGATTATATTGAATCAATAAATCAGTACACCGTAGGTCAGTTTGATGCAACCGTTATGACCAATATGGATGTATTAACAATCCCTGCTGCGAGCGGTGTCGACTCAACCGCACTCATTGTCGGTGATTTTTCAAACGGCAATGATGGTATCGTTCTGAAAGGTTTCTCTGATTTAAGTGATTTAAAAGGTCACAATATTAACCTTGTTGAATTAAGCGTCTCTCATTATTTAATGGCGCGCGGTTTGGAAAGTGTCGGCCTTTCTGAGCGTGATGTACGTGTTGTGAATACTTCTGATGCTGATCTTGTTTCTGCCTTTACTACTCCAGATGTCACTTCTGTTGTGACTTGGAATCCTCTTTTAAGTGAAATAAAAAAACAACCAGATAGTGCTTTAGTCTTTAGCTCTGCGGATATTCCAGGTGAAATTATCGATCTCCTTGTCGTTAATACCGACACGCTTCAAGCGAACCCGAATTTAGGTAAGGCATTAACTGGGGCATGGTATGAAATTATGTCAATCATGCAATCAGAAGAGCAAGGGGATGAAGCTAAGTCTTATATGGCACAAAGCTCAGGAACAGATCTTGCTGGTTACAATGCACAATTAGCAGCAACCAACCTATTCTATCAAGCTATTGATGCTGTTGAATTTACCCAAAGTCCAAAACTCACGACCACAATGCAAAAAGTCAGTGAATTCTCATTTGAGCATGGGCTATTAGGTGAAGGAGCACCAGATGCAACGTTTATAGGCATTGAAACGCCTGCGGGTGTATATGGCGATTCCAATAACATCAAATTACGTTTTACTGCGGAATATATGTCAATGGCTGCTGAAGGCAAGTTGTAGACACATTTGTAAATGTCATTGTTGTTGGAGTTAGTATGACAAAAATAATTAATAAGCATCCGTCGCGATATGGGCGATTAATGCTTGGTGTATTGCCATTTATCATTTTGATTGCAGCTTACGTTGTAGCATCAGATGCTAGGTTAGCAATTAACCCTGCCGATAAGCTATTACCAGCATTTAGTAGTTTTTTTGATGCAATAGACCGAATGGCTTTTACTCCAAGTCGCCGCACTGGTGAATACTTACTATGGGTTGATACGCTAGCAAGTTTGACTCGTTTGTTTATTGGCGTTGGGGTTAGCGCTTTATTTGGCTTAACTATCGGAATTGCAACCGGCATGATACCTATGGTGCGATCAACACTATCTCCTGTCGTTACAGCGATGTCATTAATTCCTCCTATGGCAATTTTACCTATTTTGTTCATTACCTTTGGCCTTGGTGAACTGTCAAAAGTCGTACTTATCGTTATTGGTATATGCCCAATGATTATTCGTGATATTCAGTTACGCGTAAGAAGCTTACCAGATGAGCAATTAATTAAAGCGCAGACCTTAGGTGGTAATAGCTGGCAAATAATTGTTCGCGTGATCTTGCCACAAATTTTACCACGACTCATTGAAGCCGTTCGTCTCACTCTTGGTAGTGCATGGTTATTCTTAATCGCCGCTGAAGCTATTGTTGCGACAGAAGGATTAGGTTATCGAATCTTTTTGGTACGTCGTTATCTATCAATGGATGTGATTTTGCCGTACGTTTTTTGGATCACGATCTTGGCATATAGCATGGATTGGTTATTAAAAGTCCTATCACAAAAGTTAAGCCCTTGGTATCACCAAGCACAAGGAGAGGGAAATGGATAACCCACCGATCATTCAGGTTAAGCAATTGTGGAAAGAGTATGGCAACAATATCGTTTTAGAGAAGATTAACCAAACGGTACAAGAAGGGGACTTCGTTAGTATTGTTGGCGCTTCTGGATGTGGTAAAACGACTTTCTTAAATATGTTGTTGGGAACGGAAACAGCATCACGTGGTGAGATCCTGCTTGATGGAAAACCTCTTGATGGTGAGCCAAGCTCTGAACGCGGAATTGTGTTCCAGAAATATTCGGTTTTCCCTCATTTGACAGCACTTCAGAACGTTATGCTTGGTTACGAATTCGAAGCAGGGGGCATGGCTAGTGCTTTGTTGGGGAGGCAATTTGGTGAACACAAGGTCAAAGCAAAACAAGCAGCAATGTTAATGCTTCAGCAAGTTGGCTTAGAGTCAGCGATGCATAAGTACCCCCATGAGCTATCGGGTGGTATGCGTCAGAGGCTTTCAATCGCACAATCTTTGATTAAAAAACCACGAATTCTTCTTCTTGATGAGCCATTCGGTGCGCTTGATCCTGGTATCCGTAAAGATATGCATCAGCTAATTCAAACATTATGGAAAGAGCAGAAGTTGACGGTATTTATGATCACTCATGATTTGAGTGAAGGTTTTTACCTCGGAAATAGGTTATGGGTATTTGATCATGTCCGTATTGATGAGCAAGCTCCAGAACGATATGGCGCTCAGATTACCTTTGATATTGATATAGACAAGTCGACCAATTCAGAATTTTTTCCGGAATTATTACAAAAGAAAACTGCATAAGGAATATATATGCTTTCACATAAAGAACCGCTTATGACCGATGTATTGCCAGGTGCAGCTCATTGGTCAATGAAAGTGCCAAAAGGGCATGTTGTACGATTTATCGATATTGAAGGTGGTGCGAACCTAAGTGCACTATTTTATAACCCAGATAATTTGCTCGAACGTTATAACGCGCCAGATACCTTAAAGTGCCAGCACACATTTAAGCTATCACATGGTCACTGCTTATATTCAGATATGGGGAGAGTATTTGCCTCGATTACGCGTGATGATACAGATTGGATTGACACTGTGTGTGGTGTAACTAATAAGGCAAAAGTTGCGGCAAAATGGGGAGAGCGTGACTATCAGAGTGATCGAAATGCGTGGAAACAAAATGGTCACGATGCATTATTAGTAGAAATCGCGAAATACGGATTAGGAAAGCGCGATCTTGCAGCGAATATAAACTTGTTTAGTAAAGTAGCTACTGATCAAGATGGCAATCTAGCTTATCAAACTGATCACAGCAAGGCTGGCGATATCATAGAACTTCGCTTTGAAATGGACACGTTAGTTGTTATGTCAACTTGCCCACACCCGATGAACCCAGCAAAAGCTTACCCATTTAAGCCAGTAGGGGTTAGCGTTTTCACCTCTGAGCCATTAGGCAGTGATGATACTTGTCTAAATTCACGACCAGAAAATCAACGTGGATTTGAAAATAATCGTCGCTACTTAGCGGAAAACGGTTCGTATACAGGTTAAGGAGAGAATGATGATTGTAGAAAGTGCATTAAAAGAAGAATTGGCTGTACGCCGCGATACTGTCCTTGCTGGCGATTACTACATGAAGGTGATTAAAAAAGGCCAAACGATGCGTATTCTTGATACTGAAGGTAACCAAGCTGCTGATACCTTGTTCTATAGCGCAGAAGATCCAACTGAGCGTTATAGTGCAATTGATACTATTCGTGAGCAAGGTAATGTGTACTTAACGAGTGGCACACAAATCCTATCAAATCAAGGTAATGTGATGTTAGAGATCGTTGCTGATACCTGTGGCCGCCATGACACATTAGGTGGGGCTTGTGCGACGGAAAGTAATACAGTGCGCTATGCCATTGATAAAAAGTGTATGCACTCTTGCCGAGATAGCTGGTTACTTGCCGTTGCTGAAAATGAGCAGTTTGGTATGTCTAAGCGTGATATTACTCATAACATCAATTTCTTTATGAATGTCCCAGTAACACAAGAAGGTGGATTGACCTTTGAAGATGGGATTAGTGCTCCTGGTAAATATGTTGAATTAAAAGCTCATATGGATGTCATTGCTTTAGTTTCAAACTGCCCTCAATTAAATAACCCATGTAATGCGTATAACCCAACACCTGTTGATATCTTAGTCTGGAACTAAATTGCGCCTATCACTGAACTAAGAGCCAGGGACGACCCTGATAGTGCTCAATTTTCCACCGGGACGACCCGGATCCACGGATAGAACTATGTCGACTCGAACAACAAAAGAAAAAACACCAACAGAACAAAAAGGGTTTAGTAAAGTACTGATTGCTAACCGTGGCGCGATTGCATGCCGCGTGATCAGAACGTTAAATAAAATGAACATTCTTAGCGTAGCTGTTTATAGTGATGCTGATTCAGATAGCCTGCATGTTTCACAAGCAAGCGAAGCCTACTCATTAGGTGCTGGCGGAGCAAAAGATACCTACCTTGATATTGATAAAGTCATTGCGATTGCCTTGCAAACAGGTGCTCAAGCCGTTCACCCAGGCTACGGATTTTTAAGTGAGAACCCTGACTTTGTAAAACGCTGTGAACAAGCAGGCTTAGTCTTTTTAGGTCCAACACCAGAGCAAATGAATACATTTGGTCTTAAACATTCAGCAAGAGAAATCGCAGAAAATGCCAATGTTCCTCTACTTCCAGGCACCAAACTACTGACAGATAAAGCAGAAGCATTAGATCAGGCAGAGCAAATAGGGTACCCGGTTATGCTGAAGAGTACCGCCGGTGGTGGTGGTATTGGTATGGAGTGTTGCCATAGTCCAAAAGAGCTAAATGATGCTTTTGACTCAGTTAAAAGGTTGAGTGAAAACAACTTTAGTAACAGTGGTGTGTTTTTAGAGAAATTTATTCAACAAGCACGTCATATTGAAGTGCAAATTTTTGGTAATGGTGAAGGTTACGTTACCGCTCTTGGTGAGCGCGATTGCTCAGCTCAGCGCCGTAATCAAAAAGTAATTGAAGAAACACCTGCACCAAACCTGTCACAAGAGACACGATCGGCATTACAGAAAACAGCCATTGATTTGGCGAAGCAGGTGAATTATCGCAATGCTGGTACCGTTGAATTTGTTTTAGATAATCAAACAGAGCAATTTTACTTTTTAGAAGTTAACACACGCCTTCAAGTTGAACACGGTGTAACAGAAGAAATATTTGATGTCGATCTGGTTGAATGGATGATTAAGCTAGGGGAAGACACCTTAGACTTACATGAAGTTAGTGCGAATTTATCACCTAATGGTCATGCTATTCAGGTACGTTTGTATGCAGAAGATGCGAATAAAAATTTCCAGCCATGCGCGGGTTTACTTAGCCATGTGGAGTGGGCGAATGTTAAAGGTTTAAGAGTCGAACATTGGATAGAGTCTGGTGTTGAAGTATCCCCATTTTTTGATCCTATGCTGGCAAAAATTATTGTCCATGGTGATGATAGAGAAAAAGCAATAAGCGGCTTACTAGAGGCATTAGAGAAAACATCAATTTATGGCATAGAGCATAATCAAAGCTATTTAAAGCAACTGCTTGTTAGTCCACTGGTTCAGAGTGGAGAGGTGTTAACTCGCTCCCTGAATGACTTTATTTATCAACCAACAACAATTGATGTTCTGAGTGGTGGCATACAAACGACCATTCAAGATTATCCTGGTCGCAAGGGCTATTGGAATATTGGTGTCCCACCTTCTGGACCAATGGATCCTTTAAACTTCCAATTAGCTAATCAACTTCTCAATAACAGCTCTGATTGTGCAGGCTTAGAGATTATCGTATCAGGACCAACGTTAAAGTTTAATGTTGATAAGAATATTGTTATTACTGGTGCTACGATTGACGCAAACCTAGATGGTAAACCCCTTATTGTTGGTCAGATTGTTAAAGTCACAAAAGGACAAATCCTTAAATTAGGCAAGATCACTGGCGCTGGTGCACGTAGTTACCTTGCCATTGAAGGCGGTATTGATTGTCCAGATTACCTAGGAAGTAAATCAACATTTACATTAGGGCAATTTGGTGGTCATGCTGGGAGAACATTAGTGGCAGGTGATGTTCTACACCTAATCAAAGGTCATGATAGCAATGTGCAAATTCCTCAAGCTTTATCTCTTCCTGATTTAAAAGATGAATGGCAAATTCGAGTCATATATGGTCCCCATGGCGCACCGGACTTTTTTACGGATAATGATATAAGTGCATTTTTTGACGCTGAATGGAAAGTACATTTTAACTCTAGCCGAACGGGTGTGCGTTTAATTGGACCAAAACCAGACTGGGCGAGAACTGATGGTGGTGAAGCTGGCCTACATCCTTCTAATATTCATGATAATGCCTATGCTGTTGGTACGATAGATTTTACAGGGGATATGCCAGTTATCTTAGGACCTGATGGACCTAGCCTTGGCGGTTTTGTTTGCCCTGCAACGATCATTAAAGCCGATTTATGGAAAATGGGTCAATTGAAAGCTGGTGATAAAGTCAATTTTGTTCCGGTATCAATAGAAAGTGCAGAACTTGCTGAGCGAGAGCAATTAAATCAAATTCAAGCAGTTGCTATAGCCCCTATGGATCTTGAATCAGCACCGATAACTTCGCCAATTATTAAAAGCCTTCCAGCAGATAAGTTTGGTGAACAAGTAGTTTATCGACCTAGCGGTGAAGATTACTTATTAGTTGAGTATGGTCCTCAGGTACTTGATATCCGACTTCGCTTTAGAGCCCATGCATTAATGCTCAAACTTGAAAGCTTAGCGGTTGAAGGCATTGAAGAATTAACGCCTGGCATTCGCTCTCTTCAAATTCATTATGACAACCTTAAGTTACCGCGTCACGATCTGCTTGATTTATTAGAGTCACTGGAAGCAGATTTAGGAAGTATTGATGAGTTAACCGTACCTGCACGAGTTGTTCATTTACCACTCTCTTGGGATGATGAGGCGACACGCTTAGCCATCAAAAAATATAATGAAGTAGTACGAAAAGATGCGCCGTGGTGCCCAGATAATATAGAGTTTATCCGCCGTATTAATGGCCTTGATTCTGTTGATGATGTTAAGAAAATTGTTTTTGATGCAAGCTATCTTGTAATGGGGCTAGGTGATGTTTATCTTGGTGCTCCAGTTGCAACACCGATGGATCCCCGTCATAGACTAGTCACGACAAAGTACAATCCTGCTCGTACGTGGACACCAGAAAATGCCGTTGGTATTGGTGGCGCGTATATGTGCGTATATGGAATGGAAGGTCCTGGTGGTTATCAGTTCGTTGGCCGTACGCTACAAATGTGGAATCGCTATCGCCAGACACAGGCGTTCACTAAGCCATGGCTATTACGCTTTTTTGATCAAATCAAATTTTATGAAGTTAGCGCGGATGAACTGTTGGACATTCGAGAAAAGCACCCTCGTGGTCAATACCCAGTTAAGATCGAGGAAACCACTTTTTCATTAGCGGATTATCAATCTTTAGTTGATGAGCATGCAGAAGACATTGCCATCTGTCGTCATCGCCAGCAAACGGCTTTTGAAGCTGAGCGTAAACGTTGGGAAGAATCAGGTCAGGCTAATTTCGTCGCTGAAGATATAAGTGATGAGTCCGATCAGGTACTAGAACTACAAGAGGGACAAGAAGCGATTGAAAGTCACGTCGCTGGTAATATTTGGCAAACACTGGTTGAGCCTGGTCAGAGTGTAAAAGAGGGCGATATATTGATGATCCTAGAAGCGATGAAAATGGAACTTGAAGTGGTATCGAGCGTTTCAGGCAAAGTGCATTCAATTTGTCAGCCTTCAGGGTCTCAAGTAAAAGCTGGCCAACCGCTTCTAGTTGTAGAGCAGGAGTAATAGACATGGATAAGCAAGGATTGACGACCATGAAAACATCACAAACAAAGTTTGATAGCTTGACGACACCAATGACAATTAGCCAACTGATTAAAAGCTATAAAAGTGGTGATATTGATGTTGCCACTTATCTGAAAGCTAAATGGGTTCAAGTTCAGAATGATGACCTTAATGCTTGGATAAGCACTATCTCTGAGCAGCAAATAGATATGTATATTGAAAGCCTGTTATCAAAAAATATAGAGTCACTGCCTCTGTTCGGTGTGCCGTTTGCGATCAAAGATAATATCGATTTTGAGCTATTACCGACAACTGGAGCATGTGAAGATTTTCGTTATACTCCTGAATCATCGGCATTTGTCGTTGAGCTACTTATTGCAGCTGGCGCAGTGCCGTTAGGTAAAACTAATTTAGATCAGTTTGCTACTGGACTTGTTGGCACACGTAGTAGTTTTGGTGAGACTAAAAATAGTTTTGATGCAGACTATATTTCAGGTGGTTCAAGCTCTGGTAGTGCCGTCAGTGTAGCAACCGATCAGGTTATGTTTTCCCTTGGCACTGATACAGCAGGGTCAGGACGTGTGCCTGCCGCTTTTAATAACTTATATGGTTTTAAAGCATCAAAAGGAATGCTGAGCTGTACTGGTGTCATACCAGCGTGCCGAAGCCTTGATTGTGTAAGCATCTTTACTAAATCTGCACAAGATCTCCCGCTCCTTTACTCCATTGCTGGGCAGTATGATGAGCAAGATTGTTATGCGCGAAAGAAGCCAGAACCTTGTGAGCTTGGTGCGTCAACATTTTCAGGTTTACGCATTGGTATTCCAAGTACTGAGCAGTTAGCCTTCTTTGGCAACGAGGAATATTCAGCGCTTTATCAACAGTCAGCACGTAAAATGGCGTCACTTGGGGCTGAGCTTGTTCCATTTGATTTATCTCCGTTTCTTGAAGCAGCAACACTATTGTATCAAGGTCCTTGGGTTGCAGAGCGCTACGTGGCGATTGAGGATTTCTTTAAAGCAACGCCTGAAGTATGTTTGCCAGTAATACAAGATATTATTGGTGGCGCTGAAGGCTTAACAGCGGCTGATACTTTTAAAGCGATTTATAAACTGCAAGAGTTCAAAGTTCAATGTGATAAATTAATGCAGTCTGTTGATGTCGTCTTAACTCCAACGGTAGGCACTATCTATACTATTGATGAAGTTAATGCAGAGCCAATTCGTCTTAATAGCAACTTAGGTTATTATACTAACTTTATGAACTTGTTAGATTTTAGTGCAGTAGCAGTTCCTGCAGATTTTGACTCTAAGGGGCTACCATTTGGCGTTACTCTATTTGCTCCTGCATTTTGTGATGACCAGCTGTTATCGTTAGCATCAGAGTGGGATCGTCACAGTGCATTACCCTTAGGAAGTACTGGGATTAGCTCTCAAATTAATTGTACTGATATCATGGTTTGTGGTGCCCACATGGAGGGTTTACCACTTAACTATCAGCTAGTAGAGTTGGGTGGAACATTAAAACAGGTCACTAAAACATCGAATAGCTATCGTTTATTTAAACTTGCTGGCAGCGCTCCATTTAGACCTGGTTTAATTAGGGATGAAGAAAATGGCGCTCAGATCTCTGTAGAAATCTGGTCTCTGCCAACCAATTATGTGGGGCAGTTTTTAGCTAATATCCCTCATCCATTAGGTTTAGGAAGTATTGAACTTGAAAGTGGAAAGTGGGTAAAAGGCTTTATTTGTGAACCTATTGGCATAAAAGGTGCTGAAGATGTAACGCATTACGGTGGATGGCGACAACTTATCAACCAAATTTAACCTTATTTAACCCTCAGTAACCTGCATTGCTGAGGGTTTTTTACTTACCTATATTAAGTCTACAATATCGTTTAATCTGCTCTATAAAAAAACAGCGAATGTTTAAGCGTTAGTTACTTGAGACTAGTGCTTATATCTAAAAGTATTACTATCATCAATGATCTCAATTTTTACAGGCTGTAACCCTTGTTTGATACTGGCTATTTGCTTAAAGGATTTGTGTGAGAGGTCAATGACTCGCCCTTTAACAAAGGGTCCACGGTCATTTATTTTCACATTGACAGATTTCTTATTGGCAGTGTTTGTAACCTTCACGATAGTCCCAAAGGGCAAGGTTTTATGCGCGGCAGTATAGGCATTCATATTATATCGCTCACCACTAGCAGTTAGTTTTCCATGGTATTGTTTGCCATACCAAGAAGCTTGGCCAGCAAGAGTATGCGACTTGGCATAGCTCCTTGTTTTATTGGTATCGATTGCTGAGGTTGAGGAGCAGCCCATTAGCAAAGTAAGAGTGAGAGCGGTAAAGATAAGGTTTAATTTTTTCATTATATAAAAGTACTCGATTTTCTTTGTGCCATGTTTATCTGTTTTGCCCGTATCGCTTAGAGCTAAAACATACAATTCGCTTATTTTTCCATGACCGACGCATTATTTAGTCATGGATAAGAAAACTTTAGTACTAAAAGTGTCAATTAAACAATTATCATAGTTTGTTATAGGCGAGAGTATTAAAACGGTGATTTTTCATTGTGTTGATTAATAGCGTACTTTCTAACAAAAAATGCCAAGCCAAAAAGTATCTTTAATGGCCTGGCAATGCGTTTAAAGTTTATAAATGACTTATTAGCTGGCTGATTGAACCTGATTTGACGCGAATAATTGCATCTCTTGAGTTGCCTTCTCTATAGTTGCTACAGCACCTGTTTGTAAGTATTCCATTGCTTCGAGAGCTCCTTCATGAGCTTTTAGTGAAGAGCCAGCAACACAATCTTCAACAACACGGCAGTAGTAGTCCATTTGATGGCCATCAACAAACGTATAATGAACACAGACATCGGTTAAACAACCACAAAGGAGTAAGGTATCTACCTTGAGCCCCTTCAGTAGGATTTCTAAGTCAGTGCCAAAGAAAGCAGAGTAACGGCGTTTTTTAATTAGATAGTCATCTGGGCGAAAATCAATTTCTTCAGCGCATATTTCAGTATTAGGATTGCTTTCTAGACAATGGATATCTTCGGAACCATCTAGCTCACGACCAAAATCTACTAAGTTATCACGATGGACCTCTTGAATAAATATTACGGGAATATTGCAGGCACGTGCTTGCTTAATGAGATCTCCAGCTAATGCCTTTCGCTCATCATAACGTTCCATATTAGGAATTGGACGTTCACGCTCAATAAATAGTTTACCTTGAACATCAATGACGATAAGGGCTGGATTTCCTTCAATAAATTTCTTTTTCATACTTTTCTCACTAAAACAACATGTGGGCACAAAATGCCATAAATGGGATAGAAATTAATACGCGTAATAGCCATAACACCGCAATTTTTGTGATAGATAAACCTATCTTTGCTTTAAGCATTAATACTGCTATTTCATTCATAAATACTAACTGATTAACAGCTACTCCTGCGATAACAAAGCGAGTTATTTCACTTTCAATACTGGAACCTACAATAACTGGCATTAGTATATCGATAAAGCCACTACAGATAGCTGCAGCAGCAGCGCTAGCTTCTGGAATCCCAAGTAATTTAAGGTAAGGCACGAGTGGAACAGAAACGACATCTAAAATATTAGTAAACTCGATTAATGACAGACCAAGACCACCAAAGAGCATCATTGCAGGGATAACTGTGATTGTTGTATCGATAACAAAATAAATAGCATCAGTGAGCATAGTTTTAAGAGAGCCTGCTTTTTCTGCACGCGTCATTCCATGCTCAGTGGCTGTGTGAAGTAATGAACCTTGGTAATCAATCCCATTATCCGCAGGATCTTTAAGCTCTCCGTTAATTAATGTGTTGTCTATCATGCGTAATGGTGGAAGGCGGGAAACAATCATCGCACAAACAACACCACATGCCAGAACACAGGCGTACCATGTTATAAAGTGAGCTTCTAAATGAACGAACTTTAAGATCACATAGGCGAAAGTGATTGAAACAATTGAGAAGTTAGTTGCTACAATTGCAGCTTCACGTTTGCTGTACCCACCGTTGCGGTATTGAGTCGCAGTCATTATTACCCCAACGCTGGAGGCTGATACCCAAGATGTCAAAGCATCAATAGCAGCACGACCTGGCAGGTTAAATGCTTTGTTAAAGAGTTTACTTATCATGACTCCAGTGAAGTCGGCGAGGCCAAAGTGTGTTAATAGTGGAAGTAATAAAGCGCTGATAAGGTAGCAACCAAACATTACAGGCGCAACATCGTTGAGTAATAGACCACCAGTATTGGTGTGCGAGATCCATTCTGGACCAAAGTCAAAATAGACCATTAATATAATAAGCCCACCTAATGCACGAACTAAAACCCACCTAAACTCAGGAAATAGAATTTTAGCAATAGGGTGATCATTATTGCGCACTTGCTTTGATAGCAAAGACAAAGGGTAAAGTAGGGTTGGTAAGACTGAAATAAGGACAATGAACTCCATTACTATAGGACTTAGGAGTCCATTAATTACTTCAATCAAGGTCGCTAAAAGTAGTGTATAACCGATGTCATTTTTTATTGGTGTAAGAAAAATCAGTGCGCCAAATAATGATGGAATAAAAAAGGTTAAAAAACGCGTTGATAATAAACTAGTGTATTGGTTTTGATGAACTGGATCAGGGATATTTTGTGGATCCAGTAGCTTTTCTCTCGTCATTGTAGACCTCCATTGTCAGCAATGTGTACGATTAATTGTCTAAGACAAACATTGATTACTAGGTTATCCCAGCATAGTGTTTGTGAGTAACGTTATGTTTTCACATCTGGTATGCAAAAAATGCACAGCTTCCGTTCTGTGTTTGCTTTTGCTAGAGTGAATGTTACTTAAGGTACTGAAAAACTTAATTAGTTTAATGTTAACTAATAATTAAAGAGTGAACAAGGATGTTAAAGCAGCTGCAGGATTTTCATTATTTTGATGCGATAGTAAAAGTAGGCTCAATTTTGGGGGCAGCAGAGACGCTAGCTATTAGCCCTACTGCATTGAATAGGCGAGTATTAGCTTTGGAGCAGGCTCTTGGTGTTGCATTATTTGAGCGAGAGGCTCGTGGAGTAAGGCTGTCGACAGCAGGTCAATATTTTTATAATTATGCTAAGACTCAAATTAATGAGTTTGAATGTTTTAAAAGTCAATTAGCAGACCTTTCTGGCGAGAGACGTGGGCATATAAAAATTGCTGCAAGCCAAGCATTGCTAACCACTTTTCTACCTAAGCAGATAGCTTGCTATCGGGAGCGCTATCCTGATGTTACCTTTACAGTTTATCGCCGAGATAGCCAGGATGCAGAAACGTCTTTGCATGAGTTAGATGCTGACATTGCGATTGTTTTTGAGCCATACTCAATGACAGGAATAGATACACTGCATAGTCAGCATCAAGATATATATGCACTCATGCGTGATGGGCACACATTAGCAAACTACGATAAAGTAAAAATGAGCGATTGCTTAGATTATCCTTTGGCAATGCCTGATAGGCGCACAGGGATAAGTCGAATCATGCATTTAGATGCCCATAAGTCGTTTTATAAGCTAACCCCTTATGTTTGTTCAGATAGCTTTGAGTTTCTACGCCACTATTGTGTATATGAGAATTGCATTAGTTTCCAGTTATCGATTGGGTTACCTGATAATCTAGCTGCTATGGGACTGATAGCTGTACCACTAGATAGAGGTTCTCGACAAGGAGGACACTTGCATGTTGTGCAGCTTAGAGGAAGGGTTTTGCCTGTTGCGACAACGAAGTTTTGTCAACAAGTTGTTACTGCATTGCAACCCTAATTGCCTCGTCAAAAGGCTCGATGAATAGCAATGCAGTGCGAATAAATTAGGCGGCGTTTTCACTTGCTGAAAGCGGAGTCAGTGATTTCATCATACCAAATAGATCCTTAGGGTTGTTCATATTTGGTATAAGATCTATTGTCTCTCCAATGCCTATCTCAATAGCCATATCGTAGATATAGCGTAGAACAGATAGATCTTCGAGAGCAAATCCTACAGAGTCAAATAGTGTGATTTGCTCAATATTATCACGCCCATTTTTATTGCTATTGATGACTTGCCATAATGGGTGTACTTGGTGTTCCAGCGGTAACTGTTGTATTTCACCTTCAACGCGTGTTTGCGGCTCATGCTCAACAAATATTTTAGCCTGTAACACGACTTCGATGTCTAATTCTGTTTTTCCTGGACAATCACCGCCAACAGCATTTATGTGAATGCCAGACTTTATCATATCTGAAGTTAGTATTGTCGCATAAGCTTTATCAGCTGTGACAGTAGTGATTATATCAGCATCTGCAACACAAGCTTTAGCCGAAGGAGCTTTAACCACTGTAAGATCGGGATAAGCAGCAAGGTGTTTAGCGAGTTTATCCATTGCTTTATCGTCGATATCAAAAATAGTTAATGTCTTAATCCCTAGTAAAGTGTGAAAGGCAATGGCCTGAAACTCACTTTGAGCACCACAGCCGATCATTCCCATATGGCTTGAATTTGGATTGGCTAAAGCTTTTGCTGCCATAACGGAAGTAACAGCAGTTCTAATCGCTGTAGCTATAGTCATTTCACTGATGAGGCGTGGAAAGCCAGTAGCTACATTTGATAGTGCGCCAAAGGCCATCACGGTTGATAAACCTTGTTTAGGGTTTGATGGATGACCATTTACATACTTAAAGCCAAAGTTAACATCATCGGCTACTGGCATTAACTCAATCACCCCTACCTGACTATGTGCAGCCGTACGCGGTGATTTATCAAAGCTTGTCCAGCGACAGAAATCTTGTTCCATATAGTTTAAAAGACCAGTCATAAAGGTTTCGATACCTTGAATTCGTACTAGGTTGCTTAGGGCATTAATATCTACAAATAGGGTCATGTGCAGCTCCGATTATGGTTAAGTTTGTGCGTATAAAAATAATACTGAGCTTCACTGCTAACAAAAAGTAGATATAATGTACAAATTTTCATTAAAATTTAGCATTTTGCTAGGTGTGTCTATCGTTTTGCATGGAAAGAGTGGCAGAGTGTGTATGGCGAGTAACCTATGGAGTTAAAGGTAATGGACGAATTAGACAAGAGGCTCTTAGCACAACTGAGAAGCAATGCACGTACACCTATGGTTAGTCTAGCTAAAATTTTAGGTGTATCACGAGCAACTGTGCAGAATCGAATAGAGAAGTTGGAAAAAAATAACACTATTTTAGGTTACACAGTTAAGTTGCCTCATGATAACTCAGGTGTACAGGTCATTATGAGCGTTGCTGTTGAAGCTAAGAAAGAGGCGACAGTACTTAAGAACTTGCAAGGTCTAAGTGAAGTGAAGTCTGTTTATCATACAAATGGGCAGTGGGATTTAATTGCTAATGTAGAAGCCGCACATTTGTCCCTGCTTAGTGGAGTTCTTAGTAAAATTCGCTCTATTGACGGTATAGTACAAACAGAGACGAGCTTATTATTAGATCAGGTTTTTTAGTACTTTATATTAATGAGCATCCTAAGATTGTTTTATTTATTTTGTAATCTAATAACCTTCAAAAAGCCTAATGATTGGGAAGAGCCACAAGAAAGATCGAAAATCTTAAATAGGTAGTTATAGTCGCCAATTAGGGAGGGCTTATTGAACCATTAATTGGCTATAGGACTCTTGAGATAAAGCAAAGTAAGGGATCAGAGATTGTTTGTGATGCTGTTTGATGAATATTGTTAATGTTTGCCATCACGTTAGTCACGTAACCATGGTTGACCTGCCATTTTTATCGTTGGAAACCACGGGAATAAAGCGAAATTGAGTCATTTCATTGGAAAGTGGTTCAAACTCTTTTCGATAGAGGATCTCGTTTTCTGTCGTCACACCATAAAGTAGGGTGACGCTCTGTTTTATTACGTATTACTAGGTGGTTTCTAGGCGTAAATATAGAGGGGGGCAGTTCATTATTCCTCCGAGTTAGATTTTTATATTAAAGCAGATTCATATTTGTAGCCCTGATTTTACAATAAAAATGGCACAGAAAGACGAGATACTATTGATAGATTTACCACATGATAACGCCCTAATAGTCAATGAGGGCTTTTTCTGAAAGTTTGTTAATTATTAGAGCCACTGATAGAGCGATAACATTGTTACTGAATAGTTGTGTATGCGTCAAACTGCTCTTTTTGAAGCGCTTTCAGTTTAGGGTTAAAGTAGTGGACTTCACCGCTATTTAAGTCTTTCAGGTAAGGGAATACTGATAGACGACTTTGTTTATAAATAGCTTCCCAATCTTCTGCTGTACGGTCGAAATTTTCCATTAATATCTATTATAAACTTGAATGTGACGTTACGATGTAACCTGTAGGGTGCTAGTTAAATGCGTTAACCGCTTTCGTCGCGAGTCTTGTGAGTTTTATTGATGAGCTTTCTAATACTAAATTCGATTAGGCTCAAATTGCCGCTAAATTAACGCTTTGGGTCAGGATATTTAAAATGGATTCTAGCTCATTTTTTACTTTTTGGCACAAAGTCAGGTCGCATTATGCAACCTTTAAACTCAGATAAAATAGTAATCTGATTGATTTCTGCTATTTTTATTTCACCCTTAGATTGTCTTCAGTATGGTGAGCATTTAATGTTACGGCTATATTCTCTTTGATTTTAACGCAATTGAAAGAGGGGAGTGAGGGCAGAAATTAAGATAAGAATAAGTAGGGGGCAACTTAAAGTTTAACGCTAGCTGCCCGCTAATGCGACTGTGTTTTTTCCTTAAGCGTGATGATAATACTCAAGAATAGCCGTAACTTCTGTTATTCGACGTTTAAAACTGGCTTTAGACGCGCGTTCATGCTCGGTATGATCACCATCACCAAAAGGACCAAAACCATCCAAAGTCGGAACACCAGCCCCTGCCATGATATTCGCATCACTCACCCCACCTCGTTGTTCAGTCTTTAGTGGGTAGCCTAGCAGCGTCGTTATCGTATCGAGTAGTACTTGTTGGTCTGCGGTAGGCATCATAACATCACGCTGTAACCCACCGCTGATAGTCGCGATGACGCCATCGACACCATGGCAGTGAATTAGAGATGGTATCGCATTTAAAACGCGTTCTTGTTCTTGTGGCTGAGTAAATCGTGCTTCAACCATTAACTCTGCATTAGGAGAAATGGTGTTGGTACTTATTCCACCTTTAATTTTTCCTACGTTAACCGTTGTACCTTGATCGGTGTTGGTCAACTCACTCAGTTCGATCAGTAATTTAGCTGCAGCAAGATTGGCATTTTTTCCTAGATGGTAATTGTTACCTGCATGGGCGGCGACTCCCTTTAACTCTATACAGAAAGTTGCGACGCCTTTGCGACCAACAACAACCTCATGTGTTGGCCCTGCAGCTTCAAAGTCGAGACAGGCATCATAGTGTTGAGCTAGTTGTCGGGTGACAAATTTGCTGTCATCACTGCCCGTTTCTTCATCACTGACTAATAACACATCAATATTGCGGATCTGACCATTTTTTTGAAATATATTGCGCAAAGCACTCAAAGCGACAAAATTGCCCCCTTTCATATCACAGGTCCCTGGCCCATATACCCAGTCTTTATCTTCTCTGAAACCCTCGAAAGTTCCTGGAGGAAAAACGGTATCTAAGTGACCAAGCAAAAGGATGCGAGGAGCATGCTCATCATGTTGCGAAGTAAACCACAGGTGGTTTCCAATGTTCTCGCGGTGGAAAATTTCGATATTAAAGCCCAACGATGTCAACCATTCTGACATTACCTCTCCGTTACGATCAACGCCTTCCTTATTTCCCGTCCAGGAGTTTATTGAGATCAGTGTTTGTAGGTCAGCGAAATTGATAGTTCCCATTACTTATTCCTTTCACAAATCTTTAATGTTTTTTTATCGAGATAATATATCTAAAATTCTACATAGGTCACTGCCATAACAAATATGCAACACTATGATGTTAAAGTACATTAACATTCTTGGCGTTCTAATGACAATATTGAGTCAAAATAATTAGCAA
This sequence comes from Vibrio sp. 10N.286.49.B3, assembly GCF_002873395.1. Lineage (GTDB taxonomy): Bacteria > Pseudomonadota > Gammaproteobacteria > Enterobacterales > Vibrionaceae > Vibrio. Next base: position 17,304 of record NZ_MCUV01000011.1, on the reverse strand, counting down.
GTCACAACAAAGGGGTAACATATGGCAAGGAAGCGGGTCGGTTTATGGATGTATGAAAACTGCGGAGGTAAGGAAATAGAACAGAAGATCGTCAGTAAGCTCCGAGAGCGAGAAATTGACGCTTTAACTGGATTAAACTTAGCGCAAGCGACAGCCTTTGATGGCAGCATTATGTGTAATGGGCAGCAACTTAATGAACTTGATTTGTTCTTTTCGTATAACGCAGGTCAGCAGACACCATATCAGGTTTATATGTATCAGGTGCTAAATACGATGATGCCAATGATTAACGATTATAAATCATTTGCATTAACTGAAGATAAATTTCGTACGGCACACGTCCTAAAAACAAACGGGCTTACGGCAACAGATTATGTTATCTGCAGCAAGCATAATTTGGAACAGGTTAGAGATCATATGAAATTTTGGGGTGGAAAGGCGATTTGCAAACCAGTAGACGGCTGGGGTGGCAATGGCATTATTAAGCTTGAGAGTGAACGCGATCTTGAGTTGTTATTACCATTTATTCATCAGCAATCGGCCCCCCAGTTTTATATTGAACGTGTCATTGAAAATGATTACTCCGATTACCGTGTTGATATTGTCGATAATAAATATGTCGCTTGTTATGGTCGTAAGGCTGCACCAGGCAGTTGGAAAACAAACGTGACCAGCGGGGGCAGTGTTATTAAGCGAGAGCCTAGCCCTGAAGTGATCGAACTTGCACTAAAAGCAACCAAAGCGACCGGCTTGGCAGTAGCGGGTGTTGATATTATCTATGATGTCGAGCATCAACAATATGTGGTCATTGAAGTGAATGGTATCCCTGCCTTTGCTACGCCAGAACAAGAAGCCATTGGTCTTGATTTCAATAATACTAAGATTAACTACTTGGTTGACCTTATCGACCGCACTGTCAGCAAAGGCAGTAAAGAACCAATAAACACTTTTATCCCTTCATTACCCGAAACACTAACCACTCCTAATTTGCGTACCGAGGAAGCAGCAGTATGAACACCCTGACCCACAACCGTCCTAAAATTGGCTTATTGTACCTTGACCATGTACTGCGCTTTTTCAACCGCTCAAATTTCAAAGGGTGGCCAGATAAAATTGAACAAGTTACTTATCATTGGGGTAATGATAAAGCGCGTTTTATTGCTGAAGTAAAACGCAAAAAAATTGATGTGCTTATTGGTAACATCCCTGCCACCGCTTATGAAACATTCCGTGATATTGCCCGTGAATTACCTGAAGTGCGTTTTTTGCCATCGGTTGATAGCCAATTCAGTAATAAGTCTAAAGAAAATGTGACTCATTTTTGTGAAAAATACGATTTACCGATCCCACGTACCCGTATTTTTTATGAAGTGGAAGAGGCCCTGAACTTTCTAACTAATGCTGAATACCCGAAGATTGTTAAGCGATCTTATGGTCCATCTAACTATGGCGGTTACTTTGTCCATAAAGTGGATGACGCTGAAGAAGCACTTCGCCTATTTTCTGAAAAACGTTATTACCCAGCCTACATTCAAGACTTCGTACCAATGAAAGCTGATATCCGAGTTATGCTTATTGGTCACCAACCGGTTTGTGCTTTCTGGCGACGCCCACCTGAAGGTGAATGGCTAACTAATACTAGCCAGGGCGGTAGTATGGATTATCAGGCAGTACCTGATGCTGTGCTTGAACTTGCTGTTAAAGCCTCGAAGGCAGCCAATGCTGAATATTGGGCTTGTGATATTGCAGTAAGCATGGATGATGATTACACCATTTTAGAGTGTGCTTCGGCGTTTGCAGCTTTCCCTTATATCCGTGACTGGATTGGTCAATACTTGATGTGGTTATTAGACCCTAAAGGTTTCCGTAAACCATATTTCTCTCATCGCAACTGGGAAGAAATAGGTAAGATCCACCCATCACTCTTACGAACGATGCGCTATATTACCTTCGGCCAAGCTGATTATTCTACTGACACTGGTGAGTATGCACCAAATGATGAGCGTTACCGATTGCTGGAAACGAGCTATCTAAATGAGGAAGAGTGGCCAAGTGAAGCATGGAACTTCCAAGGAAATACACCTTATAAAGTGATTGCTACTGGTAATGAATCTGTGGTTAAAACTGAGCTTGATTTAGAGTGCATTGATACTGGTATTGAGCTAGAAGCAGAGGTTGATATTGCTCCTCTAGCCGAAAATAAAGCAAAACAACCGAGTGAAGAAGAGTTACTTGCTTTCTTTCTTGGGGTTAAAACAGTCGGTAAGGTCTTAGCGAATAACATTGTCTCGACGCTTGGTGCTGCAGAAACTTGCCGAGTATTGAATCATGAGCCTGAAGCTCTATTGCTGTTTAAAAACATTAAACATAAAAAGCTCGCTATTATCATGGATGCATGGCGCGAGTATTGTGCAAAAGTTGCATGCAGTGATGTTGAGGTTGTTGGATGAAAAAGCAATATATCTCTTACCAGGGCATGATGGAGTTGCTGGAAGAGGCGATGGCGAAATACCCAGATTTGATCCGGTTGCAAAGTATTGGGAATACCCATGAAGGTCGACCGATTATGATGGTAACGATGTCACAGGATGTAGCCTATGCCGACCTAAAACCGGCATTACTGTATACTGGAACTATTCATGCCCGAGAGTGGATAGGTATTGAACTTGCCGTTAGCTTTATCCAGTACCTGCTCGATAACTACCCATCTAATCCTGATGTAGTCGAAGCGTTGGCTCGAAATACTCTGTACATGGTTCCTTGCCTTAATCCTGATGGCTTTGAATACTCTCGAAAGCACTTTTCATTTTGGCGTAAAAATCGTCGTGATAATGGTGATGGGACATTTGGGGTCGATCTGAACCGAAATTTTGGCATTAACTTCCGCAAGTCAACACAAACTAGCGCCAATATCTATGGCGGCCCTGCAGCATTTTCTGAACCTGAAACTCAGGCCATCAAACAGTTTGTTGAAGGGCATGACAATATTTGTGTAGCTCTTGATTACCATTCGCAAGGAAATGTGTTTTTTCCTGCTCATAAGTTTAATCATGAGGCTGAAATCGAAGGTACGGATCTCAATATTCTTTGTGCGAACATGGCTAGGGAGATCCACAAGGTTACTAAGCGACAGTATGGTATTCATCGTGGTAAGCCGCCTGCTAACCTTATCCATGGTAGTGGGCGTGAGTATTATTATGACCGTGGCATCCTGTCTACTGTGGTTGAAGTGGGGAGTCGTAACATACCTGATTACCTGATCAACATGTCGCAAAGTGTTGATGAAAATATCCCTGCTCTGCTATATGCACTAAGAACAACCATTGATTATTCTAAGCTTGCTCCTGGTCGCCCTGAGGGTTTTTCTACCAAAGGAATGACAGCCAATACTGTTGAACTAGTTTGGGAGCCAGGTACGGAAGATGATGGTTGTTATTACAAAATCTACCGCAGTGAAACGCCTAAAGCGCCTTGTACCCGCGATAATTTGATTGCGATTACATCACAACTTAATTATACCGATAAGCAACTGAAATCGGGGCGACGCTATTTTTATAACCTACGTAAAGTGAATCGAGTAAACCGAATTAAGTCGGCATTTGCGCCTGAGCTAAAGATTAAAACCTTACTTGAACGTGATGAATTTTCGTTTACGCTTTTCCCTAGTACTGAAAAAATTGGTTATGTCGGGGAAAAGACCAAAACGAATAATGCTGAGCATTTTGGTAATAATTCACTCTTTATTGGTGTAAATAAAACGAAAGGGATCTGTTATGGCGTCATCGATTACGATATGAGCCGAATCCCAACGGATGCCAAGATCAAAGATGCATTGTTTTCGCTTTACCCTATGAACCGAGTAGGGGCCAAAATTGAAAACTATGGTGAGTGGTCGGTATCAATTCTTAACCCAGATGATATTCGTGATATTACGGATTTTGATCAGATCCACAACGCGATTCCAATTCAAACGCTTGGCGATGCGATCGATTCAGATCAGCTAACACAGGGAATTTGGAAAAGCTGGCACTTTAGTGGAATAGAAAAATCGCTGATTGAGCAACAACTAGAGCAAGGTCGTTTGCTATTAAGATTGCAAGGTCCAGTAGTCTTGCCAAGAGGGAATGACTCCCAAATGATGCAGTTTGATATTGGTTATGGCCGTTTTGGTGGTGGTATCCATTATCGACCAAACCTTAATCTGGTCTATCATCGTAAGCCGTTCCAAATGGCGGTTGGAGCAAGCGCTTATCATACTATCAATGCAAACGAGATAGTGGCAAGCAAGTTGCAAAGTGGCTTTGATAAGAATGGAGAGCGTATCTTTGGAGTCGTGGACTTTTCTTTTCCTAGTATCTCGGAAGAGAGCGATGTTGTGTTCACTAATGCTTACTTTGTGTTAGAGAGTGCATCCCTCAAAGGCATTAGCCAGCCAATGCGTTTCTTGGTTGAAATGGTAGATCTTGATGAGCCAACTTTTGAGCAGTTGAGTACTGAAAAGCCGCTTGAGTTTATCGGCTATGAAGTCAGCAGTGAAGATTTGGCTCAAACAGCTCGACAGACATTTATGTTTGATAGTTCAGCTCGTCAGTATCTTGAAGAGTGCTATGATAACAACCGATCGGTCAAGTTTGTTATCAAGGCTACATCGGCCTCTCGTCAACAAGATGCACTGGTTGAGTGGAAAACCGAGTCAAATGACGGCACCATTTCTACCCAGCTTGTAGTCGAGTATATAGAACGTCGTAAGCAAGCATTAGAGACACCAGATAACTTCAAGGCTGCTATTGAAGGGGGGATGGTTAAACTGATGTGGGACAACTCGAAGGACAAAGATTGGGTAGGTACTTATGTAGTACGAAATAGTTTTCACCCACCACGTTCGCCGTTTGATGGGGTGAAGTTATATGCGGGTAAAGATGGTTATACCTTTGATAAATTAGGTAATGCTAACTTGGCTAAGTACTACTCTGTATTTAATTACGACAATGTTCCTAATTATTCAGCCCCAGCAGTTCTTAGATTCAGCTCAGATGAAATAACACCTATCGAGTTTGATGAGTTTGAGGCTCAAGATGAAGTCGAACAACGTTATCGCCAAGGTGATTAATTTCAGATTTGAATAAGTTCAAAAGCCGCCTGCATGAGTTATGTTGGCGGCTTTTTTATAGAGAGTAATTTGTTTCAGAAAGCGAAATAATATGGACTGATTCATTCATATTAATTAGCTATGTGTCTAAAAAATTGGATAAATCACCTTGGATAGCAAACAATATTCTGTATGCTCCTTTGGGCTGGTTTAGTGTATCCACTCTGCCCATAAAAGTACTGCTGTTTATTTAACTTTTAATACCATTAGTTTCCCATGGCGATACCTTCACGCCTAGGGTCCGCACCACCGATCAGTTTACCTTTATTAAATACAAAACCATGTAGACCTGAATTAAGATCTCGAATGTTGACTTTAAAACCCATCGATTCTAATGGTTCTTTCAGAGTTTCTGCTGGCGTCCCTTCTTCTAATTCATAGGTACCAAAGCGGTTAACTAAATGCGGCATATTAATAGCATCTTGAATATCCATCCCCCAGTCGAAATGTGCAATTAAGGTTTTTGCAACATAACCTATAATTCGCGAGCCACCCGGTGAACCAAGTGCCATATAAGGTTTACCATCTTCCATAACAATGGTTGGTGACATTGATGAGCGTGGACGTTTCCCTGGCTCAACACGGTTAGCGATTGGATACCCATCCTTATATGAAGCAAACGAAAAGTCAGTTAGCTCATTGTTCAGGATAAAGCCGTTGCTCATTACACGCGAACCAAAGCCGTTTTCGACAGTACTGGTCATCGAGATAATGTTGCCTTCTTTATCTGTGATGACGATGTGTGTTGTTGATGGTAGTTCGATTGATTGATCGTCAGTTTGCGCGATTTGATTTCTCCATGGTGGATTTCCTGGCTCTACGGTTGTTAAGGCTTTACCCGTTGTAATCAGTGCCGCACGACTTTTTAGGTACTCTTCATCGAGCAAACCTTCTGGCATAGGAACGAAATCGGAGTCAGCCATATATCGCCCACGATCAGAAAATGCCAATCGAGACGCATCGCCTATGATTTGCCATGATTTAGGATCGTCAGCACCTAGCGCTTTAAGGTCAAAGTGACTCGAAATACCTAAAATTTGCCCAACGGTTAATGCACCAGAGCTAGGAGGCCCCATACCACATACTTCATACTGATGATAACCAGCACAAGTGGCTTCACGTTCAATAATTTTATAAGTAGCAAAGTCCTCTAAAGCTAAATATCCTGGGTTATCTTCTATACTTGTTACTTTTGTGACAATGTCACTCGCTATCTGCCCAGAATAGAATGCTTCTGCCCCTCCTTTTGCCAATATATCCAGAGTTTTAGCATATGCCTTATTTTTTAACACACTGCCTTCTTGCAATGGCTCACCATCAGCATTGAAAAAGTATCCTCGGGTGTCAGGGTAGCGGCTTAAGCGTTCTTTATCTCCAGCGATAGATGAAGCTAATCGTTCTGATACTGTAAAGCCATCCGTTGCTAAGGTACTGGCTGGAAGTAATAAATCAGACCACTCTTTATTACCGTATTTTTCATGCATAGTCGCAATGAGTTTGACCGTTCCAGGTGTACCAACTGAACGCCCTCCGACTACAGCATCAAAAAACTTAAGTGGTTCCCCATTTTCATCCTGAAACAATTCAGGTTTAGCAGCGAGTGGCGCAGTTTCACGCCCGTCAAAGGTGGTTATTCTCTTACTTTTGGCATCATAATACACAAGGAAAGCACCGCCACCGAGTCCTGATGACTGTGGTTCAACCAAACCTAAAACAGTTTGTACAGCAACTAAGGCATCGGCTGCTGTCCCACCATTATTCAAAACTTCATAACCTGCTTGTACGGCTAATGGATGTGCCGCTGCGACCATAAACTCTTTTGCTACAACACTTTGTTTATCTGTGATCTTACTGGTTAACTCAGGTGCGATATTGTCGGTAACTTGAGGCGAGGCCTGCACGGAAGTTGTGGCTAACGCTACACATAGCGCTATTAATGTTCTATTTAGCATATATTCCCTTATTAATTTATATCCCTTGAAGTAGCACGTGTTATGAGCCTACGGTACTTTTCATACAAATGTGCAGGTTTGAAGCGTGCTACTTATAGAGTAGGCAAAAAACATTCCTCTTACCTGCCGGTGAAGTGGAATAGCTTAAAAATATAAAAAACAGTGCCTTAAACCGTATTAAGCTGATCTAGCAGACGAAAAGGTTAAGATGATGATACTAACCATATTGGTTTATCACCAACAGTGTGCATCGGTGTATAGGAAGCTTAAAATTGGCACAAGATAATTCTAGCGTAGAGGGAGGGTCATCAGTAGATAAGCAATGTAAATTACGGTAGTTAGGTGCTGTTAGTAAGCACCTAGACCAGTTAGTGGTTACGATTTTTTTTGTATCGCTTTGATTGCTTTTGCAGAATCGAGTACAGACTGTGTGAACGGACGGGGACTCCAACCAAACATGTCTACTGTTTTACTATTATCGGCATGAACAGTCTTACCTAACAAACCGACCATACCTTTTGCTTCATCATCAAAAAGGGATATGACACGTAGTAATAGATCAGGGGCAGTACGAACACTCGGGCCTTGATACCCTTCATTTTTTAATGTTTTAGCTATTTCTAGTATACGGTTAGGCTCCGAATGAGAGGCAATAATGCGTTGGTTTTTTGCATCAGGATGTGTCATTGCTTGTACATGAATCTTAGCGACATCACGGACATCAACCATTGGCATAGCTATGTTAGCGATCATGGGTACTTTACCTTTGAGCATTTTATCAATCATTGTTAGTGATTGCCCTGTAATGTCACTACCTAATGGTGGTCCAAAAACACCACCAGGGCTTATGGATACAAGTTCCATAGAGTCATCATTTTGCTCATCCATAAATTGCCATGCTGCTTTTTCTGCCAGGGTTTTACTTTTGGCATAGGTGCTGATGTCCTTAGAGTTGGTGTCAGCCCAGTCATTCGGTCCAAATGTTCCACTTTTCATCGTTGCCATCATGGTTAATGTTGAACTAGTAAGTACAACTCTTTTAATACCAGCTTTCTTAGCAGCACGTAATGCACGTAATGATCCCTCAACTGCTGGCTTAATCATATCGTCAGCATTTTTTGGGTTTGCAACAGAGTAAGGAGAGGCGACATGCAGTAAATAGTCACAGCCTTCAGTGGCATTGTCCCATCCTTTATCAGAGGTTAAATCTAATTCAACAAATGAAAGCTTACTTACATCTGCCGATGAATTTTGCAGGACTTTTTTTATTTGGTCGGCTCTTTTGATGTTACGAATCGATCCTCGAACATGAAACCCTTTGTCTAAAAGGTCTTTTGCTATATGAAGGCCAATAAAGCCCGAAATACCAGTAAGTAAAACCGTTTGTGTTTCCATTATTATATCCTCAGTTGTTGCTTGTTTAATTAAGTACTGGGTGGTATCTTAAGTTCCATCACAACCTATGTCAACAATAAAATACCGAGTGGTACGTATATGAGTGTAGATAAAAAAACATCACGTGGTCGACCTAAGACGTTTGATCGTAACTCTGTCTTAGATATTGCACAGCAAAGCTATTGGGAAAATGGCATAAATCAGGTTTCGATTAATGAGTTGTGTAAGATAGCCAATGTATCTAAGCCAAGCGTTTATCGAGAGTTTGGTAATGAAGATGGTTTGATGTGTGCAGTATTAGAGCATTATGAGAACACGGTTCTTAACCCTGTTGTTGACCTCTTAAATAATGACGCCCCTTTTAATGAAACGCTTAGCCATTTAATACACTATAGCACCAGCGTTGATAACAACTTAGGTATGCCTAAAGGCTGTTTATTTACCAATATGAAAGCGTTTCAGATGCACTTAGGAGAATCTACAGTGCAGCAGATTGATCGTACATACGAACATGTCATTGACGAATTTACAGCATGGATAGAGAGATCGAGGGCAAGAAACGAGATAAATGAAACTAATTTAGACTGTCGATTTATAGCTATTTACATATACGCTCAGATAAGTTTTGCTCAATCACAAATGATGAACGGTGAAGCAACAGAAGATGTTAAAGCTATTTTACAACTTGCGCTTTCCATGTTTTAACTAAGTAGATGATAGATTTGACTCTGTGCATTTTTGTACGCAGTATGAGTACTTTAAATAGAATATTGGAATCAGATACATGGAATTAAAACAGTTTCTTAGCCAGTTAAAATCTCAACCTGAAACTATCGGCTTTAACGATACAATGGCTATTATTGATGGCTACTATAGCTTTATGCCAACAGCATTTATTAATGGTTCAGTGAATAACGAAGCGAATACGAATAATGGCTCATGTAAGATTTTTGCTTTTGGTCAGCTTCACAACTTGAGTACAGACGAGACATTAGCGTGCTTTGGTGATTTCTATCGTGTGGATGTTCTTCAGAATGCTGAAGGTCAAGATCATGGTAACATTAGAAATTTCATTCAATCTGGTTGGTCTGGGATTAAGTTTGATAGTGCACCTTTGGCAGAGAGGTAATCCACTCTAATTATATTGTCCTGCATCGATGCGGGACATTTTATTGACAAGACTAGCAATTAGACTAAGCTTTAAGTACTGATAGAACATCATCAGTAGTAAAACGAACAAGTTTCAACATAAATCGTAACACTGTAAAAGAAAGAAATAGTATGTACATTGTAAAAAAATAAAAAAGCCACTTTTTTCATTAAGTGGCTTTTTTTTATTCAACTTAGATTGCTAGTGTTTGAATGCTCGATACCCGATTGGGTAAGCAGGGAATCTTGGCGATAAAGCGGCATCGCGTATTGCTATTTACCAAGATAGCTTTACTTGATTATGAAGCAACGTAGTGATTTCAGAATGAAGCCAAGCAACCAGGGCGTTATTTCTATTTTTTACATGGAAGTGGCTAAATAGTGGTAACTCTTTTTCCTCTTTATTTATTTCAACATCTATCGCCCGCAAATTTGGGTAAAGTTCCAACGGAAACAAATTTGAATGAGGCATGATCATGTCCGTGTGTAATATTACATCAATTAATGCCATTACCATCTCTGATCGAAAAGCTACATTGACCTTATAACCATGCGATTGCATAATATTTGCTGCATAACTAAAACGGTCATTCCATCCTGGATTAATGAAAGAAGCTATATCGTATCCCTCAAAATCTGAAGGTTTAGCTAATTCTCTATGTATAGGGTGATCTTTTCTAACAATAACCCTTCCTTCTAAATTGATAATATGCTTTGTATAAACCTCTTTTTGATTAGATAAATCATAATTTATACCAAGTAAGACATCATTATTTTTAATATCATCACACGTTGATTTATTCCAGTTAATCAGTTCAATCTTAGCTCTAGGTGCCAGTTCTCTGAGTCTTCTGTAAAGCGATCCAGATAAGCAAGTAAGTACTACAGGTGATAACGCTATAGTGATAGTCGATTCAATTTGAATCGGGTCAAATACTTTAGATGAATTTAAAGCACTAGAAAGGCCATCTAAGTGAGGAGTAATAGCTGCTTGCAGATCCATCGCAAATAGTGTCGGTTCAAGCCCCGTGGGTACTTTAACAAACAGTTCATCCTCAAAATGGTGCCGAAGCTTTTGTAGAGCTTGGCTTAGAGCTGGTTGTGAGACTGATAACCTCTTTGATGCTTTACGCATATTTTTTTCTTGTGATAATACAAGGAATGTTCTCAGTAGATTTAAATCTAATCTATAAAAAAGGTCTCTCATTACTCTCTCTCTGAGCACATCAGGGCATATTTGGTACATACTAAACTTAGTAAGATTATAATAATAGCTTATCAGGGAGATAAGGGCTTACGATTAGACCTAGAAATTATTAATGCCTAGTATGCGCCTACCCAGTTGGGGTAACTGAATTATAGAGAGCATAATGAGCATTAAATATATTACCTTTGTAGCTTTATCGTTTATACCAATTTTTTCATTTGCAAATGATTTTCATGGTCAGCATCGTATAGGTATTGGCTACTCTAATACTGAAAACCCTGATTGGTTGAGTAACTCAGATTCAGGCTGGGGGGATGGGGTTCGATTAGAGTACGGTTATGATTTTAACCATGTCTTTGGCATCAACCTATCTTATTCAACGAATAAAAGTAATCGAAGAATCGAAAATACAGAGTCAAAAATAGATGGGTACAATTTTAAAATTGATACTGATATTGGTCAGAAATTCGATCTTGATGGTTATGCAATAAAACCATATGGGATTCTAGGGTTAGCACGACAAAGTGAAAAAAACGTATATTCAATCAATAGCGACACTCGTCATGAATCTTTTAAGGATATGAGCTTTATTTTAGGAGTAGGTGTTCGAGCTGATATTGGTAACCACATATACTCTGATTTTCGATTGGATTTTTCAAACTATGAAAACACCGACTACAGTACAATATCTTGGTCTATTGGTTATCGTTTATAGTTATAATTAAAAATAATAAAATCATCACCTTACATTCCTTGGTGCGAGTGTGCTGAATATGCTCCTCGAACTGGCGAAGACTTTGGAATTTAAGAGTCCAGCAATTAGGAGGTGTGCTGGGCGTAAAACTGTTCCATCGCTCAACAAGAACCATTACATTGACTCATGATGGTGAGATTTTTACCCCATGCTAGACGCGTTGTTGACAATGTTGAAGAGGTGGCAAATGTCTTTAAAGGTAGCAAAGGCAATGTTCAGACCGATTAACTGAATACTTGTAACCAAGAGCTGTTACACAGAATTATTTACAGGGTCGCAAAAAGAGCCAAAATCGATTATGTTGATGCAGTACGCTGACTGAGTTTATCTTTATGCAGCTTTGGTTATATGAGTTTAGGAGGTATAGATATGCCAAGTAGCAGCCAGCTATTGCTCTTTTTAGATGTTGTTCAACAAGGCTCATTTACCAAAGCGGCCGCATTGCACGACATGGACAACTCTTCTTTGTCTAAACAGATAAAGAAACTGGAACATGAACTTGGCGTACAACTGCTTAATCGCTCGACGCGTTCGTTCTCGCTGACGTCGGCAGGAGAAGAGATATATGAGCAAGCCCTTCAGGTGAAAAATAGCTTGGATACTATTAAGCTTATCGCAGATGCTTATCAGTTTGAACCTAAAGGCATTCTACGCATTACTTCACCTATCTACTTTGGCTCTGAATACCTGCAACCAGTGATTACTCAGTTTATGCGCATGTATCCCGAAATACAGGTTGTGCATGTGTTAAATGATAAGAAATCAGACATAATCTCGGACAATTTTGACTTGGCTTTTCGTATTGGAAAGTTGTTAGATTCGAACCTTATAGCTAAAAAAATAGCCGATACTCGCTTTATTTTAATAGCCTCTAAAGCGTTCATTCGACAGCACGGCGATCCGACATCTCCAGAAGAGTTAATTAGGATGCCTGCCGTTGTGTATGGTAATGATGACATCACACTGGATCAGCTTAGAATCAATCACGCAGTAGGGAGCGATCAATACACAACTCATAGAATGAGGCCTAGGTATAAGGTGAGTGATGTAAAAACCTTAATTCATGCTGTGACAGATGGGTTAGGGTATGCGCTGGTTGACTTATCGAATCTAAATCAGTCATTGGATGAGTCAAACTTGATTCCCTTACTACCTGATCACCATATTTCAACCATGGATACGGCGATCTATGCAATATATCCTCATCGAAAGCACACCAAGTTGGCAAGAATGTTTATTGAGGCTGTTCAAGAGCATATTGGTGACCCCGCTCGTTGGGAAGCCTATCTGCCGAGTCGGTAGTGCCTTCAGGCATCGCATTCACTGTGGTGATAGCCATTTAACTCTTTACTAAAGATCTCTCCGATCAGCGTAGAATCAACGCCTTCCATTGGAGTCGATGCGATGTATGTTTGTGCCTTTGTCCAGTGAGCTATTTAAAAAAGTCTGTGTGGTCTTAAAATAATCAATTATGCTTATTTTGAGACTACACGCCCCAGCAATCCTGTTAGTTCAAGGTAGGGCTCAGTTGTAGTTTTCGGTGACTCAATAGGGGCAAAGTAAGCACAAAGTTTTTTACTTGCCAATTGCTCTAATTGAAAGTTATCCCGGGCTAAATAAACATTCTGGGAGCAATGTGAACAAAACCTCATAGTCTCATTGCCAGTTTCAATTAAATCTTCCCACTTACGGTTACATACAAACTCAAATTCGCATTTCATTTACTATCAACCCCTCTTTATTACCAAGGTTAACACTTTACGAACTTCATTTTTTGCCACTGAATCAAATTTATCCGATTCGGTGGCTGAAACTTCACGTCACTGATTGAATCTGACGTCGCTATTGTAATGATCACGCTTTGGTTATCGGCTTTATCACAGTTTGTGGTTGCATGGGCAGTATTCATCCATTATTTTTTATTCCTCGCCCTGAGTGTGATATAATTAATGTTATATCACACTTGAACTCTAAGGCTCGGGATATGAAAACCAAAAACACCCCGATGGTAAAAACCAATCAAGTGACATTGTCACATTTGAAATCTCAGGATGAAACAGAGCAATTATGGGATGAAAATAAACAAAGCCTAAAACGCTTCAAACTCAATTTCCCAGACTTAAGTGACAGCTTTGCCCCTGATTGGCTATTACTCCCTACAGCACTGGCTAACCTGCAACAATTTGAAGATAACCGTGGCGGACTCAGTGCAAACACGCTTAAAATGCTTGCCTTTGTGATCCGTAAGTGGGATGCCTTCTGCAAAAATGAATCGCTATACAGTTTTCCTATTCAACCGACATTTTTAGCGAATTGGTTCAAAGCATTACGCCTTGAAGGGCTGAGCATTAATAGTGTGAAACAATATCGTGCTCAATTAAGCTTATTTCATAAACTAATGGGCATTGAGGATTTAACCAAAGACCCAATTATTGCCACATTTTTTAAATCATTAGCTAAAGATGAAATGGAACTCACTGGTAGTCAGATCATTGAACTGCAAGCGAAACCCTTTCGAAAACATCATCTTAATAAGCTCATGCAGTTATGGGGAAATGAGGGCTATGCGATAGCTTTTCGTGATTTGACGCTCCTCACTGTAGCTTATGGTACGTTGCTACGAGAAGGTGAAATAGGTAATATCCGCAAAAAACACGTTAAAATCCTCGATAATGGTGATATAAACATCGAACGTGTAACATCTAAAACCAGCGTTAGCCCAGAGCCTAAGCGCTTAACTGGACGGTTTTCATCGATAGTTCGTACTTATTTATCCCGGTATTGTTCCGGATTAGATGACAACGATTTTATATTTTGTTGGTTAACTACACTCGGTCAACGGCCCGCTGCTTATCGACAAACTCCAATGTCTGGCATGACTGTAGATCGTATCTATCAGCGTGCACATACCTTACTAGAAAAACAAGGTGACGTTGTCACTAGCTCGCATGCTCATCGAGATATTTGGAGCGGCCACTCAAGTCGTGTCGGTGCTTTGCAAGATGGCTATGCCGCTGGATTGAGTTTGACACAGTTAATACAATTGGGTGACTGGAAAAGTAACACTATGGTTCTGCGTTATTTACGTGGCTTAGATAACCAAAATAGCCCGAACTTATTACTTCAGGACTAATTTATTTAATATTGTATATTATATAACCACATAGCATTGTTATAGTGTATATTTCGTTGATATTTGAAAAGTATATAAGCATAATAAAAAATGTGAGTGCCGATGTCCCTTAATCTTCGGCATTTTCAAACAGGTATAGCACCCCACAAACCTAACTAATTTGTCGGCCTGTTTAAAGGTGCCATCTACTATATAATATCTATTGTCAATTAAGAGCGAGTAGTATATTACTTAGGTTTTGTTAATTGGTCACATAATTGTTGATTACAATCTGAACATATCTCCTGGCGAATAAGTGAATACAATGCGTAACCATTCTCATCGTAATCAACGTCCATAAACTCATAAATTTCATGATCTGTATCCTTTTTACAGTTTGAGCAATATATATTTGAAATTTCCATCACTTCTTCTTTATTAATTAGAATCTTATATTTTTTTAATTATATCATTTTACGTTATAACCTTCAGTATATAACGTAAAATGACCTGCCACATAGACAGATTTTGTCTATGTGGCAGGTTATATTATAAGGGTATTTAAAAATAAGCTATTATCAATAGAGTTTTGTTTATAAAACCTCTAATTTAACCTCTTTTTTAAAAGGAAAATATTAATGCCTAGTAAATCTGATTCAGCTGGTAAGCTTCACCAATACTTTACAGCTTTAACTCTCAAACAGGTATACCCTGAATCACAACTTCAATCTCCATTATTAGATGAAATTGAAAGAAATTCTCATTTGTCACTTTTTAGTGATGACAATATTGCTTCGCTAAAACACATTGGTGATTTAAGTGCTAATGAAATTAAAAAGCATATTGGTGAAGATAATGTAATTAACATTGAAGATATTGGTATTGCCTCTGGAGCATCTGGTTTTAGAAATACCGATGACTTAGAAATTACTACAGATTCAAATAAAGTGATCGCATATTCACTAAAATGCGCAACAAGTATTAGCCAAATTTTATCTAAAAATATGGGTGCAAAAAGCCTAATTTCATCTTACTTTAGTTCACCAAAACATCAAGAAGAGTTTAACTCTTATTTTGAAGAAGCAAGGCTGTGTTTTCTAAATAAATTTTTCGATGGTAATGAAAAAAGTATCAATTTATTATCTAAACATATTAATTCCCATGCAAATAAAAATGGAGTGTCTAAAGCTCGATTCACAGATTTTCCACATATGGATGACTATCGAGATGTTTTTTTGAGAACGCTAAGGGATTGTCTAATGGATAAAATTAATGATATTGAAAAAAGTAAACTGTCTGATGCTGTTAATTTAATTCTTGATACAAATAAAAACCATATTATTGCTGTTTATGGTAGGAAAAATAGTGCTAAGTACTCACGAGTTAAAGATAAAAATCAGCATGATATTGTAAGTGTATACAGTCGTGGAAATGATTCCGTAGTGATTAACACTGGAGATTACGAAGTTGGGTTTAGGTATAAATTTGAAAGTGGAATTACCAGCTCTATTAAGTTAGTTGGAGACTATAAAAAACTAATGGTTTAATATAAGATTCAACATATGTGACGAGGCGAGAGAGACTGTCCTAAATTCTGTGTAATTGCCTACACTAAGCCTTAAAAGCTAAGGATAGGCAATATTAACAAGAAAGCGCTTAAGAAGATGAAGTTCTACTCGAACTGGAGCGTTTTAGTGGCGTCTGGGATAGGTCAATATCCGCAAATATCTAAGTCCTGGCGCAATCACTGGCAGAATATCAATACGCTGTTCAACTATCCAGAAGATATCCGTAACCAATGCTATTGAGTCTCTCAACAGCGTGATACGTAAAGCACTAAAAAAAGCGGAAGCTCATCCCAACGATGAGGTCACTACCAAAATGGTGTACCTAGCAATCAAAGATGACAGCAAGAAATGGACGATGCCCATTCAAAACTGGCGTCAAGCTATGAGTCGGTTTATTATCGAGTTCGAGTAACGTCTCGAAATAATTTCAAGAATGACCGCCCACGAAGGATACACTACAATACGAATACACGCTCTCTACCGTTAGATAAACGTTCTACTAATACTCGACTTCCTATCTTCTTTCTATTCTTTTTTGTTTCGAGAATAAAACGCTCACCATCGCTCATTAAAACAAGATATTCAAAATTGATCTCTTGTTTTTCTGTCACTTTTCGAGCACTAGTCCCTCCGATGACTGCACCACCTATCGTAGCTAGTACTTTACCAGTACCACCCCCAATTTGATTACCTATAAGGCCTCCTGCTGTAGCACCTCCAATAGTCGCCAAACCGCTCTTTGTATTAACATGGAGTTTCTTTTCTTGCTTGATTACTCCATACCTTTTATCTATTACCGTCACTGGATTACTTGCACATCCTAACATCATTAAACAAATAACCAAGATTGAAATGTTTCTAATATTATTTACCATACTTTTCTCCTATTTAATTTCTTACTTTTACACCTGGAGTGTGTTAAAAAATGATTAAATTACCACTGTTACGGTATATACCTATAAGCTAATTGATAAACAGAGAACGGAGAGCAACTGAGTGCATATTTCGGAGCATTGCG
>NZ_MCUV01000010.1 GCF_002873395.1 Vibrio sp. 10N.286.49.B3 | reverse complement strand
TAATATAGGTAACTATTATTTTAATGAAAACATTCATTTAAAATTTATAGTCGTAGATGATTTTGTTATTATTAGTACTGGTAATTTTACAGAAAGTCAGTTTGTTTTCATACCTGATATTAACATTGAAAAATTTGTTAATATGCCTGAGCAAAAATATTCGGGTACGTACTCTGAAGTGGCTCAATATATTTTATTGAAAGATGTTAAAAATTTAGCAGATGACTTAATGAGTCATTTTAATGCTCTGATAAAGCAAAAGGATACAGTCCAAGCTAAAAAATGCTAAGTTAACACGTTGTTCTCACTACCTCTCATTATTGTTCATCTGAAGTAGCCAGTTATTATAATAGACCAATCGCCGTAAAGAACAGGTCATGCTTGTTTGATGAACAAAAAAGGCAATGACTTTTATCGTCATTGCCTTGAGTGATCTTCGCTTTTACTTTACTACGCTATATTTAATAACGGTAACGGCTATTGTTACGTTGTGCACGAGCTTGATTTGAGCGAGCTTTGTGAGCCGATGCTGATTTAGCTTGTGATAGTTGAATCGATTCAATGGTTAGCTCCATTGGTTCACGTGGTTCTAAGCCGTGAGCAAAGGTGCGTGAACGAGGTGGCATTTCATATTCAAGGTCCGATGCTTTTGGCATACGCTTAAATTTATACAAGTAAAAGTTCTCAACTTTCTCTCTTGCCCACTCAGTTTTTTTCAAATATTTAACGCTGCTTGCAATCGAAGGGTTGGTATGAAAGCAGTTTAAACGCATTGCAGTATCAAGAATCTGCCAGCCATAGAAAGTCACTAGCTCACTCAGTAGAGTTTCTAGTTTTAAACCATGAAGTGGGTTATTTTGTTGTAATTCGATTCTTTCTTCTTCAGTCATAAGTCATTCCTTAGCAACAGCAACACTAGGTATTGCTGTTGTATTAGTATGGTTTAAGCCATTTGTTCAGTTTTAACCAAGTGATCTAGGTACTCATCGTAAGTACCTTGGAAATTGATTAATTTGTTATTTTTAATATCAATGATATGCGTTGCTAATGATGATACAAATTCACGGTCATGACTAACAAAAATTAGCGTACCTTCATAAACTTTTAGCGCTTCATTTAAGGCTTCGATTGCTTCCATATCCATGTGGTTAGTTGGCTCATCCATAACCAGCACATTGATATCTTGCATCATGAGTTTACCAAACAGAAGGCGGTTTTTCTCACCACCTGAACAATTCTTGGCTTTCTTATTTGCATCATCAGCAGTGAAGAGTAGGCGACCTAAAATACCACGAACCATCAGATCATCATGTTTAACAGTACGCCACTGTGAAATCCAATCAAAGATAGATAAGTCATTATCAAAATCAGCAGTGCTATCTTGAGGGCAGTAGCCAACCGATGCATTTTCTGACCATTTAACGATGCCTTGGCTTTGCTCTAAGTCACCAACTAAGCAGCGTAGTAGGGTACTTTTACCCACACCATTTTCACCAATAACCGCAAGTCTAGTACCTGCTTCAAGTAATAAACTGCCATTTTCGAATAATAGTTGATCATCAAAAGAATGACCTACATTTTCAAGCTCTAATGCTAAGCGGTGCAGTTTGCGACCTTCACCAAAATCAATAGATGGGCTCATTCTGCTTGAAGATTTTACTTCATCTAGCTTGATTTTATCCATTTTTTTAGCACGAGAGCTTGCTTGTTTTGCTTTAGAAGCATTAGCACCAAAACGGTTTACAAAATCTTGAAGCTCGCTAATTTCAGCACTCTTTTTAGCATTGCTAGCCAGAAGCTGCTCACGAATAAGACCTGAAGCTTCAAGGAAGTACTCATAATTACCTGGGTAAATACGCAGTTCACCATAATCAATATCAGCCATGTGCGTACATACTGAGTTTAGGAAGTGTCTATCGTGCGAGATAATGATCATTGTACACTTACGTTGATTTAACTCTTCAGCAAGCCAATTGATCGTGTGGATGTCCAAGTTGTTGGTTGGTTCATCAAGCAACAGGATATCAGGGTTAGCAAAAAGAGCTTGTGCAAGTAGAACACGAAGTTTCCAACCTGGTGCAACTTGCTGCATTAAACCGTAGTGAAATTCTTCTTCGATGCCCGCTTGAATCAGAATATCACCAGCACGACTTTCCGCACTGTAGCCATCCATCTCAGCAAATTCACTTTCTAGTTCAGCAACAGCCATACCATCAGCTTCTGTCATCTCTGCTTTAGCATAAATACGGTCACGTTCTTGCTTTATTTCCCAAAGTTTTTTATCGCCCATGATCACAACATCGACAACATTAAATTCTTCAAAAGCGAATTGGTCTTGGCTAAGAACCCCTAATTTTTCACCAGGAGTGATAGATACATTGCCTGAACTCGGTGTTAATGCACCGCTGAGGATCTTCATGAATGTTGACTTGCCGCAACCATTAGCACCAATAAGACCGTATCGGTTACCATGACCAAATTTTGCTGAGATATTTTCAAATAAAGGCTCTGCGCCAAATTGCATTGTGATGTTTGCGGTAGATATCAAAGAAGTTCTTCCTAGCTGTGTACTATCAGGCTAATTATTCGACCAGAATGGACAAAATATGAGATGAAAGTAAGAGTAAATAGGCGGCGGATTATACAGATTTATTTGATAAAATGTAGTATTGATCAGGGATTTATTATTGCTTTTAGTGTAAATAAGAAAATGCCCACAAGAGTTGTAGGCATTTAGATGGAGAGCGAGGAATTAATCTACCTTATTAATCAATTAAGTGTGCGATTTTTTCTAAGAACATATCTTTTCTAAATGGTTTAGGTAAATAGTCGTTCATCCCTGCTTCGTAACAGCGTTTTATATCATCATCAATAACTGACGCCGTTAATGCAATGATAGGGGTAGGCACTAAACTGTCCCTGGTTTCTAGTTTACGAATTTCTTCTGTTGCCGTGAAACCATCCATAATCGGCATCATACAGTCCATAATAACCAATAGATATTTATTACCATTTTCAAAAAAGTCGACAGCTTCTTGTCCATTATTAGCAACATCAAAGCTAAAGCCCGCTTTACCAAGCATAATAGTCGCCACTTTTTGGTTGACCATATTATCTTCAACTAACAGCACTTTTTTACTATCAGAAGACTCTTCATGTTGCTCATTAGTGTCAGCTGAAGCGCTCTCAGTCATTTTTAGTTGAGCATTGTCGTCAACCTGTGGTGATGTTGTTTTAAGTTTATCAACTGTCGGTGGAGTATATGGGACTTCTATCTGATCGCTTGCCCTTCTTCTTTTGTTGATTAGTACGTTTAATAATCGGTTGCCTAATAGTGGGTAAGTAGCTAATCCATCAATACTTTTCCCATAATCAATCATAGTATGATTATGGTGGCGAATAACCGATATCATGGCATTAGGGTTTGCAGTTCTTATGGTGTGTATGTCGAGTAGGGTTTGTTCTGGCTGAGTTTGGATATAGATAATATTTTCAAACAGAGCTGGTAATCCTACTAAGTCTTTGACACTTGCGACATGTTGCGTGATAGGGAACTGATAATAGTTAATTTCATTTTTTATTGCGTCGGCATAAATCGAATCATTATCAATGATAACAAGAGGGTGGTTTTCTCTAACATGTGTATTCGCGGCGTCTTGCGCGATGATATCAAGAT
The DNA here is from genome assembly GCF_002873395.1 of Vibrio sp. 10N.286.49.B3. Classification (GTDB taxonomy): domain Bacteria; phylum Pseudomonadota; class Gammaproteobacteria; order Enterobacterales; family Vibrionaceae; genus Vibrio. Next base: position 35,525 of record NZ_MCUV01000010.1, on the reverse strand, counting down.
CAAGAGTAAAGAAAAAACGACAGCCTTTGCCTTTTTCTGATTCGAGTTCTATTTTACCATCCATTAGGTTAATTAACTCAGTACTGATGGCAAGCCCTAAACCCGTTCCTCCAAACTTACGTGTAATAGAACCATCTTCTTGTGAGAAAGCTTCAAATACAGAAGCCTGTTTATCTTTAGCGATACCAATGCCTGAATCTTGAACTTCAAAAAGTAATGATACCGAGCGGTTTTGTACTTTTACATTTCTAACACCAATAGTAACACTACCTTGCTCTGTGAATTTAACAGCATTGGATAAGAAATTCATCATAACTTGACGCAATCGGTGATCATCAATCATCACTTTATGGGGCACATTATTATCGACAGAGACAATTAAATTTAAGCCTTTGTCTGAGACCATAGGGGTGACGATAGAAGCGGTATCATAGATTAGCTCACGGATATTGGAGCTGTGCGGAGTAATTAATAGTTTACCTGACTCAATTTTTGATAAATCGAGGATATCGTTAATGAGTCCTAGCAATAAATGAGCGGATGTATCAATGGTTCTAACGTAATCAGCTTGTGTTGGGCTAAGATCGGTATCAGATAATATTTCAGAGATACCGATAACCCCATTGAGTGGGGTGCGTATTTCATGTGACATGTTAGCTAAGAAACTACTTTTCGCTTTGTTCGCTTCTTCTGCTTTATCTTTTTCTTTTTGTGCTGTAGCAAGAGATTGAATAAGCTTCTCTTGGTTTAACATCCTCTCATTCGATAATTTATTGATCCGATCAGCAAACAAACTAAGCTCATCACGACCATGAATTGGGATTTCATCTTTAAAGTTAGAGTCATCTTGAATTTTTTCGAGTGTTTCTAAAATACTGGTTAGGTAGTTTACGATGCGATGTGAAAGATTAAAGCCTAAGATAGCAATGAACAGAGCCGCTAATGATATGACCGCAATGAACATATTTCGATTAAACTTGAAAGCTTCCACATACTGATTCACCTCTTCATTAAGCTGACCTTCAATCATGGCTGATACTTTTTGCAGTAAATTTAGCCGCTCTTCTAATGATTGAATACCGAGATCTATTTCCTCTTTAGTCATCGGTTGCTCTTTATCATTAGCTAGGATACTTTCCCTAAAAGCACTACTTTTGAGAAAAGAGGGGTGGCTGAAGGTTTTAAGCAAAAGTTTGACCTGATTTTCATCAGCATTGATGGCTAAAAAACGGTCAATAAATAGTTTTTGGTATTGAAATAAGGCGGATAACTCCTGGTTGTCAGTATCACTTTGTACTGAATTCGTATTGGAGGGATCTGTTTGAGATAAGCGTGATAGCTCAACCTTAATTCGTTGATGAAGTTGCCAGTCTTCTTCCGCAGCCCAGAGCATTAACCACTCAAGTTGATAAAGGGCAATCAGGTGTCCATCAACCGTTGGGATTCCGGTATCTAGGTTAATCTTTTCGAGGTTAAGGTAAAGTTGCTTATAGAGGTCTAACATCCATGATGATAACTCAACTTTTTCTTCATTATCTTCAGAGGTAATGAGATCATTTTGCGTCTCTTGCAGGTCATATAAAATACTTTCAATAAACAACGGGTCATGATTAGGAAAGGCACCTGGTATTAAGGCGATCGCTTGCTGCAGTTTATTGTCATCGAGCAAAGCACCTTGCTCATCGAATGTCTTATTTTGTAATGCACTCAGTCGCGCGTCATGCAGTACATCATGATTGTCTGATAAATGATTCAAAAAACTCATATCATTAGATAGCGTTGTTAATGCATTTAAGCGATTTGTCAGTGATGATATTTGCAGCATTGCTAGGTAAACCAAAAGGGCTAAAGGCAGAATAGCCATCAAAAGCACTTTGGTTTTTATTTTGTAATGATTTAGAAACATATAATATTTTCCTTTTACCTTAGCTTAGAATGTAAAAACTAAACCCAAAGTAACAATATCTACGTCTGACTCTGCATTAGCGCCGAGTCTATCGGTAAATTGACCAGCAATTCCAGCATCATTTATATCAGCCCAGATATATTGAGTTTCAATATTAAAGGCAATATATTGGTTAACATCGTATCGTAAACCAAGCAGAACTTGTCTGCTACTGCGACTGATACGTTGTTGGCTGTAAGTAATGTATGGCGTTAATTTATCAAAAGAGTAATCAACACTGGCATACCAGTTGGCGTAATTGTGTTGACTTAACAGGGTTTCGCCAAGAATGCGCCAATTGCCAAAATACTGCTCAATACCAATACTAAATAGCGTCAAGGTTTCATTTTTGTTCTCACCTAAATTTAGAACCATTCCCGGCATCACTTCAATGCTGCGAGCATCATCATAAGTGGTTCTAAAGGCAGTGAAATTTACATAGGTATCATCATAATAAAAGTTAGCATTTAGCCCGTAGCCAACATCTGAATCTATCGTTACATCAACACCAACAACATCATATTCATTTTTATTGGGTATGGTTGCAAATGGTGTGATGGAAACCCCAACCGTATCTTGTATCCAACCATCCCATGTTGCACTAACGCCATTGAAAGAGGTGACGCCAAGCAGTGAGTCATAAATATCTTGTGGAGGTCTAAGCCAAGGGTATGCATAAGAGACATAATAATATTCTGACATTAGAAACATAGGCAGGCGTAATCTACCGGCTCTAAATGTGAAGTTTTTATAGTCATAGGCAAGGTAAGCCCATTCTAGATCTGGCGATGAAAAATGGTCTTGTGGGCGCTTCACTGCTTGGAACGAACTGCGAAGGTGGTCAGTCATTTGCCAGTCAAGTTGCAAACCTAAAGTTGTATCACAGTCATAACACCACTCATCGCTTATATCGCGATTGGTAAATACAGGAACTTCATTATCTGTTTTTGTTGCTGACACGTGACCAAACCCACCAAGTGAGAACGAATCACTGAGTTGGATTGCTCCATAAGAAGAGATTGGTAGCAGTAAGGTTGATGAGAGTAATAGAGTCCATTTCATCATTATTTAACCTCCAACTTGTATAAGATTTTCACATCAGATGGCTTATCGGGCAATGAAAAGTAAGCGACGCCATTTGGATTATTTTTTAGCCATTCAACGACTTGAGAGAAATCATCAACTTTGATCTCTTCTGGGGATGTAGTTTTGCCAGAAAAAGCGAGGCTAGCCCATTGCGAATTCATTTGGCTTGCATTTTTTCTAAGTAGGGTTGAGTAAAACGTCTTTCGTGTATTGGATTCAGGGGGGAGGTCTAGTAATTCGACTTTATTACCAGCTAATGTGGTTGATTTACCTCTGTAGATCATCTTAGCTTGGTTCTTATTTAAATCATTAAACTCATCATTTAAAGTAATAATGTAGATATCACTAGCAAAGGTGCTACACGAAGTTAATAATCCTACCCCTAGTACGTTAGCTAGAAGCTTTCTATAATTAATCATATTGGCTATCCATGGGTAGATGAACGTCAATGGTTCAGGTCCTTGTTGTTGCTTCAAGTGTGTCAAATTTATGACACATATTATGTATAATTAGTAACTTACACTGTTAACTAAAGTTAGTTCAAAATGCGTAGTTCGTCTAATTTTCTATAAGAAAAAAAGGCAGGGCTGAATACAGTGTGACTTTCATACAAATAAGAGCAAAAAGTTGATTAAATAGGTGTAAAAAAGGACTATTTAATAGCGACGTTGTCGCATTTTGTTATCGAATCCTTTGCCTAATGAGGCATGTTTTTCTTAGATATAACGACTTTTCATCGGTTGGATATATTTATGTCAATAAGATTTAATATGATTTCATTCGCGTTAATATTCGCTTTCCCCAGTGCTTCTCAAGGTGAAGTTAGTGAGGCCGAGCAAGTCTTTAGCGAACCATTCTCCTTACTAAGTGCACTGTCATATACTGATGATGTCGATCTTTCACAGTATTGGTATAGTGAAAAATTAGATGGGATTCGGGCTCGGTGGGATGGGCAGCATTTATATACACGCTCAGGTAAAAAAATAGTTGCACCAGATTGGTTTATTGCTGGCTTTCCTACGCAAGTACTTGAAGGGGAATTATGGGCTGGACGAGGAGGGTTTCACCTTGTTCAGAGTACAGTGTTAGATCATAAGCCCAGTGACTTAGCATGGAAAAATATCACTTTTATGGTATTTGACAATCTAACAGATAAACAAGCCTATCAATTTCGCTACCAAGAGTTACAAGCTCTTTTGCAGAAAATAGACCTACCGCAACTACAACTAGTCGAACACCACGCAATAAAAGATAAGCAGCAATTAGAAAGTCTTTTGCAAGAGGTTGACTCTGGTAAAGGCGAAGGTTTAATGCTACGTAGGTTTGATAGTTTTTATCGAGCTGGACGTAGCAGTGATTTGTTAAAGTTAAAAAAGAATCAGGATGCTGAGGCGGTAGTGGTTGGCTATAAATTAGGTAAGGGACGCTTGTTAGGTCAAGTAGGCTCTTTGCTAGTGAAGTTTGATGATCGCATTGAGTTTGCCATCGGTAGCGGGTTAAGTGACAAATTGCGTCAAAACCCACCACCGATAGGGACAACGATTACCTTTCGCTATAATGGTTTCACTAATAATGGCGTGCCTAAATTTGCTCGCTATATTAGAGAGCGACCATCAAATGACTAGAGTTTACCTTACAACAAATAAACCTTAGTTCATCGCTTAACGAGTCGCATAAGATAACTGTACATTGTCTGGTTGTTTATGCATCCAGTGCAGACGGATACCGAGCATTAATGCTGCTGATGATAGACCAACAATGAAGCCAATCCAGAAGCCTTGAGCGCCCATAGGATTGGTGATCATATCGGTGACAGCAAGAACATAACCGAGTGGTAAGCCAATGAGCCAATAGGCGACAAAGGTGCAATTAAAGATGGCGCGCATATCTTTATAGCCTCTTAGTGCACCAGCTGCGATGACTTGAATGGCATCAGTACATTGGTAGATAGCCGCTAACAGTAATAACTGCATAGCAAGTGCAATCACTTCTTGGTTATCTGTATATAAAAGCGCGACTTGTTCACGGAAGATAACAGTAAAGGCGGCCGTGATGAACGCTGTGAGCAAACCAACCATTAAACCAATGTGAGAAGCAATGCGTGCACCCTCTGTGCTCTGTTCTCCTAGTTTATGACCAACACGGATACTGACAGCAGCACCAATACTCATTGGCAACATAAAGATCAGTGAGGAGAAGTTAATTGCAACTTGATGTGATGCAACAACAAGAGGGCCAAGAGGAGCAACTAATATCGCAACAACAGCAAATAATGTAACTTCAAAGAAAATGGCGGCAGCGACAGGGAAACCAAGTTTAAATAAACGTATTTGAGCTTTTAATTCCGGTTTATGAAAGTGAGCAAATAGTTTAATAGGCGCAAGTCTTTTTGAACAAATGACATAGCCAAGTAGCAGGGTAAACATCAACCAATACACGATAGCCGTTGCTACACCACAGCCAACACCACCTAGTGCAGGGGCTCCAAGCTCACCATAAACAAACATCCAGTTTAAAGGGATATTGAATAATAAACCAATAAACCCAATGACCATAGCTGGCTTTGTTAATGACATGCCATCAGTAAAGCTGCGTAATGTTTGAAAAAGTAGAAAAGCAGGAACGGCAAAAATGACGGCATTCATATAGCCGATAGTTTTTATGCCCATTTGAGGATCGACATCCATAAAGCTAAGGATAAATCGGGTTTGTAATAAAATGAAAATAATAGGGATAGAAACCAATAAAGCAAGAACAGCACCTTGTTGAATTTCATATGAAATTTTATGCGACTGACCCGCTCCATTGAGTTGAGCAACGACAGGGACTAATGCCATTAGTAGACCAACGCCAAATAAAATAGAAGGAAGCCAAATACTTGCTGCAATAGAAACGGCAGCCATATCAATAGCACTAACGCCACCAGCCATAACAGTATCGACAAAGCCCATACCTGTTTGAGCAACAGACGCTATTAATACTGGGGTAGCTAATTTTACTAAATTTGAAGCTTCTTTTTTATAGCGATGCACACGTTTCTCCGAGCAGCAAAGTTGGATAGAATTTTTAATGTGTGGATAATAAAGAAATGTCACAATAAGCACCACTAATAATTACCGAGAAAAGAAAATGTTTACAGGTATTGTGCAAGGTTTGGCGACAGTCGTTGCCATTGAAGAGAAGGATTGTTTTCAAACTCATATTATTGAGTTAACAGAAAGCCAAGCGCTGGGGTTAAAAGTGGGTGCTTCAGTTGCTCATAATGGTTGCTGCTTAACGGTAACAAAAGTGGAACCTGTCTTAAGAGAGGTTGCTGGGGGGGCTGTTTCTGTTGTGCACGCTTCATTTGATTTAATGCAAGCGACGTTACGTTTGACTAATTTAGGTAAATTATCGCCATTAGAACAAGTCAATATAGAAAGAGCCGCTAAGTTTGGTGATGAGATTGGGGGGCATAATATGTCGGGTCATATCTCATTAATGGCTCAAATTGACGAAGTTGTTGAGACTCCTAATAATCGTACTCTATGGTTTAAACTACCAACAAAAGAAGCGATGAATTACATTTTTGCTAAAGGATATATTGGTATTGATGGGTGCTCATTGACGATTGGTGAAGTAGAAGAGCAGCGATTTAGTGTCCATCTAATTCCTGAAACTTTGCAACGAACATTATTCGGTTCTAGGAAAGTCAGCGAGTGGGTGAATATTGAGTTTGATCCTCAGACCCAGGTAATTGTTGATACTGTTGAGCGTGTGCTTGCTCAGAAATTATCGTGATTAAAAAAGGCGATAGGGGATCACTATCGCCTGACTCTTACTTATATAAGTTAAAAAGAAGCAGGTACCGTTAATAAAACTGCTCATCATCAGCATTAATAAGTAATTCGATACTATCTTGTTGCTCATTTACATTCATACTTAAATGAAAAGCATGACAGCAGGCAGGGCAGTCATCATAGAAAGACTGACTACCATTGGTAGCATCTAACGTGATTTTAATTGAGTGACCACAATGTGGGCAGCAAACCATTCGTTCTGTATATTTATCCATAAACTGTCCTTACACTCGTCATGACACTAAACCATCTAATATATCACCAGGTGCATATTAGATGGTTTGGTTTTTTTTGGTTGTGAAATAACTAGGAAGCATGATTGAGTACATAAAAAATGATAAATTAATTAATAATGGTACGCTATGCGCTGGTGGCGTGATAGAGTAGGTAAGGCGTTATTTAGCATGCATTTTTAAAATACCAGCAATTTGCTTTTCTGCTTGTTCAAGATAGTGACCACCATATTGGTAGCAATGATTGAGGATATAATAAAGGTTATAAATGTCTTTGCGTGAAGTATAACCAAGTTCAAGTGGACGAATACTTTCATACCCTTGATAAAACTCAGCATCAAAGCCAGAGAAAAGTTCAGTCATTGCTAGATCACATTCAGAATCTCCCCAGTAGCAAGCAGGATCGTAACATATCGGTCCAAATGCACAATTAGCAACATTACCATGCCATAAGTCACCATGTAACAATGAGGGTTGTGGATTATGCCCAGCTAAAGCACCACTGACCACATTGACGATCTCATCAATGTCACCAAACTCTATTCCTTTTTCTTTTAGTAAGTGCAATTGCCAGCCGATACGTTGCTCTGCAAAAAAGCGATGCCATTTCTTATGCCAAGGGTTAGGTTGGACTGTGGAGCCGATATAATTATCATGATCATAACCGTACTCTTTCTGCTCTCCCCATTGATGCAGATGTGCAAGTTGTACACCAAAGCTGAAGCTTTTATCACTATCATCAAGAGGTTTAGTCGGTAGGTAATTGAGAATGATAAAAGCCCCGTCCTTGCAGTCACCAATATGTACTAATTCAGGGACATAGACCGTATCGGTTTGACGCAAAGACTTAAGATTCTCTGCCTCAATTTCAAACTTACCAAGAAATTGACGGTTATTCACTTTGATAAAATAGCGTTGCTCTCCATCACTAATCATGTAGCAATCGCTGATATTTCCACCAGGTACTTTCACTCTTTCTTGTATTTTAAAATCGAACATTAAAACATCAGAAAGTTGCTGAGAGATAGCTTGCCACATACTGAGCTCCTACATTATAAATCGTTATAATAGAAGAACTTTAGTTCAAAATGAGATGTTTTGCTAAATAATGGATAGAATAGTTGCTTAAAGTTGATATTTAGGGGAGGGAAGTGGTCTAAATGTGAGCTAGATCGTAGAGTATTTACTAAACCGTCAACAAAAAGAAATGAGTTTCAAGTATGATAACGGTTTAATAAAGAATAAAAGTGATTTATGAATATACTTATCTGCGATGACTCATCTATCGCAAGAAAATCAATTGATCGTTGTATTGTCAAAACAGATAAGTTGAATATTTTTTTTGCTGATAATGGTCGTCAGGCTTTAATGTTAATGCAGCAGCAAAATATAGATATACTATTTCTAGACTTAACCATGCCCATTCTTGATGGCTTCGATGTGCTTGCCGCATTACCTATAAATACATATCCAACCAAAGTCGTTGTTGTCTCTGGTGATATTCAAAAAGAAGCGGTAATAAGATGCAAGGAGTTGGGTGCGTATAGTTTTATCGCTAAGCCTTTTAAAGACAATGATAAAATGAGCCAGTTATTCGCACAATTAGGCTTAATATACATTCCTCTAATGGCATCAAACCAACCAATATGTAAAGATGATGGCTTAGCTAAGTTTAAAGAAGTCTCAAATATTGCTCTGTGTAAAGGCGCTGCTATTATAGCCGATCATCTGCATCAATTTATTCACCTCCCTGTTCCCCATGTTGGACCATTATCTTATGGTGAACTAAAAATGACACTTAATGATGTACGTCATCGTGATAATGAGAGTGCAGTGTCTCAGCGGTTTGTTAGTGGCGGTATACATGGTGAGGCTTTAGTGTGCCTTCGTGGTCAAGATTTAGCCATGATGGGGAATCAACTTGGCTATGATCCGGAGCATTCAACATATAATGAAATTATTATCAATATATCGAACTTACTTGTGTCGTCTTATTTATTCTCACTAGGTAATCAACTAGGGCGTTCAATTTCTTTGAGAAAGCCAGTAGTTTTAGAAGATAAGGTGTTTTTATTGAACAATAAAATTAGTGAGTATGAGTCATTATTTGCAATTGAATATATTTATATTGCAGAGGTTATGGATGTTCAATGTGAAGTTTTATTTTTTCTTGATTCAGCATCTGTTGATTATATTTATGACATCATGGAAACGTTATGAATACTAAGCTAACTATTGATATAGATGATTTGCATTGGATGATGCAACTACTTGATACTATGGACTCAGGTTTAGTTGTACTTGATCGTGATTATAATGTATGTATCTGGAATAGTTTTATGCAGTCATATAGCGGCATTTTAGCTCAAGATATTATCGGTCGAAATTTGTTTACTGTTTGTACGGACATTCCGAAAAGTTGGCTCGAACATAAAATGAATGCAGCAGCTAAACTAGAAGGGAAGTCATTTTCTAGCTGGGAAGATAGGCCATATCTATTCAAATTTTCAAACTTTTCACCGGTTTCACAAGGCTTGGATTATATGTATCAAGATATAGTGATTACACCGCTGAGATCCTTATCCAGTGGAATTACTCATATTGCACTAATGATCAATGATGTTTCTGATATAGCCAAAAGTAAAATTGAATTAAGCTCATCAAATCAACATTTAGAAAAAATAAGTCAAACCGATGGGTTAACGGATCTTTATAATCGCATTCATTGGGAAAGGTGTTTGTCGGCTGAATTTAAGCATCTTTTAAGTGATCTCAGTCGATCAAGCTCATTAGTCATGATTGATATTGATCATTTTAAAAAAATCAATGATACCTATGGTCATTCAATTGGTGATGAAGTGATCAAAATTGTCTCTTCAACGATAAAGTCTAATGTTCGTTCTCAAGATTTATGTGGGCGCTATGGTGGGGAGGAGTTCATCATATTATTGCCGAATACAACTGGTGATGAGGCCTTTTACTTTGCTGAAAGGTTACGTAAGAAAATAGCGTCATTGGCGTTAAAGGTAGCAACGCATCAGGTCCAAGTAACGATTAGTTTAGGGGTTAGTTGCTGTGAAGCGAATCATTACTTTGCAAATTATCACGATTGGCTAAAAGAAGTTGATAATCATTTATACCAATCGAAACATACCGGTCGCAATTGCACCACGCACCTTGCTGCAAATAATTTCACTGTTGAAGAAATAGCACTATAATGTAGGTCCCAAATAGCTTAAGATAATTTCTATTGCGAAAATACTGATTATCAAAACTGGGGTATATATGGTTATTCAAACCGATGGGTATCTTGCTTTAATTGAGCACTTAGCATTTAACTTGAATGTATTTACTAACCAACAAGGTAATACCGGTGATGAAAGCATAGAGGACATTGTGACCGATATGATCTCATCGAATATCATGGCAGTATTTGAGCAAAACCCTGAGTTACATGCCAGTGTGCGCTTCCAATTGCTTAAAGAAGCCGATCTTGTCGTTGCTGATCTTAATGAAGTATTAGCTGGCGTTTGGTCAATGAAAGCAACGAATGAGCAAGTTACGTTTCTGGATGAGTATGTTAGTTTAGTTAAAAACTTGTTCGATACTGCCGTTGCTAAATATGACTAATAGTCTCTAGAAGTGTTATGACTTTAGATTAAAATCCGACGATACTGCCAAAATACTGAGGCCCAGTAGGGGTTGTCAATCCTTGAAATAATCACACCTTTTGAACTCGAAGCATGCATAAACTGTTTATTTCCTAGATAAATACCAACATGTCTCGCGCTTTTCGAAGTTTTAAAAAAAATCAAATCACCAATTTTTAAATCGGTATGCTTGACTCTAGTTCCAATCTTACTCTGTTGTGCGGTTGTTCTTGGCAGTAATAATTGCTGAGAATTAAGGAAAACCGATTGAATAAAAGCAGAACAATCAACGCCTTTGAAGCTATTACCACCAAATTTATAGGGAGTGCCATGCCATTTCTTATACTCTGTCATTAATTGTAATTTTAAATCCAATGATGACTGTGCTGTATAGGCTGGTGGCTTTGGTTTTACTTTAGACTCTGGAGGCGGACTAGCGCAACCAGAAAACATGAGAATACTACTGATTATTAGAAATTTATAGGTCATATATCTTTACTTTGTGATGTTCTAAAAGGTTGCGTTAACATTTTATCAAGTCGCTGTTCTGATGGGCGTCGAAATTCAGGTGTACCAATAAGCATGGCATCATGACCTTGCTGTGGCTGTGCGCAATAGGTTGAAAAAATTCTATCCCATATGGCAAGGCAGAAACCAAAATTAGAATGAGTTTCTTTTTTGATAATGGAATGATGGACTCTGTGCATATCTGGAGTGACGATGAGTCGTCTTATCCAGTGATCGAGTTTGGTCGATAGACGAGCATTACTATGATTAAACATAGCGCTGCCATTCAACGTAATTTCAAAAACTACAACCGCTAATGGTGAAACGCCCAATAAAACGATGCTGGCAATTTTAATGCTAAATGATAAAAATATTTCAATCGGGTGAAAGCGAGCGCCTGTAGTAACATCTATATCTTGATCAGTATGATGCATCTTATGTAACCGCCATAGCCATGAAATGCGATGAAAAAGAACGTGCTGAGAGTAAATGATCAAATCTAAGAGAATGACAGAGATAAGTAAATTAGTTACTGAGCCAAATCCTAACCAGTGCAGAATCCCCACATCATGTTTTTGTACCAGTAATGCCACTTCAAATGCACTCATCGGTAAAATAATGAGTAGTAAGCTATTAGCTGTTACTAAACTGAGGTTATTGAACCAGCGAAATGTTTTAGCTTGAGTCAACGTTTTACGTGGTCGCTTTATTTCCCAACATGCACAACTAAGCAATATGGTAATGAAAAAAAACAAGCGCAGACTGAAAGGGTCTTGCATTATAAGTTCCTTCTATGAATTTATGGTGACTCTCAGTACAATTGTAACCACTATTTTTATCAGTAAGTAACTTTTCATGCGAATTAATGCTTTTCATCGCCTTTATCAGCACCGTTTGTCTATTTCAACTAAGCCTTTCAATGCACGCGGCGCGAAAGTGGTTCGTTGCCAATACTGTCAAATTTCAACGGCTAACTGTATTTGTGAGTTCCAACCCAATATTGAAACTCAAGTGGCAACGATGCTGCTTGTTTCTGATAATGAAGTATTAAAACCGAGTAATACTGGGCATTTAATTGTTGATGTAGTTAAAGAAAGTTACGTTTATCAATGGAATAGAACGGAACCCGATGAAGAAATGCTGGCGTTATTAAATAATGAAAGTTACCAGCCTGTCGTCATTTTTCCTGAAGAGTATGTTGATGATAGATCAAGAGTTATTGATGATATGAAGACATTTACCCATCAATTAGATTTGAATAAAAAGCTGCTGTTGATTTTTTTAGATGGAAGTTGGCGAGAGGCTCGTAAGATGTTTCGCCGCTCAGATTATCTGCATGCTTGCCCAGTACTTTCTATTCGTCCAGATTCTGTCTCTCAATATTTAATGCGAAAATCAGAAAATGAACAGCACCTTTCAACCGCAGAGGTTGCGAGCTTAGTTCTATCTGAAGTTAATGAGACCAAAGCGGCAGATAGCTTGTCTTTGTGGTTTGAGGTGTTTAAAGAAAGTTATATGTTAAGTAAAACACGTTACAAATCAGATTTAACGCGTCCTTTTTTACAAAAATGGCTTGAGTTTACCAATAGTAAGTAATCAATAGTGTGAATTTGACAAGTATAACAATCTTGCAACTATCTAATAATTATGAAGATGTTGCAGTCAGTCACAGATTGTATAGGCTGAGATATGGATAATAGAGAGTAGTTGATTATGTCATATTATCTAGTATTGGGTGTTTTAAGGAGAGATTCATGTATTACGGCTTTGATGTCGGCGGCACTAAAATTGAATTTGGTGCGTTTAATGAGAAATTAGAACGTGTAGCAACAGAGCGAACTCCAACCCCTGGTGATGATTACGCAAAGCTTATCGAAACGATAGCGCAACTTGTCACTAAATACGACACTCAATTTGGTGTTGAAGGCAAAGTTGGGCTTGGTTTACCTGGAATGGAAGATGCCGATGATGCAACAGTATTAACGGTTAATGTTCCTGCAGCGAAAGGCAAGCCACTGCGTGCAGATTTAGAAGCAAAAATTGGGCGTAGCGTCAAAATTGAAAATGATGCGAACTGTTTTGCACTTTCTGAAGCATGGGACGAAGAATTAAAAGATCAGCCTTCTGTTATGGGGCTAATTCTAGGTACAGGCTTTGGCGGTGGTTTTACCTATCAAGGTCAAGTATTCTCTGGACGTAACCATGTTGCAGGTGAAGTTGGTCACATGCGCTTACCAATCGATGCTTGGTTCCACTTAGGCGAGAATGCACCATTACTTGAGTGTGGTTGCGGCAAAAAAGGGTGCTTAGATAGTTATTTATCAGGTCGCGGTTTTGAATTGCTCTATGCTCATTACTTTGGTGAGCAAATGAAGGCCATTGATATTATTAAAGCCCATGCACAAGGTGAACCTCAGGCTGTGGAGCACGTTGAGCGCTTTATGGAATTGCTGGCCATCTGTTTTGCGAATATATTTACCGCAAATGATCCCCATGTCGTAGCATTAGGTGGTGGTTTATCTAACTTTGATCTTATTTATCAAGAGATGCCAAAGCGTATACCGAAGTATTTATTATCAGTGGCGAAATGCCCAACGATCATAAAAGCCAAACATGGTGATTCAGGTGGTGTTCGTGGTGCTGCCTTTTTAAATATTAAATAATGCTCTGCTTAGTACAGGCTTCAAAATAAAAAAAGTCCGAGTTAATACTCGGACTTTTTATTAGACGGATTGCTTGTTAATACAATGAAGATTAATTCAATTTCCCCTCATCTAAACTCGTCGCAAGCCAAACTAACGGGGCATTCCAGTTGATGGTGATTTCATTCATTGTCCAGGCGTCTTTTTGGTCTGTATAACAAGTTTGTCCTTGGCAGTGTCCTTTCATCGATCCAGCAATTGGGTCACTAAAGCTTATCGAGTTAGGACCACCAATTAATGCGCCAGGCGCTGGCTTAGGGTAGTTTTCATCAGCATCAAAAGCCCAGAAGCGATGATGAGGTTTTTGAGCATAATTAGTACCGTAACCGGTGATATAAGAGATGTTCATTGGGTTCGCACCTAATAAGTAATCCATAGCATTAGCCGCAGCTTTTAAGTAGCTTATATCATTGGTAAAGTCATGAGCATAAGTTAAAAATATCCCTCTATTCAATAAGTTGGAATTTGATCCCCAAGGATACTCTTCAACAGAGTAAGGGATGTGATAGCCCTCGTTTACCATCTGATCTTTAAAAGCACTGGCACTTTTTACAATTGCCATACGTGCCTTTTCTATTTCTTTATCGGCTAATTCATTCGGGACGACAGCGAGACTAATCGTGCCTAGTGGGGCGGTATATTGCCAGAAAATATCGCCAGTCGATTCAATATCACCAACAGGAGTATTTAAGTATAAAGGGGATGCTTTGATATACTCTGCGTATTCAGGTTTGCCCGTTGTAATAAATAACTCCGCTGCCGCCCAGTAAAATTCATCCGCCATATCAGTATCATCATATGGACCTGAACCTGTGAAGTTATCATAAGCAAATATTTCAGGGTGTGCATTTGCAGCTAACCATGCATTTTCAGCAGAAACTAAACATTGGTTTGCAAATTTAGGATCAATATCTTGCCAAATACGCGCGCACTGACCTGCAATAGCAGCAAGGTTTAATGTCGCTGCAGTACTTGGCTGACCGACATAGCGTTTTTGTGTGTCTTCATGTGGAGCAAGTGGCGACCCTGTCCAGGCTTCATCGGCCACTTTATGGAATGCTAAATAAGAAGCGTCAATTTTACTTAGAATAAGATCTTTATTTGCTGATTGGTCACCCATTGGGGCGAAAACTTGCTTTCCTTGAGGAATTTGCATCGCCAACATAAACTCAATGTTCCAGCGAGCTTCAGAAATAAGGTCATTTACGCCATTGCCACTTTCAGGTATTTTTGCTGAGCCATCTGGGAAGGGAGTAGGGGCATTATCAAGCCAAAGCCCTCGTTCATATAAGTTAAGCAGTGTCCAAGTTGAAATACCAGAGTTAACGGTATATTTACCATGATCTCCAGCATCATACCAACCACCGGTGACATCAACATTAAAATCACACCCTGGCCATTTATTACCCCAAGTATCAATTTTATCAAAGCAGGTTACCGTATCTTTATCATGGCCCGCAGGTCTAGCTAACTTAGGCTCTTGAACGAACTCAGGTTTGATCTCAATACCGCTTCTGTTCTGATAGAAATAGGATAAAGCATCATATTTTAACTGGCTGTAAATATTAGAATTGATATCAAACGGGAAGGCTTTGTCATTCTCAACTTGAACGGTCAACCCCGTTAATTCTTCGGTTACTTTTGATAAGTCGATACGATGTAAATGCTCACCTGAAGCTGCATTCAGCCCTGTTGGTGTTGTTCGCCCCATATCAATATTGATGCCTTGACCATTACTCATTGTCCAGCGTAGAGGATCTTTAGAGTCTGATGCGACGAAAATGAATTTATCAGCTGAAGGCAAAAAGCCAAGTTGATTAGCACGAACGTTGGAAACGTCTTTAATCTCTATATAAGGTTGCCCCTGCAGTGAGACGTTGCTGACACAGATATTGGCTTCTTTTTGTGCCCCCATTTGAAATTGAAATTCCGTATTAGCATCACTTGGTAGGGTTTGGGTAAACTTGTATTGGTAGGATTGCTTTTTCGTGCCGATAGAAGTCTGTTCGGCAATATAATGCGTGTAAGGTGCGCCTTGATGTTGAATGAGCGTTTTTACTTCTGTTTCTACGTTGGCATAAGCATCAAAAGTGATGACATAATCTTCGCCTTCAGCAAGACCAATGCCGCCATGGCCCAAAATAATATTCCAGGAGTTTTCACCTGGATTTAAAATATTCATGCAGGCTTGATTGTCAGCGATAGCGACCTCTCCACCAGCAGACCACCAACCATCAATATTACCTTCGAAGGTACCATTACGAATCATCTCTTGAGTCGCAATAGCGGGGCATGAAAGAATCATTGAAAGCGGAACGAACCAATACTTTGTCATTAATAGTGACCTCTTAGATAAATTGATACCCCCAAGATAATAATGAAGAGAGGTATAAAATATGCGTGAGGTTGATAGTTGTGACGCTGTATTAGAAGAAAAGATCAATTTGTGATTGAGTTAGCTTAATAAATATCCACTGTGAACCTATTTCATCGTAGTGTTCTATTCTTAGGTAGGGGTGAATAGGTGATTTGATCAAACAATAAATAAATATGCATGATAATCTCATTTTCTTTTGTGGACTAATTCACTAAAATAAACGGTTGCAATTAAGGAGTGACGAATGACGAAGTCTTTATTTCGTGTATCTTTTCTATCTGATAGTTTAGATTTTAAACATGACATGCCGTTTAAACAGTGTACCTTGCCATCTGGCGTTCAATTAAAAGTTTACCATCGTGGTGTGCTTGAGGTTATTCCTGCTCATTATTCACCTAAACATAAGAATATTATTATTTCTTGTGGTATTCATGGCGATGAAACAGCACCTATGGAGTTGATTGATAGTTGCATAAAAGACATTGAGTCAGGTTTTCAACCGGTGAATGCTCGTTGTCTCTTTTTGATAGCTCACCCAGAGTCAACCAATCAACATACACGTTTTATTGATGAAAATCTCAATCGTTTATTTGATAATAAGTCGAGAGAAGAGAGTGTAGAAGTTAACTTAGCCTCTAAACTTAAGAATATAGTGCATGACTTTTATGTAGGGACAGAGCCTTCAACACGCTGGCACCTAGATTTACATTGCGCTATTCGATTATCAAAACATTACTCCTTTGCTGTTAGCCCAAAATCGCGCCATGCCGTAAGAAGTCGGGATTTGTTTGATTTTATTAAGAGTGCTCATGTAGAGGCTGTTCTATTATCGAACTCTCCCTCGAATACCTTTAGCTGGTTTTCAGCAGAGAATTTTGCCGCTCAAGCTTTAACAATAGAGTTGGGGCAGGTCGCAAGGTTAGGTGAAAACAACTTAGATAAACTGATTGGTTTTGATTTAGCTTTGCGTAATTTAATTGCTGAAAGCGAACCTGAGCACTTACCAAAAAGTACGGTTATGTACCGAGTTAGTCGTAGTATTGTGCGGACAAGTGAAGATTTTGACTTTATGTTTAAAGATGATGTAGAGAATTTTACGGAATTTAAGCATGGTCAAGTCTTTGGGCATGATGGAGAGCGTTTGATCATGGCCAAAAATGAGAATGAAGCGGTTGTATTTGCTAATCGTTATGTGGCCGTTGGGCAGCGAGCTGCACTAATGGTGTGTGCAGTACAGACTCGTTATGAAAATGGTCAGTTAGTTTATGATTGATAGTATCAAATGATGTAAAAAAGCCTCAGTTTATCTATCTCTTTATGGTTAAAACGCTATAAAAGAATAGCCACTGAGGCTTTTGATTGAACGTTATTACTTGGCTAATGCTGATTTAGGTGTATTAATTTGATTAAAATAAAGTTTTGTCTCACTAATCACGACATGGCGGAGCAAAATCAGACCAATAAGGTTTGGAATTGCCATTAAGCCATTAACAATATCAGCTATAATCCAAATCATATCTAGCTGCAAGAAAGCACCAGAAGCAACCAGGCCAATAAAAATCACTTTATACGGCAATACTGCTTTCGTACCAAACAAATATACTACGCAGCGCTCTCCGTAATAGTTCCAGCCTAAAATTGTCGTAAAGGCAAAAAACATCAAGCCAATTGATACCATCAGTGGGCCAAGAGTTTCAGAGCTTAAACCTAATGAAAATGCATGTGTTGTCATTGCTGCACCAGCAAGATCACTTTGCCAAACATCGGTAAGAATGAGCGTTAAACCTGTCATAGTGCAAATAATAATGGTATCGATAAAGGTTCCTGTCATAGAAATCAGACCTTGTTTTACACATGAGTCAGTTTTCGCGGCTGCTGCTGCAATTGGTGCGCTACCTAGTCCGGACTCATTGGAGAAAACACCACGAGCAATACCCGATTGGATTGCTAACATGATACTTGCACCTAAGAAACCACCACTTGCAGCCGTTGGTGTAAAGGCTGATACAAGTACTAACTCTATAGCATTACCGAGTTGGTCGATGTTAGTAATAAGCACAGTAAGACAAGCTAAAACATAAAATACGGCCATGAAAGGCACGACTTTACCTGCGACTTTTGCAATCGATTTGATGCCGCCAAGGGTAACAAACATCACTAAAATAGTTAGGACGATCGCTGTCATTTCACGCGGAACACCAAAGGAAAGGTGAGAAGCATCTATAATGGCATTGACCTGAGGGAAAGTACCAATACCAAAGCAAGCAACGCTTAAGGCACAAGCTGCGAATATAATCGCCAGTACTTTAGAGTTAGCGCCATATTGCAAGTAATACATAGGACCGCCAACCATTTGGCCATTGCTGTCCACTTTACGATATTTAACAGCAAGTAGACATTCTGCATATTTAGTTGCCATGCCAAAAACGGCGGCTAACCACATCCAAAATAGCGCGCCAGGACCACCCATTTTTATAGCGGTAGCAACACCAACGATATTACCAGTACCAATAGTGGCTGACAGGGCAGTACAAAGGGCTGCAAAGCTAGAAATATCACCTTTGCCTGATTGATCTTTTTGGAATAATAATTTTAGCGCAGTTGGTAGGTATCTAAATTGTAATAGACCTAAGCGAAATGTGAAGTACACACCAGTGCCGACCAGTAGTGTAAGAAGTGGTAAGCCCCAAACAAATTGGCTGATTGAGTGTAGTGTTGATTGTAGGTTAAGCATGGTTTCCCCTTAATAAAAACAAATGCGCGATGACATATCGACATTAATTTAAGGAGAAGAGTGAAAGGGCAGTTAAAAGCAGTGTTAACTTTCTAACTACTTAATACAGTTACTTGGTCACGACTCTAAAATGAATACATTGTAGATGCGTATATCCGTTGAAATATTAAGGCTGTTATTTTCACTCCTCTGTCCTTTTGCCTGAGAGTTTCACTTTGTTACTCATGATGAGTATAAAGCTTGCTCCTTCGGCGACCGAATTAACGATTCTCTCCAGAGGTTCCTCCAACAACAGTCCGTTTGCCTGAAATAATTAATTCTTCGGCGGGTATACTAGGTATACCTCTCTCCTGCAGTCTTCATCGGAACAAATGCACGTATTTTTACTACGAGCAAAGGTTAAATAATAATGCTGGTCATTATTATTGATGCGACTCTAACATGAATTTTATAAAAATCGAGTAAGTTTTGTATAAATTTAGATTATATGCTTAAAAAATCAGCATTGTTGGCGTTTGCTGGGGGTGAAAATAGATAAAGCAGCCCATCTGAGCTGCTCTATAAATCGACAAGCATATTTTATAACGAGGCGAGGCTAACCAAAAAGCTAGCGTTTCTTTTGAGGTGTGTTGCTATTTTTCTTATGCTTTGGTTTGTAGTTTAAAATCGAAAGAGGAATTGGCTTTTTAGGGGCAAAACCTTCAATTTCTTTACGTGTAATTAAGTGACCTAAACGGCTTTCGATCATGCATAGGTTCTTAAAGTCATCTTTCGATACAAACGAAATCGCTTCACCGGAACTTCCCGCACGACCAGTACGACCAATTCGGTGAATATAATCTTCAGCAGGGTAAGGTAAGTCGTAGTTGACCACGCGAGTCAAATTATCGATATCAATACCACGCGCAGCAATACCGGTCGCGACTAATATTTTTAATTGTCCCGATTTAAAGTCGGCCAGTACCTTAGCTCGTGCATCTTGACTGCGACCACTATGGAAGGCTTCTGCTTTAATTCCGCGCTTTTCAAGTTGCGAAACCAGTTTTGCAGCGCCATGCTTAGTTTCAATAAAGATTAATGCTTGATCCCATTGATTCTCATTGATTAGGTGACTAATTAGCGCTGACTTTTTATCTTTATCAACCGTAACAAGCCATTGATCAATAGTGGTTGCTGCCGATTGATTTTTAATAACAGAGATTTCAATCGGGTTTTCAACCGCCGTTTTCGCTAAAAAACGTACTTGATCAGAGAGGGTTGCTGAAAAAAGTAAGTTTTGGCGCTTAGGTGGTAAACGCTCAATAATTTTATTAATGTCTTCGATAAAGCCCATATCTAGCATACGGTCAGCTTCATCTAAAACAAGAATATCGAGCTCATCAAAATGCACAGCTCTTTGAGTGTACATATCTAAAAGTCGACCTGGGGTTGAGACTAAAATATCAACACCTTCAA
Organism: Vibrio sp. 10N.286.49.B3; assembly: GCF_002873395.1. Classification (GTDB taxonomy): domain Bacteria; phylum Pseudomonadota; class Gammaproteobacteria; order Enterobacterales; family Vibrionaceae; genus Vibrio. The sequence goes on along the minus strand of NZ_MCUV01000010.1, from coordinate 14,997 downwards.
TCAGGCGTTGCTTTTGCTCTTTATAGTCGACACCACCATACATAGCTAAAGACTTAATGCTTAAGTTTTTGCTGTATTGCTTAATATTATCTTCAATTTGAATCGCAAGTTCACGTGTTGGTGTCAGAATTAAAGCACTGATTCGCTTTGGTCTAACTTTGTAGCCGTCATTCAGCATTTCTAAAATTGGTAGAACAAAGCTTGCGGTCTTACCTGTTCCCGTTTGGGCTGCTGCAATGACATTTTTCCCCGTCAAAATTGCAGGTATTGCTTTATCTTGAATAGGGGTAGGGCTTTGGTAGCCAACATCAGAAATGGCTTTTAGGATTGGGTCACATAACCCAAGTTTCGAGAATGACATATTAACTCTCAGTCAATAATAGAGACACAATAACGGCGTATAATGCACGTTAATAATAAGTTTATAGTTTAGCATGAAGAGAATAATGTGAGGTAGTTATTGATCTAGTAATAAAAAGCGAAGTTTTAATCGATAATTGACTCATTTACGTATAATACACATAAAACTCACAAGGTTGTGAAGCTTTTGCATGGGTAAATAGTATAGAATAGAAGATAATAAGGAGTATTTTATGACTCGATTGATCGCTATTGCATTTCTGATGGCTCTCGCTTTTGTTTTATTTCGCTATAGATTGAATGAAAACGTTCAAAAAAGTGTCATCTTAAGCATGAGCATTGGTTTTATATCGTATATTGCATTTGTAATGATTACTGAATTAATTCGGTGATTAGCCTTAAACTTTAATGGAGTAACTTTGTGGTTCAGCAACCTGGTTTAGAAGAACAAGATAATGTTGTTGTTATCGAAGAAAGAGATAAAAATAGCCTATTTTACATAATCGTTGCTGCCATTCTTGGCTTAGCATTGGGTGGTTTAATTGGTTCATTGGCAACTCAAAAGCAATGGGAAGCTCGCTATCAGATCTTAGAGGATCAATACCATCAGCAACAAGCGAGCCAATCTCAATTGGTGAGTGATATTGAAAAACGAGCAGCAGACATTGACTCTCAACAACAAGAACAAATTATGCTGGCACTGGAAGAGCAGTCTGAGAAGCACAAGACTGAATTAGCGAAAGTGCAATCCATGACAAGAGAGTTAGAGAAGATTAACTTATCTTTAGAAGAGCAATTAAAGAGCCAACAATCTGAATTGGTTAAGACAACAGAGAACAATGATAAACTCACGCGCCAAGCGGATATCCAAGCGAGTATGTTCGATCGTTCAAAAGAGCTATTTTTGCGTGAAGCCAGTATTCAAAAAGATCTTGAGAAGCTTGAGCAAGAAAAACAGTCATTGTTGCCAAAGCTGAATACACTGAGAAAAGAGTGTGATGTCTATTTAGAAGGCACATCATGGGATTCTAAATCAGATTCTTGTGATAAGCAGGATGAGGCAAATTCAAGACTCAGTCAGATTGAACAACTGATATCGATACATTTGATGGACTTAAAACAAATCAAACGCTTAACCGATGAGTTAGGTATTAATTAAGTGTCATTGAATAAACTAAAATTTGGATGAGTTAAAAGCCCTAAAGCAATTTGAACTGACCCCCAATAGTTGGACACCAATTATTGGGGGCTTTTTTATGCTTACTGGCTACGATGACTCTTAATGAAGTAGTGCAGAGCAATAAAGCCCCATAGCAAGGTTTGCAGCCACATCAGCGTATATTGTTCGCTTATATGATGTAACTCTGCCCCCATTTGGTTCATCGATAGAAAGGCTTGTATTGCCGGTGTGCTTGGAAATAGTTGAGACAACCAGACCAGTCCGGCAGGGATTGATTCAACTGGCCAGATAAACCCAGCTAAAAAAATCAAAGGCATTGAACTAATTAATACGACTAACGTGACTAGCTCTCTTCTTGGAAGAATAGCGCCAAGTAATATACCAATAAAACTGGTGGATAATAAAAAGGGCAGTAAGAGTAGCGCCAATGATGACATTGCGGCTAATCGACTTATCCCATACATCTCAAAACTTGCTCCAAAGTAATACAATGCCAACAGATAATAAACTAGTGTTAATGCCAATACCCGAGCACTTATGAGCTTAATAGGCGAGATACCTAGCCAATAGCCACTTTCTGTTTTTTGTGTTCCACCGATTAACCCAGCAGCCATTGCTAAGGTCTGCTGTAAGATGAGAACAAACACAGCAGGAACAACGTAATCTATATAGCCCATTCGCGGGTTAAATGTCGGTTTGGCGTTAAGTTCAACAGGCGTAAATTGTTGGCTAGCTAATGAGAGTGGTGTGCCATCCATCATCAATTGGCTCACTTTAACTTGTGCGGCTAATGTGCCTCCAGCTTGGCCTAACCCTTCAACAACCGCACCATAGATTAAGAAGTAAGAAGCGTCACCGGCGTAGGCAAGTGTTGGGCTTTTACCAAGTAACAAATCTTTATAAAAATGCTCTGGAATGACCAATATGCCACTGACATCTTGATTCAGTAGGGACGTTTTTGCCGCATTTATAGTGTGGTCCCTTTGTACCACTTTAACTTGCGCTGTCGCATCAACCATTCGTTCTAATTGAAAGCTTGCTTGGCTTTTATCTAAATTGACAACAGAGATAGGTAGTTCTTGAACCGTTTGATTACTATAAGGTAAAGGGTAAAGGAATGAATAAAAAATCACACCACCAAAAACGGTTAAAGAAACCACCGGATTGGTAAACATACTTTTTATTTCACGCAACACTAAAGCAAAAAAAGTCATTTTTCGTCTCCTTGCTGATTTAAATGCTTACGTGCAAATAAGAGCACCAATACTAACGGAATGAGATAAGCGGTCATAGGCACTAATTGCACAAGCGAATCAACCGTCGAAGTCCCGTAACTGACTTGGTTCACTTGAGCTTCAATATAGTGGCTGATAGGTAACAAACTTCGCCACATTTGCGCCAACATATTCATATCGGATGTGGGAAACGTTATCCCCATGAATGCAAAGCTTGGGGCAGTAAAAGCACCAGCAAAACTCATTGCTCTTGCAGGATCTAGTGTCATAAAAAAGAAAAACGCTCCCATAATCATACAAGCGATGACGGTCAGTAATTGGGCAAACAGTAAGACTCCCCAGTGACCGGCAAAGACCCATTTAAAACCCAGATAAAACCAACTTAAAAAAGCCACACCAAAGAGCATAAATAGCACAATATAACTGGATAACGTTCTCCAAATTGAGGTTAAAACACCATGCTCTAGCCATTTATGCAATCCGTAAGTTCTATGATTGGCTGTTAATATCAGGATTGTGCATACCACGATCATAATTTGCCACAAAGCAGGCACAATCGATGAGACTAGAAATTGTTCATAACTCGTATTGGAGTTAAACAGAGGCGTTATTTGGGTTCGAACAGTGACAGCTTTACCTAGTGCTTGTTTTAACGTGGTATCACCATGTACGAGCCCTTTAGCGACACCAAGTTGAGCATTAAATGTTCCCTGAGCTTGCAGCGCTGCACCGTTAATAATTCGACCAACAAGAATAAATTGGCTATTAAAAAAGAGCGAAACCTGTGGTGGCAGTGCTTGGTAGATACCCTTATCAAAATTACGGGGTATAACGAGGTAACCATAAATGTCCTGGCTTATCATTGCTTCTTTTGCCTGGCTAACATCGTCAAACTGCTGCGCGACCGATAAACTCGATGATGCATCATAATGGCGTATTAGAGAGCGTGATAGTTGGCTATGTTGAAGATCGACAACACCGATTGGTAACTCTCTAGCAATACCTTGTGAGAAAATCCCCCAAATCAGTAATGCGAGAGCAATAGGTATCCATGTCAAGCAAGATAATAACCATTTATCTTGCTTAATTATCTGCCATTGAGTTGAGATCACGGCTATTCCTTATTACTTTGTTTCAGTAGGTAGTTGTTTCAGTGGGTAATTCGACCACTAGGCTCATTCCCATTCTTAGCTCGACGGAAGGATCAGTAGGACGAGCTTCTATTTCGAAGGTTCTAAGATCAAAGCCTTGACTAGCATCGGTTGATCGCCATGTGGCAAAATCGCCCATTGCTGCAATATGTGAAACCGAGAAAGATAAGGTTTCTTGTAGTGCTGGTAGGTAAGCATCAAAGGTTTGTCCTTTAGAAAAAGCACTAAGTTGATCTTCGCGAACATTTAATACCGCCCAAGCATCTTGGGTATCGATAACAGTGACAACAGGGAAACCTTGCGGCGCCAACTCTCCACTATTTAACAAAACCTGGGATACTTCACCATCAAACCAACTGTAGATGCTGGTATCTTTAGCGTATGCCTCAACTTCAGCCACGGCTCCTGCTGCCATGCGTTCTTTTTCAGCCGCGGCAATTTTTGTTTCATCGCGGGCACCTTCTTTTGCAAGCTGGTACATTTGAAATGCAGCACTTTCAGTGTATTTAGCCGCTTGCCATTGTGTTTTTGCTTCATCTCTTTTTTGTTCAGCAATTACACCATCTTTATACAAGTTATTGATACGATTGTAGGTTTTTTCCATTAGCTCTTCAGCGGCCTTGGCCTTATGCCATTGATCTTTAGATGCCTGTACTTGTTGTTCACGAGCACCATTATTTGCCTGGAGCGCAAGAGCTCCCGCTGCTTTTTGACCGGCAATCGCTTGTTCAAGTTTGGCATCAATTTCAGGGCTTAATAGGGTGAAAATTAACTGACCTTTCTCTACGTCATCTCCTTGTCTTACTAATATTTGATCAATTCGTCCCGGTACTTTTGATGAAATAGTATATTGCTTGGCTTCAATTTGACCTTGTAAACGAATAGGTTGTGGTTGGTAAGCTTGATAAAAGTTATAGCCGACCCAGCCAATGACACCTAAAGCAACACTTGCGAAAATAAATGGTTTGATAGATTTCATGCTGGATCCTTATTGATGAATGCTGTGTCTTTGGTAATGGCATTATTTTTATATTGAGGGAAAGCAGTCAGTTCACTACTTAGTGCTAATAATTTATTGAGAGAGAGCAGGTATTGGAATCGAGCAACAGATTGCTGAGTTTCGATACTAGCGAGATAAAGTTGAGCATCAACAACCTCTAAGGAAGTAGATAGACCTTGATTAAATGCTTTCTGGCGTAGATCTAAATTTTCATAAGCGAGCTTGAGGCTTGAATTAAGACCACTGGTTTCTTCCATCGCTTGCTGTGCTTCGTAGTAAGTTTTCTTTACTAAAACGGTGAGATCTTGCTTGGCTTGCGCTTTTAAATATTTGACTTGAGATGCGGCACTATGAGCGGCTTTGACATGTTGCGAGCGACCAGTATTTTCAATTAATGGGATATTAACACCGATACCAACAAGCCAGTCCGGTTTTACTTGACTGGCAAGAGAGTCGTCTTCATACAGGCTATAATCACCATAGAGGAAAACTTCTGGGTAATATTTGCCTTTCTCTGCAGCAATTAAGCTTGAAGCCTGTTTCTCTTTCGCATCCAATATGCCTAAACCTGGGTAAGTATTTAAAGTTTGGTCGATAAAGATATTGAGAGGAGGGAGCGAAGTGTTAGTAAATAATTGTCCACTTGGTTCTACAGTCTCTTGTACGCCAAGAACTTCAGTTAATGCCAGTTGAGCAATATCTAGATCTCGCTGCGCTTTTCTTTGATCAACCTTCGCTTTATCGAGCGAAGCTTCTGCTTGTAACCTTTCTACTCGTGCTATTTGACCCTGTTGTTCCAGCTTTAAGGCAAAATCTCGATGATGACGAAGTCCTTTCTCGACCGCTTGACGAGTCTTTAATACATCTTGAGCCAATAGAACAGAGAAATAGTATTTACTGAGATCTTCATATCTTGCTTGTACTTCCATCGCCAGTTGGCTTCGTGCTTCTTCAGACTGTCCTTGCGCAGCATTTTGCGCAGCAGTGATGCGACCACCAGTAAAAATCGGCCATATAGCACGGATAGATGAAGTGAAAATATCTTGCTCAGTAACGGTCGAGGTAACATTGTCAAGTAAAGGAAGTAAACTACCAAAAGTTGGATCTAAGCCACTTAGACTATCTGAAAATTGTTTACCTGAAATAGTCACATCATTATCTAAGTGGGTGTATTTTGCTCCGAGCGTGACGGAAGGTAAATTTAGGTTTTTCGTTGCACTTTGCAAGTGCTGATAACGGTCAACATTGGAACGTTGGGCTGCCAGCGAGTTGTTGTTTTGCTGTAAAATTTCCCATGCATTTTGAAAGGAAATAGGCGCAGCCATAGACGGCACAGAAGCAGAAGCGCTGAGAAGTGCTAGCATTAGTAGGCGAGAATTAATCTTCATAAAATCCCTAAACCAAAAAATAGAGTATTAACTCTAATGTATCAGAAAATATAAGAAATTAATATTTAGTTTAAGACAATGCGGATAATTAGACCATATTAGATAGAATTAGAAGGGAAAATAGACAAAGAACGCATAAAAAAAGTGCGTCCTTTAACTAAGAAAAGTAAATTGAGTGCGGGCTAACTGAATGATGGGCAATGGTGAGATGCACGCCAAATTAACTGATGCGATCCCTGCATAGTATTAAGCAGCTCATGTCCTGACATCTGGGGGAAAGCAAGTAGCACTTTTAGATCAAGAGGTTCAAGAGTGTTTTTTTCGTAAGCCCTAACGTGAGTAAAAGTCGATTTTATATTTTCAAGCAGCATTGCTCTTGTAATACAAATGCCAAAGTAATCGCGTTTCATTGTACATATCCTTCTGACAATGTTATTAGAAATATTAAATGAGAAAAATTAAACTGCATAAATAGTCACTTTTTTGTATGTCTTATATTGTGGTATTAAAATTACAGTTTGTTTATTTATTAATCTATCTGTGGTTATTATACCCAACTTTTAGGTGCTAAATCTAAAAAAAGTATGAAATTAACTTGATATTGATCATGATTACGAATGCTCATGGATTCATATTGTCTATTTGGAAATTTTTATGCGTGTAAACTGATTGTTAATTCCAGTTTTAGCTATCGATAGTGGCAGTTATGTCGTTGTTAGGCTGAGTTAACACTGCTTATTTGGACAGCTAAATTTTTTCTCATTATCAGTCCCTTTAGAGTTGAGTCGCATGTTAAGCTACTTTGTAATTCTATCCGATTGAGTTTTTGTATTATGAATGCGTTAGTTCCGCAATCCAATATCGAAGTTGTTTCAGCAAACTATGAAGATTTAGAAAAGCTAAACGAACTTATGTTTGATTTGCATCACCACCATCATCTAGCTGAACCCGAGCATTTTAAAACAGCGGAAGAGGTGCAAGAGGAAAAAAGTATAGCTCGATATTTAGATGATCCAGAGTGTTTGGTTTATGTCGCTAAAAGTAACCAAGTTATCATAGGGTTTATAACGGGTCATTTTTGTGAACTAATTTCTTCAGTGAGTAAGCCGGTATTTATGGGAAGCATTGATGAGTTGTATATCGTACCTGAATACCGACATGCGGATATTGCAAAATCTTTATTTGATAAAATAGAAACGACCTTTATGTTATATGGTGTAAAGCAGGTATTTGTTGAGGTTTGGGAGTTCAATAGTCCAGCACAGTCTTTTTATAATAAAATGGGCTTTAACAATCATATCCACTGGTTACGAAAGCAATTAAAATCATAAGGATGTATTCAGTGGAAAGTTGTTTCTCTTTTGAAAATAAAGCAGGTGTATTATCGATATTTCTTAGTTTTTTAGCGATTCTAGTACCTATCACAAGCTATGCCAATTCTCTTGCTATCAGTAAGGAGGTTAATGGTGCTTTATGTCTAATTCGTGCTGATGATAAGCTATTGTTAGTAAATGAAAAGGTGACAAAAAGGCTGTCATTACCTGGCGGTCTTATTGATGCTGGTGAAGAACCTTTTCGTGCTGCAGAGCGAGAGGCGTGGGAAGAAGCTGGGCTAGTTGTTACCGCTGTGAAAAAGTTAGGGTACACAGATACCGCGGTAATTTATGATTGCCAATCTGATTCAGAAATTGTCGCTTTCCAATTTGAGAATCCAGCGGGTGGTTCGGTTTTACCGGTTTGGTTTGCCCCTCATTATGGTATTGAAACAAACTCTGCAATGCTTATCTCTCCAGATAAAATGACTTCTGAGCAGTATCGCTTTCCTGAGCAGTGGCAAGGTATTACAGCACTGTATTTAGGCGCAACAAATCAAGCTAGCGTCTATGTCGATGATTTAAAGTTAGCGGCTCCTATTATTCATCAACATGAGCTTAATGGGTTATTATGGCTTAAGTTGCAGTTGGAATCATTGGCGCCTTTTTTCGAACAATCCTTGTTACAGGGTGACGTATTAGTTCAGCCATGGGCATTGGTTTTACTGTTACCAGTCTTACTTTCATGTGCAAAAAAAGCCGTCTTTAATCGCTTTATATTTACTCTTATAACGACAACTTTGCTTATTTTAGTGGCAAGGCAAGGTTTCAGTTATGCACCACCTTACGCTTATATACCGCAGCTTCAATCATTTAATGATGTCGGTTTTAGTTTCCCTAACCTTGCATTAGGTCTTTGGGTTAGTAGTATTATGGTTTTCAAGCAAGCAATATATCCTAGGTACTATCGCAAGTATCATATGGTGAGTGGTTTCATTATTGTATGGATCCTTATCGCTCAGTATTATGCTGGTATGGCTTTTCTTAGTGATGGCATAGTCGGGGGAGTTATAGGCTACTTAGTGGTTTGGCATCTGCAACGTTTAGAAAATAAAAAATCGCTTGATGTTGATATTTTGATCTCTGCTAAATCGACATGGCTTGCACTATCAGCTATTACGCTCGCATTATTTTGTATATTCTGGCAGGTTGTTTTTGCTCAATTGTTTGCAGTTTGTGCATTGTTAACCTTACGCTTATTTATCCCGAAAAAATGGTTGTCTGGTGAACGAAAGCTTTCGTTTAAATCCGCTTTTATTGGTTTACTGTTGATTATTGTTTTTAGTAGCTTAGATAAATTACATTTAACGTATAGCTATAGTAGTTATTACTCGGCAATGATTGAAGTAGCAAGATACCCTGCGTTGCTGATTGCTATGATGCTATTCTTTATACCGTTTAGAAAAAGTAAGTAGAACTCTATAGAACGAATCACTCCCTAGTCGCTTAGCCGGGAATAGGGAGTAATTCGCTAAAAACAGGTATTATACAGTTAAGATAAATTGTTCTATTGCTCTTGCTACACCATGGTCATCATTGCTGGTGGTGATATGATCAGCGATAGCTTTTGTTTCTGCTGTTGCATTATCCATAGCAATGCTTAATCCAGCGTATTTCAACATATGATGGTCATTCTCGGCATCACCAACACATATCACTTCTTCTTGCTTTATACCTAAATGCTCTGCGATCGCTTTAATACCAACACCTTTATTACTTTCAGTGTTAAGGAACTCTAAAAAGAATGGAGCACTTTGTACTATTGTAAATTGTTGATAAAACTCAGCTGGTATCGACGAAAGTGCCTGAGTTAAGCGTTCAGGCTTTGCTACGATCATCGTTTTGATAATAGGGTGGTCATCTTCAAGCGTTGAAAAGTCAAATTCTTTGATAGTAAGCCCGTTAATTTTTGCCTCTAACTCTGTGTATTCACTATTTTTAGGTGTAATTAAGCCATGTACTTGACTAAAAGCATGTACATTGACATCGAGTTTATCAGCGAGTTGTGCTATTTTTTTTGCTGCTTTACCATCAGTGATCTTTGAGTGAATGATCTCATCAGTCGCGACGTTCTTAACCATTGAGCCATTGTAGTAAAGTACGAAGTCTTGGTCCGTGTTAATATTGAGCTCATCCAGTTTGCTTTGCATGCCTTCTAGTGGTCGACCAGATGCTAAAACAACAGTAACACCAAGTTCCTTTGCTTTTTTAATCGCTTCTTTGGTTGGTGCAGAGATGTTTTTTTGACTAGTAAGAAGGGTACCGTCCATATCCAGTGCAATGAGTTTGTACATGATTTACCTAAAAAGAATAAAAGTTAACTTTAAGCATATTTAAACTTCATGACAGTTACTAGTGATTTAAATCAATCAACGTATAATTGATAGCATTTTTGGAATAGTAATAAACTTTATAGTGCAGGGCTTAAAATGAAAAAAGCAGTAGTGGTCTTTAGTGGTGGACAGGATTCAACAACATGTTTAGTTAAAGCTTTACAGGAGTATGATGAAGTACATGCGATTACTTTTGACTATGGTCAGCGTCATAGTTTAGAAATTGAAGTTGCACAAAAGCTTGCCAAAAAATTAGGCGTTACAGCACATAAGGTTATGGATGTTAGTCTTTTAAATGAATTAGCCATTAGTTCACTAACAAGAGATGATATTGCGGTATCCCATGAGTTACAAGATAATGGTTTACCGAACTCATTTGTCCCAGGAAGAAATATATTGTTTTTAACTCTTGCTGGTATTTATGCGTACCAAATTGGCGCACAAAGCGTGATTACCGGTGTTTGTGAAACGGATTTCTCAGGTTACCCTGATTGTCGTAATGATTTTGTTGAGACAATGAATAGTGCTTTGGTAAAAGGTATGGATCGTACATTTACTATTGAAACGCCATTAATGTGGTTAAATAAAGCAGAAACATGGGCATTAGCTGATCAATACAATGCATTAGAGTTAGTCAAGGAACAAACATTAACTTGTTACAATGGCATTATTGGCAGTGGTTGTGGTGATTGTCCTGCTTGTGAATTACGCAAGGTAGGGTTAGCTGATTATTTGAATGATAAAGAAAGTATTATGGCAGACTTAAAAGCAAAGCAGAAATAAGCAGTGGTTCTGGTTAAATACTGAATAAAATATAGTGCGCAATAAATAAATTAAAGCGCACTACTATAACGAGAACTTAACGGCTTATTATAGGTATAGTTTTGCTAGTTCACTTGGCTCTAGCTCTTTACCTTCAAGGCTTTGGTTCCAGTTAATACCGACTAAAACACCATCCTCAGAAAGAGTTAATAGCCAATCTTCAACAAAAATATCAAGAGGGATCTCAAGTACTTCAAAATCAGCCCACTCTTCAACATTATGAGTCATAGCGTCTTCTTTTGATGACCAAAAAGGCATTACTTCGCTGTTTTCAAATTCTGTAGAATCACATGCAAGCCAACCTTCTTCATTGCGAAGTCCCCAAACCAATTTATTGGCAACAGAGTCTGTAATGAAAAGTTCTAAGTTAGCTTGAATATCGGCAGTTAATTTGCTCATGGTATATTTCTCAATAGATTAGACTTAGGTAGAGTATCATTTTACGAAAAGTTGCACACGAAAATTTAAAAAAAAGCGCATAATTATTGTTAGAATTATACGCTTTATATTAATAACTAAGTATTATTTTTTGATTTTCGTGAAAATGGTCCACTCATCTTTGACTTTTCCACTGAAACCTATCACCGTCGCGACTACTTTACGGTTTAGCGCATGGCTGATTTCATCGGTTCCTTTTTCGCCAGGTCGAGTATCACCAAACCCGATGGTTTTTACTCTAGATGAAGCGATACCATAGCTTAGTAGCATATTGCTCACGTTCGCAGCACGTTCTTTTGATAGATAAAGGTTATGATCTGAAGGGCCAGTTTTACTAGCATAGCCTTGTAATTCGATAGACGTTGTTGGATACGCTTTTAAAAACTCAGACATTTGACGTATTTGATCAGTAAATGCTTGGTTTATGACTGTTGAATCATTAGCAAATAAGATATGCAATTGCATTTTTTCTGAGGATTTTACATATTCTCCACAACCGTCATTGTCAAGTTCAGCTGTTGATGGAGTACCAGGACATAAATCACGAGCATTAATAACACCGTCACGGTCATCATCTTGTAAATCATCTTGCTGATTAGCAACGGGTGTATCAATGTACTCATATTCACCATCTTTGTTATCTATATGTGAACATGCAGCTAGACTGACGGTAATAAACAGAGGGATTAGATTTTTAAACATATTAGTACTCCACCTCTTGATTCCATTCTTCTGGAATATCAACTCTTAAAGCAGGAAGTAAACTTCCTGTTGCATTCATTACCCTATATTTTGCGTATTGCTCAGCATATTTAGCATCAAGATAATCTTTTCGTGCTTGAAATAACTCATTCTCAGTATTTAGAACATCAAGAAGAGTACGCTTACCAATTTTGTATTGTTTGCCATAAGCAATAACAGTGTCCGATGCAGCATCAACGTGATCAGATAAAAACTCTTTTTGTTGTACAGTTAAGTCTAATGCACTCCAAGATAGTTTTAAGCCTTCTTCCACTGAACGGTAAGCGCGATCGCGAAGATCTTTGGCTTTATTGAGTTGGTATGCGGCACTTTCTGATAGATCGGCATCAGTACCACCATTATATAGGTTATAGCGCATGCGTATCATTGCGGATAACTCATCGCTACTACCTTTGACCCCTCCAGCATCATCACGCCAAGTTTGCGCAGCTTCAAATGAGATAGTAGGGTAGTTTTTACCTTTACTCTGTTGGTATTGAAATTTGGCAGAGTCAACATCAGCCTTGGAAATTTTAATAACAGGGTGATCAATAAAAGCCGTGTCTATTGCTTGCTCAACAGTTAGTGGTAAAGCGACTTGATCAGCTCTTGGGAAAATTAGACCCTGAGGGGTTTGCCCAACAAGTCGTGTAAATTGCGTATGCACATCGAAAAGGTTATTTTGAGCAGCTAATAAATTACCATGAGCTTTAGCTACACGAGCCTCAACCTGTGACATATCCGCTGTTGAGCCAATTCCAGATTCCACACGCCTTCTGATGTCTCGATAAATCTCTTTGTGAACATCAAGGTTGCTTTCAGACAATGCCAAAACTTCATAAGCTTTCACTGATTCAAGATACACATTGGTAACTTCAAGGGCTTTATCTTGAGCATCAGCTAGTAATTGATAACGAACAGATTCGGCATCTGCTGCTGTTCTATCCATATCATTTAGGGTCGCAGAGCCATCCCATATGAGTTGGCTTAAAGAAATCGTTGCGTCTTTACGAAATAGATCTGGGTCAGAAGTCCCATCAGCATCATTAACATCTTCATAACCTAATCCTGCATCGAGATCAATCGTTGGCCGATAAGCTCCACTTGATGCTTCATGATCATAACGCTTACTCATGTACTCATTAAAAGCACTCTTAAGTTCAGGGTTAGTTGCTAGAGTGATGGCAACGGCTTGCTCTAAAGTTTGACTGTAGGCTGGTAGACTAAGCATCACCAAGCAACTCACTGTTGTCAATCGATTCCAATTCAAAATTATTCTCCTCTCAAAATTAACTTTAAACTATATGTAAAGGTTAGATTTTTGCGATAAATTCAATATTCAAAGAGTCATTAAATTGACAGTGCTTGTAAGGTCATCATTTCTGTAAACACATTAACTTAATGTATAAGTATAGGTGGTATCTGTAATAGGTCAGTCTTAATTGAATGTTTTTAGAACAATTCTTACCTTTGAATCAATAGCAAAATAATCACTAGTTAAATGTATAGCATTATTTGTAATCAAAGTGTTCCTTTTATTGCTGTTTTGGGTGGGAATGATTGCATTATTGTTGTTGTGCTTCGTTATTGTGTATACTATAAACAGTTAATCTGCATCTGACATTATTTTGACGCTACTGTGATGGTGTGGTTGGTTAGAGAATTTTGAGGTAGAACTTATATGAATATTAGTACTTTAATGGCTGAAATAGCGCTTACTGCAGGGCAAATAATTGTCATTGACTCTACTGGTAACGTAAAAGTTGTCAACCCAGGGGAACAATTACAACCTGGTGATGTTATCTTTAATGCTCCCACAGGAAAGTCATTTGATGAAGAGACAAGAGTTTCTTTTATCGCAGGTGATAATCAGGCTATTGATATAACAGATGATGTAGCTGATATATTTGCAGCAATAGAGCAAGGCAATGATCCAACGGCTAATACTGAAGATGCACCTGCTGCAGGCGAATCACAAGGCTCAAGTCTAACAGTGACTGGAGCCGTTGAACGAGACGGTACTGAGAAGCTAGCTTCGACAGATTTCGTGACAAAAGGGTTTGAAAGTTTAGGTTTATCTAAAACACAAATACTGACGATATTAGAAATACTTGATGAGCAAGCTCCAGCTGCACCAACGGTAACAATAGTCGAAGATTTAAATAATGATGGTGTAATAACAAGCAATGAATTAGATGGTTTAGTTAATGTTGTTGTTGAGTTGCCAGACTCTGCTGAGGTTGGCGACACGTTGGTTGTTTCAGACCAACCAAATACCACAATAACTCAAGAACACTTAGACAATGGCGTCCCTTTTGAGTACCCAGTTCCAGCGCCCGATGATGTTGTTGAAGTTGTTGCGACTATTATCGATAAGGCAGGTAATGAGTCAGATGAAGGTAGCGATGATGCAAGGTACATTTTAAGCCCGGAGCTTTCCATTGAATCTGAAGGCATTGTAAATGAAGGTCAAACCGCTCAGTTTTATGTAAGCTTATCTAATGAAGCAACAGAAGATATTACTCTTAATTTAGCTATCGACCACTCTGGAGGTTTTACATCAGAAGTTGATGATGTAGGAGTAATCACTGCTAGTTATTTTGATGATTTAGGTGAGGAGATATTTTTAGTCGTTGATGACCAAGGCAATGTCGTTATTCCTGCTGGTATTACAACAATAAATGTTTATGTTGAGACGATACAGGATGACGTCTACGAAGGCGATGAAACCTTTGGTCTTGTGGTTACTGAAAGTGGTGGCATTACCACCAACGGTGAGACGGGCGTCACCGGTGAGGCGACCATCACTGATGGCGGCAACGGCCCTGGTGATAACCCCGATAACGATAAACCCACCTTATCGATTAGTGATCCTGTTATTGTTAATGAAGGTGACGATGCCGAGTTTACGGTTAGCCTGAGTAGCCCAACCGAAGCCGATGTTGTGGTAAATATCGTGCCTGATACGGACGGTGA